>CAJAQB010000012.1 GCA_903943975.1 Synechococcus lacustris | reverse complement strand
GAAGCGTCGGTTCCTAAGCTTTTCGGTTGTCCAGGTGCGTCGCCCTCTCAGGCGACTTATGAACCTTACAACACCGACCCCTCGCTAGTTTTCCCAGTCGGTGACTGGGGCTGCTCAAGGCGGCACCGTTCGGCGCACCAAGGAAACGTAGCACGGTGGCAAGGGCTGTCAACTGTTTCTGCTTAATAGGTCGCATTCGGCTGCCAGCCAGGGGTGCGCCTAGGGGGGCATAAAGCAAAAAGGAGACCGAGTCCCTCGCCTAGGCGGCGGGACTCGGTCTCCTTGCAGGGCAGAAAGAGAAAAATCAGGCTTGCAAAGCCAGCCCATCAGTCGTCATAGACGCGGCATTCAGCTGCATCGGGGTTGTTCTCGCAGAACATCTCCAGGGAGGTGGGGTCGTGGTCATCGCCAGGGTGGTGATCCTTGAATTCCTTCAAAGATTCCAGCTCCTCTTCCAAATGACGGACCATCGCCTCATCGCCCTTGGCCTTTGCCACGGCGATCTGGCTTTCGTCCTTGGCGATGTGCTCATCGATGGACTTCATGGCGCTCATAGGGTCCGGATCAAAGCCAAGGGTAATGAATCAGCCCGTTAGCTGACAGCCCGAACCGCCCTTGGGGAGGGGTAACTGTGCGAAAGCCCACACAAGCCAAGCTTGATCGTGGCTAAGTGCCGGCATTGTTGCTGTCAATGAAGTCGAAGCTGGTCCTGCCAATGCTGACTGTGCTGGTACCGCGGGAAGCGGAGCGGGATGAAACCCGGGTGGCAAGCACCCCCGAGGTGATCAAAAGACTTGCAAAACGCGGCATAACCTGCCTCGTAGAGCGGGGGGCGGGACTGGCCTCAGGCTTCCCTGACGAGGGTTATGCCGAAGCGGGAGCCCAGTTACTGGAGCCTGGGGATCGGGAAGCTTGGTCCCACGCTCAGGTGTTGCTGACGGTGGGGAACCCCGGCGAAAATTTCCATCACTTAAAGGAGGGGACCCTGCTGATCGGCCAGCTAGCCCCCCATGGCAATCAAGCCTTGATGGGCCAGCTGGAAAATCGTGGGCTCTCAGCCATTGCCCTGGAATTGCTGCCGCGGATCAGCCGCGCCCAAAGCATGGATGTGCTCTCATCCCAAGCCAACATCGCCGGCTACAAGGCTGTGCTGCTGGCCGCGGCCCAGCTGGACCGCTTCATGCCGATGCTGATGACCGCAGCGGGCACCGTTCAACCGGCCCGGGTGCTGGTTATCGGCGCTGGGGTGGCTGGCCTCCAAGCGGTGGCCACGGCCCGCCGTCTCGGGGCCCTGGTCAAGGTGAGTGATGTGCGCGCCGCCGCCCGAGAGCAGGTGGAATCCCTCGGCGCCCGTTTCATCGAGCCTCCGGAGCGGGGCACCCCTGGGGAACAGGGGGGCTATGCCAAAGAAGCAACAGCGGCCTTCCTGGAGGCCCAACGCCAGCAACTGGCCGAGCATCTGCTTGATTGCGACATTGTGATCTGCACCGCCCAGGTGCCCGGCCGACCGGCCCCACTGCTGTTGACCCGGGAACTGACTGGCCTGCTTCGCCCCGGGGCGGTGGTAGTAGATCTAGCCGTAGCCCAGGGGGGCAACTGTGAGCTGAGTGTTGCTGGTGAAACCGTTAACCACAACGGGGTGCTGGTTATCGGCGCCGATCGCTTGCCCGCCAGCGTGGCCCACCATGCCAGCAGCCTCTACAGCCGCAACCTTGGCGCCCTGCTGGAGGTACTTGTTACGAAAGAGGGCGAGCTCTGCCTCGATCCCAAAGATCCCCTGCTGGAACCTTGCCTGATCAGCCTCAAGGGCCAGCTGCTTAAACCAGAACTTGTACCTGCCCTCAGCAACGGCCAAGAGGTGACCCCATGAACCAGGCCCTTCCCCTTAATGAAGCCCTCTGGGTGTTGCTGCTCGGCAGCCTCTTGGGCTTGGAACTGATTGGCAAGGTGCCCCCCACCCTGCACACCCCCTTGATGTCTGGGGCCAACGCCATCAGTGGCATCACCCTGCTGGCCTCCCTAGCCCTGATCGCCCAAGCCCAAACCCCCCTGCTTCAAGCGATGGGGGCCCTGAGCCTGGCCTTCGCCCTGTTCAACGTGGTTGGTGGTTTTCTCGTGACCGACCGGATGCTTGCCATGTTCCGCCGCCGTGGAGACGACCAATGAGCTTTAGCGAAATGAACTTCAGCGCCTGGCTTCCCCTGGCCCATGCCCCCATAGACCTGTTGGCAGTACTGCTGCTGGCCCTGGGCATCAAGGGCCTCGGCAAGGTGCGCTCGGCCCGTTCCGCCAACCGCCTGGCCGCCGTGGCCATGGCCCTGGCGGTGCTGGGGTTATTGCTGCAACAGGGCCTGGGGGGCTGGCCTTGGTGGTTGGCGGGCTCGCTGCTGGGCTCCCTGCTGGGGGTGTTGGTGGCCCAACGGGTGGCGATGACTTCAATGCCCCAGGTGGTGGCCCTGTTCAACGGCTGCGGTGGCATGGCCTCCCTGCTGGTGGCCCTGGCCGCCGCCGCCTTACCGGATCCGCCGAAGCTGCTGGTGGCCCTATCGATTGGGGTCTCAGTGCTGGTGGGGGGCATCACCTTCAGTGGCTCCCTGGTGGCCATGGCCAAGCTGGAGGACTGGCTGCAAACCCCGGCTTGGATGCTGCAGCCCGCCCGCCATTGGCTTAATGGCCTAACGGCAGTTAGCTGCCTTGGCCTCGGTTGGCTGGCCTGCGTCGGCCACCCCTGGGCGCTGCTGCCCCTGGCCGGACTCTCCTTGCTGCTGGGGGTGGGCCTGACCTTGCCGATCGGCGGGGCCGACATGCCTGTGGTTATTTCGCTGCTGAATTCCTATTCCGGCGTGGCCGCCGCCGCCGCCGGCTTCGTGGTGGGCAGTGAGCTGTTGATTGTGGCGGGGGCGATGGTTGGGGCCGCGGGGCTGATCCTCACCCAGGTGATGTGTCGCGCCATGAATCGCTCCCTCACCAGCGTTTTATTTGGTGGCGCCCTGGGGGGCGGCAATGTCGGCAGCAGCGACCAGGGGGAATACAGCAATGTGACCTCCTGCAGCCCCGAGGAATGCGCCATGACCCTCGAGCAGGCCCAACGGGTGGTGTTTGTGCCCGGCTACGGCCTGGCGGTAGCCCAGGCCCAGCACAGCCTCCGGGAGGTGGCCCAATTATTGGAAAGGCATGGGGTGGAAGTGCGTTACGCCATTCACCCCGTGGCCGGTCGCATGCCCGGGCACATGAATGTGCTGTTGGCCGAGGCCGATGTGCCCTACGACCAATTGGTGGAGATGGAGTCGATCAATCCAGACTTTCCGCGCACCGATGTGGTGATCGTGCTCGGGGCCAATGATGTGGTCAATCCCCAGGCCCGCACCGACCCCAGCAGCCCCCTCTATGGCATGCCCGTGCTGCATGTGGAGGAGGCCACCACGGTATTCGTGGTGAAACGCAGCCTCGGGGCCGGCTACGCAGGGATTCGCAACAGCCTGTTCGAATGCCCAAATACCTCGATGATCTTTGGCGATGCCAAGCAGGTGCTGAATGGGCTCCTGCAGGAATTACGAGAGCTGGGGGTGGGCAAAGCACCAGCCGCTAAGGATCTGGCCAAAGTGGGCTGAAGCTGACCTTTGTTCATGGATGCATCAGTACTGCTGGTAACTGGCATCCATGGCAATGAACGCAATGGCCCCTGGCTGCTGGAACAGTGGCAAAGGGAAGCCGGGCTGTTGCAACGGCCAGGGCTGCGGGTGCAGTCGCTGCTGGGCAATCCGCCGGCCTATGCCAAAAACCTGCGTTATATCGACTGCGACCTGAACCGTAGTTTCAGTGAGGAACTGCTGCAGCAGAGCGATGCCAGCCAACTGGAGGTGCGAAGGGCCCAGGAGCTGATCGCCCTGCATGGCCCAGGGGGCCGCCAGCCGATGCAGGTGCTGCTGGACCTGCACAGCACCACCGCCCCGATGGGCTCCTGTTTGGTGGTGTATGGCGAACGGCCGGCGGATCTGGCCCTGGCCGCCGCCTGTCAGGGGCAGCTGGGCTTACCGATATACCTGCATGGGAGCGACCCCCGCCAGAGCGGCTTCATGGTGAGCCAATGGGCCTGCGGGCTGGTGCTGGAGGTGGGACCGGTGCCCCAGGGGGTGGTGGCCCCACTGATCTGCCAACAAACGGCCCTGGGGGTGGCCAGCCTGCTGGATCTGCTCAGTGCCGCCTTTAGGGCTCCCCTGCGCCTACCAGCCCAAATGGTGATCCATCGCCACCTGCGCAGCCTTGATCTGCCCAGGGATGCGGAGGGCAGACCCACGGCCTGCCTGCACCCTGAGCGTCTGAGGGGTGATTGGCGACCACTGCACCATGGGGATCCGCTGTTCCTAGACCCAGCGGGCAAGACCATCAACTTCACTGGCGGCGACCCGGGCTCGCTGAGCACCGTGTTCAGCAACGAGGCCGCCTACCAGGAAAAACAGATTGCCCTGAGCCTCACCCGCCGGGAGCAACTCCCCACAAGCCCAGGCTGGGCCCTGGCACTTACGGCTTTGTTGCGGGGCTCAACAACTTGTTGATCGGGGTGCCCACCACCTGGCGACCGCTGGGATCGATCAGCACTTCAGTGAGGGTGGTGGCTGGCTGCTTTAAGTCCTGCCAAGCCGGGCCACCGCCCTCAAAGCGAAAAAGAAAACCCTTGGCATCGGTTTTCACCAGGCATTTGCCGCCACCAATCACAAACATGCAGGCAGCGGGGCGGTACTTGGTAAGCCCCCCGTTGAGCTGAATGCCGGTGTTGCGGGCCAGATTTGCCGCCCGCTGGCCAGCGGGATCAATGGTGGGCTGGGCCAGCAATGGCTGGCTGCCCAGCAGGGCAAGGCTGCCCAGGAACAGGGCGAGGGAAGGACGGAAACCCATGGACGGACCAGACCGAACTGGCCAACACTAAACAGGATTTCCAAACTCAAAGCACCGGCAATACCCGGCGAAAAAACCGTTCCGTGGCCTCCAACATCTGCCGCTGCACCAGGGGGCTGCGGAAGCCATGGCCCTCCTCCTCAAAGAACAGCACCTCCACCGCCACCCCCTGCTGCCGTAAGGCCGCCACCATTGCTTCGGTTTGGGCGGGGGGCACCACCCGGTCTTGGAGCCCCTGGAAAAAGATCAACGGACAGCGCAACTGCTGCCTATGGGTCAGGGGGGAGCGCTGCTCGTAGATCTCTTTGGCCCCTGGCCAGGGGCCGATCAAGCGATCTAGGTAACCCGACTCAAAGCGATGGGTGTCTGCCACCAAACCGGCGAGGTCGCTGACCGCATAGCGACAGGCCCCGGCCTTAAAAACCGGATCAGCGATCAGGGCCGCCAGGGTGGTGAAGCCGCCGGCGCTGCCCCCCTCAATGGCAATGCAACGGGGATCAGCCCGGCCCAGCTCGATCAGTTGCCGGGCCGCCGCAGCGCAATCGGCCACATCCAGCAGCCCCCACTGGCCATCAAGCCGCTGGCGATAGGCCCGGCCAAAGCCCGTGGAACCGCCGTAATTGACATCCACCACCCCCCAGCCGCGGCCCGTCCAGTACTGGATCGCCAGGTTGAGGGCGGTGCGGGCCATGGCCGTAGGTCCGCTGTGGCTACGCACCAGCAGGGGGGCAGGCTCGCCCCGGCCCCCCTGGGGCGGGTAATACCAGGCCTGGCTCTGCTGGCCATCCCCCCCCTCAAACCAGAGGGATTCCGGCAGGCTCAACGCCTCCAGCGGCAGCAGCGCAGGCATTGCCGGCTGGTGGCGCCACTGGCCAGTGGCCAGCTCCAACTCCAGCAGGCCCTGGCCCTGGGAGGGGCCACTGGCCAAGCAGACCAGGCGCTCCCCCTCGGCGGTGAGCGAGGCCAGGTCGTTGAAAGGCAGCGGCTGCGGCTGCCAGGGCTCCGCCGCGGGGGCCGCCAGCGGCCGCTGGCACAACTGCCACTCCCCCTGGCGACAGAACAGGGCCAGCAGCAGCCCATCAGTGACCGCCAGGGTGGCCATGCGGAATACCCATTGGGGCATGGCACATTCCGCCGGTTGGGGACCGATCAATTGCCACTCCCCGGGGTCGCGGGGTTGGCAACTTTGCAGGTTCCACCAGCCGCTGCGGTCGGAGGCCACCAATAACTGGCCATGGGGGCCCCAGAGGGGCTGAAACAACGACTGGGGCTCGCCCTCCCCCCCGGCCAAGCAGCGGGGGGCGAGCAATTCACCCGCCTCCGAGAGCGGGGACCACCAGAGCTGGGTGCGTTCCCAGGGCATCCAGGGCAGTGACCATTCCAGCCAGGCCAATTGATCCCCCGCCGACGACAACACGGCGGAACTGCAGAAATCCGCCTCGCCCCGCAGCAACTGGGGCTCGCCGCCGGCCAGGGGCACGGTCACCAACTGGTCGCGGCCACCGGCCTCCAGCACCCCCAGCCAGCGCTGGCGCGGCAGGTCGATCAAGCCTTCGGCAAAACAACGCTCACCCCGCCCCTGGGGCTCGGTTAGCCGTCGGGGCGGCTCCGAACTGGCCAAGCAGAGCTGCCAGAGGCAGCCGTCACCGTCGTGGATGAACACCACCTGATCGGCGGCCACCGCATAGCAACCACCGCCGAATTCATGGGCGCGGCTGCGCAGGTTCCAGGGGCCTGGGGTGAGGTCCCGGGCTTCCGCCCCGGGTTGTTGCCGCAGCATCAAGGTGGTGCGACCCCGTTCCTGGGGGCGCTGCTCGGCCCAAAACAGCCGGCCCTCAGCCAGCAAGGGTTCTCGGATCGACACGCCACTGCCGAGGGCCAGCTCCGCAGGCAGGGGCTGCAGGGGGGGGAAGGCAGGGGTAGCGGGGCTAACCGGGACCATGGCAACGGCACAGGCGCTCCTGCCTAGGATGGGACCCAACGACCCCTGCGGCCTTGGCTCTGAACTTCGCGGCGTTGGCCCGCCAGTCGGAACGGCTGAACCCCACGGTGATGGTGCCGAAAGGGGAAATCCAACCCGACAGCCCCAGCATCCACTTACTCGGCAGCCAGGAGCTGCGCCAAACGGCTAAGCGCATCAGCCGGGTAGATGGAGAGGTGCGCGAACTGGCCAAGGAAATGTTGCGCAGCATGTATGCCGCCCGCGGCATCGGCCTGGCCGCCCCCCAGCTGGGGGTGAATAAGCAGTTGCTGGTGATTGACCTGGACCCCGAGGAGGCCGCCACCCCGCCCCTGGTGCTGATCAACCCGGAAATAACCAGCACCAGTGCCGAACTGGATAGCTATGAGGAGGGTTGCCTCAGCATCCCCGGCGTTTACCTACAGGTGGTGCGGGCCAGCCGGGTGGAGCTCAACTACCGCGATGAAATGGGCCGCCCCCAGCGCCGCAAAGCCGACGGCCTGCTGGCCCGTTGCATCCTCCACGAGCTGGATCACCTCCAGGGGGTGCTGTTTGTGGATCGCGTAACCGATGAACTGAGCCTGAGCAGCGAACTGGAAAAGCTTGGTTTTGATCGGGCCGCTGTCCAAAGCCTGAGCTGAACCATGCCGATGAAACCGCTGGCCGGACTGTTCCTCGCCCTCGCCTGCTTCTTTGGCATCGCCGCCACCGGCTGTGTGTTTGAGCTGGCCTATGGGGAGCCAGATCTGGGGGTGGGGCTGACCCGGGCGATCCTTGCCGCCAGCCTGCCGGGCACGGCTGTGGCGCTGCTAGTTGCAATTCGTCTTAACCAACCGGCCTGAGGGCCCCCCTTGGGGGCCTTGGGCGACTTCTACCATCAGTCCGCTGATAGCGACCATGCCTGTGCCTTCCCTGAAGCCCACCTCCCTGTTGCTGGCTGGTCTTCTCTCCGGCCTCACCCCCCTCTGCCTCGAACCAGCCCAGGCGGCACTGTTCCAGGCCAAGGAGGTGAAAGGCGAGAGCTTTGTGCTGGTGGCCGCCCCGATCGGTGACGGCAGCAGCGCCCAGCTGAACATCTACGAACAAGTACGCAACCATCGTCCCTGCTTCGCCAAGGAAGGCACCGCCCCCACGGTGATCAGGCCGCTGCTGGCCAGTTTTGACTTCACTGGCATCTGCAGCCGCTACATCGACAGCAACGGCTACTCAGTTCGCATTGGCGACCAGGATTTTGGCTCGGACATGCGCCTATCGGTGCAGCAACAGGCCGGCGATACGCTGCTGCTGGGCAAAGCCACCACGGGCGCCACGCTGCTGGTGGCCCGCACCGGCGGCAGCGGCCCCGGCTTCCTGGAGCTGAAGCTGGAACCAGGCTGGAAGGTGATGCGGCGCCATTTCGGCCCCAGGGCCCTGGGGCACGTGTACATCTACCGGGACAGCTGGCCTGAGTGAGGGGGTGGGGGGTCGATTGCTAGGATTGGTGGCTGGTTTGTGTGACATTCACCCGGTTTTATGACGCAGGTCACCGTTGGCGAAAACGAAGGAATTGAGTCGGCCCTGCGCCGCTTCAAGCGTCAGGTATCAAAGGCCGGGATTTTTGCCGACCTAAAGCGCCTGCGGCACCACGAAACCCCCGTGGAGAAGTACAAGCGCAAAGCCCAGCAACGGCGCCGTCGCCGCTGAGCAGTTCTGGCCGCAGCCGCGCCGAACCCCTGGGGAACGACAAACATGGAGATATCCCCTGCGGAGCTCCCCATGGCGAAATTTCTCCAGGCCATCCGTCAATGGTGGGCTGAGGCCCTGGCCTACACCATGGGCAACCACGGGGAAGAGAAGCAGCATCTACCCCCGACCGTTGGTGTGCAGCCCTACCGTGATGACCCCTACAAGGAAGGTCACTAGTGCGCAGTAGCTGTGGGGCCCTGGCTTTGCTGTTGAGCTGCCTGGCAGTTGCAATCCCCGCCCGGGCCCAAATCCTCAATCAGGAAGTCTTGTTTGACCAGGATCCCTGGGATTCCCAGAGTCGCCTCGGGGTTGGCGACTGCGTGACCAATGCCGATGGCTCGATCACCTGTGACACCAAGCCCAAGGCCCAGGTGTGGGTGGAGACCTATGGCGTTGGCCGCGACTGATGGCGATCGAGGCAGCGGTAGGTAAGCGCCTCCGCCAGGTGAATCGCCTCCAGCCGCTCTGAGTCGTCCAAATCGGCAATCGTGCGGGCCACCCGCAGCACCCGGGAGGCACTACGGGCCGTGAGGGCCAGGCCATCCACACTCTTACGCCAGAGCAGCCGCGCCTTTGGGGCCAGCTGACAATGGGGCCGCAGCGCCTCCATCTCCACCTGGCCATTGCTGAGGCCCCCTGGGTTGCGGGCCACCATGCGTTGCCGGGCCCGTTGCACCCGCAGGGCCACCCCAGCGGAGGCTTCCTCCAGGGGGTGCTGGGCCAGGTCCTCCAGTTCAACGGGGGCCACCGCCGGCAGCATCACCTGCAGGTCAAGGCGATCGAGCAGGGGCCCAGACAGGCGCGACCAGTACTGCCGGCGGAGGCGTTCCCCGCAGCGACAGGGGCGCCGGGGGTCCCCCCACCAGCCGCAGGGGCAGGGGTTAGTGGCCCCCACTAGCAAAAGGCGACAGGGGAAAGAGACCGTTTGCCTGGCCCGGGCCAGGTGCAAAACGCCCGTTTCCAGGGGTTGGCGCAGATGGTCGAGCACCTCACGCCGAAATTCCGCTAACTCATCCAGAAACAGCACCCCGTGGTGGGCCAACGACAATTCCCCGGGCCGGGGGATCAGGCCGCCCCCCACCAGGGCCACGCCGCTGCAGCCATGGTGGGGGGAGCGGAAGGGTGGTTGGCGGATCAAGCCCCCCTGCTCGGCCAACAAACCGGCCACCGAATGGATCTGGGTGAGTTCGAGGGCCTGGTGCTGGTTGAGCGGCGGCAGCAAACCGGGCAGGCAGCGGGCCAACAGGGTTTTGCCGCAACCGGGGGGGCCCACCAGCAGCAGATGGTGCAGGCCACTGGCGGCAATTTCCAGGGCCCGGCGGCCATGGAGTTGGCCCCGCACCGTGGCCAGGTCTGGACTGCCAACTGGCAGCGCCGAGTCCAGCGCCGCCGCCGCTGGACTCCAGGCCTGGCGCCCCGCCAGGGCCTCTAATACCTGCCGCAAACTTGCCGCTGGCCAAATGGGCAGCCCCCCCACCAGGGCCCCCTCCCGACCATTGGCCTCGGGCACGATCAAGGCCCTCGCTCCCGCCCGCTGGGCGGCCCGGGCCACCGCCAACAGGCCCCGCACCGGCCGCAGGGCCCCATCGAGGCCCAACTCCCCCACCGCCCAAACCCCCTCCAGCCAACGGGGGTCCAGCTGACCGGTGGCCATCAACAGGGCCAGGCCAATGGGCAAATCAAAGGAGGGACCCTCCTTACGCAGCTGGGCCGGAGCCAGGCTCACCACCACCCGGGTTTGGGGCACCCGAAATCCGCTGTTGCGCAGGGCCGAACGCACCCGCTCCCGCGCCTCGCGACCACTGATATCCCCCAGGCCCACCAACTGCAAACCCGGCAGGCCCGGGGCCAGATCCACCTCCACCAGGATCGGCAGGGCCTCTAGGCCCGAGAGGCAAGCCCCCCCACAAAACGCCAACATCAAAAAGCAGAGCCGCTACTTCCCTAAAGCCCCCCTTGGGCTGCTTTGTATCAAGGGCCCTGCTTACTCAGCGCTGGCGCTGGGAAAGGCGGTAACGCAAACGTTCGAGGCGGCGAATCGAGGCCTCGGTGTAGTCAAACAACTCCGCTTGGCTGCTGGCTTCCAGCGGGCCTTCCTGGCCATCGAGCAGATCAGCCAAACGATTGACGGCCGTGAGCAAATCCAGACCGGCTGCCCGCAGCCCATTCTCCATCCGCTTCCGGATCGGAGCGCGGCGGCGCCGAACTAGTTCCTCCAGGAACTGCAGATGGAGCATGGGCAGGGACACTTACAGGCCAGAAACAGCTGGAACACACTTATTTAAAGCGTGGGTGCAACTGTTTGGCCCCTTTGGGGGGCCGGTAGCTCCTGTTGGTGCATACAAGGGACCTGCAGCCGGGCGGCATTCGGGGGACAATTGGCCGGCAACGAGGAACAAAGGGCTGTGGCGGCCGCTGCTGCCGCAGACACCAGGGGAGCCAGACAAAGGGCCATGGTCATTACCTTGCTTGGCCCCCAGCCTAGGAACAAATCAGCTCCAGCCCCAACCACCTCCCCCACTCAGCTGCCATGGGCGATAGCAACGACACGATTTTCGGAAAAATTCTGCGGGGGGAGATCCCCGCGGATCGGGTCTACGAAGACGACCGCTGCATTGCCTTCCGCGATGTACAACCCCAGGCGCCGGTTCACCTGCTGGTGATTCCCCGGGAGCACCTGATCAGCCTGGCCCAGGCGGAGCAGCAGCAGGAAGCCCTGCTGGGTCACCTGCTGCTGGTGGCGGCCCGGGTGGCGCAGGAGGCGGGCTTAAACGACTGGAGAACAGTGATTAACACTGGGGCTGGCGCCGGTCAAACGGTGTTCCACCTGCACGTGCATGTGCTCGGTGGCCGACCAATGCAATGGCCCCCCGGTTGAACCAGAACAGCTGAAGCGCAACAGGAACCGCAACAATGGGAAACTCCGGTGCCAAGCCCCCGGCCTCTCCCCTGCCCTTGCCGATGAGTCCCCTTAAGTCCCTACGGACCCAATTCATCAAGCTGCAACGGCTGGCCCAGCCCTACTTCCTGCCGGTGGAGGACTCCAATGGCTGGCAGTTCTTCGTGCTGGTGCTGGCCCTGCTGGCGGTGGTGGTGGGCACCACCCTGCTGCTGCTCACCGGCCTGGTGGCCGCCAGCGGTGCCCTAATTCCACAATTGCAGTCGCGCTTCTTGCCGGGGGTGCCGGAACGGGTGGCCGCCATCTGGGGCAGCCCGGTGGGGGCCGTGGTGGTGCTGTTGATGCTGGGCGGCATCGCCTGTTTCGTTGGCTTCCGCAGCAAATTGCGCCAGGGGCGCTGGCTGCCCTGGTTGCTGCTGGGGGTGATTGCCCTGCTGCTGCTGGTAATTAATGGCATCAATGTGGGCATTAGTTTTATTGCCCGCAACATCGACAATGCCCAGGTGGCCTATGACGCCCCGGGCTTCTGGCGCATCATTTCAATCTATGGCTTCTGCCTGGTGATCGCCCTGCCGATTCGCACCCTGCAGAACTACATCATCCCCAAGCTGGGCTTGCTCTGGCGCGAATGGCTAAGCAAACGGCTGCTGGGGCGCTACATGGGCGATCGCGCCTATTACCAACTCAACCCCAACGATGAAGTCCACGCTGAAGTGGACAACCCCGACCAACGGATTTCGGAAGACACCCGCAACTTCACTGGCACCAGCCTTTCGGTGACCGTGGGCATCCTCGAAGCGCTGCTCACCTTCTTCAGTTTCATCGTGGTGCTCTGGGGCATCAGCCGCAACCTCACCTACGCGCTGCTGATTTATTCCGTGGGGGGCACCGCCCTGATTGTGTTCATCAGTCGCAAGCTGGTGAAGCTCAACTTCCAGCAGCTCAAGCTGGAGGCCGACTTCCGCTATGGCCTAGTTCATATCCGCGATAACGCCGAATCAATTGCCTTCTACAAGGGGGAAGCCCAGGAATCCCAGGAAGCCGAACGCCGGTTGGGGGGGGCGATCCGCAACTTTGATCGGCTGATCATTTGGCAAGCCTTGATCGGCATGATCCAGCGCTCCTATGACTACCTGTCTCGCTTCCTGCCCTGGATCGTGATTGCCCCGATCTACTTCGCCAAGGATGTTGATTTCGGAGTATTTAGCCAGGCCTCGATTGCCTTCAGCCAGGTGTTTGGCTCCGTGAGCTACATCGTTAACAACATCGACAGCCTGGCCGCCTTCTCCGCCAGCATCAGCCGCCTGGAGAGCTTCCAGGGCACGATTGAAAGCCTGCCGGTGCTGGCCACCAGTGAAGATCCCCGCGGCCTGGACCACAGCGGTTCGATCCTGGTGCGCCATGCCACGGTGCTACCCCCCGGCTCCCGCCAGCCGCTGGTGAAAGACATCAGCCTCGAGGTGGGCCCCCACCAACGGCTGCTGGTGGTGGGCCCTAGCGGCTGCGGCAAAACCTCCTTCCTCCGCATGGTGAGTGGCCTCTGGCCCAGTGCCAGCGGCGAGGTGCTGCGGCCGCCCCTGGGGGAACTGATGTTCATTCCCCAGAAGCCCTACATGCTGCTGGGCAGCCTGCGGGAACAGCTCTGTTACCCCATGGACCAGGCCCGCTTCAGTGATGAGCAGCTGCGCAGCGTGCTGGAGGAGGTGAACCTGGCCACGATGGTGAGCCGCTACCCCGACCTCGGCATCCAGCAGGACTGGCCGCGGCTGCTCTCCCTCGGCGAACAGCAACGGCTTGCCTTTGCCCGTTTGCTACTGAATTCCCCGGCCTTTGCTGTGCTGGATGAGGCCACCAGTGCCCTGGATGTGGCCACGGAAGAACGGCTCTACTCCCTGCTGAGCCGCCGCTCCATGGCCACGATCAGCGTGGGCCACCGCCCCACCCTGGCCGCCTTCCATGACCTGGTGCTGGAATTGGATGGCCTGGGGGGTTGGCGCCTGCTGCCCGCCGCCGGCTACGAATTTGGCAACAGCTAAATAAACCTCTTCCCGTTGCTTAACCCCCATGGCCGAAGCCGAAAACCAGCAAGCCAGCAGCACTGCCAGCAGTAGTGACAGCACCCCGAGTGCCACCACCACGGATGTGCCCGCCTTCGGCTGGAGTGCCTACGCCGAACGGATCAATGGCCGCTTCGCGATGCTGGGCTTCCTGGCGGTATTGCTGATCGAAGCCGTGAGCCAGCGTTCCTTCCTGCAGTGGGCCGGCCTCTCCTAGGGCAGGGCCAACAGCTCCACCTGCCAGGCCCCGCCGCGGCTCACCTGCACCGCCAACCAGCGGCCGTCTGCACTGAGGGCCACCTGGCCGGGCACCCCCGCCGGCAGCAATGGGATCGGCCGCAACAGGGCCAAAGAACGTTCGTAAACAAGCAACTCGGTGCGCCCCTCCAGGCGCCGCACCAGGGCAAAGCGCTGGCCCTGGCCATCAACGCTGACGCTGATCGGCTGGGCATCGGGCCGGTTTAAGCCCGGCAGTGGTGAGCCCAACCCCGAAGCCAGGTCCAGCCAGCGCACCTGGCGGTGGCCCCCCAGGCCAGGGGCAATCCAGGCGAGGCCCCGGTTGCCCAGGCTGGGGGAACTGTCATCACCGGGGACCGCCAGCCGCGGGTTGAGGCCAGCTTCCGGCTGCAGACCCGCCGGTTGACAGCCCCCAAGGCAGAGACCCAAGCCGAGCCCCAGACCAAGGCCAACGCCCCGGCCCAGCCGCCGCAACGGCAACAGCAAGGCCCCGCTCACAGGGGGGTCCCCGGCGGTAGATCGGCCTCATGGGCCGGGATTCTGAACAGCTCCACATCTAATTGGCCCTGGCGCAGCACCTCAATCGCCAGGCGGCGGCCGTCAGGGGAAAGGCTGAGCCGTTCCGGCAACCGGTCTGCCGGCAGGGGCAGGGGCCGCAACTGGCCCAGCGCCCGGTCGAGCACCACCACATCGCGGCGGCTGTCCCGCTGCAGGATCAAGGCCAGATAACGGCCATTCCAGCTCAGGGAGGGGGAACGGTGGGGTTGGCCCCGCTGCAGGCCCTGGAGGGGCAATTCCCGGCCGCTGAGCCGTTCCACTAGGCGCACCGAGCGGCGCCCCCCCCGTTCAGCCACCATCGCCAACAGGCGACCATCACCGCTCAGGGCCGGCTCCTGCTGGTCGCCAAGGCCGGGGGCCTGAAAGCGTTGGGCGCAGCCCGCCAGGGGCAGCAGCCAGGCCAGGGCCCAGGGCCACCAGGGGGAAGCGGCCCGATGCCAGTGCGCCCGGTGAAAGTGGGCCCGGTGAAAGTGGGCCCGATTCAATCGTCGAAGCGGGAGCTGTTATCAGGGTTTGAGGGGCGCTGGGCGGGCCGGGGCCGCGGCGGCAGGGGGCTGAAATCAGCGTCGCTGATGGGCGAGCCCTGGGGCATGGGGCTGGGGGGCTTGGCGGCGGCGCCTGGGCCCACTGGTGGTATTCCAGCGGCTCCCGGCCCCACGGGCCGCCGACTGGAACGGGCGGCATCGGGTACTGGGGCTGAGGGGCGGGAACCGCGGCCATCGCGGCCATCGCGCTCGCGGCGGCGGGCGCCAAAATCTGGGCGGGGCTCCGTTGGCCGAGCGGGAGTGCGGGAAGTGGGGGGCTCCAAGGGCTCCTCCTGATCGCCAAAGCGGCTCTGGGCTCGCTCAGGGATGGCGGTACGTTCGGGGCGCCGGGGCCGGTAGAAATCGCGTTCGGCCGGGGGCTCTTCCGCCTCGTCGTACTCATCCACCCGGGAGCGAATCCGACGGCGCAGGGGTTGGGGATCCTCCAGGCGGTCCTCGCCCCCCCACTCGCCCCGGCCCATGCGGGGGCGAGTGGGCAGCGGCTCCTCGTCATCAAAGAAGGAAGAACGGCGGGCCTGCTCGGTGGTGACACTGCGCAGCCGCACTGATTCGTAGGCGAAGAACACCGTGGTGGACGCCAACAGGAACTGACCGAACTGCAGGATCGGATCAAGCCGCCAACCCTGGAAAAACAAAATGCCACCGCAGAGAAGCCCGACGGCGGCAAAAAAAACGTCGTAATCCCTTGCCAGGGCAGGCTTAAAGCTGCGCAGGAAATACAGCATCGTGCCGCCCACGGCAAGCACGATGCCAACAATGCTGGCCCAGTTAAGGCTGGCGTTGACCATGAACGGCCTCCAGGGCCTGGGGGGATCTAGCCAATCCCGTTTGGCGCAGTTTAAAGGCCACGCCTACCAACGGTCAGGGGCGGATCAGAGCTTGCGATCCACCTGGTCGGTTTGGCTCACCAGCAGGAGCGCAATCGTGATGGGAACCACAACAATCAGGGCGCCGGCCACAAGACTGTTCAGGAAATTCGCGAGGGAGGGGGTCATAGACGCCTCGGTGGTTGGCGCATCCTACGGGCCATAAGCCTCTCCTTAGGATGACCGGCCCGGCCCGTAGAAGTTTGTGACAGCCCTGCCCCTGCCGGTGCTCCAAATCAGCGCCACCCTGATCAGCCTGGTGCTAGGCGCCTGGACGCTGCTGTTCCTATGCCGGATCGTGCTCAGCTGGTATCCCCAGCTGGACCGCAACAACCCCCTGGTGGCGATCGTGCAAATCCCCACCGAACCGCTGCTCGTGCCCACCCGCAAGCTGGTGCCACCGATTGGTGGCGTCGACGTGAGCCCAGTGATCTTGGTGGGACTGGTGAGTTTGCTGCGGGAACTGCTGGTGGGCCAGCAGGGCCTGGTTAGCCAACTGCTCGTAACCGCCCAGCGGCTGGCCTAGGCGCTGGGTGTTGGTGTTGGTGTTGGCGGTGACAAACCCAGCATTTCCTGTTCAACGAATTTCGTGTGCACCTCACCCCGCTGGAATTCGGGTCGATCGAGCAGGGCCAGATGGAACTCAATGGTGGTGGGCACCCCGGTAACCGCACATTCCGACAGGGCCCGCCGTAGGCGCCGCAGGCAGGCCGGACGGTCCTCCGCCCAAACAATCAGCTTGCCGATTAGGGAGTCGTAGAAGGGCGGGATCTCATAGCCGGTGTACACATGGCTGTCGAAGCGCACCCCGGGACCGCCGGGGGGTAGCCAGCCGCTGATCGTGCCGGGGCAGGGGCGAAAACCCTTGCTGGGGTCTTCGGCGTTGATCCGACATTCGATCGCATGGCCCCGCAGCTGAATGTCTTCCTGGCGCAGCCTCAGGGGTTCGCCAGCGGCAATGCGTAATTGTTCGGCGATCAGGTCGGTGCCGGTAACCACCTCCGTGACCGGATGCTCCACCTGGATGCGGGTGTTCATCTCCATGAAATAAAACTCGCCACTGGCATCGAGCAGGAACTCGACGGTGCCGGCCCCCTCGTAACCGATGGAGCGAGCCGCAGCGATTGCCGCTTCCCCCATGCGTTCGCGGATCACCGGATTTAGGGCCGGGCTGGGGGATTCCTCCAACAGCTTCTGGTGGCGCCGCTGGATCGAGCAGTCCCTTTCCCCCAGGTGCACCACCTGGCCGTAACGGTCCGCCAGGATCTGCACCTCCACATGGCGGGGGCGGTCGATGAATTTCTCCAGATACAGCCCTGGATTGCCAAAGGCTGCCTCCGCCTCCCCCTGGGCCGCCTTAAACAACTGATCCAATTCCTGCCGGTGGGATACCAGGCGCATACCCCGACCACCACCGCCGGCGGTGGCCTTGATCATCACCGGATAGCCCATGACCTCCGCCAGCCGGGCCGCCTCGGCCGGATCCGCCACGAGGCCCTCACTGCCGGGGATCGTGGGCACCCCCACCCGCTGCATCGTGGCCTTAGCCGTGGACTTGTCTCCCATCGCCCGGATCGACTCCGGGGAGGGACCCACAAAAATCAGCCCGTGGGCATTGCAGATCTCAGCGAAGCGATCGTTTTCCGCCAGGAAGCCATAGCCGGGATGGATGGCATCCGCCCCCCGGGAGGTGGCGGCGGCAATGATGTTGGGAATATTTAGATAGCTGCGGCTGCTGGGGGAATCCCCCACACACACCGCCTCATCCGCCAATTGCACGTGCAGGGCGTTGCGATCAACGGTGCTGTAAACAGCCACCGTGGCAATGCCCATCTCCCGGCAAGTGCGAATGATGCGCAGGGCGATTTCACCCCGGTTTGCGATCAGAAGCTTGCCAATGGCCATGGGGGCCCGCTGGAACAAGCGACTCTATCAGCGGGAACCAGCTGGGCCCCCAGGGGGGCAGCAGTGCCCCAGGTATGCTGGAGTACTGCAAAGGCCCAGTGCCTAAGCAGGCCACGCGGATGTGGTGGAATTGGTAGACACGCACGTTTGAGGGGCGTGTGACTTCGGTCTTGCGAGTTCAAGTCTCGCCATCCGCATTTTTTTGTCGCCGGTTGATCCCTTGAGGAGCTCCGCCCCACAGCCCACCGATGGGGGGGCGATTGTTCTGGTGTGCAATGGCCCTGGGGAGCTGACCACCTGGGTGCGTCCCCTCGCCGAGCGGCTCCACCGCGACCTGCCCCTGCGCCCGCGCTCAGCCACCGCCCGGCTGGGACTGCAGCTGGTGCTGGTGCCCTGTCCGAACGCCACCGGCAGTGAAGCGCGGGTGGCCGCCGCCATGGGGCTGTTTGAACGGATCCTGCCGGCCCAGCGGTTCTGGTCACTTCTGTTGCGTCCCCAGCGCCAGGGCCCCTGGCCCCGCCATGGGGTGGTGGTGTTTATGGGGGGTGACCAGTTCTGGACGGTGCTGCTCTCGGCCCGGCTCGGCTATCGCCATCTCACCTATGCCGAATGGGTGGCCCGCTGGCCCCAGTGGAACGACCGCATCGCCGCCATGGGCCCCGCCGCCGCCGCCCGCCTCGCCCCCCGCTGGCGCCAGCGCTGCCAGGTGGTGGGGGACCTGATGGCCGACCTCTCCGATTCCGCCCGCAGCAGCGCCCCCCTGCCCCCCGGCGAATGGGTGGCCCTTCTGCCCGGCTCCAAACGGGCGAAATTGCAGGTGGGCATGCCCTTCCTGCTGCGCACTGCCGATCGGCTGCGGCAGCTGCGGCCCCAAACCCAATTCCTGCTGCCCGTGGCCCCCACCACCTCAGTGGCGGAGCTGCTCAGCTATGCCGGCCCCAACAATCCACTGCACCGCTTCTATGGGGTGCAGCCCCCAACGCTGGAGCAGCAAGACGGGGTGCAGTGGCTGCTGAGCGCCGCCGGCACACCAATCCGCTTGGTGCAGGAACACCCGGCCCATGGGCCCCTGAGCCAATGCGCCCTGGCCCTCACCACCGTGGGGGCCAACACGGCGGAACTGGGGGCCCTGGGGGTGCCGATGCTGGTGCTGGTGCCCACCCAGCATCTGCATGTGATGCAGGCCTGGGATGGCTGGTTGGGGCTGGTGGCACGCCTGCCCCTGCTGCGCTGGTTACTGGGGGTGGCCCTCACCGCCTGGCGCATGCGTAACCGGGGCTTCCTCGCCTGGCCCAACATCAGCGCCGGGCGGGCGGTGGTGCCGGAACGGGTGGGGGCAATCACCCCCGAGGCGATCGCCACTGAAGCCGCCGACTGGCTGGCGGAACCCCAGCGGCTGGAGGGCATGCGCGACGATCTCCGCAGCCTGCGGGGCCAGCCCGGGGCCGTGGCCAGCCTGGCTCGGATGGTGGAAGAACTGCTGCCGCAGGCCGCCGCCGGCGCGCCCTAACTTGTGCTCCCCGGCAGGTAAGGGATGGCCGAAGCCAGCGAGCAAAACAAACTTGAACGCTCCAGTGAAACCTGGAGGGAACAGCTCACCCCTGAACAATTCCAGGTGGCACGCCAGGGGGGCACCGAACGGGCCTTCAGCGGTGCCTACTGGGACCACAAGGGCAAAGGCATGTACCGCTGCGTGTGCTGTGGCGCCGACCTGTTCCGCTCGGATCACAAATTTGATTCCGGCAGCGGCTGGCCCAGCTTCTGGGAGGGGGCGGACCCCGCCGCCATCACCGTGCACAGCGACAACAGCCACGGCATGGTGCGCCAGGAAATTCGCTGCGCCCGCTGCGATGCCCACCTGGGCCATGTGTTCAACGACGGCCCCGCCCCCACGGGCCAGCGCTACTGCGTGAACTCGGCCTCACTGAACTTTGAAGCGAACAGCTGAAGAGGGCCGCTGAAGCGGCCAGCCGCAGCTCAGGCCCAGGGATCTTCTTCGGGGCTGGGGGGCGGTGTAACAGGGCGCTGGGGCTGGGGCTGGGGCTGGGATTGGGGCAGCGGTTCTGCCTCCACATCCAGGGGTTCGCGGTAGCTGCGGCGGCGGGGTTCTGGGTAGCGGTCGCGGGGTTCCCGTTCCTCTTCGTAGCGCTGGCGGGGATAGGGCTCTTCCTCGTAACGGTCCCGGGGACGGCGGTCGCGCTCCTCCGGCAGTTCGTCGTCGTCTAGGTAGCGGCGCTGGGGTTCGCGGGCCCGCTGGCTGCGTTCCAGCTCCACATACTCCAGCTCCCCATCGGCCGCCGGCATAAAGCGCTCCGCCTGGGAGGCCTGCAGGCGCCTTTGCTCCTGCTCGCTGGCCTGGCCGGCCGGCAGTTGATTTTCCACCGGCACCATGTTGAGCCGGTAGCGCTGGCGCTCCTCCCGCTCCAGGCCCCCACCGCCGATGCCGAGCTTCTCGAGCAAACCGCTGCTCAGCTGCTTCAGTTTGTCTTCGGCCCCCTCATAAACAATGATCCGATCCGGGCCGGAACTAACAATTTCCTCCACGGGCAGTTCCCAGGTGCTGAGGATGCCCTCGCCCAGCAGCGGCACCCCCACCGCCCCCATCACCAGGGTGGTGAGCTCACCGGTTTCCACGTCAAAGCTGAAGCCCAACACCCGCCCCAGCTGTTCCCCTGATTCCGAGACCACCTGGCTGTTGATCACCCGGCTGTAGCGGTCGGGATTGAAATTTTCAGACAGCGAATCCACCGAATCCACCAGGATCACGTCGCCCACCTGGCGGATCTGCTCCAGGGGCATCCAGCGGGGCAGCCCCGGCAGGAAACGGGTGAGGGGGTTATCGCGCAGGCCCAGGGCCACCACCTCGCGGCGGTCGATGTCCACCATCACCTCCCCCACCACCCCTAGGCGGCGGCCGGTGTCGCGGGTGATCACCTGGGTACCCATCAATTCCGAACGCAGCCACAGGCGATCGGAGGGGGCTGGCGTGGAATCGGGGGAAGGGGGCGCCTGCAAGGGCTGAACCGACAATCGAGTCATTGTGTCGCAGGATCGCCCCTGCACCAGCATCTGCTTAGGCCGCCGCCGGCAGGCCCACCACCTGGGTGTGGGCGCCGCGGGCCTGGGTAACGCCAATCGTGCGGGTGCTGGCGGCGATCATCGGCCGCCGGTGGCTCACCACCATGAACTGGGCGGCACCGGCCTGGGTGGCGATCAGGGCGGCGAGACGTTCCACGTTCACCCCATCCAGGAAGCTGTCAACTTCATCTAGGGCATAGAAGGGCGAGGGCCGAAACCGTTGCAGGGCAAACAGGAAACTGAGGGCCGTGAGCGACTTTTCCCCCCCAGACATCGAGGCCAACCGCCGCACCGCCTTGCCCTTGGGGTGGGCCACCAGGGTGAGGCCCCCCTCGAGGGGGTCAGCTTCGTTTTCCAGTTGCAGTTGGCCTTCGCCTTCGGAGAGGCCGGCAAAGATCTCGCGGAAATGACCATCCACCGCCCGGAAGGCCTCCATGAAGGCCTCCTGGCGCAGGGTGGCCACGGTTTCCACCCGCAGCAGCAGCTCCTGGCGTTCGTTTGCCAGCACCTCCAAGCGCTCCGCCAGCTCCGTGAGGCGGGCCTCCAGCTGCTCCAGCTCCTCCAGGGCCAGCATGTTTACCGGCTCCAGCGCTTCCATGCGCTGCTGCAGGCTGCGCAGTTGCCCCTGGAGCGCCTCCAGCCCCGCCTCCCGCAACTCAGCGTCAATCGGCGGCAGGGGATCGGGCAGGGTTTGCTCCAACTGTTTCAAGCGTTGCTCCAGGTTGCGGCGCTCCTCCCCCAGGGCTTCGAGCTGTTCCGCCAGTCGCTGCAGTTCCCACTGGCGCTGCTGTTGCTGCTGGCGCAGGTTTGCCAGCTGGGCTTCGGCCCCATCCCGGGCCCGGCGCCGTTCGCCAAAGCGGGCCTGGAGATCCTGCTGCTGGGCCTCGAGCTCCTGGCGCCGGGTTTGATCGCCGAGTTGTTGCTGGCGCAGCTCCTGCACCTCCTGGGTGAGGGCGGCAGTCGCTTCATCCAGGCGCTGGCCATCGGCAGCCAGGGCCTCCAATTGACTCAACACCCGGGCCAGGGCCAGGCCCCGGTCGCGGCGGTCTGCCTCTAGCTGGTCGCGGCGACTGCGGGCGCCACTGAGGGCCTGGTCGGCCTGTTCCAAAGACTGTTGCAATTCCTGCCAGCGCTGGCTGTCGGCGCCGCCCCCGGCATTGGCCTCCTGCTGCTCCAGGCTGGCGAGTTCCGTAGCTAAGGGCTCGATCATCGCGGCCAGGGCCGTGAGCCGCTCGCCAGCGCTGGCCAGGGCGGCACTGGTGTGGGCCAGGCGTTCGCCCAGCTGCTGCTGGCGGGCCAGCTGGGGGCCATGGGCCCGGCGGGCCGCCGCCAGCTCCGCATCAAGGGCGGCCTGGCGCTGGCGCTGGCTGAGCAGCTGGGCCTGGAGCCCCTCCAGGGAGTGGCTGAGTTCGGCTTCCTTGCGGCGGCAGGCCAGCAGGGTTTCGCCCAGTTCCAGCAAGCGGCGCCGCAACGGTTCGGCCTCATCCCCCTCGGCGGCCCGGCCAAAGCTGAGCCGATCAGCCCGCTGCTGCAGGCTGCCGCCGGTCATCGCACCACTGCGCTCCAGCAGCTCCCCCTCCAGGGTGACGATGCGGCAACGGCCCAGCTCCCGCCGGGCTGTATCCAGATCTACGTAGACCAGCGTGTCGCCAAATACATGGCGAAACACCTCCGTGTAAACCGGCTCAAAACGCAGCAACTCCACGGCCCGGCCCACACAGCCCCCCTGGCGACCGGCCGCAGCGCCCCGTTCCAGGGCTGAATTGCCACTGCTGCTGCTGCTGCGGATCTTGTTTAAGGGCAGAAAAGTGAGTCGGCCCGCCCGGCGACTCTTGAGCAGGGCAATGGCCCGGGCGGCGATGCCGTCGTCGTCTACCACCACCTGGCTGAGCCGACCCCCGGCGGCCACCTCCAGGGCCAGGCGGTAGCGCTCCTCCACCTCCGCCAACTGGGCCACCGGCCCATGGATGCCCTCGAGGCCGGCCTCAAGCAGCACCCGCAGGGCGCCGGTGCCGCGGCTTTCCTGCAGGGTTTCGCGGCGGCTGTCATGGCGGGCGATGTCGCGCTCCAGCTGCTGCTGCTCCTGCTCCAGGCGGCTGCGGGTGCGCTGCTGCAGGGCCAGGGCCTCGGCCAACTCCTGCACCTGGAGGCGCAGCTCAGCACCCTTCTGCTGCAGGCTTTGTTGCTCCGCCTCCAGCTGTTGCAACTGCTGCTGGGCGCTGCCGCCCCCCTGGCGTTCCTGGGCCAGCTCCGTCTCCAGCTCCAGCAGCCGTTCCTGCTCCTGGCGCAGCCGTTCGCTGAGCTGATGCTGTTCCGCCTGCAACGGCCCCAGCTGGGCCTGCAATTCCTGGCGGCGGCGGCTACGAATCTGTTGTTGCTCCAACCAACTGCCGGAACGGCCCGCCACCTCCCCTAGGCGCCGCCGGGAGAGTTCCACCGCCGCTTCCGCCGTGCGACAGGCCGCCTCCGCCTGGTCGCGCTCGGCCTGGTTTTCGCTGGCCTCCAACTGCTGTTTCTGCCCCTGCTGTTCAGCGCGCTGGGCCTGGAGCTGCTGGCGCTGGGCCTGGAGCTGGGCCGCCTGCTGCTGGTGCCGTTCCGCCCGCCGTTGCAGGTCGCGGCCAGCGGATTCCAGGCCCGCCAACTCCGCCTGCACCGCCAGCAACTGGTCTTCCCCCAGGGATTTCACCTCCGCCTGGAGGGTCTCAAGGGCCGTAGCCGCAGCGCTGATCCGCAGCTCCCCCTCCGCGAGGGCTTCTTTGCCACTTACCTGGCTAGCGCTGAGCTGTTGGCGCTGCTGATCGAGCTGCAGCAGCTGCTGGCGGCTGTGTTCCACCTGCAGCACCAGTTCCTGCTGGCGACCGAGCTGCAATTTTGTGCGCAGGTCTTGGTAGAGCCGGGCCCGCTGGCAGTCCCGTTCCAGCCGGGAACGGGAGGTTTGCAGTTCCCCTTCCACGATCCGGCAGCGTTCCTCCCGCTCCTGCACGTCATCGAGCTTGCTGCGGGCCTGGTCGATGCGGCTGTCAAACAGGGCCACGCCCGCCAGCTCATCGATGATGCCGCGCCGTTCCCGCGCCCCCATCGAAACAATCCGGGTGACGTCCCCCTGCATCACCACGTTGCTGCCCTCGGGATCCACCCGCAGGCGCCGCAGCTGGGTTTGCAGCTGTTGCAGGTTGCAGCTCACCCCATCGGCGCTGTAGCTGCTGCTGTAGGTGCCGCCGGGGGCCACCCGCAGGCGGCGGGTCACCGTCCATTCCCGTTGACCCGGCTGAATCCAGGGGCCCTCGCCGGGGGCCTCCAGGCCGGCTTCCGCCCCATCCGGGCACCAGTCCCCCAGGTCAAAGCGCACAGACACAGACGCCTCAGCGGCCTTGCCCTGGCGGATCACGCCGTTGTTGATCAGATCTGGCAGCCGCTCGGCCCGCATGCCGCGGCTGCTGGCCAGGCCCAGGCAAAACAAAATGCCGTCGAGAATATTGCTCTTGCCGGAGCCATTCGGCCCAGTAACCACCGTGAAGCCCTGCTCCAAGGGGATGGTTATGGAGCCACCAAACGACTTGAAGTGGCTGAGGCTGACCTGATTGATGTGCACCAACAGGACAGCGGCGGCCTAGCCCCGGGGTTTGTTAGCACGACCGTAGCGAAATGGTTCGAGAGCACAAGGGGGCAGCTTTCCCCCCTGCCAAGTGGCCCGGGGCTGGATAAGTTGCGGGTACTTCTTGCTTTTCGGCATGGACAGGCCAGGGCTCACCCAGGTGGGCGACCGTTTTCGCGAACGCTTCGGAGAATTGTTGCCAGCCATCCAGAAGCAATGGCCCCAGGTGGCCCAGGACACCCTGGAGAACACCCGCGGCAGCCTTGACGAGGTGGTGACGGTGATTTCCGCCCAGACCGGCCGCACCGCCGGGGTGATCCAGGAGCAACTGCTTGATTTCCTCGGGGTGGCCGGGGAGCAAACCCGCAAGCTGGGCGACAGCCTGCAGCCCCTGGAGGAGCAGCTGGAGCAGCTGCTGGATGACCTCAATGCCAACCTGCGGCCCAAGCTGGAAAAACCAGTGCGGGAAAGGCCGCTGCTGGCCGTTGGCATCGCCGCCGGCATCGGTTTGCTGGCCGGCCTACTGCTCTCGGGCGGCCGCCGCCGCTGATCCCCATGGCCGACGAGCAGCAACGCAGCACCAGCGGAAAACTCGCTTCCCTGGTCACCTCGGTGATGGACCTGCATGTGCGGATTGCCCTGCAGGAGGCCGACCGGGAAAAACGGCGACTGCTGGTGGGGGGGCTGCTGATTGGCACCGCCCTGGTGCTGCTCACCGGTGCCCTGCTGGTGGCCCACGGCGCCCTGGTGCTCTGGCTGGTGCAGGGCTGGGGGCTGCCCTGGCTGCTGGCCTTCCTGCTGGTGGGGGCTGGCGATCTTGTGCTGGCGGGCCTACTGCTGCGCATCGGCGGCGGCCTACTGAAGGGCCCCTATCTGCCCCAGACCACCGCCGGGATAACCAAAACCACCCGCACCCTTTTGGGCCGTTAACGGATCTCGTACTTCAACCAACGGCAATCGATGCCGCCATTGCTGATCGGTGCCCGGCGGCTGGCCTTCATCCGCAGCGCCCCGGTGAGCTCAGGGTTGCCGCTGAGTAACCAGAGGGTCCAGCCGGCACAGCGCTGCTTCAACACCTCCCCCAGTTCGGCATAGAGGGCCTCCAGGTTGCTGTCGGCCCCGAGCCGCACGCCATAGGGCGGGTTACAAACCACCACGCCGGGCGGACCGGCTGGGGGCTGCAGATCGCGCAGCTCCAACTGCTGGAAATTCAGCCAGGGGGCCAAACCGGCGGCCTCGGCATTGGCCTGGGCCTGGGCCAGCACCGTGGCATCACTGTCGCTGCCCTGGATCGCCGCCAGGGGGCGGGCCGGGGCCGCCGCCCGGGCTTCGGCGCCGTGCAGGGCATTCCGCCACTGCACCCCATCGAAATCGGGCCAATGGGCTACCAACAGTTCGCGGCCAAGGCCCACCGGCCGGCCTAGGGCCAGGCAGGCGGCCTCCAGCAGCAGGGTGCCCGAGCCGCAAAGGGGATCCAGCAGCGGCACGCTGCCATCCCAGCCCGTGAGCCGAATCAGGCCCGCCGCCAGGTTTTCCTTGAGGGGGGCCTGGCCCATGGCCGCCCGCCAGCCGCGGCGATGCAGGCTGCTGGCCGAACCGTCAACGCTCAGCTGGGCCCGCCCCCCCTGCAGGTGCAGGTGCAACACCAGGCCGGGGTGGTCAAGATCTATGGAGGAACGTTCGCCAAAGCGCTGGCGCTGCTGATCTACCAGCGCATTTTTGACTTGGAGCGCCGTGAAATGGCTGTGGTTTAAGCCCGGGGCAGTGCCCGTGACCTCCACCCGAAAGGAGCGCTGGGGCGGCAGCCAGCTTTCCCAATCAGCGGCCCGCTGCACCCCGGCATACAAATCCTCGGGGCCGCGGCAGGGGAACTCCGCCAGTTGACGCAACAACCGAAACGGCAGCCGCGCCTCCAGATAAAGCCTGTAGAGGCAGCCGTAATCCGCTTCGAATTTCACGGCCAGGCGCCCCGGCCGGATCGCCGTGGCCCCCAGCTCTGCCAGCTCAAGGGCCCCCTCGGCCTCAAGGCCGGGGGGTAGCACCGCTAAACAGGGGTGGATTGCCGTCATCACCAGATCTCCGCCGAGCTGCCAGAATGCATGGGTCCGCCCTTGGGTGGACTAGGTGATCCACACCAGTGTTTCGGACAGCGGTTCGATTCCGCTCAGCTCCATTCCCCCACTGCCTGGGGCTGCAATGGTTTCGACGGGGCATCAGGAGGGTGACTGAAGCCTGCTCGGCATGAGCAAAACCGTAACAGCGAACAACATCGTTCGTTTCTCCCGTCAGACTGCCCCTGTGGCCGCCTGACCCTTAGGGGAGATGGGGTTAAGTTAGCCTTATCAACCAAATAACTCATTGGGGCTGGAAGGCCCCTTCTTTTTGCTCTAGTTTTTGTACTATTTATTTTTTGCCACTACTTTTTCGCTACTTGCCACTTATTTAGTGGGAACTGAGCCAGGCAGCAAAGGTGGCAAGGGTGCCCACCAAAATCACTGCCATTGGCCAGACATTATCGAGTAGATCTAGCCTCGCTACAATTATTTTCTTCTCCGCCACATCCTCAAGTGATTCCACTGAAAAGCGGCGCCGGCCCGCCCAGACAGTTTTAGCGAAACCAATCAAGGTAATCCCATAGGCAATAATATAAACCTTGTCCAGAAAGGTTAAATAGGGCAGATCAGGGATACTGTTCTTAAAAGACTGCTGGAGGAAAACAAGTGTCAGCAGCACCGTAACCGGAATATTCAACCTCACATCGCCAAGGTTCAGGGGAATATTAGAGAGCAGCACCACCATGGCCATCACCACAGCCAGGGGCTGTAGCAACTTCCAGAAGGAGGACCATACGGAGGTGCCATAGGTAACATCAAAAACCAACTGGCTGTAGTCCTTCTCACCGTTACCCGCCCCAAAGTTCGTGGCGTAGTGGTGGCGATACTCAGCAAAAGACCAACCCGTACCGATCCAGCCACTTATATCTGCATAGGCACCAATCCCACTATCCTTTAGTTCGGGAATCATCCGAAACCGCTGAAAGTCAAGCCCCCCTTCAGGATCACCGGCCTCAAGCACAATCGGCAGCCCCACCCCATTAAATGGATAAAGTCTGAAATCAATTTGATCAATATAAAATTGTCCGCTATAGCTAAGCAGCTGATAATAATAGCCATCCGCAAGCTTGCGCGGCCCGCCACCCACAGGGGTAAGGGCCGTATCAGCGTCAGCGCCAATAAGATTCACAGGCTTCAGCAGTTTTTGCGGCTCCAGATTCAGCGATTCAAGATAATCCTGAAGCGGCTGCTGCCAGAGCATCCACAAATAACCAGCGCCGGAATAACTTGGCACCTTAAAATCAACATTGAAATTGTTAACACTGTAACTGCCAACCCATAACTTATAGGGAACTGCATCAAGTTTTTCTTGATCCTTGGTAGCTTCCTGGCTCCCCAGGGGGATTCCCCGCAAGGAAAGAGGGGTTCCCTTTGAATCCGGCCCTGGGGTCGAAAGGGCGCGGGGTGCTGTTGTCAACCGCAGCGAATCCCTTGAACGTACGGAAGAAATATCAATACTGTTAAGCATAGAGAGCGCCACTAGGCAGGCCAGCAACGCTGCCACCAGGGTCAGCGCATTCCAATGGCGCTTTTTTCGCTTAGACATCAATGCTGTCCTGGCCGCCAACCACTTAAAGCAGATGCACTGTAAAGGCCAATGGCCAATCCAGGGAAGCAAGCCTTGACAAAAAGGTTTTAGTTTCTCTAGGACTAAGCTGAACCAGCCAACCCCTGAGTGCCGCCTTGCGCTTTCTTCCCTTGGCCCTGGCGGCTGTCCTGAGCCTTCCCGCGGCGCTTAAAGCAGAGCAAGGCATCAGCAGCACTCAGATTCTTCTCGGTCAATCGGCGGCACTTTCCGGCACATCTGGGGCCCTGGGCCAGGAATTCAGGGCCGGGGCAATTCAGTATTTCAAGGCCGTAAATGCCAGCGGCGGCATCCATGGAAGACAAATCAAACTACTTTCCCTCGATGATAAATACGAACCCAACAAAGCCCTCAAAAATACTGAAGAACTAATCAAAAAAGATAAGGTTTTTGCCTTATTTGGATACGTTGGTACACCCACATCAAAATCAGCATTGCCACTGATTAAACAATACTCGGTACCCTTCATTGCACCAGTCACCGGCGCCCAGGCGCTTAGGCACCCCCTTAACCCCGAGGTCTTTAACATCAGGGCGAGCTACCACAAAGAAGCCGCCAAAATCATCAATTATCTCGCCGATGCCGGCTGGACTCGCATTGCCGTTCTCTACCAGAACGACGGCTTTGGCAAAGATGGCCTAGAAGGCGTAGTCAAGGCGCTGGCAACCCGGGGCTTAAAACCAATTATCAGCGCCAGCGTTGAACGCAATTCCCTCAAGACAACTGATGCCGCCCGCATAATCAACAATCAAAATCCCGATGCGGTGATCATGATTTCCACCTATGGACCGGTGGCCAGCTTTGTAAATGAACTGCATGCCATGGGCAGTAAATCCCAGTTGATGGCAGTGTCATTTGTAGGGACTAAACCTCTATTTAAAGCCCTAAAAAAGGGCCATTCAAATAGCATCGGCGTTAGCCAAGTGGTGCCATTCCCCTGGAATTCACGAATTCCAATTGTAAAAGAATACCAACGAATTCTGCGCCAAGGGCAACCCACAACAGGCTTCGGCTTCTCCAGCTTGGAGGGCTTCATTGCAGCCAAGGTGGTGGTAGAAGCCCTGCGCCGGGCCGGGCCAAACCCCAGCCGTGCTGGCTTTATTCAAGCAATGGAATCACTGCATAACTACCAAATGGGCGGCTTCAAAGTTGACTTCTCAGCCCAGGAACACAACGGCAGCAATTATGTGGACCTCACCTTCCTGGGTTCCCAGGAATGGCAGCCCTGAACAGTAATCAGCCCCTCAATTTGCCCAAACAGCCCCTTCAGAAGTGAAGCCGAGGGCAGCCAGAGCATTGGCTTCACTGCTGATGGCAGTATAAATATGTTCCCCGGTGGATGCTTTGTAATAGCGCTGAACATTGCCGAGCTCACTAACACCAGACTGGGGCTGCAGGGCGCGACCAATTACACCTTCATAAACATATCCATTCCGTTGAGCATAGGCTGCTTCAGCATCATTTAGTGTTAACAAATGGTCATTAGAAAGGGAATTGAAAAGACGATGCACCTCGGCCAAGCCTCCTATTTCGCCACCAACAGCCGGCAGCAAACTCCAAGCATTACCTTCGTCTAGCCAGCCTGAATTGCGCAAGCCTGCAGCCTCACTAGCTACGGCTGAATAAGTATGTGAGCCCGTAATTGCATCATGAAAACGGTTGAAACCAATGTAATCCGAAAGCAAAGGCTGGAGAATATCACTTTGTTGCCAAGTAAAGACAGAAGCATCCCCAAGATCGAGTGTTTGCGCATCCAAACCCTGCACCGTGGCGACTAGGTCATCAGTGAGACCTACACCAGGCAAGCCATCGCGATTGTAATAGATACATGTGGCGGAAGAAACGCCAATCAGGCAATTTTGCAAAGCATAATTAGAATTGCTACCAAGCAATACAATTTTGTCGCCTTTCTCAAAATCCTGAATGGCGGCATAACTCCTAGAACTCTGCCCCTGTGGATCAAGGTAATAAATCAATGAATTACCACCAAGCACAAATGTATCCGCCCCAGGGGCGCCAATTAACACATCAACCTCTCCCCGCCCCGGATTAAGCGCCTGGGGATCAACACCGACGAGGCGATCGGCACCCATGGCGCCAATGATTACATCACTGCCGCCACGGCCAACTAATTCATCCGCCGCATCACCACCAATTAAAATATCATTGGTAGAGCCACCAGTGGCATCAATTGATGCAGGGGTAATATCCCAGACAAACGTGCTGGCATCCATGAGATCCAGCTTGAGGGCATCAGGGCCCTGCACCGTTGCTATCAGCTCATCAGTGAGGCCAACACCAGGCACTCCATCGCGCTCGTAGTAAATACATGTGGCAGCAGAGAGACCGATAGTGCAACTTTGCAGACTGTAATCTCCCATTTCATCGCAAGCTAAAACTATTTGGTCACCTTTTTCAAAATCCTGTATTGCGGCGTAACTTCTGGAACTTTGGCCAAGCGGATCCAAATAATAAACTTTACCCTTTCCTCCTAAAACAAATGAATCAGCGCCTGGGGCACCTATCAGCACATCAACTTCACCGCGGCCTGGATTCAGCACCTGAGGATCCACACCTATCAGACGATCGGCACCCATGGCTCCAATAATCACATCACTGCCGCCGTTACCAATTAATTCATCTGTTGCATCTGTGCCAATCAAGATGTCGTTTGCGCTGCCGCCTTTGGCATCGATTGCCGCTGGAGTTATATCCCAAATGAAGGCACTGGCATCAAGAAGATCCAGCTTAAGAGCATCAGGACCTGTCACACAGGCGATCAGATCAACATGGCCACCTGCTTGATCATCGCTATTGTAATAAATACATGTACAAATTCCCGCCGTCTCTCCCGTATCACAGGCCAACAAACTGTAATCGCCCATCTCGTCACAGACAAGCTGAATTTTATCCCCCTTCTCAAAATTCTGAATAATGGCATAACTACCGTCCTTAGCTGAAGACCCAGATGGATCCAAGTAATAAATCAGTCCATTGGCGCCCAAACTAAATGTTTCAACTCCGGCAGAACCCTTGAGCAGCTCAATCCCTTTGCCACTCTGCTGGATTGCAGCAGCTGCCGGACTAACACTTCCACTGCCGCTAGCAGCACTGGCATTCGCACCGTGATCGTGACCCTCATGCTGGGGGACTCGACCCTCAACTACGCGAAAGCAAGCAAGCACCTTGGGGCGGGACAGAGAGCAGCCAGATACTACAGCGAAGCCTCCAGCACCGTGATTTCCATGGAGACTAGTGGAATGGGCTTGGTAGCCAACGCCAGCCATTGCAAGGCTTCAGCCAGGCAAAAGGCTCAGCTTGGTTAGCGATTGCTCACCGTATTGGCTCCGCCTCCGTCTTGACGCCGCCGCAGTCGCGCCAGCCACTCAGCAGGGCAAGCAGCTGCTGTTGCATCGCCAGTAGATCTTTAACTTTCTGGTCAACAGCTTCAATCTTTTCCTGGACAGTACCCTTCAGAAAAGAACAGTTGCAAATTCCTGAGCGCCTGGCTTCCAGAATCAGCTTCACATCTATTAAGGGGAATTCCATCATCTTAAGAGCCCGAATCAAAGAAAGTTCCTCGATCACGCTTTCCTCAAACAAGCGATAACGCCCTTCAGAACGACCACTGGGACAAATAAGTCCCTGATCGCAATAAAATCTAATCGTCTTAACTGACAATCCGGCACGTCTCGATACATCGCCGATCTTCAGGATTCGGCTAGGCAAAGCAGCATTCCCGACCATAAAACCCTCCAGCAAAGGGAATCTCTATACTAATACTGGCTTGACCACCAGATTTATTGACTCACTCCTATGGCCCCACCGGTCAAGGGAATAGAAAAAGCCTTGACTCCAAAATTTTTCTTTCTCAGCAGCTAGAGATTAAGTAGTAGCAGCTCTGCTGCTTAAAGCCCAGCCCAGGTCCGCAGTTCCTTCAAGCTCATCACCCCCTCGCTGCGTTTCTCGCCCAGCACCCAGGTGGGGAAGGCCTTCACCCCGGCCTGGCGGCAGCGGTCACGGCCCTCATCATTTTTGTCGCATTCCACGTAGGGAAGCTGCTGGCCCGCCTCTGTGCCAAACAGGTTTTTCTGGTGGAAGCAATGGCTGCACCACCAGGCCCCATAAAAAATCACCCCCAGCCGTTTGAGCTCTTTAGCCAGCTGCAACTGCTCCGCAGTGGAGGGGCTCACCGCCTCCCCCAGGGTGCCCGCCCGCACCGGCAGGGCTGGGGTGGCCGCCAACAGCAGGGTGGCTAGGGGCAGAGCCCAGGGGAAACGCGCCATCGAACACAGCCATATGGGTTGAGGTTAGGGGAGCTGAGAGACTGGGGAAAGATGGCAGCTCAGGACTTACCCCCCATGAACGGCGGCGGTTACCGCGACTACTTCAAGGTGCTGGGCCTGGAACGGGGGGCCGATGCCGATGCCATCAAGAAGGCCTTCCGGCGGCTGGCGCGGCAATACCACCCGGATGTGAATCCAGACGACAAGGGCGCCGAGGCCAAATTCAAGGAGATCAGCGAGGCCTATGAGGTGCTCTCCGATCCGGAGAAACGCCGCCGCTACGAGCAATTTGGCCAGTACTGGAACCAGGCGGGTGGCAACGCCCCCGGTCCGGCTGGCTTCGATGTGGACTTCGGCAACTACGGCAATTTCGACGATTTCATCAACGATCTGCTTGGTCGTTTCGGTGGCCCCTCCGGCGGCGGCGGCTTTGCGGGGGGCGGCTTTGCGGGGGGTGGTTTTCCTGGGGGCGGCTTCCCGGGCGGTGCTGCCGCCGTGAACTTGGATGCCGAGGCCAACCTCAAGGTGAGCTTTGCCGAGGCCTTCCAGGGCTGCGAACGCAGCCTGCAGGTGAACCAGGAACGGGTGCAGGTGCGCATACCGGCCGGGGTACGCAGTGGCAGCCGCCTGCGGCTCAAAGGCAAGGGCAACCTGCAGCCCAGCAGCGGCCGTCGCGGAGATCTGTACCTAAACATCCAGCTGGACAGCCATCCGGTCTGGAGCCTGGACGGCGATCTGATGCGGGCCGATCTGCCCCTGGCCCCCGATGAGGCGCTGTTGGGGGGGGAGGTGAAGGTGCCCACCCCCGATGGCGAAGCGCTGGTGACGGTGCCCGCCGGCATCGCCAGCGGCCGCAGCCTGCGCCTCAAGGGCAAGGGCTGGCCCCTGCGCAATGGCCGCGGCGACCTGTTGCTCACCATTCAGTTGCAACTGCCCAGCGCCCCCAGCCCCGAGGAACAAGAGCTCTACCAACAGTTGCGGGCTGCCCGCAGCCAGGATCCCCGCGAAAGCCTCTTCAAGGGAGCCAAGCTCTGATGCAGCTGCATCGCTTGAGAAAACCTCTGCTGGCGGCACTGCTCAGCCTCCTGGCGGCCCTGACATTGGGCTTCGGGCTGCTGAACCCATCGATGGCCGAGTCCCAGGAATTAAAACCTGCCCCGGCCATTACTGATCCAGCCCGCAGCATTGAGGTGGGGGCACATATTGAGAACCTCTACAATCTTTCCCTTAAGGACAAAATATTTACCGCCGAAGGTTGGTACTGGCTAAAGTGGTCGGAACCGGTGCAGGAAATGATCGCAAAAAACAATATTGAACTTAAAAGTATTGTTGAATTCGTGAATCAAGTGGAGGCCTGGGACTCCAAAATCGAACTGGATAGCAGTCAGCCAGACCGCCTACCAGACGGCCGATATCTACAGCTTTTTCGCTTTTCAGCCCGCTTCTACGACGACAAGGAAAGCCTGCAGGCCTTCCCTTTTCAATCCCTGAGCCTGCCCCTAATTCTGGAGACCAGGCCCACGATCTTTTCCGTGGGTGAAGAGAATATTCTGCTCAATCCAAAACTCGGCACCAAGCAGGTGCTCGGCGACTATGCAAGCTTAAATGGCTACCAGGTGAAGGGGGCGACAGTTGAGAGTAAAATTCATGTTTACAGCACCACCTTTGGGCTTGAGGGGATACCCAATGGCGGCGAATTCAGCCAGGTGACCTTTGCGGTGGATTACGCCACTGATCCCTGGGCCGCCTTCTATCAATACATCCTCCCCTGGATCACCGTGATGGCGATTCTGCTGATGGCTCCAAACCTGGAGGGCAACTTCACCGATGTGCGCCTGGCCATCCCCTCCACCGCCCTACTAACTATGGTGTTTTTACAGCAGAGCGCCCGGGCAGAACTACCCCCCCTCGACTACCTCACCTTTCTAGACAAACTTTATCTGTTTGGATTTGTGGCGTCGATGGTTCTATTCGCCCTGTTTGTTTGGGGCACCAATGCCTATTCCAATGCCGCACCAGAGCAACAAACTGCGGTAATGGCTCGAATCAACAAAGTGGACTTGATTTTTCAAGTGAGTTCGATCAGCGGTGCGCTGCTGATCCTGCTGGTCTCCCGCTGGGGCAGCTGAACGAACCAGGGGGGCCCGTAGGATCCCGCCAGCGGGCTTTGAACCATGGAGCTGTCCTATCGCCCCCGGCGGCTGCGCCGCACCCCTGCCCTGCGGGCAATGGTGCGGGAACATCAGCTTTCAGCAGCGGATTTCATCTACCCCCTATTCGTGCACGAAGGGGTAAGCAACGAGCCCATTGGCGCCATGCCCGGCTGCCAGCGTTGGAGCCTCGACGGCCTGATCAACGAGGTGGGCCGCGCCTGGGAGCTGGGCATCCGCTGCGTGGTGCTCTTCCCCAAGGTGGCCGATGGCCTCAAAACCGAAGATGGCAGTGAATGCTTCAACGAAGGGGGGCTGATCCCCAGGGCGATCCGGCGGCTCAAGGAAGTGCATCCCGCCATGACGGTGATGACCGACGTGGCCCTCGACCCCTATTCCTGTGATGGCCACGACGGCATCGTTAGCGCCGAGGGGGTGGTGCTCAATGACGAAACCGTTGAGATCCTCTGCCGCCAGGCGGTGACCCAGGCCCAGGCTGGGGCCGACCTGGTCGGTCCCAGCGACATGATGGACGGCCGCGTAGGGGCGATCCGGGAAGCCCTTGATTCCGAAGGCTTCGAGCACGTGGGCATCATCAGCTACACCGCCAAGTACGCCTCCGCCTATTACGGCCCCTTCCGCGAAGCGCTTGATTCGGCCCCCCGGGCCACCGGCAACAAACCGATCCCCAAGGACAAATCCACCTACCAGATGGATCCGGCCAACGGCCGCGAAGCCCTCACCGAAGCCCTGCTGGATGAACAGGAGGGGGCCGACATCCTGATGGTGAAGCCCGGCCTTGCCTATATGGACATCATCCATCGGCTGCGGGGGGAAACGGAACTGCCGATCGCCGCCTACAACGTGAGCGGTGAATATTCGATGGTGAAGGCCGCCGCCGAACGGGGCTGGATTGATGAGCGGGCGGTGGTATTGGAAACCCTGTTGTGTTTTAAACGGGCTGGCGCTGATTTAATCCTCACTTATCACGCCTGTGATGCCGCCGCATGGCTCCGCCAAGGCTGACCTTTTTTGTGGGTTGGGTGTATGCCCCCTGGCTGGCGGCCTGCCTCTGCGGGCTGCTGGCCCTGCGCTTGCTCTACACCGACCAGTTTGACCACCACAGCCATGGTTGGGGCTTGCTCGGTAGTGGGGCGATCTGCTTCAGCATCGGCTGCGTATGCAAGGTGTCGTGGGGGCTGTTCCGGCTGGGCCGGGCCGCTGCCCTGCGGAGCTAAGGCCATGACCCCGGCGTTGCTGCGGTTGCTAGTGAGCCTGCCCTGGCTGGCGGCCCTGCTGGTGCTGCTGGCGGTGGTGAAACTGGTGGACGACCGCAGCCGGGTGCATTGGGAGCTGCTGGGCAGCGCCATGATCTGCTTCAGCATCGGCTGCTTGGCCCGCACCACCCTGGGCCTGCACGGACTCAAAGCCAGCGCCCCCAGCCCACCGGCGGATCCCCAACCGTGAGGCCAGCGCTACTGGTGCCAGCGCTGTTTTTGTTATGGCCAGGGCTCGCCGCAGCCGGCGGCCCACCGCCCTCGGCGGCCCTGCTGCGGCAGCTGGAGCAACTGGAACGGCAGCTGGGCCAGCTGGACCGCGTGCTGGGGGACAACCCCGCTGAAAAAACTGCCCCCAGCCTGAGCTCCCTCGCCGCCGCCCCGGCCGGCAGCCTGCAGGCCCCAGCGTCCCTGGCCCTGCCCAGCCAACCGGAAGAGCTGGCCATCCGCCAGGAACTGCGCCTAAACCTGCCCCAGGCCCTCGAGCTGGCCCTCAGCAACGACCTGGCCCTGCAGGAACGCCAGGCCCAGGTGCGGGAAAGCCAGGGGCTGGTGCAGAGCGCCAGGGGCCTCTACGCCCCGGTGATCGGCTTCCGGGCCCAGGGGGGCTATAGCCAGCAAAGCCAATACAACTTCGCCCCCCAGAACAACTATTCGCTCTACCCGGAATACAGCTCCGTTACCCAGGCCAACGGCAGCAGCGTCAAGACCTATGCCCCCGGCGCCGGCTTCCGGGTATCGACCAACGGCTGGAATGCCCTCACCTCAGGCTTTGCCGACATTTCCGCCGGCCTGCGGCTCGACTACAGCCTGCTGGATTTCAGCCGCGGCCCCACCCTGGCCGGTCGCCAGGCCCAGCGCCAGGAGGCCGATGCCCGCTACGGCGACCAACTCAGGGCCACCCAATTGGCGGTGAGCAGCAGCTTCTACCGGCTGCAGCTGGCCCAGCAACAGGTGCACATCCGCGAGGCGGTGCTGGCCAATGACCTGGTGATCCAGGGGCAGGTGCAGGCCCTGAAACGCTCGGGCCTGGTGCCCCGGCTAGACGCTTACCGCATCGAAGCCCGCCGCCAGGAGGACCAGCGGCGCCTGCTGCAGGCCCTGGCGGACCGCCGCAGCCGGCAACGGGAACTCTCCAACCTGCTGAACGTGGCCTTCAGCACCACCCTTACCGCCGGAGGGCCCCTAACGCTGCAACCCCCCTGGCCCCTCGACCTGGAACGCACCCTGGTGCAGGGCTTCCACCAGAACCCCCAGCTCATCGCCCTGCGGGCCGCCCGGGAGGCACTGCTGCGCCAGGCCGATGCCCAGGCGGCCCAGTTGCTGCCCAACCTGGGGCTGTTTGCCGAGGGGGGCTATGGCCAAAACAACCTCAGCAACTTCGGCGTAACCCTGCGGGGCTGTTGCGGCGCCACCCACATCCCGGTGGTGCAAAACCAGCAGGCCGACTGGGCCGCCGGGCTGCGGCTGAACTGGCGCCTGTTTGACGGGGGGATCAGCGCCGGCCAGGTGGCCGCCAGCCGCGCCGGCGCCGAACGGCTCAGCCTGGCCAGCGCCCGCGAACGCAACCGCATCCGCCAGGAGTTGGAAACCGCCTTCTTTGACCACGAGGCGGCCCTAGCCCAGGTGCTGGCGGCCCGGGCCGCCTACCGGGCCTCCCGCGAAGCCCTGCGCGATGCCCGGGCCCGCTACGGGATCGGCCTCGCCGACTACACCGACGTAAGCGACAGCCTGCGGGAACTCACCGTGGCCATGGAGGCCAAGGCCGAAGCGATCACCCTGGCAAACCTCAGCTATGCCCGTCTGCTGCGGGAGCTGACCCTTGAGCCGCCTGCCACCAACAGTTGATCCCCCGCCAAAGCAGCAGCAGTAGCAACAGAAAGAACCAAAACCACAGCTCCGGGGCATTGGCATGGAGCAGCACCACCAGCAGCAGCGCCTCCAGGCCCAGCCAGGGCAATTCCCGCCGCAGGGGGGTGGAGAACCAGTGCTGCAGGGTTGTCAACCGGGTCATCAGAGTTCCTCCGGGTTCTGGCGCAGGCTGGGGCGATCCCAGCGCAGCTGCCGCAGGGTGCGGTAACTGCCGGTGAGGTCGCGCAGCACCGGCACCAGATAACTAATCGCCGGTCGCCACTCCACATAGCTGTGGGCCGTGAGCGTGAGCCCCTCCCGCAGGGGGAACACCCGACTGCCGGCGGACAGGGTCCAGCGGTAGCCGGGAGCTACTCCATGGGCCTGGTCCCGGCGCAACAGCAGCTCAGCCCGCATCACCGGCCCATTTTTCACCAATTCCTGGGCCAGTTGCGGATTGCCGAGGGTGGTGTTCACGTCTTCTTCGGTGGCCGGCAACAGGTTCAGCCGCTGCACCGTCGCCTCCACCCCGCCAAAGCGACCCCGCTGGCGCCAGTCGGGCACCAGCTCCACCGGCAGCCCCCGCCGCAGGCGCCGGGCATCGGCGGGGGAGAAGTAGGCCACGGCCCGCAGGGGCTGGGGCCGCAGGCCCTGGAGGGTGCCCAGCCGCTGGCCCGCCTTCACCGTTTGGCCGCGCACCACCTGCACATCCAGCACCCGGCCATCCCGGTCGGCCCGCAGGCTGCCCTCAAAGCCGAGGCGCTGCTCCGTTACCCGGATCGTCCGCCGCAGGTCGTTGATCCGGTAGTCGCGTTGCAGCCGCTCGGTACTTATTTCCAACTTCACCTTCTGGTAGGCATCAACGGCGGCCTGCTCCTGGATGCGCAGGTCGGCGAGGGTCACCGCCAGCTGGGTGGTTCTGTCTTCGGTGCTCACCACCGGCGCCGCCAATGGCGCCACTACCTCCCTGGCGGCCAGGTAGCGGTAGTCGGCCAGCTTCTGGTCGTAGGTGGTTTTGAGCTGGCGAAACTGGCCGGCATCGGCCTGCAACTTCGCCAGGGCGGTGGCACGCAGGCGCCCAGCAGTGCCCAGCCGCACCGCATCCCGGTGGTTGAGGCTGGCGTTGATGGCGATCTGCTCGCCCAGGTCCCGGCGCTGGCGCTGCAACTCCTGCTCCAGGGCGGGCAGATAGAGCTTCAGCAGGGGCTGGCCCCGCCGTACCCGCTGCCCCTGGACCATGGCCAGCTCAAGGATTTGCCCCGCTGAGCGGGCATCCAGCAGGGTGGCGTCCCCCGGCACGATCAACACACCGCGGCCCACCACCTCCGTGGGCACCGGCCAAAACAGGGCCCAGGCGGCGGTGAGCGCCGCCATCCCGCTGAGGGCAAGCGCCACAGGGCGATAGCCAGGGGCATCCAGCACCAAGGGGGAAGCCAACGGATTCGCAGTCTGCCGCCGATCGCCCCTGGCCACCACGGCCCTCGACAATGGGGCGATGGCAAGCACGCTGGACATTCAGGCGGAGGCCCTGCAGCTGCTGGAGTGGGACCGCCTCGGCCAACAGCTGGCGGGCTTTGCCGCCAGTGGGCTGGGGCAACGGCTCTGCCTCGCCCTGCCCCTGGCCCCCCAGCTGGGGGAGGCGCGGCGGCGGTTGCAGGAAACCGTGGAACTGCTGGCCCTCGATGGCCTCAGCGATGGCGGCCTGAGCTTCGCCGGGGTGGTGGACCTGCATGCCACCCTGCAGCTCTGCGCCAAGGGCGGCTGCGCCGGCGGCGAAGCCCTGCTGCAGCTGGCCGACACCCTGGCGGCGGCCCGGCGGCTGCGGCGCCAGATCGATGACCCCCAGCTGCGGCCTGTAACCACGGCCCTGCTGGAGGGGCTGCGCACCCTGCCGGAACTGGAACAACAACTGCGCTTTGCCCTCGAGGAGGGGGGCCGGGTGGCAGACCGGGCCAGTCCGATCCTGGAGGGCCTCCGCCGCCAACTGCACGGCCAGCGCCAGGAACGCCAGGCCCGGCTGCAGGATTTGATCCGTCGCTGGGGGGCGCAGCTGCAAGACACGGTGATCAGCCAGCGCCATGGCCGCCCGGTGCTGGCCGTGAAGGCCGGGGCGGCCAGCCAGCTGCAGGGGCTGGTGCACGACAGTTCCGCCTCAGGTAGCACCTTTTTCCTGGAACCCCAGGCGGTGGTGGGCCTGGGCAATCGCATCGCTGAGCTGGAGGGCCAGGAACGGGAGGAGGAACGGCGGCTGCTGTTGCAGCTCAGTGGCGCCGTGGGCGCCGAAGTGGAGGCCCTTGAAGCACTGCAACATTGCTTGGCCCAACTGGACTTCGCCCTGGCCCGGGCCCGTTACGGCGCCTGGCTCGGGGCGGTGAAACCGGAGCTGGGCAGCGACCACTGGCAACTGCGCGACCTGCGCCATCCGCTGCTGGTGTGGCAGGAGCGGCGGCAGGGGGGGGCCGCGGTGGTGCCGGTGAGCCTGCGGATCGATCCGCCCCTGCGGGTGGTGGCAATCACCGGCCCCAACACCGGCGGTAAAACCGTGACCCTGAAAAGCCTGGGGCTGGCCGCCCTGATGGCCCGGGCCGGCCTGTTCTTGCCCTGCAGCGGCACGCCGCAGCTGCCCTGGTGTGAGGCGGTGCTGGCCGACATCGGCGACGAACAATCACTCCAGCAAAACCTCTCCACCTTCAGCGGCCATGTGCGCCGCATCGCCCGGATCCTGGCGGCGGTTGAGGCCCTGGCCTGCCCCGGCGCCGCCCCGGCCCTGGTGCTACTCGATGAGGTGGGGGCCGGCACAGACCCCAGCGAGGGCAGCGCCCTCGCCACCGCCCTGCTGCGGTTGCTGGCCGACCGGGTGGCCCTCACCGTGGCCACCACCCACTTCGGTGAACTCAAGGCCCTCAAATACAACGACCAACGTTTTGAAAACGCCTCGGTGGAATTTGACGAGGCCAGCCTGCGGCCCACCTATCGGCTGCTCTGGGGGATCCCCGGCCGCAGCAATGCCCTGGCGGTGGCCCGGCGCCTGGGGCTCAGCGAAGCGGTGCTCAGCCAGGCGGAGGCGCTGCTGGAGGCCCAGGGCACCAGCAGCGTTAACAGCGTGATCAGCGGCCTGGAGGACCAGCGCCAGCGCCAGCAGGAGGCCGCCGAAGAAACCGCCGCCCTGTTGATGCGGGCTGAATTGCTGCATGAGGAACTGCTGCAGAGCTGGCAACAGCAGCAAAACCTGCAAAAGGAACAACAGAGCCTGGCCCGCCAGCGGCTGGAGGGCTCGATCAAGGAGGGTCAAAAGGAGGTGCGGCAGCTGATCCGCCGCCTGCGCCAGGGCGATGCCGATGGCGAACAGGCCCGCCAGGCCGGCCAACGGCTCAAGCTGCTGGAGGCCGAACATCGACCGCGGCTGCCCAACCGGGACCAGGGCGGTTGGACTCCCCAACCGGGGGAGCGGGTGCGACTGCTCAGCCTGGGCAAGGCCGCCGAGGTGCTGGCCCTAGCCGACGACGGCAAGGAACTGACCGTGCGTTGTGGCGTGCTGCGGCTCACGGTGCCCCTGGGGGGCATCGAAGGCCTGCAGGGGGAGAAGCCCAGCCCGCCTCCAGCGCCGGTTCAACAGCGGCAAGGGGCCAGCGCCAATGCCAATGGGAGTGGGAGTGGCAACAGCCCCAGCGTGCGCACCAGCCGCAACAGCGTCGATGTGCGCGGCATGCGGGTGCATGAGGCGGAGGCGGCGGTGGAGGAGCAGTTACGCCACTGCCGCGGGCCCCTTTGGGTGATCCATGGGGTGGGTAGCGGTCGGCTCAAGCGGGGGCTGCGCAGCTGGCTTGAGGGCCTCGCCTATGTGGAAAAGGTCTGCGATGCGGAGCAGGGGGATGGTGGGGCGGGATGCAGTGTGATTTGGCCCCGCTGACCTATAGCTGACCTAAAAAAGTGCAATGACAGAAACCAATCACGACCACGGCCATGACCATGACCACCATCCGGCGGTGCAGCGCCAGCGGCTGCCCAAGGAAATTCAGCATGAACACCGGGAAGGCAACCCCGCCGCTTTCCGCTGGAGTGTGCTGCTGAACAGCGCCCTTTCGGGCCTACAACTAGCCATCGGCATTGGGTTTGGCTCCCTGGCCCTGATCGGCGATGCCCTGCACAACCTGGGGGATGTGGCTGGCCTGTTGCTGGGCTGGGGGGCGGAACGGCTCAGTGCCCGGCCCGCCAACAGACGCTTCACCTATGGCTTTGGCCGCAGCACCCAGCTGGCCTCGATGGTGAATGCCGCCCTGATCCTGATGGCCTCCGGGGTGGTGATCGTGGAGGGCCTCCAGCGGTTCGGCAAACCGGTGGAGGTGCACCCCGGCCCCGTGGCCTGGGCCGCCCTGGCCGGCATTGTGGTGAACCTGTTCTCCGCTCGGCTGTTTGGCCACAACCATGGCCACGACCTGAACCGCCGGGCGGCGGTGGTGCACCTGCTCACCGATGCGGCCGTGAGTGCCGCCGTGCTGGTGAGTGCCTTGCTGGTGGGGGCCACAGGGATTCAATGGCTCGATCCCCTAACCGGCATTGGCGTGGGCCTTGCCGTGGCCTGGACCGGCTGGCAGCTGCTGCAGCAGGCCCTAGTGGTGGCCCTTGATGGGGTGCCCCCCGGCATCGATGTGGAAGAGGTGGAACGCACCCTGGCGGCCCTGGAGGGGGTGCATTCAGTCCATCACCTGCACATCTGGGGCATGAGCACCTCCCAAACGGCGCTCACCGCCCACCTGCAACGGCCCCCCGGCCAAGGGGACGACATGGCCCTGATTCACCAGGCCAAGAACGCCCTGGCCCAGCTGGGCATCGACCACTCCACCCTGCAACTGGAGCCGGTGGACCCCAGCTCAAGCCCCGAAGCTGGGTAATTCAAGCTTCGGGGCCAGCGTTGGTCGGGCTTGGCCCAGCGCTTCTCCAGCGGCGTCAAAGAAGCTCCAGCCCTGGCTATCCACCTCCAGATGCACCGTTTGGCCGGGTACCAGGGCGGCCCCAGGATCAGCCCGTAACTGCACGGCCTGGCCCCCCTCCTGCAACTGACAGGCCACCAGCAACTCATTGCCCAGGGCCTCCACCTGCAGCACCGCCGCCGGCAGGTTGCGGTTGGTGGCGGGGCCGAGCCGCAGCCGTTCGGGCCGCAGGCCGGCGGTGAGCCGTTCACCGATGCGGGGGCCCAGCAGGGGGCTGTAGCGGGCATCTGGGCTGATCCGCCGGCCGGCCAGGCTCACCAGCTCGCCACTGAGCACCTCCACCGGCATCAGGTTCATCGGCGGCGAACCAATGAACTGGGCCACAAACAAATTGGAAGGATTCTGATAAAGCTCCATCGGCGTGCCGAGCTGCTGCAGGCGACCGCCATTGAGCACCGCAATGCGATGGCCCATGGTCATCGCTTCCACCTGATCGTGGGTCACATAAAGGGTCGTGACCCCCAAAGAGCGCTGCAGCTCCACGATCTGGCGCCTGGTGTCCCCCCGCAATTTGGCGTCGAGGTTGCTGAGCGGTTCATCCATCAGGAACACGGCCGGTTGCCGGGCAATCGCCCGCCCCAGGGCCACCCGCTGCTTCTGGCCCCCGGAGAGTTCCTTGGGCAGGCGGTCCAGCAACGCCTGGAGATCCAACATCCGTGCCACCTGCTCCACCCGTTCCCGCAGGCGCTGCTCCCGCGGGGAGTGCAGCCAACCAGTACTGCGGGCCAGCCAATCCTGTAGTTGCTCGGGGCCGCTGCGGTGGGAAGAACGCCGCAAACCGAAACCGATGTTGTTTGCCACCGTGAGATGCGGATAGAGCGCATAGCTCTGGAAAACCATCGCCACATCGCGGCGGGAGGGGGGCAGTTCCGTCACGTCACGGCCCCCCACCAGCACCTGGCCCGCCGTGGGGGATTCCAGCCCCGCCAACAGCCTCAGCAAAGTGCTCTTGCCGCAGCCGGAAGGGCCCACCAGCACAAGGAATTCCCCATCCTTCACCAGGAGGTCGATGCCCTTGAGCACCTGCACAGCTGCCCCCCTACGCCGGGGGGGGTATTGCTTGCGCAGGTCGCGAAATTCGACCTCAGCCAAGGGGGGGCGGCAGGGGCCTCGACTTTAGGGATGATGCTGGGGTGGGAAGAATGGAGGATTGGTAGGAAGACCGTGCAGTTCATCGACCAGGCCAGGATCGCCGTGAAGGCCGGCCGGGGCGGCGACGGTATCGCGGCCTTCCGGCGGGAAAAGTACGTGCCAGCGGGGGGTCCCTCCGGCGGTGATGGCGGCTGGGGGGGCGATGTGGTGCTCGAATCCGACAGCAATCTCCAAACGCTGCTCGACTTCAAATACAAACGGATGTTTGAGGCCAACGATGGCCGCCGCGGCGGCCCTAACCGCAGCACCGGCGCCAGCGCCGACGACCTGGTGATCCGGGTGCCCTGTGGCACCGAGGTGCGTGATCTGGGCTCAGGCCTGCTGCTCGGCGACCTGGTGGAGGCCGGCGAACGCATCGTGATTGCCAAGGGGGGCAAGGGGGGCCTCGGCAACGCCCATTACCTGAGCAACCGCAACCGCGCCCCAGAGAAATTCACCGAAGGCAAAGAAGGGGAAGGCCGGGAACTGCAGCTGGAGCTGAAGCTGCTGGCCGAGGTGGGGCTGGTGGGCATGCCCAATGCCGGCAAAAGCACGCTGATCAGTGTGCTTTCCTCGGCCAGGCCCAAGATCGCCGACTACCCCTTCACCACCCTGGTGCCCAACCTGGGGGTGGTGCGCCGCCCCACCGGCGATGGCACGGTATTTGCCGATATCCCCGGTTTGATTGCCGGAGCCGCCGCCGGCGCTGGCCTCGGCCACGACTTCCTGCGCCACATCGAACGCACCCGGCTACTTATTCATCTCGTGGATTGCTCCCAGGAGGATCCGATCAAAGATGCCAAAACCCTGCTGGGGGAACTACAGGCCTACGGCCACGGGCTGCCGGAACGGCCCAGGATTCTGGTGCTCAGTAAGGGGGAACTGCTGAATGAAGAAAGCATTGCCCCGCTGAAGACGGCCCTGGAGGAGGAAATGGAACAACCGGTGCTGGTGATCTCCGCCGCCACCGGCAAGGGCCTCGACAAACTGCTCCAGGCCGTATGGCTGGTGCTGGGCATCGAAACCTAAGCGCCGCCCCTTAATGCAGCAGGTCACCGCAGCAGGGCCTGGCCCCAGGGCAGAAAGCGCTGCAACTGCTCCTGGTTGTAGGCGCTGAGCAGTGGATAGCCGATTTCAGCCTGGGCCGAGCCCGGTGCCAGTGGAAAGGGCGCCTTAGCCAGCGCCTCGATCGGGCAGCCCAGCTCCTCCAACATCAACCAGACCGCCGCCAGATCCCAAATCTTTGGGGTGGCCTCTAAAGCCGCCACCAGGGTGCCTAAACCCACCCCCAGCAGATTGAGGCTGGCCACCCCCAACATGCGCGGCTTGGCCGGGAACGGCGCCGCCACCGTGCGCAGCACCTGGATGGAACGGCTGCAGAGGCTGGCACAGCTGCAACCGTGGCGGGGGGCGGCGGGGGGGTGGAGCTTCACGCCATCACGCCAAACCCCCTGGCCCCGCACCGCCACAAACCGCTGGCGCTGGGGGGGCAGATCAAGCACCGCCGCAATCGGCCGGCCGGCCTCAATCCTTGCCAGGGAAATGGCCCATATCGGCAGGCCCACGGAAAAATTGGTGGTGCCATCGAGGGGATCCACCACCCAGTAGCGGGCCTCCAGGGGCACATTGGTGTTGCCCTCCTCACTGAGCAGGCCATCTCCGGGATAGATGGCAGCCAAACCCTCCGCCAGGGTGGCGTCACTCCACTGGTCACAGGCGGTGATCAAGCTGCCATCGGGCTTGAGGCTGCTGCTGATCTGGCCAAAGTCTTGGCGCTGCCGCTCCGCCACCCGATCCAGCAGCACCCCCAGGGCCTGCCACTGGGGGTCGGAGGGGAAAGAATTCATCGGTTCAATCGATCTCAAAGGCCGCCACTGAACCAAGGGCCCGCTGCATCCGCTCCTGGAACAGAGCGGTATCCACCCGTAACAGCAGGAAGCCGGCCAGCAGCAAACCAATGGCCTGTAGAACGAACACACTGGCATAGGCGCCAAAGCTGTTCTGGCCGCCAAAGACGCCGCCAAAGAGGCTGAGCAGGCCCCCGCCGGCCACGGTGGCAAAGCCGCGGGCATAGGCCTGGGCCAGGCCCCAGATGCCGATGAAAGTGCCGGCCAGCAGCGGCGAGGTAAGCCCCAGCATCAGGGTGAGGCAGGCATTGGTGCAAACCCCGGCCCCGTAACCAAACAGCCCCAGGGCCAGCTTGAACAGCCCCTCGGAGGGCAAGGAGCCGGCGTAGGCAATCAACAACAGGAACAGGGCCGACAACACCCCCCCCAGCAGGGCCGTGCGCTGGGGCCCCAGCCGCGGCACCAACAGGAACCCGGTGCTGGCGATCCCCACCAAAGTTCCCACCCCCCAGATCGCATTGAGCTTGGTGGTGTCACAAACACTCATCTGGAAGATGGCGCCGCCGTAGGGCTCCAGCACCGCCTCCTGCAGGAAGAGGCTGAAGGTGAACAAACAAAGCACCCCGAAGAAATAACCCACTTGGGGATCAGCCCGCAGCAAACGCCAGGCCTGGCCAAAGCCCGGCGCCTTGGTGTCGGAATCGCCGGCGCTGGCGCTGGCCCTGGCCAGGGGCTTCTCCACCCCCACCACCGCCAGCAGCACCAGGGCAAAAATCAGCAGGGGCGCCACCACGATCAAGCGCTCCACCCCAGCTATCACCAGGGTTAGATCAGCACTGGCGCAGGCGGTGCCCAGGAAGCGACTGGCCAGGATCGCCCCAGCAACAATGCCCACCGTGAGCATCGACCAAACCACCGACACCAGGGGGGACCGCTGCCGCTCGCTGGTTACATCCACCAGCAGGGCCGCAAAGGGGGTGGAACTGGCCGAGATCGCCAGCCCATAAAGCAGGAACACCAGGGCCAGCACCAGGCCCCTGGAGAGCACCGCAGCGCCATCCCCTGCCTGGGAGGCCTGCGCCACCCAAAGCACCGTGCGGCCGGCCACCCAGAACAGCAGACAGAAGGCGGCAGCGCCGCCAATGATGAAGGGGGTGCGGCGCAGCCCCCGCCAGCGGCAACGGTCGGAGCGCTGGCCAAACCAAACCCGGGTGAAGGCCACCAACTGTTGGGCCCCCAGGGCCAGGGCGGTGAGCGCCGCTGGCACCTCAAATTCATCAATCAACAAACGGTTGAAGATGCCCAGGGTGAGCACCGCCAAGGCCCCCAAACAGGCCTGAAACAGCCCCAAACGCAGGGCCAGCAGCAGAAAGCGGGCGGAAAACAAGGGCTGGGATTTAAGTCGTTAGCAGGAGGTTCCTACAACGCTTTCGAGACCGGCCTGATTACACAGGGGGAATCGGTGGGCACCGGCAACACGGGGATGTCGGTGAGGGAATCCTTGGCCGGCGGTTCGGCGGGCAGGCGGGGCGGCACACAGCGCAACACCTGGTCGAGGCCGGTGCGGCGCTGCAGCTGGGCCATGAAGGTGTTGTATTGCGACACCGCATTGCTGTAACTCACCTCCGCCTGGGTGAGATCTCGCTGGGTATCAACCACGTTGCGCTGGGTGCCTACCCCGGCCTGGAAGCGCAGGCGAGCCAGCCGCAGTGATTCCCGGGTACTCAACACCTGGCGGGAGAGGGTGATCAGGTTTCGAACCTGGGCCTGGAGGTTGAAGTAAGACTCCTCTACTTCGTAGCGCAATTTGTCACGCTGATCGGCAAACTTAAAGGTATTTTCCTTGGCCAATTGGCGTTGCTGGCGGGCCTGGGCAGCCGAACGACCGCCATCAAAAATATTCCAACGCAGGTTCATACCGATGGTTTCCCGCAGGTTTTCCACCACCAGGCCCATGTCAGCGGGGCCATAAACATTGGCCTCGCCGAAGGTTTTATCCCAGCCCGAAGTGCTAACGATGCTTAGGAAAGGCTGCACATTGCCCAAGGCCGCATTCGCATTTGAATTGGCCACTGAGATATCAAGGATGATGTTATCTAGTTCTTCCCTAAAGGCATAGGCGGCCACGATACTTTCCTGCAGGCTGGGCTGCCACACCCCCAGCACCACGGAAGGGTCCTTGGCCGTGGGGGTAACCGTTTGGGGCAGGGCCAGGATCCGGGCCAGCTGGCGGCGGGCCTTGGCCTGCTCCGAGAGGCCATTGGTGAGCACCTGCTGGTCGCGGGCCAGCTGGGTTTCCGCTTCCATCACATCCAGCTTTGTGGCCACCCCCGCCTGGAAACGGGCCCGGGCATCGCGCAGGCTCACCAGGGAGGATTGTACCGAAGACTTACCAATCCGCACCTGGTCATCGGCATTTTGGAGGCCGAAATAGGTTTGGGCCGTTTGCAAACGCAGGTCCCGCAGGGCAATCAGATATTGATTTTTAGCCTTTTCATAGCTATCGCGGGCGGCGGCAATCTGGGGCACCCGCTGGGGGTTGATCAGATCCCAGTTGAAGTTGAGCCCAGCCACCGCCCCGTAGGTTTGGGTTTGGGTTTTAGGGGAAGGGGAATCGTAGGGGTTATTCGGAGTTAGGGAGTCGCCGCCATAGTTCTGGGTGCGGGAGGCAAAGGTGCGCGTGGGGAATGAACCAGTACTCAGGCTCAGGGTGGGATACCAGGCGGAGATCTGGGCCCGCAGGTTTGACTTCGCCTCCTCCACCTGCATCGCAATTGATTTGAGGAAGGGGTTATTCACTTCGGCGAGCCGTTCCACCTCCGCCAAGCCCAGGGGCCGCAGGTCATCGATGCGTACCTGGGCCGGCTTGGTGGGCAGGGCCAGGGAGGGGGGCGCGTTGAGGCGGTCTAACTCAGGGGGCAGGGTGGTGGCCGCCGGCGGGATCACCCCGGGGTTCGATTTCGGCCGAGTTCCTTTAACCTCCAAGGCATTGGGCAACGGTGCCTGCACTGAATCCAAGGGGGGCTGGGCAGCGGGCGCTGGCTGGCTCAATTGTTCCTGGGCCTGGGCAATGCCGGAAGCACCCAGGACAAGGGCCAGCAGCAAGCTGCGCTTTTGTCCTGCCACCGAAACCACCCTTTTACTCTGGTGACAGGAATTTAGTCCCCGGCTCCGGTTTGGCGCAGGCAGGCGGCCACGATCTCAGCTGCCCCCCCCACCACTTCAACGGGCACAGGAAGCTGCAACTGCAGTTCCTCTAGGCGCAGGTCATCCAGAAACACAGGTTCCCCCTGGCGCAACATCACCGAGGGCAGCAGCAGCCGCTCGCCCAGATCCTGTCCCGCCAAGCCCGCCAGCAGATCCGCCCCCGTGAGCAGCCCTGTTACCACCTGGGGTTGGCCCCAGTAGGGACTCGGCAAGGCATGCAGGTTTAGCTCAAGGCCCGCCACCGCCCGCAAGCGCTCCAGCGCCGGCGCCAACGCCTGGCCCACCAGACTGCCCACCACCCAGCTCAGCCGCTGGGGCCGGGCCAGCCGTGGCGGCAGGTTTGTGGTGGCCCGCTCGAGCTCCTCCAAAAAGGAACGGATGCTGCCTACACCGTTTTCCTGCTGGGGCAGGTCCTCGTAGCTGTCCCGAGCCGGCAGGGGCAGACCCGCCATCAGATACCACTCATCCGATAACCAGGCCCAGCGGCTACCAAAGCGGTGGCTGAACTGCTGCTGCAGCGGTTCCACTGCGGCAATCGTGCGGCGGGCCATGGCCGGATCCACGGGCAGCAGCCCATCGTTGGCCGGCCGGAAGCGGGTGAGCCCCACCGGCACCACCGCCACCGACAGCAGCGTTGGCCAATCGCCGCCGCCAAAGCGGGCCAGGTCTTGGAGGGTGGCCAGCAGCGCCTCGCCATCGTTGATGCCAGGACAAACCACCACCTGGGCATGGATTTGCAAACGCCTTTCCTGGAACCAGGCGAGCTGGTCCAGCAGCAGGCCCGCCCGTTCGTTCTGCAGCAGGCGACTGCGCAGCTCGGGGTCTGTGGCATGCACTGACACATACAAAGGCGAGAGCCGCTGCTGCTCAATCCGCTGCCAATCCGCCGCCGTCAGGTTGGTGAGGGTGAGATAAGAGCCGTAGAGAAAACTGAGCCGGTAATCGTCGTCTTTTAGATAAAGGCTTTGGCGCTTACCCGGGGGCTGCTGGTCAATGAAACAGAAGCCACAGCGGTTGTTGCACTGGCGCAGGCCATCAAACAGGGCTTCTGTGAATTCAAGGCCGAGGCCATCGTCGGCATCTTTTTCCAATGCCACCCGGTGCAGTTCACCGCTGGGGTCTTCCACCTCCAGCAGCAGCTCCTCTTCGCCGCAGAGCAAGCGCAGATCAATCAAATCCCGAGGCCGGACGCCATTGATCGCCAGCAGGCGGTCGCCGGGTTGAAAACCCAGCTCCTCGCCAATCGAGCCAGGTTCCACCGAAGCCACCACCGCCGGCTGGGGGGTGCTGGCTCCAGCCTGGTTCCCGAGGGGGATGCCGTTACTCGGCTCGTTCCACACGCCTATTCATCCTTAAGACCGGCTAACCGGGGAGCTGCTCCAGTGTGGGGTTTCCCAGCACCAAACCGAGCAGCAGGGCGCCGAACAGCAAGCGATAGATCACAAATGGCCAGGTGCTGTTTGTTTGCAGAAACTTGAGCAACCAGGCAATCGCCAGCCAAGACACCACGGCCGCCGAAATAATGCCCACCAACAGCGGCAAGGGGCCATAAACGGAGCCTGCCTTCAGGGCGTCTTTTAGTTCCACCAGGCCCGCAAGGGTGATGGCTGGAATCCCCAGCAGGAACGAGAAGCGGGCGGCATCGGAGCGCTGCCAGCCCACAAACAGGGCCGCCGTGAGGGTGCTGCCGGAACGGGACACCCCAGGAATAATTGCCAGGGCCTGGGCCAGGCCCACGATCAGGCCATCGAGCCCCTGCACCGCCGGCAGCAGCTTGCGGCGCCGGCCCAGCTGTTCGGCCAGGGCCAGCACCAGGGCCATCACGATCGAAACGATGCCAATGGAAGTAAGGCTGCGCAGGGGCGAGCTTTCGTAACCAGGCCAAAGCACTTTGATCGCCAGCCCTGCAAACACGATCGGCAAGGTGCCGATCGCAATCGCCACCCCCAGGCGGGCATCGGGATGCTGCCAATCCCCCTGGCGCAGGGCGCCGCCCACCCCCCGCAGCACCCGCGCCAGGTCGTGCCGGAAATAAGCGATCACCGCCACGATGCTGCCCAGCTGGATCACGGCGGTAACCGCCACCCCTGGATCGCCCCAACCGAGCAACACCGGCACCACCTTCAGGTGGGCGGTGCTGCTGATCGGCAGAAATTCGGTGAGGCCTTGCACCACCCCAAGCACGAGGGTGCGCCAGCAGGCCTCCAGCAGAGACAACACAGGGGAGGAATCCACGGGAATTCGGCCAAGGGCCAGACCCTAAGCGGCCGATTCCCCCCGGGCCAAGGGGCGCAGCCTTTAAGGTTGTGCACCTTTGTTCACAATTAAGCGTTGCTCAGCATTAGCGCCACCCCGGTTCCTGGGCCCGCCCGCCACTGGCCCAGGCTGGCCTGGGTTAAAGGCCTCAGCCTTCCTTTGCTGGGCGCCCTGCTCGTAAGTCTGCCGGTGTTTGTGCAGGCCCCCTGGGTGCGGCTTTCCCCCCAGACCGCGCTGCTGTTCAGCTTTGTGCTGCTGGGCTGGGGTTTATGGCAACGGGGCCAAACCGGGGCCCTGCTGGTGGGTTTCAGCGGCAGCTGGCTGGCCGGTTGTTTGTTTTGGGGTTGGCTGCGCTTGCATCCGCTCTGGCATCTGCCGGTGGAGGCCTTCGCCCTACCGCTGGCAGTGGCAGGTCTTTGGGGGCCCTGGCGCCGGGCCGGGCAGTTTTACCTGGGGGCACTGCTGGGCACCGCCTGCACCGATGCGGCCATGGCCCTCTGCGGCCTGATGCCCCTCTGGCCCGCCGTACTGCAGGCCAACCCCGACCAGGCGGCCCCGCTGCTGGCGGCGGCGGCCAGCAGGGTGCTGGCGGCGGAACACCTGTGGGTGATTGGCTGTTTCGCCACAGCGATGCTGGCCCTGGCCGCCTGGCTCTGGCCCCGGGGGCCAGGTGCTCGCCTGGTGGCGGCCTGCCTGGCCAGCACCCTTTTGGTGGATGGCTTGTTTCTAGGCCTCGCCCTGCTGAGCCCCAAGCTGAGCGGCCTGGTTTAAAGAACTGCGAATCCTCTTCGTCCTAGGGGCAAACGAACGCAGGCTTCTATGTAACGTTGCCTACCAGCCCCCTTCGGCCCCCCCGCATGACCAGGCTCACCCGTCGGCTTGCCTCCCTGCTTTGCAGCTTTCTGCTGCTGATCGGCCTATGGGTTGCCCAGCCGCAAATGGCCCAGGCCGACGCCCTCCACAACCTGGCTGACGAGAAAATCGGCGAGACCCAGGGCAAGGTGGACCTGAACAACGCCTCCGTGCGCCGCTTCCAGCAATTCCCCGGCATGTATCCCACCTTGGCCGGCAAGATCGTCGTTGGTGGTCCCTACGGCAGCGTTGATGATGTGCTGAAGCTCGACCTCACCGGCCGTCAGAAGGAGCTGTTCGCCAAGTATCGCGACAACTTCACGGTGACCGATCCCGAAATCGCCCTGAACGAAGGCTTTGATCGGATCAACGACGGCCAATACCGCTGAGCACCGCCAACCAATCTGCCTGCGTTGATCCGTTCAGCACCAGCTGGGATGTGGTGGTGGTGGGCAGTGGCGCCGCAGGACTAATGACCTGCCTGGAGCTGCCCCGCGGCTCCAGGATTCTTTTATTAAGCCGTGGGGGCGAGCTGCGCTCCGCCAGCCGTTGGGCCCAGGGGGGCCTGGCCGCTGCGGTGGGCCCCGATGATTGTCCTGAATTGCATCTGCAGGACACCCTCCAGGTGGGCGCCGGCCTCTGCGATCCAGCGGCGGTAGAGCTGCTGGTGAGGGAGGCACCCCACTGCGTTGAACGCTTGCTGGCGCTGGGGCTACAGCTGGATCACCAGGGGGATCAACTCAGCACCACCCTCGAGGCCGCCCACAGCCGCCGCCGGGTGCTCCATGCCCGTGACCAAACAGGGCTGGCCCTGGTGGAACTGCTGGAGCAACGGGTTTCGGAACGGCCAGATCTCCTCGCCCTGCAAGGGGGCCTGGCCCTACAGCTCTGGGTGGAGGGCGGCCATTGCTGCGGCCTGCAGCTACTGCACCAGGGGAATCTGGGCTGGATCCGGGCCGGGGCCGTGGTGCTGGCCACCGGCGGCAGCGGCCATCTGTTTGCCAACACCACCAACCCCGCCGGTGCCCGCGGCGATGGGTTGGCCATGGCCTGGGAGGCCGGGGCGCTGCTGCGCGACATGGAATTCGTGCAGTTCCACCCCACCGCCTTGATGCACCCAGGCGCCCCCCATTTCCTGCTTTCCGAAGCCCTGAGGGGGGAAGGGGCCCGCCTGGTGGATGGCGAGGGCGCCCCGGTGCTACCCCGGGGCGATGAACTCACCCCCCGGGATCAACTCAGCCGGGCGATGGTGCGGCAGATGGGTCGGCGGGGCCTGGGGCAGCTCTGGCTAGACCTGCGGCCGGTGGGTACGGAACGGCTACATAGCCAGTTCCCAACGATCCTGGCCCGCTGCCAGGGCCTCGGCCTTGACCCGCTGCTGCGCCCGCTGCCGGTGGCGCCAGCGGCCCATTACTGGATGGGGGGGATCGCCACCAACCTCGAGGCCGCCACTTCGCTGCCGGGCCTATACGCGGTGGGGGAAGTGGCCAGCAGCGGCGTGCATGGGGCAAACCGCCTGGCCAGCAACTCGCTCAGTGAATGTTTAGTGATGGCCCACCAGCTGCGGCGGCTGCAGCCCCCAAGCCTTGCCAACCCGAGCCTTCCCCAGCGCAGCGCCCAACCCCTGGCTTGGCAGCCGACCAGCGCCATGGCCGAAAATGCCGCTGCTGGCGCCAGCAGCTTGCGGCAACTCTGTTGGCAGGCGGCTGGGGTGGAGCGGAATGGGCAGCAACTCCAGGCCGCCCAACGGCAACTGGCGGCTAGCAATCAAGCGCTGGGCTTGGACCAGCAGCTGGCAGCGCTGCTGGAGCTGCTGCCTGGGGAACGGCGCTGGCTCAGTGCCGAACAGGAACAGCTGCTGGCCCCCCTTTGGGACCGGCGCCAGCGGGGCCTAGTGACCGGACTGCTGCTGGAGGCAGCGGCCTTTCGCCGCGAAAGCCGGGGGGGCCACTACCGCAGCGATGCGCCGGCCCCGCAACCGTTCTGGCAGCACCACACGCTGCAAGCGCGGGGTTCAGTGATCCGCAGCAGTGCCGAAGCAAAAACTGCAGAAGGCAGTAATGCCAAAGACAATGGCGGCCAGAAAATCAGCGCCTAGAAGTTGCGCGGACCTTTGTAGCCACTGAGATCAGCCAGCTGATTGAGGGTTTTCACCCCTGACTCGATCTTGCCATTGATCTCCCAACTGGGGAAACCCTCGATTTTCTTGCTTTCGCAAAGGGCCACCTGGGAATTCTTGCCATCGGCGGCGCACTCCACCTGGGTGAGCTTTGCGACGGCTTTCTTGCCAAACAGTTCCTTCTGTTCATGGCAGTGGGGACACCAATAGGCGGCGTACAACACCACACCAGTGTTGGTCAGGTGGCTGGCGAGGGCCTCCTTGGCGGGAGTGCTAATGCTGAGGATCGCCGGGGGGGCGCCCTTCTCGGTGAGCACCGCTGGCCTATCGACGGCGGCGGCCCAGCCCAGGCCCAACAACGCCACAAACAACGCCACCAGCACCGTGCGGAAGATCAGCTGACCGCGGTCCTCCCATTCCCGGCCGAACCCATGGAGCAGCAACAGACTGAGGCTGAGGCAGGCGGAGAGCAAACAGAAGGCACAGATCGCCTGGATCTTGAACAACATCAAGCCCACCAGCACCAGGCTGAATACAGCCATGGCGAGGCTGAGCAGAAAACCCAGGTGCCAAAACAAATCTGGGGTGCGGCCACTGCGGCGGGCGCCGAGGCCGCTAACGCTGGCGGCCACCCGATCAGCCAACCATTGCTGCACCGCAGGGATCAGCGGCAACAGCGATAGCAGCAGGATCGCCCCATAGGCCAGAAAACCGAAGAGGGCCAGGGGCTGGCCGAAGAGGCTGCCCCAGGGGCTGGTGAGCACCTTGTCGCAACCGCCGCTGCCCCCCGGACAGGAGAGCTTGCCAATCAGCCCCCAGCGCTCGAGCGTGATCGAGCCGGTATCAATGGCGCCGATGGTGGCCAGGGCACCCATCAGCGGCCGCACCCAGCGGTGCAAGGGCGATTCGGGGCGCTGGCGACTGCTGGTCACGGCGGCATCACGGCTACTGGGCTGAGTTTGGCAGCGTGAATGCCCTTAGCCGAGGAACGAAGGCAAACTTCCAGAACCAGTCCACTGGTAGGTCCAGTTACTGGCACTGTTATCGAAGCTGCGCTGGGTGAAGAGATCGTTATAGATCTGGGGGAACCTGGCGTTGCTGCCATCACCCATGCCTATTGCATTGACAACCAACTGGGTTGCTGGCTTATCCAGCTTTGCCGCTAGGGCATTGAGGCTGGTATTCATCGCCTGCTGGCTGAGGCTCCATTGGTCAACCCCAGTGGCCGTGGGGGTGTAGCGCCCGTTGCCATTGCTGTCGTAGAGCAAGCCAGAGGAAAGGATTGGGTCGCCACCCAGTTCGGTGGGCAGATTGATCGCCGTTCCCGCAAAGCCCAACTCCGGACGGTTGTCCCACCAGTAGCGGCGCTCAGGACGCCCATCGGTGGTCATCACCACCAAGGTGTATTCATCGGAATTTGGAGTTGTGGCAAGTTCCTGGGCCGCCAAAAGATGCTGGAAACCTTGCAAAGCGCCGAGCATCTCTGTGCCGGCATAGAGGTTTGAAGCTGGCAGAGCAGGATCCTGGTAATAGTCGATGGCGCCCGGGGTGGGCAAACCACGACTCTGCCAATCCAAATTGCCAATAATGCTATTGCCATAGATCTTATCGTGGGTATCAACAGTAAGGACATCCTGGGCAATTTTTACCCCTTGATCCACCGAAGTGGCATCAAATTCAGCGTGGGTATATTCAACCAGATAGCCAAATTTAATAACATGTACATTCACCCGACCCGCCAAGGCGCCATCCGCCGGATCATCCGCCAATTGATAGCTATCCAATGAAGAAGCGATCTGGCCAGTGCCATTGGTTAGCACATTATTTATCGAGGTATCATCGAAATTATAAAAAGGCGAATTAGCATCAGTGTAATAGCCATAACCAGCCAACTGGGCGGCATTCTGAAGGGCAATAAATGCCAATCTGTTTTGAGCTTCCAGTCGATTCTTCACAGATGCCGCCACCGTGGAAGGGTCTGATCCCTGCATCGAAACCGAATCATCCATCAATAGATAAACATTCACCGTGGGCTTCTGGCCCACATCAGTGCCGACCCTCAGGGTATGGGTTTGGCTATCGCGATCACCATCGGCATCCACAACCGATACCCGAAAATCCAGCGCCCCTGGGGCCGCATCAGTGCGGGCCTTAAACGCCCAGCCGGCCGCCTTTGTGGCCTGGGTATCCCAAAATTTGAACCAACCCATACCTGGAATCTCAAGGCCACTTTGCGTACCTGTGCCATCGAGGGCGGCGGCATTCAAGGCCGTGAACTGCTCATTGGCAGCCTCTAGACCATCGCGGTTCACATCCACCCATAATTCCCATTGCTGGCCAGCGGCCAATGCTGGCCCTGCCCCAAGGCCATCGGCCCCAAGGGCGGCGGCAGAACCAAGCGATGCCTGGGGAGTGATGCCGCCATTGTTCCCAGACAATGCCCCCCAGGTACCCAGAATCTGACCGCCAGCCCCGGTAATTGTTTGCGTGTCTTCATCAACGTAATCCAACCCAGACAGGGCTTTTACTGATTTAGCCTCCCCAGTATCTGCATAGGGATCGGCAATACCCACCCGACCCACATCGTCATAGATGCGCAAATTAAGCACGTCTGTAACTGGAGGGGAACTGCTGCCCTGCTGCTCCAGCAGGATCGGCAGCTGATTGATATCCAGTGCCCCATATAGATTATCGGCAATGCTGTGGGAAATCAGATTGCTAAACAGGGTTGCTGTGGCAGTAACCCTGGGACGCAGAGCATCGAGAGAGTAATCAAGACTGCCCAAGCTGACCCTCGCCACCTCCTGGGGCAAACCTGCGGCCCCATCGACAGCCTGAAATAGCTGAAGGCTGCGATTCTGATCGGTTAATTGATAGGAAAGTCCGGGGGCGCTGCTTTGAATGGCCGCCAAGCGGGCCGGGTCGAAGCTGATTCCCTGCACCTGATCGCCATTGAACTGAATACTGATACTGGTTTGGGCACCCTTGGCGGCGCTGTTGTCGTAGCTGTTGGTGTAGGGGGAATCGGGACCCACCAGGGGGATCGCCAGGGCGTCTTCATTCAGCACCAGCAAACCGCCCCCAGCCCCCAGATCAATCGCTGCGGGCAGATCAATCTGAATGGTGTGGGCTTCAAGGCGGCGATCGCCATCGCCATCCTGAACACTTATGGAGAAACTTGTCTGGGTGGCGCCAGCGCCAGTGGAATCAACCGCAAAACTCCAACTGCCAATCCCAGCGGCAAAATCGACCTGAATATCAAGCCGTCCGCAATCCGGAATTACAAGGAAACCGCCAGGGCTGCTAGGGGCAAGCTGAAGCACTTGCCCCGCTACCGTGACACTGACTGCCAAGCTGCCGTTATCTGCCCCTGGATTCACCAGGAAACTGCCGGTGAGGGGATTAGCCGAACCGAAAGAGATCTGGCCACCGCCCTGAAGATCCAAGGGAGAGGGCATATCGTCGAGGATGCTGAGCCCGGCAATCGCGTGGGCCGTTTGACCATTGCTGGCGGTGGCCAGCAACTCCACGCCAGTGATCTCTATGGAACCGCTAAAGGGCGGAGTTGTTGGAGTTAACAGCCCGCGGCTGTAGTCGTTATCAGCATTGCTCTTTAGGTGGCTTGGTAACGCTGCCAGCAAGGTGGCGCTGAGCGCCTGTTTTCCGGTGCTCCCCGCCGCCACTAAAATATTGGCCGGCAGCTCCAAACGCAACACATCTACACCGCCATAGCTGGCTGTGAGACTCAAGCCATCCAGGCCCCGGCTCCAAACCAAGCCAGTGAGTGGCAGACCATTGGCATCCAGCAGCACCGGTGGAATAACAGCCTGGGCGAAAACCAAGGAATTAATCGCTGCAGTTTTGGCCGTGAGTTCCACAAACTGAAGATCACTTACACCAATAGTTGAATTTGGCCCTTCGCCAGCACCGGCCAGCAGATTATCTTCATCAAGGTTGAGCTGGGGAGCCTGCATTTCAGGGGCATTGGCTGCCACCACGGTGATCCGATGGTTCACACTCCTGGCATCACCATCTGCATCCAGCACCCGCACAGAAAAACTGAACTGCTCCTGGTTGAATACAGTGGCTAGGGAGTTGAAACTCCAGCCCCCCGCCGCCTGCAGCAGCAAGCTGCCCAGGGCGGTGCCATCGGTGGCCGTTACGGCAATGCCAGCGGCAGCCTGGGCACTGCTGTAGGTAATGCCATTGAGCAAAACTTCCCAGCCGGCCCCGGCAGCGAAATCAGCGTTGGCATAAACACTGCTATCGGCTCCCACCGCCGCCCCATAGCCACCGGTTGCATCAAGGGATCGCCCCCAACTGCCAGTAATGGAAGCATTGGCCGCCACGGTGCTGCTAGTTAATCCGGCACCATTCACCACCCGCAGGGCCGGGCGGTCGTCGTAAACACTCAACGACACCGTTGCAGGGGCTGCGCAGCCCTCGGCCGACTGCAGAATCAACGGCAGACCCTCAAATAACAATGGCTGGTAGCCACCGTCTTGGTTCTTGAGCAGATGGGTGGGCAATGGGCCAAGCAACTCGGCCCCCAGGGAAACGAAGCCGCTCTGGCCCGCAGCAATCGCCAGGCTTGTGGATGCCAACTTCAGGCGGGCCACCGCCTTACCGGCCCAGAAAAGCGTGAGTGTGTCGTTTAAACCCACGCCACTAGTTACAGCAAAGCTGTATAGGGAATTGGAAGCTGCTGCCACCAAATTCGCCGTAACATCCTGACCACTGCGCAGTAATTGGATCGAGCCCAGTGCCGCCGCCGAGGGGTCAAAGCCAATCGCTGATGTGGCCAAACTCCCTGACTGGATCACCAACTGGGCTGTATCAGTGCTGCCATAGGCCGCCGCCGCCGCATTCTCGCCACCAGCATTAGGCAAAGCATCCTCATTCACCAATAAATCCCGATCATTGCCACTGCCAAATGACGCCTTGGTGTTCAAGACCAAGCTGTGGCTGCTCAATTTGATATCGCCATCGGCATCCCGCACCCCAATCGAAAATGTCTCGCTGCTCTGGGCTGCACCATTGGTTGCCGGATTAAATGTCCAGCTGCCGCTGCCCGCCGCCAGATTGGTACTAACCAGCAGCTCCCCTTTACCCGCAACCACAAAACTGCGCTGCAGCAAATCAGTGATGCTGCCATTGGCGGCCTTTAAAACCACATCGGCATCAAAGGAGCCATTGCCATTGGCATCCACCACTAAGCCCACAACTCCGTTATCAGCGCCCGGCTGAATTACAAAGCTGCCGCTCTTACTCCAGCCACCAAAACAGGCCGCCGTGTCGCCTGTTATCGCCGGGCTCGTTGGCATGTCGTCGAGGATCGTGACCGGTATGGGAATGGCGAGGTCGTCGCAGGCTTCCGTGGCGGCGGCAGTGCTATCAGCGAGCAGCAGCTCGATGCCCTGCAACTTCACAGCACCTTTCCAGCTACCCAGGAGTTGTGTGCTGTAGTTGTTATCGGCAAGGGCCGCGCTGTGGCTCTGAAGCGAACCAAGCAATTTTGCACTGATCTCTAGCGAGCCCGTAGATGCAGCGGCAATGCTGGGGGCGGCTGGGAATAGCAGCTCCACTAGGGTCACTTTGCTGCCTGGTGTTGTTTGCACATAACCGCGCAGGGTGCGGGCGGCAACGATGCCGTAGTCCCAAAGAATCTGGCGACCGTTGGCATCTTTATCGATGCTTTGGCCATCAGCATCCACTAGGGCCAAACCACTAACGCTGGCGGCGCTGCCGGCAAGGGCCACAGTGCTATTGCCCAACTTCAAAGAGGCAGTATTAATGCCAAAACTGCCGGCACTAAGGCTGATTTTAGTGCTGCTGCTCTGGCCAATGCTGCTGTTGGGGCCTTCGGCGCCGGCGCCTGGGAGGTTGTCTTCGTCAACCACCAGCCCAGGGCCAGCGGAAGCATGGGACTGGACGGCAACGGCCAGCGCCTGGCTGGCAGCGTAATTATTTAGACCAGCCCCCGATCCATCGGCGCCGGTGCGTTCCTGGGGGGCAATTCCAGGCAGAGAGGTGTAGGTGACCGTAGCCAGATTGGTGAGCAAGCCATCCGGCACATCGGGACTGCCTGGCAGCGCAGCCAGGTCGCTGAGCTGGGCCCTGTAGCGGATCTCGAAGCTTGCCCCCACCGGCAACTTGGCGATAGTGCCGTGCAACAGGCGAGGGCCATTGTCTGCGGCCAGCACAAAGTTGGAGGCTCCAGCACTGCCCAGCGCAGTGATCGAGTCAACCTGCAAGTTGAGCAAGGTGCCATTGGGCGCCGCCGGTAAAAGATCGCGTAGATCCAAGTCAAAAGCTGTAGCTGTGCCGCTATTGCTAATCACCAACTTGTAGCCAACGCTGTTGGCCTGGGGATCCTGAAGACTGTTTAAGCACTCGCTGTCAGCCGTTTTAGTGAGCGTGAGCTTTGGTTCCTTCAGGGTGAGGGTTGGGGCCGTGGAACTTAGAGCCTTATTGCCGGTAAAATTACCGGCTGCAAGGGTGGCAGTATTTATAAAATCACGTCCATTTTGGTTCGCCAATTGATTGCCGATTTGGGCATCAAACTCCAGGATCAATGATTCAGTGGAACCGTCAACACTGTTGGCATTTACGATGTTACCAAAAGACCAACTACCGCTACTGCTGGGATTTTCAAAAGCACGATCAGGAATGACCAGCGTATTATCCGCATTTGCCTTAACAAAATAATCTGCCCCATTGCTGATGGCACTTAGCGTAAGCTCAGAACTATTCTGGGCCACTAGGGCCAGTTTAGTGCTGCCAGCCACATAACTGAGGCCCTCTGGCAAAAGATCACTAATCCGAACATCACTGGAGGTGCCGGCTGGCAAATCTGCCTGGAGGCGAAAGCGCACCTTCTCACCAACATAGAGATTGTTGCCAATACTGTCTGGTTCAGAGCTGAGCGCAATTGATTTCTTAAACACAATGGAGCGCGTGGCCAGATTAGCCATGCCGTGGGCCGCATAGTTATTGAGGGGCTGGGTGTTTGATGGAGAATCACCAGGCAAACCATCTCTCCCATCGCGTTCGCCTATGGCAGTTCCTGGCAGGCTGCTCCAGGTGGCAGTAGCGGTATTCGTATAGCTGTTGTTGATCTGAACCGCATTGGTGAGCAGCCCAGTAAAGCTAAAACTCAGACTCTGACCCTTATCAATCCGTGGGATCGTTACGATTACCTTATCGTTGGGGGCCCCAACCCCAGCGGTGCTGGACTGATCGCTGGCGCCAGGAATGCTAGAGAGATCCACCGTTTGCAGATCAAAGGCTGCACCAAGATCACTGAGTAAATCCTCTACCTGCACATCAAAGGCTGCCATGCCTCCGTCGTTCGTGATGTTGATCGTGTATGTGAGCTTGGCGCCGGCTTGGAAGCCGCCTGTAGGGGCGGGCGAGGCCTTCTTGGTGAGCACAAGGTTGGGCTCAATAATCGTTTGCTTTGGTCCTGTAAGAGTTTCGCTGTATCGGTTATCAGATGAAGTGCCAGCACGGGATATGGTGGCACTATTAATCAAGATACTGGCCGCTTGATTGGCCGTGACCCCTTGGTTGGCAGTGACATTGCGAACTCGGGCATTGAATTCAATAATTACCGATTCGGCTGTGGTATTAAGCCGATCTTGGTTTACCAGATCACCAAGGGCCCAGCTCAGTTCCTGATTGATTTGACTGGGGGCAAAGGCCTTGGTGGGGGTCACCTCACTATTTGAACCATTTGCAACTTTGTAATAGTCTGCAATTGGCTCGGAAAGGCTCCAGCTGATATCTCCGGGCTTGGTGGCGGCAAAGGCGAGCTTGGCCTCACCATCTGCTAAATATTCGAAGCCCGCAGGTAGGACATCGTTAAATTTGAGGTCGGTGATTGTGCCCTCAGGGAAAAGGGCCTGGAGGCGGAAGCGCACCACCTCACCAATGGCTAGATCATTGCCGCTGGTGGCTAGCTCGGAAGTCGACCTAACGGTTTTACTGGGGGTGAAACCTTTACTGATCAACTTGGCCGTGGCGCTGGCAGCGTAATCGTTTAGGGCCCCAGCAATGCCATCGCTGCCATTTCTCTCACCATTGGCAGTGCCACTGGCAGCATTGGTACCGGGCAAGCTGGTGTAGCTAAGCTTTGCGGTATTAGCTAGGGAAGTGCCGGGCTGCAGGGCCGCCAACAGCTCACCGCTATAGCTGAACTGCAGCGATTCGCCTACCTTGAGCTGATCGACACTGAGATGGATAAGATCCCCTGCGGCCACACTGGCCTTGTCAGTTACTGAGCCAACGGTGCTGGGGTTGCTACCGGCGGGAGCCGAGAGGATCGTTAGCGATTGCAGATCAAAATTAATGCCGAGATTGCCGAGAGGATCATCCACCAGCAGATCAAAGGCATCAGCTTTGCCCTGGTTCTTGATCGTCACCGTATAGGTGATCAGGTCACCGGCATCGCCACTGCTGGGGCTCGCCGATTTAGTGATGCTGAAATCTGGCTCCACCACAGTTAGAGCAACGGGCGCAGACTTCTCCTCTTTAATACCGTTGAAGTTGAAGCTACCTATATTACTCAAAGTAGTGCCGTTCTGGTTCGAAACCACGTTTTCAACCTGGGCATTGAACTCCAGCGCCACAGACTCCACAAAGGCATTGTCGCGGTTGCTGTTTATTAGATTGCCGAAATTCCAATTGAGAGTTTTAATATTGTTATTGATGCTAACTGAAGGCGCAGCAAGCACACCGTCGGCCCCAATTGGCGAACTGCTGGCCTGGAGATCCCCCAGCAGCTGGCCGCGGGCGCTGCCATCATTCAGGAAAGAAATCCCAACCGGCAGCACATCGCTGATCACAAACTTTGCCAATTCCCCCTCAGGCAGATTCACCTGCAGCCGATAGCGCACAACCTCGCCGATGGCCACATTACTACCGCTGGTAAAGGCCTCAGATGTACTCACCAGCGACTTGGTTATTTCACCCTTGCGCAAGCTTACTGTGGCCTGATCGTTGAGATTAGCTGCCTCTGGCAGAAACGTGTTTGCCCCCGGTTCATCCACATTGGCGTAGTCTTCGAGAATGCCTTGATTTTTAAGCGATCCACCGTTGACTGGCAGCTGCCCATAGGCACTGGTATCAACAACCGCATCAAATACCACCACAGCGATGTTCCGGCCGCTGCTGGCGTTGTAGGCATCGATGGCACCGCCGTTGAGCCCGTCCACACCGCTGGCAGGGGTGGCGCCAGGGTCGGTGAGCATCACCCCCGCAGGCGAAAAGAAGTCGGTGGCAGTGGCGGCTGAACCATCGGGCTTGGTATAAGCCAGCGCCGTTCCGGTGCCATCAACAATGGAAAGGTTGCCGGCATAGCTCAGACCCTTTGGCAAATCATCGCGCAGCTGCACATTAAAAGCACCCCTATAGCTGGTGCCGATGTTCTCAACTACAATTGCAAATCTAATCAAATCGCCGGCGTCTAGATTCGAGACATTTGAATCAAGGCTACTGCTCTTTACCGCTCCGGTGGAACCATTGCCACCGGCAATACTGATGGCCGAGCTGCTGAGGATACCTTTGCCACTGCCCCCAACAAAAGGAAGATCAATACTGCCAGCTGGCGCAAATTCCACCCCCCCAAAGTTCCTACCAGGGCTGTAACTGGCGCCAGGGGTGACGTCAGGGGTAACGTCACTGTCACGGCTGGTTTTCACCACCCCCTTACGGATTTTCAGATCGGGCGATAGCCGCTCGCCAATCGCCACCGCCAGATCTGTGGAGTGCTTTACCCCATCGGAGGAACTGTAATTGAGCTGGGAAATATTTGTTTGCTCCAGCCGGTCTGCCATCACCGCCGAGCTGGCCGTAACGGTATAGTAGAGATCAACAACCTGACCCTTATTTGCCTGGTCAGAAGTATTTAGAAAACTGGCCAACAGTTGATTGGTGCCAGGGCCCACCTGAATCAGATTTTCTTGGAGTTGAGGCGCCGTGTGCTCACTGCCGTAGGCAAAGCTGCCAGCAGCCGGCGGCTTTGCGGCCGTGGCGCCACTGCCCGATGCTTCAAAGGCAGCCTTGGAAACCCCATTGGCAGCATCCGTAGCAATACTGAAGCCCGGGGTGGGCAACCAATCCAACAGCTCCATGGCCTGCAGATCGCCCGTGGGCAACACCGCCCGCAATCGATAGGTGACCGTGTCGCCGGGGGCAAATACCACAGGCCCCGTGAGGGGCTGGCCATTGCGGGCCACGATTGATTTAACCAGGCTGGGCTCTGGAATGCGCAGGGCCTCGGCACTGGTGTCACTTACAACTACATTGGTATCGCTGAAACTGGCATTGGCAGCATTGTAATTATAGATCTGCCCTTCAAATGTGACATCATTGCGCAAATTATCTGCGGCCTTGATGTTTTGCCCTGCAACCTTAGGGGCCACAAATAAATCATCAACTTTGGCCTGGAAAGTGATGCTACCAAGGCTGGCTCCCGCCTTGGCCCCCACATAGCCCCCCTGCAGGATGCCATCGTCCACAGCTGGCAGGGCAGCGCCTTTTAGCCAGCTGGATAGATCAAACTGCAGGCGATCCTTGCCCAAGCTAAAATCTTTAGTGTAGGCAAGGTAACTATCTAGATAATTAACAAACCCCCCATTAGTGAGACTGTTACCTTGTTCCTGTAATCGGATTTTGGCCGTACCAGGCAGGAAACTCAGCCCATCTCCGAGGATATCTTCGATCTTCAGTTCGCCAAAGGCGAAATAATCAGAAACCTGAAAATCAAGGGTAAAATTTACGATCTCCCCTGGCAAGATAGTGCCCGCAAGTTCGCGACCATATTTGTCTAAAGTTTCCGGCCTGTCGTCATACTTCTGGATTGCTAGAGCCTTGGCCGTGATCGTTTCAGGTTCCGGGTCTTGATCTTGCACCTCCACGGCCCCAGGGGTCCCCAGCGGAGGATTAAGCCAAGTGCCTGCCAACTTGGCGGTGTTGGTGTAAGTGATCGGAGCGCCACTGGCCTGGTTGAGGGTCGGGGGGATGTAGAAGCGGGTCTCCGCCCGCAGGTCCTCCTGGGCGGCCAAACCAGTAACCGTGCCGTAGTTGATCTGCAACTGGTTATTGCCAGGCGCAGTGGCGGCATTGAGCTTGGGCTCGCTGCTGATCTTTGCTAGGACCACCGGCAAGTTCACCACATCCGGATCGGTACCCAGATAAATGGGGTCGTTGGGCAGGCTGTCGCTAAGGGTGAGGTCCTTGAGGGTTTGGCCGGCGGCCCCATTCACCGAGAGCCGCCACTGGCGCGGAAAATTTGGACCGGTGGCGGTTTCGTATTCAGGGCTGATCGGATCCTTATCCAGCTGTACCACCGCAGGCACAATTGCCCCCGGCAGGGCTGGGGCCTGCAGCGCCGGGTCAGTGCTGGGGTTTTGGAGGGGATCAGCCCCAAGGGCATAGCCGCCGCCCACCATGATCGCCACTGGGCCCAGGGTGGGGGTGGTGGCAGCCACAGCCACCGGCACCCGCAACTCCAGGGGCGGGGCATCGGCGGCGTAACTACCTATGGGAAATTTCCAGATCAGCAGCTGATCGCCCTTGTTACCGGTAAGCGTTTGGCCGGTGTAGGGATGGGTGAGGGTGTAGAGCCCTGAGGCGTTTGGCCCCGAGAAGCTGAGGGCCTGGGCGCTGAGGCTGCCCCCGGCCCAGCTAGCCGCCCCGAATTGCAAATGATCGCTGGGGGCAGGCACGAGTAACTGCAACCAGGGGCCATAGCCCGTGGTCGTCTGCTCATCGAAGCTGAGATCCAGGTTTCCTGACTCGCCGTAAAGGATATTGAGTGGGGTGGAACGAATGGATACGACAGGGGAGGGAGCAGGGGAGGGTGCCAATGCCTTCAGACAGATTTATTCACCCTAAAAAGTTAGAGCAGGAATCGCAGCTCCCAAAAGGGCGAAAAATGGCCCGGCCCCAGCGAAGCCTGGGCTTAATTGCAAAAATTGCATGATTTCCCCTCTCCCAGAGCCCCCAGGCCCGCTTAATACATTGCCGCGGCCTGGGGGATCCTTAAGCTCCTTCAAAAGCTCTGCCTCCCCCATGGGCCGTCACCATTTTGTCGCCGTTGCTCTGGCAGCTCTGAGCCTGGGGGCCAGCCCAGCCCAGGCGATCTGTGATCCCTTCAGCAGTGAGATCGGCTGCCCGCCCGTTACCAGCACCCCAATTACCAGCAGCCCCAGCCCGGGCGTGCCGGTGACCGTGCAGCTGAATCGCTCGGCAGCAACCCTGGCCCCCCTCGCCGCCTTCAGCAATTGGCAGCTGTTCAGTCAGGACCTGCTGGAACCCCTACCCCAGAAGGTGCCTGCCGCCGCCAAGGAGCTGGTGGCCCCTGGACCTGAAACCAGCGCCGACCCCGCCTATCGCTTCGCCACCACCCCGGGGGCTTACTACAGCGAACGGGATGGCTGGCGGCTGCGGGCCTGGGGGGGCACCGGCGGCGGCACCCTGTTGCCCGCCCGCCATGGCTACGGCGCCAGCACTTTGAATGGCGGCTATGCCGCGGGCTTGAAGCTCGACTACGCCTTCAGCGAACAGTTCCGAGCCGGGGTGTTTGGGCGCCTGGCGGAACAGAACATCAATGGCGCTGGAATCCTGGGATTCAGCAGCAGCTCCTCAACGCTGCAGGAGGCGGGCGCTGGTTTGTTTGCCCAGTACCAAACCCCAGATTGGTTTGTGAATGGGGCCCTGGGCCTCGATGGGGTGAACGGCACCAGCCCCCTGGCACTGATCAGCAGCAATGCCTTCGGGGTGCGCAGCTACAACCTGAGCCAAAGCGGCAGCGCCTTTAATGCCGCCCTCCAGGCGGGCCTGCGCTGGAAGCTCTCGGAAAGTCAGCTGCTGGAACCGAGCCTGTTGCTCAGCAGCAGCAGCCTCAATCTCAATGGCGGCAGCCGTTTCGACGCCGTAACGAATAACCGCTACCGCATCGGATCCATAAACAGCAGCTTCGGCGGCCTCGATCTCGGCGTTACCTGGAGAGCGCCGATACGCGATGGCAAAAACCTCTTTACCCCCTCGGTGCGGGTGTCGTGGCTGCAGCGGGGATTCCTGGGGGATACCCCCAGCACCAGCATTGGTGTTGTTAACGGCCAAGCCCTCAACCTGCGCAGCCCGGCCGTTGAAGCCAGCGGCCTCGGCCTCCAGGGCCAGCTCAGCTACGGCTTTGCCAACAACACGGTGATCTACGCCCGGGGCGGAGCCGAGCTGTACAGCAACAGCCCCCTCTGGAACCTGGGCGGCGGCTTGCAGCTGCGCTTCTGATCAACCCGCCGAAGGTCAGACCCCCAGCGCCTGGCGTAGGGCCCGCACCCGCTCGGGATCCACTGGATTGGCCAGCAACCCATCGCGCTTGAGCGAACTGGCCACAATCACCCCCTGGCAGAGGGGGGCTAACTGGTCGGCATTGGCCCCACTACAGCCACTGCCGATCAACACCGGCGCACCGGCGGCCGCCAGCTGGGCGGCCTGCAGATCCGCCAGCAGGGGCGGCGCCCCGGTGGCCACTCCGCTCACGATCACCGCATCGGCCCCAGCCCGGTGCAGGCTGTCTTCCACCGCCTCAGCGATCGGTTGGGGCGCCAGGGGGTAGGCGTGCTTCACCAATACATCGGCAAAGATGCCCACATCGGCGAGGTCAAGGAGCCGTTTTAGCCGCAACAGCTCCGCCGCCCGCCCCTGAATCAAGCCCTGGTCTGTGACCATCGCCCCACTGAGCACGTTTAAGCGCACAAAGCTGGCGCCACTGGCCGCCGCCACCGCCAGGGCAGCGGCGCCGTCATTGCGCAACACATTGATCCCCACCGGGCGACCAGCGGCGAGCGCCACCACCTCGGCGGCGATCACAGCCATGGCCGCCACGGTTTCGGGGGGCACCGCCCCGGCAAAGAAGGGCAGATCACCGAAGTTCTCCACCACTAGTCCGGCCGCCCCGCCCTCCAGATAGGCGGCCGCATCATCAAGGGCCCAACGGCGCACCGCCGCCATCGAGCCCCCCCAGCCGGGGCTACCGGGCAGGGGCGGCAGGTGCAGCACACCAATCAAGGCTGGGTTTTTTGCCTCAGCCGCGCCCCTGGGGCCAGGCTCAAACAGGCGTTGCCAGGGGACCGCAGCAGCCACGGGTTAGGTTGAGAAGTTGGGCCGATGCTGCCATGGCCTCCGAGCCGTCCCCTAAGCCAAAAGCCACCGTGGCCTTCTCGCACCTGGGCTGCGAAAAGAACCGCGTGGACACCGAACACATGCTTGGTTTGCTGGCCGAGGCCGGCTATGGGGTGAGCGCCGATGAAGCGGAAGCCAATGTGGTGGTGGTAAATACCTGCTCCTTTATCCAGGAGGCCCGCCAGGAATCGGTGCGCACCCTGGTGGACCTGGCCGAACAGGGCAAACAAATCGTGATCGCCGGCTGCCTCGCCCAGCATTTCCAGGAGGAGCTGCTGGAAGCCCTGCCGGAGGCCCGCGCCATCGTTGGCACCGGTGATTACCAGCACATCGTGGAGGTGTTGGAACGGGTGGAGGCCGGCGAACGGGTGAACCGGGTGAGTGCCGTGCCCACCTTTGTGGCAGACGAGCACCTGCCCCGCTATCGCACCACCTCCGAAGCGGTGGCCTACCTGAAGGTGGCCGAGGGCTGCGACTACCGCTGCGCCTTCTGCATCATTCCGAAGCTGCGCGGTGACCAGCGTTCACGGCCGATCGAATCAATCGTGACCGAGGCCCAACAGCTGGCGGCCCAGGGGGTGCAAGAACTGATCCTGATCAGCCAGATCACCACCAACTACGGCCTAGACCTCTACGGCAAACCGCAACTGGCGGAGTTGTTGCGGGCCCTAGGGGAGGTGGAAATCCCCTGGATCCGCGTCCATTACGCCTACCCCACCGGCCTCAGCCCCGAAGTTTTGGCCGCCTACCGGGAGGTGCCAAACGTGCTCCCCTACCTCGACTTACCCCTGCAGCACAGCCATCCCGAGGTGCTGAAGGCGATGAACCGGCCCTGGCAGGCGGGGGTGAACGGCGAATTGCTGCAGCGCATCCGCCAGCAGCTGCCCGATGCGGTGCTGCGCACCACTTTCATCGTTGGCTTTCCGGGCGAAACCGAAGAGCAGTTCGAACACCTGCTGCAGTTTGTGGAGGAGCAGCGCTTTGACCATGTGGGCGTGTTTTGTTTCTCGCCGGAGGACGGCACCGCCGCCGCCAGCCTGCCTAATCCAGTGGCCGCCGCCGTGGCGGAGCAACGGCGGGACCGGCTGATGGCAGCCCAACAGGCGATCAGCGCCGAAGGCAATGCCGCCTGGGTGGGCCGGATCGTGGATGTGTTGATCGAACAGGAGAACCCCAGCAGCGGCGCCCTGATCGGCCGCTGCCTGCGCTTTGCCCCCGATGTGGATGGTGAAGTGCTGGTGCGGCCCGGGCCCGACGGTCGCACCGCCGCCCCCGGCACGATGGTGCCCGTGCGCCTCACCGGCGCCTCGGCCTACGACCTGGAGGGGGAAGTGGTGGGTATAGAAGCGATGGTCGGCGCCAGTCGCCCCCTGTGATCCCAGGCTCCCCTCCCCTAGAGCGCCAGCGGCAGATCTTTCTGGTGGCCTCGGGGCTGAGCACCATGGGCTCGTTTGCGGGCCTCACCGCCAAGGGCTGGGTGCTGATGGATGGCACCCACCAGCCCATGCTGCTGGCCCTGCATTTCGCCCTGTTGTCTTTACCCACCCTGGTGGTGAGTGGCCCCGCCGGGGTAGTTACCGATCGCCATGGCTGCGAACGGGTGCTGGTGTGGGCCCAGTGGGGCCTGTTGCTGGGGGCCGCCCTCGGCGCCCTCGCCATTCCCCTCACCCAGGGACGCAGCCAAGCGGCCCTGCTGTTGTTCAGCACCCTGGTGGTGGGGCTCGCCAGCGCCTACGAACTCACCGCCCGCAATAAGTACTGCGCCCTACTGGTAAACCGCCCCGAGGAACTGGGGCCTTACCTCACCAGTTTTTCCGTGGTGTTCAACGTGGGCAAGTTGGTGGGGCCGCCGATTGGCGGCGCGCTGGTGGCCTTCACCGGCCCGGCCATGGCCCTGTTGCTCGATGCCGCCACCTACCTATTACCGATCGCTTCGGTGGTCTGGCTGTTGCGGCCCCACCGGGAGCAGGAACAACGCAGCCAGGGGGGCGCCAGCGCCAGCCTGGGGGCCGCCTGGCGCAACTGCGGCCCCGACCTGCGCCATGTGCTGCGCTTCACCGGCTTGTTTTGCCTGGTGGGCTTCTTCCACCCTGGCCTGGCGCCACTAATCGCCGCCCACCTGGTGGGCCCCAGCCCCCAAGACCTGGGCCTATTCACCAGCATCCTGGCGGCCGGCAGCATCTGCGGCGGCCTGGTGCTGCAACGCAACAGTGAATGGCTCAGCCAACGGCCTGGACTGCTGCTGGGGGGCAGTGGCCTGGTCACCGCCCTGGCCCAGATGGGCATGGCCCAGGGGGAGGGCCTGGCGGGCTGGAGCCTGGCCATGGCCTTCCTGATCGGGGCCGGCACCGCCGCCCTGCTCTCCGGCTGCAACCTGATCGCCCAGGTGGCTGCCCCCCAGGTGTTGCGGGGACGCATGGCTGGCCTCAGCCAGATCGCTTTTCTTGGCGGTGGCGGCCTCAGCGGCCTGATCGCCGCCGGGCTAACGATGCACTGGGGCCTCGGCCCCACCTTTGGACTGCTGGGGGCCCTGGGCACAGCCCTGGCCTTACTGGAATTGCTGCGCCGGGGCCGCCGCCAGCTGACCCTGGTGAGCTGACCTTGGCGAGCTGAAGCAGGTGCTCAGATCAGCTTGATGCCCTTCAGCACCTTGCTGATCACCGCCGCCGCCGCCAGGCCAGAAGCCACGAGAACGAGATAGAGGGCGATTCCCATGGATCGTTTGCAGAGGTGCTGCCATTACAGCAGAACCCAGCCCTGGGCCAGACCGATTAAGCTTTAGCCACCTGGCTATAAGGCCACCGCGACCCCCCCCTACTCCGGCATGCGCACGCTGTTCGTTTACCCGGAATTCCCCAAAACCTTCTGGAGCTACGAGAAAATCCTCGAGCTCGTAAATCGCAAGGTGCTGTTGCCGCCGCTCGGCATTGTCACCGTGGCGGCGTTGTTACCCCAGGAATGGCCGATGCGCCTGGTGGACCGCAATGTGAATGAGGTAACTGAAGCCGATTGGGCCTGGGCCGAGTTGGTGGTGATCTCGGGAATGATCGTTCAGAAGGAAGATATGCAACGGCAAATTACCGAGGCCAAGCGCCGCGGCCTGCCGGTGGCCGTGGGGGGGCCCTTCGCCAGCTCCACCCCCGATGCCCCCGAGCTGGCCCTGGTGGATTTCAAGGTGCTTGATGAGGGGGAAATAACGCTGCCGCTGTTCATCGAAGCGATTCAAAAGGGGGAAAAGAGCGGTCGCTTCAGCTCCAATGGCGAGAAACCCGATGTAACCGGCACCCCGATTCCGCGCTTCGACCTGCTGGACCTGAGTGCCTACGACTCAATGTCGGTGCAGTTCTCCCGGGGCTGCCCCTTCCAGTGCGAATTCTGCGACATCATCGTGCTCTATGGCCGTAAGCCCCGCACCAAGAACCCCGAGCAACTGATCGCCGAACTCCAAGCCCTTTACGACCTGGGCTGGCGCCGTTCAATCTTCCTGGTGGATGACAATTTCATCGGCAATAAACGCAACGCCAAGTTGCTACTGCCGGCCCTTAAGCAATGGCAGATCGAACGGGGCTATCCCTTTAGCTTCGCCACCGAAGCCTCCGTGGATCTGGCCGCCGATGATGAACTGCTGGAAATGATGGCGGAAGCCCGCTTCGACAGCGTCTTCCTCGGCATCGAAACCCCAGACGAAGCCAGCCTCTCCAGTGCTGGCAAACACCAGAACACCCGCAGTTCCCTAGAGGAGTCGGTGGATCGCATCACCTCCTATGGCATTCGCGTGATGGCTGGCTTCATCATCGGTTTCGATGGTGAAAAGGCCGGCGCCGGCAACCGCATCGTTGAATTTGTAAGCCGCACGGGGATTCCCGCCGCGATGATGGGCATGCTCCAGGCCCTGCCCAACACAGGGCTCTGGCATCGCCTTGAGAAAGAAGGTCGTTTGATTCAGGAGAAAGCCGATGCCAAAGGTGTGAATCAAACCAATCTGCTTAATTTCGTGCCCAGTCGCCCCATCCGCGACATTGCCAATGAATACGTAGATGCCTTCAGCCGTCTCTATGAACCCAACGCCTACATCGATAGAGTTACTCACTATTACCTAAAGGTGGGTAAACCCCGCTGGCAGAGCTATGTGAAAACCGCTGCCCTTGGCAAGCCCAGCCTGCCCTCATTCACCGACGTGCGCGCCCTCGCCATCGTGGTTTGGCGCCAAGGCCTAGTAAGAGACACCCGCTTCCGCTTCTGGAAATCCTTGGCCACCATCGCCCGGCGCAATCCCGACAACTTGGAACAGTTCCTTGTGACCCTTGCCCACAACGAACACTTCCAGGAATACCGCGGCATCGTCCAGAAGGAAATCGCCGATCAGCTGGCCTGCCTACCGCCGGAAGAACCCAGCAATGTGGCAGCGCAATTGCAAACTGCTTGATCAGTCTTGGACATAGGCGCGGCCGCTTTCCAGGCAAAGCTCGGCCCGCTGCAGTTCCCTGCCCAGGTAGAGGGCATGGTCTAGGCGACTGAGGCAGAGGGGGCCGGGGCCTTCCGTGAGGGCCATGCCCAGCTCCTTGGCAGTGCGGCCGCGAAACACCGCCAGGGGGGTTCTGGGGCCAGCCCCACGGCAGGCCAACACTTCGCCGGTGTCTGGATCAGTGGCCAGGCCCCGGTCGTTGATCACATTGCTGAAGTGCTCCACCAGCAGCTCCCCAGCCGCCTCATCCAGCTTGATCAAGAAATAACCGGCGGGGTCCAGCTCAATCTGGCGCCGGGAAAGCTCCTCATCCAAAGCATGGCGCTGGTCGGAAGTTAAGGGGCCCAGCGCCATCGGCGGGATCTGTGTCAACTGCATAAAGCTCATTCTGAAGGCTCAACGCCCCAGGGAATCCCCGCCGCGCTGAAGGGCAGCTCGGCATTGATCGCCTCCACCTCCTCCAGCAGCTGACCATTGGCCAGGGGTAACCAACGCTGGATCAAGCTGGCAAATTCCGGCTGATACCAACGGTGCAGGCTGGCGTGGGGCCGCGCCACAAAACCGCGGCGGCGCTTGTGGCTGCCCCCTGCACCGGGGTCAAAGCTGCGCACCCCCTGGCTGATGGCCCAATCGATCGGTGCGTAGTAACAAACCTCGAAATGCAGGTTTTCCAGCTCCAGATTCGAACCCCAATAGCGACCCCAGAGCTTGTCCTCTTGGTGCACACAGAGGGCCATCGCCAGGGGGTTGTGGGGGTCAGCCCCAGCTTGGTGGGCACTAAATAACACCAGATGCTGCCGCAACTGCTGGGCCGCCAGCACGAAAAACTCCTCCGTGAGGTACTTGCTGCCCCATTGCCCCCAACGACGACAGTGGTCCAGATAGAAATCGTGCATGCGCAGGAGCAATGCCGCACTGATCGCCTCCCCGGCGATCGCCGTAACCGTTAAACCAGCCGCGGCCACCGCCAACCGTTCCCGTTTGATATTGCGGCGCTGGTTGGCATTGAAGCTGGCCAGGTAGTCGTTGAAGTTGCCGTAGCCGGGGTTGGTCCAGAGGCTCTGCTGATTCAGCCAAGGGGCACAGCCGGCCGCCTCCGCCAGGGTTCGCCACTGGGGATCCACATAGAGAAAATTGCAGCTCAGCAGTTGGTTCTGACCACAAAACTGATCAATAAGCTGCATTAATAACGCCGTGATCTCGGCTTGCCCCTCGCCGGGGGCAATGAAAAAGCGATAGCCCAGTACTGGACTCAGTGGACTCATGCCCAGCAGTTTCGGGTAATAGCGCAGGCCCAGCTGACCCGCCAGCTGGGCAAAGGACTGGTCAAAAACAAATTCCCCATAGCTATGGCCCTTGAGATAGAGGGGCGCCACTGCCAGCAGCTCCCCCTGGCGCCAGAGGCTGAGATGGCAGGGCTGCCAGCCCTGGCGGGGCGTGATGCTGCCGGAGCGTTCGAGTGCCTCCAGCCAGCGCCAGCGGTAAAAGGGCAAACCGGCGGCGGCGGTGAGTCGATCCCAGTCGGCCTCAGGGATTTCCGCCAGGCCGCGATGCCAGCGGGCCCTGAGCCCGTTTTCCAGTTGGCCGTTTTCCACCTCAACGTTTTCCACCGACAGGGGTCCTGGGCTGGGGAAGTTGCTGCAGAAGCTAAGCAGTGCTGCAGGACTGCTGGGGCTGCGCCATGCTTAAGGCACTATTACTACTAACCATGGTCGCCGGCCTGCTTTCCCTGCCCCTGCTATTCGCCCAGGTTCCCCTGGTGAGTAGCGCCTTGCTGGGCATGGTGCGGCCCCAGGTGGAGGCCCAGATGACCCGGGAATGCCAGAAGGCCGTGGGCAAGGCGGAAGGCAGCTTTGCCGCCCTGCAGGGCATGTGCGCCGAGCTAGCCCGACCGGCCAGCGTTTGCGTGGTGCAAGAAATTGAACGCAGCGGCAACCTCGCCCAGGTGGTGGCAGAGGCGATGGCCGGCCGGGTGGGCCCCGCCAGCATGGGGGTGGCCTCCGTGTGCCTGAGTCGCCTAATGGAAACGGCAAAACCCAGCTGGGATCAACAATTTCCCGTGCGTTGATAACGCAGCAGCAATTCCCCTGAGCCGGGGCCGGCCCCGGCCCCCAGCAGCCGCTGTTCCACCAGGGTCCAGTGGTTCGGCTGCAGCTCCAGCTCCAGCGGCAGCCAGGTATGGGGGCCCCCCAGCACCAGCGGGCAAAGCGTGAGCTGCAACTCCTGCACCAGCCCTGCGGCCAGCAGCGATCCAGCCAATTGGGCGCCGCCGAGCAGCAGCAGCCGCCCCAGGCCCTCCTCGGCCAAGCGCCCCAGCAGGCCCGGCCAGCTGTCCAGCAGCAACTGGCGCTGGAAGCCAGGCGCCGGCCCACCGGCGGCGGCTTCAGGGGCCAGCAACCAGCGCTCAAAGGGTTGACGCCAGAAGGGCCAGCTGGGATCCAAGCCAGCGGGCTCAGCGCTGCGGCTCACCAACAGCAGCGGCGGTTGGGCCGCAGCCCCGCGGGCCAACCGCTGGGCCAGCAGGTCGGGTTCGTGAATCAAACAACTGCTGCCATGGGCCCGCAGCGTGCCGGCCCCCAGCAGGCAGGCATCGGCCCAGGCCAGGGCCTCCTCCAGCACCCGCCGATCAGCCGGCCCCCCCAGCTGGGCGGCACCACCGGCGGGGGGGGCAAGCCGACCGTCAAGGCTCACCGCCAACACCAGCCGCAGCCAGCTCACACCTGGGCCGGTTCGAGATAAACCTCAGCGGCATTATTCGGGCTTTCCTGCAGGTGCACCTTGTGCAGGGCGGCCCCGAGGGCTGCCACCGGAGCCTTGAGGCGGTCGGCAATGTGCAGGGCGATATTTTCCGCCGTGGGCACACAGGTTTCAAAAAAGGGCACGTCTTTGTTCAGGAAGCTGTGGTCGAAGGGTTCCAGCACTTCGTCTGACACCGCCTGCTGCAGGGCGGCCAAGTCACAGACCATGCCGGTGCGGCGATCGATCTCCCCGCGCACGGTCACATCGAGGAAATAGTTGTGGCCATGGCCATGGGGGCGGGCACATTTGCCGTAGATCGCTTCGTTTTCGGCCTGGCTCAATTCCGGCCGGGCCAGGCGATGGGCGGCGGAGAAATGACTGCGAACGGTGAGGAAAGCTTCCATGGCATTGCCGAGGTAATCGGCCCAGAGGGTGGGTTGTTCGTAGAGCCGCAGGGCGGTGAGCGGCAGCTGGGGGGCCAGCCGCTGCCAGATCCCATGGAGCAGCGCCTCGGTGGTGGGCAACCAGGCCTCCGGCCGATTCAGATCGAATTCCGGCCACACCCCATTGAGGCAGCGGAAATCCAGCTGGGCAGTTACCTGCTCGCGGATGGCATGTTTCACCTGGGAAAGGTTGAGCACCATGCCATCGCCATCGAGCCCCCCCCCCATCGAAACAATTAGTTCGTAGTTATGGCCGTGGCCTGGGGCAATGCTGCAGTCACCAAAAAGCCGCTGGTTCTCCACCGCAGACAGTTCCGGCAACCAGTAGTGGTGGCTGGCACTGAAACAGGCCCGGCGGGTGATCACACAGGGGCGACCTTTGCCGTGGGGGGAAAGTTGGGCCGTGGCAGCATGCCCGATCACCTGTGCTGCCACTGTTAAGGCTGATAAAGCGCATGCATCCTAAGGATTCTGTCCCGTCCCTGGCTGAGCGGCTGCAGGGCCTCAACCTCTACCTGGTGGGGATGATGGGCAGCGGCAAAAGCACAGTGGGACCAGCCCTGGCCACGGCCCTGGGCTATCGCTTTATCGATGCCGATGCGGTGATCAGCCAGGCGGCCGGCTGCCCGATCCCAGAGATCTTTAGCCGCGATGGCGAGGCGGGCTTCCGCGCCCTAGAACGCCAGGTGCTGCAACAGATCTCCCAGTGGCATTCGCTCGTGGTGGCCACCGGCGGCGGCGTAGTTACCACCACCGCCAACTGGGGCGAACTGCAGCAGGGGGTGGTGATTTGGCTGGATGTGGCGGAGGAGCTGCTGCTGGCCCGGCTGCAGGCGGACCCCACCCCGCGGCCGCTGCTGAACCGGTTGCCGCAACTACTAGAGGAACGGCGCCCCCTCTATGGCCAGGCAGATCTCCAGGTGAACGCTGGCTGCGGCGGCCCCGAAACAGTGGTGGCACAGATTCTCGAGGGGCTGCCGCCGCTGCTCAAGGCTCGATCCGCACCGCAAACCACTGCACCGTGAGCCCCGGCTCCAGCTCCAGGGCGCAGGCGGTGTTGAGCAGTCGCTGCACCCGCTCCTGGTCGCTGGCCAGGGCGGCTAAATCCTCCGGCGGGGCCGGCAGCCGTTGCAGCTGGGTTAGCAACCAGGCCTCGGTGGCGGCCGCCGTGAGGATCTGCTCCGCCCCGGCCGGATCCAGCACCACGTAGTGGTCCAGGGCCCTGATCAGCGGATCAGACATCAGCCGAGCCCCGTAGAGCTCTGAAGCGGGCGCTGCAGCGTGCGATAAAGCCCATCCCGCCAGGCAAACAACGGCTCAAATTGGGCTTGATCGGCGATGCCCGCCACCCCCCTGGCCGCCAACTCCAGGCCAGCCGCGGCCGGAAACTTCAACAGATAGAGCTGGGCCGCCACCGCCAGGTCCGCCAGGCTGGGGCGATCCCCCACCAGGTACGGCTGAACGCTCAACAGGCTGGTGAGTTGTTCAAGGGCAGCAAGCAAGTGCTGCCGTTCCGGCCGCAAAAACTGACTAACTCCCCCGAGTAGATCAGCGGGTACGGCCCCCACCAGGTTCCTCAGGACCGCCGGGGTGGCGTCTGGCAACAGGGCCGCCCGCAGGAGCGGATCTTCGGCAACCCCCTGGAGCAGGGCCATGCGGGCACCACTGGCCAGGGCGGTGTCGGCCCAGTCCTCCAGCAGCAGCACCTGGGCCCGTTGGGCGGGGTCTGGGGGCAGCAGGGCCGGTTCGGGGAAGCGGGCCTCCAGGTACAGGGCAATGGCGCTGGAATCAGCGATCAACTCGTTGCCATCCCGCAACAGCGGCACCTGGCGCTGGCCCGAGAGCCGGAACAGCTCCCACTGGCCAAGGCCCGGCACCACTTCGTTTACGTCGTAACTAACGGCCTTGGCGGCCAACACCAGCCGCACCTTTTCGCAGAAGGCGGAATGGCGGAACTGAAAAAGCTCCATCAGATCAAGACGGGACCATATGGCGGCAGAGTAGCGAGCACAGATGAAGACACGATGAGGGACTTCTTCGTCAATGTGATCCGCTACCCCCGTTACCTGGTTGCTTTCGGGCTAGGGGTGGCCCTATCGGTGCTCGAACCATTGCTGGCCCGGACCCGTAACCCGGTGACCGCCGTGGCCCTGGTGGGGGCGGCGGTGAGTGGCGTGCTCAGCCTGGCGCTGGTGCTGCATGCGATGGTGACACCAGTGCCGGCGGCATAGGTAATGGCCCAAGGACGGCGGGTGGAACGGGTGGCCTCTCTGATCCGCAGGGAGATGAGCGACCTATTGGTGAATGGCGTGCGCGATGAGCGGGTAAGCCTTGGCATGGTGAGCATCACCAACGTGGTGGTGGCTGGTGACCTGCAGCACTGCAAGGTGTTTGTAAGCATCTACGGCAGTGAACCCGACCAGGCCCTAGCCATGGAAGGTCTGCGCTCGGCGGCCCCCTTCCTGCGCGGCGAACTGAGCCGGCGCATGAAAATGCGGCGCACCCCTGAACTGATCTTTCAGCACGACAAGGGGCTCGCCAAGGGGGTGGAGATCTTGGGATTGCTCAACAACCTCGAACAGGAACGCCAGGAGCGGGGCCCGGTGCCGGAAGGCAACGACCTGCCATGAGCCTGCGGCGCCAACTGGCCCAGCTGCTGGTGCTGCGGGCCAGTGGCTTCGCCAGCGACAGCCAACGGCGTTACCCCCGCTGGGAGGCCAGCAACGCTGAGCTGCGGCGCTGGTTGGCCGAGGGGCTGGGGGGCGTAATCCTGCTGGGGGGCAGCGCCGCTGATCTGGCCCTGCGTTGCCGCCAACTGCAGCACTGGGCCGGGCCCAGCGCCGAGCAACGCTTGCTGCTCTGCGCCGATGTGGAGGAGGGCGTAGGCCAACGCTTTGAAGGGGCCAGCTGGCTGGTGCCCCCCCTCGCCCTCGATCCCCTCTGGCGCCGCGATCCAGAACGGGCCGAGGCCCTGGCCCGGGCCTATGGGGCCTGCACCGGCCGGGAGGCCCAGCTGTTGGGGCTCAACTGGGTGCTGGCGCCCGTGTGCGACGTAAACAACAACCCGGCCAACCCGGTGATCAACGTGCGGGCCTGGGGGGAAACGGCCGCCGCCGCCGCCGCCCTGGCCACGGCCTTCCTGGAGGGGCTGCAGCAGCAGGGGGTGCTGGGCTGCGCCAAACACTTCCCTGGCCATGGGGACAGCAGCGGCGATTCCCACCTGGAATTACCGCTGCTGCCCCACAGCCGCGAACGACTTGAGGCGGTGGAGTTTGTGCCCTTCCGGGCGGCGATCGCCGCGGGGGTGGCCTCAGTGATGACCGCCCACCTACAACTGCCGGCCCTCGATCCCCAGCGACCCGCCACCCTCTCGGCGGCGGTGCTGAGCCAGCTGTTGCGCCAGGACCTGGGCTTCCAGGGGTTGGTGGTAACCGATGCCCTGGTGATGGAAGCGATTGCCGGCCACTACGGCGCCGGGGAAGCCGCCGCCCTGGCCTTTGAAGCAGGGGCCGACCTGATCCTGATGCCCGCCGATGTAGCTGCTGCCCTTGATGCCCTGGAGCAGGGCTTCCAGCAGGGCCGCTGGCCCCAGGAGCGGCTGGAGCAGAGCCTGGAACGGCGCCAGCGGGCCCTACGGCGCTGCACGCCGCCCCCGGCCGAGGCCGCTGGGGCCCTGGAGCAACTGGCCCAGGCGGAGGCCCCCCACCGGGCCCTGGCCCAAGAACTGCTGGAGCTCAGCTTGCAGCGGCAGGGCAGGTCTGTTTTACAGGGCAGGTCTGTTTTGCAGGAATCAGGGGTGAACTTGATCCGCATCGACAGCAGCCTCGGCTGCGGCTTCCTCCCCCTGGCGGCCCCGGCCCTGTTGCGGCCCCAGGCCGCCGGTTTCCAAGCCCTGGTGCTCGACGACCGCAGCCAGCCCCTAAACCTGGAAACACTGCCGCCGGGCCCGGTGCTGCTGCAGCTGTTTGTGCGGGGCAACCCCTTCCGCGGCAGTGCCGGCGCCGGGGGGGCTTGGGCCAGCGTGGTGCAAAGCCTTCTGGAGGCCGGGCGCCTGGCGGGGCTGGTGGTGTACGGCAGCCCCTACCTCTGGGCCGAACTGCAGCCACTGCTGCCCCAGACCCTGCCGGCGGCCTACAGCCCCGGCCAGATGCCGGCGGCCCAGGCCCTGGCGCTGCAAAGCCTCGGCCTCGGGAGCGACCCCCACGAGGGGGGCTTCACAGACTGAGCCCTTTCGGGCCAGGCTTCTAACCTCAAGCCCTATTGACCCTGGTCGGCATGCTCAGCCTCTCGATGATCGTGCGCAACGAAGAGGCGCAGATCAGCCGCTGCCTGAAGTCGGTGGAGGGGTTCTGCGATGAGTTGCTGGTGCTCGACACCGGCTCCAGCGACAACACCATCGACCTGGCCCGCGAGGCCGGGGCGCGGGTAGAAACGATGGAATGGCCCGGCGATTTTGCCCCGGCCCGTAACCGCGCCCTGGAGCTGGTGAGTGGGGACTGGGTGTTGGTGCTGGATGCCGATGAGTTTCTGCTGGCCGATGCCAAGGCGCCGCTCCTAGCGCTGATGGCCCAGCCCGATGTGCTGGTGATCAACCTGCTGCGCTACGAGGAGGGCGCCGCCCAGGCCCCCTATTCCTTGGTGAGCCGCCTGTTTCGACGCCACCCGGCCCTGCGCTGGAACCGGGCCTATCACTCAATGATCGACGACAGCGTCATCGCCCTGCAGCAACAGGAAGCCCATTGGCGGGTGGTGGACTGCCCCGTACCGGCCCTGGTGCACACCGGTTACCAACCGGATCAGCTGATCGCAGGTCACAAGGCGGCGCGGCTGCGCCAGGCCATGGAGGCGGAGCTGCTGGAACGCCCCGGCGATCCCTATGCCTGCGCCAAGCTGGCCGGCCTGGAAATCGAAGCCGGCCAGCTGGATCGGGCCGTGGAGCTGCTGGAGCTGGGCCTGGCCCAGTGCGGCGCCAACGACCATGCCGAGCGCTACGAGCTGCTGCTGCACCTGGCCATTGCCCATGGCCAGATCGACCTACCCCTGGCGGAACAGCACTACCGGGCCGCCCTGGCGGTGCCCCTAGCCCCGCGGCTCAACATCTCCGCCCGGCTCAACCTTGGCGCCCTGCTACTGCGTCAAAACAAGCTGGAGGAGGCCGCCGCCCTCACGGAAGCCGCCACCCGCCAGGTGCCGGAAGTGATGCTGGGCTGGTACAACCTCGGCCTAATCCGGCGCAAGGGCGGCGACATCGCTGGCGCCCTGGAGGCCTATGAAACTGCGCTGCAGCTGGCCCCCCGCAATCCCGAGATCTACCAAAATCTCGCCGCCGCCCAGTTTCTGGGGGGCAACATCGACGCCGCCCGCGGCAGCTTCCTCACTGCCATCGGCCTGCTGCTGGAACAGGGGCGCCGCCAGGATGCCGAGCTCCTGGCCCAAAAGGCCGGTGAACTGGTGAAACTGGACGCCGCCTGACCATGGCCCCTGGGCAAACACTGGTGCTCACCCGGGCTGAAACCCAGCTAGGGGAGGCACGCCGCTTATTTGAGGCGGCAGGCGCCACCGTGCTCGACCTGCCCGCCCTGGTGATCGGCCCCCCAGACGAATGGGGCCCCCTCGACGATGCCCTGGCCGAACTGGACAGCTTCCACTGGCTGGTGATCTCCAGCGCCAACGGCGCCCAGGCCTTAGAGCAACGGCTGCAGCGGCGGGGCAGCAGCCTGGCCGCCCGGCCCAGGGGCCTGCGCATCGCCGCCGTGGGCCGTAAAACCGCCCGCTGCCTGGAGGGGCTGGGGGCCCCGGCCGATTTCGTGCCACCAGATTTTGTGGCCGACAGCCTGCTGGAACACTTTCCGGTGGGGGTTTGGGGCCAGCGGATCCTCTTGCCCCGGGTGCAAAGCGGCGGCCGCACGCTGCTGGCGGAGGCCTTCGGCGAAGCCGGCGCCCGGGTGGTGGAGGTGGCCGCCTATGAATCCCGTTGTCCGGAGGCCTTGCCGGCGGCCACCGCCGCGGCCCTAGCCGCCGGCGAGGTGGGGGCGATCTGTTTCAGCAGCGGCAAAACCGTGCGCCACAGCGTTCAACTGCTGCAGGCCCATTTCGGCGCCCGCTGGCGGCAGCTGCTGGCGCCGGTGGCGGTGATTTCGATCGGCCCCCAAACCAGTGCGGTTTGCCAGGAGCTGCTGGGGCGGGTGCAGGCGGAGGCCCAACCGCACGACCTGGGGGGCCTGGTGGCCGCCTGGCTCCAGAGCCAAAGCCAGGTTCAGAGCTGATAGGGCACCCGCCGACCGTCGTCAGCCTGCAAGAGCAACTGCCCCTGCTGCACATCAATGGCGGCCACCCGCCAACCCTCCGGTAACCAGGCAATCGACCCTCCCCCCTTTTCCCCCACCACCACCGGCCCCGACTGGTTGCCGTAGTCCACAAAAGCCTGGGCCATGCCATTGCTGAGCACCACACCGGTGAGCCGCAGGGCCGGCGGAGCACTGGGCTTAGCAGCCGCAGCCGCAGCGGTGGCGGTGGCGGTGGCCGGCGCCGGGGGGGCGGCGAAGGGATCCACTCGGCCCTTGGGCAGGGCCGCCAACACCGCCTCAGGGCTTGGCAGGGGCGTGAAACCGGCCACCAGGGGGGCTGGGGCCAGCGGCGCTGGCTTTACCAGGCGCGGGCGGGGCAAGGGCGGGGGCAGTTGGGAAGTGTTAGAGCCGCAGGCCGTTAGCAGGCCCGCCAGCGGCAGGGCCAAGCTCAGGCAGAAAACTGAGCCACGGACCCCAGGGCCACACACCAGATTCACGAACGGGGCAGACCAGCTCTGGCCGCACCCTATCGAGCCGCAGCCCGCTCTTCCACCAGGTCTTTAAAGCGATCGAGATTGGCCTGCAGTTCTTTGCTCACCAAGCCGCCGAGCATTGCCGAATCCATCAACGGCGCCAATATCCCGGGCAGCTCATAGCTCACGGTCAATTTCACCGCCGTGCGGTTGGGGCCTTCGGGGTAAAAACGCACCGCCCCCTTGGTGGGCAAGCCCCCCACCGACTCCCAATGCAATTGCTGGCCTTCCACTCTCTGGCTGATGCGGGCCTTCCACTGGAAGCGGAAGCCCTGGGCCGCCAGGGTCCATTCGGTGAGGTCGGGATCATCAAGGGTCACCACCGATTCAATCCAACGCATCCAGAGGGGCATTGCCTCCAGATCTATCCACACCGCCCACACCAGCTCCAGGGGGGCAGCGATCTCGGCGACCACGCTGTGTTCTAACCACCGCCCCATCTCAGCCCCCTACTGCTTCCAGGATCGCACTGGCCGCCAGCCTTCCGCTCATGGTGGCCCCCTCCATCGAATCGATGTAGTCCTGGCGGGTGTAGCTGCCGGCCAGGAAGAAGTTGGTGATCGGTGTGCGCTGCTCCGGCCGGAAGGGCTCCATCCCCGGCGCCTCGCGGTAAAGCGATTGGGCCAGCTTCACCACATTGCTCCAAACCAACTGGAGTCCAGCCGCCGAAGGGAACAACTGGCGCACCTGGGCATCGGTGTGGGCAACGATCTCCTCCAGCTTGCGGGGAATCCAGGGGTCGCCGGGGGTGAGCACGCACTGGAGCAGGGAACCGAGGCCCTCGCGGCGGTAGTCGGCGGGGCTGGCCAGGGCCAGATCAGCAAAGCAGCTGAAATCTGCGTCGGCGGTGTAGAGCAAATTGTTGAGACCGGCGGGTCGGGCCAGATCAGCGCGGGCCGCAGCAGCTGCAGAGCTGTCGCCCAGTTCGGTCACCCAGCCGTCGTAGCGCAGCTGCACCGTGGCCACGGGCACCGCCTCAAGTTTGTAGATGTCGTCAAACTGACGGTGCTGGCGCCAGGCCGGGGGCAACAGCCGCTGGATGCCCGGCACATCGCAAGCGGCCAGGTAAACATCAGCCTCAAGCCGCTGCTCCCCCTCCGGGGTGGCCAGGCTCAGCCCGGTTACGCGGCCCTCGCCGCCGGGCTGGTTTTCGTAGTGCACTTCAGTGACCCGCTGGCGCAGGTGTAGTCGGGCGCCGCGGCTTTCGATGTAATCGAGAATCGGCTGATGTAACCAGCGCTGGGGGGAACCCTTGAGCAGGTTGAGCTTTGAGGCCTCCGTGCGGGTGGCAAACATCAAAAAGATCGTGAGCATGCAGCGGGCAGACATCGCCTCGCAATCGATGAAACCGAGGGCATAGGCAATCGGATTCCAGAGCCGTTCAATGCTCTTAGCGCTGCCGCCATGGCCCAGGAACCACTGCTGGAAGCTGATCCGATCCAGCGCCCGGATCACCGCCATCGCCCCCTCGTAGTCCACCAGGCCCCGCACGATCGGGCTGGTGCCCAGGGCCAGGGCGTTGCGCAGCTTGTCGATCCAGTCGAGCTGGGGGGTGGTGAAAAAGGCCTTGAGGCCATTGAAGGGGGCGCCGAGGCCAAAGCGGAAATCGAGGGCCCGCAGGTCGCCCCCCTTATTCACAAACAGATGGGTGTGGTCTTTGGGCAGCAGGTTCTCAAAGGCCCCCACCTTGCGCATCAGCGCAAACAGGTTGGTGTAATTGAAGAAAAAAACGTGCAGGCCCATCTCGATGTGGTTGCCGTCAGCGTCTTCCCAGCTGCCCACCTTGCCGCCCACAAAGGGACGGCCGTCGTAGATGTCCACCTGGTGGCCGGCGTCGCAGAGATCCACCGCGGCGGAAAGCCCCGCCAATCCTGCCCCCACGATCGCAACCCGCACCGGCACCCAGCAGCAGCCCAGACTCTATGGATGCTGCTGCTACAGCGGCGGGATTGGCAGTCTCCATAGAGTGAATGCAGCAAAGCTCCTACCACCCTTAACCATGACCAGTAGCACCCCAGTCGCAGCACCAACCGTGGCCGTGGATGGCAAGGGCATCCAGATCACCGAACCGGCCATGGCCCAGCTGGCAAAGCTGCGGCAGCAACAGGGCGAAAACTTTCTGCTGCGGGTGGGGGTGCGTTCCGGCGGCTGCAGCGGCATGAGTTACACGATGGACTTCATCGATCGGGCCGAGATCGCCGCCGATGACGAGACCTACACCTATCAACTGGCCGATGGCTCCAGCTTCCAGGTGGTGAGCGATCCGAAAAGCCTGCTCTACATCTATGGCATGCAGCTGGACTTCAGCAGTGCCCTGATCGGTGGTGGTTTCAATTTCAGCAACCCCAACGCCACCCAGACCTGTGGTTGCGGCAGCTCCTTTTCGGTTTGAGCCTGGGCAACTGGGCCGCGCCCCTGGAGCACCGGGACCACCGCCTGCATGGGAACCTGAAGGTCTGAAATCTTCAGCAATGACCACCCAGCAGGATCCCAGCAGCGCCGAAGGCCTATTCAGCCAGGCCCTCCAGCGTTACCAGGCCGGTGAAGCCCCCCAGGAGCTGCTGGCCGATTTTGAGGCCTTCACCCAGCAGGCCCCTAAACAGTCGGCGGGCTGGACCTGCCTCTCCTGGCTGCAGTTGCTCTGCGACAAACCGGAGGAGGCGCTGCGCTCCGCCCGTTATGCCGTGAAACTCAACCCCCAGGACCCCCAAGCACGAATCAACCTGTCGCTGGCCCTGCTGGAAACCGGCGCCAAGGGGGTGCGGGAACACATCGACCTGGTGCGGCGGGTGATGGCCCTCTCGCCTGAAATGGCCAAGGAGCTGAACACTTCAATCGCCGATGGCCTGCAACGGCGTCCCGGCTGGCCCGCCCTTGAAAAAGTAAAAGCCTGGCTGGCCGATTGAGATGCGGCTGCTGCTGGTGAGCAACGGCCACGGGGAAGACCTCAGCGGGGCACTGTTGGCCCAGGAATTGCAAAAGCGCGGGGTCGCAGTGGCCGCCGTACCGCTGGTGGGGGAAGGCGAGGCCTATCGGGGGGCGGCGATCCCCGTGCTCGGTCGCACCCGCAACTACAGCACCGGCGGCCTTGGCTACACGAGCTTTGCCGGTCGCATGGCCGAACTGCTGCAGGGCCAGGTGCTCTATCTGCTGCGCCGCAGCCTGCGCTTCTGGCGGGAGGCCCGACGGGCCGATGGCCTGGTGGTGGTGGGCGACGTGATCCCGGTGCTGCTGGCCTGGCTCAGTGGCAAACCGGTGGTCACCTACCTGGTGGCCTACTCCAGCCATTACGAAGGTCGACTGCGGCTGCCCTGGCCCTGTGGGGCCTGCCTGGCCAGCCACCGCTTTCGGGCGGTGTTCAGCCGCGATGCCCTCAGCGCCAGCGACCTCACTGAACAGCTGGGGCGACCGGTGCAGTTTCTCGGCAACCCCTTCATGGAACAGCTGCTCAGGGGCGGCCCAGCTGAGCAAACAGCCGTGGAATTAGCAGCGGAGTCAGTCGCCGAGCCAGCGATGGGGTGCGCCAGCCTCGCCCTGCTGCCGGGCAGTCGCCTGCCGGAAGCCCTGGAAAATCTCAAACTGATGCTGCAGCTGCTCGAACAGTTGCCGCCCCAGGCGAACCAATGGCAAATGCGGGCAGCCCTGGTGCGGGATCTCAGCGCCGAAGCCCTGTGGGCACTGGCTCAAGAACAGGGCTGGCAGGCGGTTGGTGATGGATCTGCGGATGCGAATACGAATGGTGGATCTGGATCCGGGTCGGGGTCAGGTTCTGGATCTGCGGATGGGGGAGGTGGAGGTGGAGATCGAAATCGAAATGGAGATGGCGATGGAGATGAAGGTGAAGATGGCGATGGAGATAGAGATGGAGATGGCGAACAAAAGTATTCGCGCCCGGCCTTTTTCAAAACCGTACGGAGCGTACGGATTGAAAAAGCTGGCCTGCAACTAGAACTCTGCTGGGGCCAATTCAGCCAACTCTTGGCCAGCAGCCAGGTGCTGGTTTCGATGGCGGGCACCGCCACGGAACAGGCGGTGGGGCTGGGCAAACCGGTGCTGCAGCTGGCGGGCCATGGCCCCCAATTCACCGAAGGGTTTGCCGAAGCCCAACGGCGGCTGTTAGGGCCTGCGCTGTTTTGCGCCCCGGGGCCCGCCGGCGCCCCAGAAACCCTGCGGGCCTCCGCCGACCTATTGCTGTCGTTAATGGCGCCCAGCGAGCCCCAGCAGTGGCAGCGGCAACGGCAGCTCTGGCGTCAGGAGGGCGAACGGCGCCTGGGCACCGCCGGGGGCACCGCCCGCCTGGCTGAGGCGATCATGGGGGCACTGGGCCCAAACCAGCAGAACCCTGGCAAGCAGACCCCTAGTAAGCAGCACCCTGGCAAGCAGACCCCTAGCAAGCAGCCCTCTAAAAAGCAGTGGCCATGAACGCAGCCTCTCCCCCCAGCCTCAGCAGCCAAATCAAAACCTGGCTAGACCGCTTGCTGGTGGCCAATGTGTTTCTGGTGATCCTGGGGGCCCTCTGGTTTGTGGCGGCGGTTGGGCTGGAGGCCCGCCAGCTGCATGCCCCCTTAGCCCTGTTCCAACGGCTCTGGGAACCGCTGTTCACCCCGGCGATCGGCCTGCTGATGGCCGCCGCCCTGGTTAGCGGGCTACTCGGCTGGTGGCAGCGGCGAGGGCCGCGGCCAGCTCGGGATAACGAAAGCTGAAGCCCTGCTGCTGCAGGTGCTCGGGCAGCACCCGCTGGCCCTCGAGCACCACCGAGGCGCCATCCCCCAACAGCAATTGCAGCAGCGGGCCCGGCACCGGCAGCAGGCTGGGGCGCCCCAACACACGGCCAAGGGCCTGGCTGAAGGCGGCCATCGTTACGGGCTGGGGGGCAGTGGCGTTGTAGATGCCGCCATAGGCCGGATCTTGAAGCGCCGCCGCAATCAGGGCACAGAGGTCCGTGCGGTGAATCCAGCTCATCCACTGGCGGCCAGAACCCACCGGCCCACCAAAGCCGGCCCGGAAAATCGGCAACATCTTGCCGAGGGCCCCGCCCCCAGGGGCGAGCACGATGCCGGTGCGCACCAGCACCAACCGACAACTGGCTGGCAGCGCCGCCGCCGCCGCTTCCCAGTCTTGACAGAGCTGGCCGAGAAAATCATTGGCCCCGGGGCTGGCCTCCGTGAAGCGGGCCTCGCTGCAGTTGCCGTAAAAGCCCACCGCTGAACCATTCACCAACACCTGGGGCGGGGTAGCGGCGGCGCCGATTGCGGCCACCAAATGGCGGGTGGTGTCGATGCGGCTGGTGCGCAGGAGCTGGCGGTGGGCGGCCGTCCAGCGCTGCTCTGCAATGGGCTCCCCGGCCAGGTTGACCACGCCAGTGGCGGCAGCCAGGGCCGTAGCCAGGGGCGAACCTGGCTGCCAGCTCTCGGCTGCCGCCGGATTGCAACGGATCCAGCCCAAGGCTGAGGCCGCCACCCCGGCAAATCCCGCCGCTGGGGCAGCACCGCGACTCACGAGCGTCAACTGATGGCCCGCCGCCTGCAGGCTGGGCACCAGTTCCCGCCCCACCAATCCAGTGCAACCGATCAGCAACAGGCGCATGGGCTCCTCAGGCGGCATCCGCGGACGCTAAACCCAGCCGCTGGGCCAGCGACACCAGGCCAAAACCCTGCACAAGTAAGCCCATAAGTACCACCCCCAGGGCCAGGGGCGGCATGTATTCACCCCAGCTGCCGGCAACCTTTACCTGGGCAGCAGCCTGAATCGCCAGGGCAATCGGCACAGCCCCCCGCAGGCCACAGAAACTGACAAAGAACTTCTCCGCCCGACTGCAACTACCCGCCAGCAGCGGCGGCACCGTTAGCAAACGGACGATCTGCATGGCCACAAACAACAGCAGGATCCAGGGCAGCATCCGCAGCACCGCCTCCGGATCCACCACCAAACCCATACAGAGAAAGAGCAACAGCTCCGCCAGCTTCATGAACACCTCATGGCCATCCTCCAATTCCTGGCGCTCCACCTGGTCGTGGTTGCCAATCACCAGGCCACCGATGTAGGCCGCCAGCAGGCCACTGCCCCCCAGCAGGGTGGTGCCCCCCAGTAACACCAGCAGCACCGCCAAACAGATCACCGCCTGGCCTGACTGCAACTCCTTGAGCGAGTGCCGCTCCAGCAGTTGCGCCCCAAAGGTGCCCCCCATGAAGCCCATCAAGGCGCCCAGCAGAAACTGGCGCACCACCACACTCATCACCGTGACACCGTCGGCATCGGTGCCCGTGACCATGGCCAGGGCCACCCCCGCCAGCACCACCGCCATCGGGTCATTAAAGGCAGATTCACATTCGATCAGATCCAGCAAGCGCTGGGGCAGATGACCGGAGAGGGGCCGCAGCACCGCCATCACCGCGGAGGCATCGGTGCTGCACACCATGGCGCCCACAAACAGGGCCACTGGCAGTCCCTGGATGGACCAAGCGGGGAAAATCCGCTCCAGCACCAGGATCGTCAGCATCAACATCAAAGCCGTGAGCAAGGAACCCACGGTGGCCAGCCGCAAACCCGGGCGAACCACGGAACGCATGGCCTGCCAATTGGTGGTGAGCCCCCCGTGGAACAGCACCACGGCCACCGCCACCTGGGCCAACTGATCGGCCCGCTCTAGGTCAAGCAGCGGTGGCGCCTCCCCCGGCAGGGCACTGAGGTTGTTATCGGTGAGCAAACCGAGCAGCAACACCAGCAACACCCCGGGCACCCGGGTGCGGGCGGCCATGCGATCTAGATAGGCGGAGGTGATCAACAGACCCCCAAACACCGCCAGAAAGATCGCCAGTCCTGGAGACATAAACAGGGTCAAGGCTGCCCCTAGCCTGCCTGACAGCAGCCACCGCCAGCGCCATGGCCGACACCCAAAACGACATCCCCAAAAAAGGCGCCCTGGTGCGTGTGAATCGCCAGGCCTACCTAAACAGCCTTGAAGCCAAGGCCAGCGCCCCAGAACCACCGGCCTATCTGCTGAAGGGCCCCGGCGAAATTCTGGTGATCCAAGGGGACTACGCCCAACTGCGCTTCCGCCAGCCGGTGCCCGATGTGTGGCTGCGGCTCGACCAACTGGAGGCCTACGTAGGCAACTGAGCCTGGAGGCGCTGGCGCCGTTGCCGCGCCTCCCGGATCATTTCGCCGCCGTCGTGCAGGTAGCTATCCACATAGCCGGCGGTGTACCGCTCCAGTTCAGCAAAGGCATCCTGCACGCCACTGAGGCAGTGGTAGAGGCTGAGGCCAAAACCGCGGGCACTGGCCGGACAGGGGAGGGAACGGAACAGGGTTTCCGCCCGGTCCAGCTGGGCGCCGCTGCGCTCCAGATAGGCGCAGAACACCGCCATCAACTCGTCGTCATAGGGATCCGCCGACAGCTCCTGCAGCTGTAGGGCAAAGGGATCCAGCACCTGGCCCAGGAGCCGGTCCACCGGGGCATAAACCTGCTGCAGCCAAAGATCCAGGGCGGCATCGGCATCCACGGCCCGGCGACGGCGGCGGCCAGGGGCTGCCGCTGGGCCATTGCCCCCCTGGGTGCAGTTGTCGTAGCGCTGGCGGGCCTCCTGGTCGCGCAGCAGCTCCCAGGCGGCATTGAGGGCAATGATCCAGGTGCCATCCCCAGCGCCCGCATCGGGGTGGTGCTGTTTCACCAGGGCTCGGTGGGCCGCCTTGATTTCCGCCGTCGTTGCCCCCCGGCTCACCCCGAGCACCCGATAGGGATCTGCCCTGGTCACGGCAGGGCGTCGGTAAACATTGGTGTGCTGAGGTAGCGCTCGCCAAAGCTGGCCAGCACCACCACAATCAACTTGCCGGCCAGGGCCGGCCGCTGGCCCAGGCGCAGGGCGGCCACCATGGTGGCGCCACTGCTAACGCCACTGAGCAGGCCCTCCTCCCGGGCGAGGCGGCGGCCCATGGCCATCGCCTCCGCGTCAGTGACCTGCAGCACCTCATCAATCAAAGAAGCCTGGTAGTTATCTGGCACAAACCCGGCGCCGATGCCCTGGATGCGGTGGGGGCCAGCGCAGCCACCGCTGAGCACCGGACTGCCGCTGGGTTCCACGGCAAAGGCCTGGAAACTGGGCTTGCGTTGCTTAAGCACCTGGGCACAACCGGTGATCGTGCCGCCGGTGCCCACGCCAGCCACCAGGGCATCAATGCGGCCGTCGGTGTCGGCCCAGAGCTCCTCGGCGGTGGTTTGGGCGTGGATCGCCGGGTTGGAGGGGTTGGCAAACTGCTGCAGCAGGTAAGCGTTGGGGAGTTCCTCCACCAGCTGGTGGGCGCGGCTGATCGCCCCCTTCATGCCTTCGCTGCCGGGGGTGAGTTCCAACTGGGCGCCATAGGCCCGCAACATGGCGCGGCGCTCCTGGCTCATCGTTTCCGGCATGGTGAGGATCAGCTGATAGCCGCGGGCGGCGGCCACCATCGCCAGGGCAATGCCGGTGTTGCCGCTGGTGGGTTCCACCAGCACCGTGCGGCCTGGGCTGATCTGGCCCGCCGCCTCCGCAGCCGAAATCATCGAAACGCCGATCCGGTCTTTTACAGAAGCGGTGGGATTGAAACTTTCCAGTTTCGCCACGATTTCAGCGCCACAGCCCTCCGACTGGGGCAAACGATTGAGCCGCACCAGCGGTGTGTGGCCCACCAGGGCAGTGATATCAGGGGCGATCGCCATCGGAATCGGGTTCAGGCCAAGGGCCGGAGAAATTAATCGCCCCATTGTGACCAACCAGCCAGACCCCAAGCCGTTCGGCCATGGCCTCAATCACCGACTGCCACACCCCCCGCTCCTGCTGGCGGAACAATTCCACGGATTGATACCAGGGCATCGACGGCCCCTCCAGGCCATAGCGCCACTCCGCCAGCGCCGGCACCAGCACCCAGGCGGGCACCCCCAGGCCAGCGGCGATGTGCAAGGCCGTTTGTTGCACCGTGATCACCAAATCCAGGGCCGCCGTGAGCGCCGCCGTGGCCGTGAGGTTTTCGCCGACCCCTTCGAAATGATGGAGGCGAATGCCATGGCGGCGTTCGAACTGCTCCAGCTCGGCGGGATCAAGGCCGTATTGCAGGTTCAGCCACTGCACCCCAGGCAGTTGCAAGATCGGCAGCAGCTGTTCCAGCTCCAGGGAGCGCTGCACCCGGCTGCCGAGGCTGCCGCCCCCCCGCCAGGCGATGCCGATCCTCGCCCCCGGCCCCAGGCCCGCGAGCCGCTGGCGCCAGGTCAGCAGGGCGCTCGGCTCCAGCCGCAGGTGGGGCCCCCGCCCCTGGAAGGCGCTGGCCCGGGGGCGATACACCCCCCCGAGGCTGCCAAGGCTGAAGGCCAGCTGCACCTGTTCCAGCTCGGGGCCGTCAAAGCTGCTGGCCACCAGGGCGGTGGGGAAGGAGGACTGAAACAACTCCACCAGCCGCGGCGGCAGCAACAGCCGCACCGAGGCGGCCTCGGCCAACAGCTCCGGCAGCAGCGAGCCAAACATCAACATGTCGCCGATGCCTTGCTCGCCATAGAGCAGCACATGGCGATTTTCTAGGGCCCTTGGCTGCTGCAACTGCTCCAAACCGCGCAGGGGAAAACCCGGCGGCAGGATCTGGGCCCGGTCGCTGCTGGCGTAGCGCTGTTCGTAGAGGGGCCAACCCTGGGCCCAGGCGCCGGCGGCCAGGTATTGGCGGCCAATGCTCCAGGCCCAATCCGGGGAGTTGCTGTATAGCGATCGATGGCTATTTAGCAGGGGCAACAGCTCTGGGGCCGGCAGGGATTGGGCCAGGGTCTGCAGGGCTTGAAAGCGCAGGGCTGGTGCGGCGCTGGCATCCGCCAGGCAGGCCCGTAATTGGGCCAGGGCCTGGCCAGCAGCACCCCCAAGCAGTTGCAGCCGGGCAGCCCAGAGCAAGGCGGCAGGATCTTCTGCGGCGCTAGCAGTGGTGCTAGCGGTGGTGCTAGCGGTGACGCTGGCATGAGGGCTAGCAGTGGCAGCAACGGCCTCCAGCAGGGCTCGATCCGCCAACTGCCAAGCCAAGCTCCGCAGCGCCTCAACCACGGCGGCGGAATGGGGGAACCGTTGCAACAAGGTTTCGGCCCAGGCCAGCACGGGCCCCAGCGCCAGGGCCTCCTGGAGCAGCTGCAGGTATTCAAGGGCCGGCCCCTCCTGGTGCAGAAACGGCTGCAGCCGCCCCTGGAACTGCGCCAGGCAGGACCCCTCGCCGCGGCGGCGGCCACAGGCAATCGCCAAGCTCAGCAGGGCGGGGCTATCGCCATGGTCTGCGGCCACCCGCCCCAGGCAAGCCTCGGCCCGCTCCAACTGGTCTTGCTCCAGGTTGCAGAGGGCCAGGGCTAGGCCAAAGGAGGCCGAGGGGGGCTGGGGCTGCTGGGAAAACTGAGCCAACAGTGTCGCCTCCGCCGCGGCGGCCCGGCCGAGGCGACACTGTTGCTGGGCAAAGCTGAGCGGATCCACAGGCCCTCAGAAATTGAACTGGGTTTTAAGCACCCCACCCCAAATATCGCCCCCACCGATGCCATCGGAGTTACTTACCCCTGAGATATAAAACACCCCTGGGTTAAGGCTCACGTTATCGCTGAGCTGAAACTGATACCAGCTTTCCAGGGCGGTGGGCATGCCCCCATCGCGGTTCCAGCCCGATTGGTTAAGCACCAGGGAGGGCACCCCACCGATGGCAAGACCAGCGCTATTGCCCTTCAAAAAGAGATTCTTGAAGTTCAAAGCCAGCATCCAGCTGTTCATCACAGCGGCATCCCCAGCCTTGGCCATGGACACGCCCAAGACACTGTTGTCATAGCGGGCCTGCACGCTGGCATGGCCATAGGCAGCGGTTAAGCTGAAATCGTCGCTCCATTGATAGGCGAGGCTGAAACCAAGCTGATCAGACTCATTCAAACTGGCATATAAAAATGGCGTGAGAGCCAACTGGGTGCCCGCCTGGGCCATCGAGTTATCACCCCGTTCATGGGCATAGTTGGCACTAAATAACCAGCGCCGATCCACAGATTGCCAAGCAAGCTGCACAGGTAGGCGGAAACGGGTATTGCTACCAAACCAACCTTGGCTGTTGCTGTTGCTGGCATCCGGGGCAACGGCATCGGCTTCGCTGGCCAGATAGGCAATTCCGAAACTCAAACCCTTGAGGCCAAAACCCTTGCCCCCCAGTTCCCCCACACTCAGCCCAAAACCAGTGCCGGTATAGGAGGGGAATACACCAGCGGAGCTGTTGAAGAAATTCAACAACGCATCTTTTGTGTAATAGGTGCCCCGGGAAGGCAGCACTGCATCCTGACCGAGACGAGTGCCAGCGGCCACCACAAAATCAGTGCCCCCCGCCACAAACGGCAATCGGTAGTAAAGTTTATCCACAAAACTATGCTGGGTGGCGTTATTAGGCCAGTCCACCACTGCCCCGTCATAGCTCAAACCGGCAGCAGGGGTGGCCACCCGACCAGAGAAAGCATAGGTGCTATTAGTGCGCAGACGCAGACCCAATTCATCCTTCCCTGAAAAACTAGTGCCAAAATTCAAGGAGGCATCATGGGAGAAGGTAAAGGCATTGCGATCAGCGATGCCATTCAGATTATTGGTGTAGGCAGCCAGATTGCGAATGAACTTTGCTGCTGCCTGCTGCACATAACCCACCCGCCGTTGCGATTCAGAGAGCGAACCATATTCAGCCAACAGATAATTAATCAGGCTGTCGTAGCTGTTGCCATTGGTTACCAGGCCGCCGGGGGCCACCACCAGGGCCGTGCCATTGCCACTAAGGTTGCCCGCCGCCAGGGCGGTGCTGCTGCCACAGGCGCCAACCTGATTGCAAGCGCTAGTGTAAATACGGCTAGAACTTTCGGAAATACTGATCGGATCAGCCACTCCCACCGGCTTAAGCACCGCAATGCCGCCAATGGGATCAAAACCCGAGCCGCCCTTCACATAGCTATAGCCCTTAACACGCCGGGCATTATTTGCCAGTTGCACCAGGGCCTGCATGTCTTTGCCATCTAGCAATATCTTAAAATCACTGAAATCATCGCTGAATGATCCCGAGGAACGCAGCCGCAGGCTGCTGGTACGAAAATATCGATCTTTAAGGGCTAGATCATCCCCTTGCAGAGGCACAAAAGTATTAGCGCCTGGCTTTAGGAAGCCAAGGGTGCCAGTGGGTATACCTGGGGTAACAGCACTAAAAGCAGCGTAAAATCCACTGGGAGCAAATACAGATACCCGCAGCAACGGCACCAGAGCCGGGCCAACAACGGAGCCCAGCCCGGGCAGCAATAGGGCGCCATTATTAGCGGCTCCAACTATCTGAGCGCTGTTACCGCCATAGAAACCATTGGAATCACTGGGGGGCAAGCTGGTCGCCGGGGGCGGCTCACTGCCAGTGCTATCGGGGGAAAAGGCGGCCCAACTGCTGCTGAAGGCCAGTTGCCTCGCCAGGGCTGGGCCAGCCGTGGGGCGGTAATAGGCAAAGGCCTCCCCCTGGCTGAGCGGATCAGGGATCCTATTGATGGCACGCTGCTGAACAGCAGCGCTTGAGCCGTCGTAGGCCCGCTGACCATAGAGCCGTGCCGCCGCCAACAGCGCAGAACCCTGGCCAAAATTGGCCAAACCCGGCCCCCGGTAGGCATCCCCCATGACGTAGCGCACGCTGCCACTCAACTTGGAGCTAGTGGAAAACTGGCTGGCCTCCAGTTCCCCCAGGCGGGCATCAAGGCCCAGCAATTGGCCCTGCAGCAAGGCCCGCTCTGGGGCAAATTCAGCGATCAACTGGCGGCTGGCGGGGCTGATTTCCGTTACCCGCTCCAAACAACGATTCAGCAAGGCCGCCGCTTCGTAGCGGCTGAGCGCCCGCTGGCCAAGGAAGCTCCCTAGGGGTTGGCCCGCAACACAGCCATGGCGCTCCACCAGTTGCCAGAGGGCCTGATAGGCCCAGTCGCTGGGCTGCAAATCAGAGAGCTGCTTGATCGAAGCCGGTAGTTCCGTCGCCCCGACTGGGGGCAGCAAGGCCATGGGCAAACCGCATACCGCAACAAAGACAAAACCACGCAGAATTTGCTTTTTGCGATGCGATCCCAAAAGGTATTTGCCCAGCATTGCTGCAGATTCGCGCATTTTTGGGGCTGCCATGGTTGCGCAGCAGGGTTGATGGGGAACAGCAGACCAAAACCAGGGGAAAGGGCAAAAAAAAAGCCCCTCCAAAAGGAGGGGCTTGGTTGAGTGTGTGAGTGAGAGTTGTGTGAAGGAGTGAAAGAAACGGGTGATCGGAACCAGATCAGAAGTTGAACTGGGTCTTGACCACGCCACCCCAAACATCGCCACCACCGATGCCATCGGAGTTGGAGCTGCCGGAGATGTAGAACACACCAGGGGTGATGCTGATGTTGTCGGTGACCTGGAACTGGTACCAGGTTTCCACGGCGGTGGGGGCGCCACCATCCTTGTTCCAACCGGATTGGTTGGAGATCACGGAAGGTACGCCACCGATGGCCACACCAGCGCTGTTGCCCTTCAGGAACACGTTCTTGAAGTTCAAAGCAACCATCCAGCTGTTCATCACAGCGGAATCGCCGGCATCAGCTTGCTTCACGCCAAGCACGCTGCTGTCGTAGCGAGCTTGAACGGAGGCGTGGCCGTAGGCACCGGTGATGCTGAAGTCCTTGGCAGCTTGCCAAGCCAGGGTGAAACCAAACTGGTTGGAATCATTGAGGCTGGCGTACATGAAGGGGGTCAGCGCAAGCTGAGTACCCACTTGGCCCATGGAGTTGTTGCCACGCTCATAGGCGTAGTTGGCGGTGAACAACCACTTCTTGTCGTTGGACTGCCAAGCAAGTTGGACAGGCAGACGGAAGCGGGTGTCTTCGCCGAACCAGCCCTGGGTCATGGTGTTGCTGGCGTCAGGGGCGACAGCATCACTTTCGTTAGCCAGGTAGGCGATACCGAAGCTCAGGCCCTTCATGCCAAAGCCCTTCTCACCCAGGTTGCCGAGGCTCAAACCAACACCGGTACCGGTGAAGGAGGGGAACACACCAGCGGAGCTGTTGAAGAACTCAAGCAGGGCGTCCTTGGTGTAGTAGGTGCCGCGGGAGGGCAGCACGGCGTCCTGGGGTAGACGGGTACCTACGGAAGCAACGGCGTAGTTGCTGATCGGGAAGCGGTAGAACAGCTTGTCGATGTACAGGCCGGTCTTGGCTGCGTTGGGCCATTCGGTGGTGGCGCCGTCGTAGGCCAGGGCGGCAGCGGGATCAGCGGCGCGGGCAGCGAAGCTGTAGGTGTTGTTGGCACGAATCCGGAATTGGAGTTGATCCTTACCGGTGAAGCTCGTGTCGAAGTTCAGATAGGCGTCGTGGGAGAACGTGAAGGCGTTCTTGTCCGCAACGTAGTTCTTGTTGGTGGTGTAGGCGGCCAAGTTACGGATGAACTTGTTAGCCGACTTCTTAACGAAGCCATACTCACGCTGAGTTTCGCTCAGGGAGCCGTATTCCGCCACCAGGTAGTTGATGACGTTGTTGTAAACGGTGGGGTTGGTTACGTAGCCACCGGGGGTGACCACAAGACCCGTACCGACGGCACCGAAGGTGGCGGAAGCAGCACCGGCGCTGTTGATCACACCGGTGTAGTTGCGGCTAGCGGTGGAATCGATGGCGATGGGGTCATAGAGACCGGCCAGCTTGGTAACGGCCACACCAGCGCTGTTGGTGTAGGTGTAGGTCTTAGCGCGACGGGCTTCGTTGGCCAGTTGCACCAGGGCCTGGGTGTCCTTGCGGTCCAGCAGGATCTTGGAGTCAGCGTAGTTGCTGCTACCGGAGCCGCTGGTTTGCACCCGCAGGCTGCTGGTGTTGCCGTAACGGTCGTTCAGCAGGATTTCGTTGCCGGTGAGGGGCAACACGGTGCTGCTGTTGGGCAGCAGGTTCTGCAGGGTGGCGTTGGCGGTGGCGGGAGCCAGAACGGTGGCGCTGGTGGGCAGCTTCACGGCGCTGGAGAAGCCATCCTTGTTGTAGATGGAGAGGCGCTCGCGGTTGGCCACGTAGGGCACGGCGATGCCAGTGCTGCCCACGGCATTGCCGTTGAGCGGGTTGGCGATCGTGGTACCAGGAATCGTGGTGGAAACCAGAAGCCGTTGGCCGGTTGCGGCACCAGAAATCACGTTGGCGCTAGAAGCGGCACCACCGAAGGCGTTGGTGACAGTGCCAGCAGCACCGCTGGTGGGGGTGAAGCCGTTCCAGCTGGAGCTGAAGGCCAGCTGACGGGCTTGAGCGGCGAACGTCTTGGTGGGCTGATAGGTGGTGCCGGTGGCGGTGGCACCGTTACCGCCAGCGCGGTAGTAGTAGTAAGCCTCGCCTTGGCTGAGGGGATCAGCGATGGCGTTGGTGGAACGGTTCTGGAAACCACCGGTGGAACCGTCATAGGCCCGTTGGCCGTAGAGCTTGGCAGCATCGGTCAGAGCCTTGGCCTGGCCGAAGGTGGCGTAGCCCGTGCCGCGGTAAGCGTCACCGGCCACAAAGCGCACAACACCGGTGAGCTTGGTGGTGGTGGAGAACTGGGTGGCTTCGAGTTCGCCCACCTTGGCTTCAAGGCCGTCTACACGGGCCTTGGTGATAGCGAGTTCTTTTTCGAACTCCTTGATCAGGCGGCGCAGCTCGTCGGTGATCTCAGTCACGCGGTCGAGGCAGGCGTTGAGCAGCGCAGCGGCTTCCCAGCGGCTCAGGGAGTGCTGACCTTTGAAGGTGCCGTTGGGGTAGCCGGCAACGCAGCCGTAACGCTCGATCAGGTTAGACAGTGCCTGATAAGCCCAGTCGGTGGGCTGTACATCAGAGAACTGGGTGATGCTGGTGACCTGCTCACTGGAGGAGGCGTACTTGTTGACGCCGTCCATGTTGAGGTCTGCGGCCATGGCGCCGAGGGGGGCAACCAAGCCGAGAGCGGCAGGTGCCAGCAGCAGTTGCTGGAACAGTTTCATGGGGTCCTCACACCAAAAAAGAGGATGGGTATCGGTTCGCTGTGGACAGACAGAGCCCGCTCACAACTAGCCAACATCCAGAAGTTACCCTCTCTTTTCTGCAGCACCAAGCCTTTTACCCTTTCCCAGGGTCAGCTCAGCAGCCGTCTGCGCCATTAAGTCACACGCGTCTCAACTTGCATACCTAAAAAAGGGGCCCCGCAGGGCCCCAGGTTTGCTCAGAAGAGCAGGGTGGTTTTCAGCACACCGCCATAGGCGTTGTTGCTGCCCAAACCAGCCGGGTTGGTGATCGTAAAGAACGCCGGAGTGACGCTGATGTTGTCGGTGACCTGGAATTTGTACCAGATTTCCCAGGCAAAGGTGCTTTCGTCGGTGCCGAGGAAGCCGTCGTTGCTGGTCACGAAGGTGGGTTGACCAACGGCGGTACCGAAGGTGTTGCCCTTGATCAGAGCATCGGCCCACATCAGGCCCACATACCAGGATTGGCTGGTGGCAGCAGCCCCCTTGTCGTTGGCTTCCACGCCCCAGATCTGGGCAGCCTTTTTGGCGCTATAGCCGTTGGTGCCCCAACCGGCGCTGATCGAAGGAATCCAGTTGGTGTCGCTGGGCTTCCACCAGCCGCTGACGGCCACCGAGTTCACATCGAACTGGCTGAGGCCAGCAAAGGGGTTGGTGGCCTTGGGGGTACCCACGGGGATGTAGCCGAGGCCGGAGGTGCCGTCGTAGGCGCCGCCACTCTGGGAGTAGGCATAGGCGGCTGTCAGGTTCCAGTTGGAAGCTGTGTAGCCGATCTGCACGGTGCCGGTGCCGCCAGAGTTGTCGTTGGCAATACCACCGGTATCGGTGCCATTGGCACCATTGCCAGCGATCACGCCGAGGGTGCTGTTCGAGCTGGAGTAGCTGGAACGACCGTTGGCGGCCACATAGTTGGCACTAACACTGAAGCCGTCCTGGGCCCACCAGATACCACCACCGGCGCCGAGGTTGAGGGTGTAAGCACCCGGTGCACCGGCGTAGGTGAAGAAGTCGAGGATGGTGTCAGCTGGGTACTGGCTGGGCCAGACGGCCAGCATGTCGTCCTGGCGGACGCGGGGACCAACGGTGACAGTGAAGTTGGAACCGATCGGGAACTGGTAGAAGATCCGATCCACACTCCAGATGCTGCCGGAGTTGGACTGGTCAAAGGCCACCTCAGCACCGAGGGAGGGGTAAGGGGCGCCAGACCAAACGCTGTCGGAGAAGTTGCCGGCCCGCAGGCGGGTGCGCAACAAATCCTTGCCGGTGAAGCTGGTGTCCAGGTTCAGGCGCACGTCGTAGTTGAAGCTCACGGCTTCTCCCAGGGGCACCTTGCCCTCCACCAGTCCCTTGAGGAACTTGCGGGCAGCCGCCTTGACGGTGGGGCTGTTTTGTTGCAGCGGGCTCAAGGTGCCGTATTCCGCAATCGAGAGATCGAACGGGTTGGTGAAGCTGCCGGTGGCATTAGTGAAACCACCCACCGCTGCGTTAGCCGCCACGGTGTAGGGATTGGTGGTCACATCATTGGAATACTTGATGAAACCGCCGCCCTTGATGATCCGGGAAGCATTACCCAGGGCCACCAAGTTGGCCATG
>CAJAQB010000011.1 GCA_903943975.1 Synechococcus lacustris | reverse complement strand
GGTGAGCCAGCCGCCCAGCGCCAGGTAGGCGGTGGGGAATAGCAACAGGCCGGACCAGCCCACAAACACGAAGCGGTCGCGCTTCAGCCAGTCATCGAGGACGTCGAACCATCCCCGGCCTGCCGGCGCCCGCCCTACAGCGATAGTCATAGCAACAGCTTCAAAAAGCTTTACATCGAAACCATAGGGAAAACCACACCTCCCTGCGCAGCTAAGCCATAAGAACCAGCACAACCACCTATCAAGCCCTTCCCTAGGGTGCAACTAGCGGAATTCGCCCCATGTACGTCGTTGAGCTGAGCCTGAAGTTGTCCCCGATGCCGGTTGCCGTGCAGCGCAAGGAGCTAGCCGGCGCCCAGGCCCTCTACAACGACATCCGCAACGCCATGGAGCACGGCCACCCCCGCCTGCTCGACCTCACCTGCGAAAAGGCTGAAGAAAAGCGGGTTTGCCTGCAAAGCAGCGAGGTGCTGGCCGTGCAGATCTACGAAAAATCGGCCATGGGGGCGGGCAGCAAGCGCCCCGGTTTCAGCATCGACGCGTGAACGCCCCGGCCAGCCCGCTGCGGGTGCAGGGCCTGCGCTTCCGCTGGCCCAATGGCGCCCCGGCCCTAGACCACTGCAGCTTCAGCCTGCCGGGGCCAGGGCTGTGGATGCTGGTGGGCGGCAATGGCAGCGGTAAAAGCACCCTGCTGCGCTTAATCGCCGGCCTGCTGCAGCCGGAGGCCGGCGAGATTTTTTGCACCGCCCCCCCGGCCCTGGTTTTCCAGAACCCAGACCATCAATTGCTGCTGCCCGGCTGCGGCAGTGAACTCTGCTTCCACCTGCCCAAGGGGCAAAGGCCCGACCTAGCAACGGTGGAAGCCGCCCTGGCCCGGGTGGGCCTGGCCGGCTTTGCGTCGCGGCCGATCCACAGCCTCAGCGGCGGCCAGAAACAACGGCTGGCGATCGCCTCGGCCCTGATCAGCGGCGCCCGACTGCTGCTGCTGGATGAACCCACCGCCCTGCTTGATCCCCAAAGCCAAGGGGAGGTGCTGGCCCTGATCCGCAAGCTCTGCAACGGCCCCAGCCCGGAGGGCTCGCTGCCCCTAACCGCCCTTTGGGTGACCCATCGCCTGGAGGAACTGGAGCTCTGCGACGGCGCCCTTCACCTGGAACGGGGCCGCCCTGGCCGCTGGCAAAAGGGACCAGCCCTGCGCCTGGAGCTGGAGGGCTTGCCCAGGGGCAGGGCCACCGGGTAGGTTCAACCAGTCAATCCTCGGTAGCTCAGTGGTAGAGCGATCGGCTGTTAACCGATTGGTCGCAGGTTCGAATCCCGCCCGGGGAGTTTCAAGTTCAGCGCCCTCCCCCAAGGAGGAGCGCTGACAAGAATTTAAAGAAAATCACCAGAATTCAAGCCTTTGAGCAAGCCAAAGGCTTTTTGGGCTGGCTCAAAGGCTTGTTTGCGGGCTGTAGCATATTTTATCAGGGGGTGCCCAGCTCTAAAGGTTTTCCCTATAATCCCCGGACAAAGCCCCAAGATCGTTCGGGCATATTCCGCGATCCTGCCGCCCCCCAACCCCAGGTTCAATGAAGCCCTGCATCCTGCTGATCGAAGACGACAGGGATATGCGTGAGCTAGTGGCCGGCTACCTGGAGCATTCCGGTTTCGATGTACAAAAGGCGGAAGACGGCATCAAGGGCCAGGCCCTTGCCCTGCAATACACCCCAGACCTGATTGTGTTGGATCTGATGTTGCCCCGGGTGGATGGCCTCACCCTCTGCCAACGGCTGCGGCGCGACGATCGCACCGGCCAGATTCCAATCATGATGCTCACCGCCCTGGGGGGCACTAAAGACAAAGTAAGCGGCTTTAATTCCGGGGCCGATGATTACCTCACCAAGCCCTTTGAGCTCGAGGAATTCCTGGCCCGGGTCAAAGCCTTATTGCGCCGCAGCGATCGGGCCCCCCTCTCCAGCAAGCACAGCGAAATCCTCAGTTTCGGCCCGATCACCCTGGTGCCCGAGCGTTTCGAAGCGATCTGGTTTGAGCTGCCGGTGCGTCTCACCCACCTGGAATTTGAGCTGCTTCACTGTTTGCTACAGCGCCACGGTCAAACCGTGGCCCCTTCGCTGATCCTCAAGGAAGTGTGGGGCTACGAACCAGACGACGACATCGAAACGATTCGCGTACACATTCGCCACCTGCGCACCAAGCTCGAGCCCGATCCCCGCAAGCCCCAGTTCATCAAGACCGTGTACGGAGCCGGCTACTGCCTGGAGCTGCCCACCGGCAAGCAACTCGATGACCTAACCCGCCAGATGACTGACTACCGCCTGCAGCAAACAACCCTCAGCCAAACGGCCTGACAGCCCAGCCCCCCAACAAGCTCAGGCCCAGGGGATTAACTCCAGCAAGGCCACTTCCCAGGCCAGCCGCGGTTGCACATTGCCATTCAGGTGGCGGCGCAGCTGTTCCAAGCGCCGCTGGGGCCTGGGGTCCTGGGCCAAACGCCAAAGCTTCAATTGCCACCAGCCCAGCAGCCAGAGCTGCTGTTCGGTGTCTAGGGCTTCGGCAATGTCGCGGGCCAGCCCCAGGGCCCCCATCGGCTCCCGGGGCAGACCCTGCAGCCGTTGCACCAGGGCCGCCGGCAGCTCCCGCCAGCGGCGCCGCACCTCCAGCAAAGCCCCGGGGGAACCCGCCGCCATTTCCAGTAATTCCAATGGTTCAGGGGCAGCGGGTCCAGGCTCGCCAACGGGTCCAGCAGCGGGCTCGGCCTCGGGATCTGGTTCCGGCAGCCGCGCCAGCACCGCCTGCAACTGGGCCGCGGCCAGGGGGCGAAAGGGGATCCGCTGGCAGCGGGAAAGGATCGTGCTGAGTAGACGCTCCGGGGCGGCCGTGAGCAAAATCAACAGCCCCAGGCCCGGTTCCTCCAGGGTTTTGAGCAGGGCATTGGCAGCCGCCTCCGCCATCCGTTCCGCCCCCTCCAGCACCACCACCGAGCGGGGCGCCTCCAGCGGTGGGCGACTGAGGAAACGCCCCAGCTCGCGGATCTGCTCCAAACGCAACTGGGGCAAAGCTTTCTTCTGTAAACCCAGCTGCCGGGCCTGGGAGGCGGGCACCAGTTGCCCCTTATCGGTGTAGGTGGGTTCCACCCAGAGCAGGTCGGGATGGTTGCCCTGCTCCAGCCGCCGCCTCAGGGCCCCATCGCCCGCCAGGCCAGCGCCAGAAATCCCCTCCACAAAACGGCGGGCCGCCAGGGCCCGGCCCACCCCCTCCGGTCCTGCAAACAGATAGGCCGGCGCCAGCCGCCCCTGGGCCAGGGCGGCCTCCAGCAGTTGCACCGCCTGGGGCTGCCCCAGCAGCTCGGCAAACAGACCCTCAGCCATGGGAATCCAGCGGCCCAGGGCTGCCATTCCCCAGGGCAGCAGCAACCAATTCACGCAGGGCCTGCTGCACCTGCTCCGCCGGGCCTGCGGCCGCCAGCCGCCGCCAGCCGGGCCGTTCACTGAGGGCGGCAAAGCCCCGATGCACCCGCTCTAAAAAGGCCAAACCCTCGGCTTCGATCCGGTCTTCGCTCTGGCCCTGGCGCCGCCGGGCCGCCTCGGCGGGGGCCAGCTCCAGCCACACGCAAAGATCCGGCCGCAGGCCGGCGCAGGCCAGTTGCTCCAGCTGGCTGATCAGGGCCAAATCCAGTCCCCGGCCATGGCCCTGGTAAGCGGCGGTGGAACCACTAAAGCGATCACTCAGCACCCAATTACCAGCCGCCAGGGCCGGTGCAATCAGCTCCTGCACGTGCTGGGCCCGGTCGGCCGCATAGAGCAATAATTCCGCCCGGCTGGCGGGGCTCGCCCCCTCCGGGGGATGCAGCAGCAGCTGGCGCAGGGCCTGGCCCAGGGCCGTGCCCCCCGGTTCCCTGGTGCTTATTACCTGGGCGCCGGCGGGCATCAGGCCACTGCTGGGCAACCACTGGGCCAGCCCGCGCAGCTGGGTGGTTTTGCCACAGCCATCGATCCCCTCAAGGACCAGAAAACGACCCGGTGGCAGCCCGCTCATGCGGGCAAACGCATCAGCAGGGCGTTGCAAACCACGGTGATCGAGCTGAGCGCCATCAACAGGGCCGCCAGGGGTGGGGTGAGCAACAGGCCAAAGCCTGGCAACAGCAAACCCGCCGCCAAGGGCAGCACCACCAGGTTGTAACCAAAGGCCCAGAAGAGGTTTTGGCGCACCTTGGCCATGCAGCGCCGGGAGAGTTCCAGGGCCTGGGGCACGGCGCTGAGCCGTTCGCCCAGCACCACCAGATCGGCGGTGTCTTGGGCCACCTGGGTGCCGGTACCCACGGCAATGCCCAGGTCGGCGGCCGCCAGGGCAGGGGCGTCATTGATGCCATCGCCCACCATCGCCACGGGCCCCAGGGCCGCTTCGATGCGGGCAAGCTTGTCTTGGGGCTTCAAGCCCCAGGCGAGCTGATCAAGCCCCAGGCCCAATTGTTTGCCCAGTTGCTGCACAGGCCCCTGGCGGTCGCCACTGAGCACCCCCACCTTGATGCCCCGGGCCTGGAGCTGGGCCACGGCCTCGGCCCCATCGGGCCGCAGCGCATCACTCACGGCCAAGAGGCCCAACAACTGATTCCCCTGGGCCAGGGCCAGCACCGTGGCGCCCAGCTGTTCCTGCCCTCGCTGCCAAACCTGGGCCTGCTCAGCAATCGCCACCCCCTGGGCCTGCAACCAGTCGAGCCGGCCGAGGCGGCCCAGCCCCTCGAAGCCCTCCAGCTGACCCTCCACGCCATCGCCGGCCAGGGTGACGCTGGCGCTGCAGGGGAGCAGCGGCAACCCCTGCAACTGGGCCCCCTGCAACAGGGCCCAGGCGAGGGGATGGCGGGTGTGTTGCTCAAGGCTGGCGGCCAATTGCAATAGCCGTGGGGGCTCAAGGCCATCGGCCAGCGGCAGCAGCGCCTCCACCAGCGGCCGCCCCCGGGTAAGGGTGCCGGTTTTATCAAACAAAACTGTGCGCAACTGGGCGGCGGTTTGGAGCACCTCCCCCCCCCGAAACAACAGGCCCAGGTGGGCGGCCCGACCGGTGGCGACGCTGATCGCCGTGGGGGTGGCCAAGCCGAGGGCACAGGGGCAGGCCACCACCAGCACGGCAATGGCGAGCTGCAGGGCCAGGGCCAATGGGGTGCTGGCCCCCGCCCCCAGGCTGCGGTGGTGCCCATGGCCATGGGCCAAGCCCGTTAACACCTGGGGGAAAAGGCTGGTGCCCCAGAGCCACCAAAACAGAAAAGTGGCCAGGGCCAGGGCCAGCACAATCCAGGTGAAACGCCCGGCCCAACGGTCGGCCAGGGCCTGGATCGGCGCCTTGCGGGCCTGGGCCTGCTGCACCAACTGAATGATTCGGGCCAGGGCCGATTCGGCGCCGCTGCGCAGCACCTCTAAATCGAGGGGTGCCTGCAGGTTGAGGCTGCCGGCGGAGAGTTCTTGGCCAGGCTCCACCTGTAAAGGCAGTGGTTCGCCAGTAAGGCTCGACACATCCACCGCCGAACAACCGCGCAACACCCGTCCATCCACGGGCAGGCGATCGCCGGGCAGGATCCGCAGCTGGTCGCCGGGCCGCAGGCCGCCCACCCGCACCGGCCGGGGCGGATCATCCCCCAACAGCAACAGGGCGGTGTCTGGTTGCAATTCCGCCAGGGCCTCCAGGGCGCGGCCGCTGCGCCGCCGGGCCCGTTCCTCCAGGAAACGACCCAGCAACACAAAACCCAGCAACATCACCGCTTCGTTGAAGAAGCAAGACCAACCCACCTGGGGCCAGATCAACGCCGTGAGGCTGGCCAGATAGGAGCTCATCACCCCGAGCCCCACGAGGCTGTCCATGCCGGGTACCCCCTGGCGGAGCCCCTGCCAGCCGCGCCAGAGGATCGGTCGCCCCGGCCCCGCCAGGGCCCAGCTGGCCACCAGCCCGTGGAGGCGAAAGTCGGCGAGGGGGCCAGTTTCACTGAGGTGGCCAAGGCTGCTCACCAGCAACAGCAGCAGTGCCGTGATCAGCTGACGCCAGCGTTGCCACCAACTTTCTTCGGCCTGCGCGTTGCGCAGCCGTTCAAGGGCCGATTGCTGGGGCCGTATCCGGCTGGGAAAGCCCAGGGAAGCCAGGCTGTTTAGCACCGCCTCCGAGGAGCCCGGCGGTTCGAGTTCCACCCAGGCGGTGCGGGTGAGCAGGTTGACGCTGGCCTCCTGCACGCCCGGTTGCTCGCGCAGGCGCTTTTCCACGGCGCTCACACAGCCGCCGCATTTCATGCCTTCGATTTCGAGCAGCAGCGCCTGGTGAGCCATGCCTCAGCCTAAGGAAGCTCCAGGATGCTGGGATCAGAATGTGAGGATCAGAGGAGACTCTGTTGCCTCACCGCTCCCCCCCTAAGCCGTGCCCCGTACCCAACGCAACGACAACTTCATCGATAAAAGCTTCACGGTGATGGCAGACCTGATCCTCAAGCTGCTGCCCACCAACCAGCGGGCCAAGGAGGCCTTCGCCTACTACCGCGACGGCATGAGCGCCCAGGGGGATGGGGAATACGCCGAGGCCCTGGAAAACTACGAAGAGGCCCTGCGACTGGAGGAGGACCCCAATGACCGGGCCTTCATCCTTTACAACATGGGCTTGGTGTTTGCCAGCAACGGCGACCATTCCCGCGCCCTGGAGTACTACGACCAGGCCCTGGAACTCAACGGCAGAATGCCCCAGGTGCTTAACAACATGGCGGTGATCCATCACCACCTGGGCAACCAGGCCCAAGAACGGGGGGAAACCGATGAAACCGACCGCCGTTTCGACCTGGCCGCCGACTGCTGGACCAAGGCAATCCGCCTAGCCCCCAACAACTACATCGAAGCCCAAAACTGGCTAAAAACCACCGGCCGCGGTTCCGCCGATGTCTTCCTCTAAGAACTGCCCACTCCGGTTACCGGAGAAGCAAGCGTGGTTTGTTGCTGATGGGTTCCAGTTCTTGGCTTGGGCTTGGCATCGGCTTGGCTTGGGCTTGGCATGGGTATTGGGCTTGGACCTGGAATGGAGGCTGTGCTTGGGCTAGGAACTTGGGCTTGGAATGGAGGCTGTGATTGGGCTAGGAGCTTGGGCTTGGGATTGAGCCTTTGCTTGGGATTGAGCTTGGGCTTGAACTTGGAATAAAGCCTTTGCTTAGGCCTAGCTAGCTGGTCACTAATAACTATTGACAGGGACCCACTGAGCTGCTTGGCGAAGGGCTGTAGGGATGGCATATTGATGACTAATCAATGGCAGATTGATGCTGGGTTAATGCTGGATTGATGGCTAATTGATGCTGGATTAATGCCTAAATCAATGCTGGATTGATGCTGGATTAATGCCTAAATCAATGGTGAATTGATGCTGGAGCATTAGCCCTCCCCTGAGCAGCTCAGCGGAGCCAAGCAAATACCCCCAGCGACTCTAACGAAAATGACTAGGGTCATATGACTAGGGTCAAATTGAAGAGAGTCCGGGTGGAGGGAATCCTGGCGAAAAGGGTCCTAGGGAAGAGGGGCCTAGGGAAGAGGGTCCCAGGGAAGAGGGTCTCGGCGAGGAGGGTCCTGGTGAAGAGATTCCTGGCCTGGGAAAGCGCAAAACCGAGAAGAAAGTCAAAACTGAGCTGAGAGCCAAAATTGGCCACAGTGTCAAAATTGGACCCAAACTGGAAAGTCAAGCCAAAACTGGAAAGCCGGACCCAAGCAGGAAAGCCGAGCCAAAGCGGGAAACCGAGCCAAAGCAGGAAAACCGAGCCAAAGCGGGAAGCCGGACCAAGCGAGACCCAATAGACCCAAACTGGAGAGTAGAGACCCAGCTGGAGAGCAGAGACCAAACTGAAGAGTCGAGGCCAGGCTGAAGAGTCGAGCCCAAGTTAAAAGCTCGAATTAATAGTCATTGGCTGAACGCCAATCCCGATCAATCCTGGTCGTTCAGATTTGCCCCCAGGGCCGCCACTAGGGCCTCGGCAACGCCCCCCGCCTCATGCACCTCCAGGGCGGGCTGGCCCACGGCACTACCCCGGGGCACCACCGCCCGACGAAAGCCCAGGCGGGCCGCCTCCTGCAACCGCAACTCCAGCTGCCCCACCGGCCGCAACTGGCCGCCAAGGCCCAGTTCCCCAATCAGCACCGTGCCCGCTGGCAGGGCCAGGTCCCGATAGCTGGCCACCACCGCCGCCGCCACGCCGAGGTCTGTCGCCGGCTCCTCCACCTGCAGGCCCCCAGCCACGGCCAGATAGCAATCGAAGCGGGAAAGGGGCAGGCCCAGGTGCTTCTCCAGCACCGCCAGGATCTGGTGCAACCGGTTGGTGCCGATGCCCGTAGCGGTGCGCCGGGGGCTGGCATAGCTGGTGGTGCTCACCAGGGCCTGGAGTTCCACCACCAAGGGCCGGGTGCCCTCACAGGCCACGATCGTGGCCATGCCCGCCAAACCCTCCGGGCTACCCAAAAACAACTCACTGGGGTTACTCACCTCCACCAGGCCCCGGTCCCGCATCTCAAACACCCCCAGTTCATGGGTGGCGCCAAAGCGATTTTTCGCCGCCCGCAACAGCCGATGGCTGGCGAAACGGTCGCCCTCGAAGGTGAGCACCGCATCCACCAGGTGTTCCAGCACCTTGGGCCCCGCCAGCACCCCCTCCTTGGTGACATGGCCCACCAACAACAGGGCGATGTCTAGTTTTTTGGCCAGCCTTTGCAGGGCCGCCGCACATTCCCGCACCTGGGCCACGGAGCCGGGGGCACTGGCCAGCTCGGCGTCATGCAGGGCCTGGATGCTGTCGATGATCGCCACCGCCGGCCGCAGGGCCTCCAACTCCTTGAGCACCTGCTCCAGGTCGGTTTCCGCCAACAACTGGGGGCCATCCCCCCCGGTGGCCGCCTGGTCCAGCCGCCGCCAACGCAGCTTCACCTGCTGGGCCGACTCCTCAGCACTCACATACAGCACAGATTCCGCCTGGGCCATGGCCGCCGCCGTCTGCAACAGCAGGGTGCTTTTACCGATGCCTGGATCGCCCCCCACCAGCACCAAGGAGCCCGGCACCAAGCCACCCCCCAACACCCGATCCAGCTCGCCAAAACCAGTGGCCAGCCGCGCCAGGGGCCGCTGGCCCACCGCCGCCATCGCCTCGGAACGGCGGGGGGCGGGCTCCCCCCCTAGGGCCGGGGCCGGCCGCCGCCGCCGGGCATCGGTGGGGGGAGCGCTCTGCTCCACCAGGCTGTTCCAGCTGCCACAGGCGGAACAACGGCCAAAGAACTGGCGCGACTGGGCTCCACAGCTCTGGCAGACGTAGGTGGTAGTGCTTTTTGCCAAGACGTTCTATGAAGAAAGGTGGCTTTCCCGACATAAAAACGGGACAGCTTCAGTTGAGTAGGGGAAATATTCCCATCGCATACCTGGACGCCATGGTGGCTGCTGCTCCTTCCCCTAACGGCAAGGAGATCATCCTCGTAGTGGATGACGAGGCGAGTATCCGCCGAATCCTGGAAACGCGGCTCACGATGATCGGCTACCACGTGGTTACCGCGGCCGATGGCGAAGAGGCCTTGGAGGCCTTTCGCCAGCAGCCCGCCGACCTGGTGGTGCTCGACGTGATGATGCCGAAGCTAGACGGCTATGGCGTTTGCCAGGAGCTGCGCAAGGAATCGGATGTGCCGATCGTGATGCTCACCGCCCTCGGCGATGTGGCAGATCGGATCACCGGCCTGGAGCTGGGCGCCGACGACTACGTGGTGAAGCCCTTCAGTCCGAAAGAACTGGAGGCCCGCATCCGTTGCGTGCTGCGCCGGGTGGAAAAAGAACACAGCGGCAGTGGCATCCCCAATTCAGGGGTGATCCAGGTGGGCGAACTGCGGGTGGATACCAATAAGCGCCAGGTGTATCGGGCCGACGAGCGCATCCGGCTCACCGGCATGGAATTCAGCCTGCTGGAACTACTGGTGAGCCGCTCCGGGGAACCCTTTAGCCGCGGCGAGATCCTGAAGGAAGTGTGGGGTTACACCCCCGAGCGCCATGTGGACACCCGGGTGGTGGATGTGCACATCTCGCGGCTGCGTTCCAAGCTGGAAGACGACCCCGCCAACCCGGAACTGATTCTCACGGCCCGCGGTACCGGTTACCTTTTTCAACGCATCATCGACGGCGCCAACGGCGACGGAGGCTGACCTCCATGGCGGAGCCCAAATCCCTGCCGGGCAAACCCCGGCGGCCCCGGCCCGGCCGTGCGATGCGCAAGCTAGTGATCTGGTATCACCGCACCGGACCGGTGATCACCCTGGTGGCCTCCGCCGGCACCGCCCTCAACCCCTGGCGGGCCCGGCTCGGGCTCAGCTCTGACCAGGCCCCAGCCCCAAAGCAGCCCCGACTGCCGATCGCCGTGGATGGCATGGGCGGGGACCATGCCCCGGGCCCGATTTTGGAAGGCTGCCTGGATGCCATCGACCAGTTGGCCTTGAAGGTGCTGTTTCTGGCGGAGGAGGCGCCGCTGCGGGCGGCGATCCGCAACGGCGGTTTACAGGAACGGGTCAATCAGGCCATTGCCCTTGGCGCCCTGGAGCTGCTGCCCACCGGCCCCTCCGTGGGCATGGACGACGAAGCCACCAGCGTGCGCCGCAAGCGCGATGCCAGCATCAATCTGGCCATGGACCGGGTGAAGAGCGGCGAAGCCCTGGCGGTTTATTCGGCGGGCAACTCTGGCGCCGTGATGGCCTCGGCGATCTTCCGGCTCGGGCGGCTCAAGGGCATCGAACGGCCTGCCATTGGTGCCCTGTTCCCCACCAAAGATGTGGGCCGCCAGGTGCTGGTGCTCGACGTGGGGGCCAACACCGACTGCAAGCCCAGCTACCTGCATCAGTTCGCCCTGCTGGGCAACATCTACAGCCGCGACGTCTTGGGGGTGGAACGGCCCCGCATCGGCCTGCTCAACATCGGCGAGGAAGAGTGCAAGGGCAACGACCTCGCCCTGCGCACCCACCCGCTGCTGGTGGAGGAACCCAGGCTGCATTTCGCCGGCAACTGCGAAGGCCGCGATGTGCTGTCCGGTGAATTTGATGTGGTCGTTTGCGACGGCTTCACTGGCAACGTTTTGCTCAAGTTCCTCGAGTCAGTGGGCAGCGTGCTGCTGGAGGTGCTCAAGGCGGAACTCCCCCGGGGCCGTCGCGGCAAGGTGGGCTCCGCCTTTTTGCGCAATAACTTGCGCCGCATCAAAAAACGCCTTGACCACGCCGAACACGGCGGCGCCCTGCTGCTGGGGGTTGATGGCCTCTGCGTGATCGGCCACGGCAGCAGCAAGGCCCTCTCGGTGTTGGGGGCCCTGCGGCTGGCCCACATGGCCGCCAGCCACGGCACCCTGGAAAACCTGCATCAGCTCAGCGCCAGCGCCCCACCCCCCCTGGCGGCTGTGGTTGACTGACCCGCAAGCTGGGGAGAGTGGGGTGAGGCGCGAAGGCTTCCTGGCAGGCGTTTCCCTGGTGGCCAGTGGCGCCGCCACCCCCCACACCAGCGTCAGCAACGACGCCCTCAGCCAACGGGTTGAAACCAACGACGACTGGATCCGCAGTCGCACCGGCATCGGCGCCCGCCACATTGCCGACGAACAGGAGGGTCTCACCAGCCTCGCCAGCGCCGCCGCCCGGGAGGCATTGGCGGGGGCGGGCTGGGATCCCGCCAGTGTTGATCTAGTGCTGCTGGCCACCTCCAGCCCCGACGATCTCTTCGGCACCGCCCCCCGCATCCAGGCCCAATTGGGGGCCCACAACGCCGTTGCCTTTGACGTGACCGCCGCCTGCAGCGGCTTTCTCTTTGCCCTAATCACCGCCTCCCAATACCTGCGCACCGGGGCGATGACCCGGGCCCTGGTGATCGGTGCCGACCAGCTGAGCCGCTGGGTGGACTGGGACGATCGCCGCACCTGCGTGCTGTTTGGCGATGGGGCCGGGGCGGTGGCCCTGGAGGCCTGCAGCCCCGAAGACGATGGCCTGCTCGGTTTCCGCATGGCCTCCGATGGCCGCAAGGCCGACTGCCTCAGCCTGCGCCAGGTGGCCGCCCGCCAGGATCTGATCCCAGGGGTGACCGTGCAGCGGGGCGGCTTTGAGCCAATCCAGATGAACGGCCAGGAGGTGTACAAGTTCGCCGTGCGCGAGGTGCCTGCGGTGTTGCAGGAGCTGCTGGCGGCCACCGGCACCGGGGCAGAGCAGCTCGACTGGTTGCTGTTGCACCAGGCCAACCAGCGCATCCTCAATGCGGTGGCCGAGCGCCTCGGCGTGCCGGAACACAAGCTGCTGAGCAACCTCGCCTCCTATGGCAACACCTCCGCTGCCACCATCCCCTTGATGCTGCATGAGGCGGTAAGTGATGGCCGCATCCAACCGGGACAGCTGATCGCCAGCAGTGGTTTCGGGGCAGGCCTGAGCTGGGGGGCCGCCCTACTGCGCTGGCACGGCCCCGTAATCTCCTCCCCAGCGGCGTAACAACTGGATGGGTAACGCATGGGTGTTTCCGGGGCAGGGGTCCCAGAAGCTGGGCATGGCCGAGGAGCTGCTGGATCATCCCCTTGGCAAGCAACGCTTTGCCCAGGCCTCGGAGCTGCTGGGCCGCGACCTGGGGGCCATCTGTGCGGGCAGCGCCAGGGGCGAACTGAACGAGCTCAATGACACCCGCAACACCCAGCCCGCCCTGTTTGTGCTGGAAAGCCTGCTGGTGGATCTGCTGCATAAGCAACAACGCCAGGCGTCGCTGCTGGCGGGCCACAGCCTCGGGGAACTGGTGGCGCTCTACGCCGGCGGCGTGTTTGACCTAGACACCGGCCTGGGCCTGGTGATCCAACGCAGTGAACTGATGGCCGCCGCCGGGGGCGGGGCGATGACAGCCCTGATCGGCTTTGACCGGGCCGAACTGGAGGCGGCGGTGGCAGCCACCGCTGGGGTGGTGATCGCCAACGACAACAGCGAAGCCCAGGTGGTGATCTCCGGCAGCCCCGAGGCCGTGGCGGCGATTAGTGGCAGCGTCAAAGCAAAACGGGCCCTGCCCCTGGCCGTGTCTGGGGCCTTCCATTCCCCCTTCATGGCTGAGCCGGCGGCCGCCTTTGCCAGCCTGCTGGAGGGCATCAACTTCGCCGATAGCCGCGTGCCGGTGCTCAGCAACAGCGACCCCAGCCCCAGCTGCTCTGGCGCCCTGCTGAAACAACGGCTGCAGCAGCAGATGACCACGGGGGTGCGCTGGCGGGAAACCATGGCCCAGCTGGGCCAGGGCGGCATCAGCACGGTGGTGGAGGTGGGTCCTGGGGCGGTGCTCAGTGGCCTGATCAAACGCAGCCTGCCGGGGGTAACCAGCGCCCAGGTGGGCAGCCTGGCCGACCTCGGTCTGGGGGCCGTAGTCGCTTGAACCCTCCCAGCAGCGCCCTGGTGCGGGCAAGGCCCAGCCCCAGCTATCTGGTGGTGGATCACCTGCTGGTGGCACCAATCTTTCGGCTGCTATTCCGCGGCCAATACGAAGGCATGGAGCTGGTGCCCCGCAACGGCCCGCTGGTGGTGGTGGCCAACCATGGCTCCCACCTAGACCCACCACTGCTGGGCCATGCCCTGCCGCGGCCGGTGAGCTTCATGGCCAAGGCCGAGTTGTTTCAGGTGCCGCTGCTGGGCCCGCTGATCCGCAGCCTGGGCGCCTATCCGGTGAGCCGCGGCGCCAGCGACCGCGAGGCGATCCGCACGGCCCTGGCTCGCCTTGAGCAGGGCTGGGCCACGGGCATATTCCTCGACGGCACCCGCCAGGCCAGCGGCCGGGTGGAGAACCCCCAGCTGGGGGCCGCCCTGCTCTCGGCCCGCAGTGGCGCCCCCCTGCTGCCAGTGGCCCTGGTAAACACCCACCGGGCCCTGGGCCCCCAACAACGCTGGCTGCGGCTGGTGCCCCTGCGGGTGCGGGTGGGGGCCTTGATCCCGCCGCCGCCCTCCCGGCGCCGGGCCGACCTGGAGGCCACCACCCGAGCCTGCCAAGAAGCAATTAATGCCCTGTTGGAGGAGCCTGTAACTCGCTCCGCAGGTCGCGGCCACTGAGCACCCAAACCAAGGCCCGCAGGCCATCACCCCACACCTTGCTGCGGCGTTCCGGATGACATTGGTTGCCACAGGGCACCGCCACGGCGGTGAGATGGATGCCGCGGCTGCCCGCCACCAAACGACCCACCAGTAGGGCCCGATCCATGTGGTCGCTGCTGGTGACCAGCAACAGGTGCCGCACCCCCCGGGCCCGCAGCCCATCCACCACGGTGGTGAAGTTGCTGAGGGTGTCGCGGGCGCGGTAATCAAGGGTCACCCGATTGGGGTCGAGGCCATGGCGACCAAACAACCAGCGGGCGTATTCAGGGTTGCTGCCACCACTCACCAGCACGGGCAGGTGGCTGTAGCTGGCCAGCTGGGCCGCCACCTCCTCCCGCTGCAGGTCACCGCCCAGCACAAAGATCTCCTGGGGGGGAGGCAAGAGCGGCTCCAGCAGCCGCTGGCCCACGGTCCAGCCGCCCCAGGCCAGGCCCAACAGCACCCCCAGCCGCAGCAGGCCCCGGCCCAGCCCCCTCACGGCGGCGACTCCGGCACCGGTGAGGTGGGGTAGCAGGGCAACACCTGCCCCCAGGGGCCCGGCTCCCCCGCCTGCCAGGCCTGCTGCCCCAGATCCAGCAACTGGAGGGCATCGGCTTCAGCATCCATCTGCACCTCCCAGAGGGGGGCCGGCGGCGCCGCACTCCAAAGCCGGGGGGCCTCCAGTTCCAGCATCAGCCCCGGCTGCTCGCCAGCCCCTTCCGGCAGGGCGTAATGGCCCGCCACCACCCCCCGGCGGGCCAGGGTCTGGCCGATCCAGTGGGGCCCCAGGGCCGCCAATTCAGCCCGGCGCCGCCTGGCCACCAGGGCAAAGCTGCCGAAGCCATAGAGGGGCACATTTAATTGCTGGGCGAGGGTTCTGGCCATCACCACGGTCAAACGGGTGCCGGTGAAACCGCCGGGGCCGGTGGCCACCGCCAACCAGCTCAACTGCGGCCAGGCGGCCGCCGGCAGCAGCGATTCCACCGCCGTAAACAAGCCATTGGCCAAGCTGCGGCCAAGGGGGAAGGCGGCGCTGGCCCTGGCGCCGCCCTGGCAAACGGCAACACCGAGGCTGTCGCTGCAGCTGTGGAGGGCAAGGGCCCGGATCATCGGCAGCGGTCCAGCAACAAAATCTGAGCGAATGGGCAAATGGGCGAAATATCCGAGCGGAATAAAGCGAAATAAATAATTAGCGCGGCAAGCAAGCCCCGGGCCGCAGCCGCTGCCAGTGGCCGGGGTCGGCGCGGAAGCTACCGCAGGCCCGCACATCCCACTCGCTGCCCCAACTCTCAGCCAGTGGCCGCAGGCTCACATGGATCCGGGGATCCTCCGGCTCAAAGTCTGGGGCTGCCGCCAGATGCGGTTGCCCATGCTGATTTTCCACCTGGTGATAGGTGCGGCAGCGGTCGAGCCAGAAGCAGTCCACACAGATGCACATCCGCTCGATCCGCCCCACCCCTGAATTTTGCCGTGGGCCGAGCAAAGATGAAGCGATGCGCCCCCCTGTTGAAGTCCCCACCAAGGCCAGCGCCGCCGACCGGCTGCGCCAACTACTAACTCCCCAGCACTGGCCCCTGCCCCCGGAAGTGCTGCCCCCCGGCTGTGCCCTGGTGGGGGGGACCGTGCGCGATGCACTGCTGGGGCGGCTGGGCCCCCATCCAGACCTCGACCTGGTGGTGCCGGCCGGCGCGATCCCCCTGGCCCGGCAACTGGCCCGCCGCTTCCGCGGCACGGCGGTGCTGCTGGATGCGGAGCGCGACATGGCCCGGGTGGTGCTGGGCCCCTGGACCATCGACCTGGCGGCCCAGGAGGGCGCCAGCCTTGAGGCCGACCTGGGGCGCCGCGACTACTGCCTCAATGCCATGGCCCTGCCCCTGGCCGCAGACGCCCCGCTGCTGGACCCCTGCGGCGGCCTCGCCGACCTGGCCGCCGGCCAAATAAGGGCCGTGGGCGAAGCCAACCTGCTGGCCGATCCGCTGCGGCTGCTGCGGGGGCCACGGCTGGCGGCGCAGCTGGGCTTTGACCTGGCCCCAGCCACCAGGGAACTGCTGGCCCGCCATGCCAGCACCCTGCCCCAAGTGGCGCCGGAGCGAGTGCTGGCCGAACTGGAAAAACTGGCCCATTGCCCGGGGGGCAGCCAAGGGCTTGGCCAGGCCTTGGAGCTGGGCTTGCTGGCCCCCTGGCTCGCACCCCTGAACGCTGCTGCCCCCCTGGCGCTGCTCCCCAGCCTGGCCAGCCCAGGGCCGCTCACGGCACCAGAGGCCTCCGGCGCCCTGCCCCTGGCCCGGCTGGCCTTGCTGTTTGACGCCGGCGCCCTGGGGCGGCTGCGGGCCAGCCGCAAGTGGCAACAGCGTTGCGGCCGCCTGCGCCACTGGTGGGAGCAGCTCGCCCAGGCCCAGGGCCAAGCACTGCCGGAGGCGGCCCAGCTGCGGCTCTGCCGCGAATTAGAGGCAGATATGCCGGCCTTGGTGCTGCTAGCCCCTAGTGCCACCGCCGGCTGGCTGCAGCGCTGGCGCAACCCCGAGGACCCCCTCTTCCATCCGCGGCCGGCCCTAGATGGCGGCAGCCTGCAGCAGGAACTGGGGCTGGCCCCGGGGCCAGAGCTGGGAAAACTGCTGGAAAAACTGGCCCTAGAAAGGGCCTTTGGCCGCCCCTGTGACATGAACAGCGCCAGGAGCCTGTGCCGTGATTAACTACTACTGGCTAAAAGTCTGTGCGCCCCTCGAGGACATCACCAAAAGCCATTTCCAGCGCCATTTTTAATCGCGAATAGTTCGCGGTTTGGGCGCCTCGCTTTCTTCTTTTCTCTCCCATGAGCATCCGTCTCTACGTTGGCAACCTGCCCCAGTCCTTTGATCAGAAGGAGCTGGAAGGACTCTTTGCTGCCGTCGGAGCGGGGGTGCGCTTCAAGGCGGTGCTCGACCGTGACACGGGCGGCTGCCGTGGCTTTGGCTTCGTCAACCTTGACGATCCCAAGCTCACCGACGCAGTGATCGAACAGTTCAATGGTCGCGAGTACGGCGGCCAATCCCTGCGGGTTGAAGTATCCGAGCGCCGCGATGCCCGCAGCAACGACCGCAGCCCCAGCAACGACCGTCGCCCCACTTCCGCTGGCCCCACCCCCGCGCGTAAATCCGTAGACAAGGTGGTGCACAGCGATGCCCCCGCCGCTGAAGCCCCCGATCCCCGCTGGGCCGGTGAACTATCGAAGCTGAAGGATCTGCTGGCTAACCAGAAGACCCCCGCCTGAGCCAGGAAGCCCAAGCGGCTTAATACCCAGCCAGTCATTTGTTAATACCAGCGTCGATATCTATATCGATGCTGGTTTTTTAATGTCTAGATAATCTCTCTAAATATCGGATAATCCCTCTAAATATCAACGGGCCTGGGCAATCACGTAGGACACGGGCAGATCTAAAAACTTGCCGGCCCGCGGCACGTAGGCCCGGTGGTTGAACACGTCGTAGTTGAGCCGTTCAATCGCATCGAGGATGCCTCGATAGAGCCGTAGGGAGGCCCACACCGGCCAACGGGCATCGGCCGCCAGCCAGCGCACCCCCGCTTCGGAACGGCCAAACCAGTGGCGAGCCCGCTCCAGCTGAAAGGCCATCAACGCCCGCCAGTTGTCATTCAGGGTGCCGGCCAGCAACTCCTGCTCGGAATAGCCAAAGCGTTCTAAGTCTTCCTGGGGCAGGTAAATCCGACCCCGACCCCGGTCTTCGCCCACATCCCGCAGGATGTTTGTGAGCTGGTTAGCGATGCCGAGGGCGACGGCGGCCTCGCTGGTGTTGGGCCGCTCACTCCAGGGGGCAGTGGTGTAAGCGGGGTCGAGACCCATCACCTCCTGGGTCATCAAACCCACGGTGCCCGCCACCCGGAAGCAGTAGAGCTCCAGCTCCGCGAAGTTGGCATAGCGATGGCAGCGCAGGTCCATGCGCTGGCCTTCGATCATCTGCAGGTAGGGATCCAAGGGCTGGGGGAAATGCTCCAGCACATCGGCCATCACCCGATCCAGGCCGTCCCGCACCTGGCCGGCAAACAGGGCCCTAGTGCGCTCCTCCCAGCGGTCCAGCCGGGCCGCCAATTCGCCCACGGGCAGCGCCTGGGCCTCCGGGCTGTCCATCAGCTCATCGGTGCGGCGACACCACACATAGATGGCCCAGATCGCCCGCCGCTTCTCCGGCGGCATCAAGAGGGTGCCCAGGTAAAAAGTTTTTGCCCAGCGCTCGGTTTCCCGGCGGCATTGCTCATAGGCCTCTTCCAAGGGAGGAAGGCCCACAGGGGCGGCTGGGCTGAGCACCATAAAATCAGCCAGCCACTGCCTCGGCGCAGAGTTTACCGCTCAGCACAGCCCCCTCCATCGAAGCGAGGTAACGCTGCAGCGTGTAATCACCGGCCAGAAAGAAATTGGGGATCGGCGTGGCCTGGGTGGGGCGCAGCGCCTGGCAACCGGGCACGGTTTTGTACACCGAAAGGGGTGTTTTTACCACCTTACTCTTGCGCAGCCGGGCCGGATTATCACCACTGAAATGCTGGGGGAATAGCCGTTCCAGTTCCGTGAGGGTGGCGGCAATGATCTCGGCATCGGGGCGAGCGATCCAGTCGTGGGCTGGGGCGAATACCAGCTCCAGCATCGAACGCTGCGGATCTTCATATTCCCGACAGGTGTTGCTCATATCTGCGTAGACGCTGAGCAGCTCGGAGCGGCTAAACAACAAATGATCGATATTTGTGAGCTTGCGGTCAAACCAGAGGTGGATATTGATCACCGGCACGCCGCGCAGCCCAGCAAGTTTGCTGAAAAAGGGCATGGCCTTCCAGGGTTCCGGCAGCAACAACTTGAAGGGATCCACCGGCAGGGCACTCACATAGGCGTCGGCCTGCACCGTTTTCCCGGCTTGACCTTTGATACCGGCGATCTCAAAGCCCGCCACTGCCCCATCCTCGGCCAGCTGGATCTGCCGCAAGGGGGCCTGCAGGTGCACCTCGCCACCGCGGGCCCGGATGTGTTCCACGATTGGCTGGCAGAGGCGCTCGGGCGGGTTGCCATCAAGAAAGGCCATCTTTGAACCGTTCTTCTCCTGCAGAAAACGGTTCAAGGCCGTGAGTAGCACGGTGCTCGAGATCTCATCGGGGTTGATGAAATTCAGCGCCTTGCTCATGGCGATAAACACCTCATCGTTAACCCGTTCGGGGATGTTGTGCAGGCGCAACCATTCGGACCAGCTGTACTGGTCGCATTCCTCCACATAGGCCTGGCCCCGCAGCATCGCCGGCACCAAACCAAGGCCAAAACTGATCTTTTCTGGCCAGCTGAGCATGTCGTTGTTGCCCAGGATCGCCGCCACCCCATTGAGCGGCGCCGGCAGATCGGGGAAATCAAAACGGCTGTAGCTACCAGCGGGCTCCTTCTGGTTGAAGATCATCGAGTGGCTCTTCCACTGGAGCCGCTCGCCAATCCCCAGCTCGGCAAACAGCTGCAGCACGTTCGGGTAGGCACCGAAAAAGATGTGCAACCCGGTTTCGTACCAGTCGCCGTCCTCGTCCTGCCAGGCGGCCACCTTGCCGCCAAGCACATCGCGGGCTTCATAAACCACGGGGGTATGGCCGGCATCGCTGAGGTATTTGGCACAGGCCAACCCCGCCAAGCCAGCCCCTGCAATCGCCACCCGCATCGCTGCGCCCACTGCTTTGGAGCGCTCACCATAGAGTTGGGGCCAAGCCCATTGACTGCTGCTGGTGTCTGACACGCCGCTGAAGTGCACAACCCGCCACGTGCGCATCTTTTCCGCCACGGTGGAAGCCGATGGCAGCTTCAAGGCCTCACCGGATCGTTTCACCCTCGACCTCGACCCCGACAGCGAGTTCGAGTGGGAGGACGGCCCCCTGCAGCAGGTGCAAGCGCGCTTCCAGGAGCTGGTGCAGGCCGCCGCTGGCACCCCAATGAGCGACTACAACCTGCGCTGCATCGGCTCAGAGCTGGAGGGCTTCATCCGCCAGCTGCTGCAGGCCGGCCAGCTGCGCTACAACCTCAACAGTCGGGTGCTCAATTACTCCATGGGCCTGCCCCGAAGCCCTGAAACCATCTGATGGCCCCCCGCCGCCCCCCCAACAGCAGCCGCTACGAAGACCGCTATGAAGCAGCCCCGGAGCGGGATCCCCGGCGCAATTACGACGGCCCCCCCCGCCGGCCCACCCCGGCCCCAGGCACCCCTGGCGGCAGCGGCCCCCCGGGCGGCTTCAAATTCAATGTGGCCACGGTGGCGGTGCTGGCCGGCGTTCTCATCCTTGGGGTGGGCATCGGCACCTCGCTCACCAGCAACACCGCCGGCAACCAGGGCAACATCGCCAGCAGCCAGCAGCTCGACATGGCGGTGGCGGATCCGGAATTCTGCAAGCAGTGGGGGGCCAGCGCCTTCGTGCAAGACGTGCAGATGTACACAACCATGAACCCGAGCAGCAGTTTCGTGACCCAACCAAAACTGCAGCCAGGTTGTGTGATTCGCCGCGAAAACTGGTCGGTGCTGCAGAAGGAAGGGGCGATAACCAACGAGCAGATGCGCCAGTGCAAGCAGCGGATGAACACCTTCGCCTACATCGGCTCAATCCGTGACAAGCCTGTGGTGCGCTGCGTTTACCAAACCGACATCGTTGACAACAAATTCCAAACCAAGGGCACAGCCGGCGCCGCCGATGACAGCGTGGGCATCACCCCGGAAGCCGATCAGTTCTGATCAATCAGTTCTGATCGATGGGGGGCTGCTGTTGCTGGCGCAGGGGGCTGTCGGGGCTAGCAAACACCGGCAGAATCTCGCGGCGGAAGGCCGCTGAGGCCCGGGAGCAGTAGCGGGCGGGGTGGGTAATCAGCCGCAACTGGCGGCGCACCGACAGGTCGCTAACACTGACCCGGTGCAGGCTGGCGCTGGCCAGCTCCCGTTCGATCGAAACCACCGGCAGGAAGGCCGCCCCGAGGCCGCTCTGGACGGCATTCTTGATCGCCTCCAGGGAATTGAGTTCCATCTCAATCCGCAGCCGCTGCACATCAAGGCCGCTGCGCACCAGCAACTGATCCACCACTTTGCGGGTGGTGGACTGGGAATCCAGGCAGATGAACGACAGCCGATAGAGGTCTTCCTTCTGGAGTTCCTGGAGTCGAGCCATCGGGTGTTTCACGGGCAGCACCAGGGCCAGTTCCTCACTGGCGTAGGGCACCACCAGGAGTTGTTCCGCCAATTCGGGGGGCAATTCACCGCCAATGATCGCCAGATCGATCTGGCCATTGGCCACACTCCAGCTGGTGCGCCGGGTGCTGTGCACCTGGAGTTGCACCGACACATCCGGATACTTCTGCCGGAAGAGGCCGATCATCCGCGGCATCAGGTAGGTGCCTGTGGTTTGGCTGGCGCCCACCACCAGGGAGCCCCCCTTGAGGTTGTGCAGATCATCAAGGGCCCTGCAGGCCTCCTGGCACTGGCTGAGGATCCGCTCGGAATAGCTGAGCAGCAGGTGACCGGCTTCCGTGAGCTGGGCCTTGCGGCCGCCCCGGTCAAACAACGACACATCCAGCTGCTTCTCCAGGTTCTGGATCTGGAGGCTCACCGCCGGTTGGGTCACATAAAGACTGTCGGCCGCCTTCTTAAAGCTGCCCTCGCTGGCGATGGCCCGCAGGATGCGCAGCTGATCAAGGGTGAATGGCAAGTCGGCCATGGGGCCCAGGCCCTTCGGCTGCTGGACTGTAGGCCGCCCCCGCCACCAGTGCCCGATGCCAACGGCCCAGTCGTTCCATTCCCAGCTGGTGATGCTGGCCCTGCTGCTGGGCTTTGCGCTGCTGCACAGCGGTGGAGCGGCCCTGCGCCCCTGGGGGGAAGCCCGGATCGGCGCCCGGGCCTGGCGGCTGTTGTTCGCCCTGCTGAGCATTCCTGCGGCCGTGCTGCTGGTGGCTTACTTCCTTGCCCATCGCTACGACGGCCTGCGGCTCTGGAACCTGCAGGCGCTGCCCGGGATCGTGCCCTTCGTTTGGGGGCTGACCGCCGTGAGCTTTTTGTTTCTTTACCCAGCCACCTACAACCTGCTGGAGATCCCGGCCTTGCTCAAACCCGAGCTGCGGCTCTACGACGGCGGCATCATCCGGATCAGTCGCCACCCCCAGGCGGTGGGCCAGGTGCTCTGGTGCTTCAGCCACCTGCTCTGGATCGGCAGCAGTTTCATGCTGGTTACCTGTGTTGGCTTGATTGCCCACCATGGCTTTGCGGTGTGGCACGGGGACCGGCGGCTGCGGGCCCGCTTCGGTGAAGCATTTGAAGCCCTGAAGGCGGAAACCTCAGTTATCCCTTTCCTGGCCGTGCTGGACGGGCGCCAACAACTGCAACTACAGGAGTTTTTGCGGCCCGCCTACCTGGGAATCGCCATTGCCGTGGGCCTGTTTTGGAGCAGCCACCGCTGGATTGGCCTGGCGGCCAGCAGCTTCAACCGCAGCGGGCTGGCCCACTGGCTGGACGCTTCCCATTGGCCGGGCTGACCGTGCTGCTTACACTCCAAGCTGCCAGCCCTGCTGAACGCCATGCCATCGGCCGCCGAGCTCGCCTGGCTCATCCCCGTGTTGCCCCTGTTTGGGGCCCTGGTTGTGGGGCTCGGGCTGATCAGCTTCAACCGCACCGTGAACCGCCTGCGCAAGCCGGTGGCCATATTCCTGCTGAGCTGCGTGGGGGCAGCCGCGGTATTGAGTTTTGCCGTACTGCTCGAGCAAATCGGCGGTACGGCCCCCTATGAGGTGCTGTTCCCCTGGGCCAGTGCCGGGCAGTTCAACCTGGAGATGGGCTTTCGGGTGGATCCGCTGGGGGCGGTGATGCTGGCCCTGGTCACCACCATTGCCCTGCTGGTGATGGTTTATTCCGATGGCTACATGGCCCACGACAAGGGCTATGTGCGCTTCTTCACCTATCTGGCCCTGTTCAGCAGCTCGATGTTGGGCTTGATCCTCAGCCCCAACCTGCTGGAGATCTACGTGTTCTGGGAGCTGGTGGGCATGTGTTCCTACCTGCTGGTCGGTTTCTGGTACGACCGGGAAGGGGCCGCCCATGCGGCCCAGAAGGCGTTTGTGGTGAACCGGGTGGGGGATTTCGGCCTGCTACTGGGCATCCTCGGCCTGTTCTGGGCCACCGGCAGCTTTGATTTCCAAGGCATTGCCACCGGCCTTGAGACGGGCATGGCCAATGGCAGCGTCGCCGGCTGGGCGGCCACCACCCTTTGCCTTTTGGTGTTCATGGGGCCGATGGCCAAGTCGGCCCAGTTCCCCCTGCATGTGTGGCTGCCCGATGCGATGGAGGGCCCCACCCCGATCTCGGCCCTGATCCACGCCGCCACCATGGTGGCGGCAGGGGTGTTCCTGGTGGCGCGGCTGGAACCCCTCTATGAGCTGTTCCCCCATGTGCGCCTGGTGATTGCGGTGGTGGGCACGATCACCTGCTTCCTGGGGGCCTCGATCGCGCTCACCCAGATGGATCTCAAGAAGGGGCTGGCCTACAGCACCGTCTCCCAGCTCGGTTACATGATGCTGGCCATGGGCTGCGGCGCCCCGATCGCCGGCATGTTTCATCTGGTGACCCATGCCTTCTTCAAGGCGATGCTTTTCCTCGGCTCCGGATCGGTGATCCATGCCATGGAGGAGGTGGTGGGCCACGAGGCGGTGCTAGCCCAAGACATGCGCTTGATGGGCGGCCTGCGTAAGCACATGCCAATAACCGCCATCACCTTCTTCATCGGTTGCGTGGCGATCAGTGGCATTCCGCCCCTGGCGGGCTTCTGGAGCAAAGACGAAATTCTCGGCGTCGCCTTTGGCAGCTATCCGCTGCTCTGGGCGGTGGGCTTCTTCACCGCCGGCATGACGGCCTTCTACATGTTCCGGCTCTATTTCCTCACCTTTGAGGGCCCCTTCCGGGGCACCGACAAGGCCCTGCAGCAACAACTGCTGCTGGCCGCCGGTAAACCTGCCCCTAGCCACGGGGATGGCTCCGAGGCGGGCCATGGCTCCCATGCCACCACGCCCCATGAATCGGTGTGGCAGATGACAGTGCCCCTGGCCCTGCTGGCGGTGCCCTCGGTGCTGATCGGCCTGCTGGGCACCCCCTGGCACAGCCGTTTCGCTGGGCTGCTGAATCCCCAGGAGGCCAGCGAAATGGCCCAACACTTCAGCTGGGCTGAATTTCTGCCCCTGGCCGGCGCCTCCGTGGCGATTTCGCTCACGGGGATCAGCGTGGCGGTGTTGGCCTATGCGCTGCACAAACTCGACCTCGGCACCGCCGTGGCGGCCCGCTTCCCGGCCATCAACGCCTTCCTGGCCAACAAGTGGTACCTCGATGCCATCAACGACAAGCTGTTTGTGCAGGGCAGCCGTCGCCTCGCCCGCCAGGTGCTCGAGGTGGACGCCAAGGTGGTGGATGGGGTGGTGAACCTCACCGGCCTACTCACCCTCGGCAGCGGCGAGGGGCTCAAATACTTCGAAACGGGTAGGGCCCAGTTCTATGCCCTGATCGTGTTTGCCGGCGTGGTGGGCCTAGTGGTGATCTTCGGCTCCCTGGGCTAAAGCCCGCCCGCCGCAAGGCCCCAAGCGCTTCAAGTGTGTGTCAAAGCCGACCGGGCGATGGCAACTGGCCCTTCGATTTCTACACTCCCCCCAGACGCTGCCATGGAACTGGCTTCTTTTCCCTGGCTAACCACGGCAATCCTGCTGCCGATAGCTGCCGGCCTGCTCATTCCGCTGATCCCCGACCCCGGCAACGGCAAGGTGGTGCGTTGGTATGCCCTGGGCATCACCTTTGTCACCTTCCTGATCACGGTGGCGGCCTACCTCAATGGCTACGACCCCGAGGTGGCCGGCTTACAGCTCTACCAACGGGTCAATTGGCTGCCTGACCTGGGCCTGGGCTGGTCAGTGGGGGCCGATGGCCTCTCGATGCCGCTGATCCTGCTCACCAGCTTCATCACCACCCTGGCGGTGCTGGCGGCCTGGCCGGTGACCATGAAGCCACGGCTTTTCTATTTCCTGCTGCTGGCCATGGACGGCGGCCAGATCGCCGTATTCGCCGTACAGGACATGCTCCTGTTCTTCCTGGCCTGGGAGCTGGAACTGCTGCCGGTGTACCTGCTGCTGGCGATCTGGGGCGGCAAGAAACGCCAGTACGCCGCCACCAAATTCATCCTCTACACCGCGGGCAGCTCCCTGTTCATCCTGCTGGTGGCCCTGGCCATGGCCTTCGCCGGCGGCGGCACCCCCAGCTTTGAATACAGCGAACTGGCGGCCAAGCACCTCGGCACTGGTTTCCAGCTGCTCTGTTATGGGGGGCTGCTGATTGCCTTCGGGGTGAAGCTGCCGATTGTGCCGCTGCACACCTGGCTGCCCGATGCCCACGGGGAAGCCACCGCACCGGTGCACATGCTGCTGGCCGGGATCCTGCTGAAGATGGGCGGCTACGCCCTATTCCGCTTCAACGCTTCGATGTTCCCCGAAGCCCATGGGCAGTTTGCGCCGCTGCTGGTGGTGCTGGGGGTGGTGAACATCATCTATGCGGCACTCACCTCGTTTGCCCAGCGCAACCTCAAACGCAAGATCGCCTACAGCTCGATCAGCCACATGGGCTTTGTGCTGATCGGCCTGGGCAGCTTCAGCGACCTCGGCACCAGCGGCGCCATGCTGCAGATGATCAGCCATGGCCTGATCGGCGCCAGCCTCTTCTTCCTGGTGGGGGCCACCTACGACCGCACCCACACCCTCCAGCTCGATGAGATGGGCGGCGTGGGCCAGAAGATGCGCAAGATGTTTGCCCTCTGGACGATCTGCTCGCTTGCCTCCCTGGCCCTACCGGGGATGAGCGGCTTCGTTTCGGAGCTGATGGTGTTTACGGGCTTCGTTACCAGTGAGGCCTACAGCCTCAGCTTCCGGATCGTGATGGCAGTGCTGGCGGCCGTGGGGGTGATCCTCACGCCGATCTACCTGCTCTCGATGCTGCGGGAGATCTTCTTCGGCAAGGAGAACGCCGAACTGGTGGCCCACAGCAACCTGGTGGATGCCGAGCCGCGGGAGATCTACATCATTTCCTGCCTGCTGGTGCCGATCATCGGCATCGGCCTCTATCCGCGCCTGGTCACCGACACCTACCGGGCCTCGATTGAAGCCCTGGTGGCCAAGGACACCGCCGCCCTGAAACTGGCCACCGCCCCACCGCTGCCCCTGAGGGGAATTCTGCCGCCGGCCTTCACAATGGCCCCGGCCCTGGGCTAGGGCTCGCAAAACCGAACTACTCTCACGGTCGCTAGCTGCCGAAGGATCCGATGCGTCAGGTCAACTTTGTGCTGATCTTTAGCTTCAGCCTGGCCATGGTGATGTTCACCCTCGAAAACACTGAGGCCACCACGGTGCGCTTCCTGCCCGGGGTAAGCACCACCCTGCCCCTGGCGGTGCTGATTCTGTTGGTGGGTGGCATCGGCGCCACCGCCGCCTGGGTATTTGCCGTTTGGAGCGGGGTGGTGCGCAAGGTGGGCGGTGGCCAGCAGGTGCAAGCCCAGCAGGTGCGCATCGAAGAACTCCAGCAAGACGTGGAGCGCTATCGCGCCGCCATCGATGCCCAGTTGGGCTTACTGCCCGCCGCCGGGCAAACCAGCGGACTGGCGGAGCCCAACTGAAGCCGTTAAGGTCCGCCCAACATCAGTGGGCGACCCGTTTGACCCAGGCCGGGGACAGTGGAGCCCGGGTGGCAATCCGCCTGCTGCAGGATGCGGCAGAACGCGGTGATATTGATCCCTGGGACGTGGATGTGATTGCCGTCATCGACGGCTTCCTTGATCAATTACGCCAAAAACTGGAATTGCCACGGCTGCTGGCCGCCAGCGGCGGCAGTTACGAGCAAGACCTGGCCGAAAGCAGCGAGGCCTTCCTGGCCGCCTCGGTGCTGGTGTCTCTCAAGGCTGAACACCTGGAGCAGCGCACCTTTGCGGTGGAGCTGGCCTGCGCGGAAGATGCTGGCGATGACCTGGAGCTGGAGGGGGAGGCTTGGCCCGCCCTGGTGGCCCTGCCCTCGCGGCCGGAACGCTTGCTGCAGCGCCGCACCGTGGCGCCACCGCCCCTGCAGCGGCCCGTAACCCTGGGCGAACTGATCCGCCAGCTGGAAGATATCGCCGCCCGCCTGGAGGAGGAGGGGCCCCGCCATCGGCGCCAGAAGCCAAAGCGCTATTCCGATCGGGAGGCGATCGCCCAGGTCACTGGCCTGGCCCACCGGGAGAAACTGCCGGAAACCACCGCCGCCCTCAGCGTTTTCCTGGGCCACTGGAGCCCGGGGCTGGAATGGGTCAGTTTTGAAACCCTGGTGGAGGCCTGGGCCGCCGCCGCCCCCCCCGACCTAGACCACGACCGGGTGGGGGTGTTCTGGGCCCTGCTTTTCCTCTGTTCCCAGGGGCGGGTAGACCTTCAACAGGATGAAGCCAATCTGTTTGGGCCCCTAGAACTGCGCTGCCTGCTCCAGGAAGGTGAACAACTGCAACGCACCCTGGCTTTTCCCACGGCCTGCGGCCCGGCGGGGTCAGCTGCCCTGCCGGCCAGGGAGTTGCAGGCTGCCTGAGGGCAGTTGATACGCTGCCCTCAGCTGGAGAGATACCCCAATGAAGGCCATGATTTTGGCGGCGGGGAAAGGAACACGGGTGCGGCCGATCACCCACACCATTCCCAAACCGATGATTCCGATCCTGCAGAAGCCAGTGATGGAGTTTCTGCTGGAGCTATTGCGGCAGCACGGCTTCACAGAAGTGATGGTGAATGTGTCGCACCTGGCCCATGAGATCGAGAACTACTTCCGCGATGGCCAGCGTTTCGGCGTGGAGATTGCCTACAGCTTTGAGGGTCGCATTGAAGATGGCCAGCTAATTGGTGAGGCCATGGGTTCCGCCGGAGGACTCAAAAAGATTCAAAATTTTCAACCCTTCTTTGATGACACCTTCGTGGTGCTCTGCGGTGATGCGCTGATTGACCTCAACCTCAGCGAGGCGGTGCGGCGTCACCGGCAGAAGGGGGCCCTGGCTTCGATGGTTACCAAACGGGTGCCCCGGGAGCAGGTGAGCAGCTATGGGGTGGTGGTTACCGATGCGGAGGGCCGCGTTCAGGCCTTCCAAGAAAAACCAAGCGTTGAAGATGCGCTGAGCGACACAATTAATACCGGTATCTACATCTTCGAACCGGAGATCTTCGAATACATTCCCAACGACACCTCCTACGACATCGGCGCTGATCTATTCCCCAAACTGGTGGAGAAAGGCGTACCCTTCTACGCCCTGCCGATGGAATTCGAATGGGTGGATATCGGCAAGGTGCCCGACTATTGGCAAGCGATTCGGGCGGTGCTCCAGGGGGAAGTGCGCCAGGTCACGATCCCTGGCAAACAGGTGCGTCCCGGCATCTACACCGGTCTGAATGTGGCCGCCAACTGGGACAAGATCAACGTGGAAGGCCCCGTTTACGTGGGCGGCATGACCAAGATTGAAGACGGCGTCTCGATTATTGGGCCAGCCATGATCGGCCCCAGCTGTCACATCTGCGCCGGCGCCACGATCGACAACTCGATCATCTTTGACTATTCCCGCATCGGTGCCGGCGTGCGCTTGGTGGAAAAACTCGTGTTTGGCCGCTATTGCGTAGACCGCAGCGGCGACCACATCGATGTGCAGGAAGCCGCCCTCGACTGGTTGATCACCGACGCCCGCCGCCAGGACCTAAGGCAGCCTTCCCCCGAACAGAAGGCCCTGGCTGAACTCCTAGGTTCTGACATCGGCAGCAACAGCGCTGCCCCGGTCCGCTAGCTCAAGCACCTGCACCAGGCTCTCCTCCGCCTTGACGGCCATCAGATGCACTCCTGCGGCAATAGTGCTGTAAAGACGCAGCTGTTCTGCTGCAATGCGGATCCCCTCGAGCTTGGGGTCTGGCGCCGCCGCGAGGCGATCAATCAGGGCTTGGGGTATCTGGGCGCCGGGCACCACCCGGTTGATAAAAATCGCGTTTTTAGCTGATTTCAACAGGAACACCCCCGCCAGCACAGGCAGAGCTAGGGGGTCGGCAATCTCGCCACAGAAGCGCCGCAGGGCCTCAACATCCATCACCATCTGGGTTTGCAGAAAGCGGGCCCCGGCTTCGGCTTTGCGGCGGGTGCGGCTTTTCAAGCCGCTCCAGCTGCGGCTCTGGGGATCGGCGGCGGCGCCGGCAAACAGGGCCGTGGGGCCATCGGGGAGCACTGCCCCCAAGGGATCGAGGCCAGCGTTGAGGGCCCGCACCTGTTGGAGCAGGCGCACCGACTCCAGGTCAAACACTGGCCGGGCCGCCGGCTGGTTGCCGGCTTTCACCGGATCACCGGTGAGGCAGAGCAGATTGCGCAGCCCCAGGGCCTGGGCCCCCAGCAGTTCCGCCTGGAGACCAATGCGGTTGCGATCGCGGCAACTCAGCTGCAACACCGGTTCCAGCCCGCGATCCAGCAGCAACTTGCAGAGGGCAAGGCTGCTCATCCGCATTACGGCGCGGCTGCCATCGGTCACATTGAAGGCCTGCACCCGCCCCCGCAGGGCCTCGGCCGCCGCCAGGGCCCGCCGGGGATCTGCCCCCAAGGGGGGGGTGATCTCAGCGGTGATTACCGGACGGCCACTGGCCAGTGCTGATTCCAGATCCGTGCTGCCCATGCCGCGTCCCATCCCGGTTATCTTCCCAGGCTGCTTAGAGTTGGGTATCAGTACTTAGGCAGGGGCGATGGCTCTTCCCGTTCCGGGGGATCTCAGCACTCACCTTTCTGAAAGGGAACTGGAAATCATTGAACTGGTGGCGGCGGAGCTCACCAACCAGGAAATCGCCCTGCGGCTTTCGATCAGCAAACGCACCGTGGACAACCACGTGAGCAATATTTTCTCCAAAACCGGGGCCCGCAACCGGGTGGCCCTGGTGAACTGGGCGATGTGCAACGGCAAAATCTGCCGCGATGGCTTCAACTGTTGCAATCTGCCGAATCCCTGAGCTTCGGTAGCGCCGCGTAGAGGGCCTTGAAGTGGGCCTGCTGCTGGCGGTGGTCAACGATCGGGGCGGGGTGGCCCCGGTCCAGGTCCGGCAGCCACTGGCGGATATAGGTGGCCTCCGGATCAAATTTGCTGGCCTGGGTGGCGGGATTGAAGATCCGCAGCGGCTTGGGATCCATGCCACTGCTGGCACTCCACTGCCAGCCGCCGTTGTTGGCGGCCAGGTCCCCATCCACCAGATGGGCCATGAAGAAAGCTTCACCGCTGCGCCAATCGCAGATCAGGTCTTTCACCAAAAAGGAGGCGACGATCATGCGGCAGCGGTTGTGCATCCAACCGGTTTGCCGTAGCTGCCGCATGGCGGCATCCACAATCGGCACCCCGGTGAGCCCCTGCTGCCAGGCCAGCAGCCACTCGGGATTGTTCTCCCAGGGAAACTGTCGCCACTGGGGGCGATAGGGCCCTTCCGCCAGGGCGGGGAAGTGAAACAGGGCCTGCTGGTAAAACTCGCGCCAGGCCAGCTCCTGCTGCCACACCGTGATCGAACGCCGCTGCTCATCGCTGCGGCAGCCCCCCAGGGCCTCAAGACTCCCCTGCCAGGCGCTGCGCGGGCTGAGCGTGCCGGCCCGCAGGGCGCCACTCAACCAGGAGGTGCCCGGCTCCGCCGGCAGGTTGCGGCCCTCCTCGTAGCAGTCGAGGGCCGAGCTGCTGAAGCGCTGCAATTGCTCGAGGGCCGCCGCCTCCCCGGGGCGGCAGGGGCAGGCGGCGGCGCCCTCCCAGGGGTAACTGGGTGGCTGCTGGAGCAAAGGCAACCCTTGCGACAACTGCTCCCATAGGGGGCCCGGCAGATCCAGCAGGTTTGTGGGGGCCGCCACCGGTGGCGCCTTGGGCTGTCCCAGCCAGCGGCGCCAGTAGGGGCCGTAAACGCGATAGGGAGCCCCTGCCCCTGTGGAGAGCTGTGCGGGGGGCACCAGCAGTTGATCCCAGTCGGCGGCCACCCGGTGCCCCGCCGCCCGCAGGCGGGCCGCCAGGCGCTGGTCCCGCTGGCGCACCAGGGGTTCGCAATCGCGGTTCCAGGCCACCCCCTCTGCCCCCAGGGCCCTGGCCAGGCGGGGCAATTGCTCCAAGGGATCCCCCTGGAGCAGCAGCAGCCGACTGCCGGCCTGGCGCCAACGCTGCTGCAATTCCGCCAAACTTTCCAGCAGAAACCAGCGGCGGGCCGGCGCCATGGTTTCTGCCTCCAGCTCCGCCGGATCGAGCACAAACACGCCCGTGAGCGCCGGGCTTAGGGCGGCCAGCGCCGCCAAACCGAGGTTGTCGGCCAAGCGCAGGTCGCGGCGGTGCCAAAACAACCAACGGGGGGCGGAAATACTGGTTGGGGTCGCCACGGTTAATGGCTGGCGAGTAGTTGCTTGGCCCGGAACCAGGCGGTAACTGTTTTGCCATCGAGGGCCTCATCGCCGCTGGCCAGCAGGGCATCAAGCTCGGCGGGGCTGAGCAGCAGCACCTCGATATCCTCATCGCTGTCCCCGGCCACGGGCAGCGGCAGCGGCGTTAGCTCCCGGGCCAGGAAAAGGTGAATCACCTCATCGGAATAGCCCGGACAGGGCAACAACAAGCCCAGCGAATCCCAACGGCTAGCCGTGTAACCCGCCTCCTCCTGCAGTTCCCGTTCCATGGCGGCCTGGGGCTGCTCCTCGGGCTCCAGGGTGCCGGCCGGAAATTCAAGAATGCGGCGCTGCACCGCAAAGCGGTATTGACGCAATACCACCACCCGACCGTCGTTGAGCACAGGCACCGCCAGGGAGGCGCCGGGGTGGCGGATGCAGCCGTAGGTGCCCTCCACCCCGAGGGGCAGGCGCAGGTGCTGGATTTCCATGCGCAACTTACGCACCGACAAACTGGCCAGCGTGTCGAGCAATTCCGCTGGTTCAGGGGGCGAGAGGGGGGCCATGGCCTAAAAAAACTTCGGCCCAGTCTGGCGGTGGAATTGCCGGAAGTGAGTGACAGTAAAAAGGAGAAAAAGACAGTGAAAGGGGAAGGGGAAGGGGAAGGGGAAGGGGAAGGGGAAGCCTCGGGGGACAAGCGCCGAAGCGGAAATTGAGAGAAGCCCGAATGCCCGGATGAATGGCTGGCTGAATAACGGGCCGGCTGGCTGGCAAACGAAGCGATGAAGGCAAGCGAAGAGGGCAAGGCCGCCACTCTCTTGAAAATGACCAGGGTTAGCTGACTAGGGTCATCTTCAAGACACTCAGTGGCTTCCCCTAACCAAACCAGCAGAAAGCTGAGCAGAGCCGCGTCGGCTTCAAACTGGAATCCAGTGGCAACACTGCATTGTGATAGTCGGATGGGCCCGCCAGGGCCGCCCGCCCGCCGTTATTTAGCTGCGATGCTGGCCTAATGATCGCCACCACCCCTGCCCCCAACCCTGTCCCGGCCCCCACTGCGCCCACTGCACCCCAGGTGTTCCCCCTGGCAGCGGTAACCGGACACCCCACCTTGAAGTTGGCCCTGCTGCTGGCGGCCATTGACCCCGGCCTGGGGGGGGTGGTGATCGCCGGTGGCCGTGGCACCGGCAAATCTGTGCTGGCCCGGGGGCTCCATGCCCTACTGCCCGCCATCGAAGTGGTGGAGGGCAGCTTCAATGGCGCCCCCGATGGGCTGTCGCCCACCCGGGTGATCCCGGCCCCCTTTATCCAGGTGCCCCTCGGCGTTAGCGAAGACCGGCTGGTGGGTTCCGTTGATGTGACCCAATCCCTGCTGGAGGGCCGCACCGTCTTCCAGCCGGGCCTGCTGGCGGAGGCCCACCGGGGGGTGCTCTACATCGACGAACTGAACCTGCTCGATGCCAACGCCCTCAACCTGCTGCTGGCGGCGGTGGGGGCCGGGGAAAACCGGGTGGAACGGGAGGGCTTGAGCCTGGTGCACCCCTGTACACCCTTGCTGATCGCCACCTACAACCCCGAAGAGGGCCAGGTGCGCGACCACCTGCTCGACCGCTTTGCCATCGCCCTCTCCGCCGATCAAACGGTGACCACGGCGGAACGGGTAGAAATCACCCAATCCGCCCTTGGTTACGGCGAAAACAGCACTGGCTTCCGTCAGCAATGGCAGGAGGAATCCGATGCCCTCGCCACCCAGCTGTTGCTAGCCCGCCAATGGCTCCCCGACGTGGCCATCAGCCGCGAACAAATCACCTACCTGGTGCAAGAGGCCCTGCGCGGGGGCGTGGAGGGCCACAGGGCCGAGTTGTATGCCCTGCGGGTGGCCCGGGCCCATGCCGCCCTCCAGGGCCGCGACCAGGTGGAGGCCGAGGATTTGCAGCTGGCGGTGCGGCTGGTGATCGCCCCCCGGGCCAAGTTCCAACCCCCGGCTGAGACCCAGCAGCAGCAACCACCGCCGCCACCGCCACCGCAAAACGAGGGCGACGGGCAAACCCCGCCCGACGACAACCAAGACGACCAAGAAGATCCCGAAGATCCAGAAGACGAACCCCCCGAAGACGAGCAAGACCAGGACGACACGCCCCCCTCGGTGCCGGAGGAGTTTTTGCTGGATGCGGAAGCGATAGCGCTCGATCCAGAACTGCTGCAATTCCAGGCCGCCAAGAGCAAGGCGGCCAACAGCGGCTCCCGGGGGCTGGTGCTCAGCGACAGCCGCGGCCGTTATGTGCGGCCGGTGATCCCCCGGGGCCCCGTGCGCCGCATCGCCGTCGACGCCACCCTGCGGGCGGCGGCCCCCTATCAGAAGAGTCGCCGGGAACGGCAACCCCACCGCAAGGTGATCGTTGAAGACGGCGACCTGCGGGCCAAACAACTGCAGCGCAAGGCCGGCGCCCTGGTGATCTTCCTGGTGGATGCCAGCGGTTCGATGGCGCTCAACCGCATGCAAAGCGCCAAGGGGGCGGTGCTGCGGCTGCTCACCGAGGCCTACGAAAACCGCGATGAAGTGGCGCTGATCCCCTTCCGGGGGGAACAGGCGGAGGTGCTGCTGCCGCCCACCCGTTCGATCACCGCCGCCAAACGCCGGCTGGAAACGATGGCCTGCGGCGGCGGTTCCCCCCTGGCCCATGGCCTGGCCCAAGCGGCCCGGGTGGGGGCCAATGCCTTGCAAACGGGCGATTTATCCCAGGTGGTGGTGGTGGCGATCACCGACGGCCGCGGCAACGTGCCCCTCGGTCGCTCCCTCGGCCTGCCCCAGGCGGAGGGGGAGCCGCCGGTGGACCTCAAGCAGGAACTCAAGGAGGTGGCCAGCCGTTACCGCTTGCTGGGCCTGAAACTGCTGGTGATCGACACCGAACGCAAGTTCATCGGCAGCGGCATGGGCAAGGAATTGGCGGAGGCCGCCGGCGGCCGCTATGTGCAACTGCCCAAGGCCAGCGACCAAGCAATCGCCGCCATTGCCCTGGAGGCCCTCAACCGCTGAACGGGCGGCTAATTGGCCTTGCCGGGCTGCTTGATCGAGGGGTAAAGCTCATCAAAAAACTTGCCCAGGCCCAGGGTGACACTGCGGAGGCCATCAACAAAACCAGGGTCACTGCTGAGTTTTTGCACATCGCCACCGATGGAATCCGCCCTACGGGTGAGCTGTTCGGCGTTGCTGATCGTGCGTTTTAACTCGTTTATCACTTTCGGGTTGTCGAAGGCGGCGGTGATGTTGTTGGCGTGCTTCATGGTGGCCTTGGCCTCGGCGGTGGCCGCCTTGAGGTTGGCGATTGCCGGCTCGGCCTGCTTCACCGCCGTTTGCAATTGCTTCACCAACTGGTCGCTGCTGGCCAGCATCAGATCGGCGCGCTTGGCGGTTTGACCAAAGGCCTTGGAGGTTTTGCTGATCTCGGTGGTGGTGGTGGCCACCTTGCCGATCACGTCTTCCTTCTCGGTTTTGGCCAGGATGCTTTCCATCAGCCCCATCACCGTGGTGAGGCTGGGGGTGGGAATTCCCTGCACCAGGCCATCGGCGCAAACAATCCGCTTTGGATCACAGTTTTTCGCCAGGGGGCCCGGCACCCCGCTGGGGGTGGCGCTGGCCTCAGTAACCAGGGCTATCTCCGGATCACCGCCCAGCAGCGAACCGCTGCGCACCTGGGCAATGATCGGCCGGGGCAGCAACAGGTTTGCGTCATTGATCTGGACTGTTACCAACACCGCACCGCTTTGGGGTTTCACCTGCCGAACGGTGCCCACCGCCACCCCCCGAAAAGTGACGGTGCTCTGGGGGGCAAGGCCAGCGGCATCGGCAAAACTGAGCCGAAATGTCCAAACCTTCTGGCCAAAGGCCACGCCGGTGAGCCAAAACCAGAGGGCAAAGCCCCCCGCCAGGGCCGCCAATAGCGAAAAACCGATGGTCGCTTCTCTAACGCTGCGGCGCATCAGTGGTTCACCAGCTCTTTGGGCTGCATCGGGCCGTTCAGGCTACCCGTTCTGAACTGCACCACATAGGGGTCATCGCAACACCTAAAAGCCTCCACCGTGCCCTGCCAGCGCAACTTGGCCTCGTATAGCAACACAACCCTTTCCGCCGAGCGCTCAATCGTGCTCAGCACATGGCTTACCACCACGGAGGTGCCATTGGTCACATGGGTGGTTTTCACCATTAGGTCTTCGATCCGGGTGGCAGCCACGGGATCAAGGCCGGCGGTGGGCTCGTCAAACAGGAGCAACGGCTGATCCCTCTGGGGCCCTGGGTCATCCACCATGGCGCGGGCAAAACTGACCCGCTTCTGCATGCCCCCAGATAGCTCCCCGGGCATCAACTCCTCTGTGCCAGCCAGGCCCACCGCCTCCAAACAGCGGGCCACCCGCTGGCGTATCTCCCGCTCGGGCAGACGACCATCGCGGTAGAGCAGAAAACCAACGTTCTCCAGCACCGTGAGCGAAGCCAGCAGGGCAGGGTTCTGGGAGACCAGCCGCACGTCTGGGGGATGGAGCTGGTCTAGGCGCAGATATTTCTGGCGCTTGCCAAACAGGTAGAGCTCCCCGGAGCTGGGCAGCTCCAGCCCCGCCAACAGCCGCAGGATCGTTGTTTTACCGGCGCCAGAGGGCCCCACCACCGCCAGGCGTTCGCCCCGGTGCAACTGCAAATCGAGGCCATCCAGGATCGTGCGCTCCCCCCTGCGCAGGCTCACCCCACAGAGCTCAAGCACAGGCCCACTGCCTTCGGGTGCACAGATTTGAGGCGGACAGGTTTCGGTCATCTCCTTACAGTGCCGACTTGATGCTGCCTGAGCCAGCGCCATGCGTCAGCGTGCCGGCGAAAATTCCCGTCGCGACGACCTGGTGAATCGCTCCAGGCGGGCGGTGCAGTGGCTGCAACCGGGCCTGGTGGTGAAGCGCTGGGTGCTCACCTCCGCCTTTGGCCTGGTGCTGGCCCTGCTGGGGGCGGCCATCTGGGCAGACCTAAAACCGATCTACTGGACGATCACCACGATCGAAACCCTGCTGCGCTCCCTGGCGGGGGTGGGCAAGGGCTTCACCGGACCGTTGGTGCTGCTGGCGGGGGGAGGGCTGATTCTGTTGGGCCAAAGCCGCAGCTTCCGCTCGATTCAAAAGGCCCTCGCCCCCCAGCGGGAAACCGCCCTGGTGGATGCCCTGATGGCCCAGCGGCGCCTCAACCGTGGCGCCAACATCGTGGCGATCGGCGGCGGCACCGGGCTATCCACCCTGCTCAGCGGCCTGAAGCGCTACAGCGGCAACCTCACCGCCATCGTCACCGTGGCCGACGACGGCGGCAGCAGCGGCGTGCTGCGGCGCGAGCTGGGCGTTCAGCCCCCCGGGGACATCCGCAACTGCCTGGCGGCCCTGGCCCGGGAGGAACCGCTGCTCACCAAGCTGTTTCAATACCGCTTTACCGCCGGCAGCGGCCTCGAGGGCCACAGCTTCGGCAATTTGTTTATTTCGGCGCTTACGGCGATCACCGGCAGCCTCGAAACGGCGATCACCGCCAGCAGCAAGGTGCTGGCGGTGCAGGGGCAGGTGGTGCCAGCCACCAGCGCCGATGTGCGGCTCTGGGCCGAACTGGAGGACGGCCGGCGCCTGGAGGGGGAATCCAACATCGGCCATGCCGACAGCCCGATCGTGCGGCTCGGCTGCATTCCAGCGCGGCCAGCGGCCCTGCCCCGGGCCCTGGAGGCGATCGCCAATGCTGATCTGATTGTGCTCGGCCCCGGCAGTCTCTACACCTCACTGCTGCCAAATCTGCTGGTGCCCCAGCTGGTGGAGGCGATCGGCCGCTCCAGCGCACCACGGCTCTACATCTGCAATCTGATGACCCAACCGGGGGAAACCGATGGGCTTGATGTGAGCGGCCACCTGCGGGCGATCGAAGCGCAGCTGGCCACCCACGGGGTACAGCGCCGGCTGTTTGATGCGGTACTAGCCCAGGATCAGCTCTCCCGCGGGCCGGAGCTCGACTACTACCTGGCCAAGGGGGCCGAACCGGTGCGCTGCAACGTGGCCGCCCTCAAGGCCCAGGGCTACCAGGTGATGCTGGCCAGCATGCAGGGCAATAGCCAACGCAGTGAAGGCCGCGCCAGCAAGGGCACCCTGCGCCATGAACCGCGCAACCTGGCCCTGGCGGTGATGCGTTACTACCGGAGCACCAAACGGGGCTCTCAGTAGCGGGTCAAAAAGCAGCTCAGTGGGCGTCCTGCATTTCGTAGAAATCGGGCTGCACGTAGTCCTTGCGCAGCGGATAGCCCACCCAGTCTTCGGGCATCAGCAGCCGCTTGGGGTGGGGGTGACCGCTGTAGTGGATGCCAAACATGTCAAAACACTCGCGTTCCTGCCAATCCGCCCCGCGGTAGAGGGGGTAAAGGGAAGGGATGGTGAGCTCGCCATCCCGGGCCAGGCTCACCTCCAGGCGCACTTCTTCGGTGCTGCGGCCATCGCTGCTGGCCACCTGGACCAGGTGATAAAAGCTCACCAGATTCTTGCCAGGACCTTCGTCGTAGGCCCCCTGCACCTGCAGATAATCGAAGCCCCTTGTCTTCAGGGCCGTGGCCACCAGCGGCAGGGCCAGGGGCTCCACGCCGATGCGCTCCACGCCGAGGTGGTCGGGCTCGAGCTGGGTGGGGCCAAAGCCCTGGGCCAGCAGCCATTGGTGCAGGGGCCCCGGGCTGGGGGCGGCGGGGGCAGGGGCGGCGGAATCAGCCATCGGCGGGCAGGGGGGCGGGGACGGCGGTGGGGGCGGGATTCTTGAGGTTGAGGGGCGACACCGCCTCAGCGGCGGCGAAGGCCTGCTGCTGGCTCTCGGCCCGCAGGTACTTGCCATCAACAATCGGATCAACCGGGGTCATCTGGTGCTCCACCGTGAAATAACGGTGGGTGGGCAAGAGCCGACCCCGCTCCGCCAGGGCCTCATTGCCCACCTTTTTGCGCAGCTTGATCACCGCATCAAAAATCGCCTCGGGCCGCGGCGGACAACCGGGGATATAGAGATCCACAGGGATAAGTTTGTCTACCCCGCGCACGGCGGTGGTGGAATCGGCGGAGAACATGCCGCCGGTGATCGTGCAGGCCCCCATGGCGATCACGTATTTGGGTTCAGGCATCTGTTCGTAGAGCCGCACCAGGGCTGGGGCCATCTTCATGTTGATGGTGCCGGCGGTGATGATCAGATCAGCCTGGCGGGGGCTGGAACGGGGCACCAGGCCGAAGCGGTCGAAATCGAAGCGGGAACCGATCAGGGCTGCGAACTCAATGAAGCAGCAGGCGGTGCCATAGAGCAGCGGCCAGAGGCTGCTGAGCCGGGCCCAGTTGTGCAGGTCATCAAGGCTGGTGAGGATCACGTTCTCCGACAGGTCACTGGTGACCGCCGGAGCGCCAACGGGGTTGCAGCTGGCCTCGCGCAGATCCCGCAGGGCGTCGATCGGGGAGGGGGTAGGGGTGATGGTCATCGGTCAGCTCCACTCCAGGGCGCCCTTGCGCCAGGCATAGGCCAGGGCCACCACCAGGATGGCAATAAATACCAGCGCCTCGATGAAGGCCAGCAAGCCGAGGCGGTGGAAAGCCACGGCCCAGGGGTACAAGAAGACGGTTTCCACGTCGAAGATCACAAAGACCAGGGCGAACATGTAGTAACGAATATTGAACTGAATCCAGGCGCCCCCCTCGGGCTCCATGCCCGACTCATAGGTGGTGCGCCGCTCACCACTGCGCGACTTGGGGGCCACCAGCTTGTTGACGACGAGCGCCAGCACCGGCACCGCCGTGGCGATCAGCAGAAAACCAAGTAAGGCGTCATAGCCGGGGAGAACAAACATGCTGGCTTGCGCCACACCCGCATCACTGGGCGCAGTCTGACACCGCTTCCCCGGCCCGGCCCAAGCGCAACCTCGATAGAGTTGGCTTGGCGAGGCGGGGCAATCCAAATGGAGAAAGACGAGGCGAAGCTGGCTGAGCCGGCGGCCGCCGTAGATGACCCCGACAGTCATCGCCACGAGTGCCGCAGTTGCGGATTCGTATACGACCCGGGGGAAGGGCTGAAGAAACTGGGCATCGCCGCCGGCACCCCCTTTCAACAGCTCGATCTCAACAGCTTCCGCTGTCCGGTTTGCCGTAGCCCCGTGGCCGCCTTCCGGGACATCGGCCCCCGTAACAAGCCGAGCGGTTTCGAAGAAAATCTCAAGTTCGGCCTCGGGGTGAACACCCTCACCCCCGGCCAGAAGAACGTTTTGATCTTTGGGGCCTTCGCCCTGGCCATTGCCTTCTTCCTTTCCCTCTATTCCCTGCGCTGATCAGCACTGATCCCTTGACCGTGACCCTGCGCTTCCTCAAACCCCTGTTCAGCCTGCTGGCCGTGCTGCTGCTCAGCACCGGCTGCGTAACCACTGGCCTGCCCTTGGCCAGCGGCAGTCCCTGGACCCCCGTGCCCCTAGCCACCAGCGCCAACCCCCTGGACGTGGCCTTCAGCGATGCCACGCACGGCTTCCTGGTGGGCAGCAACCGCTTGGTGATGGAAAGCAACGACGGCGGCGCCAGCTGGGAAAGCCGCAGCCTCGACCTCCCCGAGGGGGAAAACTTCCGCCTGATCAGCATTGACTTCCGCGGCGACGAGGGCTGGATCGCCGGTCAGCCGGGCCTGCTGCTGCACAGCACCGATGCCGGTCAGCACTGGACCAGGCTGCTGCTCGACACCAAATTGCCTGGGGAACCTTTCCTGATCACCGCCACGGCGGCCCAAACGGCGGAGCTGGCCACGGACGTGGGCGCTGTGTACCGCAGCAGCGATGGCGGCAAGAACTGGCAGGCGGAGCTGGGTGATGCCGCCGGGGCGGTGCGTGACCTGCGCCGCAACGCTGACGGCCGTTACGTGAGTGTGTCGAGCCTGGGCAATTTCTTCTCCACCTGGAACCCCGGCGAGGCGACCTGGCAGGTGCACCAACGGGTGAGCAGCCAGCGGGTGCAAACCATGGGTTTCCAACCCGATGGCCAGCTCTGGATGGTGAGCCGCGGCGCCCAGCTGCGCTTCAACCCCGATGGCCAGAAGCCTGAGGACTGGGGCAAGCCGGTGATCCCGATCACCAATGGCTATGGCTATCTCGATATGGCCTGGGATCCCCAGGGGCAGATTTGGACCGGCGGCGGCAACGGCACCCTGCTGGTGAGTGGCGACGGCGGCAGCAGCTGGCAGAAGGATCCGGTGGGGGCCGCCACCCCCAGCAACTTCACCCGATTGCTGTTCCTGCCTGATGGCAAGGGCTTTGCCCTGGGGGAACGGGGATCACTGCTGCGCTGGCTGGGCTGAAGCGCAGCAGCCCCTCTCTCCAACCCTCTGTAACCATTCCCCCGGCAAACCGATCCCAACGCTTAGGATCACTGGGCTGAAAAGGGAGTTGCGATGGCCGCCGGTTCAACCGGGGAACGTCCGTTCTTCGAAATCATTACGAGCATCCGTTACTGGGTGATCCACGCCGTGACCCTCCCGGCGATCTTTCTTGCTGGTTTTCTCTTCGTGAGTACCGGCTTGGCCTATGACGCCTTTGGCACCCCACGGCCGGATGCCTATTTCCAGGTCAATGACCAAAAAGCTCCTGTGGTGAGCCAGCGTTACGCCGGCAAAGCACAGCTGGATCTGCGCCTGTCGAACTGAGCCCCATGACCCAGTCCCCTTCCTCCACGCCACGCAACTACCCGATTTTTACGGTGCGCTGGCTTTCCCTGCACGCCCTAGGTATTCCCACGGTTTTTTTCCTGGGTGCCCTGGCGGCGATGCAGTTCGTTCGTCGCTGAACCCCCCACCATGCAGCGCAATTCCAACCCCAACAACCTGCCGGTTGAACTGAATCGCACCAGCCTCTACTTGGGGCTGCTACTGGTCTTCGTGACCGGTGTGCTCTTCTCCAGCTACTTCTTCAACTGAGGCCCAGCCATGAGCGGTAAGAAGTCAAATCTCCCCGACGGTCGGATTCCCGACCGGCTGCCCGATGGTCGTCCCGCTGTGCCCTGGCGCAGCCGCTGGACCGAGGGTCCCCTGCCCCTCTGGCTGGTGGCTACCGCCGGCGGTATGGCCGTGATCTTCGTGGTGGGCCTGTTTTTCTATGGCGCTTACGTGGGCGTCGGTTCCGCCTGAATCCCCCCAGGCTTCAGGCCCAGAAATTTCAAATACTTCAGAGCCCTGGCCCCGTGTCAGGGCTTTTTTCTTGTCTATGCTTAGGGGATCTGTGACCTTGGCATGCAGGCCCCGGTTGATTCGCCCGCAGCCGAGCAGCGCCGCCGCAACCGCCCCAAACGGCGGGAACTGTTCTGCCCCGCCCACCCGGAAGAACGGGTCGAGGGCAACGGCAAAAAGTATTTCCTGCACCTGATCAAGTCCGAGCAACTGGCCGCCCGGGGCATGAAGGAGAGCAAGGCCAAGCTGATCATCCAGGCTTACCCGGTGCTGGTGCTCAGCAACGAGTGGTTGGAGGAACTGTTCTGCCCCTGCTGCGGCACCAGCCGCTGGTGCCATGTGACCAAGCTGGACAGGGTCTTGCATACGGTGCGTTGGGCCCCGCGGGACCTCTGGCAGCAGGTGGCCCATGTGGATGGCCTCCATGGCAACCCCACGGTGAGCCAATTCAGCTCCCGGGAGGCCCGCCGCCATCGTCAACAGAAAACCGCCAAGGGCAAGAAGCTCTTTGACCAGGGCTAGGCCCCTTAATAGCTAAACCCCGTAGTACTGCCGATACCAGGCCACGAAACGTTCCACCCCTTCCCCAATCGGAGTGGAAGGCCGAAAGCCCACCCAAGCCTCTAGGGCACTGGTGTTGGCGGCGGTGGCCTCCACATCCCCGGGCTGCATCGCCTCGAACTGCTTGATGGCCTCCACCCCAAGGGCTGCCTCAAGGCAAGCAATGAAACTCAGCAGCGGGGTGGGATCGCTATTGCCAATGTTGAAGAGTCGGTGGGGGGCCCAGCTGCTGGCCGGATCAGGGGCGGCTCGGTCAAAGTTGGGGTTGGCGCTGGCTGGCTTATCGAGCACCCGCACAATCCCCTCAACGATGTCATCGATATAGGTGAAATCCCTGGCCATGCGGCCGTGGTTAAACACCCGAATCGGTTCGCCCGCCAGGATCGCCCGGGCAAACAACATCGGAGACATATCAGGCCGACCCCAGGGGCCATAAACCGTAAAAAAGCGCAGGCCCGTGGCCGGCAACCCATAAAGATGGCTGTAGGTGTGGGCCATCAGCTCATTGGCCTTTTTACTGGCCGCATAAAGGCTCACCGGATGGTTCACCGGCTGAGCTTCGCTGAAGGGCATGCTCGTGTTGCCGCCATACACCGAACTGCTGCTGGCATAAACCAGATGGCCACAGCCATGGTGACGACAGCCCTCAAGGATGTGGCCAAAACCCACCAGGTTGCTCTGCACATAGGCGGCCGGGTTCTCCAGGGAATAACGCACCCCCGCCTGGGCTGCCAGATGCAGCACCGCCCGGGGCTTTTCGGCGGCGAATAGGGCGGCTATCGCCCCACCATCAGCCACATCAAGTTCCTGAAACTGCCAAGCTCCGCCAGCGGAACCAGCCAGGCGCTCCAATCGGGCCCGCTTAAGGGCCGGGTCGTAGTAGCTATTGAGGTTGTCGATGCCGATCAAGCGCTCACCCCGGGCTAGGAGCCGCTCAGCAACGGCGGCGCCAATGAATCCGGCCGCCCCGGTTAGCAGTAGCGGGGCCGTCATTGCGCGGGGGCCAACTGCACCCGGGCGCGAAAGTCTGCGATCGTTGGTTCGAGGCCCTGGGCCAAGGGCACCTGCGGCTCCCAGCCGAGCACCTGGCGGGCTAAGTCGATCACCGGTTGGCGCTGGAGGGGGTCGTCCTGGGGCAAGGGGCGGTGCACAAACTCCAGGCCGGGGTTGATGCGATCGCGCACCAATTCAGCCAACTGCTTGATCGTGAACTCACCGGGGTTCCCCAGATTGATCGGTCCGGTGTGGTCGGCCTCCATCAAGCGCAGGAAGCCCTCCACCAGGTCATCCACATAGCAAAAGCTGCGGGTTTGGCTGCCTTCGCCGTAGAGGGTGAGCGGTTCGCCGCGCAGGGCTTGCACGATGAAATTACTCACCACCCGACCGTCGTTTTCCAGCATGCGCGGGCCATAGGTATTGAAGATCCGCGCCACCCGGATCTCGGTGCCATGCATGCGCCGGTAATCAAAACAAAGGGTTTCGGCGATGCGTTTGCCCTCGTCGTAACAGGAGCGAATGCCGATCGTGTTTACACAGCCGCGATAGCTTTCCGGCTGGGGATGCACCTCTGGGTCGCCATAGATTTCACTGGTGCTGGCCAGCAGCAGCCGCGCCCCCACCCGCCGGGCCAGGCCCAGCATGTTGTAGGTGCCAAGAAAACTGGTTTTAGCCGTTTTAATCGGATTGAACTGGTAATGCACTGGCGATGCCGGACAGGCCAAGTGCCAGATGCGATCCACCTCGAGCTTGATCGGCTCGGTCACGTCGTGGCGGATCAGCTCGAAATTGGGATGGCCGATCCACTGGCGGATGTTTGCTTTACGGCCGGTGAAATAGTTATCGAGGCAAATCACCTCCTGGCCGGCCTCCATCAGGCGATCCACCAGGTGGGAACCCACAAAACCGGCGCCGCCGGTGACCAAATGACGAAGGCTCAAAGGAAACAACTCCGGCGATAGAACTGGAATGGTCTGGAATTCTGGCGCCTAGGGGATTCTGGCGCCTTGGCAACTCAGCCCTCCCCCACCCGCCACACCTGCAGGCCCGCCGCCCTGGCGGCGGCGGCATCGGCAATGGCACGGGCATCAAATAACCAAGCTGGCCGCCGCATTACCGCCGCCAGGACCGCCCAATCCAGATCCCGGAAACTGGCCCATTCGGTGAGGATCAACACGGCATCGGCCCCGCGGCAGGCCTCGAGGGGATCTAGGGCCACCAACCACTGGCCTTCGCCACTGCCCGGGGGCTGGCCCAGGTCTTGGCTGATCTGGTCTGAACCCACCTTGGGGTCATGGATCGCCAGCTGGGCCCCCTCCTCCAACAGCTCCTTAGCAATGCGAATTGCTGGGGATTCACGGGTGTCATTGGTGTCTGCCTTAAAGGCAAAACCCAAAAGGGCAATCCGCTTTCCGGAGACCGTATTGAATAGTTTCTGCACCACCAAACGGGCAATGCGCTGCTGCTGCCAGCTGTTTAATTCCACCACCTGCTGCCAATAGTTGGCCACCTCCTTGAGGCCGTAGTGACCACAGAGATAAACAAGATTAAGGATGTCTTTCTGGAAGCAGCTGCCGCCAAAGCCAGGGCCACTCTTCAGAAATCTGGAGCCAATCCGGGAATCTGTGCCGATCGCCTTACCCACCTCCCGCACATCAGCGCCGGTGGCCTCACAGACAGCGGCAATCGAATTGATCGAGGAAATCCGTTGGGCCAGAAAGGCATTGGCCGTGAGCTTGGAAAGTTCACTGCTCCAAAGATTGGTGCGCAGGATGCGATCCGCCGGCACCCAATGGCCATAAATCGCCGCCAGGGCATCAACACTTTCAAGATCGTTCCCACCAATCAAAACCCGATCCGGGCTCTCCAGATCAGAGATAGCAGTGCCCTCAGCCAGAAACTCAGGATTGGAAAGCACGGAAAAAGTTTTGCCGGCCGGGGCCACCGCCAGGATCGCCTGCACCGTTTCGGCGGTGCGCACCGGCAGGGTGCTCTTTTCCACCACGATCGTGTGCCCCTGGGCCGCTTCCGCCACCTGGCGGGTGCAGACCTCGATCCAGCGCAGGTCTGAGGCCTGGCCAGCCCCCACCCCCCGGGTTTTGGTGGGGGTGTTCACGGAGATAAACACCATGTCGGCGCTGGCAATGGCCCCAGCCACATCGGTGCTGAAAAAGAGGTTGCGCCCCCGGGCCCTGCCCACCACCGCATCCAGCCCGGGTTCATAGACCGGCAACACAGAAAGATCCGGATCGTTCCAGGCGGCAATGCGCGCTGCATTCAGATCCACCACCGTTACCTGGATCTGAGGGCAACGGTCGGCGATCACCGCCATCGTTGGCCCGCCCACGTAGCCCGCCCCAATGCAGCAGATGGTATGCACTGGGGGCAAAGACATGAATGGGCTGCAGATGGGCGGCATTGTCGCCCATACACTTCAGGGCCAGGCAGGGGCGGCCATGGCGAGAACAGCGTTAATTACCGGGATCACAGGCCAGGACGGCAGCTACCTGGCGGAATTACTGCTGGAGAAGGGCTATGCGGTGCATGGCATCAAACGCCGGGCCAGCAGTTTCAACACCAGCCGCATCGATCACCTTTACCAAGACCCCCATGAGCCGGATCCCCGCCTGAAACTGCACTACGGCGATCTCACCGACAGCAGCAACCTGACCCGGATCATCCAGCAGGTACAGCCCGATGAGATCTACAACCTTGGCGCCCAGAGCCATGTGGCGGTGAGCTTTGAGGAGCCGGAATACACGGCCAACTGCGACGCCCTCGGCACCCTGCGGATCCTGGAAGCGGTGCGACTACTGGGACTAACCCAGAAGACCCGGATCTATCAGGCCAGCACCTCAGAGCTCTATGGCCTGGTGCAAGAAATCCCCCAAAAGGAAACCACCCCCTTCCATCCCCGCAGTCCCTACGGCGTGGCCAAGCTCTATGGCTACTGGATCACGGTGAACTACCGCGAAAGCTACGGGATGTATTGCTGCAACGGTCTGCTGTTCAACCACGAAAGTCCCCGCCGGGGCGAAACTTTCGTGACCCGCAAGATCACCCGGGGGCTGGCCCGCATCGACGCCGGCCTCGATCAATGCCTGTTTATGGGCAACCTCGATTCCCTGCGGGACTGGGGCCACGCCCGCGACTATGTGGAAATGCAATGGCGGATGTTGCAACAGGAGCAACCCGAGGATTACGTGATCGCCACCGGCCGCCAGGAAAGCGTGCGGCGTTTCATTGAATTAAGTGCCCAGCAACTGGGCTGGGGCCAAGGCAACGGCCCCGCCATCCACTGGAGTGGCGCAGGGCTCGAGGAAATCGGCACCAGGGCCGACAGCGGCGCCGTGGTGGTGCGGATCGATCCGCGTTATTTCCGGCCCGCCGAAGTGGAAACCCTGTTGGGGGACCCCAGCAAAGCCCACGCGAAGTTGGGCTGGACCCCCACCACCACCCTGGAGGAACTGGTGGCCGAAATGATCGACAACGATCGGGAAGAGGCAAAAAAGGAGGCCTACCTGAAGCGCAAGGGCTTCTCCGTGGTGGGGGCAGCCCAGGAGTGATCGATGCCCCATGAGGACGTGCGCTGGCAACAGCGTTTTGCCAACTACCGCCGGGCCCTGGAGCAGCTGGAGGGCTTCTTTGAGCCACCGGCGCTTAATCAACGGGAACAACAGGGCTTGATCAAAGCCTTTGAATACACGTTTGAACTGGGCTGGAACAGCCTGCGGGACCTGTTGCGCAGCCAGGGGAATGCCGAGCTGCTGGGTTCCCGCGATACCTTGCGGGAGGCGTTTCGGCTGGGGCTAATCAGCGATGGGGAGGCCTGGATGCTCATGATTCAAGATCGCAATCTCACCAGCCACACCTACAACCGTGCCACCGCAGAGCTGATCGCGGCCCACATTGGCAGTAGTTATCTGCCCTGCTTCCAGGCCCTGAGGCAGCGGCTGGAACAACGCCTGATCCTGGAGCAGTAGCCATGAACCCTGCAGCGCCCCCCACAGAAATTCCCTCGGAGATTCCCGGTTTGCCCGTCGCCGCCCAAGCAAGGCTGCTGGATCTATTCAGCAGCCAACCGCGGCTGGAGGCGGTTTGGCTCTACGGCTCCCGGGCGATGGGGCGCCAGGGCCCCGGCTCCGATATCGATCTTTGCCTGGAGGGAGCCAAACTGCAGCACAGCGACCAACTGCGGTTGATGGCCGCCATCGACGACTTGCTGCTGCCCTGGCAGGTGGATCTCAGCCTGCGCCAGCAGCTGCCGGCGGATCTGCTGGCCCACATCGAGCGGGTGGGTCGCTGTATCTGGAGAAAACGATGAGCTCCCCTAGCTCTGCCCCCCTGATCCACCCCAGCGATCGCATCTATGTGGCCGGTCACCGGGGCATGGCGGGCTCAGCCATCTGTCGGGCGCTCAGCGCAGCCGGTTACGGCGCAGCCGCCGCCGGTGGGGCCCTGCTCTGCGCCAGCCGCCAGGAGCTCAACCTGCTGGATCCGGGGGCCGTGGAGCAGTGGTTTGCCGAGCACAAGCCCGATGTGGTAGTGCTGGCGGCCGCCAAGGTGGGCGGTATCCAGGCCAATGCCAGCTACCCAGCCGATTTCCTGCTCGACAATCTCAAGATCCAGAACCATGTAATCGAAAACGCCTGGCGCCACGGCAGCCGTCGGTTGCTGTTTCTAGGCAGCAGCTGCATCTATCCGAAATTTGCCGAGCAACCGATCCGGGAGGAGGCCCTGCTCAGCGGTGCGCTTGAACCCACGAATGAGTGGTATGCGATCGCCAAGATCGCCGGCATCCAGCTCTGCCGTGCCCTGCGCCAACAGCACGGCTTTGATGCAATCAGCCTGATGCCCACCAACCTCTATGGACCGGGTGACAACTACCACCCCAGCCATAGCCATGTAATTGCCGCCCTGATCCGACGTTTTTACGCCGCCCAACAGGCTGGGACCCCCAGCGTGACCTGCTGGGGCACAGGCACCCCACGGCGGGAGTTCCTGCATGGGGACGACCTGGCGGCTGCGGCAGTGTTTTGTTTGGAGCACTGGGATCCCAGCGCCGCCAATGCCCCCAAAGACGACCAAGGGCAAGCGCTGCAATTTCTCAACGTGGGCAGCGGCAGCGACCTAACGATCCAGGAGCTGGCCCAGCTGGTGGCCACCACCCTGAACTACCAGGGGGAAATCCGCTGGGACAGCAGCAAGCCCGATGGCACCCCCCGCAAACTGCTGGATGTGGCCAAACTGCGGGCCCTGGGCTGGCAAGCAAGCATTCCCCTGGCCGAGGGGTTAAGCGCGATAAAAGCAACGCTCCCAGGGGCCCTAGCCACCCAACGCTGACCCCTGCAAGCGACGCAGCAACGACTCGCGGTCGAGCCGTTCCTCCTCCCCTTCCCGCAGATCCTTGAGCAGCACCTGCTGGCTCTGGGCCTCGCCATCGCCGATCAGCACCGCCCAGGGGGCCGAGGAACGATTGGCCCGCTTCAGTTGTTTAGCGAAGGCCGCCCGGCTGAGGTCCAGCTCCACCGCCAGCCCCGCCCCCCGCAGTTGGCGGGCCACGGCCAGGGCAAAGGGTTCAGCTAGCTCCCCCTTGCTAACCAAGTACACATCGGGGGCCGCTCCCTTCAACTCGGAGCCAGAAGCCATCAATAGGGCCAGGCGTTCCATGCCAATCGCCCAACCAATCGCCGGCGTGTCAGGCCCCCCCAGCTGCTGCACGAGGCCGTCATAACGACCGCCCCCACAAACGGTGGCCTGGGCCCCCAGTTCCGCCGAGGTGATTTCAAAAGCAGTGTGGCTGTAGTAATCGAGACCCCGCACCAACCTGGGGTTTAGCTCATAGGGAATGGCGAGCTGCCCAAGGGCGGCCTGCACCGCCTCAAAGCGTTGGCGGCTCTCGGTCGACAAGGAGGCCCCGAGGCTGGGGGCATCCACTAAGAGCGCCTGGGTGGCTGGATTTTTGCTATCGAGGATCCGCAGGGGATTACTGAGCAAGCGTTGCTGGGAATCAGGATCCAACTGATCAACCCGCTGCTCCAACCAGGCCACCAGGGCCGTGCGATAGCGAAGGCGATCCTCCCCATTGCCGAGGGAATTGAGTTGCAAACTGAGGCCCCGCAAACCCAGGTCCTCCAGCAGATCCCAGGCCAGGGCGATTGCCTCGGCATCACTGCGGGGATCGGCAAAACCGAGATACTCCAAGCCGATCTGATGGAACTGCCGCTGGCGACCGGCCTGGGGCCGTTCATAGCGGAACATCGGCCCGCTGTACCAAAGCTTCTGGGGACCCTGGCTGAGCAGCCCCTGTTGAATCACCGCCCGCACCACCCCGGCGGTGCCCTCCGGCCGCAGGGTGCAACTGCGGTCGCCGCGGTCGTTGAAGCTATACATCTCCTTACCCACCACATCGGTGGCTTCGCCGATGCCCCGGGCAAACAGCTCGGTGGGTTCCAACAAAGGCGTGCGGATTTCCCCTACCCAGGCCCGCCGAAAATGTTCCCTGGCCCTGGACTCCAGGTGCTGCCACTGAACAGTGGCCAGCGGCAATAGGTCCACCATGCCGCGCAGGCTCTGCAGCTGCTGTTCCACCAGGGCGCCCCTTTCCAGCGGGGATCATCCTCCCCAGCCCGCCAGAATGGAGCCCAAGCTGTAAGACATGCCGTGGCCAAACTGCTTATCACCGGCGGTGCTGGTTTCATCGGCAGCCACACCTGTGTGCTGCTGCTGGAGGCCGGCCACCAGCTGGTGGTGTTCGACGACTTCCGCAACAGTTCCCCCGAGGCCCTGAAACGGGTGGAGGAACTCAGTGGCCGGCGCCTGGAGCTGGTGGCCGGCGACCTGCGCGATCCGGGCAGCCTGGGGCGGGTATTCGGCAGCGGCCCCTATGCCAGCGGCGGTGGCATTGATGCGGTGATCCACTTCGCTGGGCTCAAGGCGGTGGGGGAATCGGTGGCCCAGCCGCTCTTGTATTGGGATGTGAATGTGGGCGGCACCCGGCTACTGCTGGAGGCGATGGCCGCCGCCGGCTGCCGCACCCTGGTGTTCAGCAGCAGCGCCACCCTCTACGGCTACCCCGCCCAGGTGCCGATCCCGGAAACCGCGCCGATCCAGCCCATCAACCCCTACGGCCACAGCAAGGCCGCCGCCGAACAACTGCTGGCAGACCTGGCCGCCAGCGAACCCGGTTGGCGCATCGCCCGCCTGCGCTACTTCAACCCGGTGGGGGCCCACCCCAGCGGTCGCCTCGGCGAAGATCCCCAGGGCCTCCCCAACAACCTCTTTCCCTTTCTCACTCAGGTGGCGGTGGGGCGCCGCAGCGAGCTGCAGGTATTCGGCTCCGACTGGCCCACCCCCGATGGCACCGGGGTGCGCGACTACATCCATGTGATGGACCTGGCAGAGGGCCACCGCGCCGCCCTCGAGCTGCTGCTGGCGGAAGAACCTCAGTTGCTAACCCTCAACCTGGGCAGCGGCCAGGGCCACTCGGTGCTGGAGCTGGTGAAGGCCTTTGAGCTCGCCAGCGCTAAAGCCGTGCCCTACCGGCTGGTGGGACGCCGTCCGGGGGATGCCGCCATCACCGTGGCCGATCCGTCCTTGGCCCTGGAACGGTTGGGCTGGCGCACCCAGCGCAGCCTGGCGGACATCTGTAGGGATGGCTGGGCCTGGCAAGCGGCCAATCCCCAGGGTTACAGGGGCTGATCTAGGGCCTCCACCAAGTTGAGTACAGCTTCTGCCGTGCCGATGGCCTGATCAGCATCGGCCCGATCAAACAACTCCGCCGGCGGCGTGGCCTCCAACGGATAGTGGCTGGTGACACTCAAACGACTGAGGCTGCGCAGGGGAAGCGCCTCCAGCGCCTCCAACTCACAACCCAGCTGGCCCAGCAGCTTTAGCAATTCCCCAAGCACATGGGTGTGGGGGGGCTCAGCCCCAAGTTCAAGGATCAATCCCTTAAGCGCCTTTTCCGCCGCCTGGGAAGCGAAATAACAAGCCTGGGGGTAGTAGCTGTTGTCGCGGGTGAGGCGCGCCACGCCGAAATCATCTTTGGCCTGTTGCAGCCAGGCCTGGGGCCGTGCATTCATTTTGAAAATCCCGCCAGAAGCTGGGCCTGCACCCTTATCGCCCGCCAGTAGGGAGAGGACTGGGGACCAATTCCCTCCCAGCGATCCCTGCTGATGGCCAAGACGTCGTCACCGATGGTCTGTTCCCGCAGCCGCTCGGCCTGCAGTTCAGCCTGCCCTTGGTTCGGGCCCACCACCAACAAATCAGTGTCGGAAAAGCCGTCCCAATCGCCCCGGGCCCGCGAACCAAACAAATACACCCCACAACCAGGCAGGAGGGCTTCCTCGAGCTGCGCCCGAATCTGCAGCAGCCACTCCCCATGCCGGGCCCGGCGCAGACGCTCAAGAGAAGACAGGAGCTCCAAGGGTTATTCCAGCTAGGGAGCAATCTTGGCCACAACAGCAGGTTAGCCAGCAGCACCAGCCTGCTTGCGGTGCCAAGACCCGAACGCTGATCCGTCAGGATTCCTCAGGCAGCCTGTGCTGAAACCTTGGTTCAACCTTTGCAGATGCTGAAGCCTTTGCAGAAGTCTTCCCAGAAGCCCCTGCTGCAGCGTTTCTTTTGGCCGCTGCTGGGCTTGCTCTGGCTGCTAAGCACGGCCCTCGATCGGCTCTGGCTGCAACTCGACCAACGGCTACCCGCCTGGGACCAGGCCGACTACCTCAACAGTGCCTTAGATCACGGGCGCGCCCTGGGCCTGCTGGCCGGGGGCCACTGGCAGGGGTGGCAAGCACTGCTGGATCTATCGCCCAAGATCCCCCCGCTCGCCTCCCTGGTAAACGGCACTGTGATGGCCGTGGCCGGCGATAGCCCAGACCAGGCCGCCTGGGCCCTCAGTCTTTGGCATGGGCTGTTGTTGCTGGCGGTGGCCCTTTGGGGACGGCAGCTGGGGGGGATTCTGCGGGGCGCGGCCCTCGGGCTGCTGGCCGCCCTGCTCTGCGGGCTGATGCCCCTGCTGGCGGAGGTGCGGGTGGATTACGTGCTGGAGATCCCGCTCAGCGCCGCCTGCACCTGGGCCCTTTGGCTGCTGGGCCGCTGGCAGCGACCGGCGCCCCTGGGGGGCCACTGGCCCCAGGCCCTAGTCGCCGCCTTGGCGGTGGCCAGCGCCCTGTTGATCAAGCAGAGCGCCCTGCTGGTGCTAGGGGCCCCAGCCCTTTGGGCCGCCGCCAGCGGCCTGCGCCAGGGCCAGGGCCAGGGCCGGCGGCTACAGGTGCTGGCCGCCCTGGCCCTGGTGCTCACCCTGCTGCTGCCCTGGCTGCAGCACAACCTGATCACCACCCTGGGGGGCACTGAACGGGCCACGCTGGAATCGGCCGCCCGCGAGGGCGACCCCAACGCCAGCAGCCTGGCCGGCTGGCTCTGGTACCCCCGCCGGCTGCCGCAGTTGGTGGGGGCGATTCCCTTGATCGGAGCGCTGCTGGGCGGCCTCGTCGGGGCAGGGCAGCTGGCCCGCCGCGGCTGGCCCTACCCCCGATGGCAGTGGCCCAGCTGGCAATGGCCCAGCCGCGACTGGGGCTGGCTGCTGGGGGCCCTGGCCGCCGGCAGCCTGCTCACGGTGCTCAGCCCCAACAAGGACAGTCGCTACCTGGCGCCGCTGCTGCCGCTGCTGGCCCTGGCCTTGGCCCGCTGCTGGTTGCTGCTGCCCTGGCCGCTGCTGGCGGCGGGCCTGCTGGCCAGCGCCGGCCTCACGGGCGCCAGCAGGGTGGCGGCGATCGAACGCCAGGGCCATCCAGCTGAACCGCTGGAGGCAATTGTGGCCAGCCTGCAGGGCGCCGATGGCGCCAGCCCCCGCACCCTGATCGTGGTGCCCAGCACCGGCGGCCTCAACCAGCACAACGTCAGTTACTACGGCCGTCGCGGCGGTGGCCAGCTGGTGGGGCGCCAGCTGGGGGGCGACCCGGCCCCCATCGCCGCCGCCCTGGCCGGTGCCCAGCTGGTGCTGCTCGGCAGCGGCTTCCAGGGCTCCGTGGGCCCCCAGGTGGAGGCCTTCAACAGCGCCATTCGCCATAGCGGGCGGTTTGTGTTGCGCCAGAGCTGGCCCAAGCCCCTGGGGGGCCGTTTTGAGCTCTGGGTGAGGCGCCCCCAAGCACCGCCAGGGCCCAGCTTTAGCAAGCGCTTCCCGCCCCTGGCCGCCGGCCTGGCCCAGGGGCCGGCGGGGCTCGCCCCGCTGTTTGATGCCATCGGGGTGGAACACCAGCTCGATGGCCACCTCCTCTACCAGGGCCAAGTGCGGCAACAGGCACTTACCCGCCTGGCAAGTAACCCCAACGACCCCCAAGCCCTTTGGAGCCTGGGGCTGCTGGCAGTACTCCAGAACCGACCGCTGGAGGCCGACCGCTGGTTTGCCCGGCTCGAAACCCTCAACCCCGCCAGCCCCTGGCCCAGCGCCTACCGCGCCGTGGTGCTCAACGCCGCCTGGCGCCCCTGGCAGGCCCGGGCCGTGGCCGACCTAGGCCAACGCCGCAGCCCCAACCCGGTGCTGCGGGGCCTGGGGGACCTCAGTGGCCTGCTGGGGGGCCAGCTGTGGCGGATCGGCAGTGCCCGCCAGTCGATCCCCGCCGCCCGCCAGGCGGTGGAAGCTGCCCTAAAGCCAAAGGCGGGGCCCGATGGTTAGGGCCGGCGAGCGGCAGAGCCGGGATGGCAGCCAGCGGCTCGTGATCGTGACCGTGGCGTACCACAGCCAAGCGCCCCTGGAGCAACTGGCCGCTGACCTAGCCCGCCAGCAGTGGCAGCCCGAGCGCTGGCTGCTGGTGAACAACGCGCCCCTGTCGGCGCCCCTGCAAAGCCAAGCCCTGGCCTTGGCCCTGGCCTTGGCCCTGGCCGGTGGATCGCTGGGCCTGCAGCTGCTTGAGGGCGAGGAGGGCGCTGGCTTTGGCGACGGCTGTAACCGCGCCTTTACAGCGCTGGCAGCTGAGGGTTTCAACGGCTGGGTGTGGCTGCTCAATCCCGACACCAGCCTGCGACGGGGCGATGAATGCGCCCGGCTGATCGCCCAGCTGGCCAGCCTCGATCGCCGCTCAGTGGTGGGCACCGCCGTGCAGGCCAGCAGCGGCGAGCTGGAGGCCAGTGGCGGCTGGTTTGATCCTGGACTGCGCTTTCGCCGGCGCCGGGTGGGTTCACAGCTGGCCCAACGGCAGGGGCCGCTGGCGGTGGATTGGCTCAGCGGTTGCAGCCTGGTGTTGCAACCCGAGGCCCACCAGCCCCCCGCCCGTTTCGACCCCGCCTTCCCGCTCTATTACGAAGACCTGGACCTTTGCCTGCGGCTGGGGGCCCAAGGGGCGGCAGTGCTGTGGTTACCCCAACTGAGCATCGGCCACCAACGGGGGGCCGGCAGCCACACCCCCTCCCCGCGGCGGCTAAGACTCTCCACCATCAGTTATCTGCAATTTCTGAGGCGCCATTGCCCCCCCTGGGTGCAGGCCCTGCGCACGGCCCGGTTGCTGGCCATGGCCCTGCTGCGCCTGCCATTTCAGCCCCAGCGCAGCCTGGCGGTGCTGGGGGCCGTGATTTCAAGCACCGCGATCCAGGGCCGCGGCCCGCTCCTGCCATAGCCGCTGGCCCAAGGCCGGCCCCGGAGGGAGCCCCTCGGCCAGCAGTTGCTTGGCGCTCAGCGGCGAGCGCAGCTGGCGCCAACGCAGCAGCCAGTGCAGCAACGGCCGCCGCCAGGGGGCTCCAGGCGCTTCTGGATGGAGCAGCAGCAACAGCACCGCCAGGGGATGGCCGTGGCTGCCGGGGTGCTCGAGGGCTTCCGTCCACTGGGAGGGGCGCCAGTGGGCCCTGGCTTCTCCCTGCTGCAACCACTGCCGCAACAGCCCCGCCTGCTCCAACAAGCGTTGCTGGCGGTGGTGCAACTGCAGCCGCTGGGCCAGCTCCAAGCGCACAGAAAGATCACCCGGCAGCAACTCCAGCAGCCCCACCAGCCGCAGTTCCTGGGCTGACCAAGCCGGGTCCAGGGCCGCCCCCCACCGCCCTAACCGCGCCAGCCGATGGCTGCTGCCCACGGGCAAATGGCGCCAACCCCGTTGCAGCAGCTCCAGCCCGCCCCAGTCCTGGAGCACCCCCAGGGCCTGCCGCCAGCAGTGCTCCTCAAACAGCAGGTCCAACTCCATCCGCAGCCGCGCCGCCAGGGCCGGCGCCCCGGGGGGCCAGGGCCAATGGCTGAGGGCTTCATCGGCCTGGGTGGCACTCTCCGGGGCCAGTTCCAGCCCCAACCGGGCGGCGTAGCGGGCAGCCCTCAGCAAACGGCTGGGGTCGTCCTCGAGGCTGCGGGCGTGCAGCAGCCGCAATTGAGCTGCCGCCAGATCCGCCCGGCCCCCCAGGGGGTCCAACAGGGCTTGGGGGTTCCAGATCAGCCCTTGGCGGAGGGGCCAGGCCATGGCATTTAGCGTGAAATCCCTGCGGTTCAGGTCCTCCCTGAGGGAGGCAGCTGCCACCAAGGGATGGGCGCCGGGGAAGGGGTAATGCTCCCTGCGGGCAGAGGTGAGGTCACAGATCAACTCCCCCTGGGGGGCCTGCAACAGCAAACGGGCGGTGCCATAGGCCCCATGTTTTTGGAGCTCCTGCAGAAGCAGTCCAGCGGGGAGATCTGCGGCACGGATCGCCTCAGCCAGGGCGAGGGCCGGCCAAGGCCCAGGCCCCTCCACCACCAGGTCGAGATCCTTGCTGGCGGCGGCCTGGCCCAAGCAAAGGTCCCGGATGGCACCACCAACGAGGCTCAGCCCCATGCCCTTCTGACTGGCCAGGGCCACGAGCCAATCCAACCAGGCGACCGGCAGCGTCATTGACGGGACAGGAACCGCCTCTATAAGGTCGCGCAAGCTTGGCAAGCCCGTGGGTAAAAAACTTCAAGCCGGAATAAAGAAATTTAAATCCACCCTGCTTGCCCGACTGCTTTATCTACTTTCCAGCGCGGGCATCGAGCAGGGCCTCCAGCAGTTCCTCCGGGAAAGGCTGGGCGAGACAGCCGTCGATCCGAACAACCCCATCCAATTGCGGCGGGCGGTGGCTGAACGACTCATTCCCAAACTTGAGCGTCTAAGGGGGCAAATTTGGGCCGATGCCTGCAGACAATGGCTAATCGCCAATCAGCCTGGACTCAAGACAAAACAGCGGCTTTCACAAACAGTCAAGCCGCAAGGATTAAAGCCACAGGAAAACAACGAAACAACCCTTTTGTGGCCCCCAGGCTGGGACTATAATCAAAAACGCAGAGCAAGAGCCCTGAATCAATTAATAGCGCGCAAAAAAATAACCGGCGCCAAAGTAGTCAGCTGCGATGACTGGATTGAACAGCGGCCCGGCCAGTGGTCCTGGCGACAGAAAGGCCGCCTAGACCCACTGCTGGATGGGGCCCTTGCCGAACATGAAGGGCCTCTTTTAATTGATAACACCCTACTCAATAAACTAGGCCAGCCACCCACAGAGCCCCAGCAACGAGCCCAATGGAGAAGTCGTCTATCTGACGCCATAAGTCCTGAGGAATGGGCCCATGTGCCCTTACCACTGGTCAGGGCAATATCAACTCCAGCAAGGCCAAATTCCCACAAGCCCCAAGGGGAGCCCTTGGTAAGCATCCTAATTCCAACCGGCGGCTTTAAAAAAACTATTAACGGTAATGATGAAGTAATGGTTCGCCATTGCCTCAACACATTACTGAAGAGAAGTAGCTATAGAAACCTTGAAATCGTCCTCGTGGATGGTGGCGAGCTATCTGATTCACTCATAGAAGAACTAAAGGCGCAAACAAGCGCTCAACTGGGGCCAGATCGCTGGCAACTCCTACGGGACCCAAGGCCCTACAGCTACAGCCTTCGTATCAACCAAGCAGCGGCAACAGCCAGGGGCGAATGGCTACTTCAGCTCAATGACGACACGGAACTAATCAATCCAAACTCGATTGAAACCATGCTAGCCGTGGCCCAACAAGCTAACGGCGGAATCGTAGGCGCCCTATTGCTCTACCCAAACGGCCTCGTACAACATGCCGGAGTTGCCATAGACAGGCTGGCACCCCACCATATCTGGTGCGGCTGCAATCCCAAACGACTGCCCGTAGGCTTCAGGCAAAGTGCCCGTCAATTCAGCGCCGTAACGGCCGCCGTAAGTCTCTGCAGCAAGCAACTCTGGCAAGAATTAGGCGGTCTGTCCGAAGACCTACCCATCAACTATGGCGATGTTGATTTCTGCCTAAGGGCCGGCAGAATTGGGCGCAAAATATTACTTGACCCCCAGAGTAAATGGTTTCATTTCGAATCCGCCAGTCGCAATACTGATGGGATTCCGCCCGAGCTGGAAACCTTCAGGCGCCACTGGGGCCCCCTGCTTGGCAACAACAATATTGACCCTCACACTTCGCGTTGGCGGGAAGTGCTTACCCCAAGGAGATAATGAAAAAAAAGATAATCATTATCGCTAAAAATTTACCTATTGGCCCTTGGGCGTGGGATCTGCTGCTGCCGCTGGCGGCAGTTCTTCACCTCAGCCCCGTTGATCCTTCCCTCTGTGCACTGCCAGCCGTGCTTTGGCTGGCCCTACAACTGTTGCTCGCCCCCAAGGATCGACGCTGGGCGTTATGGCCGTTGCTGTTTGTGCTGCTGGTGATGGGCCGCAGCTGGTTACTGAATGAAGCAACGGGCATTATTTCCAGCAACGACTTCCTGCTGATCATTATTGCAATGTTGGCCGCCAGCGGTATTTCTGCCGACCGCTGGCCCCGATTAATCAAACTTCCCCTAATTGCCCTGCCCTTTATTGCCCTCAACGTTGGCCCCCGGCCCTGGAGCCCAAATCCCCTGGCGGGGGTGAATCAAGGGGCCTATCTGCTGGGCCTACTGCTGGTGCTAGCCCTCAGCTGGTGGAGCTCCCAGCCCAAGGGCCGGGAGCGTTGGCTGGCTGGGCTGGCCAGTTTGCTGGCCACCGCCCTGGTGTGGCAAACCGGATCCAGGGCAGCGTTGCTGGCCAGCCTCGCCGCCCTCTTGTTGGTGGTTGTGCAGGAGCACAGCGCCTCAGCCATGCAACTGCTGAGGAGATTGAGCCTGGCAGCCCTGGGGCTGGGGGGGGTCTTCATCGCAGTTTCCCTGAGCAAACATGCCACCTCTGGACTCTCAGACCTGGGCCGCCTTGAAATCTTTAATTGTTATGCAAGTCTGCCGTTCAGTGGCAACAATCGCCTGATCTATGGCATTGGCTTTCTAAGGCAAACCAGCTTCTGCCAAGACCTAGTTACCTCGGGGCGACTCAGCCATGCCCACAATCTCTTCCTACAACTCTGGGCAAATGCTGGGATCCTTGGCCTGCTGGGCCTGGCCCTGCTGGCAACAATGCTCTGGCAAGCCTGGCGTGCTGCCGCCCTCAGCCCTTTGCTGCGCCACAGCGGTCTGGCGGTGCTGGTTTATGTGTTGATCCAGGCCTGCGTGGATGTGTCTGTAAGCCATTGGCCAGTGGCCCAGATATTTACTGGGATTTTGCTGGCGATCCCCCTGGCCAGAACTCCCGCAGACGCCGTTTGATCGCCTCGTAACGGCTGGTTTGCCGCTGGTGCTCCAGATCACTGACCCGATCCAATAACACCGCCACATGGCGGCCAAAGAAGGCTGGGTGGTGCTGCACCAGGGTCTCCACCGCCTGGCGCCTTTCCGTGGAACTCCAACCACGGTTGCGGGACTGGGGCTTGACCCGCACATCAAGCACAACGGCCTGGAGCTGATGCACCTGCTCCCCCCGCTCCAGTAAGGAAAGCCAGAAATCCCAATCTTCCCAACCACGGGCCATGGCCAGCCGGAAACCACCCACGGCGGCCCAGGCATCGCGGCGAAATAACGCCGTAACAGGAATCACATTGCCAAGGGCCATCACCGACTCGCTGAAGGCAGGAAAACCTGCCACCGCTGATCTGCCGCCAAAGAAACAAACCTGGCCATAAATAATTCCCCTCGAGGAATCTTCAAGGGCAGCCCCCCAGAGGTCTTTGATCGCCGTTGGTCGCAGCAAATCATCGGCATCTAGGGGCAAAATCCAGGGGGACGTACAGGCGGTAATTGCCGTATTCCGGGCCGCCGAAGGCCCTTGGTTGGCCTGGCGAATTACGCGCAAATCAGCCAATCCCGGACAACCAAGATCCTGCAGCCTGCCAAGTAATTGAACAGTGGTTGGATCATCACTGCCGTCATCCACCACCACCACCTCTGCGGCCGGCAGCTGCTGGGCCACCAACGAGGCAAGGGCAGCTTCAAGGCTGGCCCCATCGTTAAAACAGGGCACAACCACAGCAATCGGCGCCAGCCCCTTCATCGCTGCCACCGTCCCTTCAAGCATCACCTCAGCCATTGCTTCCACTCAGCCACCCAACAACCGGACCGGCGCTAAGCGCGGATCAAGGATCTTTGGCCCCATGCCCTGGAATTTCACCGCAATCGAGATCTTCTCACCACTGCCAAACAGGTGGGTCACCTTGCCCTCACCAAAGACATCGTGCAGCAGTCGATCACCCACTGCCCAGGGATGGCCGGCGGTGCTGCTGGAGCCGCTGGAACTGCGATCCACCCGGGTGAGCCGCTCCAGCCGTTGCTCGCGGCGCAGGGCCGCCCCACCACTGCGGGGCAATTCCCCCTGGATTAACTCCTCCGGCAGTTCAGCCAGAAAGGCCGAGGGCACCGCCGGCTCGCGCATGCCACCCCAAAGCCGACGTTCGTTGGCATGGGAAAGGAACAGCCGTTCCTTGGCGCGGGTGATGCCCACATAACAGAGCCGCCGTTCCTCCTCCAAGGCGGAAGGATCTTCGAGGGAGCGATAGCTGGGGAACAGGCCCTGTTCCATGCCCACCAAAAACACCACCGGAAACTCCAAACCCTTGCTGGCATGCAAGGTCATCAGCACCACCCTTTCCGCCGCCAGGTCCTTGTCGTCGGCATCACTGGCCAAGGCCGCCGAGGAGAGGAAACCCTCCAGGTCCCCCTCTTCGTTTTCCTCCTGGTATTGCAGGGCGGCATTAACAAGTTCCTGGAGGTTGCGACGCCGCTCCTCCGACTCATCGGTGGCATCTGCAATCAATTCAGCCACGTAGCCACTGCGTTCCAGCACCAGCTGCACCAGTTCACTGGGGGCCGCCTGCTCCACCCGGCCCCGCAGCTCCGTGAGTAGCTCCGTGAACTGCAACAGCCCCCGGGCGGAACGGCCCGCCAGGCTGCGCACCGCCTCGCCATCGCTCACCACCTCCCAGAGGGGTACCCCCAGCTGGTTGGAGGCATCACTAAGCCGCTGCAGGGTGGTTTTACCGATGCCCCGCTTTGGCACATTCATCACCCGCAACAGGCTCACGGAATCGGCGGGATTCACCAGCAGCCGCAGGTAGGCGAGCACATCCTTGATTTCACGCCGGTCGTAGAAACGCAGGCCACCCACCACCGTGTAGGGCACCCGCCAGCGCACCAGCGACTCCTCAATGGCCCGCGACTGGGCATTGGTGCGATACAGCACCGCCATGTCACCAAAACGCAGCTCCGGGTGATTGGCCTGCAGCTCCCGCATGCGCTGTACCACCGCCTCGGCTTCGGCGATTTCGTCGTCGCAACGGGTGAGCCGAATTAATTCACCGGCGCCGCGGGTGGGCCGCAACACCTTGTCGATCCGCTCGCTGTTGCGGGCAATCAGGGCATTGGCCGCCTCCAGGATCGTTGAAGTGGAGCGATAGTTCTCCTCCAGCTTCACCATTGTTTGGGTGGCATGGTCGGCGGCGCCATCGCCAAAATCCCCCTGGAAACCCATCAGGATCGTGAAGTCGGCGGCGCGGAAGCTGTAAATGCTCTGGTCGGCATCACCCACCACAAACACGGAGCGATTCTGCCAATCGTTGTATTGGGCTGGATCCACCCCATCGGTCACCAGCAACTTGAGTAGGTCGTATTGGGTGCGGTTGGTGTCTTGATATTCATCCACCAAGAGGTGACGAAAACGCCGGTGCCAGTAACTACGCACCTGGGCATTCTGCTGCAGTAATTGCACCGGCAACAGCAGCAGATCATCAAAGTCCAGGGCGTTATTGGCGGCCAGGGCCCGCCGATAACGGCGGTAGGTATCCACCAGCAATTTGCCCCGGTGTCCCTGGCCCGCCTCCTGCTGCTCCAGGTGCTGGGGCAACCAGCCTTGGTTCTTGGCATTACTGATCGCCCAACGCAACTTCTTTGGTTCAAAGCGCTTGGGGTCTAACTGCAACTCCTGGGTAACAATTTCCTTCACCAGGCTCTGGGCATCGGCCTCGTCGTAGATCGAAAACTGACGGGTCCAGCTAAGACCTTCGGAGTCGGTATATTTATCAATATCAAATCGCAACAGCCGGGCAAAAAGAGCGTGGAAGGTGCCAATCCAGAGTTCCTTAGTCACCTCCCGATAAATGCGACTGCGCAGTTGCTTTTGCTCCCGTTCGGGCAGGGTGCTTAGGGGTTGACCCCATTGGGACTGGGCCAGGCGCTGGGCCAGCAGCAGCTCCAGCCGCTCCTTCATCTCCCGCGCCGCCTTATTGGTAAAGGTGACCGCCAGCAATTCCTGGGGATCCACCCCGTGGTGGCCGATCAGGTGGGCGATCCGATGGGTGAGGGCCCGGGTCTTGCCGCTGCCGGCCCCAGCCACCACCAGCAATGGCCCGCAGTGGTGCCCCACCGCCTGGCGCTGGGCATCATTAAGGCCCGCCAGAAAGCCGGAGGATCCCGCTGATGACGGTGCTGGGGAAGGGGCTGCGCTCATTAGATCAGGTTAGGCAGGGGACCCCAACGATTCCGATCTTCCAATGAGCTGTGTTGTGGCAATTCCAGCCCGGCTGGATTCAAGCCGGCTGCCCCGCAAGCTGCTGGCCGATGTGGGCGGCAAAGCGATGCTGCAGCGGGTGCTGGAGCGCTGTTTAGAGGCCAAGGCCCCCCAGGCGGTGGTGCTCTGCACCGACAGCCTGGAACTGCAGGCGGCGGTGGCGAGCTGGGGCCTGGCCGAGCGGCTGCCGGTGCTGCTCACGGGGCCCCATTGCACTAGCGGTAGTGACCGGCTTGCCTCGGTACTGCCCGAACTGCTGGCCTTCGCCCCGGCCGCCGGGGGCAGCCCAGATCCCGCCAGCACCTGGATCCTCAACGTGCAGGGGGATCAACCCTTTGTGGATCCGGCCGTGATTGATGCCATGGCCCAGCACTGCAAAGAGCTGAGCCGCAGGGCCGATCCCGGGGCGCCGACGGTGCTCACCCCCGTATACCGGCTGTCGCCCGAGAAGATCCACGATCCGGCGGTGGTGAAGTGCCTGCTGGCCAGCAACGGCCGCTGCCTCACCTTCTCCCGCAGCGCCCTGCCCCATGTGCGCGATGTGCCCCCCGACCAATGGCATGCCCATGCCAGCTACTGGGGCCATGTGGGCATCTACGCCTACCGGGCCGATGTGCTGGGCCGCTGGGCCAGCCTGCCCCCCTCCCCCCTGGAACAGGCCGAAAAATTGGAGCAGCTGCGGCTGCTGGAGGCGGGCATCGCCATCGGCAGTTTTCCTGTGCAGGGGGATTCCCTCTCGGTGGATACCCCGGCCCAGCTGGCCCAGGCCCAGCGCTTGGCCTGCCCCTAGTCGTTGCGATCGCGCCAACCGTCGCGGGCTAGGGCCGCCCAGGCGCCCCGGGCCCTGAGCAGCCGTTCCGCCAGCTCGCGCACGGCCCCCTGGCCACCGCGGCGGCGTAAAACCAGATCCGCCTGGCGCCGCAGCGGGCCGCAGGCATCGGCCGGCGCCACCAACAGCCCCACCAGGGGACGCACCACCAGGTCATTGAGATCGTCACCGACGTAGGCGGTGGCGGCGGGCAACACCCCCAACTGCCCCTGCAACCCCTGCAAGGCCGCCTGTTTGTCTTTGACGGCGGTAAGGCAATGGCGAATGCCCAGCAGGCGGGCCCGGGCTTCTATCGCCCCGCCGCGGCCGCCACTGAGGAAGGCCAGCTGCAGCCCCGCCTGCTGCAACAGCCGCAGGCCGAGGCCATCACGGCAATCAAAACGGCGCCCCACCTCGCCGTTATCGCCATAAATGAGGCCGCCATCGGTGAGCACCCCATCCACATCCAGCACCAACAGTTCGATCGCCGCCAGGCGCCGGCCAGCGCCAAACCAGTTCACAGGGTTGTGGGCGCCAGGGGCGCTGCCGTGGCGGCGGCACGGATCGCCAGCAACTGCTCCAACAGCGGTTCCAGCCGCTGCAGGGGCACCATGTTGGGCCCGTCGCTTTGGGCCCGCTCCGGGTCGGGATGGGTTTCCAGAAACAGGCCATCCACCCCCACCGCCACCGCCGCCCGGGCCAGGGGCGCCACAAATTCCCGCTGGCCCCCGGTGGAGCCCCCTAGGCCGCCGGGCTGCTGCACCGCATGGGTGGCATCAAAAATCACTGGACAACCCAGGGCCTGGAGCTGGGGCAAACCGCGGTAGTCCACCACCAGGGTGTTGTAGCCAAAACAGCTACCCCGTTCGGTGAGCCAGAGCTGTTCAGGCCCCTGCAATCCCGCTTCCCGCAACTTGGCCACCACGGGGGCCATGTCCCAGGGGGCCAGAAACTGACCCTTCTTCACGTTCACGGCACTGGCGCCCCGGCCCGCCAGCACCGCCGCCGCCGCCGCCTGCAGCAGGTCGGTTTGGCGGCAAAGAAAGGCCGGGATCTGCAGCACATCCACCACTGCCGCCACCGGGGCCGCCTGGGGGCTCTCGTGAATATCGCTGAGCAGGGGCAGGCCAAAGCGCTGCTTAACCTCCGCCAGCAACTCCAGCCCCCGCTCGAGGCCCGGCCCGCGGAAACTGCTGCCGGCACTGCGGTTGGCCTTGTCAAAACTGGCCTTAAACACAAGCCGCACCCCCAACCGCTCGCTGATCGCCTTCAGCTGTTCTGCCAGCTCCAGCACCAGCTCCCGGCTTTCGATCACACAGGGCCCAGCGATCAAGGTGAAAGGAAAAGCCATCAAGCCAAGCCCGCCTGCACCAGATCATGGAGCCGCAGCAGGCCCAACAATTCCCCCTGGTCCCCCTGCACCGGCAAGACGGCGATGGCCTTGCGGTGGTTGCGTTCCATCCGTTCCAGGGCCGTTACCGCTAGCACTGCGGTTGTCACGGTGATGGGATCCCGGGTCATCAGTTCAGCGGCCGTTAGCGCTGGCCATTGGCCTGGGGCCTGGCTGCCCAGGGTTCGGCGCAGGTCGCCATCGGTGATCAGGCCCAGCAAGTGCCCTGGCCGGGCGGGGTCCTCCACCCAGGCGGCCCCGAGGGCCGGACTGGTGAGCCGCTCCAACACCGCTGGCAGGTCTGCCGTGGGGGCCAGGGCCGTCCAGCGGGCCACGGGCACCATCAAATCGGCCACAGTGAGCGTGAGCTGGCGGCCCAGGGTGCCGGCCGGATGGTTCGCCGCAAAGTCTTGGGGTGAAATGCCGCGGCGCTGCATCCACACCGCCGCCAGGGCATCGCCGATCGCCATCGCCACCGCCGTGCTGGCGGTGGGGGCAAGGTTGAGCGGGCACACCTCCCGATCCACCGAGCCATCCAGCAGCACCGCACACTCCTGGGCCAGGGGGGAATCAAGTCCGCCGGTGAGGGCAATGCAGGGGCTACCCCGCCGGCGCAGGTGGGGCAGCATCGCCAGCAATTCACCACTGTGGCCACTGCGGGACAGCAACAGCACCACATCACGGCTGGCCACCACCCCCAGGTCCCCATGCAGGGCATCGAGGGGATTGAGATAAAGGGCCATCAGGCCGATCGAGGTAAAGGTGGCGGCGATCTTGCGGGCAACGATGCCGCTCTTGCCCACGCCGGTAACCACCAACTTGCCCCCCTGGCCATGGCAGAGCTCCAGCAACTGCAGGGCCGCCTCCACCTGGGCAGGGTCTAGCCGCTGGGCGGCGGCGGCGATGGCTTCCGCCTCCTGCCCCATCACCTCCGCCAGCACGTTGGGGGTCACCGCCTAGGAGGCTGGGGAGAAGCGCTCAAGGCGCGCCAACTCCCGGAAGCTTTCGGAGCGTTCGCGCAATTCCTCAAAACTGCCGGAGGCCTTGATCAGCCCCTGGTCAAATTCATAGATGCGGTCACAGCGGGCAATGGTGCTGAGCCGGTGGGCAATCACCACGGTGGTGCAACGGCGACCGACCATTTCAAGGGCATTGATCACCTCATGTTCGGTGCGGTTATCAAGGGCGCTGGTGGCCTCATCGAGCACAAGAAAGCGGGAATTGCGGAAAAAGGCCCGGGCCAGGGCCAACCTTTGGCGCTGGCCACCGGAAAGCTGATGGCCATTTTCACCCACCTGGGTGAGCAAACCAAAGGGCAGATCCGCCACATATTCCTCCAGCTGGGCGGCCTCAATTGCTTCCCAAACCTGGTCATCATCTATGGACTGGGGATCAATGCCAAAGGCAACATTTTCCCGCACACTGGCATCGAGCAATTGAATAAGCTGGGGCACCTGGGCGCAGTTGGCCTGCCAGGCGGGAATCTCCTCTGGGGTTAACGGGTTGCCATCCAATTCAAAACTGCCCTTTTCCGCCTGCAGCAGGGCCAGCAAGAGATGGGCGGTGGTGGTTTTACCGCTGCCAGTGCTGCCCACCAGGGCAATCCGAGCGCCCACAGGAATGGTGAGGTTCACACCTTTGAGTACCCAGTCTTCGCTGTTGGGATAGCGATACCAAACATCGCGCAGGCGGATTGAATGAATCGGAAAAACTCCGGCGGCGCTGGGCACCCCTGGGGATGTAAGGGTGAGCCGTTCAATCGGTAACTCGAGCAGATCCACCGTATGGCTGATCTGGGGCAAGCCGCCCCGCAGTTCAGTGAGGGAATGGAACAGATCTTGTAGCGGTGGGGTCAAGCGTTGGGCCGCGATTGCCAGGGCGGAAAGGAATGGCAGGATCCCCAGCACCCGCTGGGGATCCCCATGGATCAGGGCTGGCACCGCACCGATCACAAAAATCAGTGTGATCCCGAGGGGTTCGATCAACAGCCTGGGCACAATCGGTAAAATGCCAGACATCCAGGCATAGCGGCGGGCCCGTTCGCCAGCCTCAGCAAAAGACTCCTGAAAATGCCCCTCCGTACCGGTGAGCTGGATATCACGCACAGAGGCCAAGGATTCCATCAAAAGATGGGTGGAGCGCACCTCGAGACGCAGGCTTTGCTGGCGGGCATGGCGCAGGTAAGGGGTCACCAGGGTCGATAGCCCTAAGTAGGCCAGCACCACCGTGACCAACAAAACAAAGGCCGAGAGGCGCCCGATCCAGAGAATCCCGAAGGAAAGCAACAGGATCGACACAGCGGCACTGATCATCCGCAGCGAAGGGCTAATCACACCACTGGCCGCCTGACGGATGTTGTGCAGGATCAAACTTGTGAGTTCTGGAGTACTGCGTTTGAGGTGATAGCTGTAGTTCTGACGTAACACCCGAGCATGGATCTCATTGGAGAGATCTCTCCAGATTCTAGCGGTTACTTTCTGCTGAACAAACTGCAACAAAAGCTTGGAAAGCGAAGCCAACCAAGCCAACACAATAAATAAACCAATCAACCAAAGGCTCTGGTCAAGGGGCTTGCCGCCAAACACCCTCACCCCCGGCAACTGATCGGCCAGGTCGGTGCCCACCAGGGCCCCCACCATGCGTGCCCCCACGGCCACCAGGGCCAGATCCAAGAGCCCCGGCAACACCGAGAGCGGCATCAGTCGCCACAGCGACTTACGGCGGGCCAGAGGCAGATAGCTAAGTAGCCGCAACAGCTGATCCAGCGTCTGGCTGCGCAGCCGAAACCACCTCAATAAAGAGGGCCGATCTGGGGAAGAATCGATCACACCTTGAACCTTATGGCGAGCAAACGCCTCAGAAGCGCTGTCTCAACCGGCTCAACCGCCGGCCCCAGCGCAAGCGCCACGGCGCTGGGCTAACCAGGGGGGAAGCCCCGGCCTGCAGCTGATCCCAGTGTTGGTTCACCGCCTGCAGGGCTGAGCGCCAACGCTGCCGCACCGCCGTTTCCGAGTGGCCAACCAGCAAAGTGGCGAGGCGGGCCGGCTCAGGCAGATAAAGCTCTGGCCGGGCCACCGCCGCTGTGATCCGCTCCAGATCCAGCTCCAAGCTGCCGCAGCCCAGCTGCCAAGCGATTACCCCCGGATCAAGGCTGTCGGCCAGGGCATGGTTAAAGCTGCTGAACACCACACAGCCACTGGCTAGGGCCTCAAGGGGGGGCAAGCCAAAGCCTTCACTCACCCCCACTGAACGCCAGTAATCGGCCGAGTCATAGAGATAAACAGTGGCACTGCGGAACAACACCGCCAGGTCTTCCACCCAGCCGCTCTGCACCTCCACCCTCAGCCCCCGGGCCCGCAGGGCGGGCACCAGCTGCTGGAGCACATAGGGACTGCTCTTGCGGGCTTGTACCAGCACATCAATCGGGCGCCGCTGGTCAGAGCCAGCCGTAAAGGCTGGATCCAGGGCGTTGGGCACCAATTGCAAAGGCGAGCGGGGGGCGCGGTCCCCCCAATAGCCCAGGGTGTTGCGACTCACCGCCAGCACCGGCACCCCAGGGGGCAGGTCAAAGCCATAGCCACTGCTGTGGGCGTGATAGGCCAGCGGTCGCCCCCGCAGGCGCCTAAGCAGCTTGGGCACGTCAAAACCCCAGCTCACGATCCAGAGGGCCTGGCCAGGCGCTGGCTCAGCCCGCAGCAGGTCGCTGAGGAAGGGGTGATCTAGCTCCCGTTGGCGATAGCTAACAAGCTCCACCGTTGGCGCCAGGCCCCCACACAGCCGCGCCGACTGCAGCTCCACCTGCAAACCACCACAGCGGAAGCGGGGACCGGTGCCAGGCACCAGAAAGCGGAGGGGGCGCAAGGTCAGGCGGCCACCGCCTCGGTGCTGCCGGAACGCTGGCGCCGGGTGAGGAAACCAAACAACACCTTGCCGATCGCCGCCACCAAGTTGCCCTCCAGCTCCTGGAACATCTTCATGTTGAGCCGAAAGGCCCGGTTGGCCTCTTCCACGATGCGATCGGCGGTGGGCTGATCGATGGGCAGGCTGTCGAGGGTGGCGCGATAGTTGGTTTTGAACGCCTTCTCGTCGGCGATTTCCGGAAACACGTAGAAGTTCAGGCCGTCGTCGCCCGCCATGTTCATCGCCTTCTGGGCAATCGCCTTGAGGATCTGGCCGCCGGAGAGATCGCCCAGGTAGCGGGTGTAGTGGTGACCCACCAGCAGCTCGGGGGCGGTGCGGGCCACCTCATGGATGCGCTCCACGTACTCAAGGGCCCCTGGGGTGGCCTCGATCAGCTTCAGCCAATCGGAGCCGTAGTAATAGCTGAGGTCCTTTTCCAGGGCCTGGCTGCGGTTCAACTGTTCAAAGGCAATCGGTGCCAGCACCGGATGCTCCTTGAGCCTGCTGATCTCCTCTTCCATCGCTCCGTAAACGAAGTAGAGATCAGCCACCAGTTTCCGGTAGCTGAGTTTGTCAACAACTCCCTTGAGGAAGCAGCTCACGAAACCGGTGTTTTCAGCCATGGTGTGGGACTTCTTAGTCCCTTCACGCAATTGGGTGGCAAGGGCGACAGCCATGGGGACAGGCAGTCAGGCAACAGTGGTCACGGTAGGGGGCTTATCCGGACCAGCGCCGGCGAAGGTTGCGAAGGGTTACGGAAGCGATTCGGCAGCATTGATAACGCTCCGCCCCGGAAAACTAGGCTCACCTTGCCGAGAACTTGCGGCTTGCGCACCTGATGGCCACCTACGAAAAGCTCACCCCCCCCAGCAACGGCGAAGCAATCCGCTTCGAAAACGGCCTGCCGGTGGTGCCCCACCACCCGATCATTCCCTTCATCCGTGGTGATGGCACCGGGGTAGACATCTGGCCCGCCACCCAGCGGGTGCTGGATGCGGCGGTGGCCAAGGCCTACGGCGGCAGCCGCAAGCTCGAATGGTTCAAGGTGTATGCCGGCGACGAGGCCTGCGAGCTCTACGGCACCTACCAGTACCTGCCCCAGGACACGCTCACGGCAATCGAGCAGTACGGCGTGGCGATCAAAGGTCCGCTCACCACCCCGATCGGCGGCGGTATCCGCTCCCTAAACGTGGCCCTGCGCCAGATCTTTGATCTGTATTCCTGCGTGCGCCCCTGCCGCTACTACAGCGGCACCCCTAGCCCCCACAAGCGTCCCCAGGACCTGGATGTGGTGGTGTATCGCGAAAACACCGAAGACATTTATATCGGCATCGAATGGGCCGCCGAGGACCCGATCGGCCAGGCCCTGGTGCGCCACCTAAACGAAACGGTGATCCCCGCCAGCCCCAAACTCGGCAAGAAACTGATCCGCGAGGGCTCTGGCATCGGCATCAAGCCGGTGAGCAAGTTCGGCACCCAACGGCACATCCGCCGGGCGATCCAGCACGCCCTGCGCCTGGAAGGCAAGCGCCGCCACGTGACCCTGGTGCATAAGGGCAACATCATGAAATTCACGGAAGGGGCCTTCCGGGACTGGGGCTATGAACTGGCCACCACGGAATTCCGGGCCGACTGCGTTACCGAACGGGAAAGCTGGATCCTCGACAACCTGGCCCGCAATCCCGCTATTTCGATCGCCGATAACGCCCGCCTGATCGAACCCGGCTACGACAACCTCACCCCCGACAAGCGGGCCGACATCGACGCTGAGGTGGCCGCTGTGCTGGCAGCCATCGGCGAAAGCCACGGCAACGGCAAATGGAAAACGATGGTGCTGGTAGACGACCGCATCGCCGACAGCATCTTCCAGCAGATCCAAACCCGCCCCCAGGAATATTCGGTGCTGGCCACCCTCAACCTCAACGGCGACTACATCTCCGATGCCGCCGCCGCCGTGGTGGGCGGCCTCGGCATGGCCCCCGGCGCCAACATCGGCGACAGGGCGGCAATTTTCGAGGCCACCCACGGCACCGCCCCAAAGCACGCCGGCCTTGACCGGATCAACCCCGGTTCGGTGATCCTCAGCGGCGTAATGATGCTGGAATTCATGGGCTGGCAGGAGGCCGCAGACCTGATCACCCAAGGGCTCAGCGCCGCCATTGAAAACAGTGAGGTCACCTACGACCTAGCCCGGCTAATGGAACCGCCGGTGGAACCGCTGAGCTGCTCCGGCTTTGGCGAGGCAGTGGTGAAACATTTCGGCGGGTGACGCTCACTGACCCCTGTGTGCATTGCGGGTTTTGCCTGCCCAGCTGTGCCAGTTATCGGGTGCTGGCCACGGAGATGGATTCGCCGCGGGGGCGAATCCATGCCCTCAAGGCGCTGGCGGCGGGGGAGCTGGAGCTGGATGCCACGCTGGCGAGCCATTTCGACAGTTGCCTGGGCTGTTATGCCTGCGTTACCGCCTGCCCCTCCGGGGTGCGCTACGACCAACTAATCGAGACCCTGAGGCCCCAGCTGCGGGCCCCGGGGCTGCGCAGTCCTTGGCAAACCCAGCTGCGCCAATGGCTCCTGGCGCTGTTGCCCTATCCCCAGCGCCTACGGGCGCTGCTAACGCCGCTGCGGCCCTATGCCGGCAGTGGCCTGCAGCGGCTCGCCCGCCGCAGCGGTCTCACCCGCCTATTTGGGCCGGAGCTGGCGGCAATGGAACAGTTGCTGCCAGCCCTGACTGCCGAGGCCTTTGGCCCCGATCCCCAGGGGCTCATCCCCGCCAGCGGCCCGCGCCGGGCCCGGGTGGGCTTGGTGCTGGGCTGTGTGCAACGGCTGTTTGACCCGGCGGTGAATGCCGCCGCCATCAGGGTGCTGAGCGCCAACGGCATCGAGGTGCTGATTCCTGCGGCCCAGGGCTGTTGTGGGGCCGTGAGCCACCACCAGGGGGAGGAGGCCCAAACCCGCCAGCTGGCCGAGGCCCTGATCAAAAGCTTTGAGGCCGCCAGTGCCGAACCGCTCGATGCGGTGCTGGTGGCCGCATCCGGCTGTGGCCACACCCTGAAGGCCTATGGACGGCTCACGGGCAAAAGCTTCAGCGCTCCAGTGGCCGACATCCAGGAATTCCTAAATCAGCTGGGGCTGAGCGATAGCTTCCGGGCTGGCCTGAAACCCCTCCGCCACAGCGACGGCAGCCTCGCCAGCGCTGAACGACCGCTGGCCATGGTCTTCCACGACGCCTGCCACATGCTCCACGGCCAGGGGATTGGCCACCAACCCCGACAGCTCCTGGCCGCCATCCCCCACATCCAGCTGCGGGAGGCGGTGGAAGCCGGGGTGTGTTGTGGCAGCGCCGGCATCTACAACCTGGTGCAACCCCAGGAAGCCGCCGAGCTGGGCCGGATCAAGGCCGCAGACCTCAGCACCAGCGGCGCCGAGCTGGTGGTGAGCGCCAACATCGGCTGCAGCCTCCAGATCCGCGAACACCTGGGGCTTAGGGGCCAACCGCTGGCGGTGCTCCACCCCATGCAACTGCTGGATTGGAGCTTCAGGGGCCTAGCCAGCAGCCCCGCAAGGCCCGAACCCCACTGATCAAGAACGAGAGTGAAGCCCAACCCCAGCGCCCCAACCCCACCCCCCATGGCCAGCCCCCCCGCCCCCGGCAAGCTGCTCAGCATCCTGGGCTTGGGTTTTGGCCTGGCCGGGGCCGTGGGCGGCACGATCGGCGCCGGCCTGCTGCGCACCCCCGGGCTGGTGGCAGCCCAACTGGGCAGCCCCAACCTGGTGATTGCGGCCTGGGTGGTGGGGGGGCTCTATGCGCTGCTGGGGGCAATCTGCGTGGCCGAGCTGGGGGCCAGCCTGCCCCTGGCCGGTGGTTGGTATGTGTATGCCCACCGGGCCTTTGGCAACGAGCTGGGCTTCGTGGTGGGCTGGATCGATTGGCTCGGCCACTGCGTGGGGCTGGCCTGGGTGGCGATCACGATCGGTGAATACGGCGCCGCCCTGGTGCCAGACCTGGGGCTGGGTCCCAAAGCGATTGCCCTGGCTGGCTTACTGCTGTTTAGTTTGATCCAGCTGCTCGGGGTGCGGGCCGGCAGCGGCAGCCAGCAGCTGCTGAGCCTGGCCAAGGCGGTGGCCTTTCTGGCCCTAGTGGCGGCCTGCTTCCTTTGGAATGGGAATCATTCGGTCGAGAGCCCAGCGGTTCTGGCCCCAGCTGCAAATTTGTCTGATTGGTCTAATTCTGATTGGTCTGGCTTAGCGATCGCCAGTGTGCTGGCCCTGCAGGCCGTTATCACCACCTATGACGGCTGGGCGAGCCCGATTTATTTCGCCGAAGAATTCAGCGAACCGGCCAGCGACCTGCCGCGCTCCCTGCTGGGCGGTGTGTTAGCGGTGATTGTTATCTACCTACTGGTAAATCTGGCCCTGCTGCATGTGTTGCCGCTGGAGCAATTAGCAAATTCCAAGCTGCCAGTTGGCGATGCTGCCACTGTGATCTTCGGCAGTATTGGCGGTGAACTGATCACTGGGGTGGCGCTGATTTCACTGCTGGGTTTAGTTAATACGGCGATCATGGCAGCCCCTAGGATTCTGTTTGGCATGGCCCGCGATGGTTTATTTCCTGCCTTCGGCACGCTGGTAAATACTGGGGGCACCCCCACCTTTGCCCTGCTATTTACCAGCCTGGCCGCCATCGCCCTGGTTTTAAGTGGCAGCTTTGAGCGCCTATTGGGAATGGCCTCGATCCTGTATGTGGCGATCTATATGACCGGCATCGCCGCCCAGGTAATGCTGCGCCAACGGGAACCAGAATTGCCACGGCCCTTCCGGGCCTGGGGCTATCCCGTGAGCGCTGTGCTCGTATTCGGCCTCTCGCTGGCTTTCCTGATCGGAGCCGCCTTCAGCGACCCCCTCAACAGCCTGATCGCCCTGGCACTGGTGGCAATCGGCGCGCTTGGCTATCTAATTGCCCGCAGATTTCAGCTGGTGCCTGCCTAACCGAAAACCGCCTTGAAATGCTTCAGGCACAATTCGAGGACAACCATCTGCTCTATTGAGCCTCTTAGGCAGCAGCCCCCTCCAGCAACCCCCAGGCCTGCCGCAGGCTGTTGGCAGCGCCGAGGTTGCCTGGAAAGGTGACCACTGGCAAATCCCCCGCCAGCACCAGCGATAGTCCCGGCAGCAATTGGCCCTGCAGTGCCACCGCCGCCCGGTTGAGGCCCGTGGCCAGCAGGGTGTGGCTGGTGATGCCGCCCTTGCTGATCAGGTAGCCGAGTTCGGGGGCTAGGGCCCCGGCCAGCCGGGCCATCAAGGCGGCCAGCTCCAGCCCCAGGCGGCGGCGCTCAGCAGTGCTGGCGCACTGAAATTCGCCACGGCTGCTGAACAGCACCGGCGTGCGGCCGGCCGCCAACTGTTGGCGCAATGCCAGCAAATAGCCCTGCTCCAGCGCAGCCAGGGGCCCAAGGGTGCTGCCCCACTCCCCCTGCTCCAGCAGTTGGGCGAGCAGGGCCACCTCAAGCTCCACGCCGCCGCAACGGGGCTCCGCCAATAAACACTCCAATTGGGCATCGGCCAGGGGCACATGGGAGCCCACCAGCACCAGGCCCGGCCGCAGTCCCGTCGCCCCGGACCGGCGCAATCCCGCCAGACCCGCCCCATCAAGCGGTTGGGGGGGCAATGGCGCCAGGCCATTGAGCAGGCTGGCGGCCGCCTGAAACAGAAAGCGCCGCGGCCGGCCCCAGCGCTCGACAGCTTCTGGAGCCGTGAGCTCCCACACCGCAGCCCCCAGGGCCGCCAGCTGCTGCGGCCGCTCGGCATCCACCGCCACGTAGCAATTTCTATGGAAGCCAGCCAAGCGCTGCCGTAGGGGCTCGCCGCCAAGCTCCAATTCCGTCAGCTCGAGGCGCTCCACCTGCTCAGCCCGGATCCGGCCAGCGGTTTTTTGCTCCACCCAGGCGGGCAAGTAACTAGTGCTATAGCCGAAGAGGCCATCCCTGGCGAAGGCACTTTCATGCACCGGTCGACCATCAAGCAGGTGCATTCCCGCCACCGTGCTGCGCCCCCCCGGCAGGAAGGCCGGCGCCAGAAACGTGGCATCAAAAGGACCCAGCTCCGCGTTGATCACATCCACCTCCAGGGGGAAATGACCCCGCAGGGTGGAATCGCCGCGGCTCACCAAAAGCCAGCGGTCGATGGAACCAGCGGCCTGGGCTGCCGCCAGGGCCAGCTTGAGTGCCCCACAGATCTGCCGCAGCAGTTCCGTTGCCGCAGCCGGATCGAGGGCGCGGCTATTGGTGATCAAAAACAAAAAAGGCGATGGCTGGGCTAAGCCCCAGGCCAGGGTCTCAGCGTCCCAACGCAGCAGCAACGGACAGCCCCAGAGGGTCTGGGAGCCGGTGGGGTCGTCGTCAAAGACGATGATCTTGGGGCTGAGCAGCATCTCTCCGGCATGCCAGAGCTGGCACCACTCCTAACGCCGAACCGTAGGGAGTTGCCGGAACTGATCCGGGAATTCCATCGGCAGGCCAGCCCCTGGCTGCCGGCGGGGTTGGGGAATCATTTGCATTGGGGGCCGCCAGTGCAGCAACCCAGCCCAGCGCTGAGCTGCGCCGCCCTCAATCGGATCATTGAGCATGCGGTGGGGGATTTCACCGTGACCGTTGAGGCCGGGCTACCGCTGGCGGAACTGCAGGCGGCCCTAGCCGAAAAGAACCAGTGGCTGGCCATCGACCCGCCCCTGGCGGGGCCCAGCAGCATCGGTGGCCTGGTGGCCCGGGGGCTCAGCGGTCGCCTGCGCCACCGCCACCTCAACCTGCGCGACCAGATCATCGGCATTTCCCTGATCCGCGCCGATGGCACCGGCGCCAAGGCCGGGGGCCGGGTGGTTAAAAACGTGGCCGGCTATGACCTGATGCGACTGTTTTGCGGCAGCTGGGGCAGCCTTGGCCTGATCACTGAACTCAGCCTGCGCACCCAACCGATCCCGCCCCTGCGCCAACTGCTGCGGGCTGAGGGCAGCGCCGTAGGCCTGCAACAACTCCGCCAACAGCTGCTGTTGCATAGCCCCCTAGCCCTGGAGTTGCTGGAGTGGCGCCAAGGGCCGGGATCAGAATCAACCCAGGGCCAAGCTCAAAATCAGGGGCAGCCCTGGCTAGAAATTGGCCTGGTGAGCCTCGATGCCGCAGCCCTGGCTGACCAAAAGGAAAAGTTATTGGCCCTGGCGAGTTCCGTACAGGCCGTACAGATCTCAGAAACAGGCCAAAACACCTATCCCGCCACCACCTATCCCGCCACCACCTATCCAGCCTCCACCTATCCAGCCTCCACGGAACCGGTAGCCATAAACCACTGGCTGCTGCGCCTGGGCGTGGAACCCCTGCGCAGCCAAGAACTGCTGGGGCGCCCAGAGGCGCGGGGCTGGCAACTACGGCTGGGGGCCGCCAGCGGCCTCGGCCTGGCGGAGGCGCCCTTCAAGGTCCAACCCGCCTACCGGGTGGAGGCCCTGCGCCAGGCCTGCCAAGAGCTGGGGGGCAGCCTCACCGTGCTGCAGGCCCCCCCCGGCAGTGCCATCCCCGCCTGGGGTGATGCCCCAGCCCGAAGCCTGATCGAAGCAATAAAGCGTCAGTTCGACCCCCTCCAGCAACTGGCCCGAGGCCGCCTACCGGGAGTGGCCCCCCGCCAGGCCGGCCCCCCCCGCCAAGCCGTGGGCCCTTAAAAAGCGATAGAAGGGCTCCGCCAAGCCCTTACTGCCAGACACACTGAGGTGATGGGCATCGGCAAATTGCAGGGTGCCATCGGCGCGACGGTGCTGCACCCGCCCCTGGTGCAACAGCTGCCCAGTGGGGTCAAACACATGCACATTTGGCAGCCCTGCCGCCACCTGGCCCAGGGTCTGGCGCAGGGTGTTCTGCATCTGGGCGGTCACCGCCGCCGGGGGGGAGCAGAAGGTGCCCCCGTCGCGATCGGGCAACAGCGCAGCCCAGCTTTCGCAAACCACCGGCTCTCGAGCGAGGCTGGGCACATCCACCACCAGCAGAAGATTGATGCCTTTAGCGGCCAGTCTCTGGGCAATCCGGCGGGTGCTGACCGCATAGGCCTGGCGCACCTGGGCGGGGGTGAGCCGCCGCCTACCGGCATAAACAGGGAAATCATTGGGCCGACCGCGGCCATCGATAGAAGCAAGTTGCTTATTCAGCCAGGTGGAAATCAGCAGGCTGTCCCCAGGTTTCAGCCGTTCCAGGGCGCGATCGATCTCGCCGGCGGCGAACTGGCGACAGGGCTCATAGCGCTTCTTGTCGAAGCTAACGGTGAGCTCCGGGCTGATTAAACAACTGCTCTTGAAGGTGAAGCTGATCGCCTGGCCCGTGCGATCAGTGACCAGATCAAGCATCGGCAACAGATGGTGGGCATGGGAATCGCCGATCAGGAAGATTTCCCCAGCCCCCGGCTTGGTAGCCGCTTTGCTACAGCGCTGGAAATCAGTGCGACTCGCTTGGCTGTAGGGGGCCCAGGTGGAAACGCCACAGCTGGCATCACTGATGCCGGTGCCAGCGATTACCGGCCGTAACTCAGCGATTTTCTCGGCCTTGGGCACTGGATCGGCGGAACTCCCCTGGAACAAGCGGCCCCGATAGGGATGGCCAAGACCATCGATCCCCGCCCAGGTGAGTCCCAGGGCCGCCAGCCCCAGGCCCAGCTGCCAGGGCCCCGGCAGCGGATGGCGGCGCACAGGCCTTTCAACGAGCAGATAGGCGGCGATCGCCAGACCAAAACTGAGGCCGGTGGCCAGCAGGTAGAGCCAGGGCCGATCAAGGCCGTAGGTCCAGCGCAGGAAGGTGAGCACCGGCCAGTGCCAGAGATAAAGCGAATAAGACAACAAACCACAGGCCACCAGCAGTCGCTCCAGCCAGGGCCAGGGCAGAAAGCGACGGCCATCCCCATGGCCCGCCTGGATGAAGGCCAGGGCGGCCAGCACCGCCACTAGGGCGCCTGGGGCCGGAAAGCCCTCCTTCTCCGGCGTCCAAATCAAAGCCGCCAGCAACAGGCCATAGCTCCCCAGCCGTAGCCAGCGCCCCGAAGGCCAGGCCCTGGTGAGCCCCTGGCGCTGGGCCAACAGCAACGCCGCCCCCAGGGCCAACTCCCAGAAACGGCTGGGCATCAGGAAAAATGCCCAGATCGGCGCCTGGGCGGTCCAGTAAATACTGAGGGCAAGCGAGAGCCCAATGGCCGCCAGCAGCAAGGACAGGGTCCTACGGCCGCCCCCGAGGCCAATCAACGCCAGCAACAGCGGAAAAACCAGGTAAAACTGCTCCTCCACCCCCAAGGACCAGGTGTGGGCAAAGGGGTTGAGGTTGGAATCAAGGCCGAAGTAATCGGTGGCTTTCTCAACGAAATAGTTGTTAGACCAGCCGTAGAGCGACTTCACCGCCGAGGTGAGAATCCCCCGGGTCTCAGTGGGGGGGATCAAAAGGGCCACACCCACGGCCGTGGCCCCCACGGCGCAGAGCAAATTCGGGAGCAAGCGCCGCAGCCGCCGCAGATAGAAGCCGCCCAGGCGCTGCAGCAATGGTTCGCGCTGGTGGTTCAACAAAGAACCGGTCACCACATAGCCGGAGATCGCAAAGAACACATCCACCCCCACGAAGCCGCCGGGCAGCCAGCGATCGTTGAGGTGAAACAGCAACACCGCCAGCACGGCAATGCCGCGCAGGGCATCAATGTCTGGCCGATAGGAGAATCCCGCCGCCCGGGGAGCAGCAACGTTCACCTCGGTGGTGGCCACCACCTCGGTTTCTGTGGCCCCGGGGGATAAAGACATAGGTAGAGGTAACAAGCACTGGGAACTTGCGGGGAAAATCTTAGCAGATCCAGCCATTCTCCCCGGCGGAGCAGAAACTACTTAGTGAGCGGATTAATCAATCCCTCCCTCCGCATAAAAGCCAAGAAAGGCTCCGTCAAACGCTTACTACCTGAAACACTTAAATGATGAAAATCTACGTAAAGAAGATCCCCTTCTGGGCTGCGATGCTGCACACGACCATCTCGCATAAATGCCGCAGTTGGATCAAAAATATGCACGTTATCCAAGCCCTTAGCGGCCGCCAGCAAGCTGTTACGTACGGTGGCCTGCATGGCCTTGGTAACGCTCGCCTCCGGTGCACAAAAACTAGCCCTCTGGGGGGACGGCAACAGCGAAGCCCAGCCATCACAGGCCACCAGATCGCGCTTAAGCAGGGGCACATCCACCACCAGCACTAGGTGCAGGCCCTTGGCCTTCAGGCGCTGGGCCCAGTGGCGCAGGTTCTGCCCGTAGGCGGCCCGGGCCTCGCCATCCCCTAGGCGGCGTCCCCCCTGGTGGATTGGTAAATGCCGCGGGGCAGCCGTACCATCCATGGTCAACAACTGCTGGTTGAACCAACTGGCAATCATCACCGTGTCCCCAGGCTTAAGCCGCTGCAGCGCCCGCTCAATTTCCCCCTCCGCAAAGGCGCGACAGGGCCCATAGCGCTTGCCATCCACATAGGAAACAGTTAGCTCTGAACTGATCAAACAGGCACTCTTGAAGGTGTAGCTCAAGGCCTGGCCAGTTTTGGCACTCACCGCATCCATAAGCGGCAACAATGCCTGGCCGTGGGAATCACCCAGCAAGAACACTTCCCCCTGGGAACCGCGCTTGCGGCAAACCTCAAAGTTCGCCTGGCTGCGCTGGTCATAGGCCGCCCAAACCGGCACATTGCAGGCCCCCTGGTGCAGCGGATTCGCCCGATCCAGGCCGCTGTACTGCCACGGCAACTCCCGCGGGGGCACCGGATCAGCGGAGGGTCCAATAAACAAGCGGCCGCGCCAGGCATGGGCCAAGCCATCAATGCCGCCCCAGCTGAACCCCAGGGCGGCCAGGGCCAGGCCCAGCTGCCAGGCTGCCGGCAGCGGATGGCGGCGCGCCGGCCGCTCAATCAGGCAATAGGCCAGCCAGGCCAGGCCAAAACTGAGGCCGGTGGCCAACAGGTAGAGCCAGGGCCGGTCTAAGCCGTAGGTCCAGCGCAGGAAGGTGAGCACCGGCCAGTGCCAGAGATAAAGCGAATAAGACAACAAACCACAGGCCACCAGCAGGCGCTCCAGCTGGGGAAAGGCCAAAAAGCGACTGCTGTCCTGGCCCGCCTGCAGAAACAACAAGGTGCCGAGTACCGCCCCCAGGGCCGCCGGCGCCGGGAAGCCCTCCCGTTCGGGGGTAAAGAAAACAGCTGCCAACAACAGGCCGTAGCCCCCCAGCCGCAGCCAACGCCCCGGCGGCCAGCCCTTGGTAAAACCCTGGCGCTGGGCCAACAGCAACGCTGCCCCGGCAGCCAGCTCCCAGAAACGACTGGGCATGCGAAAGAAGGCCTGCATTGGCGCCTGCCAGGTCCAGTAGAGGCTGAGGGCAAAGGAGAAACCCAAGAGCGCCAGCAGCAGCGGCAGGGCCCTACGGCCACCACCTAGGCCCAGTAGCGCCAACAACAGTGGGAAAACCAGATAAAACTGCTCCTCCACCCCCAACGACCAGGTGTGGGCGAAGGGATTGAGGCTGGAATCCAGGCCGAAATAATCGCTCGACTTAGCAGCGAAATAGTTGTTTGACCAGCCGTATAAAGCCTTAACTGCTGAATTAAACAGCCCCCGGGTTTCCCGGGGCGGCACCAACAGCGCCACCCCCAGGGCGGTGACACCAATGCTGCAGAACAAATTAGGCAGCAGCCGCCTCAAACGCCTCAGATAGAAGCCCCCCAGCCGGGGCAGCAACGCTTCGCTGCTGTGGCTCAGCAGTGAACCGCTAACCACATAGCCGGAGATCACAAAAAAGCAGTCAACTCCGGTGAAACCACCAGGCAACCAGCGATTGTTGAGGTGATACAACAACACGGCCAGCACGGCAAAACCGCGCAGGCCATCGATGTCGGGCCTGTAACGAAAATCAGCCGCCGGGGCAGAAAGATTGACGGCGGCCCGAGCTGCTGCGGAAGGGGAGATAACTCTGCTCAATCCAACCGCATAAATTTCCTGCCGCCGAAATGTACCAGCAGGATTCTCAGTGGTCTCGTTCAGTCGTCCAGTGCCGATACTGCATAACGGCAGTGCAGCTCCTGGCTGGCGCCAGGGGCCAGCTCCAGCTTGCTGTCGCCACTGAGCAGGCTGAGGCGCGGACCGGTCCAGGGTTCGATACAAACCATCGGCCGCGGCGGCTCAGTCCAGAACACCGCCAGGTTCCAGGGGCTGCTCAGTTCCATGCTGAGGCGCCGGCCGGCGGCGGCATCCACCAGGGCTACGGCACCACTGGGCCGCACCAGCAGGTCGATGCCCTGCTCCAGCTGCTGCAGCTGCTCGGCGCTGGCGGCTGGGGCCATCTCTTTGTGGTTTAGGCACTGCTCCGGCATCCCCTCAAACTGCAGACCCCCCAGGGCCGACACGTTGAAATAGGGGTGCAGGCCAAAGCTGAAGGGCAGGGGCTGCAGCGCCCGGTTCTGCAGCTTTACCGACACCTCCAGGGCGCCGGGGGCGAGGCGGTAGTCGAGCTGCAGCTGGAAGGCAAAGGGGAAAGCCGCCAAGGTTTCAGGGCTATCCGTTAGTTCCAGGCGCACCCCCCGGCCGTCCTCCAGGGCCGCCAGGCTCCAGGGCAGGGTGCGGGCAAAGCCATGCTGCTTGAGCCTGGCCGTGCGGCCATCGGCCAGGGGCAGCTGGTCGTCGGGCAGGCCCCCACAGATTGGGAACAACACCGGCGCCCCGCCCCGGATCGACTGGCTCGGGTCGAGGAACCGCTGTTCGTCGAGGTAAAGGATCTCAGCACCGTTGCATTGCCAGCCGGTGAGCAGACCGCCCCGTTCCGGCACGAAGCGCAACTTGTCAGTGCTGCTGGGGTCGCTGAACAACCAATGGGGATAGGGAAGCGATTCCTGGCGCAGGGCCATGGGGGTCAAGGGCTCAATGTCGCCAACCATTGCAGCAGCTCTGCGTTAACAAGCGCTGGCACCTCGTCATGGGGACAGTGGCCCGCCTCCAGCACCACCTCCGTGGTGGCCGCCGGCGCATGGCGCTGGAACAGGGCCCGGCGGCCGGCGGCATTGATCCAGGGGTCACGGATGCCCCAGAGCAATAGCAAGGGCGCCTTCAGTTGGGCAAACAGTTCATCCAGGGGCTGACCGCGGGGGATATCAAAGACCGTGCGAAACACGCCGAAGGCACCGGGGTCTAGGGAGGGCCGCCGGATCGCCTCAATCAACCAGTCATCCACATTCGTTTTATCGATATACACCTGGCGCAGGGTGCGCCGGATCGTGGCCCGCCGCCGCAGATTTTCAAACAAAAGCCGCTGTAGCACTGGGCTCTTAAACAAGGCCCCCCCAATGGTTTGGCGGGCGATGGTTCCCCAGCCCTTGGGGGCTGCCTGTTCCGTGCTGAAGGGGCCAGCGGCATTGAGCAGCACCACCCCAGCGCAGTGGTCCCCCAAGGCAGCCCCCGCCGCCAGGGCGGCAAAGCCCCCCAGGGAATTACCAGCGATCACCGTGGGCCGACCCACCCGTTCCTGCACATAGGCACAGAGCTGGTCCCGCCAGAGGCTGCCGCCATAGGTCTCGCCTTCGGGCTTGGCACTGCGGCCAAAACCAAGCAGATCAAGGGCATGTACCTCATAGAACTCCGCCAGCACAGGGATGTTGTAGCGCCAGTGGTCGGTGGAGGCGCCAAAGCCATGCACCAGCAGCAGGGCCGGCCGCTGGTCCGTGGGATCTAGTTGCCGGGGCCCTTCCTTAAGGCAATGGATCGGATGGCCATGGAAGCTCCAGCTCTGATTAATCGACATCCGTAGTTGAAGCTGGCTGCAAGGCTGGATCGATGCTAGGGAGCCCAGCCGATGCCCAGCTGTAGCTCAGGCGCAGCAGCAGCGGCGCCAGGAAGGTGGTGCCAATCACCATCAAGAGAATGCCGGCCTCCAGGGAAGGGGTGAGCAATCCAGCGGCACTACCTAAGCCCAGAAAAATCAGGCCCACCTCCCCCCGGGGCATCATCCCCAGGCCCACCACGAGGCGGTTAGTGGGTTGATCACTCAAAAAGCTCCAGCCGGTAACCAACTTGCCGGCAATCGCCACCACCAAGAGAAAAGCCGCCACCACCAGGCCACTGCGATTAGCCGGATCTACGGGGTTGAGCACCGACAGATCCATGGCCGTGCCGATCAGCACAAAGAAAATCGTGGCAAATAACGACACCAACGGTTTCACCGTTTCCTGAATCGCCTCGGTATGGCGCGAATTACTGAGGATCAAACCGGCGGCAAAGGCGCCGAGGGCAGCCTCCAAACCGATGGCAGTGGCGGCAAAGCAGCACAAACAGAGCACCACAAAACTTGCCACCACCATTTCCCCAGGGGCCCTGAGCTGATCCACCAGGGCATCGAAGCTGGGGGTGACCGTGCGGCTCAGGCCGATGGCCGCCACCACAAAAGCCGCCGCCGCCAGCAGCAGCTGCAGGATCGGCGCCCATTGCAAACCATCGCCACTGGCCAGGGCCACCACCACCGCCAGGATCACGATGCCGAGGATGTCGTCAAGCACGGCGGCACCGAGCACTATCTGCCCCTCCCGGCTGCGCAACATGCCCAGCTCCCCAAAAACATTGGCGGTGATGCCAATGCTGGTGGCGGTCATGGAGGCCCCGGCAAACACTGCCGGAATCAGCTCCACATGGAAAAAACCAATCAAACCAAGGCTGCCCAGGGCAAAAGGCAACACCACCCCAGCCAAGGCCACGCTGCTGGCCTGAACCCCCACGGCGATCAGCTCGTCCAGCTCACTCTCGAGACCGGTGAGGAAAAGGAGCGCATAGAGGCCAATGCTGGCCACCGCCTGCAAAAAGGGGTAACTCTCGGCGGAAAGCTGCAACACCTGTTCAGGGCTCACCGCCCCCAGCCCACTAAACAACTGCACCAACCAAGGGGCGACGGCCACGCCACTTTCCGGCGGCACCACCAGATGCAGCCCAGACACGCCGATCAATACCCCAGCCAGCAATTCCCCCAGGATTGTGGGCAATTGCAAACGCACCAATAGCTCCGCCAACAGCCTTGCCGCCACGAAGATCAACAGGAAACGACCGGCCACCACCAGGGTCATGACCGCCTCCAGCCCGTGGCTGATGGCAAAAAGGGAGAGCGGCTGCAAACAGGGGCCCGTCAGATGCAGCCAAGTATCGCCAGTGGAGCCTTTGGTTGCCTTTACGTGTCCTTGGGGTCGTATCGCTACGGTTCAGCCAAATCGTTTCAACTAAGTAGAGCCCCCGATGAGCCAACAACCCGCCGAATTCCTGTTGCCAACCCCCAGCTGCTACAGCGACCCCGAGCGCAACGGCCTCTCAGCCAACGATCTGTTCGACGGCATCACCGAACACCTGTTCTTCACCCTTGGCAAGCTGCCCGCCAACGCCAGCCGCCATGACCTCTACATGGCCCTCAGCTATGCGGTGCGCGACCGGCTGATGACCCGCTATCTGGCAGGCAATGAGGCCATACGCCAGCAGCCCAGCAAAACGGTGGCCTACCTCTCGGCGGAATTCCTGGTGGGTCCCCAGCTGGGCAACAACCTGGTGATGCTGGGGATCGAAGCGGCGGCGGCCGAGGCCGTGCTGCGCTTCAACGGCACCTTGATTGATGATCTGTTTGAGGTGGAGGAGGAGCCAGGGCTGGGCAACGGTGGCCTCGGCCGCTTGGCCGCCTGCTACATGGAATCCCTGGCCAGCCTTGAGGTGCCGGCCGTGGGCTACGGCATCCGTTATGAGTTCGGCATTTTCGACCAGCTGATCCGCGATGGCTGGCAGGTGGAAATCACCGACAAGTGGCTGAAGGGGGGCTGGCCTTGGGAACTGAGCGATCCCGACCAGGCGATCTTCGTGGGTTTTGGCGGCCACAGCGAGGGTTACACCGATGAACACGGCAACTACCGCTGCCGCTGGATCCCCGCCGAATACGCCATCGGCATCCCCCATGACGTGCCGGTGCTGGGCCACAAGGTGAACACCTGCGATCGGCTGCGGCTCTGGCGGGCCACCGCCAGCGAAGCCTTCGACTTCTATTCCTTCAACATCGGCGACTACTACGGCGCCGTGGAAGAAAAGGTGGGTTCTGAAACCCTCACCAAGGTGCTCTATCCCAACGACGGCACCGATGAAGGGCGCCGCCTGCGGCTGAAGCAACAGCATTTCTTCGTGAGCTGCAGCCTCCAGGACATGCTGCGCAATCTGGAACTGCGGGGCCTACCGATCAGCGATTTCCATAAGCACTGGGCGGTGCAGCTGAATGACACCCACCCCGCCATCGCCGTGGCGGAATTGATGCGGCTGCTGATTGACGATAAGCAGCTGGACTGGGATCAGGCCTGGGACATCACCAGCCGCTCCCTGGCCTATACCAACCACACCCTGCTGCCGGAGGCCCTGGAGAAATGGGGACTGCCGCTGTTTGCCAGCCTGCTGCCCCGCCACCTGGAACTTATCTATGAAATAAATCGGCGTTTCCTGAAACAGGTAAGGCTTAAGTACCCCGGCAACGATGCAATCCTGCGCAAACTCTCGATCATTGACGAGGATGGCCATAAGGCCGTGCGCATGGCCCACCTGGCCACGGTGGGTTCCCACCATGTGAATGGGGTGGCCCGCCTGCACAGCGATCTGGTGAAGAGCAGCCTGATGCCGGAATTTGCGGCGCTCTGGCCAGAGAAATTCACCAACATCACCAATGGCGTAACCCCCCGCCGCTGGCTGGCGCTCAGCAATCCCCTGCTGCGCCGCCTCTTGGATGAGTCCATCGGTGAGGGCTGGCTCCACAATCTGGATGAACTCAAAAAGCTGGAGCAATACCAAAACGACAGTGCCTTCCTGCAGCGCTGGGATCAAACCCGCCTGGAGGTGAAATGTCAGCTGGCCAGTTATATCCATAAGCACACCGGTGTGTTGGTGGATCCCGCCTCCCTGTTTGACGTGCAGGTGAAGCGCATCCATGAATACAAACGTCAGCACCTCAATGCCCTGCAGGTGATTGCCCAATACCTGCGCATCAAAAATGGCCAAGGCGACCATCTCGCCCCGCGCACGGTGATGTTTGGGGGTAAGGCAGCCCCGGGCTATTACATGGCGAAACTGATTATTCGTTTCATCAATGGCATCGCCGAAACAGTTAATTCAGATCCTGCGATGGACGGCCGCCTGCGGGTGGTATTCCTGCCGGATTACAACGTGAAGCTGGGCCAACGGGTCTACCCCGCCTCTGATCTTTCCGAGCAGATCTCCACGGCGGGCATGGAGGCCTCTGGCACGGGCAACATGAAATTCGCCATGAACGGCGCCCTCACCATCGGCACCCTTGATGGCGCCAATGTGGAAATCCGTGAACAGGTGGGGGCAGACAACTTCTTCCTGTTTGGTCGCACCACCCCAGAAATCGCTGAACTCCACCACAGTGGTTACCGCCCCTGGGAACAGCTGCAACAACTGCCGGAGCTAAGCGAAGCTCTGCAGCTGGTGGAACAGGGCTACTTCAGCAATGGCGACACCGATCTCTTCCGCCCCCTGGTGGATAACCTGCGCGGCAAGGATCCCTTCTTTGTGCTGGCCGACTTCAGGGACTACATGCGGGCCCAAGAAGAGGTGAGCCTGGCCTGGGCAGACCGCAGCCGCTGGAATCGGATGAGCCTGCTCAACAGCGCCCGCACTGGCTATTTCTCCTCCGACCGCTCAATCAGGGAGTACTGCGAAAAAATCTGGAAGGCCGAAGCCTTCCCGATAAAGCTGAGCGGCTCAGAGGGGACCCTTAAGGCAGATCAGGGGTCTGATGCAGCAGCCGGTTAAGGCGCAGCCGGTCTGCATTGAGGGGATCAGGGGCTAGCTCACCGGCTAGCTCCTGGAACTTCTGTTCCACCGCCTCCGGCACCCGCACATCAAAAATGCGCTCCATCAGCACCTCAATTGAGAACAGATGGGCGTTGATATTCTCGAGATCCCCAAGGGCCTGCTGCAGGCTTTCCTCCTCGGCGCCCACCGCAGCGTCACCACCGGCCGGCAGCAGCGGCTGGGCAGCGGCGGCTGCATCCTGGGTTTTCTGAAGATCCTCCAGCACGCGACCCGCAAGGGTGCGGAAGGACTGCAATGCAGCCCAGTTCAATTCCTGCTGCTGACGCAAGCTTGGGTTTTCCCGGATCAAACGGTCATGTTCCCGGTAAAACCGCTGACAGTCAGGGCATTGGCAGGGCTCTTCGGGCACCGCGTTCCCCTAGTTAAGCAACGCCCATCATGGCATCCATTAGGCGGCTGCCCAGTCGTCCTCTGCTTCGCCTGAGCCCCTACAGGCGGGAAGCGGGATTTCGATACTGCTCACCACCTGGATCACATCCCGCAGGCGCATGGCATCAGCAAACCAGCCCATCGCCTGCTCCACGTCGCCGCGGCGCTCGGCGTCACTGGCCTGATCCTCGTGGGCATCAGCCATCAATGCCAACCAGCAGAGGCTGCGGGCCTGCACCACGGATAGGTCCAGGTCGGTGGGTTGACTGTCGGCAATGCGTTCACTCTCTTGCTGCACCAGCAGGCGCAGTCTCAGGTCGTGCAGCTGGGTCATGACTCCCTTGAAGCCACCCCTACGCTAGCGACAGTGGCCAAAATGCAACAGCCCACCACCTGTGGAGGTGGCGCAAAACCCCGATGCTGCTGAACTGATTCTGGCTCGATCCTGAATGCGGGCCTCTAAAAGCATGGGCGCAGCCCTTAAACTGCCTCAATCAACTCAAGGCAAGCCCTGGGCCGCGGGATTCGGTTGACCGCATCCAGGCCACCCGCTTTGCGAGCCTTTCACTCAACGGGGCTGGCGGGACTCGAACCCACGACCTACGGTTTAGGAAACCGTCGCTCTATCCGGCTGAGCTACAGCCCCATGGGGGCCATTATTGCCCGCGGCTTACATTCAAACCAGGAAAGCAGGCGAGGTGGTCGCGATCGGAGCTGCCTGCAGCTGCCGGTTGAGGAAAGTCCGGGCTCCCCAATGGCCAGGCTTGCTGGGTAATGCCCAGTGCGGGTGACCGTGAGGAGAGTGCCACAGAAACACACCGCCGATGGCCGGGGCTTGCCCTGTGCACAGGTAAGGGTGCAAGGGTGCGGTAAGAGCGCACCAGCAGCATCGAGAGGTGCTGGCTAGGTAAACCCCGGCTGGGAGCAAGGCCCAGGAACCATGGTTGGCCATTCACCGGTTCCGATTCAAGTGCGCCGCTCGAGGCCGTCGGTAACGGCGGTCCCAGATAGATGACTACCCCGGGCAGCGGTTCGCCCCTGACCCGGAACAGAACCCGGCTTATGTCCTGCTTTCCCCCCCTTTTAGACAGCGAGCGCAGCGGCGCCCTCAGCACCTTGCTTGAGGGGCTTGGCCTTAGCCCGCTTCCCGCCCAACTGGGGCCCATTGATGAGGCCCTGAGCCACACCAGTGCCGGGCTGGCCAAAAACCACGAACGCTTGGAATTTCTGGGCGATGCGGTGCTGCGGCTGGCCTGCGCCGAATTTCTGGAAGACCACTACCCGCACTTAAGCGTTGGTGAACGCTCCGGCCTGCGGGCCCAATTGGTGAGCGACCGCTGGCTGGGGGAATTGGCAGAAAAAATGCAGCTGGAACCGCTGATCCGGCGGGGCCGCAGCGCCAGCGGCGACCTGGCCGGTAGGGCCACGGTGCGGGCCGAATGCTGTGAAGCCCTGGTGGGGGGCATCTATGAGGCCTGGGGTGGGGCCGAGGGGGGCCTCAAGGTGGTGCGCCTCTGGCTCGATCCCCCCTGGGGCGAGAGCTGTGGGGAACTGCTCAGGGATCCGCACCGGCACAACTGGAAATCAGGGCTGCAGGAATGGAGCCAGGGGAGCTTGGGGGAACTGCCGCGCTACGAAAGCACTGAACAAAACAAGGAGCACGGCAGCCCCCGCCGCTATTTCAGCCAGGTATTCCTCAAGCAAAAGCTCTATGGCGAGGGCTGGGGCGCCTCCCGGCGGGACGCCGAACAACAGGCCGCCCAGGCGGCCCTGGCCCAGCTCAGACCGCCAGCTCGCTGAGGGTTTTCAGGGGCATCGTTACCAGCTTGTCCCAGTTGCCACCTTCAAACAGCACCGCCGCCCGTTGGCCACTGATGCGCTGCACAAAACCCTGGTAGCCGTTGTAGATCGAAGCGGGGTCTTGCACCCGCACGGAGCTGCCTGGAAGGATCATGGGGGCAACGGCCTGCGGGCCCTACTAAAACATTCCAGAAGATTAGCCAGCAATGACCGATGAATTCCTTGTGGTGGGCCAGGTGGTGTCAGCCCAGGGGCTGAAGGGCGAAGTGCGGGTGCTGCCTGCCACTGATTTCCCCAGCCGGCTCACGGAAGCTGGCCCCCGCTGGCTGCGGCTGCCCGGCCAGGCGCCGCGCCAGTTAATGCTGCTGGGGGGCCGCCAGCTGCCGGGCCGCGATCTGTTTGTGCTGCGCTTTGAAACGATCAGCGATCGCACCGCCGCCGAAGCCCTGGTGCAATACGAATTGCTGGTAGATGCCTCAGACCGCCCCGAACTGGAGGAGGGCGAATTCCATGTGCTGGATCTCCAGGGCTTGGAGGTGCGGCTCAGCAGTGATGGCCCCTCGATCGCCACGGTGCTGGATCTGCACCACAGCGGCAACGACCTGCTGGAGATCGAACTGAGCAGCGACGGCCGCCGTTGCCTGGTGCCCTTTGTGGAAGCGATCGTGCCTGAGGTGCATCTGGCCGAGGGCTGGTTGCTGCTCACCCCCCCCAAGGGGCTGCTGGATTAACGGCTACCTGTCCAGTCCTGGAACCAACCGCGGCGCCAGAGCAGCCAGATCTGGAAACTCGCCACTAGGGCCATAAAACCAAGACAAAGCACATAGCCGTAGGGCCATTCCAATTCCGGCATGTTCCAGCGCGACTTGTCGGGGTTGAAATTCATCCCATAAACCCCGGCGATGAAGGTGAGAGGCACAAAGATGCTGGAAATGATTGTGAGCATCTTCATCACCTGGTTCATGCGGTTGCTGATGCTGGCCATGTAGCTGTCGGTAACACCATCACACTGGTGACGTAATAATTCCGCAGTTTCAAACAGCACATCCACATGGCTTTGCACCTCGCGAAAACCCCGCACTGCCCCCTTATCAAGCAGGCGATGGCTCTGGCGGATCAACACAATCAACTGACTGCGCAACGGCCAGATCATGCCCCGCACCTGCCGCAGGTTTGAGCGCACGTCGTAGGCCTTGCGCAGCACCTTCGGGGATGGGCGCCGCAGGGCGGCCTCCTCTAATTCATCCAGCTGCTCCGACATGTCCTCCAGCAGCGGCAACACCTCATCAAGCACCTCATCCACCAAAAAAAACAGAATGTCGTCGATGTCTGAGGTGCAGGGCGGCGGCTGCAGCTGTTCCAGCCAATGGGTGAGTTCCGGGAAGGCCACGGGCCTAGGCACCTCCTCCACGGTGATCAGCACCTGGCTAAGTAACACCAAACCCACCTGTTCACTGATCAAACGATTGGCGCCACTGCCACTGAGCCGGTGCATCACGATCAAGAGGGCCGAACCCAGGGCATCCACCCGGGTGCGCTGGGGCGCCTCCACCAGGGGCAACTGCATTGGTTCAGGCACCTCCAGCCGGGTGAGCACCTGCTGCAATACAGGCCGATCTCCGAGGCCCTTTAGCCGCACCCAAAGGGGACAGCCCTCTAGCAACAACTGCTCGAGGCCTGGCAGGTCAATGTTGTGGCGATGTTCCACCCCCCCGGGCCTGAACACCACCACCGACATGGACGTGGGCGCAATTCCCCCATGCACATACAACTGGCCAGGCAGGTCCCCAGGCCGTTCCGGCAACCGCCGTGATTTCAAAACACCACTGCTCAGCTGCAGCTGGCGACCCACAAGATTCGAGCCCAACTGCGACGTCACCCCCCGTTCCAAAGCAACGCCGGCAGGTGGACAACCGAACCTTAGGCCGCCCAGCCATTAAGGAAGAACTCGATACCATTCCCCCAACGTCAAGACTCATTCCATGGTTGCCACGCCCCTGGTGCCGGTAATTCTTTGCGGTGGCACTGGCACCCGCCTCTGGCCCCTGTCGCGGGCCAGTTACCCCAAGCAGTACTGGGCCCTGGCGGGGGAGCACACCCTGCTGCAACAAACCCAGGAACGCCTGGCCGGGATTACGGACCTACGCCCCCCCCTGCTGATCTGCAACGAAGACCACCGCTTCATCGTGGCGGAACAGATGCGCCAGATCTCGGTGGAACCGGCCGGGATCCTGCTGGAACCGATCGGCCGTAACACCGCCCCCGCCGTGGCCGTGGCGGCCCTGCAGGCCACCGCCCGGGGGGAAGACCCGCTGCTGCTGGTGCTGGCCGCCGACCATGTGATCCGCGACCCCGCCACCTTTCGCAGCACCGTGGAGGCGGGCCGGGCCGCGGCGGAGGCGGGCCGCCTGGTGACCTTTGGGATCGTGCCCACCGCAGCGGAAACCGGCTACGGCTACATCGAAGCCGCCGAAGCCCTGAATCCAGCGGCGCCGGTGCCAATTGCCCGCTTTGTGGAAAAGCCCGACCGGGCCACCGCTGAAACCTTTCTGGCCAGTGGACGTTTCACCTGGAACAGCGGCATGTTTCTGTTTCGGGCCAGTGCGGTGCTGGCGGAAATGGAACGGCTGGTCCCCGAGGTTGTGAGCGGTTGCCGTTCCGCCCTCAATAACGACACCGCCGACCTTGATTTTCTGCGGCTGGAGCGGGAGGCCTTTGCCAGCTGTCCAAGCCTGGCCATTGATGTGGCCGTGATGGAAAAAACGCAGCTGGGCAGCGTGCTGCCCCTGCAGGCCGGCTGGAGTGATGTGGGCAGCTGGGGGGCCCTCTGGGAAACCTCAGACCAGGACGCCAACGGCAATGTGCTGCGCGGTCGGGTGATCAGCGAAGGGGCCCGCAATTGCTACCTGCGCAGCGAGCACCGGCTGGTGGTGGGCCTCGGGGTGGAAGATCTGGTGGTGGTGGAAACCGATGACGCCGTACTGGTGGCCCACCGGGACCGGGCCCAGGAAGTTAAGAAGATTGTGAACCAATTGCAGGCCAGTAAGGCGCCGGAAGGGGAAGCCCACCGGCGCATCTATCGCCCCTGGGGCCATTACGACGGCATCGTTGAAGGTCCCCGCTGGCAGGTGAAGAAGATCCAGGTGAAACCCGGCGCCGCCCTATCGCTACAGATGCACCACCACCGGGCCGAACACTGGATCGTGGTGCGTGGCACCGCCATCGTTGAAAAGGATGGCCAAGAGCTGTTGGTGGGGGAGAACCAGAGCACTTACATCCCCCTCGGCGCCCAGCACCGCCTGCGCAACCCCGGCAAGATCCCCCTCGAGATGATCGAGGTGCAAAGCGGCGCCTACCTGGGGGAAGACGACATCGTGCGCTTCCAGGACAACTACGGCCGCAGTGAAAAGGCAGATCTGCCAGCCCCAGCCGCTATTCCACGGTGACGCTCTTGGCGAGGTTGCGCGGTTGGTCCACATCCAGGCCCCGGTGGGCGGCGATGTGATAGCTGAGCAATTGCATCGGAATCAGGGTGAGCAACGGCGAGAGCAACTCATCCACCACCGGCACCGGCAGCAGCACATCAAAGATCTCCGTATCGGGGCCTTCAGGGGCAACGCCGATCAGGCGGGCATCGCGGGCCTTGGCCTCCTGGGCATTGGAAAGCACCTTGTCAAAAACCCTGCCAGGCATTGCCACGCTCACCACCGGCACCCGGGCATCAAGCAGGGCAATCGGGCCGTGTTTCATCTCGCCGGCGGGGTAGCCCTCCGCATGGATGTAGCTGATCTCCTTGAGCTTGAGCGCCCCCTCCAGGGCAATCGGGTAGTTGATGCCCCGGCCCAGATAGATCACGTCTTGGGTGTCGGCAAACTCATGGGCTAAGGCGGCGCAGCGCAGATCCAAGCGATCAATCAGGGTTTGCAGCTGGGCCGGCAGGGCCCGCAGCTGGGCCACCAGGCCATGCAGCTCACTGCGGCTGCGGCTACCGCGCAGTTCCGCCAGGCGAATGGCGAGGCCGTAGAAGGCCAACAGCTGGCCGAGGAAGGTTTTAGTGGCGGCCACCCCCACCTCCACCCCGGCTTCGATGTCGATCAACTGGGGCACCAGCCGCCCCAGGGAACTTTCCGGCCGATTGGTGATCCCCAGCAGCCGGGCCCGGTAGGCGGGATCGCCGTGGTCGGCGCGACGTTGCTGCTCCATGGCCAGGGCCGCCAGGGTATCTGCCGTTTCGCCCGACTGGGTTACCCCCACGGTGAGGGTGTCTGGCCCCAACGGCGGCGGCCCATAGCGAAACTCACTGGCGTAATAAACGCTGGTGGGCACCCCGGCCAGCTGCTCCAGCAGGTAGGCCCCCACCAGGGCGGCATGGCGACTGGTGCCACAGGCGAGCACCTGGATCCGCTGCAAACCCTCCAGCAGCGCAGCTTCTACCGGCAAGGCCACTAGAGGATCATCCGGGCCGCCCTCGGGAAAGTGGCGGGCCAACCAACGGGCGGCGGTTTCCGGCTGCTCGTGGATTTCCTTGAGCATGAAATGGCGGAAGCTGCGCTTGTCCGCCACGTGGTCAGTGCCCTTCAGCTGGGTGGGCAGCCGTTGTTGCCGCTCACCGGCAGCGTTGTAGAGCTCAATGCCCAGGGGGCCCAACAGGGCCACCTCGCCGTCCTCCAGGGGCAGGATCGTGCGGGTGACCCCCGCCAGGGCCGGCGTATCGCTGGCGCAGATGAATTCACCCTCGCCAAAACCGATCAGCAATGGTGCCTGCTTGCGGGCCACCACCAGGGCCTCGGGGCACTGGGCCCAGAGCACCGCCAGGGCATAGGCCCCCTCCAGCTGGGGGAGGGTGCGCTGCAGGGCCAGCAGCAGGGTGGCGCCAGTGGCAGCGGCCCCGGCCGCCGTGAGCGCCTTCAGCTCCTTACTAAGCAGATGGGGGATCACCTCCGTGTCGGTGTCCGAGAGGAACTGCACCCCCTCCGCCTGGAGCTGCTCCCGCAACAGGCGATGGTTTTCGATGATGCCGTTCTGCACCACCGCCACCTCACGGCCAGCGTCGAGGTGGGGATGGGCGTTGCGTTCCTCCGGCTTGCCGTGGGTGGCCCAACGGGTGTGGCCGATGCCGCAATGGCCAGGGGCCCCCTCCCGCTCCACCCGGGCCGTGAGGTTGAGGAGTTTGCCCTCAGCCCGCACACAGGTGAGCCCACCGGCCTCCACCGTGGCCACCCCGGCGGAGTCGTAGCCGCGGTATTCCAGCTGGCGCAAGCCATCCAGCAACAGGGGGGCGGCATCCCGGGTCCCGATCACCGCAACGATGCCGCACATGCAAGAACAGACGAAAAAAAGCCCGGCGGGGCCGGGCTGAGCTTACGGAAGCCGTAAAGAGCAAAGCTTGGGGGCAAAGCCACCCCCGGTGCATGGGCCTCAGTAGGCCAGACCCATGCTGCGGCTGGTCTCGTCGCCGAGGTAGACGCGGATGCTGAGGAAGTCGGTGGGGCAAGCCGTTTCGCAACGCTTGCAACCCACACAATCTTCCGTGCGTGGAGATGAGGCGATCTGGCTGGCTTTGCAGCCATCCCAGGGAACCATCTCGAGCACATCGAGGGGACACGCCCGCACGCACTGGGTGCAGCCGATGCAGGTGTCGTAGATCTTGACGGAATGGGACATGCCCTGGCCGAAAGCGAACGCCGTGCCGCAAAGTTACCCGCAGCAGCACCGCCGAACGCATCTGAACGGAAGCCCGTCACCCTTGTTAACGACCTGCGGGCCAGCCCGTAGGATGCCCCCCGCCAAGTAAGCCACGGCCATGTCCCAGGAAGCAACACTCGAAAAAGTGCGTTCCATCGTCGCTGAGCAGCTCAGCGTTGATGCCGCCGAAGTGAAACCCGAATCCCACTTCCAGAACGACCTGGGCGCCGATTCCCTCGACACCGTGGAACTGGTGATGGCCCTGGAAGAGGCCTTCGACATCGAAATCCCCGACGAAGCCGCCGAGGGCATCACCACCGTGGGTGACGCCGTGAACTACATAGAAGAAAAGAAAGTCTGATCGGCCCGTTTCGAATGCCCCAACGCCATGGCTGAGTCTTCCTGCCGAGTGGTGATCACGGGTCTTGGCGCCGTGACACCCATCGGTAACACCGTTGCTGACTACTGGACCGGGCTTAGCCAGGGAACCAATGGGGTGGCGCCCATCACCCTGTTTGATGCCAGTCAGCACGCCTGCCGTTTCGCCGCCGAGGTGAAGCACTTCGACCCCAGTGGTTTCCTTGACCCCAAGGAAGCCAAACGCTGGGATCGCTTTTCCCAGTTCGGGGTGGTCGCCGCCAAACAGGCGCTGGCCCATAGCGGCCTTGAGATCACCGATGCCAACCGCCAACGGGTGGGCGTGATCATCGGGGCCGGGGTGGGCGGTCTGCTCACCATGGAAACCCAGGCCCATGTGCTGAACGCCAAGGGGCCGGGACGGGTGAGCCCGTTCACGGTGCCGATGATGATTCCGAACATGGCCTCCGGCCTGGCGGCCATCGCCCTCGGCGCCCAGGGCCCCAGTTCCGCCGTGGCCACCGCCTGTGCCGCCGGCTCCAATGCCATTGGCGATGCCTTCCGCTTGATCCAGCACGGCTATGCCGATGCGATGGTCTGCGGTGGCGCCGAAGGGGCGATCACCCCCCTTGGCGTGGCGGGCTTTGCCAGTGCCAAGGCCCTCTCCTTCCGCAACGACGACCCGGCCACGGCCAGCCGCCCCTTCGACGCCGAACGGGATGGTTTCGTGATCGGCGAAGGCGCCGGCATCCTGGTGCTGGAAAGCCTGGAATCAGCCCAGGCGCGCGGGGCTGAGATCCTTGGGGAGATCGTGGGTTATGGCATGACCTGTGATGCCCACCACATCACCTCTCCGATCCCCGGTGGCATCGGTGGGGCCAGGGCCATGGCCTTGGCCCTCCAGGACGGCAGGCTCAACCCTGAAGACGTGGACTATGTGAATGCCCACGGCACCAGCACCCAGGCCAACGACAGCAACGAAACCGCGGCAATCAAAACCGCCCTCGGCGCACGGGCCCATCACATTGCGGTGAGCTCCACCAAGTCGATGACCGGTCACCTGCTGGGGGGCAGCGGCGGCATTGAAGCCGTGGCCTGCACCCTGGCAATCCGCCACGGCTTAATTCCGCCCACAATCAACTACCAAAATCCAGATCCAGCCTGTGACCTGGATGTCGTGCCTAACCGGGCCCGAGAACAGACAATTGACTGTGCCCTTTCCAACTCGTTTGGATTCGGCGGCCACAATGTCTGCTTGGCCTTCCGGCGCTTCGTCTAGATAGCCCTCCTCCCCGAACGTTTCCACCCCAGAAACCCATGCTTGCCGCACCTGCTTCCGTCGACACGCTCTGCGTCAACAGCATCCGCTTTCTGGCGGTGGATGCCATCAATAAATCAAATTCCGGCCACCCCGGGCTGCCGATGGGCTGCGCCCCCATGGCCTATGCCCTGTGGGACCGGATCCTCAGCCATAACCCGAAGAATCCCCAGTGGTTCAACCGCGACCGCTTTGTGCTTTCGGCCGGCCACGGTTGCATGCTGCTGTACGCGCTGCTGCACCTGAGCGGCTACGACTCAGTAACGCTCGAAGACATCAAGCAGTTCCGCCAATGGGGCTCCCACACCCCTGGCCACCCCGAAACCTTTGAAACCGCCGGGGTGGAAGTGACCACCGGACCTCTTGGCGCCGGCATCTCCAGCGCCGTGGGTTTGGCGATCGCCGAAGCTCACCTGGCCGCCAAGTACAACAAGCCCGACGCAAAGCTCGTTGATCACTACACCTACGTGATCATGGGCGATGGCTGTAACCAGGAAGGGGTGGCCTCCGAGGCCTGCTCCCTGGCCGGCCACCTGGGCCTGGGCAAGCTCATTGCCCTCTACGACGACAACCACATCACCATCGACGGAAACACTGATGTTTCCTTCACTGAGGATGTGCTGAAGCGCTACGAGGCCTATGGCTGGCACGTGCAGCACGTGGCCGATGGCAACACCGATGTGGAGGGCATCGCCCGGGCGATTGAGGCCGCCAAGGCCGTTACCGACAAGCCCAGCTTGATCAAGGTGACCACCACGATCGGTTACGGCTCCCCCAACAAATCCAACACCGCTGGGGTGCACGGTGCCGCCCTCGGCGCCGAAGAAGCGGCCCTCACCCGCAAGGCCCTCGACTGGCCCTACGCCGAATTTGAAGTGCCCCAAGGGGCCTACGACCACTGGCGCCAAGCCGTGGAGCGCGGTGCAGCTGCCGAAGCCGCCTGGAACGCCACCCTGGCCACTTACCGGGCCAAATACCCCAGCGAAGCGGCTCAATTTGAGCGCCAGCTGCGCGGTGAACTGCCCCAGGGCTGGGATGCAAACCTGCCGGCCTATACCGCCGCCGACAAGGGCCTGGCCACCCGCCAGCACTCCTACAACTGCCTGAATGCGATCGCTCCAAACCTGCCCGAGCTGATCGGTGGTTCCGCCGACCTCACCCACTCCAACCTCACCGACATCAAGGGTGAAAAGGGTTTCCAGAAGGGTCTGGAAGCCAACCGCTACCTGCACTTCGGGGTGCGTGAGCACGCCATGGCCTCGATCCTCAACGGCCTCGCCTACCACGGCAGCGGCCTGGTGCCCTACGGCGGCACCTTCGCCGTGTTCGCCGGCTACATGGTGGGCGCCATGCGGCTTTCGGCCCTGAGTGAACTGGGGGTGATTTATGTGCTCACCCACGACTCGATTGGCCTGGGCGAAGACGGCCCCACCCACCAACCGATCGAAACCCTGGCCAGCCTGCGGGCGATGCCAAACATGCTGGTGATCCGCCCCGGCGACGGCAACGAAACCAGTGGTGCTTACCAGGTGGCCGTGGCCAACCGCAAGCGCCCCACCGTGCTGTTCCTCAGCCGCCAGGCCATGGCCAACCAGGCCAACTCCAGCGCCGCCGCCGTCGCCAAGGGTGGTTACATCCTCGAAGACAGCAATGGGACGCCCGAGCTGATCCTGATCGGCACCGGCACCGAGCTGGAACTCTGCACCAAGGCCGCCGCCCTACTGCGCGCCGAAGGCAAAAACGTGCGGGTGGTTTCGATACCCTGCGTGGAGCTATTTGAAGAACAGGACGCCGCCTACCGCGAATCAGTGCTGCCCGCCGCCGTGCGCAAGCGCCTGGTGGTGGAAGCTTCCAGTTCCTTCGGCTGGCACAAGTACACCGGTCTCGATGGCGACAGCATCTCCATCGACCGCTTCGGTGCTTCCGCCCCCGGCCCCATCTGCCTAGAGAAGTTTGGCTTCAGCGTTGACAACGTGGTGGCGAAGGCCAAGGCGTTGCTGGCTAACTGACACAGACCCCAAGGACGACTCAGGCCATTCAGCTAAAATCTGAATTCAGAAGCCCTGGCCCCGACTTTGTCGGGGCTTTTTAATAACAAATTCCCATGCCAGAGATACCTAAAAAACGCCCAGGGGCAGCGCTTCAGCGGTTACAAACTGCCCTGAGCTGGGCCAAAAAGCAAGAGCCTCTGGGGGCAAGCCTAATCATAATAATGACGGCGGCAATAATAAATGCATTTTATCTAATCACAAAACTTGCTGTTAATCATTTTATATATCCATCACTAGATCGCGACAGCTGGAGCCTTGCCATAAGAGATGCCTCTAATCCACTGCCATGGCTACTAGCTCAACACAATGAGCACCGCATATTTCTCTCAAAACTAATCGCACTTACTGAAACAGAGCTATTTCACCTGCCCCCCAGCTCAACAGCCTTGCTCCAAGGCGAGATAATATTAATCTCTAGCTCACTGCTTATATTCTTAATCTGCAGACACAGCCTGACAAGCCGGAGATTGCAAATTCTATCCACCCTGGCATGCATTCTAATCCTAACTAATCCATGGCAATACGAAAATCTCTACTGGGAATTCCAAACACCATGGCTATGGACCAACTTCCTTGTCCTGGCTGGGTCTTTTCTACTAATTCGTTGGAATAAGCAACAAAAAAAGTCCACAGAATTTACGCTTCTTATCATCGCTTCAATTATTCCTTGGGCAGGAATCTACTGCATTGGCCAAGGAATAGCCGTAGCAGCCAGCCTCTGCCTGGGCTCATTATATAAATCAAAAAAACTATTCCTAAGCTGCCTTGCCTCTAGCTGCTCTGCACTTATCATTTATTTTGTTGTACTCCCCTACAAAAAACCAATAATCCACCCAGCCCTGGGCTTTAATTTAGATTACCTATCAAAAATATTATTTGGAGGGCCGTGGCAAGGGCTGGCAATCCTCGTTTTAATATTTGCCATTTACATACTTTTAAGCCCTAAGCCCTGGCAATCGCTAACTACAAAAGGCAGCTCCAATATTAGCTATGGTCTGTTGCTGCCTGGTATTTTCACAGCAATCTTCGCAATTATAACCACCTTCTCCCGCTCCGGGTTCGGGATAGAGCAGGCCGCTTCATCGCGCTATGTTACCCACTCCCTAATGCTTGCAATCAGCGCAGTACTGATTACAAGCAATTTAATTGACCAACACATATCGAACAACGCAAACCGCAAAGACTACGCCTACCCGGAACTCCTCCCAGCATTCGCAGTTACGGCCACAACAATCTTCTCTTTCCCACAGATTCTTTACAGTCAATTTCCAACAGATCTATATGGCCAAGCCTTTACAAAAGCAGAGGAGTTCCAAAGGAAGTCACTCCAGCATTTTAAATGTCCCGCCATTGCAATAGCCTTAAATCAAAGCAAGATCCAGCCAGCCTTCGACTGCAAAGAACTGCTCCCTACGGACCCTTCGATTCCCTTCCAATATTTCAATGGGAAATTACAGCTAAAACCACTTGGATGGCATAGGCGCCTAGTCGCTGATTCGAAGCTGGACATAAAGACAATTAAAAACAATATATTCCTCTACTCAATTGATCAACAGAGGCAAGATGAAGCAAAAGAACCTACTATTTTAAAGCCTCTATACGGCAAGAGCCTACACCTCAAAGGCTGGGCCTTCCTAAGCATAGATTCCAAACGCAAAATCTTCCTGATCGCAGAATACCTAAATGGAACCAAGCAAGCCTATCTGGTTGACCTTAAGAGAGAAGACGTAAAAACGCTATATAATCTAAAAAATTCAATGGTTGGCTTTGATGCCCAAATCCCCTCCTACAATGGCAACTCAGCCCTTAGCCGCATTTTACTTGCCAGTAAATATGGAAGCACCCAGCTGCCAATCTCCACAGATACCAGATAGCAGCCGATGAACTTGCCAAACGCCCTCCTTAAATGCTGCCGCCCCCGCCAGTGGTCGAAAAATCTACTGGTCTATGCTTCAGCCCTGTTCAGCTTTCAGATTGCTTCACATATTTGGATAAATTCAACGCTTGCCCTAATAAGCTTCTGCCTAATATCTAGCTGCATCTACCTGGTCAATGATGTCATTGATATCAATGCAGACCGCCTGCATCCCACAAAGAAAAATCGACCAATCGCCTCCGGCCTCGTATCCAGCAAGGCGGCATTAATCACAGCAGCAATACTTTTCGTTGCCAGCATTAGCATTGCCCTTCTGGTTAATCCCGGCCTAGTCCTCATAATTATTGGCTACACATTAATCCAATTTGCCTATTGTCTTCAGCTCAAACGAGAGCCCCTGCTTGATATATTTTGCATCGCATCAGGTTTTCTACTTAGAGCCTTGGCCGGCCTAGTTGCTACGGGGCTAGGCAGTTCCCCATGGTTTTTGCTATGCGTTGGACTGCTAGCTCTTTTCCTTGCCGTAGAAAAACGCAAGGCCGAACTAAGGGTTTCCCTTGATCGGGGGGTTGTTACCCGCAGGGTACTGAATCGCTATTCGCTCCCCCTACTTCAAAGATTGGAGTCCTTGGTATCTAGCAGTGCCTTTATGGCCTATGCTCTCTGGAGTGCCGGTCCCACACTGCAGGGCGCACCCACCAGTTGGATGCTACTCACAGTTCCTTTCGTTCTAGTTGGCATTTTTCGTTATCAACTACTCAGTGATCCTGAGGAAATTGAACGACGGACGGCCCGCAACCCCGAGCAGACCACAGAAAAACCTGAGGAAATTCTGCTAGGGGATCGGGGGATTCGACTTACGCTAGTGGGCTGGATGGCCATGGTTGTGGTGATAGGCATGGGTCATCGTCTTGGTTGGCTGGCATGAACAAAACTCCAATCCGATCCGCTTTTGTACTTGGCAGTAGCAGTGCCGTAGCCATCGCCATCTGTAGGGCCTTAGCCCAGCAGGGCTGCCTGCGCTTCCAGCTACTGGCTCGAAATCTGAGCGCCAACCAGGCGCTTGTGGATGAGCTGCGCCAAACCTATGGGGCGGAGGTGAATGTGCAGCAGCTAGACCTGCTTGAAAACAAACCCAGCCCCCCAGAGATCCCTGGCGACTTTGATCTCTATCTGATCACCGCTGGCTCCCTAGGTGATGCCGAGCTAGCCCGCAACGATGCCTCTGAAGCCCTGCGGATAACCACTGTGAATTACAGCGGCCTTCTCCCTTGGCTTACCAGCATCACCAGCCCAGAACGCATCAATTCCCCTGGGAGACTCTGGATCTTTTCATCGGTGGCTGGCGATCGTGGCCGTCCCAGCAACTATGCCTACGGTGCCGCTAAGGCTGCCCTTAGCATTTTCGCCGAAGGCTTGTTGTTGCGTTGCCATGGCAAGCCCTTTTCGATTCGGATTCTAAAAGCTGGCTTCATGGCAACCCCGATGAGCCTTGGCAAAGCACCGCAAAGTCTCTGCGTTAGCCCTGCCTCCGTAGCCAGGGATCTGCTGCGGCATCCCAATCGGCGCGGCTATGAATACCTCCCCTGGTGTTGGCAACCAGTGATGCTTTTGGTGCGCCTACTGCCAAACTTTATCGCCGCAAAACTGTGAACCTAGATATCCCCAGCCAACGGCAAACCCTCAGCGGTTGGGGCCGCACAAGGCCCAGCAATGCCAAAGTATTCAGCCCCAACAAGCTTGAACAGATTCAAGCACTGATTGGGCAAGCAGAAGTTGCAAGTTTGATCACCAGGGGACTTGGCCGTGCCTATGGCGATGCAGCCCAAGCGGCAGAAGCAAATGTGCTAGATCTCGCCGCCTTTGGAGATATTCAGCTTGACCTCAACAACGGCATTGTCACAGCAGGGGCAGGGGCAAGTCTCGAAAATATTCTCAAAAAAATTGTTCCCGCAGGCTTTTTTCTTCCAGTCACCCCTGGCACCAGTCAGGTGAGCTTAGGCGGTGCCATAGCTGCCGATGTCCATGGCAAGAATCACCATGGGGAAGGAAGTTTTGGAAACCATCTACTGCGGCTTCAACTAATAGATGGCAATGGTCAACTGCGGGACCTGAGCCCAACTGGTGATGCAGAAAATGCAGCCGCCTTCTGGGCCACAGTGGGGGGCATGGGGCTCACTGGGGTGATTACAGAAGCCAGTTTTCGGCTAATTCCGATCCAAACATCGCTAATCAGCGTGGATACTGATCGCCATCCAAACCTAGACAGTCTGATGGCAGCCATGCTGGAGGGGGATGACCGTTATCGCTACAGCGTGGCCTGGATCGATAGTCTTCATCCCCAAGGGCGGGGAGTGCTTACCAGAGGGGAGCATGCAAGCCTGGAACAGCTACAGGCGGAGCTACCCAACCAGGCAAATAATCCCCTTGGCTACAACCCCAAAGCCCTGGCCTCAGCGCCAGCCTTTCTGCCCGGTGGCTTACTAAATAGCTGGACAGTGGGCGCCTTCAATGAAACCTGGTTCCGTAAGGCCCCCAAGCATCGAGTTGGCGAGCTACAAGCGATCAGCCCCTACTTTCATCCCCTTGATGGGGTAAGCGACTGGAACCGGATTTATGGCCCAGCGGGTTTCCTCCAATACCAGTTTGCTGTGCCCGATTCCGAGGCACAGCTTGTGCCGCAAACCCTTGAAGCCCTGCGCCGGATCGGGGCCCCCAGCTTTCTCACGGTGCTGAAACGCTTTGGCCCTGGCAACCCTGGCCCCCTCTCCTTCCCCCAGCCGGGCTGGACCCTTGCCGCCGATGTGCCCGCAGCGGTACCAGGGCTGGCGGAAACCCTGGATCAACTGGATGAAAAGGTTGCCGCCGCCGGAGGTCGCCTCTACCTGGCTAAGGATTCCCGTCAATCAGCCGCCACCTTCCAGCATTGCTATCCGCGCCTGGCGGAATGGCAAGCCCAGAAACAGCTGCTGGATCCCCGCGGTATCTTCAGCTCCGACCTGGCCCGACGCCTGCTGATCTGAAGCGATGAAACTCTTCCTTCCTGGCGGCGCCGGCCTTGTGGGCCTCAACCTGATTGCAGTGCTGCAACAGGACCACCCAGACTGGCAACTGCTGGTAGTAGACAAAAAAGCCGAGGCCCTGGAGGCCGGGCGCAAACTTTTCCCAAAGGTAAACTTTATTTGCGAAGACCTCACCTCTAGCGCTGGCAATAGCTGGCCAGCATTGCTCGAGGATTGCGATGCCTGCGTAATGCTTCAGGCGGAGATCGGCAACACCGATGCCAGAGCGTTTGAACGAAATAATATCACAACAACTCAACTGGTCCTAGCAGAACTCAAGCGTCATCATGTTAAGAGGCTTGTGCATATAAGCAGTTCGGTGGTCAACTCAGTGGCTAGCGACCTATATACCAGCACCAAACGTCGCCAGGAGCAAATGGTGGCAGAGACTTGGCCCGGGGTGGTGATACTCAGGCCCACGCTGATGTTTGGCTGGTTTGACCGCAAACATATGGGCTGGCTGGCCCGCTTCATGAAACGATTGCCCCTATTCCCAATTCCGGGCTCCGGCCGCTTCATCCGCCAACCTCTTTACGTGGGCGATTTCTGCCGGGTGATCCAGAGCTGCTTGGAAAATCCCTCCCTCAGTGGCAGTTACAACATCACCGGCACTGAACGGATTAGCTACATCAGCCTGATGCGTCAATTGCGCGCTGCCGTGGGTGCCAGGACCTGGATCATCCATCTGCCAATTCCCCTATTCGGCTGGCTACTACAACTCTGGGCATTAGTTAGTCGCCAACCGGCCTTCACCAAGGACCAACTCAAAGCACTTACCGCCGGTGATCAGTTTGAACTGATTGATTGGCCCACTATCTTCTCGGTGCCAGCCACCCCGCTCGCCACGGCCCTGCGCATCAGCTACGGCGATCCCCACTTCAGCGAAGTGGTAATTCCTTTCTAAAGCTGTATGTATAATAAACTCATACACAGCATTGCCACATTTCCCCCAAGGGCAAAACCCTTTGCCCAGATCGCAATCGCCACACTTCTTGTTAGCATTTTTTCTGCTATCAGGAAAAATTACCAATTTCTAATGCCCGGCGTCAGCCAAGAAGAAGGGTATTACCTGAAGCTCGCAGTAAGACATGGTATCGGCAGCCTGGGAATCCCAAGTGCAGGATATTTTGACACGATTGGAAGAATTGGAGCGCTACTATCAGCGCGAATCTCATTTCAACAATTCCCGGAAGTATGGCTAATCTTTTACCTAGCCCTTACCGGAATATATATTTATCTACTTTGGCAGACAACAATATTCAGCAGGGGAATTCGGATGGTCTTAATAGCTTCATTTTTGCTTTTTCCCAGCTATCCCGAATGGCAAGCCACACCTCTTTATGGCTTCTGGATTGCAACCTTAATCCTATTTCAACTGGAAATAAATCATTCTCAATTTCAGCAAAAAGCCAATTGGCCCCATGGACAATGGCTCGAACCTATAACAAAAATTCCGCTGATACTAAGCGGGCCATTGTCTATCCTTTTGACGCCACTTTACCTGTTCAGAATAGCCAGACTTGATCGAAAAAAAATATTTACCCCTGCCATATGCCTGGCAGCATGCCTGATCCAACTAATCTGCATCTACTATTCTGGCAGAGCCAAAACAGACATTGCCGTCCTCTTTAGCAACTTTCCCGATGCAGTAACTGGATTTCTGACGCGTTTTTCTGGGATATTAGCCCCATCGCTGCTAAATGATTCCATCAAGCTGTACATAGGAGCCCTACTGGCAATACTATCCATTGGCCTGATTGTGATCAATGTTGCAAACTGGCCAAACAAAGATCTCAGGAATGCCGCAGCAACAGCAGCCTATCTTAGCGCTGGATCTGCCCTGCTTGGCTACATTTGCTACCCCGACTTTGCGGACATCGGAAATGGCAATGGTGCCCGCTATATATTTGTCCCCATTCTACTTGCATGGCAGTGCTTTGCGGCATGCCTATCTTGTTTATTTAATCGAGAAAGCTTAGCCCTGAGAATTATTTGTGTTGCCTGCATTGCCTCTATCACCACAAACCTCTTGGCAAATCAAGCGTTGGCTTTTCAAAAAGCCTGCCCTGAATGCATAGGATGGGGAGCAACAGTTCAACGGGCCATGAGCAATGGTAAATCTATTAAATATAGACTTAGATATACTCCTGACACGCCAGACTGGACGCTTGTAATGTCAAACAATTTCATCCGCAAGGGCTGCGATGAGTCAATCATCAAGTGCAACAATAGCCAACAATGACAACACAAAATCCCTCAAGCCGACCTTCCATCGCCGTGATCGGCGCTGGACCCATGGGCCTAGCCGTTGCCTATGAACTCTGCCTCCAGGGCTGCAGGCCCGTGCTATTTGAAGCCGATGATCGCCTTGGCGGCATGGCCGCCAGTTTTGATTTTGCTGGTGTACTACTTGAGCGCTATTACCATTTTCATTGCCTCAGTGACCAGGCCTTTTTTGAGCTACTTGATGAGCTGAATCTGCAAGCTTGCCTGCGTTGGCAAGAAACACGGATGGGATTCTTCCTTGATGGCAGGCTTTACCCCTGGGGATCAGCCGGGGCTGTACTTAATTTTCGCCGGTTACCCCTGATCACAAGAATACGTTATTTACTGCATGCCGCCCGCTGTCTAAGTCTCAGAGATTGGAAACCCCTCGATCGCATCTCTGCCAGCAGCTGGCTAAAGAAATGGCTAGGTGAAAAGGGCTATCAAGTGCTTTGGCAAAAACTTTTTACCTATAAGTTTTACCAACATAGTGACTCACTCTCAGCCGCCTGGATCTGGAGTCGCATTCGCCGTATTGGCCAATCCCGCCGCTGGTTGAAGGAAACCCTCGGCTACCTGGAGGGGGGCTCCGAGCACTGGATCAATGGCTTGGCCACTGAAATCCAGCGCCAGGGCGGCGAGATCCGCCTCTCCATGCCTGTGGATGGACTGCGGCCCCTAGGCAGCTCCGCGCTAGGGGCTGTGGAGCTCACAAGCCGCAACGGGGTGGAACGCTTTGATGCGGTGATCTCCACCATTCCCCTGCCATTGGTGGCGCCAGTTCTTGCCAATGGCGGTGCCGATCCAGACCTGGTGGCCCAATACACAGCGCAAACTTCCGTGGCCTGTGCCTGCGTGGTAATTCAAACCAGCAAGCCAATTACAGGGAATTTCTGGACGAATGTAAATGATCCAAGATTTGCGATACCAGGGATCATTGAGCTAAGCAATCTGCGTCCGCTCAAGCCCCATATAACCTACGTGCCCTATTACATGCCAGCCGATCATCCCGATTACGCTCGCCCCAACGGGGCCTTCATAAACGACTCAATCAACTGCCTGAAAGCAATTAATCCCCAGCTGGAAGATGCCGATATACTCGCCAGCCACTGCAGCCGCTACCGCTACGCCCAACCGGTGTGTGGCACCAATTTTCTCAGCCAGCTACCACCGCTAAATCCGCTGCCAAACATCTGGATTGCAGATACCACCATGTATTACCCAGAAGATCGCGGCATCTCCGAAAGTATCGGCTTTGGCCGCGGGCTGGCCCGCCAGGTGAACGCAGCCCTCGGCAGAGGGGGGCCGGAATGATTCGCCGCAAAATTGCCAGCCTTCAGCTCTCAAGGCAATTCCTACGGTTCCTGGTTGCCAATGGGATTGCCGCCCTGGCAAATATCGCCACAAAATTAGCCACTAGTTTTCTGATCGCTGACCCGCTGGCGGTGCTGGCTGGCTTCTGCGTTGGCCTTGGCAGCTCCTACCTTCTCTGCAGGAACTATGTATTCCAGCCTTCCTCCGGCTCCCAACTGCTGGAGGCAGCCCGCTTCACAGGCGTAAATCTGGCCGCCCTTGGCATCACCTATGGCACCTACCGTCAGATGTTGCCCCTGCTCCAGGCCAGCGCCGGTCTTGATCCAGGCCAGCCCAGCACCCAGACCCTTGCCCACGCCATTGGCGTGGCTGCCCCCGTGATCTTTTCCTTCCTCGCCCAAAGAACCCTCACCTTTCGCCAGCGCCTGAATTAACAACCCATGGCTGAACTCAACCTCCACCGCATCTATCAACACCGATTTGATGCCATCAGCGCCACCACAAAAGTTGAGGTGTGGCGGGAAATTTGCGCCCACATACTCAAGGATGCCCGCCATTTGCGGGGGGGGGATCCAGTGCTCTCAATCCTTGATCCAGCCTGTGGTGACGGCGAATTTCTAAATGGCTGCAGCGGCAAGGAGCGCCGACTACTGGGCTGTGATCTTCGGTCGCGGCCAGCGGGGCTACAAACCGAAATCGGCTTCCATCAGGGTTTCTTCCAGAGCCTGGATCTTAATCAACGCTTTGATCTCGTTTGGGTTTCCAACCTGCTGGAACATCTACCGAGCCCGGAGGTGCTGCAAGACTTTTTGATGCACTGCGCCGAACGGCTTGAGCCCCATGGGGTGCTCACAATCATGGGGCCAAATATTAAGTACTGCGCCGATGAATACTGGGATTTTGCCGATCACCTCCTACCCCTCTCCCATTACACAGTGCTTGAGCACTTGGCCTCCGCCGGCTTCGAGACGCTCGCCTGCACCCCCCGCTTCCTGCCCTACTCCTTCCGCTCCCGCCTGCCAGCCCACCCCCTCCTCACCAGGGCCTACCTCCGGTTGCCACCGGCCTGGGCCCTGTTGGGTAAACAGTTTCTGATCCGCGCCCGCAGGCGCTAAATCCCTGGGGATTCAGACCCCCACCGATTGCTTCTCAGCCGTCAACTGCTCGGCCGATTGCTTCTCCAGCTCCTGGGCCTTGAGCACATCCTCAAGGCCAGCGATGTCTTCGTCGGTGATCTTGGTTTGCATCGGGCAGTGCTTGGGGCCACACATCGAGCAGAACTCCGCCTGTTTGTAGATGTCGGCCGGCAGGGTTTCATCGTGGTATTCCCGGGCCCGTTCCGGATCGAGCGACAGGTCGAATTGTTTGTTCCAATCGAAGGCGTAGCGGGCGCGGCTTAGTTCATCGTCGCGGTCGCGGGCGCCGGGGCGGTGGCGGGCGATGTCGGCGGCGTGGGCGGCGATTTTGTAGGCGATCAGACCTTCGCGCACATCCTCGGCATTGGGCAGGCCCAGGTGTTCCTTGGGGGTTACATAACAGAGCATCGCCGTGCCATACCAACCAGCCATCGCCGCGCCAATGGCGCTGGTGATGTGGTCGTAGCCGGGGGCGATATCAGTAACCAATGGACCAAGCACATAGAAGGGGGCTTCGGAACACTCCTCCATCTGTTTTTTCACATTGAACTCAATCTGGTCCATCGGCACATGGCCCGGACCCTCCACCATCACCTGCACATCGTGTTTCCAGGCGCGGCGGGTGAGTTCACCGAGGGTTTTTAGTTCAGCCAGCTGGGCGGCATCGGAGGCATCATGTTGACAACCGGGCCGCAGCGAATCCCCTAGGGAGAAACTGCAGTCGTAGCGTTTAAAGATCTCGCAAATGTCATCGAAACGGCTAAACAGTGGGTTCTGCTTGTGGTGATACAGCATCCACTGGGCCAAGATGCCGCCGCCGCGGCTAACAATGCCGGTGAGCCGGCCCTTCACCAGCGGCAGGTGCTCAATCAGCAGCCCGGCGTGGATGGTTTGGTAGTCGACCCCCTGTTGGCAGTGCTTCTCGATGATGTGTAGGAAGTCTTCTTCCGAAAGCTTCTCAATCGAGCCATGCACACTTTCCAGCGCCTGATACACAGGCACGGTGCCAATCGGCACCGGAGAGGCCTTGATGATCGCCGTGCGCACCTCATCGAGGTTCACGCCACCGGTGGATAGATCCATCACCGTGTCGGCGCCATATTTCACCGCCAACTCCAGCTTTTCCACCTCCTGCTGCACATCGGAGGCATTCGGGGAGGCGCCGATGTTGGCGTTCACCTTGCACTTGCTGGCGATGCCGATCGCCATCGGCTCCAGGTTGGGGTGGTTGATATTGGCCGGAATGATCATCCGCCCCCGGGCCAGCTCCTCCATCACCAGCGATGCGGGCAACTTCTCCCGCTGGGCCACATGGGCCATTTCTTCTGTGATCAGCCCCTGCCGGGCGTAGTGCATCTGTGAAACGTTGGCCTGACCCTTGCGCTTCTCAATCCAGGCACTGCGCATGACAATCCTCAACAGGGAGGGGGTACCGCCGCACGACCTGCACTTTCCTAGGCCGGTGCTATCCGGCCCAGGTTCGGAGGGTGTGATCTCAGCCCCCACCGGCAATCCGGCGACGGCACCCCTAGTGACGCAATGAAGCTAGCAAGGCTCAGGCGGCAACAGCCGTTCGAGGGCAGCACCGGCGAGGCGATGGTTACTGCTCTGGCGCAGCTCTTCAAGGCGGGCCAGGGCCTGGGCGGAAAAAACTGGGGCATTAACGAGGCGATTGAGCAGCTCCACGCCGCTCAACTGCAGGTTGGTGTCGCCATCGGCCAGGGCCAGCTCCGCCAGCTGCCAGATCACCTGATCAGGCACCCCCTCCTCCTCCCCAAGGGCCGCCAGGATGCTGCGCCGCACCAGCCAGTGGTCATCGCGCTGGTACAGGGCCAGCAGCGGTGCCACCGCCGCCTCAGCCCCGTGGCGGGCCAGGGAATTGGCCGCCTCAGCCCGCACATTCGCATCGCCTTCCGATTCGAGCACCAGCAGCAACGCCTGCAACGACTGTTGATTGCGCTTGTAACCCAGGCCCATGCAGGCCAAGGAACGCACTAGGAACACCTCATCGCGGAGGCACTCCAGCAGCAGCGGCACGCAATCGTCTGCGGGGAATTCGCGCAGGGCCGTGATTGCCCTCACCCGCTGGGTGGTGTCACCGCTGGCGACAGCGGCGCGGATTTCATCAAGGTTGGTCATGGGGATGAGTCTCCATCCCGCAGGGCCCGCAGCAATTGCTGCCGCCTACGGGCGTAACCACTGGCCCCCGCCACCAACAAACCGCTGCCAATCAGCACCGCCGGCAGCGCCTGCCAGCGTTCCACCCCCTGGCGCTGCAACGCCCCCAGCAACGCCAACAGGATCAGGGCTGGGGTGGCCAGGGCCAGGGGCAAACGGACATTCATCGCTGCAGCTCCAACCAACGGCGCAGGGTGGTGGCCAAGAGCTCCACCGCTAAGGGTAAACAGGCTTCATCTGGGTTAAAGCCACCGTGGTGCAGGGGGGCACAGCCCTGGGGGCCCGCCACCCCTAGCCGAAACATGCAGCCGGGCAGATGGCTGAGGTAATGGGCGAAATCTTCGGCACCAAGGCTGGGGTGGTCGAGCAGCAACACCTGTTCGCGACCCAGCTGGGCCACGGCCATCTCCTCCAGCAAGCGGGTGAGGCTGGGGTCATTGCGCACGGGGGGGGCAATGCTGCGAAACCGCACGCGGGCCTCGCCGCCGTAGGCACGACAGATGTCTTGGGCGGTGGTTTCCACCCATTGGGGCAACTGTTCGTAGAGGTCGCTATCGAGGCAGCGCAGGGTGCCCAGCAGCCGCACCCGGTCGGCGATCACATTGAAGGCGCGGCCCCCCTCAATCCGGCCAAAGCTGAGCACCACTGGCTGCAGGGCATCAAGCCGACGGCTGATCGCCTCCTGCAAACCGCCCACCAAGCGCGCCGCAATCCAGATCGCATCCACCGATTGGTGGGGCCTGGCCCCATGGCCCGCCTCCCCCAGCACCTCCACCTCCAATTCGGCCGCCGCGGCCGTGAGCGCCCCATGGCGCAGGCCGATGCTGCCCACCGGGATGCTGGGGAACACATGCAGCCCATAGAGCGCCGCCAAACCATCAATGGCGCCGGCCTCCACCATCCAGCGGGCCCCCTCGGCGGATTCCTCCGCCGGCTGAAACAGCAGCCGCACCCGACCGGGCAGGGCCGCGGCCAGGGGGGCCAGCGCCAGGGCCACCCCCACCCCCACCGCCGTGTGGATGTCGTGGCCGCAGGCGTGCATCAGCCCCGGCTGCGTGGAGGCATAGGCCAGGCCCGTGCGCTCCTCAATCGGCAGGGCGTCCATATCCACCCGCAGGCCGATGGCAGGCCCCTGCTCCGGCCCCAGTTCCGCCACCACCCCGGTGCGGCCCACCCCCTCCCGCACCCGCCAACCCGCCTGGCGCAATTCACCGGCCACCAGGGCCGCCGTGCGGTACTCGGCCCCACCCAGTTCCGGATGGGCATGCAGATGGCGGCGCAGCTCTAGGAGCTGATTGATCGGGATCATCCCTGCGGGCCTCCCCTAACCAAACCCTGATCCTGGGCCGCCAAGAACTGTTCCAACGCCGCCACCGCCCTTGGCGGCCAATGGCGCCCCTGCCGCAGCCAGTCGCTGTTGCGATAGCAACTATCGAGGCCCACGGCCGCCGCCCAATGGCTTTTCGCCTCCCCCAGCTGCCCCTTTTGCCAAAGCAGGGCGGTGAGGGCCGCCCGGGCATCGGCCAGCAGCGGATAACGGCGGATCAGCCCCCGCAGTTCCTGTTCGGCCTGCTCAAATTGCTGCTGCTCAAAGGCGGCCAGGGCGGCGCTGGAACGGGCCAGGGCGCCGTCGGAGGGCAGGCTGGCCCCGTAGGCCCAGGGCTGCTGCTGGCCCAGCAACGGCCCTACACCCATAGGCCCTAACCCAGGCGCCAGGGCTAGCAGCAGGGCGAGGCAGGGGCCCAGCAGGGGCAGCAGCAAGAAACCCATCAGGCCGCCCCCAGGTGGCGGCGACCCGCCTCCGTGACCATCCGGCCCCGGGGGGTGCGTTGCAGGAAACCCAGTTGCAGCAGAAACGGTTCCACCACCGCCTCGAGGGTGTCGGGGTCTTCCCCCAGGGCCGCCGCCAGGGTATCGAGCCCGGCCGGTCCCCCGGCGTAGCTATCAATCAATAACTCCATCAGCCGCCGGTCGGAGGCATCAAGGCCACGGCTATCCACCCGGTGCATCGCCAGGGCTTCGGCGGCCACCAGCTCACACACCTGGCCATGGCCCTTAACGCTGGCAAAATCCCGCACCCGCCGCAGCAGGCGGTTGGCAATCCGCGGTGTGCCGCGGCAACGGCGGGCAATTTCACTGGCGGCCGCCGGCAACAACTCCACCTGCAACAGACGAGCGGCCCGGCGCACGATCGCCTCGAGATCCTCACAGCTGTAAAACTCCAGCCGTTGAATCAGGCCGAACCGATCCCTGAGCGGCGAACTGAGTGAACCCGCCTTGGTGGTGGCGCCCACCAGGGTGAAGGGCGGTAGCTCAAGGCTGCGGGTGCGGGCACTGGGGCCGGCCCCCACGGTGAGATCAAGGCGGTAGTCCTCCATGGCCGGATAGAGCAGTTCCTCGGCCACCCGGTTGAGCCGATGGATCTCATCGATAAACAACAATTCCCGCGGCTGCAGGTTCATCAAGAGGCCGACGATGTCGCGGGGGCGCTCCAGGGCCGGGGCACTGGTGATCCGGCAGCGCACCCCCAGTTCCTCGGCCAGCACCAGGGCCATGGTGGTTTTACCGAGGCCGGGGGGGCCATAGAGCAGCACATGGTCGAGGGCCTCCTGGCGCTGGCGGGTGGCCTCCAGGGCAATGGCCAGCACCTGCTTCAACTCCGCCTGGCCCACGTAGTCGCAGAGGCGCTTGGGCCGCAGCCCCTCGTCGCGGCCGCCATCCCGTTCCGCCACCGTCGCCTGGGGGGCCACCAGGCGGGGCGCCGACGCCTTCACCCCCTGGGGGCCACCGCTGGAAGACTGGATCGCCATCACCCGAGGCTACGGGCCCCCAGGGGATGGGCAAACATGGAATACAGATATGTTCTATGGATAGGGAGTAACGGTGGCAGGAAAGGGCAAATCAAAAACTGCGGCCAAAGCGCGGCTGCAGGCCCAGCGGCTGCTTGCTGACAACCGCCTGGCCCGCCACGAATACGAAATCCTCGAAACCCTGGAAACCGGCATGGAGCTGGTGGGTACGGAGGTGAAAGCAATCCGGGCCGGCAAGGCCAACCTGCGCGATGGCTTCTGCCTGATCCGCAACGGCGAAATGCAACTGCACAACGTGCACATCTCACCCCACGAGCAGGCCAGCAAGTACTACAACCACGACCCTTTGCGGGTGCGCAAGCTGCTGGCCCACCGCAAGGAAATCGACCGGCTGCGGGGTCAGCTCGACCAAAAGGGCCTCACCCTGATCCCCCTCAACCTGCAGCTCAAGGGCTCCTGGATCAAGCTCACCATCGGCCTGGCCAAGGGCCGCAAACTCCACGACAAACGCCAGGAAGAACGCAAGAAGCAGGACGACAAGGACCTGCGCTCAGCGCTGAAGCGGCTCTGAGCTTTCCGGCGCCGTCGGGATAGGGGGCGGGGCGGGCGCCGAGACTGGCGGGGGGGCGGTTGGGGCCGATGGGGCCCCAGGGGCTGGGCTCAAGCCACTGGCGGGGACCCCAGGCACGCTGGGGGGCACCGCCGGGATCTCCAACGTCGGCGGATCCACCCGCACCGAAAGACTGATCAAGCCCGGCGCCAGGCCGTCATTGCGCACCAGCACCTGCACCGGTGAACCGGACACCTTGGCCACGGTTACCACCCGCAGCGGGCCGCGGGGCTCCAGCACCTTGCCATCGGCGCCAAACACCGTCATCTGCATCAGTGGGGTGCCATTGACGCCAAGCACCAACTTGAAACCCGGTGGCAACTTCACCGCAAACAGGCGCGCCCCATGGCCATCCACCTCGGCACTGAGCGAACGGGCCAGGTTTGGGGTGGGCTCGATCTGTTCCACCTTGAGACCCTCAAGGCTGCGCATGGCGGCGGCATACCAGAGCTGACGGAAGGGTTCGCCTGGAATCGTTTCGGGATTACGGCCCGGCATCAGGTTCTGGGCGCTACCGCTCACCAGTTGTTGCAACACCAGGGGGCTGAGCCCCTGGCGGCTGAGGTTGGCCTGGCGGGCCTCCCAGTCGCTGGCCCGGAAACTGCCCAGTTGCTGGCGTAGTTGCACCGGCAGCTGTTCCACCCGCACCAGCCAGTCCTGGGCCAGGTCATTCCAAATCTTGCGCAGGGGTGCATCCTCAAGGGAATCGCTGGGGGCACGGCCACTGCGCTCCGGGAACTGGGCCGCCAAGCTGCTGTCCACCAATTTCAGGAACCAGTCGTGGTCCACCTGCAGGGCCTTTAGCCGGTTGAGCAGCTGCTGACGCTGGTCCACCTCCGCCGGCGGCAAGCTCACCGCCCCCGGCACTTGGGTGAGGGGACTGCTGCCCTGGCGGCTGCGGCCCAGCAGCAACCAGCCCAGGGTTGAGCCAATCAGGGCGGTGAGCACTAGGGCCAACACCACTGGCCAGAAGCGCCCCTCCGCCGCCCGCTCCTTCTCCAGCTGCCGCTGCTGGCGGGCGGTGTGCCGCACGGTGCGCGGCGCCGCTGGCTGGGGGTGTACTTCCGGTTTCGGCTGGGGCAACTGGGGCTCGGGCTTTGCCACTGGCAGCTCCGCCGCCACCGCTGCTGGCGGCGCCTGGGGCACCAGCACTTCAGTGCGATCAGTGCGACCCACCGGACCGGTGCTGTCTGGCACCGGCAGGCTGGCGAGCTGCTCCAGCAACTGGGCGGCACTGCGATAGCGCTGGGCCGGATCAGCGCTCAGCAACCGCTCCAGCACCGCCCGGAACTGGGGATCCACGGCCAGCCCCTCGGGCCAGCGCCAGGCCATGGTCACCGGATCCAGCAGGGCCCCCGGTTCCTCGCCGCTGAGCAGCACCAGGGCCGTAACCCCAAGGCTGTAGAGGTCCATCCAGGGGGCCGGGGCCTGCAGACGTTGCTCCTTGGGGGCATAGCCCGGGGTGCCGGCCTGCAGCGGTTCCCCCTGGGGGGAAGCCTGCAGACCAAAGTCAATCAATACCGGCAGGCCATCGCTATCGCGGCGCAGCAGATTGGCGGGGGTGAGATCCCCGTGGGTGAGCTCCTGGCCATGGAGGGCCGCCAGGGCCGGCAGCAACTGGCGCAGCAGCAGCAGCACCTCCCCCGCCCCAAACACCAATTGCCGCTCCCGGCGGCCCTCCAGCAGGGCCCGATAGCTGCGGCCACTCACCCACTCCCGCACCTGCCAAAGACCACCGTCGGCGGGCAACAAGGCCCCGAGCCGGGGCACCTGGGGATGCAACACCCCCTGCAGCCGTTCCAGCCGCTGGCGCAAGGCGAGCACCCCACCGCTATCGAGCCCCCACCAGGCCCTCAGGGCCACGGGCAGGTCGGCGGCAAGGCTGTCGGCCCCGCGCCAGAGGCCGCTGCTTGGCCCGCCACTGAGCTGCTGCTCGAGGCGATAGCGCCCTTCCAACAACTCTCCAACGGTTGCGTCAGCGGGGGAAACCACGGCCAGGGGTGAACTCACTCAGGGAAGCGTGCGCCCAGGCTGCCGCAAACCACGGCTTTCCAGCCACTCCCGGTCCCAGAGCCGCGACCGGTAGCGGTCGCCGCCATCACAGAGCACGGTAACGATGCGATGGCCAGGCCCCAGGCGCCGGGCGGTTTCCAGGGCCGCGGCCACATTGATACCCACGGAACCGCCCATGAAAAGGCCCTCATGCCAGAGCAGCTCGTAGAGCACCTGCAGGGCGGTCTGGTCGTCGATGCGCACGGCGTCATCCACTGGCGCCCCTTCCAGGTTGGCGGTAACGCGGCTGTTGCCGATCCCTTCCGTGATTGAGGAACCCTCCATGGCGAGGCTGCCATCGGTGGCCCAGCTGAACAGGGCGCTGCCATGGGGGTCGGCCAGCACACAGCGCACCGCCTTAGAGCACTCCTTCAGGTAGAGCGCCACGCCGGCATAGGTGCCGCCGGTGCCGGTGGCCGCCACCCAGGCATCCAGTTGGCCGGCGCATTGCTCCCAGATTTCTGGGCCGGTGCTGTCGTAGTGGGCCTGGCGGTTGGCGCAGTTGTCGAATTGATTGGCCCAAACGGCGCCAGGAATTTCGGCGGCGATGCTGCCGGAGAGGCGCACGTAGTTATTCGGGTCGCGATAGGGCACCGCCGGCACCGGGCGCACCTCAGCGCCGAGGCTGCGCAACAGGCCGATCTTTTCCGCCGACTGGGTGTCTGGAATCACGATCACACAGCGGTAACCGCGGGCATTGCAGAGGTGGGCGAGGCCGATGCCGGTGTTACCGGCGGTGCCTTCCACCACGGTGCCGCCGGGCTGCAGGGCCCCAGAGGCCTCCGCCGCCTGGAGAATCCCTAGGGCGGCCCGGTCTTTCACCGAACCGCCAGGGTTCATAAACTCCGCCTTACCAAGGATTTCGCAGCCGCTGAGGGCGCTGAAATATTCGAGGCGAATCAATGGGGTGTGGCCCACTGCACCCACAAAACCCCGGGTGATTCCCATCGCCAATGCGTTTCAACCAGGCGCAGGCTAAGGGCCCGCCCACCAAATTCCGCCTGCTTTTGCCCCAAGCCGACGATCCCACAGCAAAATGCTGGAGCTGTGAAGAGAGCATCAATGGGACGGGAGGAGCAACGGGCCCTGGTGCGAAGGGTGCGGGAATCACTGATCGGTGAGCTGGAGCTGATCTACCGCCGCGCCTTTGATGCGATCGGCACCGAAGAGCTGGGGGAAGGGACGGTGGCGCGCCTAACGCAACTGCTGCTGCGCTCCCGCGAAGGGGCGATCAGCCCCCTGGAGGAGGAGATCGAAGCCCCCCTGATCACCAGCCCCGCTGGCGAGGCCCCAGGGGTGTGAGCTGGCTAGACGAACTGGAGGCGCAGCTGGAGCAACGGCTGGGGGCCTTTCTAAAAGGCAACCCAGCCCAGGAGGCCCTGCTGGCTGAACAGGAAGCCCGCGACCGCCAGGCCCGGCTGGCGGGCCAGCGCCGTCAGTTGCAACGCCAGGCCGAGCAACAACGCCAAGCTCTGCTGCAGCTGGCCGGGGAGATCCGCCAGTGGCAGCAGCGGGTGGCCAAGGCGCGGGCGGCGGGGGCCGATCCCCTGGCAGACCGTGCCCAAGCCCACCAGGCTGAACTGATGGACCAGGGGCGCCAGCGCTGGCAGCAACTGGGGGAGCTGGGGGTGAGCTTTGCCGCCGTTGAGCAGGAGCTGCAGCAACTGGCCCATCAACCGGCCAGCACCCCGGTCCAACGGGCCACCAACTTGGAAAAAGACTGGGCCGCCTTTGAGACCCAGCAGGAATTGGATGCCCTAAAGCAACGCCATAACTAATGGGTTTTCTGCTCTCCAAATTGCTGCCCCTTGCCCTCTATCCGCTGGGCTTGGGTCTGCTGCTGCAACTGGCGGGCCAGCTGGGCCGGCGCCAGAGCTGGGGCCCCTGGCTGGGGGGTGCCGGCATTGGCCTGCTGTGGCTGTTTGCGATGCCGCTCACCAGCCGGCAGCTGGTTTGGGGGCTTGAGGAACAGGCGGCGGCCCTCACCCCGGCTTTAATCCCCAAGGCCGATGCGGTGTTGGTGCTGGGCGGCGGCCTGCGACCGGCCCTGGCCCCCCGCCGGGGGGTGGAAGTGGGCGAAGGGGGTGATCGCTTGCTCACGGGGGTGCGCTTGCTGCGCCAGGGCAAGGCCCCCCTGCTAATCACCAGCGGCGGCCGGGTGGGCTTCAGCGCCAATGACCCGGCCCCTCCGGAGGCGGTTTCCGCCAGGCAACTCGCCCTTGAACTGGGGGTACCGGCCAGCAAAATTCTGATCAATCCGGCCTCCCGCACCACCGCCGAAGAGGCCCACGACATCGGCCTACTCGCTCGCCAACGGCACTGGCAGCGGCTGCTCTTGGTGACCAGCGCCTTCCATATGCCCCGAGCGCTAGCCAGCTTCAAAAGAAGCAGCGGCCTAACTGTGATCCCAGTGGCTTGCGATTACCAGCTACCAAGCCGGGCCAACTACGGCCAGCCAACTATCGGCAACACGGTTAAAAGTCTGCTGCCCGATGCCGAAGCCCTAGCGCTTAGCAGCGTGGCGCTCAAGGAACATCTCGGCCTGCTGACCTATCGGCTCAGGGGCTGGAGCTAGGCCCCCAGACCTAGGCCTTGGGGGCCGGCGGCACCAAATTCACCCCCTCGGGGGGAGGGGTGGGATCGGGATCGGCAATCAGCATGTGCTGGAGCACGATTTCCGGGCGCTCGCTATCGCGCCAGCGGATGCGGTAAGCGGGCATCTTGGTGCCACGGCTGGTGGTTTGTTCCACCGCTTCCATCACCCAACCCCGCCGGGATCGCCCCTGGGGGTTGCGCTTCACCACCGCATCAGCGTGGGTGAAGCGAAATCCGACGCGCTCGCCACTCATGCGCTAGGAAATCTGATCGGTGACTCCATTATCCACTGCGGCCCTCCGGCCGTAGAAGTGGGAAGGCAATCACATCACGGATGCTGGCGCTATCGGTGAGCAACATCACCAGGCGATCGATGCCGATGCCAAGGCCGCCGGTGGGGGGCATGCCCACCTCGAGGGCCATCAGGAAGTCCTCATCCACCCCCTGGGCCTCCAGGTCCCCGGCCAGGCGCCGCTCCTGCTGGGCCTCCAGCCGCTGGCGCTGGTCAATCGGGTCGATTAGTTCACTGAAGGCATTGGCGGTTTCCCTGCCGGCAATGAACAGCTCAAAGCGCTCCACCAAGCCCGGCTTACTGCGGTGGGCCCGGGCCAGGGGCGAGATCTCCAGCGGGTAATCGAGCACAAAGGTGGGCTGGATTAACTGGGCCTCCACCCGTTGCTCAAAGGCTTCATTCAGCAGGCGACCAACGCTGGTGGCCGTGGCTGGCACCTCCAGACCCGCCGCCGCCATGGCCGCCGCCGCCGTTTCCCGATCAGGGAAAGCATTGAAATCCAGGCCCGTGGCTTCCTGCACCAGCTCGTGCATGGTGGCCCGGCGCCAGGGGGGGGTGAGGTCTATGGCCACCTCCTGATAGGTGAGGGCCGTGCTGCCACACACCTCCAGGGTGACCGCCGCAATCAACTGCTCGGTGAGTTCGAGCATGTCGTAGTAGTCGGCATAGGCCTGATACACCTCCACGGAGGTGAATTCAGGGTTGTGGCGGGTGCTGACCCCCTCATTGCGAAAGATCCGACCCAGTTCAAACACCCGCTCAAAGCCGCCCACCACCAGTCGCTTCAGGTGCAGTTCGGTGGCAATCCGCAGAAACAGCGGCAGGTCGAGGGTGTTGTGGTGGGTGGTGAAGGGACGGGCATCGGCGCCACCGGCCTCAGATTGCAAAACCGGCGTTTCAATTTCCAGGAACTGGCGATCCTCCAGCCAGCGACGGATCGTGCGCACCGCCAGGGCCCGGCGCCGGAAGGTTTCGCGGCTCTGGGGGGTAACGATCAGATCTAGGTAGCGCTGGCGATAGCGCTTCTCCACATCCGCCAGGCCATGCCACTTATCGGGCAGGGGCTGGAGCGCCTTGCTGAGCATTTGCCATTCGCTCACCCGCACCGACAGCTCACCGCGGTCGGTGCGCCGCAGGGTGCCCTTCACGCCGATCAGGTCACCGGCATCCACCAGGCTGGTGAGCTGGGTAAAGGCTTCGCCCAGGGCGAGCTTCTCCAGAAACAGCTGAATCGGACCGGTTTCATCGCTAAGGGTGAAAAACGCCAGTTTTCCCATTACCCGCCGGGTCATCACCCGGCCGGCCACGGCCACCTCCAGGGGCAACTCTTCCCCGTTGGCTAGGTCGGCGTGGGCCTGCTGCAGGGCAGCGGTGCGATGGCTTGGCTCAAAACGCAGGGCGTAGGGGCCCTGGCCGAGCGCCCTGAGGGCCTCAGCCTTCTCCAGGCGGGTGTTTCGCAGCTCAGACACGTCAGGCGCCAGCGGCGAGGCTCAGTTCACCCATGCGCTGGGAGGCATAGCCCGTGCCCCGCACCGTGAGGATCAGCTCGGGATTGCGGGGGTCGGGTTCCAACTTGCCGCGCAAACGAGCCACATACACATCAACCACCCGCAAATCCGCCGCACGCCTCGGAGGGTAACCCCACAGCTGTTCGAGGATCTCCGCCCGCGGCACCACCCGACCGGGCTCGCGGAAGAGCAATTCCAGCAGGCTGAACTCGGTGTAGGTGAGCGCAATGCGCTCCCCGGCGCGGGTCACCTGGCGACGGTTGGTGTCCACCACCAGATCACCGAGGCGCAGGACCCCTAAACCAGCCACCTGCTCCAGGGGGTTTTGGCTGGCGGCACCGCGGCCCACCCGCCGCAGGATGCGATTGATCCGGGCCTCCAGTTCCTTAGGGCTAAAGGGTTTGGAGAGATAGTCGTCGGCACCGATGTCTAGGCCGGCCACCTTCTCGGCGATCGCATCGAGGGCCGAAAGAAAAATGATTGGCACCGCCGATTCGGCCCGTAATCGACGACACACCGCAAAGCCATCCAGCTTTGGCAACATCACGTCGAGCACCACCAGATCCGGCTGCTCCTTGTTGAAAAGCTCGAGGGCCTGTTCGCCATCCTCGGCGCAAACCACGTTGTAGCCGGCCAACTGCAGGCGCATGGCGAGCACTCGACGAACTGCGGGCTCATCGTCAACCACCAGCAGGGTTGGCTGCTGATCAGGTAGAGCGTCCCCCCCAGTCATGGGCAACGGCAATTAACGAACTGCAACCTTAACCCGCGCCGGCCAGCGGGCGGCGGCGTAAGCATTCCATTCGCGCTCCGCCGCCGCCAGGGCCGCATCACTGCTCAGCTGGCCCAACATCGCCCGCTGCAACTGGCCATAGATCACCGCCTGCAGCCGCTTCACCCCGGGGTCAGCGGGCACCAGCACCCGGGCATGGCCGAGGGTTTCGGCACTGAGCAGCCGGGCCCGTTGCACCAAATCAGCGCCAGCGGCGCCCTGGGAGGCCGCCCGCAGCTCCCGCTGCAACTCCTGCAAGGCCGGCTTCGAGGAGGGCAACACCTTGGCCGCCCGGGCAAAGCGCAGCTGGTTAGTGGGATTGGTCACAAAGCTGGCGAAGTCCACCGCCTCGGCCGGTAGGGGCGTTTGCTTGGTTACCGCCAGGTTCATCACCGCCACATTTGCCGCCCCATCAACCCCCACCAGGGGCGGATAGGGGCGGGTTTCAGCCGCCACCTGGGGGGCATTGGTTTGGATCGTGTGGAGAAACTCGGCGCCACTGGCCACCTGGGCCAATTCACCGCTCTGATAAAGCTCGATGGCCCGCTGGAACCCTTGGCTCACCACCTCGCGGGGCAGCAGACCCCGGCGGTAGAGATCCGTCCAGAAGGCAAAGGCGCGGCGGCCGGCGGCACTGTTGAAGCGGGCCCGATGTTGGTCGTCCACCAGCACCACCCCCATCTGCACCATCGATTCCAATAATTCCGCCGAACCATCGGGCACCACCGTCACAAACAAGGCATAACGGCCGGTGCGGCGCTTGATCGTTTCCGCATAGGCGGGCAACTCCGCCCAGTGGCGCGGGGGCTGCTGGTAGCCGGCCCGGCGCAGCAACTGCTGGTTGGCCAGGGTGATGCGGGCGGTGAGATACCAGGGCAGGGAATAGAGCTGACCCTCTTGCTCGCCGGCCCTGAGAATTTCTGGCAGGTAGCTGGCGGTGGCGGCAGGGGCGAGGCGGTTCTGCAGGGGCAACAGCCCCCCCTTGCTGGCCAGGTTGGCGGCAAACAACGGATTCAGGTTCACCACATCCGGCGCCGTGCGGGCAAATACCGCCGCCAGCAACTTGCGTTCCACCGAGCCGAAGGGCAGGTCGGTCCAGCGCACCTTCACGCCAGGGTGGCTCCCTTCCCATTCGGCCACCATCGCCTTGATCAGCGGGTCAAACTTGGGCGAGAGCTGAATCGTCCAGAACTGCAGTTCCTTGCCCGCAGGCCTAGGGGCGCAGCCCGCCAGCAGGGCCAAGGGGGCCAAAGCGCTGCAGGCGCTGATCAGGGCACGTTTAACGGCCATGGCGGAGGGAACGGCGGCGCCAAAACAGCACCAGCAGGGAACAAATCATCGGGGCCAGCAGCGCCGTGAACAGGGCCTGGGCCAGGCTGAGCTGCCAGGCGGCAAAGGCGCTTTGGCCACGCCAATACAGCTGCAGGGCATAGCTGCCATTGAGCAACAGGCTGCCCAGTAGCGCCAGCAAGCCCAGGGTGGTGCTGCGTTCCAGCGGCCGCCGGGACGACACAAACTGGCCCCACCACAGCCCCAGCAGCACCAACACGGGCACGGCCGTGAGCCCCGACCCCTGGAGGCTATCCAGCAACACCCCGATCCCAAAACCAGCGAGGGCCCCGGCCAGGGGGCCCTCCACCACCGCCCAGGGCAGCAGCCAGAGCACCACCCAGCTGGGGGAGACCCCATTGAGCTTGAGCCACCAGGGGGAAGCCAGGCTCAGAAACAACAACAACAAACCGCTGATAAACAGGGCCTGGTAACGGGAGAGGGGCAGGTTCCCCATCAGCGCAGCACCCTCACCCAGTCGATCGCATCCACCGGCGCAGCCAGTTGCACCAGGGCATCGGGGGCAGGCAGCGCCTGGGAATTCACGGTTTGCACCACCCCCACAATCAGGTTGGCGGGATAAAGCGAACTGGCGGCGGAGGTGAGCACCACATCGCCGGGCTGCACCTCCACATCCTTATCGAGGAACCGCAGCCGCGGCCGGCTGGTGCCTTCCCCCACCAGCAACCCCTGGCCGCGACTGCCCTTAAGCGTCACCCCCACCCGGCTGGAGGGGTCGGTGAGCAGGGTTACCCGGGCGGTGCTGGGGGTGACGCTGGCGATGCGCCCCAACACCCCCCCAGGCCCGGTAACCACGGCGCCGTAGTGAAGACCCTCAAGGCTGCCGGCCCCCAACTCCAGCTGTTGCCACCAGCCCTCGGTGCGGCGACTGATTACCGCAGCCGTAAGCCAATCCCCCTGCTGCTCCCGCAGGGCGCTGTCAGCCTTGAGCTGATTTAGCTGGCCCTGCAACAGGGAAATTTTCTGCTGATCCTCCAGGTGCTGGGCCTGGCGCAGCCATTCCGATTGGGCGGTGCCGGGCCAGAAGGGCCGGCTCAACAGGGCATAAAGATCTACGACCGCTGCGCCCTTGGATAGGCGCACCAAGCCGAGCGCCAGCAGCAACACCAGCCAGGGCCAGTGAACCAGCAGGGAGCGCAGATCCAGCAGGCGCCTCAGGCGCCTTCCCAGGGCCATGGATCAACTGGACGAACGGCCGTATTCAGCGGCATCAAGCACCCGGCCAAGGCGTTTGAAGTCTTCCAGCACCTGACCACAACCTTTAACCACACAGAGCAAAGGCTCCTCAGCCACATGGGTGAGGATCCCCGTTTCATGGCTGATCAGGTCGCTGATGCCCCGCACCAGGGCACCGCCGCCGGCCAGCATGATGCCGCGATCAACGATGTCGGCCGCCAGCTCAGGGGGGGTGCGCTCCAGGGTGCGCTTTACCGCCTCCACAATCACATTTAGCGGCTCGATCATTGCTTCTCGCACATCCCCAGCGCGAACACTGATGGTGCGGGGCAAGCCTGAGAGCAGGTGCAAACCACGGACATCCATCGAGGTTTGGTCGAAGTTGTCATCGGGGAAGGCGGAGCCGATGCGGATCTTGATGTCCTCGGCGGTGCGTTCCCCCACCACCAGGTTGTGCACCTTCTTCAGGTAGCTGCCGATCGCATCACTGAGCTCATCGCCCGCCACCCGCACCGACTCGGAAATCACCGTGCCCTGGAGGCTGAGCACCGCCACTTCGGTGGTGCCACCGCCGATGTCCACGATCATCGAACCCACCGGTTCGGTCACCGGCAGGCCGGCACCGATCGCTGCGGCCACCGGTTCATCCACCAGGTGCACCTCCCTGGCGCCACCGAGACCAGCCTCCCGCACCGCCCGGCGTTCCACCCCGGTGACCCCGCTGGGGATGCCAATCACCAGCCGCGGCGCCACCATGCCGCGGCCTTCGTTGCCCTTGCGGATGAAGTACTTGATCATCTGTTCGGCGGCATCGAAATCGGCGATCACGCCGTCCCGCAGGGGCCTCACGGCCCGGATATTGCCGGGGGTGCGGCCCAGCATCAGCTTGGCCTCTTCCCCCACCGCCAGGGGAACGCCCTTATCTAAATCAATGGCCACCACGGAAGGCTCCTGCAGCACGATGCCGCGCCCGGACACATAGATCAGCGTGTTGGCCGTGCCCAGATCGATCCCAATGTCACGGGAGAGCTGAAAACGACGCCAAAACATGGGTTAAGTCCGCTATAGAGCTAAAACTGCCGCACAGAGCGGTCAGGCGGCCAGATCATAGGGGCGGCGGATCGCTGCCCTGTTACAACCGGCCGCTTCGGTGGAACCAATAAGAGTGAGCGTCGCCGAAAGGTGGCGCATCATTACCCCACAACCCAAGGAGGCCCCGATGGGCGTCAATTCCGTCACCCTTGTTGGCCGCGCCGGCCGTGATCCCGAAGTGCGTTACTTCGAATCCGGCAGCGTGGTTGCCAACCTCACCCTCGCCGTAAACCGCCGCAGCCGCGACGACGAACCTGATTGGTTCAACCTGGAAATCTGGGGCAAGCAGGCCCAGGTGGCCGCTGACTACGTGAAAAAAGGTTCCCTGCTGGGGATCATCGGTTCGCTCAAGCTGGACCGCTGGACCGACCGGGCCAGCGGTGAGGAGCGCTCCAAGCCCGTGGTGCGGGTGGATCGCCTGGAGCTACTGGGCTCCAAGCGGGATGGCGAGCAGGGCGGCGCCGGCCAAGGCGCGGGCTTTGGCGGCAACCCCAGCGAGGAGGAAGTGCCCTTCTGAACGGCGCTGGCTATCCGGCGCTTGGTTCAACCCCTGGCATTCAGGGGGAAACCCGGCGCTTCTTCCAGATCCGCAGGCCCAACCAGGCCGCCGCGGCCAGCACCAGCAGCACCAGCAACTTGTTCACCAGGCCCTCAATCGGCTTGATGAAGGTGAGCACCGACTGCCAATGGCTGCCCAGCAGCCAACCGCTGGCGGTGAGCACCAGGTTCCAGATCAAGCTGCCGGCGGTGGTCCAGAACAGGAATGGCCCAAAGGGCATCAGTTCGATGCCCGCCGGCACGGAGATCAGGGTGCGGATCGCTGGGATCAAACGACCCCAGAACACCACCGCAGCCCCATGGCGCAAAAACCACTGGCGGGACTCCGCCAATTCCTTGGCGGAAACCCCAAGCCAACGGCCGTGGCGTTCGATCCAGCGGCCCAGCCGCTCTTCATTCACCAGGCGGCCGATGCCGTACCAGGGCAGCGCCCCCAGCACCGTGCCCAGCAAACCAGCCAGCACAACACCAAAGAAATTGAGCTGGCCCTGGCCCACATAGAAGCCGGCCAGGGGCATGATCAATTCAGAAGGAATCGGCGGCACCAGGTTTTCCAGCACCATCGCCGCAAAGATGCCGAGGTAGCCCCACTGGGCTACCCACTGTTCCACCAGGCCGTTAAGCGCCCCCATCAGTAGCGGTAGTGGTCGAGCTTGTAGGGACCTTCCACGGGCACTGAGATGTAGTCGGCCTGCACTTGGCTGAGCTGGGTGAGTTTGGCGCCGATCTTCTCAAGGTGGAGCCGAGCCACCAGCTCATCGAGGTGCTTAGGCAGCACATACACCTTCTTCTCGTACTGTTCGCCCTTGCTGAACAGTTCGATCTGGGCCAGCACTTGGTTGGTGAAGGAATTGCTCATCACGAAGCTGGGGTGGCCGGTGCCACAGCCCAGGTTCACCAGCCGACCTTCCGCCAACAGGATGATGCGATTGCCGCTGGGCAGGATCACATGGTCCACCTGGGGCTTGATGTTTTCCCAGCGGTATTGCTTCAAGGAAGCCACATCGATTTCATTATCGAAGTGGCCGATGTTGCAAACAATCGCCTGATCCTTCATCGCCACCAGCTGCTGGTGGCCGATCACGTGATAGTTGCCGGTGGCGGTCACGAAGATGTCCACATCCTGGACCACGTCGTCGAGACGCACGACGCGGTAGCCCTCCATCGCCGCCTGCAGGGCGCAGATTGGGTCCACCTCAGTGATCATCACCGTGGCGCCAAGGCCGCGCAGGGACTGGGCGCAACCCTTGCCCACATCGCCGTAACCGATCACCAGGGCAACCTTGCCGGCCACCATCACATCGGTGGCGCGCTTGATGCTGTCCACCAAGGATTCGCGGCAGCCGTAGAGGTTGTCGAACTTGCTCTTGGTAACTGAGTCGTTGACGTTGATTGCCGGGAAAGGCAGCTCACCCGTCTTCTCCATCTGATAGAGACGGGCCACACCGGTGGTGGTTTCTTCAGTTACGCCCTGGATCTGAGCATAGATACGGGAATACCAACCGGGCTGTTCCGCCAGGCGGGCCTTGATTGAATTAAAGAGGGCCACTTCCTCTTCGCTGCCGGGGTTATTCAGCACCGAAGCATCCTGTTCGGCCTTCGCCCCCAACACGATCAGACCGGTGGCATCGCCACCGTCATCAAGAATCATGTTTGGCGTGCCGCCATCGGCCCACTCCATGATCCGGTGGGTGAAGGCCCAGTACTCATCCAAGCTTTCGCCCTTGTAGGCGAACACTGGAATACCGGCGGCAGCGATCGCAGCGGCGGCGTGGTCTTGGGTGGAAAAAATGTTGCAAGAGGCCCAGCGCACCTCAGCGCCGAGGGCCACCAGGGTTTCGATCAGCACTGCCGTCTGAATCGTCATGTGCAGGCTGCCGCAGATGCGGGCGCCCTTGAGGGGCTGCTGGTCAGCAAACCTCTGACGCAGGGTCACCAGGCCCGGCATTTCAGTTTCAGCAATCGCAATTTCCTTGCGGCCCCATTCGGCGAGGCCGAGGTCGGCAATCACATAGGTGTTCGTGACCTGCAAACCAGCAAGCGAGAGGGTGTCGGCGGTAGCCACCATGGCAATCAAACTCCCTTGGGGAGCAACGATGGGTTGGAAATATCTGCAGAGTCGCCGAGGCTTCGGGCTCGCGTGGGGCGAATCTACAGGGATGGATAGGCCAGAGGCGACCCCCCCCTTGACCAGCGTTTACCTGGCGAATGCCGAGGCCACCCAGGCCTACGGCCAGCAACTGGCCCAGCAGCTGCCCCCCGGCGCGTTGCTGTTGCTTAAGGGGGGCCTGGGGGCTGGCAAAACCTGCCTGGTGCAGGGCCTAGCCGCTGGCCTCGGCCTCACGGAACCGGTTACCAGCCCCACCTTTGCCCTGGCCCAGCACTACGGCCTCGCCCCTGGCTCTGGCTCTGGCTCTGGCTCTGGCCCTGGCGGCAGTTCTAGCGGCGCAGATCCCCTGCTGATCCACCTCGATCTCTACCGGCTTGAACAGGCCGCCGCCGCCGATGACCTGTTCTGCCAAGAGGAGGAGCAGGCCCTGGCCTCGGGTGCGCTTATGGCGGTGGAATGGCCGGAACGGCTCAGTTTTGTGCCAGCGCCGGCCTGGCAATTAAGCCTGAGTCAGGAGGGGGAGGGCCGCCGGGCGGTTCTAGTTGCCCCCTAGCCCCTGGTGGTCCAGCAAGGCGGCAATGATCCTGGCGTTGGCGGCTGGGAAGGGGTAATCGCCCAACTGGCCAGGCAGCACCCAGCGCAACTGCTGGGAGGCCAAGGGTTGGGGTTCACCACTAAGCCAACGGCAGAGGTGCACCAAAAAGCGCAGGCGCTTGGGGCCGTAGGTGTGCTCAAGCGCAATAAGTTGCTCACCCACCTCCACCTCAATCGCCAACTCCTCGCGCAATTCGCGGCGAATCGTGTCAACGATCGCTTCACCGGGTTCCTGCTTGCCCCCGGGGAACTCCCATAGGCCGCCCAGCAGACCCTCCTCTAGGCGTTGGTCAATCAGCACCTTCCCGGCAGCGTTAAACACCAACCCCACCCCAATCACCTGCTGGGCCAGGGGTTTTGCTGCTTGCGTCACGGGCGGTAGTGGCGGCACTGATGGGGCTGGTGGCACTGGCGGGGCGGAGCTTGGCGGAGCAGGAGCAGCGTAAATAGGGGCGGCCTGAGCCGTTGCAATGCCGAGTTGTGCTGATTCCAGCGAAAGCCCCCTCCGAAGCCGCTGGGCTCATGACTGCGAAGCCGCTTAGCTCATGACTGCGAAGCCGCTGGGCTCATAACTCCGAAGCCGCTTAGCCCATAACTCCGAAGTCGTATAGCTCATGACTCCCCAGCCCTTGATCTCCTCCCGACTCACGGCGATGGACTTGGCCCTGAGCTACGGCGCCCCAGAGGGGGGGTGAGCTATTGCCGCCTCAGCTCGATCGATCAGCTAAACGTAAAACGCTTAAGCGATCGATCCCTGCGTCAGCCCAAAGACCTATCTCACCTTCAGCCCCCGCTTTCAGCATCTACCTACGTCCCCTACCCACAGAGTCAGCAACAGTCTCTGGAGAAACACAACTGGGGTCAAAACCACCACCAAAACCAAAACCAGAATCAGAGCCAAGACCAAAGGCAAAATCGCTACTGCTAGCCAGTTAGCCAACCTGCAATCGCCTAGGGATCACTGCCCGCAGTAAAAGCTCAGCGGCTTGCGGCAAGATTAAAGGAAACAAAAACAAGCATGGGCATATCCAGGCAGGAAAAGCCCATCGGCAGCCTCGCTAGCTGGGCTGGGCTGTTTTCAGAGATGGCGCTGCTTTCAGAGCCGAAGCTGTCCTCAGAGATGGCGGTGTCCTCAGAGCTGAAGCTGCCATCTGAGCTGAAACTGACTTCAGAGCTGAAGCTGCCTTCAGAGGTGGAGCTGACTTCAAAGGCATTGATCAGAACCCTGTTTTGAAGCTCAGCAATCCCCTCGCCCTCCTGCCCAACAAGTTGCCGGGGCCCCAAGCAATGGTGCTGAGCGCCCTGAGCTTCAGCCTCATGGGCGTTTGCGTTAAGCAGCTTGGTGGCCTGATCCCAGTGGCGGAGGTGGTGCTGGCCCGGGCCATGGTGAGCCTCGTATTGAGCTGGTGGCTACTGAAACGGGCCGGCCTGAAGCCCTGGGGTGAGCGCAAGGGAATGCTGGTGCTGCGCGGGGTGATCGGCACCCTGGCCCTCTATTGCGTTTATGCCGCCCTGGCGGAATTACCGCTGGCCTCGGCCACGGTGTTTCAGTACCTCTATCCCACCTTCACGGCAGCCCTGGCCTGGGGTGCCCTGGGGGAAGCCCTCGGCAAACGAATCGTGGCCGCCATGGGGCTCGGCTGGCTGGGGGTGCTACTGGTGGCCCAACCCAGCTGGCTCACCGGCCATGGTTCGCCACTGCCGGGGCTGGCGGTGGTGATTGCCATCACTGGGGCTTTGCTCACGGCGCTGGCCTACGTGACCGTGCGCACCCTGGCGGATTCAGAACATCCGCTGGTGATCGTTTTCTATTTTCCGCTGGTGGCCTTACCGATGAGCTTGCCCTGGGTGCTCGCCCATCCGGTTTTGCCGGGGCCCAGCCAACTGGCCTGGCTGGTGGGGGTGGGGATCTTCACCCAACTGGGCCAGGTTTGGCTCACCGGCGCCCTCAGCCAAATGCCCGCCGCTAGGGCCACGGCGATCAGCTATGTGCAGGTGCTCTTCGCCGCCGGCTGGGGGGCGCTGCTATTCAGCGAAGGCCTCGACGGGCTAACGCTGCTGGGGGCCCTACTGGTACTGGGGGCCACCCTGCTGAGCCTTAAGCCCCAAGCCGCTCAAGCCGCCACGTAGGCCGCCACACTTTCACTGAGCTGGCGCAGGCCCGCCAGGCCATCCCGCTCCAGATTGCGCACCCGGTCTCGACTCATGCCCAATTCGCGGCCAATGCCGGTGAGGCTCATCGGTTCCTCCACCTCAATGCCATAGCGCATCTTCAGCACCCGACCCTGGAGGGCCGGCAACTGATCCAGCAGCGAACGCATGTCGCCCCGCAGGCATTCACCATCCACCAATTCATCGGGCAGCGGCGCCTCGTTTTGGAGCAGCTCCTGCAGTTCGGTGTCGTCGCTATCGCCCACCTTCATCTCCAGGCTCACCGGTTGGCGGGCCCGACAAAGCAGGTCTTTCACCTCTTCTTCAGGCAGTTCCACAAACAGCGCCAGCTCAGTGACGGTGGGGGTGCGCCCCAGTTCCTGGGAGAGTTCGCGCTGGCCCTTCTTGAGCTTGTTAAGGGTTTCGGTGATGTGGATCGGCAACCGGATCGTGCGGCTCTTCTCGGCAATGGCGCGGGTGATGCCCTGGCGAATCCACCAGTAGGCATAGGTGGAGAACTTGTAGCCCCGGGTGGGGTCAAACTTCTCCACCCCGCGCACCAGGCCAATGGTGCCCTCCTGAATCAGGTCGAGCAGCTCCATATTGCGCTTGGTGTATTTCTTGGCAACGCTCACCACCAGGCGCAGGTTGGCGGCCACCATCCGCTCCTTGGCGCGGCGGCCATTGATCAACCGGCGCCGCAACACCGCTGAACTGAGACCCACGGCGGCGGCCAGTTCCTCCTGGCTAGGCTCAGAACCCTGGCGCTCGCGCAGCTCCAGCTCGGTTTCCTCTAGCCGCACCAGCTCCTGCACCTGACGGCCCATGGTGATTTCCTGCTCATGGCTGAGCAGGGGCACCCGACCGATGTCGCGCAGGTAGGAACGAACAAGATCGCCATCCACGGGGGGGCGCATTTCGGCGGTAGCGGTGGCCACGGTTGAGCTTGAAGTTATGTGAAGCCTAGCCTTAAGAAGCGTCAATATTCTCTCAGGAAAGCCCTTTTTGGGCCGAATTTGGCGCTGATCGCCATAATTACTGCCCTATAAGCATAAAGACCTAGGCATAAAGACTTAGAGCTCGGCATAACGCCTTAGGTATAAAGACTTATGCCTAGGTACAAAGGCTTAGGTGTCCAGGCTTAGGCGTCCAGGCTTAGACATAAAAACCTTAGACATAAAGACCTAGGCAAGGCCGCCATAGCGCTGCAACAGCCACGCAGCGGTCTGCAGGTAGATGAACACCCCCGCCACGTCCACCACGGTGGTGATAAACGGGGCAGACATCAAGGCCGGATCGAGACCCAACTTTTCAAACACCAGCGGCAGGGCAGCCCCTGCCGTGGCCGCCAGGATGGAAATACAAAGCATCGACACCCCCGCCGCCGCCGCCACCAGGGGTGTGCCGCTCAACTGCCAAGCCCAGGGCACCACCACCGCCGCCAGCAACAGCCCCAGCAACAGCCCGGCCATCGCCTCGCGACCCACCGTGCGCCAAGGCCCCAAGCTCTGCACCCGATTGGTGCTTAGGCCGCGAATCACCACGGTGGAACTCTGGGCGCCCACGTTGCCGCCGGTGCCGATCAGCAGCGGAATGAAGGCAGCCAGCTGCACCACCCGATGCAGCACCCCCTGCTGGGAGGCGATCACCGCCGAGGTGCCGGTGTTGGTGATCAGCAACACCAGCAGCCAAAGCACCCGCCGCTTGGCCACCTCAAACAGGTTGCTCTGGAAATAGTCATCCTCATCACCGGCCTGCACGGCCCCGGCGGCGTAGAGGTCCCGGGTGGCCTCCTGGTCGATCACGTCGATCACGTCATCAACGGTGACGATCCCCACCAGCCGGTCTTCCCGGTCCACCACGGGCAGGGCCAGGAAGTCGTAGCGCTTGATCAGCCGGGCCACCTCCTCCTGGTCGGTGTCGGTGTGCACGCGCACCACCTCCCTGGTCATCACCTCGCCAACGGTCTCCTCCGGATCGGCCACCACCAGGTCCCGCAGCGAGAGGATGCCGGTGAGCCGCCGCGCCCCATCGGTCACGTAGAGGCTGTAGATGGTTTCAGTGGTCAAGGCCCGCCGCCGCACGATCGTCAGGGCCTGGGCGGCGGTGTGGAACTCCTTGAGGTCGATGAACTCGGTCGTCATCAAACGACCGGCGGTTTCGCTCTCGTAGCCCAGCAGCTGGGCCGTGACCCGGCGTTCGGCCGGGCTCAGCTGTTGCAGCAGGTTGCGCACCACCTTGGCGGGCAGTTCATCAAAGAGCCGCACCCGGTCATCGGGGGACATCTCCTCCACCAGCTCCAGCACCTCACCGGAGCGCAGCCGTTCCAGCAGCGATTGCTGCACGCTGGCATCGAGGTATTCGTACACCTCAATCGCCTCGTCCTTAGGCAGCAGTCGAAAGGCAATCGCCTGCTGCAGGGTGGGCAAACTGCCGATCGCCTCGGCCGCATCGGCAGGTTGCTCCGGCTCCAGCAACTGCTTTACGGCGTCGTAATTACCGGCCGTGAGCAATCGCTCGAGGTACTGGGTGAGCTCGGGAATGGCAGCGGTGTGTTCGACCATCGGCCGAGTGTATTTGGGTGGTTAGGGTCTCGCCGTTTGCAACTTCCCCATGGCCCCCAGTGTTCAAGGTGTGATCGTGTCCGGCGCCGACGGCAGCCCCCAGGACCTAACCGATAAGGCCGGCCAAGTGCTGCTGATCGTCAATGTGGCCAGCCGCTGTGGTTTCACCAAGCAGTACGCCGGTCTTCAGGCCCTGCAGGAGCAGTACGGGGCCCAGGGCTTCAAGGTATTGGCCTTCCCCTGCAATGATTTCGGCGCCCAGGAACCGGGCTCAATCACTGAGATCCAACAGTTCTGCAGCAGCACCTACGGGGTGAACTTTGAGTTGTTCGCCAAGGTGGGCGCCAGCGCTGCCCCCTTCGACACCCTGACCCAGGCGGAACCGGCCGGGCCGATCGCTTGGAACTTCGAAAAATTCCTGGTGGGCCGCGATGGCACGGTGCTGGGTCGCTTTAAGAGTGCTGTGGCACCGGATGCCTCGGAACTCACCCAGGCGATTGAAACCGCCCTCAGCGCTGCCGCCTGAGCCTGAGGCCATAGCCGCCAGCGGCGGCCAGCAGTCCGAGGCCAAGGCTGAGCAGCAGCACAGCCAGGGCCTCAAGGCTGTGGCCGTGGCGCTGCAACAGGGCCATGTCCAGCATCCAGGAGGAGAAGGTGGTGAGCGAACCACAGAAGCCGATGCCCAAGGCCAGCGACAGGCGTGGGGCCACGGTCGGAGCTGCCGCCAACCAACCGAGCAAAGCCGCCCCGATCAGGTTCACCAGCAGATCCGCCCCGGCGGAACCAAAGGGCAGCACTGGCGCCAGGTGGACGCCCGCCTGCCAACGCAACAAGGCCCCCGGCACCGCCCCCAGGGCCACCAACAGCAGGTCCCTAGCTTCGAGTCGCAGGCTCATGGCATCCCCCCAAGCCAGAGGCCCATTTCCACCGCCAATAAACCGGTAACCACAGAAGCCAGGGCCAGCAGCAGGGCATCAGCAGGGGCCCGCTTCCGCACCAGCAGGAGCACCTCCACGATGAAGGTGGAAAAGGTGCTGAGGCTGCCGAGGAAACCAGTGGCCAGCAGCAGCAGCAGCTGGCTGGCACCACAGCGCTGATCGAGGGCCACCAACAGCCCCAGGGCAAAGGAAGCCACCAGGTTCACGCCAAAGGTGGCCCAGTGCTTGGCCGGAATCATCGGCTCGAAATGGTTCACCAGGCGAAAGCGCAACCAGGCGCCCGGCACCGCCCCGATCGAAACCAACAAAATGTCGCGCACCATTAACTCAACCGGGCAACCAGCCGCGACGGCTGCCCTGGCGCACCCGCAACCAACGCTCACCGCGGCCATCCCACCAGGTGGTGAGCAGCTCCAGGGGCAGGGCGGCATCAGCGGCCGCCAACTGCGGCGCCTGGTGGTGGGGGGACACCTGCAGGCGCTGGCCCCCCAGGGCAAAGAAGGGTTCCCCCGACCCACGGCGCCGTAGGCCAGGGCGATCGCGATCGGCCCCACCGGCGGGCAGGGCAACGGGGGCCAACAGGGCCAGCCCCAACAACCAGGCCCAACGCAAGGGCATCAAATATCGAGCTCCGCCAGGTCAAGTTCGGCGCTGTGGGCTTCGATGAATTCCCGCCGGGGGGCCACCTTGTCTCCCATCAGAATCGTGAAAATACGATCGGCCTCGGCCGCATCTTCAATTTCCACCCGTTTCATCGTGCGGGTGTTGGGATCCATGGTGGTTTCCCAGAGCTGCTTGGGCATCATTTCACCAAGACCTTTAAAGCGCTGAATTGTGTAATTGGCCTTTTCACCAAAACCCGCCAGGGTTTTCTTAAGGTCTTGCTCGTTGTAGCAATAGGTATGGTTCTTGCCCCGTTCCACCTTGTAGAGCGGCGGGCAGGCGATGTAGATGTAGCCACCTTGCACCAGGGCCCGTTGGTAACGGAAGAAGAAGGTAAGGATCAGGGTGCGGATGTGGGCGCCATCCACATCGGCATCGGTCATGATCACGATGCGGTGATAACGGAGATTTTTCTCGTCAAACTCCTCACCTTTGATACCCAAACCCAGGGCCGTGATTAGGGCCTGAATTTCAGTGTTCTTGTAGATCTTGGCGTCGTCTGTTTTCTCGATATTAAGAATCTTGCCGCGCAGGGGCAGGATCGCCTGGTTGCGGCGGTCGCGGCCCTGCTTGGCGGAGCCCCCAGCGGAATCGCCTTCCACAATGTAAATCTCCGATTCGGAGGGATCCCGGGAACTGCAGTCGGCCAACTTGCCGGGCAGGGTGGAACTTTCCAGCACCGATTTACGCCGCACCAGCTCCCGGGCGCGCCGGGCTGCTTCAGCAGCATTGAAGGCCTGAATTGCCTTCTCAAGGATCAGATCTATTACCTGGGGGTGGAATTCCAGATATTTACTGAGGGATTCGCCCACCACCGTGTCTACGATGCCGCGCACCTCGGTGTTACCGAGCTTGGTTTTGGTTTGGCCTTCGAATTCAGGGTCTGGCACCTTCACCGAAAGCACGGCGGTGAGACCCTCACGGATATTTTCACCGGCCAGGTTGCCTTCGGCTTCCTTGCGCTTGCCCCGCTTGCGGGCAAAGGTATTAAGGGTGCGGGTAAGCACCGTTTTTAAGCCCTCGATGTGGGTGCCGCCATCGATGGTGCGGATGTTGTTGGCAAAGCCAAGGATGCTGTCGGAGTAGGCATCCACACACCACTGCAGGGCGGCTTCCACCTGAACGCCATCTTTTTCATTGTTTACATAAATGATATCGGCATGCAGGGGATCTTTGCCGGCATTCATGTATTGAACGTATTCCTTGATGCCCCCTTCGTAGTGGTAGATCTCCTCGTGGGGTGTTTCAGGGCGTTCATCCCGGAAAACAATGCGCACACCACCATTCAGGTAGGCCAGCTCCCGCAGCCGACCGGAGAGGGTGAGGTAATCAAACTCAATCCCAATGCTGAAGATCTGGATATCGGGCTTAAACACCACCTGGGTGCCGCGCTTGCCACTGCTGTCGTCTACCGATTTGAGGATGCCGATCGGGGCGCCGCGCTCAAAGCGCTGGGTATGCCGCTGGCCCTGGCGATAAACCGTCACCTCCACCCACTCACTGAGGGCGTTGACCACCGACACCCCCACCCCGTGGAGGCCACCAGAAACCTTGTAGCCACCGCCGCCAAATTTGCCCCCGGCGTGCAGCACCGTGAGCACGGTTTCCAGGGCCGACTTGCCGGTGCGGGGGTGGATGTCTGTGGGGATCCCGCGGCCGTTGTCTGTAACCGAGGCGGAGCCATCGGCGCAGAGGCTCACCAGGATTTCGTTGCAATGGCCGGCGAGGGCCTCATCAACGGCGTTATCAACCACCTCATACACGAGGTGGTGCAAGCCCCGCGGCCCGGTGGTGCCGATGTACATGCCGGGGCGCTTGCGCACCGGTTCAAGGCCCTCAAGAACCTGGATCTGATCAGCGCCGTATTCCGACTGCACTGGAGAGGGGGGACTGGACGCTTCGCTCATTACTGATTGCCGCCGAGATGCCCGAATTCGAAGGCTGTCCCCGGCGGGACCCTTCCGCTGACGGCTCATCCTACCACCGGCGGCCCAGAGGGGCCCCTGGGCGCCTCTCCGGTTGAATTTGACTGGGGGCTGGAGAGCTGCAATGGAACCAGTGGCGAGCGAAGCCTTGATGGTGCTGCTGCTGGGGCCCACCGCCAGCGGCAAAACCGCCCTGGGGGTGGCCCTGGCCGAACGGCTGGGGGGCCGGGTGCTGTCGGTGGATTCGCGCCAGGTGTACGTGGGCATGGATGTGGGCACCGCCAAGCCCCCCATGGCGGAACGCCGCGGGGTGGTGCACGAACTGCTGGATCTGGTGCCCCCGGATCAACCGCTCAATTTGCAACAGTTCTGCGCCCGGGCTGAACCGCTGATCGCCGCCGACCAGGCCGCCGGCCGGCCGGCGCTGCTGGTGGGGGGCAGTGGCCTTTACCTGCAGGCCCTGGGCCAGGGGCTACAACCGCCGAGCGTGGCCCCCCAGCCCTGGCTGCGGGCCCAACTCAACGGGCTGGGCCAAGGGATCAGCCATCAGCTGCTCCGCCAGGCGGATCCCAGCGCCGCCAGCCGCATCCATCCCCACGACGCCCTGCGCACCCAGCGGGCCCTGGAGGTGCTCTATGGCAGTGGCCGGCCGCTCTCCAGCCAGCAGGGGCGGCGGCCGCCGCCGGGTCGGGTGCTGGAGCTGGGCCTAGATCCCCCCAACCTGCGCCAACGGATCGAGGGACGCACCGCCGCCATGTACGCGGGGGGACTGCTGGAGGAAACCGAAGCCCTGGCCCAGCGCTACGGCCCGGAGCTGCCGCTGCTGCAAACGATTGGCTACGGGGAGGCCCTGGCCCTGCTGGCGGGAAGCCTGAATCGCCAAGAAGCCGAGGCGCTCACCTGCCGCCGCACCTGGCTGTTTGCCAAGCGCCAGCGCACCTGGTTCCGCCATCGCCACCAACCGCTCTGGCTCGACCCGGCGGCGCCCCTGGGGCCGGCCCTGGCGGCAATTGCCGAGGCCAGGGCCAGCTAAATGGCTGACCGACGTTTAGGGTGAAGGGTCACCTGTTCGCAGACAGCCCCCCTCGCCCGACTGAATGGCCCCACCCCGCCCCCGTTTTGACCGCCGCGCCCCCGTTCGGGAACTTCCCAACATCAACGATCGGATCAGCTACCCCAGCCTGCGGGTGGTGGATGCGGACGGTAGTCAGCTGGGGGTAATCACCAGAGAAGCTGCCCTTGATGTAGCCCGCGAGCGGGAACTAGATCTAGTGCTGGTGAGCGAAAAAGCTGATCCGCCCGTCTGCCGGATCATGGACTATGGCAAGTTCAAATTCGAGCAAGAAAAGAAGGCGAAGGAAACCAAGAAAAAGTCGCATCAAACCGAAGTAAAAGAGGTGAAGATGCGCTACAAGATCGATGAGCACGACTACCAAGTGCGCATTGGTCAAGCTGTGCGCTTCCTCAAGGCCGGCGACAAGGTGAAGTGCACGGTGATCTTCCGCGGCCGCGAAATTCAGCACACGGCCCTAGCCGAACAGCTGTTGTTCCGCATGGCCAAAGACCTGGAAGAAAACGCTGAATTGCAACAGGAACCGAAGCGGGAGGGCCGCAACATGATCATGTTCCTCGGCCCCCGCCGCAGCCCGCTCAATAAGGACAAGCCCGAACCCACCAGGGCGGTGCGCACCATTCCGGTCACCACCCCCGGCTCCCCATACGCAACGGCTACGGAAGTGGCATCGAGCTAAACAGCTCCAACAGCCGCCGCCAACCCTCGGCGGCGGCCTCGGGGTGGAAATCAGCCCGCTGATCGCAGAGATAACCATGGCCCGCCCCCGGGGCCAAAAAGAATTGAAGGCGTTGGCCTGGGGGATCGGCGGCGGCCAGGGCCTCGCGGATGGCGTCCTGGTCTGCGGCGGGTATCAACGGGTCTTGCTCGCCGCAGAAGGCCCAGAAGCGCCCCTGGATCCTTGGCGCCAGCGCCAGGGGTGGCCTAGCGCCGTAGAAGGCACAGCTGGCCTGCAGGGCCGGCAGGGTTGCCAAGGGCCAGGCCAGGTGTCCCCCAAAGCAAAAGCCCACAGCGCCCAGCGGCAGGCCAGCCAGCTGGGGCTGCAGGGCCACCCAGGCCAGCACCGCCTCGGCATCGGCCAGGAACTGCCCCTCCGTGACCAGGTCGCGGTGACCACGGCCCTCGGCCAGGCCGGCGGCGTCATAGCCCAGCTCCAGCCCAGGGGCAGTGCGGGCAAACAGGGGCAGCACCAAGGCGGCATAGCCCTCGCCCCGCAGGCGCTCGGCCACGCTGCGCAGCCAGCCGTTGATGCCAAACACCTCCGGCAACACCAGGATCAAGCCCCGGGGGGCCGCTGGCGCCGCCCACCAACAACGCAAAACACAATCGGGGCCGGGGATTTCCAGCCAAGATCCGCTGGAAGGGGCAACAGGCACAGTCACGGCACACGCCCGTATGACAGGCCAGCAATTGTCACCTGGGCCGTGGGCATCTACCGTGGCGCAGTCGAGCTGCTGTCACACACCAGCGTGCGTTTTCACATCCAACAGGAGAGCGACATCCCGGCGTCGACGCAGCTGTACAACCAGATCTGCTTCGCCATCGCCGCCCGTCACTTCCCACCAGGGCACCGGTTACCTAGTACCCGACAGCTGGCCATGCAAACCGGCCTGCACCGCAACACAATCAGCAAGGTTTATCGGCAGCTGGAAAACGACGGGGTGGTGGAAGCCATGGCCGGCTCCGGCATCTACGTGCGTGACCAGCAGAAACCGCGGGAAATCAAGGTACCCGCCGGCCCCCGCACCCGGATCCGCCCAGACATCGACCAGGAGGTGCGCCGCAGCATCGATGGCCTACTCAATGCCGGCTGCACGCTGCAGCAGGCCCGCGAACTGCTCACCCGCGAGATCGACTGGCGCCTGCGCTGTGGCGCCCGGGTGCTGGTGAGCACCCCCCGGGAGGACATCGGCGCCTCGATGCTGATCGCCGAGGAACTGGCCCCCAACCTCGATGTGCCCGTGGAAGTGGTGCCCCTGGAGGAGCTGGAGGCGGTGCTGGAAACCTCCAACAACGGCACGGTGGTAACCAGTCGCTACTTCCTCCAACCCGTGGAGGAACTGGCCAAACAACATGGGGTGCGGGCTGTGGCCGTAGACCTCAACGACTTCCGCCACGAACTCAACCTGCTCAAGGAACTGCGGGCCGGCAGCTGCGTGGGTTTGGTGAGCATCAGCCCCGGCATCCTGCGGGCGGCGGAGGTGATCCTGCACTCGATGCGGGGCCAGGAACTGCTGGTGATGACCGCCTCCCCGGATGTGGGCAGCCGCCTGCTGGCCCTATGCCGCGCCGCCAGCCATGTGCTCTGCGACCGCCCCAGCCTGCCCCTGGTGGAACAAACCTTGCGCCAAAATCGCTCCCAGTTGATGCGCTTACCGCAGGTGCATTGCGCCCAGAGTTATCTGGGGGCCAGCACCATCGACATGCTGCGCAAGGAAATTGGCCTAGACAGCCCCCAGGGGGAAGGCGCTACAGCATGAACACCGCCCTTATCTAGAGCGATGTTGCAAACAATCAAAACCGATATCGCCATCATCCGCGAACGGGACCCGGCGGCCCGCAGCCTGGCGGAGATCCTGCTCTGCTACCCGGGTCTGCATGCCCTCAGCCTGCATCGTTTCAGCCATCGCCTCTGGCAACTGGGGCTGCCGCTGTTGCCGCGCCTGCTGTCGCAACTGGGGCGGCTAATTACCGGCATTGAGATTCACCCGGGCGCCCAGATCGGCAGTGGTGTATTCATCGACCACGGCATGGGGGTGGTGATCGGTGAAACAGCGGTAATCGGCAACCGCTGCCTGCTTTTCCAGGGGGTAACCCTGGGGGGCACCGGCAAACAAACCGGCAAACGCCACCCCAGCCTTGGCGAAAACGTGATCGTGGGGGCCGGCGCCAAGGTGCTGGGGGCCATAAGCGTGGGCGCCAACACCCGCATCGGCGCCGGTTCAGTGCTGTTGCGGGATGTGGAGCACGATTGCACGGTGGTAGGGGTACCGGGGCGGGTGATCCACCAATCGGGCGTACGCATCGACCCCCTGGCCCACTCGCAGCTGCCCGATGCAGAGGCCCAGGTGATCCGCAACCTGATGGAACGGATCGATGCCCTAGAAAATGCCCTTGAACAACAGCGCCGCGGCGGCCAACCGGGGGGCACCTCCCAAAGCCTCAAGGACCGTGAGATCCTGGAGTTCCTGGAGGGCAGCGGGATCTAAGCATGGCGGTCGTGTTTCGACAGGCGGGTGACCGGCTCCAGGAGCTGCGCCGGGGGGCCTCAAAGCAAAAAGCTGGCCTGGAGGTGGGGCCATTTTTCAGGCCGATCTGCCCAAAGAAAAAAGGTTTTAATGTAACCACTCTAGATGTATTTAGCCGCGATCAGCTAATCAAGAATTACGCCAAAGACCCCAATGTATATCCATATTTTGACGACATAGAAGAGGTAGATATCGTCTCCAGCAAACCACTGCTTGAGGCAATCAGCTGCAGCGGACGCTTTGAAAATAGCTCCAACAACAGCACCGCGAAGCCTCCAAGCTCAGCAGCGGCGTTCACTCCCGTCAGTGGCGTGCTCGATTACATCGTTACTTCCCACCATTTCGAACATCTGCCAAATCCGATTCAGTTTCTTCAGGATGCTGAAATCCTGCTGCGGCCAGGGGGATCGCTCACCATGGCGATCCCAATCCACACCCGCTGCTTTGATCTCTACAAGCCCCTCTCCAGCAGTGGCAGCCTGATTGATGCCTACATAAACCAACAGGCCCAACCGAGCCTGGGCACCGTTTTTAACCATATCTGCCTAGGCGCCAAGAAGATAGACGGTTCTCCCATTGCCAGCCCCCAGCTGGAGCCCAACGATGTAAGCCTGATCTGGACTGAGCTGGAGCCATTTCAAACCAACCCTGAATTCAACAAGATTGCTTGGTTTGAACAGCTACAGGCAGATATCAAAAGCCGCTACATCGATGCCCACTGCCACTGCTTCAACCCGGCCAGCTTTTGCCTGATCCTGGCGGATCTAAGGATGCTTGGCTTAGTGAAAGAACTCCAGGTGCATGACATCTGTGAACATGGCCTTGAGTTCATTGTGCACCTGCAAAAAGACGCTCCTAGCCAGGCCCACCCCTGCAGTGGCCTCAGTCGCACGGCCCTGGTGCAGGCCGCCAGCAGCTACTCCGCCAAAGAATTGCTCACGGCAACCCCAACAGCCCATGGGCAGGGGCAACACGACAACCCAGCCGAACAGCTACTGAGGGCCCTAAAAAACAGCCGCAGCTGGAAATTGACCAGGCCCTATCGTGCCGCAGGCAGCTTGCTACGCAAACTGCGCCATTCCTTCAGCGGCGCCAAACCCTGATGCAGTCCCTACGCTCCCTCGGCCTCAATCCCAGCTACCGGGCCCCCTCCAGCTGGTGGGAACATGTGCCGATCGCCCACTGGCTGGTGGCCCAGCTGCAGCCTGGCTTGATCGTGGAACTAGGCAGCCATTACGGCGTTTCCTTTTTCAGCTTCTGTGAGGCCGCCGCCGCCTTTTCTGAGCACAGCTTTGTGTATGCCGTAGACAATTGGCAGGGGGATGAGCATGCCGGCGCCTACGGCGAGGAGGTGTTCCAACGGGTATCGCTGGAACAGCAACAGCAGCACAGCCAACGCAGTCGCCTGGTGCGCAGCAGCTTTGATGAGGCGGCCACTCACTTTGCCCCCCAGTCGCTCGACCTGATCCATATCGATGGTCTACACACCTACGCAGCGGTGCAGCATGACCTCAACACCTGGCTGCCGAAGCTAAAACCCGGCGGCACAATCCTGTTCCACGACATAAATGTGCGCGAACGGGATTTTGGTGTGTGGCAACTCTGGGAGGAACTAAAAGGCGCGACCGATGTACATACCGTGGAGGTACTAAATGGCCATGGCCTCGGCATCGCCACCTACGCCGCTGCGGCACCGGCCTGGCACGCCCAATTCAGCGAGGTGGCAGCGCTACTCACGGCCAAGGGACAACTGCTAGAACAGCTGGCCCAACTGCGACCAGACAGTACCTTCGGCGAAACCGACCTGCGGCCCTACAAACAACAACTGCAACAGGCCCAGGCAGAAAATAAATACCTGCGGGACCACAGCCTAAGAACCGCTGTTAAACGGCTACTTCATCGCTAACGGCCGGCTGGGGCTGGAACATGAACATCGAATAGATCACGTTGCGCCGCATCTGGGTCATCATTTCTAGGAACATGTCGTAGCCTTCGTTTTTATATTCAATCAAGGGATCCTTCTGGCCATAGCCGCGCAGACCCACGGATTCCCGCAGGGCATCCATGCTCTGCAGATGTTCCCGCCAGAGGGTATCAATCTGCTGAAGAATAAAGAAACGCTCCGCCTCACGCATTAGGCCTGGGCGCAGCTGTTCAATTTCCACTTCCTTGAGGTCATAGGCATTCCTAAGCTGCTCATGCAGGAAGGCCTTGAGTTCCTCCATATTGAGGCCTTGGAGCTGCTGGGGTTGCAGGTCTTGGAGTAGATAAACAAACTCCTTCACCTTCTCAGTTAAACGGCTGAGGTCCCACTCCTCAGGCGGCAACTCAGGGTTCACATAGGCCTCAACGATGTCGTCCATGGTGCGTTCGCCGTAGCCCAGCACCTGCCGCTTCAGCTCACGGCCCTCCAGCACCCGCCGGCGTTCGGCATAAACGGCCCGGCGCTGGTTATTCATCACCTCGTCGTATTCAAAAACCTGCTTGCGGATGTCGTAGTAATAGGTTTCCACCTTCTTCTGGGCCCCCTCAAGGGAGCGGGTGAGCATGCCTGATTCGATCGGCATGTCTTCCTCCACCCGGAAGGCATTCATCAGGCCCGCCACCCGATCACCGCCAAAGATGCGCAGCAGGTTGTCTTCTAGGGAAAGGAAGAAACGGGTGCTACCGGGATCCCCCTGGCGGCCAGCCCGGCCCCGCAGTTGGTTATCAACGCGGCGCGATTCATGGCGTTCGGTGCCGATCACATGCAACCCGCCCGATTCCCGCACCCGCGACTGTTCGGTGGCGATCACACTGTCGTAGTCAGCGCGGATCTGGGCAATCACCTGGCGTAACTGCAGGATGCCGGCATCCTCAGAGGGGGCCTTTTCGGCGGCGCTGGTGATGCGATCCTCCAGCTCCAGCACCGTGAGCGAGCGGTCTCCCCAAAGTTTCACCAACTGGCGGGCCACTTCCCCCAGGGCCTCGTCGGTGTCGGAGGAGAGTTGACAGGGGTAGAGATTGCCAATGGCCCTGGCTTCACTGGGGGGTTTGGCTGGGTTTGCGGTGCTGGCGGCAAAGCCGCTGTTTGCTTCGCGCTGCAGGGGTACCGGCGGCCGGTGGCCCTCCTCGGGACGCACCAAACGGGGCAACAGGATTTCACGCACCTTGAGCCGGGCCATGTAATCGCTGTTGCCCCCCAGGATGATGTCTGTGCCACGGCCGGCCATGTTGGTGGCGATGGTGACTGCACCGGCGCGGCCCGCCTGGGCAATGATCTCAGCCTCCCGCTCGACGTTTTCTGGCTTGGCGTTTAGCAGGTTGTGGGGGATGCCTTGTTCCTGCAGCAGGGTGGAGAGCAACTCGGATTTCTCAACGCTGGTGGTACCCACCAGTACGGGCCGGCCGGCCCTATGGAATTCAGCGGTTTCTAGGGCCACGGCCCGCCATTTAGCTGATTCGGTTTTGTATACCTGGTCAACGATATCTTTGCGGGAGCGAGTGCGATTGGTGGGCACCACAGCCACTTCGAGCTTGTAGGTTTTCTCAAATTCCACCTCCTCAGTTTTAGCCGTACCGGTCATACCGGCCAAACGGGGATATAGAAGGAAGAAGTTCTGATAGGTGATGCTGGCGAGGGTTTGGGTTTCGGGCTGAATCGCTAGGCCCTCCTTCGCCTCCACCGCCTGGTGCAAGCCATCACTCCAGCGGCGACCAGGCATCACCCGACCGGTGAATTCATCAACAATCACCACCTCGGCGGAGCGCACAATATAATTAACGTCTTTAATAAACAATTCCTTAGCTTTAAGCGCATTATTTATATAATGGGCCCAGGGGTCGGCGGCATCAAATAGATCAGTGACACCCAGCAACTGCTCAGTCTTGGCATAACCCTCATCAGTGAGAGTTACATTGCGCTGTTTCTCGTCAACTTCATAATCCCCCTCGGGATCGATCCCATCCTTGCCCAGTTCAGCCGAGCGTTCCAGCTGCAGGGCAAGGGCAGCGGCCTGTTGATATTTTTCCTGGGGCCGTTCCACCTGACCCGAGATAATCAGCGGTGTTCGAGCTTCATCAACAAGGATCGAATCCACCTCGTCTATCACGCAATAATTAAATTCACGCTGCACCACCTCACTGATATCAGTGGCCATATTATCGCGCAGATAATCAAAACCCAGCTCACTGTTAGTGGCATAGGTAACATCGCAGGCATAATTTTTACGGCGTTCAGCAGGGCTCATGTCCTGCTGGATCAAGCCAACGCTGAGCCCAAGGAAACGGTGCACCTGGCCCATCCACTCGGCATCCCGGCGGGCCAAGTAATCGTTAACGGTGACCACATGGACGCCGCGGCCGCTGAGGGCATTGAGATAGGCGGGCAGGGTGGCCACCAGGGTTTTGCCCTCGCCAGTTTTCATCTCAGCGATCTGGCCGTCGTGCAGCACCATGCCGCCCAGCAGCTGCACGTCAAAGTGGCGCATGCCCAGCACCCGCTTGCCGGCCTCACGCACCACGGCAAAGGCCTCCGGCAGCAGCTCATCCAGCAACTGCCGCTGGCGGGCGGGGGTAGCGGCAGCTTGCAGCTGCTGGCGAAACTGGCCGGTGCGGGAGCGCAGCTCATCGTCGGAGAGGGGGGCGATGTCCTCCTCCAACAGGTTTATGTCTGATACCAGGGGCTGGTAACGCTTCAGCTTGCGGGCGTTGGGATCACCCAGCAGGAGCTTGAGCATGAAACGAACCAGTGATTAGGAACAGCCTACCACCGCAAAGCCGCTGGCGTAGCGGAAAACACCAGTGGTGGCAAGGGTTTCAAGGGATCCCTATCGCCTACAGCTGTCCCTGGGGCGAGGGCTGAGCTGACGAGGGCTGAGGGGCAGGCGGGGATAGGGAGTGATGGGGATAGGGACTGACATTGAGACTGAGATTGGTGATGGGCCTTGGGGCCGTTGGTGTCTGCAGGCGGTATGCCCCGAAGCCGCGGGTGTGCGGAGTGTTGTTGGTGGCGATTTCGGATTCTGTACAGGCCGTACGGAACGCAAAATCGGCCAGGGAAAGACAATCACATAGGCAGCGCAGCAGAGTAAACAGGGCAATGACTAGGCAAAGCGGCTAGCTGGCAGTGCAACCAGTTGGCAGTGCAACCAGTTGGCAATGCAGCCAGCTCAGGCAGCGCCAAAGGGGCCCCGAATCCAGACGGGAGCAGCTAATGGAGGCAGGAGTTTTGAGTAGGCGGGACAGGAAAGGGACAGGAGAGGGATAGAAGAGGGACTGAAGGGGGACTGAAGGGGGAAAAGACTCGAAAGGATAGAATTAAGCTGATTTTCCATCTATTCACAAGTAAGAGCAGGGCCCCATGGGCATAAAGATCAAAAGCTGCCAAGTGTCGACTCAAATCCAACAAGAACCGTGAACCTGGTATCACAAAATGACGTCTACACAAAGGAAGCCGATGCTTTCTGCAGACAGAAGTATCCCTCTGGCCTAATCTTTGCCCCGTGATCCGTTTGATCTGCCATAGCGGTCGCTGCTGGCGTCTGCCCTTGCCTGCCCTGCAGCAGCTCCTGCAGCAGCACAGTTTCTGGGCCCAGCAGCGCAGCCCCGCTGATCTGCGGCGCATGTTGCGGGGCAGTCAGGCGGTGGTGAGCCTCTGGGAGGGAAAGCAACTGCTGGGCTTTGGCCGGGCCAGCAGCGATGGGGTGTATCGGGCGGTGCTCTGGGATGTGGTGGTGGCCGACAGTCACCAGGGTCAGGGCCATGGCCGGGCCCTGGTGGAAGCGCTGTTGAAGCACCCAGCCGTGGCCGCAGTGGAGCGGGTTTACCTCATGACTACCCACCAACGCGGTTTCTATGAACAGCTGGGCTTCCAAGCCGCTGAACAGCAACAGCTAATGCTGCTCAACCCAAGCGGTGGGCCCAACCAAGCAGATAAACCAGCTCCCTGCAGCTGATGGGCCGCTACCTGCGGGGCGGTAGCTGATTAGAAGGTAATAATTCGACTTAAGTTTCGAATTGCGATTAAGATTTCGCGATTCTGATGTCGCGATTCTGATATCGCAATTCTGATATCGCAATTCCGATGTCGCGATTACAATATCGCGATTACAATATCGCAATTACAATATCGCAATTCCGATATTGAAGGTCTGTTAATAAGGTTCTGCTAATAAGGTTCTGCTAATAAAGCTCGGCTAAAAAGTTCTGCTAAAAAAGGCAGCGATTTAAAAGATCAAGCGGATGAAGAGATTCGAACTCTCGACCCTCTCCTTGGCAAGGAGATGCTCTACCACTGAGCTACATCCGCATGCGGCCATCGGCCGATCCAAAAATCCTACAACACTGAGTTCCCAAACTGGGGCCCAGGCCAAGCCCAGAGCCGGCTCAGAGGTTGAAGACGATCCACTGGCGCCAGCGGCCCAGGCCCAGCACCAGCAGGGCACAGGCCAGCAGGTTCCCAACGAGGATCGCCAGCTGCTGGCCTAGGGCCAGGTGGCCGTCGATCGCCGCCTGGCGCACGGGGGCAAGGATCAGGAAGAGCGGATTCCAATTGGCAATCCACTGATGCTCCCCCAGGTTCATTTTACTAAATAACACCGGTGAGGACAAAAAGGTGAGCTGCAGCAGCATCGGGATCACCTGGTAAAGATCCTGGAAGAGTAGGCCAACCAAGGCAAAGAAAATCTGCACCACAATGCAGAAAAGGAAGAGATTAATGATCGGCAAAGCCGCCAGCAACACGCCATTCCAAAGTAAACTTGGCTGCACAAATATTGCCAGCACAAGGATCACAATCCCCCAGGCCTGTAAAAAGGTTTGAATCTGAAAGGCCCACTCCTCTAGAAAATAAAAAATCGGATGGGTGGGGGTATTCATCAACTTATCTTTATGATCACGCAGCAAGGTGGGCGAGGTGCTGATGATCATCGAAATAAACTGCCAAACCGTGAGCCCCACGGCGATATAAAGAAAATATTGCTTTGGATCTGGAACCTTGAGCAACACCCCATAAACAAAGGACAGCACCAACACGCTGAGCAAGTTGGAAATACCAAGCCAACTGCTGCCAAGCAGGGTGCGCTGGAAACGGGCCTGGGTGCGCAGGCTGGCGGCATACCACCAGGCCCGGAAGGTTTGAAACGGATAAAGCAACTCAAGCATGTTGCACCTCCTCAACGGAATGTTGGTAATAGGCAAGCGCCTCATTCACTTCGCCGGCATAGGCGAGCCGACCCTTCTGAAATACCACCCCCTTGCTGCAGAACGAGCGCAACATCGGCTCACTGTGAGAAGCGATCACTAGGGTGCCAGAGGAGGAAAGGAAATGCTTCAGGCGCTGGGCCGCCCGTTCCACAAAGGCCCGGTCACCGGCACCAATGCCCTCATCAAGGGCCAGCAAATCATGGCTGAAATAGGTGTGCATAGCAAAAAGCAACCTTGTTTTCATGCCATCGCTGTAACCCTGGAGCGGCAGATGCAAAAAGTCGTTTAATTCCGAGAAATTAGCCACATCCTCGAGGAAGGCATCAAAACCCTTAAGGGAACTGGTATGGAGCAAATAGTGGGCCTTCACAGCCTGGAAACCACTGAGCTGGGGCTCCACCACAAAGGATTTATCAATCAATGGGGTGAAGGGCTGCGGCAGCTGCCACTGGCCCCCCGTGGGGGTAAGGATGCCGGCCAGCACCCGCAGAAAGGTGGATTTGCCGGCGCCGTTATGGCCTATCAAGGCCAGGCGATCGCCATGGTTGATGCGGATATTTAAACGATCAAGGGCCCGCACCCGCAGGCTGCGGCCCCGGCGGGCCAGCTGACCGCCGGTGAGCCCTGAAAGCAGGCTGCGCTTGATGGTGCGTAGGGAGGAGGAATGAACCGGGATCTCCAGCACTGCGTCCTGGAATACGGCAACGGGCTCTGCCAAACACACACGCCTAAGAAGCGGCTTGACATTAGCTGCGGCTGTTCGGCCTCACCAGGGCAGCAAGTAGACGGAAACGGTCTGCCAACACCTGGCGCCAGGGGCGTCGCACCCCGGACACACAGCCCTGGTGGCGGCGCCAATCCAGGCCCGGCCCCGCCAGGGGCTCCACGGCGCAGTGGCGCGAAAGCAGGGCCCGCAGCAGCAATTGATGGTCGTAGTAGGGGGTGGCGGGCTGGGCTGGGGGCCAACCGAGCCGTTGCAGCAGCGGCCGGCTGTAGATGCAGCAGCAGCCCGTCGCGTGGTTCAGCCCCAGGGCCCGCAGCCAACGCAGGGGGGGCGCTGTGCGCAGCAGCGGCTCCAGGGAAGGGGGGCCAACGAAAGAAGCCAAGGGCTCCAGCTGATCGTTGCAGGGCCGCAGGCTCGACACCAGCAGCAGGCAAAGCCGTTGCTGCTGGGGATCCCGCAGCTGGGGCAGCAGGCTCTGCCAACGGCCCGGTTGCCAACGGTCGTCTTGGTCGACAGGGGCCAGCCAGGCCCCCCGGGCCCGCCGCTGCAGGGCTTGGAAATGGGCATTTACGCCGAGGGGGCGCTCATTTTCCAGCACTTGCCAGCGGGCGCCCTGGCCGCCCAGCTGCCGTTGGCGCCACTGCTGCAACCAGGGCCCCAACGGTTGGGCAGGATCTGCCGCCAGGGGGTTAATGCCCACCACCAGCTCCAGCTCAGGCTGATCGAGGGGCAGGGAGGCCAGCAACTGCTCAAGGTGGTCAAGCCGCGGCCGGTGCAGGGGCAGCAACAACGACAGCAAGGGATTCGGCAGACTCGGCGGACTCGACTGAAGCGCAGCAGGATTCACTGGATTCAGTTCCAGAGCCGCAGGCCCCAGCGGCGGAAATAAATCACCGCACTCCAGAGGTTCACCAGGGTGAGCCGCAGGCTGCGGTGGCTGCCGCGGCCCCAGCCATGGGTTACGGCGGCCAGCGGCAGGTGCAGGCAACGGCCCAGGGGCCTGAGCCGCCGGCTGAGGTCGGCATCCTCCAGGTAAAGGAAATAGGCCGGATCAAAGCCACCCACGGCGGCATAGGCATCGGAGCGCACCAGCAGGCAGCAGCCGCTCAGGTAAGGCACCTCAAAGATGCTTTGGAGGTCGTGGTCTTCCATGGTGAACCGGCCATCGAGGCGGCGCAGCCACTGGGGTTTGAGGCGCCGGGGCAGAAAACGGCGGCTGCAGAGGGCCAGCAAGGAGGGGTCGCGCTTGGTGAGCCGCTCCACTTGCCCCGAGGGGCTGAGGATCTGGGGCACCGCCGCCACCACATCCGCCTGGTGAGCAAGCCAGCGCAGCAGGGTTTCAAAGCTGCCAGGCTGCCAATACAGATCGGTGTTGAGCACCGCCACCCAGGGGGCCGGCTGGGGCAGGGCCTTAAACAAACGGTTGGCGGCACGGCCATAGCCAAGGTTTTCGGCATTGCGCTGCACCAGCAGCGCCCCGGCCAGCAGCGGCTCCAGCCCCTCGGGGGGCTGGTGCTGCACGGCGTTGAGGGCCAGGCTGTAGCGAATGCCCGGGGCCAGGGCCGCCAGGCAGGCGCCCAGGGCCTGCAGCTCAGCGGCGCCGGGGCGATAGGCAATTATCAGCAGATCCAGCTGGGGGACGCCAGACGACAGGGAGAAGCTCAAAACAGCAACTCAACGATTGCCGTAATTGGGCAGCGATTCCTGGGAAATGCCAAAACCGCGATACATCAGCCCCTTGCGGAAGGCCACCCGCGGCCGGAATAAATAACTCACAAGCGTGCCCTGGCCCACATAGGAGCCAAGGATCTCCGACCAAAGGGCCCTGGATTCCGGTGATTCATCACAGTTATTAGAGAAATGATATTCAAGAAACTGCCTCATCTGAGCGAGGGTGTAGGTATTGTGCCTGCAGATATCTTTTTTCAGGAAAGGTGATTCCAACAAGCCACAGAACATCAAGGCACAGGAATGACTCGTGTTAGTGCTTTCAAGGATTCCCATCAACGCCATTAACTGATCCCAGTACACATAGCTGGTGGTAAAACGTCCGCCGGAGCGGGGTACTTTGCGCCGATCCTCATCGGCACTGATTTCTTCAGCCAAATGGCTACGCAGGCCAGCAACCACCGAGCCACAGCACTTGGGGATCAACAGCTGTGAAATCCCAAGCCAGTTTTCATCTTCATAGGCTTTAGATGCATAGTCAAATAGGGCAGAAGGCGAATAGAGCACGCGGCGGGGATAATGGTTAAGCACCTTTAGGGACCAGCGCACCTCGCCTTTATTGATGGCATGGTAACGATGGCTGAGCGGCAGATAGTCTTTCCAGAAATGCACAAAACGGGGACTCTTGAACACCTCAGGGCGCACCGCCACAAAGAAGCTTTGCAGATGCTGCCAAAGCTGGAGGTTTTCATTCAAGGCCAGCACCGGCTCAGGCATCGTCTCAAATTCTTGGTCTAACCTGCGGGCAAAAGCTGCCCCAACTTGATCGCCAAGAAAGTGAACACTGTCATTACAAAACAACAACCATTCAGTATTTTCCAACCAGCCATAACGGCGTAAGTTGAGGAAGCCATCCTTAAAACAACCCCAATCCTGCCCCAGATTGGGACGCTCGAGCACAGCGGCACAGAGGGGCTCTAATTTCTCCACCGTGGCGGCGGAGAGGGGGCCGTTATGCAAATACACCACCTGCAAACCGGCCGCCTGAAGGGAGCGCAGGTAGGCCAGGTTTGAAAGACTCACCTGGGGACCATGGAAAGCAGCAAAAATTGCCACTCGCCGCAGCCCTGGCGGCGGCTGGGGCCAGGAACCGGCCCGGCGACGCAGCCGATGGCGCCAGGTTCTACCGGTGAGAAAAAATCTTAAGAATTCAAACCAGGCGGATAGAAAGTACTCAATGCGCAGAAATGGCGCAAATAGAGGACCCAAAATTTGATGCATATCCCGCGGTCCAGTCAGCTCTGGCAAGCGGGCATGGTAATGGACGCTAATCCGCAGCAAGCAGCGGCCGCAGCCAGTCGATCACCTGCTCGGGCTGCACCGTAGCCATGCAGCCATGGCCCTCCTTGACGCAGCCATCGTTGCGGAAGCGCAGCTCAGCGCAGCCGGCGCAGCTGTGGGGGCTCACGGTGCGGCTGGCATTGCTGGAGCGGGGCATCCAGAGCCGAATCGGGCTGGCCCCCACCCCAGCGGCGTCATTGCCAACAATCGCCAAGGTGGGGGTGCCCATGGCAGCGGCGATGTGCAGGGGCCCGGCATCAACACTGACCACGGCCCGGGCGGCTTTGCAGGCCCCAGCCAACTGAATCAGGCTGGTTTGGCCCCGCAGGTCGATCAGGGAGCTGCTGGCCAGCAGCTCAGTTTCGAGATCGCCGGCGTTGTATTGCTCCCGCTGCAGGGCGGGGGCACTGCCCACCAGCCCCACCGACAGCGCCTGGGCCTCACACCAGGCCAGCAGCGCCTGCCAATGGGCCAGGGGCCACAGCTTGGCGGCCCGGGTGGTGGTGGCATGGATCAAGAGATCCGGCACCGCAAAGGGGGGCTCAACAGAGGGAAGCTCGATGGCCGCCACGGTTTCCTCCAGGTAGGCCAGGCGACAGAGCAGCTCGGCGATGTAGTTGGAGGGGAAAAGCCCCCCATAGCGCTCCACAAAGGCAGGGGAATCCCAATCGGGATCATTAAGGAATTTCTGGAAGGGGTGATCCCCCCAGGGCACGGCCTGGCGACCATTGGCCCTGAGGGCGGCCCCAGCCACCCACTGGGGGCGCAGCCAGCTGGCCAGCACCTGGGTGAGGGGGTTAAAGCCATCGCAATTGATCAAGAGATCAATGGGGCCGGCCGCCGTCAGGCGTTCTGCGGCGGCAGTGGCCAGTTGCTGAAACAGATCGGCATCGGCCCGATCCCAGGAACAGCGCCAGGCCAGCTGGGGCAGGGCCCGCTCGAAATCAGCGGTGAGCTCACTGCCCCAAAAGTCGATCACTGCCCCTGGGTAGCGGCGCTTGAGGGCAGTGAGCAGGGGGATGGTGACAACAAAATTGCCCACCTTGTTGGAACCCAACAGGCTGATGTGGGGTTTGCTGCCCAGGTCGCGGCCGTCGTAGCGCTGCAGCAATGGGGGCATGGCAGGGGCCGATAAGCGGCCGGACTTTAGGCTCGCCCCATGCGGTTGCTCCTGCTCACCAACCTCTACCCCCCCCAAAACCTGGGCGGTTTCGGGCTTTGCCTGCAACGGCTCTGCCAGGGGTTGGAGGCCCTTGGCTACGACCCCCTAGTGCTCACCAGTGATGCCCCCTACCTGGGGCCGGCGGGCCTGGACCCAAGGGTCTGCCGCAGCCTGCAACTACTGGGCAGCTACGAGGGGGGCATCAGTCGGCTTGGGGATAGCGGCGAGGAACAACGGCGCCAGCAGCACAATCAAAGGCTGCTGACCAAAATATTGAAACGCTTTAAACCCCAGGTGTGCCTGGTGGGCAACCTGGATTTGCTCGGCTTAGAGCTGCTGGACACAGTGCTTGCCCAGGGGGTACCCACCCAGCAACACGTGGGCTTCATGGGGGCCCCAATGCCTTTGCACCAGTACCCCAGGGGCAAAGGTTCCTATGGCATGGCTTTTGCCTCGGGGGAGGTGAAGCGGCTCCTGCACCAGCAGGGTTTTCCTGTGGCCCAACAGCCGGTGGTTTACCCGCCACTGATGCAAAACGAGCCACCACAGGCCAGCCAACCCCGGGCTGGGGCCCTGCGGGTGGGCTACTGCGGGCTGCTAATGCAATCGAAGGGGGTGCATGTGTTGCTGGAGGCGGTGGCGCGGCTGCAGGCCGGGGGCAACGGCCAACCGCTCAGTATTCAGCTGGCCGGCAAGGCCTTTGCCCCCAACTATGAAGAGGAACTGCGCGACTACTGCGAGCGGGTAGGGATCAAAGCGCTGGTGCAGTGGCGGGGGTTCCTGGAGGGGGAAGCGCTGCAGAGTTTCTATGCAGATCTCGATGTGCTGGTGTTTCCCTCCTTGCATCCGGAATCCTTCGGGATGGTGGTAGCAGAAGCGATGGTCACCGGCGTGGTGCCAATCAGCAGTGGGGTGGGCGGCGCCTACGAGGTGATCACCCACGGCCGCAACGGCCTGCTGGTGCCCCCCGGCGATAGCAACGCCTTGGCCGAGGCCCTGCATTGGTGTAACGCCCAACCCCAGCAACGGCAGGCCATGGGCCAAAGGGCCCGCAGGGACGCCCTGCGCCGCTACACCCCCCGGCAATCAGCCCTGGCCCTGCACCAGGGCTTCCAGCAGCTGCGCTGAGATGACAGCAAATGGGAGGACAGCAAAGCAGTGGTTTCTCTATGGCAATGACCTCGATCTGGCCCGGCAGGAGCTGGAGCGGCAGATCCGCAGCGCCGGCGAAAACCCCAGCGGTCGCCAACAGCAACTGGCGCTGATCAGCCTGCTCACCTATATCGGCGCCTACGACGACTGCGAAAGCTGGCTGGGGCGGGTTCAAGGCCATAACCAACTGATCGGCCAGCAATCCACCTACCGGATCCTGCGGCGGCGGGGGGAGCCGAATCCCTGGCGGGGCCTGCTGGGAAACCAAAGACAACAGCAGCTGGAGCAGGCGATCGCCCAGCGCTTTGACCAGGGCCTGCCGGTGTCTGTGGACCTGGTGGGGGGCATCGGCGACCAGCTGGAAACGGCGGCGCTGCTGCTGGCCAGTCGTTCGCGGTTACCAAGCCCAGAAGCGCTCTGGCTGCGGCCCAGTGGCGAAAACAACAGCGTGGTGCAGGCCCTGCTGGCGGAGGTGCCGGGGCTGCCGCTGGAACCAAGCCAGGGGCTGGAGGGCAGTTGGCATGTGACCTCCCCCTGGTTCCGCTTCTGGATGGGATTGAGGGGGCTGGAGCAGGCCCCTGGTGCCCTGCTCCAGGACCCTCAGCCGGCCCCTAGCGGCGGCGGGCTACTGGTTTGCTGGCGTTGCAAACCCGACCCGGCCAATCCGCTGTCGTCCTTCAGTCGCTCGCTGCCGTTTCCAGTGATCCTGGAGCTCTATGGCCGCTGGCAACGGGCGGCAGCCCAGGGGCTGCGGCTGCTCGACATGGGCGATTACAGCCCCGAGGAATTGCAAATCCTGAAGCGACTGGCCCCCTGGGTGCAGCCGGTGCGCCAGCAAATCCGCAGCCTCAGGGACACCCGCAAGCTGATGGCCCAGTGCAGCGCCATCGCCACGGTGGACACCTCCCTGGGCCATCTGGCGGTGGCCTGTGGCCGCCAGGTGCAACTGCTGTTGCCCCAATTTCCCGATGAACGCTGGTACGACCTGCTGGGGCGCGACGGCCGCTATCGGCAGCTGGTGGTGCCCCACCGCCAGGAGGGGTTCCACCGCTGGCAGGGGGCGCTGGCGTCGCTGGAAACAAAGCTGGGGATCAACTAACCAGCGCGCCCCATACCTCGAGGGCCCGCTCGCGTTCGCGCTCGAGGGAATAACGCTCCCGCAGGGCCAGGGCGGTGTTAATCAGGGTGGCGGTGCTGCCATCTGGGTCAGCTTCAAAGGCCTGCAGGGCATTCTCCAGCTGCTGGATGAAACCAAACAGGTCGCCAAATTCAACGCTGTGCAGGGCAGGGAAACAGAAATCCCTACCGGCCAAACCGTGGTAGCCCACGGGGATGCAACCACAGGCAATCGCTTCGGCGAGGGGCAGGCCAAAGCCCTCGGGATGGCCACAACTGAGAAATACCAAGGCTTCCCGCAGTTCAGCGGCCAGTTCGGGATGGCTGAGCCGCGGCAACTCACGGAATTCATAGCGCTGCAGCGCCGGCCGCTGGGAGGCCATCAGTTGCACACTGCGGGCATGGTTTACCTGCTTGCGGGAAAGGAAAACAATCCGCCGCAGCTTGCGTTCCGGCGGATAAAACAACTGGCCATCGATGCCATTGAGCACGGTAAAAACCCGTTCCGCTGGCAGGCCACATCCCTCCACCAACAAACGGCGATTGTCATCAGACACGGTGACCACCCCCCGCACATCGGGATGGCGATAGAGCTCCAACGTGTCGAGATTTACCCGACCTTCAAGGCCAAAGGTGTAATAGGCGTTCTGGTTGAAGATAACTTTGGGTATACCAACTAGATACCCAGGCAGATTTGACAGCCAGGTTTCCGGTAATACGATCAGGTCGCTGGCTGGATCAGGGGATTGGGCCAGATAGGCCTGTAGATCAAGCACCGGCGCCGTGCTTGGAAACCAGTCTGCCCGGAAACCAGGCTGTTCCTGCAGCACCCAGGCCTGCCAGCCGGCCTGGTGCAACAACTCCACCTGGCGATAGATCTGCTTAACGCCACCAATGGTGTGGTTTGTATCTGGATAACAAACAAAGAACAGCCGCTGTGAGTTAGTCATTGCTGGCTGGCCTCAGGCACTGCCACCCCAAACTTGACCAGGGCCGCCAGCACATTGAGCTGCTGGGCAGGATCTATACCTAGGGCGCTGAGATCCTGGCGATCCACTCGGCCGTGACGTTCCAAATGCTCGATCAAAGCATCAAAGGCCGACCCACATAGCTGACTGAAAAAAGGCCGCTGCATCGGCCGCCGCAACCAGGCGGCAGGGGTGGCCAGGGGGGGGACCCGCAGGGCTTGAGCCTGAAAAGTAGTGGTGGCGTAGCCCGCAAACAAATGGGCGGTGGGGGCACTGGCAGAGGGCTCCGCTGCTTGGGGCCCCGACTGGCTCCTCAACTCGGCCAGTTGCTCCCAAAGCTGCCGGTACTGGGCGGCCACCACCGGCCAGCAAAAACGCTCCTGCCAGCGGCGCCGGCCCGCAGCACCCCAGCGTTGACGCAGGTCTGGATCAACGTAGAGGCTGGTGAGGATCTGCACTAGGGCATCTTCGTTTACCACCACTTGCAAGCTGCGCAAGCCCACGATGGTGTCGTAATCGAGCAGTCCTAGGCGATAGAGACGATCCAAACCGTCAAGTTGTGCCACTGAACCAAAGGCCATCTCCGTGGGAATCAGGGCACCGGTGCTGCCCTCTTCTACCAAGTCTCGATAACCATCCCAGTTACTTGCCACCACCGGCAGCTCTGCTGCCATCGCCTCGATCACCGAAAGACCGAAGGTCTCCTGCAGATTGTCGGCCGGCGATACAAACACATCAGCAGCAGCCAAAGCCAGGGTCTTTTCGGCTTCCGTGGCGGGCTGAAGGCCCCCGAGGCGCCGCTGGGAAAGCTGGGGAAAGCTCTGCGCGAGCTCTGCATAGGCCTCTGCCACTGGCTCGTTATATATGTGACCGCACTCCAGCAATAGGGCCTGCGGAAAAGCAGCGGCCAAGCGCGCCATCGCCCGATACAACACCAAGGGGTGAGCCTTGCTGTGAAAACTGAGGCGGCCAAGAAACAGCACCACAAATGCCTCCTGGGGGAGGCCCAACTGCTGCCGCGCCTGCTGGCGGAGCTGCTGGCGAGACTGGCCTTTGGGCGGCAGGCTATCGGCCACAGCCAAGGGAATTAAGGGCAACTGCGGCCCTGACGGCTGCGGCAACACCACACCAAATCGCCGCTGCAGGGCCTCGTGGTGATGGCCCATGGCGGTCTGCACCACGGCCCGACCAGCCGTGGAGGTACAAACCAACGCATCCCAGGGCTGCAGCGGCGCAGTTACCAAGCGCTCCATGCTCTCCAGCACCGATTGGGAGCAGATCGTGTGAATCACCCCGGTTAGCGAGAAGGCCGCCGCAGGCAGGCCTGAGCGGAGTAATTCCCAACGGGCCAGGCCCGGGTCAGGCACATGCAAAGCACCTGTGGCAAGCAGCGCCTCCTGGGGGAAGCCCAGCCGCAAGCGCAACTGCGCACCATGGGGCAGGTGGGGCTCCAGCAAGCTACGCAGCAACACCTGTTCCTCCGGAGCGGTAACCAGCAGCGTGAGCTCATCAGTGGCCCTGAGCTGCTGCACTAGCCCCTCAGCGAAAGAGCGGCCGGCCACCCGTCGACCAAGCACCTGGTGTTGCTTGGTATCAAAGGCATCGCCAGGCAGCAATAGCGCCGCCGGGTAGGGCCTATGCATAAAAATCCCGCCTGTAGGCCAGCCAGCAGAGCAGGGTGAGCAAGCCAGCAAAACCCAAGGGTGTGGCCGCCAACATCACAATCCAGCCATCGGCGGCCCGGGCCAAGAGCGTCATCATGCCGGCCCACAAAAGCAATAGCAGCAAGGGCACCGAAAAAGGGCTGATGCGCAGCCGCACCAACAGCCGTCGCAAGCGACGAAGCAACACAGCCAAGACCCCAGCCAGACCAAAGCACTGTAGACAGGGGCTTCTGCGAGAACTAACACCCCGTAGGATCCCCGCTTGGCGATTGATTCGGGCCAGGCAGAGTGAAAATCCAGCTGGCGATCGTCCACTACTTCAACCCCGCGGGCGGTGGCCGCCATGGATCGCTCAGCCCTGACCCAGCCCCCCGGGCGGCGGCATTGAGACAGGTGATCCTCCAGCTTCACCGCTTGTTCGGCCGGCGGGCGGGCAGCCTTAACCACATGCAGCGACGACTCGATCCAGTAAACGATGGTGGAACCGAGCTCAGCATTAATATCTGTGTAACAGGTAAAGAACATCTACTGGGCGAACTGGCAGATCTTCAAGCCGCCGGCGCATTCAGGGCAGTGGCCTGCGAACCCAGCGAGCCTAAGCACTTAGGCTTCTGCTGCCACCGGGTACTCAAGGAACAACACAACTCCTACGATTACAGCTGTTACCTAGAAGATGATATCCTAATAACCGATGCTGATTTTTTCCTTAAGCTTCAACAGTTCAACAGGAGCTTTGGAAACAACTATCTACTGCAGCCAAACCGCATAGAAACCAGCGAAGACCTGAAACATCTGAATCGATTTTATATTGATGGCGACTACAATCCGGCAGCCAGCGCCGCCTATCGGCAGTCAATGGCTGAAAGGCTATGCTTTGAACACCTTGGTAGACCGATTCGTTTTAGCCAACCACTAAATACCCATTCTGGTTGTTTCTTTTTAAACAGGACTCAGGCCAACAGTTACTTCACTAGCCCCCATTGGCAAGAGGAAGATGTGAGCTTCCACAGCCCCCTTGAAAGTGCCGCAACCCTAGGGGTAATGAAACAGTTCCAAATCATGAAACCAGCCCTCGATAACGGCAGATTTCTAACGGTGGAACATGCCGGTCGCAACTTCATGGGCCTGCTAACGCCAGTGCCAGCGGAGGCTGGCTGATGGCGAAGCAAAGGCTATTGATTGACTGGCCGCTAACCCCATACACCGGCTGGGGCGGCTACGGCATCCAACTGGCCCAGGCCCTAGTGGCCGGGGGCAGCGTTCGGCCGGTACTCACCCGCATGGCAGACCGCAGCCCCCACTGTGACCCCCACTGGCTGTTGAAACTGGATGAAATCGAGAGATTCAGCCGTAAACTAATTGAGCAATTAGAAACAAACCCCCAAACGATTCTCACCACCAATTGTCAGGTGGCCATGGGACCTATCGGCAACCAGGTGCCCCCTTTGCGGGTATTGGCAAAGCACCAGGTGGGGGTGACATTCTTTGAGCGCAGCCAAATCGATGAGTCGTACCGCCGGGCCCTGGATGACTATGACCTGGTGATCACTGGTTCCCACTGGAACCAGCGGGTAATGGAAGAGGGGGGCTACGGCTCGGCAGCGCTGGTGCATCAAGGTGTTGATACCAGTCGCTTTAATCCGATTCCGGTGCCACGGCTATTTGAGCAACCCTTTGTGATTTTTGCCGGCGGCAAGCTGGAGGCGCGCAAGGGGCAAGACATCGTGCTGGAGGGCTTCCGGCGTTTTCTGCGCCACTGCCCCAATGCATTACTGATTGCCACCTGGGCCAATATCGGCAATGTGGGCCTAGATACGATTGCCCACACGCCCTACGTGGAGGGGGCACCAAGCAATGGTGATGCCAAAAGTTTATTTGATTGGCTGCAGTTAAATCAAATCCCGGCCGGCAACATATTACTGCCCCAGATCATGGCCAATACCCAGCTCCCCAACCTGATCAAACAAACGGATGCAGCGGTATTCACAAGTCGCTGCGAGGGGGGCACCAATCTGATGGCAATGGAAACCCTCGCCTGTGGCATTCCTACACTGTTATCTGCCAATACGGGCCATCTAGATCTTCTGGAGATGGGCATGGCCCACGCCATTCCAGTGGGCAGTGCTGGCGTGGGTAAGGTGCCTAAAGAAATCACCACCGGCTACGGCGGTGATGCGGGGGGCCTTTGGGGTGAAACCGATCCAGAGGAATTGGTGCAGTGGTGGCTGCGGCTCTGGCGGGAAAAGCAAACCTGGCGCAACCACGGCCAGCAGGGGGCAGAGGTGATGGCAGCGATGAACTGGCAAGCCAGCATGGAAACACTAATCAAACTGTTACTGGAACGGGAGCTGCTCAGGCCAAGCTAATCTCTTCAATCTGCATAAACCTGACGCTGGCGCCAGAGGCTGAAATAACTATTAGTGCCGGTGGCACCAAAGGCACTGAGATCACCGGGGCCGGGATGGTTGCTATGCCAGGCGGATTTATGGCGGGCGATGATGCTGCCATCGGGGGCCACAAACGACTTGTTCCGATTGGGATGAAAAGGTGTGAGCGGCATGAAATGCCCAAAAAGCTGGTTATACTCAGGGGCATGCATGGCCACAGCTCTACCAAACAATGTGGGTCCAGTGGGGCAGAGGGAACTAATCCCGTAGTTACGCTCGTGGCAATTTTTTAGGACCATCTCGATGGCATCTGAGAGAATTGCAGAACCAGCAGCTGCATAAAAAAAGGCATTCATGCAATCGTGGCCGGTGCGAAAGGGGGACGGCAAACCATCACCATAATCATAGAAGTATATGAACTCAATAGAATCTTCAAATGCTACCCCAGAAGTGAACTTTAGGGTGATATCTGCATACCAACCACCAAAGTGATGCACCAAGCAATAACGGGCCAAATCAGCCTTATAGGCCAGGGGAATAAGCCGGTCATAGGCAGTGAGCACCTCCTTACCACAGGTATCAGCAAGGCATTCCCTAAGGCTGAGGCGATTAAATAACTGATGGGAATGGCCCGGAAAAAATTGCTCAGCAGTGGCCTGCATCCTCTGCAGCAGTGGTGGCAGCTCCAGACTTGTTTCAGAAAGATAAATCTGAAAAAAGTTTATGGGAGCTTTGGCCTGTGATGGGGAATTCATTCAGGGCAATCAACGCTGCCAGCGGGCATGCAACCAACACTGCTCAGGATAATCACGCTCCCAGCCACAGGCCGCCCAACTGGGAAAATTAAAATGAGACAACAGTGGGCTGAAGCGCAGGCCAGGATCCTGATGGAAGACCCCGTTGATTTGAAAACCGGTTTGCCCTAGCAACTGCTCCAACTCCCATTGGTTACTACTGCCATTAGCCGAGCGATCTGTCTCCAGGATCAAATCCAAACTCTCTATTTGATCGCTAGCAGCCAGGTGCTGCTGCAAAGTGGTGAGCACCTCGGCCTCTGAACCATCCACATCAACAATTACCAAGCCCTGGCCCCTCACCCCCTCCATCGCCAAGGCCATCGCAGTGGAAGAGGTGAAACCCACACGGCCATACAGATCATTTAGGCCAGTCAGCTCCTTGAGACAGCGCTGCACCCGGGAATCAATATCTACGCCAATCGAACGCAGTTGGGGACGACGGTAAGCCATGCCAGCCACGTAGTAACCCTCGGCGCAGCCCACATCAATGAAGAAATTGAGCCGGGGTAGTAACTCCTCCAGCAGGGGGCTGAGCTCCGCCTCATAGGTACCCAGCAATTTTGGCAACAACAGAGAATGCAGGGCAATGGGCAGATAGCGCATCCCTTTGAAAGGTCCGGCCAGGATGCAACCCTCACCATTGCGCCAGATCTGCGCGGTGGTGCGGTTTTGCACCACGGCAGCTGCCTGGCCAAGCACAACCGCTTCAGTGCCAGTTTCTTTAATCCCTAACGCAAGTAAACTGCGCTCGGATGCCTCTAAATTATTAGCAAAGAAGGCATCAGCCAGATCAATCAGATCATCTGGATGTTCCCACCAAGGCAAAGAAAGCTGTTCGGAGGAGGCAGCATCAGTAGTCATCAGCGGCTGTTCTTAAGCCCTTCAGTACCCTTAGTAAACATCTCAGTAAATAGGCTGATTACCGGCCGCTGGCGCACCACAATCAGGGCAGACACCTGCATGCCGGGTTTGAGCTTGGCCAGCAGGGCCCGCTTTGTGGGGTTGTTGGTGATGGTCACCTGCAGGGGATAGGTGTTGGCCCGCTGCTGTTCTGCTTGGCTTTGATTATCAAGGGCATCGGCACCAATGCGACTCACCTTCGCCTCCAGGTAGCCATATTCACCGGCCGGGAAAGAAGACACCGAGAGTTTTGCCTTCTGGCCCTCCTTCACAAAACCAAGGTCGGTATTAGCCAGATACACCTTGGCGCGCAGGGCGCCTTCCGGCACGATCCGCATCAGCTCGGTGCCTGAACCGATCACTGAACCGGGCCGCATGGCGAGATTAAAGATCCGGCCGGCACCGGTGGCCTTGAGCACCAGGTTGCTGCGGGATTCCTGCTGGCCCACCCGTTCAGCTTCAAGATTAAGGATCTGACGGTCGTTGGTACTCACCTGGCGACCAGCTTCCGAAACGAGAATATTGATCTGCTCCTTGGTTTGGCTCACCTGGGAACGGATCTGCTGGATTTCATCGCGGGCCTGCAGATATGAATACTTGGCGTAGCCACCGTTGCTGTAAAGCAAGCGCAGGGAATCGGCTAAAGACTGCTTGAGGCTGAGGGTTTCCTGCTGGGAGGCCACCCGCTCCTGGAGCTGACGCAACTGGGAGGCCGTTTGCTGCACGGTGAGCTGCACCGAACGCACGCGCTCTTCGGTGGCAATGCCCGGGGGCGGTGAAGGCAATATCACCGGCAGGCGGCCGCCGCCATCAATCAAGAGATTAAAGAGGCTGTTTTCGTAGCGCAGCAGGGCCAGCTGGCGGGCGGTGGTGAGCAGCCGGGCCTGGAGGCCAAGGTTTTCGATCTCCACCAGGCGATCACCGGGCTTCACCCACTGGTCTTCCCGCACCCAGAGCTTTTTAACGATGCCGCCGCTGGTGCTGCGCACATCCACCTTGCCGTTGGCCGGTTCCAGGGTGCCGTTGGCCGTCACGGTTTGATCCACCTTGCCGAGGAAGGCCCAGATCAGGGCGGCGCTGGTGCCGGCGGCGATCGTCCAGATCACCAGGCCACCCCAGTGGTTGCTCTGCTCCAGCATCCCCGGGCTGTCGTAGTAAACCTTGCGGCTGGGGCTAGGGCGCAGGGCCGCCAGGCGATCCCTCAGGGTTAAGGGGGCAGCGCTGGCGGGCGTGGGATCAGCGGGCTTGGGATCAGTTGACGGCGGCATCTTGCTGACGGTAGAGGGCGTAGTAAAGGCCGCGTTTCTGCAGCAATTCGGTGTGGGTGCCAGCCTCCTGGAGCAACCCATTCTCCATCAGCAGGATCACATCTGAATTGCGGATGGTGGCGAGGCGGTGGGTGATGAAAAACACCGTGTCACCGCGCAGCTCGCGTTTGAGGTTTTCGCAAACGGTGCGTTCGGTGAGGTAATCAAGGGCGCTGGTGGCCTCATCAAGGATCAATAGGCGGGGTTTGGCCAGGATTGAACGGGCAATCGCCACCCGCTGGCGCTGGCCGCCGGAGAGGGCGGCACCGCGCTCGCCAACGCTGGAGGCATAGCCCTGGGGCAGGTCCATGATGAAGGCGTGGGCACAGGCCACCTGGGCCGCCTTGATCACCTCCTCATCACTGGCATCAGGGGCATTGAGGGCGATGTTGTCTCGCACGGAGCCATCAAAGAGCATCGAATCCTGGGGCACGATGCCGATCTGCTGGCGCAGGGAATCGATATCAACTTTGGCGATGTCGTAATCATCAATGCGGATCACCCCTTCCGTGGGGTCATAGAGGCGCGGAAGCAATTTCATGATCGTGCTTTTACCACTGCCGCTCTGGCCAACGATGCCCACAAACTTGCCCGGTTCCACCGTGAAACTGACGCTCTTAACCACCAGGGGTGAATGGGGGCGGAAACGGAAACTAAGCCGATCGAATTCCACCTTGCCGGTGATCGGCGGCAGGGCAATGGGACGGGCATCCTCATGTTGTTCGGTGGGGGCATCAACCACATCGGCCAAGCGTTCCACGGAAATCTGTAAACCCTGCACGGTTTGCCAGGTGCCGGCGAGGCGGATGATCGGCCCCACCACATTGCCACTGATGATCCGGAAGGCGATCAGCTGCCCCACGGTGAGTTCACCCTTAAGCACCAGATAGGCACCCACCCAGAGCACAGCCAGGCCACCGATCTCATTGAAAAAGGCACCGATGGCACCGGCGGTGCTGCCGATGATCGTGGTGCGGAAATTGCTGGAAATTAAACGGGCATAGCGCTGCTGCCATTTCCAGCGCAGGGTGGTTTCAGCGTGCTGGGCCTTCACCGTTTGAATGCCGGTGAGCGCTTCCACCATCAGCGAACTGGCGGCGGCATTGGCCTCGGCGGCGATGCGCAGCTGGCGCTTGATCACGGGTGAAACGATATAAACCAGGGCGAGATAGAGGGGGATAACGCTGAGGGCCACGGCGGTGAGCAAACCGCTGTAGGAGATACTCACGAATAAATACACCACCCCAAACAACACATCCAGCACCAGGGTTAAGGCGGTGCCGGTGAGGAAGCCACGGATGGTGCCTAGCTCATTGAGCCGGGTGGATATTTCCCCCACGGGCCGATTATCGAAGTAGCCCAGGGGCAGGCGGAATAGATGGGTAAGGATATTGCCGGAGGTGGCAATATCAATGCGGTTGGTGGTATCTGTAAATAGGAAGGTGCGGATCAAATTCAGCACATTGGAAAGAATACTGCTGCCGATCAAGAGCACACCAATGAAATAAAGGGTGCTGAAGTTTTGCTGGCCGATCACCTTATCGATGATCTGCTGGATCAGCAGGGGCTGGGCGAGGCCAAACAGGTTGATAAACAACGAGGCCACAAACACCAGGATCAACGACTGGCGATAGCGCTGCAGGTAGGGAAAGAAATAGCTGATGTCAAAGCGCTTCTCTGCGGTTTGGGGCCGGCGGCTAAGGGTTACGGCCCGCAGCAGCGGCTGGGTTTCAGCCAGCTTCACCAGGTTGAGGTGGCGTTCCCCCTCGCGGGGATCGATCACCCGCAGGCGACCGCGCCGTTCGCCCGCCACCAGCACCGGACCATCGGCCAGCTCCAGCAGGGCGGGCATGGCGAGGCGGCCGAGGTGGGAGGCCGGCACCTGCATCAGCACCGCATTGAAGCCAAGGGCATCGGAGATCTGGCCGAGCTGCTCGAGGGAGGGATAGGGGCGATCACCCACCATGCCGCGCAACATGCGATCAACCACATCGCGGCGGAAGGGCACCCGCAGCACCTCGCACACCATCTGCAGTAGGGCCAGCCCCTGTTCGGCCGCGGAACTGCCGAGCACCGGCCGCACCACCAGGCCCTCCACATCGCGGCGGGGTTCGGTTTGCTGCTGTTCAAGGGCAGCGGCCAACAGCTGGGCGCCATCGGGGTTTTCCCAGGCGGGACGCTCCTCGAGTAGCAGGGGATCCACCACTTCCACCGGAACAACCGGCGGCGGTGGGCTGGCGAGCATCAGCTCTTCCAGCTCAGCGCTGGGCAGGGCAATCAAGCGCAGGCCCCAACCGCTGCGGCGCAGGGCCTGCTGCAGCTGTTCGGGGCGATAGCCCGCCACCCCGGGGGGGTTCTGATCCGGCAGGAAACGGTCGGCGGCGGCCAGAAACCAGCTGTTGTGGGGGCTGGCCGCCAGCTGCTGCTCCAGCTCGCCAGGGGTGCGCACCTCCAGGGGGCAGAGGCTGGGCTGGAGGCGATCTAACAATTCCACCAGGCTGAGTTCCTGGCGTTCGCGCTGGATCAACAGCGGCCGCAGGGCGCTGTAGGTGTCTTCCCGTTGGGGGTGGGGGGCCGTCCATTCCGCCAGGGCCGGGGCCGCCTGCCACCACTGCTGCCAGAGCTCCACGGGCACCGCCAGCAATTTGCAATCGGTGGCGGTGCGGCAGGAGGCAGGGGCCTGGCCATTGAGGGCCCCCCAGGCGCCCCACCATTCGCCGGGGCCCAGGCGCCGCAGGGTGAATTCCTGGCCCATGGCATCCCTGCCGCTGAGGCGCAGGTTGCCCTCCACCACCCGCAACACATAACCAAAGGGGGCCCCTTCCCTGGCCAGTTCCTCGCCAAGGGGCAGCTGCCAGGCCTGCACCTGCTCCTCCTGCTGCACCAGCAGGGCTGGATCAAGCCGATCCAGGGGGGGGCCATCCATGAGCAGGCGCACCCGAGAGGACAGGGATTGGGTCACGCCGGTAGATACTCGATGGGATCCATGTTCTCACCTTTAGTGAGCGCTTCCAGCTGGCGGTGGAGCCACTCGGCGTAGAGCTCCTCAATCAACTGCTGCTGCAGGGCTTCATCCAGGCGGGTGGTGATGCGGGTATCAAGACGCAACAGCACATGCATGTTGCCCACGGGGAAGGGGCCGATCAGGTCACCTTCGTTGGCCTGGTTGAGCCGTTCATTTAATTCCGGATGGCCCAGATCAGGGGAGATCGGACCGATGCGGCCCCCCTGGGCACTTTCGGGGCCCTCCGACCAACGGATGGCGGCGCTGGCAAAATCGAGCTCACCTTCGCGGATGGCCAAGGCGAGCTCTGCAACCCGGCCAGGGCTCACACTGCGCAGCATCGAATAAATAATCCGATCCCGCTGGCGTTTGGTGCGGCTGAAGCGTTCCTCCACGTGCAGGGTAAAAGCGGCCCGTTTGAATAGCTGCAGGCGCTCCTGGCGGGTGGCGGCATAGGCGAGATCCTCCGGCTGGAGGGGCAACTCCAGGGCAAAGGCCTCGATCAACTCAGCCTCCCGTTCAGGCGCTAAGGGCACGAGGGCACAGATCTCATTTTCCAGCCAGGCCTCCTGCAACTGGCGGCCCCGGCCACTGCGGCGCAACAGCTGCCAGCTGGGATCTACAGGGTCAAAGGCCATCAACCGAGCAACTGCTGGAGGCGGTCTTGCACCTGCTCCACCACGGAGGACCAATCGCCGAGCTTCTTTTGGCGAATCAGGCTCATGTTGGGGTACCAGGGGGTGTCTGCACGGCCGCGCAACCAGCGGAAATCGGCGTTGTGCTGCAGCAACAGCCAGGTGGGTTTATCAAGGCCACCGGCCACGTGGGCCACGGCCGTATCAACGCTGATCACCAGGTCGAGCTGGCTGAGCACGGTGGCGGTATCGAGGAAGCTGTCGAGCTTTTCACTCCAATCAACCACGCCGCGCTGGCCGCGCCAGGGTTCGAGTTGGGCGGCATCGGCCCCCACCTGGAGGGCATGGAGCACCACCAGGCGTTCCTGGCGCCAGCTGTCAAAGAGGGGCAGCAGCAGTTCCAGCTGCATGCTCTTGTCGGCATACATGTCTTTGTTGTCTACCCCTGAGGCCCACACCAGGCCGATGTTGAGGGCAAAGGGTTGACGCTCAAATTTCAAGCCAGGGGGGATGCTGGGGGGTGGCTGGAGATAACCGGGCATCATCGGCACGGTTTGGATGCTGGTGCGGAAGATGCGCGGCAGGGTGAGCAGGGGCACATGGTGCTTGAAGCCCTGGAGCTCGGAGGGCTTGTGGTCAATGATGGCCGGGCACTGGGGTTTGAGGCACTGGCGGAACAATTCCATCAACGGTTTCCGGGTGGAAAGGGTCACCTGCAACCCCAGCTCCATCAGGATCGGTAGATAACGGGCGAACTGAATGTTGTCGCCATAGCCCTGCTCCGCCCACACGAGCAAGGGACCATCGATATCGAGGTTGCCATCCCAAATCGGGGAGGCGATCGGCGGCCGCACCTTATCGGGCAGGCTCAGGCGGGTGTCGTAAAACTTCCAGCCCTCCTCGTATTGACCGATGGTGAGCAGGGTGAGGCCGAGGTTGAACTTGGCGTCGTTACAGCTGTCGTCGATCTCCACACCGCGGCGCAGGGCGGCGCAGGCCTCATCAAAACGCTCCTGCACGGCGAGGGCGCCGCCGAGGTTGATGTGGGAGGCGGCATGGTCCCCCTTCTGGTTGATGGCCAGTTCAAAGCAATCAATGGCCTTGTCCCAACGTTCCTGCAACTGCCAGGCCAGGCCCCAGTTGCAGTGCATGTCTGGATTGTGGTGTTCGCACTGGTCGGAGAGCTCGTAGTGATGCAGGGCAACATCCAGTTGCTTGAGGTCCCGCAGGGCGTTGGCGAGGTTGTGGTGGGCGGAATGGTGGCGGGGGTTGAGCTCCAGGCAGCGGCGGAAACGGCCCACGGCCTCCTCGGTGCGCTTCAGTTCAGAAAGGGCGTTGCCACAGTTGTAGTAAACGTCTGAAAAATCAGGCTGGAGGGCGATCACCCGTTCGTAGGAACGGATCGCCTGCTCGGTGCGCTTGAGCTTGCGCAACACCACGCCAAGGGTGTTTAGGTAGCTGGGGTTACTGGCCTCAAGGGCAATGGCCTGGCGCAGGTAGGGCAGGGCCTCCTCACTGCGGGCCAGGGAATGCAGGCAAGCGCCCAGCAGATGGTTCATCTCCGCCGCCACCTCCGCCGCTGCCAGCAGCGGCAGGGCCGCGTCAAAGGCCTGCTGGAACTGACCTGCATGGAAGAGCTGCAGGGCATCGCTGGCCTGGGCCTTGGGGTCCGCGGTCAGCATGGGTTGGCTGAAAGCTTAGAAGCAGCCATTGTTTCATCCTGGCTGCAGACCTCCCCATGAGACGATGGCAAGGCAGAGCGATGCCGCGTGGGCCGCAAAAAAACCAACAAGCCAAAAGCCGGACCGAATATTGGTTTTATGGCTGCTGCTGCCCCTGCTGCTGCCTCTACTACCGCCTCAGCTCCGATCCCGAGCGCGGCGCACCCCACCCCCACTGATCGCGGTTTCGCTGCTTTTGAAAGGGCCTGCAACCTGCACCAGGGGGGAGATCTGGCTGGTGCTGAGAAGCATTACCGGCTAGCACTACAAACCAACCCTGAGCTGGTGGATGCCTGGCGCAACCTGGGGGCGATGCTGCGCCAGCAGGGTAAAAGCGCCGAAGGCCTGGGTTGCACCGAACAAGCCTTAAAACGCTGCCCAAAAGACCAGAGCCTCTGGGGCAACGCCGGCAATGCACTCCGGGATTTGGGCCGGATTGAAGAATCAAAGCGAGCCTTTGAGAAGGCCCTTCAACTGGCCCCAGACCAACTGGGGCCGTTGCTGGGGCTAGCAATCACCCTCAACAAGGCAGGGGAACACTGGCCCTTGATCCAGCGGGTGCTGCCCCAGCTGGATGGGCTGCCCCAGCAAGCAAATACCACCGCCGCCGACCTGCTGCTGGAGGTGGGCAATGCATACCACCACCTGGGCCAAAGCCCAGAGGCCCTAGCCCATTGGCGCCGGGCCTTGGAGCTGGCGGAGGGGGAAAAACAGCTGCTGATGGTGCTTAACACCGCCCAGGTGCTGTGTGAATTAAAGCGCGAGCAAGATGCCGAAGAGCTGTTGCTATCGCAACTGCCAATCCACCCTAAAAGTGCAAACCTGCGCTATGCACTGGGGATAGCAGTTAAGGGGCTAGCCCGTTGGGAGGAGGCCTGCCAACGCTTTGAAGAAGCGCTGGAACTAGACCCGGCCTATGCGATCTGCCTAAACAGCTATGGGCTACTGCTGCGGGACATCGGCCGCAGCCACCAGGCAAGGAGCTGCTTTGAAAGGGCCCTGGAGTCGGATCCGAAATTTGGGGCGGCAATGAATAACTTGGGCTCAGTGCTCAAGGATGTGGCCCGCTACCCGGAGGCCCTGGAATGGCTGCGAAAAGGGGCCGCCACGATGGAGGCCAGCCCTGCGGCCCATTCCAATGTGCTGTTCACCCTGGTGGGCTACGAATTGGAAGCAGCGGCCGAGCGTTATGCGGAAGCGCGGCGCTTTGCTGAGAAATTTGCCACCAGCCCGTTTGAACGCTGGCGGGATCGGATCCCGTTGCCGGATCCAAATCGCAAACTAAAAATCGGGCTGATCTCACCGGATTTCTGTCGCCATGCGGTGAGTTATTTCATTGAACCGCTGCTGGAGCAATGGAACCGGGAAGAACTACAGATCAACCTCTATGGCTGCGGCACCGTGCGCGACGATTACACGCGCCGGCTGCAAAGCAAGGCTGACCGCTGGCGCGATCTAAATGGCGTAAGCGATGAAAACGCCACTCTGCAGATCCTGCGGGATGAGATCGACATCCTGGTGGATCTGGCCGGCCATACGGCCGCCAATCGGCTGCAGCTATTAGCGATGAAACCAGCACCGATCCAGGCCACCTACCTGGGCTATTACGGCACCACCGGGCTGGATCAGGTGGATTACTGGATCACCGATGCCACCTTGCATCCGGCGGAGCGAGATGGGCAAGACCCCTGCAGTGAAAGCCGCTGGCGGCTGGAGAGGCCCTACCTGAGCTATCGGCCCCTGCCTGAGGCACCGGCGGTGGGCAATTTGCCTATGGCAAAACGGGGCTTTCCGATGCTGGGCTCCTTTAACCAGAGCCGGAAAATCACGCTCACCACCGCCGAACGCTGGATGGCGGTATTAAATGCGATTCCCCAAGCGCAGCTGCTGCTTAAGAGCAAAAACCTGGGGGAAAGCACAGAGGCAGAACGAATCCGAGAACTATTTGGTGGCCTGGGGCTAGCCCAGGAACGGCTGCACCTGGCGGGCCACAGCCCCTCGGTGGCAGCACACCTGGCTTGCTACAGCGAACTAGACCTGGCCCTGGATACTTTTCCTTATACCGGCTGCACCACCAGCGCCGATGCCCTTTGGATGGGGGTGCCTGTGCTCACGGTGGCGGGCGAATCAATGGTGAGCCGCCAGGCGGCGGCGGTGCTGGCGGCGGCGGGCCATCCGGAATGGATCTGCCACAACAGCGAGGAATTAGTGGCAAAGGCCCAGGGCTTGCTGGCAGACCCAGGCCAATTGCAAAAACTTAGGCTCGGCCTACGGCCAGCGATCAAGGCTAGCGCCCTGCTAGATCACAAAGGCCTGGCGCAAGCGCTGGCTGGCAGCTTCCGGCAATGGTGGCGGAGCTGGATCGAGCAGCAATGGGGCGAGGAGGCAAGTGGCAATAGCTGGCCGCTGCACTTGCCGCCGCCGCCCGTGGCCTTGCGCTGCCCTTACCCGCGTTAAGCCAGGCAAATTGATGCGGCTGCTCTGTGTACACCAAAATTTTCCGGGCCAGTTTCGAGACCTGGCGCCGGCGCTGATCGCCCGGGGCCACGAGCTGCGGGCGATTGCTGGTCATCAGAAACCACTGCCAGAAGGGCTAACGGTGCTGCGCTATGAGCCAGAACAACCGGAACGCCAGGGGGTCCATGGGCTGAGTGGCGAGGTGGACGACTGGATCCGACGGGGGATGGCCGTGGCGGCACTGGCGGAACAATGGCGCCAGGGGGGCTGGGCACCGGATGCAATCTTGGCCCATCCAGGCTGGGGGGAAGCGCTGTTTCTGCGGGAGGTGTTCCCGAGTTCAGCGCTATTGATCTGGCCAGAACTGTGGCTGCGGGATGAACACATGGGGGTGGCCCGGGGCAAGGGCCGGGTGGACCTAAACCAACGCTGCTACCTGCGGGTAAAGAACTGGCTGCTGGATGGGGCGCTAGCCAGCTGTGCGATGGCGATGATCCCTACCAAATACCAAGCGGAATGCTTCCCACAGCAATGGCACTCCAAGTTGCAGGTGCTGCATGAGGGGGTGCGCGATGAACTGCTGAAGCTGCCACGGGTGCAATGCCTCACCCTACCCGATGGCACGGTGTTAGGCCCAGGCGTAAAGGTGCTCACCTATGCCAGCCGCAACCTGGAACCGATGCGCGGTTTTGATCGGTTTCTAAGGGCCTTGGTGGTGCTGCAGAAACAGGAACCGGAGGTGCAGGTGTTAATTGCCGGCAGTGCCGGCTCGAGCTATTCAGGCCAACCGGCAGAGGGGAAAACCTGGAAGGATCTGGCCTGTGAAGCGGTGGCTGGGGAACTTGATCTGGGGCGGGTGCATTTCCTTGGTTATCTGAGCCATGAAAGCTTGGTGCAGCTGTTTCTACGCAGTGATCTACATGTGTACCTATCAAATAGCTTTGTATTGAGCTGGAGTGTGCTGGAGGCGATGGCCTGCGGGGCACCGCTGCTGGTAGACGACAATCCAATGCTGAGGGAACTGGAGGGCCAGGGGGCGGCAGTGGAATTTTGCATGGGTGCAAATCACCAATTACTGGGGGAAGCAATGGCGGCACAACTAAACCAGCCAAAAGCAGCAAACCATGGCGATTTACCAAGGCCCCTAGAAGCCAGTTGGCGCCATAGCCACACGGTGGCCCAGCTGGAAAAACTTATCGCGGAATCAATCCAGGGAAGCTTCTAGGCAAAGGCAGCTGGGGCAGATTGCTGGCCAGTGAGTGATGCAGCCCGCAGCATTTCCTTGAGCTGGGAAGCAAACATTTTAGGCATGGCCTGGGTATCACATACGGGGGATGAACGCACCTGCTGGGCCAGGGCCAAACGGGAGGCGGCGCTGCGATAGCGCTCGGCAAGATCACGGGCCATGGAAGGGAGATCGGCGGGATCATGGCATATCCAATCACTAAAGCCAGCCTGCTCAATCAAAGCAGCGGAGATGGCACCGGCATAGAGATGGTTAGGGCAGGTGAGCACAGGTATCCCCATGGCCATGGAATCGAGGGTGGTGGTGGTGCCACAAACGGGATAGGAATCGAGGTGAAGATGAATGCGGCCGTAATCGAGCAGGCTTTCGGGCCCAGAAACGGCATAGGGTATGGGCTGAAGCTGGGCTGGATTTACACCGGCATCAAGAAAACGCTGCAAAAACCAACGGCGTACGGCGTGGTCATAGAAGGAATGGGAGCGAAACAACAGGGTTGCGGTGTCTAGGTCATTGAGAACAGCTGCAAAACGATCAATGCAGCTATCGGTGAGTTTGCGGGTGTGATTAAAGGAGCCAAGGCTGATGTGATCCGGTTCGCTATAGCGCAACTGCTCAAGGGGGGGCAAGCCATGGGCTGAGGGATCAAAGCAAAGGCTGGGGCCGGGCAGGGCCCAGATCGGTTCACTGCCGGGGTATGAATGCTCCACCCGGCGGGCAATGGCACTATCAAGGATCCACCAATCACAATGGAGGCCATAGCTGGGGCCATAGAAACCAAGGTAAGTGGCTTGCACCGGCGCATGGCGATGATTGAGGATCCCTGGGCGATTATCAGCGGTGTGCCCACCAAGATCCAGCAACATCTGGGGCTGAATCTCAGCCAGCAGCGGCGTTACATCAGCATTAGCTTCTAGGGGCTGCCAACGGTGGGAAAGGTCGCTTAGTTCACGGCGGATTTCATCGTCGTCTAGGGGATTAAAGGCCAGATGCACAAGTTTGAAATGACGCAGCAGTTCCCTAGCAATCGGCAGCCAAAAACGCCCCACTGGGTGAAGGCGAAGGTCTGCCGAAACTATGGCCAATACCGGTTTTTCAGAAACCTTTAGGGGCAGGGGCGGTGCTGCAATAGCAGTGGATGCCGGGGAAAGACGCCGATAATCAGCCACCAACTTGGCGATATGAAGCTGATCAAGCTGCTCTAGGCCTAGGGCCGTAAATAACATATTGCTGATGGTAGTGAGCTGTAGTTCGTGGTGGTTGCGCTGGTGGATAAAGCGAAACAACTGATCAGTGCGTTCGATGCGCGCAATTATTGTGAAGCCACGCAGCAGAAAGTCACTGTGGGGAAACCAACGGCGACTAAGAATGTAGTGAATATAGGTGTGATGCAGGGCCTGGTAACGACCCTTTGCCCAGAGGGCCTGGAGATGAAACAGGGCGCAATGGGTATTAGCGTAATAACTAGAGGCAGGCAGGGCCTGGTCTGGCAAAGACTTAAGCACAGCAAAGGCAGCATCGGCAGCAATCAACTGCAAAACAAGATCGGGCCGATGGGGAAAACGAAACGAAAGCAGGCGACCTAGACGTTGGAAATATTGTTGACGTTGGGCAGGGCTACTTGCTGCTGGCAACAAATAACTTAAACCAAGCAATAACAACGGATCGGGATAGTGGGGATGCTGTTGTATTAAGGAGCGCAAGCTAGCTGGCTGCTGGGCACTGAGTTGATATTGCTGCGATAGGGCAAGCAAAGGAGTGGTTTGATCATGATTATCAGCCTGATCTACTGTCAATCCAAATGAACGCTGCAGGGGTACAAGTTCAGCGCTGAGGGCAAAGCCTGGGTTACGGAAGGCATGGGCAAGAAGATTGACTTCAGCAGCGAGGCGCTGACCAGCAAAAAATAACTCAAGCCAACTCTCGGCAACAGGCATGAAATCAAGAATAAAGAAAGAAGGGAATAAAAGAATAAAAAAAAGCCCCCCTCACGGGGGGCTTTGAAACCAGCTGCTGAGGATTATCAGCTGAAGGTGGGGATTGAACCAGCGATACCGAAGTTAGCGGTACCAGACGTGCCAAGTGTGGCATTGCTGAATGCATTGGTAATTGTTGCTGAGCTAATCGTACCAACGGCACCACGGAGAGTAATGATCTCTCC
>CAJAQB010000010.1 GCA_903943975.1 Synechococcus lacustris | reverse complement strand
TGAAGAACCGGAATCTATGCTGGGTAATTGGGATTTCAGTAAAGTGAATAAGGAAGAAATCTTGCATGACTACAAGCAAAAGCCTGGTGCGTTTATCCCTGAATTCGTCGCCTTGGATGATCTTGCGGAGATTTTTCTAAACAACCCTGGCTTCCACTCAAACTTCGAGGACTTTGTCGATGAATGGCAAGAAGAGGACAATGCTGTAGAGTGTGAGTTCTAAATAAGAACTAATTTCATTTGGATATCCCTCCTCAAGAACTAAATCCAAAGTGGTTTAAAAGTCACCTGCTTGACCGCTCGGTTGAGCTTCAAGAGCTTTATGAGTTGCCTCAAGGGGAGCTAGATCTATTAATGGCAGAGGCTGCCGAGGTCAGGACTGATGTAGTCAATCGCGACCGCAACCATGGCAAGTGGTGCACCGCCGGCTATTTCCTGGAATTGGCAAAGATCATTAGTGAACGGCGATTCGATCAGCTTGATCTCAAGTAAGGCTGCACGGCAGAAGAAAAAGACCACACAGACTTTTTTGACTATGCATGCCATCGAGTTGGCAGTCGTGCGTGTGTGGCCTGAACCGTCGATCGCCAGCAGAGCCGCCTCGGCAACAGGGAGTGGCAGCGCCGTGATGGGCTGCCGATTCACTTACAGCCGAGACGGGTCATGGCCACCAGCACCAACACCGATCAGGTCGCACCGAAAGGTGCTCACAGCACGACCGACCAGCTTGAACCGCAAACCTATGGCGACGACCCTAACGACGGGAGCGAGGCCGATGCCCGGCCCGGCAGGAGTGCTCGGCGACGATTAGGTAGGCGCGCCCGCCTACGTAGTTGACACCGGGCAGCTGGAACTCCACCAGAAGGTCAATGTCACTGCGATCGGGGTCGAAGTCATCCCGCAGGGCAGAGCCGAACAGCTGCATGCGCAGCACCCAACGTCACCCCGGCAAGGTCGTCTCGATCGAGGAGGGCAAGCTCAGGCATCGCCTATGGGAGATTGCGGCTGAGCACATCCGTTGGGGCCGCCGGATGGCCTACCGCCTGCTGCGGCGGGAGGGCTGGACCGTGAATCACAAGCGGGTGCAACGGCTCTGGCGGGAGGAGGGTCTGCAGAGGTCCACTCCCCGGAAACGCAAGCGGGCACGGCCCGCCGACGGGTCGGTGCGCCGCCACCGGGCTGAGCATCCCCACCAGGTGTGGGCGATGGACTTCCAGTTCGACGCCACGGCCGACGGCCGCCGTCTCAAATTCCTGAACGTGATCGACGAGCACAGTCGCCTCTGTCTGGCCATTCGGGTGGGCAGGCGGTGCAAGGCCAAGGATGTGGTGGCGATGCTGGAGGAGCTCACGAGCCTCTACCCGGCGCCGGCGTTCATCCGCAGCGACAACGGCCCAGAGTTCATCGCCGAGGCCCTACGGAACTGGTGTGAGGCCAGCACCACCACGAGCACGGCCTACATCGCGCCGGGATCCCCATGGGAGAACGGCTTTGCAGAGTCGTTCAATGGCCGCTTCCGGGATGAGTTCCTCAACACCGAGTTGTTCACCACAGCTCCTGAGGCGCAGATCCTGGCCGATCGTTGGCGCTGGGAGTACAACTCGATCAGGCCTCACTCGGCCCTCCAGGGGCTGACGCCCCTGGAGGCAGCTCACCAGGGAGCTGCCGCATGACCAAATCCACCCACTCTCATAAGGCCTGGACCGACAAAGGGGGTCACGTCACACAAACAAACAGTGTGTGGCGGGCCATGGTGGATCAGGGAAGCGAAGAAGGGATCGATGGCAGTCGGGGCCCCCACCGGCGCGTGATGCGATCGAACTGACAGAAGAGAACGCTGAGCCCCAGAGCCCACAGGCCATTGGTCCGCAGAACGGATCCCAGAACCGCGAGGGTGAAGCCCCCTGTCGTTCCCAGTGAAAAACTGGCCAGCCAGTGGATCAGTTCGTAGACCAGAAACCCAACCGTCAATGAGACGGCGACGCGAGGCCCCAGTCTGACGATGCCGGGCATTGATGGGCGACGACCTCTCCTGTCGATGAGGCGTCCCAGCGCAAGAGCGGCGAGTGATGCCGCCAGCATCATCACGCCCCAAGCCACCGTGTTGGCCTCCAGGGGATAGTTGCGCACGCTGAAGCCGAGCGCCTGATTGACCAACCAGATCACACTCAGGCAGACCACTCCCTGCCGCCGTGACAGCGTTGTTGAGGCCAGGGCAGCGAATCCCACCAGTGGAACCGTGCAGCTGCTGAACACACTGCTCATGGCCCCCAACAGGATGAGGGTGAGCAGCCATGGGCGGGAGGTGGTGTCATCGGCTCGTGGGGGTTGGAGGGTAGAGGTGGCTGTTCAGGCGCTGGCCCGCCACCAGGTGGTTCTGCACGATCTGCGTGGCCACCTCCGGTGTCACCGGGGGCTTTCATCGTGCCCCCGTGGGCATTGGCTCCACCGTGGAGCGCCGCATCGGCGTGATCCAGCGCTGGAACTCAGCCATGGCACCTGTCTCCCGTGAGGTTGAGGGTGAGCTGGTCGGGCGGCTGCGGCCCCTGCTCCAGCCCTTCCAGCGCCGCCAGCGGAGTCACCCCGGCGTCCGCGAGCCATCGCCAGCGCTGCAGCAGGGCCAGGGTGGGCGGGATGCCCAGGTTGAGCGCTTCCAGGCGCTGGCGCTGGCCGAACACCTCAGCCGGGGGCCCCTCCAGCACCAGCGTCCCTGAGTCCATCACCAGCAGCCAATCGGCCCAGCCATGGAGGAACTCGAGATCGTGGCTGGCCACCACGATCGTGGTGCCCGCCGCATGGATGTGATCGAGCCGCGCCCTGAGATCGCGGCAATGGCCGGGGCTGAGGAAGGCGGTGGGCTCATCGAGCAGCAGCAGTTCAGGCTCCAGCACCATCACATCCGCTAGCGATAACTGCTTCTTCTGCCCCAGGCTGAGCATGTGCACCGGCCGGTCCAGCAGGTCGCCAAGACCGAAACGATCGGCGATCCGCCCGATCCGGCGGCGGATCTCGCCCTCCTTCAGCCCCAGGTTCACCAGGCCGTAGGAGAGATCTTCCGCCACGGTGGTGGCGACCAGCTGGTGCTCGGGGTTCTGGAACACCAGCCCCACCCGCCGCCGCAGTGCCGCCAGTTCCCGGCGGCCGTAGCCGATCGGCTGGCCTTGCCACAGCAGGCGCCCGCGCTGGGGCATCAGCAGGCCATGGGCCAGCAGGAACAGGGTGGTCTTGCCGCAGCCGTTCTCTCCGATCAGGCCGCAGCGGGATCCCGGCGGCAGCCGCAGCGACAGGGCCGTGATCGAGGGCCCCAGGGCGCAGGGGTAGGTGAAGCCCACCTGCTCGAACTCCAGCAGGGGCGTGCCGCTCATCACTGCCAGGCGATCGAGAGGGCCCCCAGCACGGCGCAGCCGCCGATGGCCTCCGCCAGGTAGCGCCGCGAAACGCGATGGCTGGCACAGGACACCACCCGCAGGTCCCCCTGGAACCCCCGGGCCTCCAGGGCCAGGGCCCGGCCCCGGTAGCTGGCCAGGGACCGTTCCAGCAGCTGGCCGATCAACAGGCCAAGACTGCGAAGGGTGCGACGCCAGCTGCTGTGGCCCGAGCGTGCCCTCTGGGCCACCGCGATCTCATCCACGATCGCCCAGAGGATGAAAATGAAGCTGTAGATGTGCACCATCAGCTCCAGCAGCAACGGTGGCACGCGGAGTCGGCGCAGCACCTGGATCCATTCACTGAACGGGGTGGTGAGCAGCAGGAAGAACAGGGCGCTGGTGGCCGCCAGCGAACGGGCGAGCAAGGCGGACGCCTGGCTGAGGCCGTGATTGCTGATGTAGAGGGTCCACCCCGCCGCCGGCAGGCTGAGGCCCCGCCACGCATCGGCCTGCATCCCGGCCGGCCCATCCTGGCCAGCGGCACTGATCACGATGGCGGGCAGGCTGGAGACGGCGAACCCCAGGGGCAACAGCAACATCGCCAGGTACGTGCCGGCTGGAATGCCGGCGTACCCCACGACCCAGAGGGCCAGCCACAGACCGATGAGCACCTGGACCGGCACCGGTGCCACCAGCGCCAGGACCAGCATGGTGGCCGCGAAGCAGGCCTTGTGGAGCGGCGGCAGGAGTCTGAGGCGGTTGCCATGGGCGAGCGCATCGATCCGATGGCTCATGGTGCCGGTGGCTCCTTGCGCTCCTCCGCCAGGGTCCGGCCCCGGTAAAGGCCGATCACGAAGCCGATGACGCCGGCGCCGAGGGCGGCCTGGGTGGCGAACATCAGGCTCTCGATCTCGCCGCTGGGCAGTTCGACGACAGGTTCGAACCAGGGTTTGTAGCTGGGCTGCAGTTTCTCGATCGCCTCGGTGCCCTGGCCGTCGGCGCCGCCGTACTCACCGCGGATGAACAGCACGGGGAACAGGGCCAGGGCGACCACTCCGGCGACCAGCAGCCAGTTGTGCCTGTGGGGATTCCGATCGGAACGGGTCGACATGGGTCAGCTCTCCTGTTGGATCAGTTGAAGGGTCTTCAGCTCGGGCTTGCCGTAGGCCTGCAGCCAGTTCCACACCAGCACGGTGAGCAGGCCCTCGGTGATCGCCAGCGGCACCTGGGTGACGGCGTAGATGGCGCCGAACTTCGCCAACGAGGCACCGAAACCACCGTTGGCCGCGGGGAAGGCCAGGGCCAGCTGGGCGGCGGTGACCACATAGGTGGCCAGATCCGCCAGGGCCGCCGCCGCAAACACCGCCAGGCGGGTGCGGCCGGTGGGAAGCAGCGCCCCGAAAATCCACCAGGCGACGAGCGGTCCCACGACCGCCATCGACACCATGTTGGCGCCGAGGGTGGTTAGTCCCCCGTGGGCGAGCAGCAGCGCCTGGAACAGCAGCACGATGCCCCCCAGCACGGTCATGACCGAGGGGCCGAAAAGAATGGCCCCTAGGCCGGTGCCGGTGGGGTGGGAGCAGCTGCCGGTGACCGAAGGAATCTTCAGGGCCGAGAGCACGAAGGTGAAGGCGCCGGCCAAGGCCAGCAGCAGCTTGAGCTCGGGATGCTCCCTGGTGATGCGGGCCAGCGAGCGCAGGCCCACCAGCAGGAACGGCAGCGATACCAGCCACCAGAAGGCGGCCCAGGGAAACGGCAGGAACCCTTCGGCGATGTGCATCGCCATGGCAGGGCTCGGAGAAAGCAAGACAATGATGGAGCTCAGGCCAGCCATGGCAAGAAGGCTGGCCAGCTGAGCCGGCTTGGTCCTCACTCTGTACCTCGCAGATGAGATGGTTGGTTCGGCAGGAGCGAGTGTTCTGACTGAGGGCAGAGCCCATCACAGTTGCGGGACAGCGACGGAATGGGGAAGAACTCCCGCACCGTCTTTCCTCGTTGTTTCCCGGCCCGGAGCCAGGACCTGCCGGGCTTAACATAGCCATCGGCTTTCGCCCCAACCGTTCCGCTCGCCGATGGTCGGGCCCACGGCCGGGGCCGGACTCAGCCCTGACGGCAGGGCCTGCGGGCCTGCAGGCTCAGGGGGGCTTCCAAGCCGCTGCGCTCCAGCAGGCTCGTGTCGGCAAGGATCCGGTCGCTCGGGCCGTCGGCAACGACGCGGCCGGCGCTCAGCACCACGGTCCGTGAACAGAGGTCCAGCGCCAGATCGAGGTCGTGGGTGGCCACCACCCGGGTGTGGGAGAGCCCCTGCAGCAGCTGGATCAGCCGGCGCCGCGCCCGGGGATCGAGAGCCGCGCTCGGCTCATCCAGCAGCAGGATAAACGGCTCCATCGCCAGGACGGTGGCGATCGCCACCGCACGTTTCTCGCCACCGGACAGCCGGTGGGGGGAGCGGTCCCTCAGGGCCAGGGCGCCCACCTGCTCCAGCGCCAGGGTCACCCGTTGCTGCACCACGTCGGCCGGCAGGCCCAGGTTCTGGGGGCCGAAGGCCACATCTTCGGCGGCGGTCGGCATGAACAGCTGGTCATCGGCCTCCTGGAAGACCATGCCGAGCGAGCGGCGGATCTCCGCCCGGCTGCCGGGGCCGAGGGGGAGGCCGTTGATGCGGATCGCGCCGGCCACCGGCTCGAGCAGGCCGGTGAGCAGCACCAGCAGGGTCGACTTGCCGGCTCCGTTCGCGCCCACCACCGCCACCGATTCCCCTGGGGCGATGCGGAGCGAAACCCCGTCCAGGGCCGGGGTGCCGTCGGCATAGGCGTAGACCAGCCCGACCACCTCGATGACGGGGACGATGGCGGTTCCGGTGGCGTGTGGGTCCGGGGAACCGTTCCTGGCTGCGCTCATAGCCGCGCTCCGATCACGGCGTGCCCCAGCAGCTCCCCCACCGGCACCTGGCGGCAGATCAGAAAGGCCGTGCTCCAACCCAGCAGAAACACCAGGTCCCGCCGGGTCAGCGCTCGGAGGGAGGCCGGCCGGATCGTTCCCTCGAAACCCCGCAGCAGCATGGCCGCGTAGATGCGGTTCGCCCGGGCCACGGTGCGCAGCAGCAGGGCCCCCAGCAGCGTGCCGCTCACCCACAGACCGGTGCCCCGCCGGCCGCAGGAGCGCAGATCGCGGGCCCGCTCCATCCGCATGGCTTCCTCCCCCAGCAGAAAGAGATAGCGGTAGAGAAGTTGCAGCTGGGTGACGAACGCCTCCGGTATCCGCAGCTGCCGCAGGGCATCACAGATGGCTGGCATCCCCGTGGTGGCGATCAGCAGCAGGGCCACCGCCGTGGTGAGCAGGAAGCGCAGCCCGATCGAGGCGAACGACAGCCAGCCGGCGGCGATGCTGTGCCCGGGCAGGATCGCCACCGGCGTCTGATCGACCAAGGGGTTGGCGATGCCGACCATGAGCGCGAAGGGTGAAGCGACGAGCAGCCGTTGGACCAGCCAGCCGAGGGGCAGCCGTCCCAGGCTGGCGATCACCACCGGGAAGATCACGAACGGCAGCAGCGGCAGGACGGCGTATCTGGGGAAGGAGACGACGCAGAGCAGAAACACGAACGTGGCCAGCACCTTGGCGCGGGCATCGATGCGGTGAATCCATGTGTCCTGCCGTGCGAAGACATCGATTCGGCTCAGTTCGTGCAGTTCGCGGCGGATCACGCTCATGCGGCTGGCCCTACACCAGGGCCCGGGTGGCCGCTGTGGCGACGAAGCGGCCGTGCTTGACCCCCTTGGTGCTGATCAGCGAGTCGGCCAGTGCCTTGATCTCCCCGGCCTTACCGCGCAGCACGACCACCTCGAGACAGTCATGGTCATCGAGGTGAATGTGAAGGGTGGAGACGATCGTTCTGTGGTGATGGTGCTGGTGGTCGGTGAGCTTGGTGCTCAACTCGGACACGTGATGGTCGTAGATGAGGGTGACGGTGCCCACAGCTTCTGAGGCTTCATCCGCCAGCACCTCTTCCACCAGGGCGTTGCGGATCAGATCGCGGATCGCCTCGGAGCGGTTGGCGTACCCCTTCTGATCGATCAGCGCATCGAAGCGATCCAGCAGGCGCTGGTCGGTGGAAATGGAGAAGCGAACGACCTCGGTCAACGATGCCAAGCCAATGGAGAAGGGATGGAGAGTGTGCGGCTGAGCTGGAGCGGGCCGCGTAACACGAAGGCCGAAGGGATTGCACGTTGACGGGCCTCATCGCGCAGGCATAGCCTTCGGTGGACCGTAACACGTTTCGGAAATCCGTAGCACCGATTCCGAGCCTTCCGCCCTGACAGGACCCTCTGATGCATATGGCTGACGCCCTCCTCTCCCACACGGTGGGAGGGGCGATGTGGGGGGCCTCGGCCCTGACCGCCGCTCACTGTGCCCGCACGCTGCGCCGCAACCCCGACCCGGCCAAGGTGCCGCTGATGGGGGTACTGGGTGCCTTCGTGTTCGCGGCCCAGATGGTGAATTTCTCCATCCCGGCCACCGGCTCCAGCGGCCACATCGGTGGCGGTCTGCTGCTCGCGATCCTGCTCGGACCGGAGGCGGCCTTCCTGGTGATCGCTTCGGTGTTGGCCGTCCAGGCCCTGTTCTTTGCCGATGGGGGCCTGCTGGCCCTTGGTTCGAACATCTTCAACCTTGGGGTCTTCCCGGCCTTCATCGCCTACCCACTCGTCTACAGACCGATTGTGGGCGACCAGTTGAGTCCCACCCGCGTCGTCATCGGCTCGATCACCGGCTCGATCGTGGGCCTCAGCCTCGGCGCCATGGCGGTTGTCCTGCAGACGACCTTCTCCGGAATCTCGGATCTGCCCTTCGGCACCTTCGTGGCCCTGATGCTGCCGATCCACCTGGCCATCGCGATTGTCGAGGGGCTGATCACGGCTGTCGTGGTGCTTTATGTCGCCCGTCTTCAGCCGGAGATCCTCACCCGGGCCATCCGCCAGCAACCCCTTCAAGGGCTGGCGATCCGGCGCGTCATCTCCAGCCTCGCCATTGCCGCTGTGTTGACGGGTGTGGTCCTGGCCTGGTTTGCCTCCGGCCATCCCGATGGTCTGGAATGGTCGATCAGTGGGGTGACCGGTCAGGAGGAGTTCAACGGAACGCCCACTGGCCTGAAGAACGAGATTGCCGCGGTGCAGGAGCAGACGGCCTTCCTCCCCGACTACGACTTCAAGCCCGTGGCGGAGACTCCGCTCGCCGCGCCTGCCCATGCCGGCGAAGCCGAGGCCGGCTGGGGTGCGCCCAGTGCCGGCAAGAGCCTGGCGGGCCTGGTGGGAGCCGGCCTCACCCTGCTGGCGGCAGGAAGCCTTGGTCTCGTGCTGCGGGGTCGCGGGTGAGCGTTCCCCTGACTCCCGCTCGGCCGCTTGCCGAGGGGCATTCGATCCTGGAGGCTCCCCTGGGCCTCGGCGTGATGATCTGCGGTCACGGCAGCCGCAACCGGCTGGCGGTGGAGGAGTTCGCCCGCCTGGCCGATGGGCTGCGGCGGCGGCTGCCGGAGCTGCCCGTGGAGTATGGCTACCTCGAGTTCGCCCGGCCGATCCTGCGGGAGGGGCTCGAACGCCTGAGGCAACAGGGGGTGCGCCGCGTCCTGGCGGTTCCGGGGATGCTCTTCGCCGCCGGCCACGCCAAGAACGACATTCCTTCGGTGCTCAACACCTACGCCGCAGAAAGCGGCCTGCGGATTGACTACGGGCGCGAACTGGGCATCGACCGCAAGATGCTGCTGGCGGCCGGCGCTCGCATCCGCGAATGCCTCGATCAGGCACCCGAGGTGCCTCTGGCCGACACCCTCCTGGTGGTGGTGGGGCGAGGCTCCTCGGATCCAGATGCGAACTCCAACGTCAGCAAGGTCACCCGCATGCTGGTGGAGGGGTTCGGCTTCGGCTGGGGGGAGACTCTCTACTCCGGTGTCACGTTCCCCCTGGTGGAGCCGGGCCTGCGTCACGCGGTACGCCTGGGCTTCCGCCGCATCGTGGTGTTTCCCTACTTCCTGTTCTCCGGCGTGCTGGTGAGCCGCATCTACCAGCACAGCGATCGAGTGGCGGCCGACCACCCCGACGTGGAGTTCCTCAAGGCGGGTTACCTCAGCGACCATCCGCTGGTGATCGACACCTTCCGCGAGCGCCTGGAGGAGGTTGTGCGCGGCGACACGCAGATGAACTGCTCTCTGTGCAAATACCGCGCCCAGGTGCTGGGCTTCGAAACCGAAGTGGGAGCTCCCCAGCACAGCCACCACCACCATGTGGAAGGGCTGGGGGAACCCTGCCAGCTCTGCGAGCGGGAATGCACGGGGGCCTGCCAGCCGGATGGGGTGCCGTTGCAGGCATCCGGACAGCACGGCCACGAATCCGAACAGGGGGGTCCCAGCCACTCGCACGAACACACCCACACGCCCTATCCCCATGCCGACCATCCGCTCGGCCCTCGAACCCTGCGGAACCAGACTCGAGAATGAGCCGTTCCCGCTGCCCGCCAATCGCGTCGCGCTGCCCAACCTCGCCATCCAGTCCGGGATCCAGCGGCCGTTCACAACCAACGCGAAAGAGCCTCGCCAGGGCGGGTCGTTTCGTCACCTGGCCTCTCTGCCTTCAAGCAGAAATCTGCCACTCCTCGCACTGACCGTGTGCTGGAGCGCCCCCAGCAGCCAGACCGCCGTGACCAACCAGTTTCCGGCCTGATTGCAGCTGATGTTGCGTGAGAACAGGACAGCCACCAGCGAAACCTGGGCTGGAACCCACTTTCCGTGGCAACGGAAATGGGGCGCTCACGTCTACCTTGGCGGCAACGTTCGTCGATGTAAAATCCGATCGCTCATCTGGAATGAGCAATGAATCAGCACCGCAGAGTGGCCGCGGAGAAAACTGGTATTGATCTCAAGACATGTCGCGCTGTGGTGCCATCAAGAGGAGGAAGATAGAAAAAGTAAATCGACAGCGGCTACCATGCCTGAGTCACCGTTTCTGGAAGAAAAGAAAGCACAATCCGCATTGACTAGCGCCCACGCAAGACTAAATCCACCTTCCTCGTCAATAGTGAGTGGCATCTTTTCGGCTTACTTTGGACCTCTACTGGTGGGCCGCGATCGATGATGGCCACACTTGATGTCGTAACTCTGTCACGTTTGCAATTCGCCCTGACAGCGATCTTCCACATGCTTTGGCCGGTTCTTTCCACCGGCCTGGCGATCTACCTGGTGGTACTGGAAGCGTTCTGGCTGCGCACACGCAACCCCCTTTATTACCGCCAGGCCCGCTTCTGGGCGAAACTCTATGTGCTCAATTTCGGCATCGGCGTGGCCTCTGGGCTGCCGATGGAGTTCCAGTTCGGCACCAACTGGGCACCCTTGTCTGAGTTCGCCGGTGATTTCTTTGGCTCTGTGCTCGGCTTTGAAGGCGCCATGGCCTTCATGCTTGAAGCTGGCTTCCTTGGAATCATGTTGTTCGGCTGGCAGAAGGTGCCGCCGGTGATTCATTTCCTCTCCACCGTGATGGTGGCCTTCGGCGCCAACCTCTCGGTGTTCTGGATCCTCAGCGCCAACTCCTGGCTGCAGACTCCCGCCGGCGGCACCTTCAGTGACGGCCATTTTCACGTTCAGAACTATTTCTCCGCCATCAACAATCCATTCATGGTGAAGAGTGTCATCCACATGTCGCTTGCCACGGTGGAAACCTCCATGCTCGTGGTGGCCGCCATCAGTGCTTGGTCGCTGATGCGGCAGAAGGCCCCGGAGTTTTTCCAGTTCTCCTTCAAGCTGGCGTTGGTGATTCTGCTCGCGGTAGCGCCGCTCCAGATCCTGGCCGGTCATGAAAGCGGTGTGCAGGTGGCTGAGCGCCAGCCCACGAAACTGGCGGCGATCGAGGCCATCTGGGAGGATGAGCCGGCTGGAACATCGCCGGCCTGGACCTTGGTGGCCGTTCCGGATGAAGCCACCGGCAGCAACCGCTGGAAGCTGAGTGTGCCAGGGGCCCTCAGCTGGATCCTGGAGACGCGACCGCAACTCAGCAAGCCTGTGCGGGGGCTCAACAGCTGGCCCGCCGACCAGCGTCCCCACATGGTTGGGCTGCTCTTCTACGCCTTCAGGGTGATGATCGCCATCGGCATGGCGGCGGCGGCGCTCTCGGTCCTCAGCCTGCTGCTCTGGTGGCGTGGTGGTTTGAGCGCCGAGAGTTTTGTCCGCTGGCCCTGGTTCAGCTGGGCCTGGATCCTCTCCGCCCCGGCCGGCTACCTGGCGATTGAAGCGGGCTGGGTAGTGCGTTGCGTCGGGCGCCAGCCCTGGACGGTGTATGGCCAGCTGCGCACAGCCGATGCTGCCTCGGTGCTGCCGGTGGGCGAGGTGATCACCAGCCTCAGCACCTTCGCGGTGCTCTACAGCGTGCTGCTGGTGTTCGCGCTCTATTTCGGTGCGCGGATCATCGCCAAGGGGCCGAATCTCACGCTCGAGCCGCCGGGCGGCAGAGGTTCAGGCGCCGCTCCCGCCGCGGCCACCCTCCCCGCTCCGGGGGCCTGAGCATGGACTTCCTCGAGCTGTTCATGCCCACGGTCTGGTTCGTGATCCTGGCCCTGTTCCTGCTCCTCTATGTGATTCTCGACGGCTTCGATCTGGGGGTGGGCATCCTCTCGCTCACCTCGCCGGGGGAAGATCAGCGCACGATCCTGATGACCAGCCTCGGCAACGTCTGGGATGCCAACGAAACCTGGCTGGTGCTGATGGGCGGTGCTCTGTTCGGGGCTTTCCCGCTGGCCTACGGCACCATCCTCAAGGCGCTCTACGGGCCCATTTATCTGATGATCCTCGGCCTGATCCTGCGGGCGGTGGCCTTCGAGTTTCGCGAGAACGCCACCAACAAGCGGCCCTGGAACCTGATGTTCGGCATCGGCAGTTTGCTGGCCGCTGGCTCCCAGGGCATCTGTCTGGGCACGGTGCTTTCTGGCATCCCCACCGATGCCGCAGGCCACTTCACAGGCTCCGCCTGGATCTGGGTGAACCCCAGCAGCCTGGTGGTGGCGCTCACGCTCATCCAGGGCTACGTACTGATCGGCTCCACCTACTTGATCCTCAAAACCAGTGGTGAGCTGCAGCGGTTGCACGTGCGCACGGCCCGCCTAGCGGCTGCCACCACCCTGGGCGGGGCCCTGCTGATCACCTTCACAGCACCGTTCGCGTCGGAAACGCTGCGGCAGCGCCTGTTCGACCCCGCCTTCCTGCCCTTCTTCGTGGTGTTGCCGCTGCTCGGAGTCACCCTGATCGTGCAGCTGTTCCGCAGCCTGGCGCTGCAGCAGGACGTGTGGCCTTTCGTTTATACCGTGCTGCTGTTCATCCTCAGCTTCGCGGGGCTGGGCGTGATGGTGTTCCCGGCGGTGATTCCGCCATCAGTCACGATCTTTCAAGCTTCGGCATCGGTGACGTCGCAGGTGTTCATGCTCACCTTCATCGGCGTATTGATTCCGATCATGCTCTTCTACAACATCTACAATTACATCGCATTCCGCGGCAAGGTGTCTGCCGAATAGATGACCCCCGTTCATCACACTGATGCCACCACCGGTCGCCATAGTCCTCTCCTGCACACATCCATTCCCTTCATCTCATCAAGGATGGTGGCGGTCAGACTTGGAGAGGAGAAGCCCAATGAAAAGCAAGTGCCATACCCCTGAGCACAACTTGTCTGCCGAGCCTGACTCTCTGCCTGTGTATCTGGCTTCCTTAGTAGCCTTATACATACGTGTCCACCACGGCCCCGGCCGGATCGACAGCCGCCATCACCGCCTGGCTCTGCTCCACCCACGCCACCCGGGCCTCGGCCTCCGTGATGGCCGGGTCGTGGGGGAAGGTTTCGCCAGCGCGGAACACCGGCTCCAGCAGCGCCCACAGCGCCGGCCAGTCGGCCGCCCCATAGGGCGGATCTGCAGGGGTGATCGGGATGAGGTCAGAAGAGCGCAGAGGTGGCCTGGTGATTGTCACCCCAACAGAAAGGCGCCCCGTGGGGGGCGCCTTAGCACCGGTTGCGGCGGTCACGTCCTCACACCAAGAACTGCCGGTCGGGTGTCTGTTGTTCACGCATGACCTGTCTGGGGCCTGGCAGGTAAGGGATGGGATCACGTCTCCGGGAAGAGTTGCTCGGGGCTTGACCTTCTCGGCTGTGATCCGGGCCCGGGTTATGCAGCCCGGGATTTGAACACGCGGGGAACAGAACTGGCATATCGCTCTCTGCGGTTACGGGATGGCGTTCGCGCTGCGCCATCAAGTTCACGGTTGATGCCTCGCATGTTGGGCGTACCTCCGTTTTGCGCACCGGCTCGGGTGATCCCTGGCCGGACTCTCTTGGAGGGTGAGGGTCGGGTTGGCTACCGGGCCTCCCCTCAACTCCAAAGTACGCCTCTTTTCAGGCTGCAGCGGCTTCCAGGAGTACCGCTTCCCGTACCACTCTTGCGGCCTGTTCGGCGCAAGGACCCGCAGGCCTCGCCGTCGCCACTTGGAGGGGTTGGCTCGCGAGTCAGCGCTGACGGCTCAGCGGGTGGATTCGCACCCTCAGGTCAGGGCCGCCAACCGGCTGTCGCTCTGGATCCAGCTGGGTACGGTGCCGATAGAGGGGAACGATGGAATGCTGCGTGAGCTGGTGCTGGCCATCGGACTCCCCGTGGTCCTGCTGGTGCTGGCGGTGCTGGCCCTGGAGCACTGGGGCGATCGAATGCCGCGCTGGCTGCAACGCCTCTCCCAGCGGCCCTCCCTGCTGTGGAACACCGGCATCGGCCTGATCATCGGCCTGTCGCTGCTGCGCTGGCTGCTGCAGCGGTGAGGTGTTCAGGGAATGAACAGTTCCTCGTAGCCGCCGCTTTCGATGGCAGCGACCGCTGCCTGGAGCTCGCCTGTGACCTGGCGAATCCGCGGCCAGCTGGTTGTTGTCAGCACCAGGATCGCGATGCTGCGCCCGCTCAGATTCTGCTGATAACGCAGGTTGGTATCGGTGGTGATCAGGAGCTCGTAGTCCTCCTGCTCCGCCAAGCGAATCAGTTCGCCATTGGTGACGGTCGACCAACCCAGCTCATAAGCCGTGGCAATCACATGGCCGGTCAATGAACGGCGAAGAGGAACGGGTGTCCCCTGGTCAAACAGGATCCGCACTCAAGCCAGTGCGGCAGCTGCGGTGCTCCGAGCAGCGTGCTCCAGGACCAGCCGGGACTGCTCAAGGCTTACCCCTGGGAACAGTTCGACGAATTCAGCCAAGGAGACGCCGTCTTCCAGGTTTTCAAACAGAGCCGCCACTGGAATCCGGGTACCGCGGAACACCCAGGCGCCGCTCACGCGCTGAGGATCACGCTCCACAGCACTGCAGCCTGCCCAGCCCAGATCGGTTTGCGTGGTCATGGCCCTCAGGGCGGCCGGACTCATGAATGGTAGGCAGCACCTCCTACCTGAGCTGCCGGATGACTGGATCTCAGGCAACGGTCAGGTGCTGCACCAGGAAGGCCTCGATCCAGTCGTGGTGTTGCTTCTGGGTAATGCGATCCGCGATCGAGCTGGCCTCCTCCGGGACTTGAAACCGCTTGCGGAAGGCCTTGGTGAATCCCTCCAGCTGGGGCTGGGGAAGGCTGCGGATGGTGGCGTGAATCTGGCGGATCGTGGCGCCATCGAGGGGCAGCAGGGCCGCGCCCTCGGGGGCTGCGGCGACGCCCTCCGTCGCAGCAGTAGTGGAGGGCAAGCCCGCAGGCTGGTGGTTGAGAGCGTGGCCGTTGCCAGTCACTGAACGCCGCAACGGGCCGTTCCCTGCAGCGGTGCTGGAGGTGGTCCCGTTGGAGGGGCGCTCGGTGCTGTCCCCACGTGAGGAGGCCCCGGTGACGCTTGAGGTGACCTGCCGCTGCTGCTTGTCATAGAGCGCGAGCCCGAACGGGTTCCCGAAGGTCATCAGCGCCCGTTTCATGGCATCGGTTTCCGCCTCCTTGAGGGCGGATTCATGGGCCTGGCCCAGGTCGATATCGATGCCGTGGCCGGCACCGCTGCCCTCGCGCACGATCGCGCCGACGACCACCCGCACCCGGGCGATGTAGGTGACGCCCCAGCCGTCGCGTTGCGGTGGATCGGAGGGCTTGCTCGGCTCACGGCCGATGCGCCGTTCCGCCTGGGAGACGCACCGCAGCGCAACCGTCTCGCGCTGCCAGCCATCGAACCCGAAGATCCGGTTCGCTTCGGCGATCACCTGCCACCCCTCCAGGTAGCTGACCTTGGCGCGGCCCTGCTCGCGCTGCTTGACGTTGGCGCGACTCAGGGGTGCCGCCAGGGCAGCGACCTGCTCTGCCGTGAGGGCTGACGCCTGAGCGACAGAGCGGTCGATGGTGGTTGTCGTGGTCATGGCATTGTTGGGCAGAGTGGGAACAGGCGATGGGAGTCAGCTGGCGGGGCTGCCGGCTGGCAGGGCCTCGATCAGCACCCAGCAGGGCGGATCGCTGCAGAAGATGTGATCGGCAGAAGGGCGCCGCCCTGGGCGCCGGCCGATCGGCACCACCCAGCTGGCCAGGCGTGTGGACCAGATGTGGCCGCTGGGCCGGGGGCTGGTGGGGGTGGTTTTCGCGGTGGTGCTGCCGTAGCTGGAGAGATCCATGGCTCTGGTGAGGTGCAGATGTTGGAGATGGCCTGGTTGGTGATGGCGCTGACTGGATGCCCTGGGCCCGCCCCTGCAGCGGACCCCAATCGAGGGGCTCTGCCCACCCCCTCAGGTGATGCGCCAGCTGCGGTGGGAGAGGAGCTGGACGCCGGGGATCTGCTGGCCGGCCTTGAGGGCCTGCTTGATGGCGGCCTTGTCGGGCTGGGTGGTGGTTTTCACCGTCAGCCACTCGGGAGCCAGGGCCTGCTCGTCATCGATCTCGACGGACTGGGATCTGCGGCTTGTGAGCTCGTGATTGGGGAAGGAGAAGCGAGTAGCTGCCGGCTGTAACCGGGTGAGGACCAGAACGAGTGATTCCTCCAGGGCGTCGGCCCGGCCTGCATCGGACCTGGAGAGTTCCGTGAGGCGCTTGGCCTGCTGCTGGCGGTAGGCGGCCTGGCCGCGGAGGTGCTCGATCACCCAGCAGGTGGCATCGGCCTTGGCGGCCAGGGCCTGCTTGTTGCCCTCCTCTGCCATCAGGGCGGCCTCCAGCTCAGCGAGGGCCTGGCTGCGGCTGTCGTCGTCATCGCTCTGCAGCTGCTCGGCCAGTTGGCTGATGGAGGTGGTGAGCTCCTGGGCCTTGATGCCCAGCTGCCAGAGCGAGCCGGTGCGCTGGAGAGAGCAGGCCGGGCCGGCGGCTTTGGCAGCAGCCCCGGCAAGAGCGGTGGGGGTGGGGGTAAGAACGGGCATGACGGTGATAAGGGAATGGGAGCGGAGGCGCCAACCGCCGGGGAAGGCTTCAGGGGCAAGTGGCAGGAGCGGGATCGGCCCAACGGCCTGCTGAGTGGCTGACTTCCACCACGGCGATCGGCACCGGGGAGCGGGAGGCCAAGCGGCGGGCTTCTCTCACCAGCGAGGCCGTGCCGGACCCACCGGGGAAGGCCACCACCAGCACGGAGGTGGAGACACCTGGGGAGGTGTGGGCCTCAGCCCGGGCAACGGCCAGCTCGAGGAGTTCCCGATTGCGAATCGGACCGGCGGCCCGGCCATGGCGCCGCCATTCGGCGGGCATGACCAGCGCCGACCAGCCCAGCTGATGGGCCGCGCGGGCGATGGCGGCATCGGCTCCGCGGGCTCCGCCGTGGAGCAACAGATGGACCAGCCGGCCGCCGCTGCGGGCCAGCAGCTCAGCGGCAACGCGCTGATGGGGCCAGGCCAGATCACGGCCTCCGCCGGCCGCGATCACAAGGGAGCGACCGGGGCCCATTACGGGCCTCGATGACATACAAAGAGCCATGGAATCAGTTGCCGTGGATGACAACTGATCGGGGCATCAAGGCCGCTCAGGCATATGCGGCCGTGATGGCGAGATCAGGGGATGACGTTGCCGCAGGCAATGGGCTCGGGGCCTTTGGCGTGACCCTTATTCTACCAGTACAAAGGCACTAATGGGCAGGCTAAAGGACTGCTGCAAAAGGCATCTGCCCAAGCTCATGCTGGAGGTGCCCCTTCTGGCTGTCTGATTCGCAACCGCCCTGAGTTGATCCTTTCAATGATGACAATGCCCCCCTCGATGCCCGCGCAGCCGCGCGAGGAAACACCCTGCCACTGCGCCTCCTGTCCACCGCAGCCGCGGGAGAGGCGCCGGGCAGGCGTGACCTGAGCACACCCATCCCGGCGGCGGCGAGGGGAGATCAAACTCACGCGAGCGCAAGGGTCGGCGAAGCCGACTTGCCCGCCCTTGCGCCGCGTGACACCCTGCATCCCCGCCGCCGGGTGGCTCCGTCCTCCTGAGCCTGAGGCGTCTTCTTCTTGAGCGATCAACTGCAAGAGATGAAAGAGAAAGTTCCGAGCTGCCTCCGGCAGATCAATGACCAGCTTCCGGACCCAGCGACCACCTACGGGCGCAGCTGGCCGGCACAGAACCCTTGAAAGCCCAGAAGCAGGCGAGTTTCTCTTGCACTTTCTCTTGCAAGTCAAAAAAGAAGGGTTCCCGGTTTCGCCGAGAACCCTTGCTATCACTGATCGGGGCGACAGGATTCGAACCTGCGACCTAGTGCTCCCAAAGCACCCGCGCTACCAAGCTGCGCCACGCCCCGATGGCCCAGTCATACTAGTGGGTAACAGGATTTCCGGCGAAACAAGTGGCTGCAATGGGTCTGGGGGATTAGCCCAGCCCTCAGGATTGGCTCGTTTATGGGCAACCTCTCCCAGCTGTTTGGCCTAGCCCTGCTCAACAACGGCGATGCCAGCCCGGTACGGGAGTTCTTCTTCAGGCTAGAACTTCCAGCCAAGGCCGAGAGCTCAAGGTTCTTTTGGAAATTCCATGTGAGACCTGCGGTGGCGTGGTGCTGCACCACGGCGGGGGCAAGGATGTTAAAGAGGGACCAGGCTTCGGCTGGAACGATGCGACTGTCATTAAAACCGGCATCGCCTACAGACCCACGGACAACCTGACGCTTCGTGTCGGTTACAACTACTCAACCCAGCCGATCCCGGCCAACCAGACCTTTGATTGCCAACGGAATTGACCTCGCTGAAGAGAATGCGTTCCACATCTAATGCCAAGTCCCCCCTTCCCCAACGTGCTTGAGCTGCTGATCTCCACCTATCAGCACGAAACCGAACGGCGGGATCTCAACCACGACGGGGTGGTGAATGAACAGGAGTTTGTCGAATCCCATGCGCAGGTGGTGTCGGCTTTTGCCCGCCTGCCGGAGCAGGCCCGAGCCTTCATCGCCAAGGCTGCCGGTGGCTTCTTTGACTGCCTCGACCTCGATGGCGATGGTGTGCTGGAGTTGGCTGATCTAGCGGCCTATGCCGCTGCCTATGGCAAGCCCACCGCAGGCATCCAGGCCAACCTGGCGCGGATGCTTGCCGCCTTCCAGCTGCCGCCTGATCACCTGCCCAAGGCGGTGTTTCTGGAGTTGGTGACCCAGTATTGGTTTGATCCTTCCCCCGATGTTCCCGGCCGTTGGCTGTTTGATCTGGACTTTGGTCTCCCCCCCAGCCCTGATCCTCGACTCGTTTATGGGCAGCCTTCAAAGGGCAAACAGGGCGTCGTACTTAAGGTATTCCGGCTTGCGCAATCCCCCTAGCGCCAGCATCCGTCGCAACTCGATAATCTCGGCCCGTTGGGCCACGATTACCCCCTGGGCAAAGCGGCGGATCGTCGGATTACTGCTCTTGGCCAGGGCGTCGTGGGCCATGATCAGCGCCCCGCCGTGGTGGTGGAGCATCCCCTCCAAGAACCACACCACGCGGTTCTCCTTGGTGGGGCCCTCACCCATCATTCGCATGCCATCAATTTGGGCCTGGGTCATGCGGGTGAGGCCGCTAAGGCTGTTGGGATCGCCCCCAGGCGCCAAAGCCACCGGATACCCAGGAGCGCCGGGGTACCAGGCCTTACGCCAAAGCCCCATTGCTCGAATCTCATTGGCTTGATCGCGCCAAATCTTTTTGGCGAGAGCTCCCACGCCAGGCTGGCCAATGTCAAACATGTATTCAGCCATGCGCAGGGCGCCGGTGTGGTGCTGCACCATGCCGTCGATAAAGCGCAGGTCGTAGCTGGCGCCAGCGGGGCCTAAATCATGGGCGTGGCCGCCATGGACCGACGGCTCGGCCATCTGGGAGGGGATGCCGTGATGGGCCCCGTGATCCCCACCAGCGGGCTGCTGGGCCAGGCCAGGAACACCCAGCATCAGGGCAGAGCCAAACCCGATCAAAACGGCACTGAAGCTGAAGGCGCGCATTGCTGAAGGGTTAAGACAGCTCACCGTATGGTCTCCCCTTTCTTATCCTGTCTATCGAGGATCGGACTGGCTGAACCCCCGCGTTAACAGCCTGTCAGGCTGAGGAATACCCCCGCCCCAGGCCCCGATGACCGACAGCCCCTACCTGGTGAGCCTGGCCCTGCTTGAACAAAATGGCAGTCGCCGGATGCCCCTTGGCGGTTGTTCCATTAGCGCCGCCATCCCAGCGGGGGAAACCCCTGGCAAGGAGGGGGAAGCGCTGGCTTTGGATCTGCTGCTACGGCTCTGGCAACAGAGTGATGGGGGCGAAATCAAACGGGCGGCGGGGGAGCAGAGCCTCTGGTTGCTTGAGATGCCGATGGAACGCTTAATGAATGATCTACCGAGCCTGAAAAGCAGCTGGTTGGCGGGGGGTAGCACTGAGGAGCTGATCACAGGGCTACGCCAACTGGCCAGCCAGGGCTGGCGGCTCAGCACGGCCAAATATGCCAAACCCAGCTATGCCGCCTGGTAGGCCGGCAGATCCACGAGGAAACAACTGCCTTCCCCCAGCTGGCTGGTAACCCGGATGCTGCCCCCATGGGCCAAACAAATGCGGGAGGCAATCGCTAAACCGAGGCCGGTGCCGCCATCACCCCGGTCGGGGCTGGCCCGCCAGAAACGATCAAATACCCGCGGCAATTGATCAGCGCTGAGCCCCACACCGCTGTCTTCCACTGCCACCGTGACCCGGCCACCGCGGCGCTGGGCGCTAACCCTGATCGCCCCTTGGTCTGGGGTGTAGCGCTGGGCGTTATCGAACAGATTGCGAAATAAACGTTGCAGCAATATCGGCTGGCCCAGCACCAACAGCTCAGGCTCTAACTCCAAACTGAGCTGGTGCTGGTGCAATGCCAGTCCATCACGATTCAAATCAACTTGCAACTGCAATAGCGCGGAAATATCCACTGGCTCGGCATGTTCAATCCGCTGTTCGTCCTGGCGGGCCAGCAGTAACAAATCATCCACCAACTGTTCCATCTGAGCCGTGGCCTGGCCAATCGCTTCAAAACGCCGCCGTTGTTGGCCAAAGGCCGGATCACTCTCCAAAAGCCCCATCTCCACATTGGCGCCCAGGGCCGCCAGGGGTCCCCGCAATTCATGGGAAGCATCCAAGCTGAATTGGCGTAGCCGTGAAAGGCTGCGCTGCAACGGTTCCACAGCACGCTGGGTGAGCAACCTTGCCATCAACACCGACAGCAGCAGGGCGGCCCCCACGGAAGCAGCAAGAGCAAGATCCAACTGGGTGAGTTGGGCCTCGGTGTTCTCTAAGCCTTCACTCACCCGTAACCAAACAGTGCCAGGGGCATGGCCCTCCACCTGGGACGAATCGACTGGCCGCACCAGGGCAATCCAATCGGAGCCCTGTTGCCAAATCAGCCGTTTTCCTGGCGCCAAAGGCGGCAGCGGACCAATGGTGCGCACCTCCCCCAGCCGAGCCACCGGCGCCGCCCGCCCTTTCACAAACCACTCCACCTGCTGGTGGGCCGTGGCGAAATCCTTACGGCTTTCCTGCAAATCCCGTTCACTGCCAGGGGCCGGCAGCGGCAGGCTGGCCAGGTCTTCACTAACAACAGAGAGGGCACTGCGGATCGTGCCCAATTGGCTCTGCTGAAACACCCCCCGCAACACCAGGGCAAACAACAGCAGCACCCCCGCCAGGCTGGCCAGATACAACAGCCATAACTCCAGCTGCTGCCGCTGCACCAACTTGGCGGGACGACCCACCGGTGGCCGATGGCGCAGGCGGTTCAAGGGACAGGCCCCAGGCGATAGCCCTGGCCATGCAGGGTTTCAATCGGATCAGGCACCCCAGCCAGCCGTAACTTGCGTCGCAAATTATTCAAATGGGTCTTGACTGTTTCTTCGCCGGCCTCCGCCTCCAAAGGCCAGAGCTGATCAAGCAGCCGTGCCCTACTAAATAACTGGCCAGGATGGCGCAGGAACCACTCCAACAGCTGAAATTCCTTACTGGTGAGCCCTAAGGGTTGCAAACCCCAGCGCGCCTGGCCGGCCTCGGCATCAAGCACAAGCTCACCCCAATGGTGACTGTCGCCGCGATAGGGCTGGGGGGAGCGACGCTCCAGCGAACGAATCCGAGCGGCCAGCTCCATCATTCGAAATGGTTTAACCAGGTAGTCGTCTGCCCCGGCCCGCAGCCCCGTAACCACATCCTCCAGGGCATCACGGGCGGTGAGCATCAACACCAACAGCGGCAATTGCCGCCGGCGCACCTCCCGCACAATCGCAGCGCCATCCAAGCCAGGCAACATCCAATCCAGCAGGGCCAGCTCAAAACCTCCGGCCACTAACGCCTCGAGGGCAAGGGCCCCATCACTGAACCAGGTCACCACATGGCGTTCCCGCTGCAGATAATCAAGCAACGGTTCAGCAAGAAGTTTGTCGTCTTCAGCCAACAGGATGCGCATGGCGGTCGCGGAGAGGGGCCGGCTGGGGCCGCTGTAAACAAACCAGATCAGCGATCCGGCCATCGTCATGGTGATGCAGCGTACAAATCGAGGCGTGCTGGCCGCGGAAGAGCAACACCTCACTTAGGCCGAAGTGGCCAGCCAGTTGGCTGCGGCTGCGATCGGCGGCCCCATAGCAAAGGCCCTCGTCTTGGCGCAATGGCTGGGGCTGGGGCAGGGCTGGGGCCAGCAGGGAGCCGCGGCGGCTGTCCAGCCACTGCCCTGATCGACAAAGCAGCACTAAACCCAGCAGCGGCGCCAGGGCAGGGGCAGCGGCTGCCCCCAACAAAGTTTTGGCGCCAAGGCCCCAGAGGGAGAGGGTGGCCAGCTCCGCTGGCAACTGGTGGCACCAGCTGCGGCTCTTGCGCAGGTCCAACAGGGGGGCGGACCGGGGGGTCACGGGAAAAAGCCAGGGAGTTTGGTAGCAATGGTGACGGCGAATCGGCCAGAAATCGGCAAGGGCCCAAGCCAAATTTGGTTCAGGCTTCGATCAAAGTTCGGCTGAACCGATGCGCACGCCCCGATCCGGGCTCACCCAACGGGCGCGCAGACCGCGGCGGCGCAACAGCACCAAGGGCAAGGCCACCACGGAGGTGGCCATGGTGAGCACCCAAAAGGCGACGGGATACCAGATCATCCAGTAAAAGTTGCGGCCTAGCCCCCGGTCATAGGGGCGATCCAGCCAAAGGCTGAAGCCAAATTGCAACAGGCAGATGGCCCCCAGCCAGAGGCCACTGGCCCGGGGCAGCAGCGGCATACCAAGGGGCTGCGGCCAGGCAACCAGGCCCAGCTGCTGAGCCAGCCAGAGCAGCAGCATCAGGGCCATGGCCTGGGACCAGACCAAGCTCAACAAAGGTTCCAGCAACAAGGGCAGCAGCCGCCATTGGCACGGCTGGGCCAACAAAGTGGCATTGGCCAACAACACTTGAATGCCGCCCTCCGCCCAACGCAAGCGCTGCTTCCAGAGCCCCCGCAGGGTTTCAGGCATAAGGATCCAAACCAACGCCTGGGGCTGGTAGGCGACCCGCCAGCCGGCCCGCTGCAGGGCCCAGGTGATGGCGATATCTTCCGTGAGCATGTCTACGCTCCAGTAGCCAACCTCGTGCAAAGCCGAGCGGCGAAAGGCGGTGATCACGCCAGACACCGTAAATAAACCGCCAAGCATCGACTGGGCCCGTTTAATCAAACCCACAATTGAAGAAAATTCCCCCACCTGAATGCGCCCCAGCAGCGTGGTGCGGTTACGGATGCGGGGGTTACCGGTAACGGCCCCCAGGCCGGGGTCCGCCTGGAAACGCCGCACCAGCCAGGCCACCGCCTGGGGATCCAGCAGGGCATCACCGTCGATGCAAACCAGCAGTTCATGGCGGGCCAGCAGCGCCCCGGCCTGGAGCGCCATCGCCTTGCCCTGGTTCTGGGCCAGGTGCACCACCCGCACCCTGGGGTCCAAGGCGGCCCATTGCTCTAGCTGGCGGCCCGTGTCATCACTGCTGCCGTCATTGATCGCAATTAATTCAAACTGGGGCCAATCGATCGCCAGGGCATAGCGGAGCGTTTCTGCGAGGTTGGCCGCTTCGTTGAAACAGGGGATCAGCACGCTCACCGCCCAGGGGGGCCCCTGGGGGGGGGAAGAGCGTCCCCGATCCGGCCATTCCCGCCGCAGCAGAAACCCCAGGGCGAGCAACATCCAAACCAGAGCCATTACCAGCGGATAACCAACCAGAAAGCCGCCGAGCCACTCCATTAGCGGCTTGGGGCACTGGACTGGGCCGCCAGCACCGGCCGCAGCACCGCTGGATCTGGGGTGCCGCGATGCAGGTTGTCGGGGTAGTAGCCCACATGGCGCGCCCCAAGGGCATAAAGATCGCTGATCTGCTGCGCCAATTCCTCAGAGGGCAAATCGCGCTTGGTATGCCAATCGGTGCTCTGCAGCTCAAACAGCACCTTCTGCAGACCCTGGGGTTTCTCCTTTACCTGGGCCACCATCCGCTGCAGAAAAGCCTTGGGATCGCTGGCCTTTTCCATGTAGGGCATAGCCATCACCGCCGTGAAGTCGTAGTCCCGTAGGGAATCATCAATGGATTGGCTATACCAAACCTCAGCCTTTGGATTAAGCAGCACCTGGGCATAGATATTGCGGGCCGTACGGAGCTGCGACTGGTTTTGGCGCACAGTGGCGGCCAGCTCAAGAGTTAGGGCGTCCAGGGCCTTGATCTTTTTAATCACCCAACGGCCCTGGAGCGGGTCACTGGCACGGATCTTGGCCAGGTCTGCGGGAAGCCCCCAGCGGCGGTACTGGCGCAGGCCCCAGGGGCTGGCGTCTTCGTAATCGGAAAGGGTCACGTCGTCGTGAAACAACAGGCCATCGAAGCTGGCGTAGCGAGACAAATCTGCGTAGATGTCTCGCACCGTGGCCATCGCCTCAGGGGCAAAGGGACTCAAGCGGGGATAGCCCATGGTGAGATGACCGCTGCTGGGTTTCTCGGTGACCACCTTTTGCTTGGCGGCGGGATGGCCCTTGGGTAACTCAAAGGCCAGCACTGGCATCCAGGCATAGAGACGCCGCACCGGCGTGCGGGTGCGGATCTCCCAGGCCACATGGTTGAACAGATCGGCCCGCATGGGCAGGTGCCGGCTGGGGAAATAGAGGGAGTCGGCGGCGCCGTTGCCATCGGGGTCGGCATAGGCCTGCAGATAAACGGTGTTAACACCCATCTCACGGATACGGCGCAACAACAACTGCAGGTTGCGTTCGATCTGGGGCGGGTTGGGGTCGTAGATGTTGTCGAGATCCACATGCATCACCTTTGCCGCCCGGGTGTTGTCGCCGGCATCGCGATCCCGCAGGACCAGCTCCGTTTCCAGGCCCTTCACCCCAGTCATTTCCCGGGTCATCAACACCCGAGGTAAAGCCTTCAAAGGGGAGTTACTAAATATCTCGCCATCATTGAGCGTTAAGCCCACGGGCATCCCCAACTCCTCGGCCACCGCCATGGCCGTGTCGTTGTAACGGCCATAGGGCCAAACCACCGCCCGGGGCCGCTGGCCCAACTGCTTGGTTAGCAGCTGGTTGTTGCGTTGCAGATCAGCCCGCAGCCGCTGGCGGTAGGCCGGCTCAGTTTCATAGCCCTTACCGGGGCTGTAGAGGCGACTGGTAACCGCTGGCTCGGAATTCTTCTGGGGATTGGCTGTTATGCCCTTATGGAGGTCGTAGGTGTGGCTGGCCACCTCCACCAGGCCACTGCGCCCCAGCTCTCGCAATTGCGCCCAGCTGAGCAGCTGCTCCCGGGGCAATTGCTTATCACCAAAGGTCACCAGGCCAGCATCGGGTTCCAGCCAACTACCCACCAGGGCCACCAGGGCTGGGGCCCGATAACGCTGCAACACCGGGAAGGCATTGGTGTACACACTGCGGTAGCCATCGTCGAAGCTGAGCAGCACAGGATGGGACGGCAGCGGCTGCTTGCCCGCCTTGGCCTGCAACACCTGCCCAAGGCTCACGAAGTGGTAGCCGTGGCCATGGAGCCAGCTGATCTGCTCGGAAAATTGTTGGGGAGTGACTGAATAATCAGGAATCACCGCCTGGGCTGACTCTTCAATTTCGTGGTAGCCGAGCACCACCAAACCCTGCAGGCTGGCCCCAGGCTTGGCGGCGGCGGGCCTCAACAGGGCTGGCAGCAGCAAAGCAAAGCTGAGCAGCAGCCCCAACAGCAGGCCCACCAGCCACTGGCGCAGGGAACGGTTCAGGGGCCAACTGGCATATCTGGGCCCAGCCTGCATCAACCGAGACAAGAAATCGAGAAGCCAGCTGCCAGGCCGGCAGCTTCAGGAAGGCTTTTTACGCCCGCTACGCACAAACAGCGCCACACCACTGCCCACCAGCACCAGGGTGCAAACGCCAAGGAGCACCGAGTAATAGGGCTCAAGGTTGAGGGGGCCGAATTCGCCCTGGTGCAGATCCATCAGCCAGTGGGGTGCTTCCAGCCCACGGGACTCGATCGCGCCATAGGCCGAACCGGTGAGGGCGGTGAGCACCAAGGGGGCTGCCGCCAAAGGCACTAGGGAGCGGTGCAGGGAGCGGGGAGTCCAGGCCATGGGCTGTGATATTGAGAATCAACCGCAATTATGCCCCAAGCTAGGTGGGATTACGACGCCGACCCCAAATCCGGCTGCGTGAGAGGCTCTTATCAGAAGCAACAACATTCTGATAAGCCTCCAGGGCGTAGTCAAAGATTTCGGGGTGAAAACCCTGTTAGCCGGGGTGAACCTCGAGGTGGGCCCCCGGGAGCGGCTGGGGCTGATCGGCACCAACGGTTCCGGGAAATCCACCCTGCTGAAACTGATGGCCGGGCTGGAGCCCCCCGGGGAAGGGCTGGTGCGGCGGCTACCAAACACCCGGGTGGTGCTGGTGGACCAGAACCCCGTGCTCGATCCTGACCGCACTGTGTTGGAACAGGTTTTCGCCGACTGCGGTGAAAAAATGGAGCTGGTGAAGAGCTACGAAAGCATCAGCCTGCAGCTGGCGGCAGACCCCAGCAATGGCGCACTGCTAACCGAACTGGGCCGGCTCAGCGCCAGCATGGACCAACTAAATACCTGGGAACTGGAACGCCAGTGCCATGAGGTGCTTGAGCGTCTCGGCATCAGCGATCCCCAACGGCGGGTGGGGGAGCTTTCCGGCGGCTATCGCAAACGCTTGGCCCTGGCGGCAGCCCTGGTGGCGGAACCGGATGTGTTGCTACTTGATGAACCCACCAACCACCTCGATGCCCTGGCCACTGAATGGCTTCAAGGCTTCTTAGAACGCTTCAAAGGGGCCCTGGTGCTGATTACCCACGACCGCTATTTCTTGGATAGGGTCACCAACACAATCATTGAACTAGACAACGGCGACCTGCGTCGCTACCCCGGCAATTACGCCGCCTACCTCAGCCGCAAAAGCGAAGAAGAAGTAGCTGAGGTCGCCCGCCATCGCGCCTATCGCTCGGTGATGCGCCGGGAGATGGAATGGCTGCAACGGGGCCCCAAGGCCCGCAGCACTAAGCAAAAAGCTCGGATCCAGCGCATCGCTGAAATGCGCGAGCAAACCTTTAAGGGCCCCAAGGCCAAGGTGGAGATGGCCAGCGTCGGCCGTCGACTCGGAAAAACCGTGATCGAAGTAGAAAACCTGCACCGGGAGATCAACGGGCGGCTATTAATCGACGACTTCAGCTACAGCTTTTCCCCGGAGGATCGCGTCGGCATCATCGGGGCCAACGGGATGGGTAAATCGACGCTGCTGGATCTTTTGAGCGGCCTGCAAGAGCCCGATGGCGGCACAGTGCAACGGGGCGAAACCGTGGCGATCGGCCGCTTTGACCAACACTCTGAGGAGCTACGCCAAGACCTCAAGGTGATCGATGTAATCAAAGAAATTGCCGAACGCATAGACCTGGGCGATGGCAATACCCTCAGCGCCAGCCAGTTACTGGAACGCTTCCTCTTCCCACCGGCCCAACAGCACAGCCCCGTGGCAAAGCTATCTGGGGGGGAACGGCGCCGCTTACACCTCTGCCGGCTGCTGATGGGTGCCCCCAATGTATTGCTGCTGGACGAACCAACCAACGATCTAGATATCCAGACCCTTGCGGTTCTAGAGGAATACATCGAAGATTTCAGGGGTTGCGTGATTGTGGTCTCCCACGACCGTTATTTCCTCGATCGCACCGTAGATAGACTCTTTTGTTTTCAAGCCAACGGGATACTTGAACGCTTCGAGGGAAACTACAGTGAATGGTTGGAACAAAACCAACAAAAGCAGATCCAGCAAAAACAGATCCAGCTAAAGCAAGCCAGTGCCCCTGCAACTAGTGCTGCTGCTGGCACGGGAAGTAGTGCTGGCACTGGAAGCGCCAACGGAACAACCAATGGAACTGCAAACAGCAAAGGAACTGTCAATACAAAGAACAACGGAAAACTTTCCAGCAGCGCTGAAACTGGCAACACAAAAGATACAGACGCAAAACTGCGCAAACGCAGCTACAAGGAACAATGGGAGCTAAAAGACCTAGATAAACAGCTGCCGATCTGGGAACAGGAAAAAACCGCCATGGAAGCACAGCTGGCGGGGGCAGCCTATGGCAGCATGGAGGAACTTACCCATCAATTAGCGGACCTATGTGAACGCATTAGCAAAGGGGAAGACCGCTGGCTGGAATTAAGTAGTTTACCTGAATAAGGCTCAAGATCCTACAGATGACATTGGCCACTGCCGGTATCGCTGAAGCTTGATCCAGCGATTGCTTCATAACGCCAGCTATAACGGCCTGGGGCCAAGTTAAAACGCACAACCCCATGGGAGTTATTATTTCGCACCTCACTGTTGGGCTTAATTAGCCGGAAAGGGTAGGTGGGGGCACCGCCGGTACCAATCACAAATTCGCGCACGCCCCCAGTGGGATTAGCCACCGCCTCGGCCGTTTGGGGACCAAAACGCTCGTAGATATGGTCGTGGCCATTTAGGATGATATCCACACCGGCCTTCTGGACGGCCGCATAGAAGGGGGCCATCTGGGGATTATTGCCATGCAATCCAGAGCTAAACAGCGGATGATGCCAATAGGCAATTGTGCAGAGTGTTTGCTTGGAGCGGGCCAAGTCTTGGAGAAGCCACTGATATTGGGGCGACTGGGGTGATACGTCGATGTTGCTATTCAGGGAAATAAAGTGCCAACCGCCGTAATCAAAGCTGTAGTACCCACGTCGATCAGGGCCGGCCAGATCTGCAAAATAGTCGTAATAACCTGCGGCCCCAGGGGTCATGTATTCATGGTTGCCAGGCGCCGGACGGATGCGGTCCTTAAATGCCCCCCAGGTGGGCTTAAAGCAATTGTTGAATTCCTTTAAAGCGCCCACTGGGTAGGTGCTATCGCCAAGGGTGAGCACCAGGGCATCCGTGGGTTTCACCAAGGCCGCCGTCTCGGCGTAGGCGCTGGCCAGCACAGGTTTCAAGCCATCACAGGTAACAATGTCTCCCACGGCCACCACCGTGAAGCTGCCGTCGGCAGCGGCGGCCAGGGCTGGCAGCCCCACCAGGGCCAGCAAGCCGTTGAGCAGGAGGGCTCTAAGCATGGTAAAAATTCGCACTCTTAACTATTGCAAGCCTAAATCAAGCCAAGGGCCTAGCAAGTGGGCAGCATTTATGGGGTTGGTGTTAATTAAATAGAAAACAAGGAGATATCAGGGCAGCAACGCCACGCAATCAATTTCCACCTTGGCACCCTTGGGCAGGGCGGCCACCTGCACGCAGGCGCGCGCCGGAGAAACCCCCAGGCCAAATAGCTGGCCATAGAGCGTGTTGACCAGGGCAAAGTCGGCTAGATCGGTGAGAAACACGGTGGTGCGCACCACCCGATCTGGGCCACAGCCGCCAGCGGCTAACACCGCCTGGAGGTTGGCTAGCACCTGCTTGGTTTCCGCCTCCACATCGCCTCCGCCCACCAGGGCACCACTGAGGGGATCGAGGGCGATCTGGCCGGAGCAATAGAGCACCCCCCCCGCCTTGACCGCCTGGTTGTAGGGGCCCACGGGGGCTGGGGCCTGGCTGGTTTCCACCGCCTCAATCAGCGCCTGGCCCATGGGAACTTCACTCACTAACAGAATTCTCGCTGGTCATAGCGCAGGAAGGGAATACAGGCCTGCCCCAGCTGGTGGCGGGAGGAGCAGGCGGCCCTGAGCTGAGCCTGGTCATGGTCCTAGTCATAGTCATAGTCATAGTCATAGTCCAGGCTGGTCAATCTGATCAGCGTTGAAACTCACCGAGTGCCTCAGCTCCCACCTGGAAACATCCCGCCAGTGACCAGTGGCAGGCATAACAAGTTGGGCTGAATCAAAGCTGATGCGAGCCGGAAGGCTCGGGGATATCTCCTGCACCAGGCCGGCTCGGTTGATGTCAGCGATGCGATCGCTATAGATCAGGCTGAGGTGCGGTCCGATTGGGGCTGAACGGGCGCCATTAATGGCGGAGGTAGCTCGTTCAAATAGCCGGGGGCTGTCGCTGTTGATCAGCCGGATGAAAAAGCAGCTGAAGTAGTCGTCGGTTTGACCGAGGCCCGCGACGGTTAGATAAACAGGTCCGAATCCCCGGCAGAGGGAATCCAGCGCGGTTCTTAAGGCTGGAAGCCCCGCGGTCCAGACTCCCGAACAGAGGGTCACATGGGGTTCAAACGGGGGTGACTTGAAGCGAACGGCTAAATCCTCCACGGTCGCCCGCAGCTGAGCCCGCAGCTCGCCCGACGGGATAAGCCATAGGGCATAGGGGACAGCAACTGCATCGTTCATAGGGATGCTTAGCAGCACGCGGCGGGCGAAGTTAGTGGCGAGCTTCTCCGCCAGTCAAGCTGCGCAGGCGCCAGGGCAGCGCCCCTTCAATTTCGATCTCCACCGAGAAGCTCAGGATCGTGCGCACCACCACCAATAAGCCCAGGGCTGAGATGCCCTGCAGGGTGAGATCAACTGCCACAGTGCGCAGCAGATCTGCGGCAATTAGCACCTCCAGCCCCAGTAACAGCCCCCGCCCCAGGGTGCGGCGGGCCGTGGTGTAGGCCGCCTCTCCCCCCAGGCGCCGCCAGGCAAGCATTGACTGCAGCAGCGCCAGCAGGGCAGCGGCAACGATTAAAGCCACCCCAAGGGCGTCGAAAACCGCTCCGATGCGGGCGATGGTTTGCATGGTGCAAAGCGCTGCAGACCCATAGTTTGCCGCCCCTAAGCAACTAGGGCAGCAACTGCGTGACAGGCCGCACCCAAATGTGCAGAATGGGGTCGCCAAACTCAGCGTCGCCGCCATCCCCTCGGCAGTGACGGGGCCAATTGGATAGCCAGTTGAACAAAAACCCCCTACTTCTAGAGATTCTTAACAGCATAGATGCGCTGGTAGCTTTTTGGGACAAGAATCAAATCTGCACCTACGCAAATGCGGCTTACCTTGACTGGTTTGGCATTTCAATTGAGCAAATAATTGGCGGCACATTAGAAGCTTTATTAGGCGAGATCTACGAATTAAACCTGCCATATATCAAGGCGGCCTACCATGGCGCAACGCAGACGTTTGAACGAGACATTCGATGCCCAGATGGAATCATTCGCCATTCACTTACCACCTATACACCCTTCATCAAAGGTGGGGAAGTACAAGGAATCATTGTTCATGTTGCAGACGTATCCCAGCTAAAAGCGACTGAATTAAAGCTCCAGCAGGCCCTGGAGCAGGCTGAGCACCTCGCCACCCATGATCACCTCACTGGCCTGCCAAATCGCTTGCTGCTTGAGGATCGGATAGAAAATGCAATTGCAGTGGCCATTCGCAACAAAAGTAGCTTCGCCATCACAATCATAGATATTGATAATTTCAAGCATGTCAACGACTACCACGGCCATCTCGCTGGCGATCAGCTCCTTGTGGAAGTGTCTGCCCGCATCAAGGCCTGTTTGCGCAAATCAGACACCCTGACCCGACTTGGTGGCGATGAATTCCTGCTCTTAGCCCCCTCGATTGCTACGGCGGCTGAATCAAAGAGTCTTACTAGCCGCATTTTAGCAGAAGCAAGAAAACCCGTGCATATAGATGGCATAAATCACATCACATCACTCAGCATAGGCACTGCCTTTTTCCCTGAACACGGCAGAACCATAAGGGAACTGATGCTCAAATCCGATCTAGCCCTGTATCAAGCCAAGGGATTGGGCGGAAGTCACTCATGCATAGCCAATCTGAATGAATCTATTGGGGCTGGCAAATAGGGCGCGAGAACTTGTTGGCAAGCTTTCAAGCGCCAGAGAGATTACGATGCCCCTCGCCTACCTATCCTTACTGCAGCGGGTTAGAAGGCATGAAATGCTTCATCTACTGGCTGAGGGGCGATCAGGCCGGGCGGGTGGTTGTGGACTCCTGGCGGTGGCTCTGGGGGTTACCCGTGGAAGCCGGCGGCAGGGTGGCCGTTGCAGTGGCCCAGGAATCACTGCAGTCAATGCAGAAATTGGTGCAGCAGCTGGATTAGGGAGCGCCAGCCAGCCAACCTCGAGCCCTATGACGTTTCCTGATACTGAGAACCCATGAGAAATCGGAGCTACTGCCGGCCTGGGGGCTGGTTACTGGGCCTGTTCATTCTCCTGCTGCCGGGCCCACAAGCTGCCAGCGCCGAAACAAGGCTCACCATGGAGCGCACCAACAGAAGCTTCGACAGTGGCGATCCAGTGTGGATGCTTAAACTGACGGATGGTTCGAAGCTATTGGCCAGTTGGCAAGCAGCTTCTGGGGTAAGCAATCGACAAAAGCTCGACCGCGTTTGGTCCCCAGGCAATGGCGCACCATTGCCACCGGGTAGATATCGCCTAGGCCCCCCAGAACCCTTAGGCCAAGGCCTCTGGATTGATTTACAACCTGAATTCGCCACCAGCCGCTCAGCCCTGGGTATTCACAACTGTTTACCTGGGGTGGGCTGCATTTGCATACCAGGGCGGAAAGAACTCTTCAACCTGTCTGAAACAATCCAACGTTTCGGAATCCAAACATTGACGGTGGTCAACTAAGGATTTCGGCAAGTCCCGGTGCATTTGGGGCTGATTGGACCAACAGGCCAGCAGTAGCGTTACCTACTGGAATCATCGCGCCCATTATTTGACAGTGGGCCCCAGCACCGCCTTGGCAGGATCTGGCTCGTTTTCCAGATTCTCCATCATAGTGGCTTCAGTAAGGCCATCTAAAACCTTTTTCTCCACCCGTTTTCCAACCCTTTCCATTACGGCTATCAATATGAACAAATCCATGTTAGCGAGGAGGCGTTGCGGCAATGGCTGGGGGATCTGGCCGGCATTGCACCGGCCACTGGATAACTAATGTTGTTGAGTTAGTTGCTGGATCATCAGTAGGAGTTCAAGTCGTAATTGCGGCATGGCCTGCCGGCTGATCCACAGAACCTGAGCTGGATCAACACTAAAATATTGATGGGCAAGCACATCACGAAAACCCATTATGCCTTTCCAGTCCTGGCTTGGATGGCGTGCAAGTAATTCAGCATGGCTGTGCTTATCAAGTTGTTTCACAGCCTCACCTTAAGCCAGATATTGCATGCAAACAGCATCCAAGAGGAGCTTCCCTTGTTCAGTTACTAGCAAGTCATCGGCTGAGCTGACCGCTGCCATTCGGACTATCACTGATTCGACAAGGCTCAGAATCTGCTCTAACAGATCCTGGCTGAATTATTTCTCGTCAGACAAATACACCCTCCTGATCAATCCTACGGCGTAGGGCTGGGTTCATGCGATCCCAGAGGCTGATCACATCAACAGGTACCTGTAGGGCCTGTTCCACCTCCTGCTTGAAATGCACTAGGCAGAAGGGATTGGGCGGATCCAGGCTGACGCAAAGATCAACGTCACTATCTGGTCCAGCCTCGCCCCTAGCGAGGGAACCAAACAGACCCAAACGGGTTATGCCATATCGCTGCCGCCATAGACCCTTGCGTTCCTGCAGCAGGTTCAGCACATCCTGGCGATTGGGGGTAGCCATCGAAAGCGCAGCCCGGGCAGAGCATCAGGCTAAGCCGACGAGCCCGTGGTGGGCGGCAATAGCCCCAAGTATTCCGCTAGCTGCGCTTCATGGTTTCCAGTCCAGCCGGGTCTTGGCAAGCAACTGATCAAGAAGCAATCCGCCAATGCTTGGCCTTACCAGCGACGGTGCCATGCCTCGATGCGATCAGCCGCACCATGGCAGATCTGGAACGGCAACATCCAGCTGGGGTGCTCAGCGCTAGGGCCCTGGTCGATGCGGTGGCCCTGATCGATCAGCAACAATCACGCTCCGGCCCAATCACCGGCTCTGTTGCAGCTAGCGGTGATGCGCCGCTGCTGAAGGCGGATGTGATCGCCTTCAACACATCCCTGCTGCGGGAAGAAACCGAAACCGTTTACGCCACCCCCCGCTCGCCAGCGGCAGGTCTGCTCAGCCAGCGCCGGCGTTACGCCGACCAGCTCCTGCTGCTGCTGCCGGCCCTAGCCAGCTGGGTGAGGCAGGACCTTGGTCAACCTTTTGTTAGCAGCTCATCGTGCGATGCCTGCACTGCCAAGGCGCGATGCCTGATGCCTACCCGCACCGACCAGAAGCGGCCGATGCGTTTTAGATGCAGTGAAGGGTGGCGAGGGTCAGCTTTGAGTTGCTCATAGCCCCTATCAGCCAAGCCACCAGTGCCGCCGAGTTGCGCAAGGCCCTCACCGCCCAGGGCTACTCCGTGCTGGGTGACGACGAGCTGAACTTCCCCTCTGGCCCGGAGGCGCGCGGCTGGCTGGAGATTGGCGATCTCGATCAGCGCGGCCATCAACTGCAGAACGACCTGGCGCGGGTAATTCAGCCGGAGATCGAACGGCCACCGTAGTTGGAGGCAGCTAAAGTGGTCACAAATGGAGGATCAGGCGTGTCTGAAGTAGTCGCAAGCCAGGTGTCGGTGCGGGATCTCAAGACCCACCTCTCCGAATGGCTCGGCCGGGTTCAAGCTGGCGAGGTGGTGGAGGTCACCTCCCACCGCAAGCCCATCGCCCGGCTCACCGCCATCAAGCAGCACGATTCCACTGCGGCCAACCCGCTGCAGAAAGCCATTGATGCAGGCATCGTCAGTTGGAACGGCCAAAAGCCGGTGTTCCCTCCACCAGTGAAGCTGCGTGGTCAGGGAAAACTCGTCAGTGAAATCGTGATGGAAGATCGGGGTTGAGTTGGTGATCCTGTTCTGCGACACCAGTGCCTTGATCAAGTTGCTGATCAGTGAGCCCGACTCCGATCAGATGGAGGAGAGCAGCTCGCAAGCAGAAGCCATTGCGGTCTGCCGGATCAGCTGGGCAGAGGCCATGGCGGCTATGGCCCGTCGTCAGAGAGAAGATCCGATCAGTGGAGATGACATCGAACAGGCCCGTCAGCGACTGATCCTTAGCTGGGATCAGTTCACGATCGTCGAGGTCAGCCAGCGGCTGGTTGAAACCGCTGGGCGCTTTGCCGATGTTTTCGCTTTGCGTGGCTACGACAGCGTGCAACTGGCAGCAGCCCATGAACTCGACCAGAGCACGGATCAACCACTGACCTTTGCCTGCTTCGATCGCAGACTCAAGCAGGCAGCATCGCTGCTGCAACTGAAGGTCCTGGCATGACCAGTGCACCAGCTGTAACCAGTGAGATGGACCATCTCGACCAGCTCGGGGCCAAGGCCTTCGCTGGCTTCCTGGTCCGCAAAGATCTGGTGCGCAAATACTCCCGCCGCCAGTACCCGGTAGCCACCTAAGTGGTGGAGTTTCTGTTGGGCCGTTATTGCGCCAGCACCGATCTAGCAGAGATATAAGAAGGCCTGCAGATCGTCGAGAAGCAACGCCAGGGCCGCACGGTACGCACCGGAGAAGAGGAGTTATTCAAGGCGCGCTCCCGTGATCAAGGCAGCGTCAAGATCATCGACTTCGTGCGAGCACGACTCGATACCCGCAGCGACTCCTACGTAGCAGAGGTGCCCAGCCTCGCCATTAAAGCTTCCTGTTCCAACAGCGTGGTGGCGCCTTTGCCAATGCCGCCCAAGAACTGAACTACGACAAAAATGGGGGCCCGGTAAATATCCAGGGCATGAGCACCACTGAGCTCTAACTAGCAGCCTCCCGTAAAACCACCCCCCAGGGCCGAACCCCTTAGGGGCAAACCCCATAGGCGCTCGGGCCTAAATGGCCCAGCGCAGCGGCAGCTCCTGCTCGGCTTCAATGAGATCACTGTGATCGACCAGATCCCAACAGGAGCCCGCCGGCGGGCCCTCTGCTTGCCAGGCCTGATGAACTGCATCGAGCAAGTGCTCAGGGGCGATCGGCTGGCCCAGCAGCTGCCGTTGTTGATCGGTAGTGAAATCAGCCATGATCCATAAGGAGAAGAACGCCCTCTCCCCCGCCGTTGCTGCCCAGCTGTCAAGGCGGCGCGTCAGCGGCCTCGCCTTGGCCTTGACTGCTGGGTGGCCGTAGCCCAGGGCCTGGCCTGGCAGCTACGGGAACGGCGGATAATTGGGGCGGATTCTCTGTGGTGGCAGTGGCTAGGGCTCGCCAAGAACCAACCGGCAGCTGGCAACTGAAGGTCATTGCCAAGAAGAACCTGGAATAACTACAAGAATCAGCGCAGACTATGGCTATGCCTAGGGCCTGCCTGCTGCTGTTGATTGGCTTGCTATCGGCTCAGGGCATCAGTCCAGCAGCGGCCCTTGCTGAAACCAGCCGCGCCACGGTGCTCTCTATTGGTGATGGCGACACCATCCGGGTGCAGCAGGGAACAAAAAAGCTGACCGTGCGGCTGGCTTGCATTGATGCCCCCGAAATGGCCCAGGCCCCCTACGGCCAGCAGGCCCGCAACTACCTGCAGCAGCGCCTAGCCATGGGCCGGGAGGTGACGCTGCAAACCCAAACGATTGATAAGTACGGCCGCAGCGTGGCTGAGGTGATCAGTGACATCAACATCAACCTGGCAATGGTGGAGGACGGTCAGGCCTATACTTATCATAAATACCTATGAACCTCCACGGCCAGTCGGTACAGTACTGCTTGAAAGATCAACCAATGCGCTGAACTCAGCCAATGGCAATGGTCGACTAAATAAATACCCCTGAAAATTTTCACAACCTGATTCGATTAGAAAAGTGAGTTGCTCTTCTGTCTCCACACCTTCGGCAATTACCTCCAGTCCAAGATTGATTCCGATCGAAATTACAGACCTGATTAGACTGCGGCTAACTTCACTTTGCGGTATATTACAAACAAAGGATTTGTCAATTTTTAAATGGTCAAATGGCAATACTCTCAAGCAGGACAAAGAAGAGTAGCCAGTTCCAAAGTCATCAATTGAAAAGCTAACACCATAATTTTTTAATTCCTGCATTTTGGCCGCCACATCCTCCTTATTTGTAAGAAAAATATTTTCAGTCAACTCTATAGTTAGCAATCCTGGATTTGCCTCGGATTTCTCAATCGCACCAATAACCTTGTCAACAAAATTAGCCTGCTGAAATTGTTTGGCACTGAAATTTACTGCAAGGGCGAGCTGGGCGGCTGCCGGCCATTTCGCCCAAAGCGCCAGTTGCGCGCAGGCAGCAGTCAATACATAATCACCAATCCGCAAAATAAGGTCGCTGGATTCCGCTATAGGAATAAACTCAGCTGGCTGAATAATGCCATGAATTGGATGTTTTAGACGCAGGAGGGCTTCCGCTGAAACAAGACACTTATTCCTATTAAACTGGGGCTGATAGTATAACTCAAGCCAATTATTTTCAAGGGCCTCGCATATCGCTTGTTCCATGCTGAATTTGGCATGGATAGCCTCTTGCATCTGTGTGTCAAAAAATTGCTGGCGATTGCGCCCATCTGCCTTTGCCTGATAATGAGCCAAATCAGCTTGCTTTATAATTTCCTCTACATCATTTTCTTGAGATCCATGAAACAAAGCAATGCCGATGCTAACCGTTCCAATCCAGTTGTAAGCAGTCACTATCGTACCTGGGCTAAAATTAGCTAATATTTTCTCAGAAACAATCTCTGCTGCCAGGGCAGCCTCAGAGGGACTGTTGCCTAAATCTTCAATTAAGATTATGAATTCATCTCCACCGATGCGCGCAAGCGTGTCTGAAGCACGAATACAGCCGCTGAGTTTTTGGGCTGCTGCTTGCAGCACTATATCGCCAATGTCGTGACCTCTAATATCGTTCACGGCCTTGAAATTATCCAGATCAATGTATAACAAAGCACCATGTCGATTGTTGTGATCACTCAAAACGAGAGCTCTTTGGAAGCGATCTACAAATAAACGTCGATTGGGCAATGAAGTCAAGGGATCGAAGTAGACCAGCTCTTCAATCTTGGCTTCAGATATTTTTCGTTGAGTTACATCCCAGTTCGTTCCGATCATGCGCAGCGGCTTGCCTTCAGAATCTCTGATCAAGTTGCCATGGGCCTGGATATTGTGAATACTTCCATCTGGCCAAATAACCCTAAATTCTGAGTCGAATTTGCCGCTTTCTAAGGCAGCTTGGACTGCGGTATTAACCTGCAGCCTGTCATCTGGATGCAAGCTATTAAGCCAGGCATCATCTTCACCGCTAAATTGATCAGCCGAAATCCCATAGAGCGCATACATACTCTCGTCCCAGGTCCATAGGTTATTCACAACATCCCAGTCCCATATGCCAACTCCACCGGCGCGAGTGGCGAGTAACAAGCGGTGGCGATCTCGCTCGGCAGATTCATTTGCCTGGGCGAGATCAAGGGAACACTGCTCAACAAGCTTTGTGCCTAGGCTGTATTTACGCAGGTGATGCTTTAGGTAGAGAGCTAGTGCAGCGCTGGCTATAGCGCCGCCGCCAAATATCAACCAGGGGGAATAGACATCAATGCCATTTTCGAACCTTGGCAAGGAGCTCACCTTCACAGTAAGCTCGCGCCCGAAGATACTTAGCCGTTGTTCCGCAACATGAAGAGACTTAACATCAGCCAAGAAGCGCGGATCAGGCTTTCCAGTTTGTTTTAATGAATCAAAAATCAAGCTCCTACTTGGATTCCCAGCTGTATTTTCGAAGATCTTGATATGCATTAGGTCTTTGGCAGAGCTGTGTAGATTTTTGAACATTTCTGCAAACACAACCGGAGCAACTAGCACACCAATAACTGCCTCCCGTCGCTCGCTCAAATTGGCGGGGTGGGAGCCATTCGCATATACTGGTAACATCAGCAAGGCGCCGGGTGTTTGCAGTTTTGATTGCATCAGGGTGATGGGTGCACTCATGCTGGGCTTGCCGCTGTCTACGGCCTGCTGAACCGTGTGCCGCAGCATTGGGTTTGAGCCAATATCTAGGCCCAATGCCCTGGGGTTATTATTCGCAGGCTCAATATATTTAATGATGTACATATCATTGTGCTTCTGGTTGGCCAATTGGCTAACCGCGAAATTCAGCGCACCGTCTGCTCGGGTGGCGGCCACAAAGGCGTTAAGATCTGAACGCAGCACACGGTAAGCGAAAGCAAAGCCCCTTACACCGGGAAATTCATGAGAAAGGTCTCGGGAATCCACATAGGCCTTAAATGCTGCGCGACCTATATTTTCGTTGGTGGCAAATACCCCTCTGGCACCGTTGAGGCCATATATGGGGTGCTGAAAGAGACTGGCCACCTCGACGTAGAGCCGCTCACTGATATGTTTTGTTCGAAGTTGAGTCTCGGCATTAATTTCAGATTGGCGCCACAACCCCCCCCCCCCCCCCCCACAAATAAAAGGCACGGCAAATATATATATACCAATCCCGGCGCTGCGGCCTGAAGACGCTGGCACAAATCACGAAAGAAGGGCATGAAGGGGCACGCTCAAGCGATGCATATATGATCCACATTCACTGTAGGCAGCCAAAAATCCCAATGCGAACTACATAAAACTGCTGACGCATATTTGATGCATATTTGATGCCTTGTGCAGCCAGCAAATTTTGGCATGGTCTTATAGCAAGTTTTGCCAGACCAGCCGAAGTTATTTTGGTTTTAGGCAGTTGCGTCAAACCATGACCCCAACGTTGCCGCCTAGCCATGGGCCGGGAGGTGACGCTGCATACCCAAACGATTGATAAGTACGGCCGCACTGTGGCTGAGGTGATCAGTGACATCAACATCAACCTGGCGTTGGTGGAGGACGGTCTGGCTTTTGCCTATCGCAAATACCTAGGCCAATGCGATGCCAGGGAATATCTAGATGCTGAGTACCGCGCCTCCCGCCATCGCTATGGCGTTTGGCAGCAGGAAGGCGGCATCACTAGACCCTGGGATTTTCGGCGGGGCCGCCGGGGTGGGTCAACGCCCATTGGCAGCAATAGTCCAAGCACCTTCAGCAGCAGTCCCTCTGGCCACCATTACCGCTGCAAGGAGATCGGTTCCTATGCCCGTGCCCAGGAGCTATTACGGCAGGGACACAGCTATCTCGATGGCAACGGGGGTGGGGTGGCTTGCGAAAGCCTGCGGTGAGGAGCTCTGGTAAGGGCAGTGGCAGCTGCAATGCTTTTTTGACTGGAACTGCCTTGAGTTAAGGCTCCAACAGATCAAGCAGTCGCCCAGCTTCATCGACGAGGCGGTGGCGCTTGCCTGTGCTGCGGGCGCGGGCCTGAGCAGTGCGGTATGCATCGGCCTGGTTGTGTTTTTCCTGGAAGCGCTGCCAATGGCCAAATTGGTCTTGCCACTGGATCACGATTCGGATCATGGATGGGGAGCTGGGTAACTGCAGCCAGCATCAGCTCTGCAAGCATCTAGCCACGCATCCCTCCTGCGAATGACAAACCCCAGCCGTTCCTGCCGGCACGGCCTGTGGTGAATGACCTTCTGACCCTTCCTCTGGCGCAACGACTGGATAGCTGCCTGATGGGCGGCGACCCCGGTCTCGATGGCGAGGAGGCGCTCAGCGGTAGCTGAGGAACTCCTCCACCGACATGCCGATGTCTTTGGCGATTTGGCGTAGCAACGGCGGTGCAATGTCGCGCCCTTTATGCGCCGGAACCGTCGTGCAGCGGCCTTTGGCATCACGGAACTGCTGGTGGGAGCCGCGCTGGCGAACCACCTCAAACCCCAGCTTCTTGAGGATGTCTGCTACCTCCGATGGCTTGAGAACAGGCGTTGACCCCATCGTTCAAGCCGGAACGGAGATTTGCTGCAGACCTACGAAATCGCTTTCCAAAGTCGGTTCACCATCCTCCAGGAGCATGGAAATCACCTCCTCAAGGTTGGCCTGCAAC
>CAJAQB010000009.1 GCA_903943975.1 Synechococcus lacustris | reverse complement strand
GCCAGATGTTGCACCATCTATCGCGTTGGCTTGTGCAACAGTGGCAGTACCGCTGTTTATGTTTGCAGCAACAGCAGCAGCAGTATCGATTGAAGCTGCATTGATGGCGGTAACGATATCAGCGGCAGTGCCAGTGAGAGTTCCTACTAAACCAGCATTGACATTGACGGATGTTTTGCCATCAAGTGTATTGAGATCAGCAGCGTTAACTGAGGAATCGCCCACCGTGATGGAATAGGCGTTACCTGTGCCTGAAAGGCTGTTAAGGGTAGAGATACTTGTATCGCTGATGCTGGCAGTGATGATGGCATTGAGAGGGTTCGCATCTGCCAAGTTGGCGGCAGCAACTGTCAGACTTCCTAGATTTATATCAGCAGGACCTCCTAGTATTAAGTTATCAAAAGCGATAATGTCACCGTTGCTTGAAAATGCAATCTGATCGATATTCGTCCAGTCAAAATCGAAGTGAGTCGGAGAGCTTTCCAGGACATTTACAGTGGTTCCGTAAACATAGTTGCCATCAAGATATCCACTAATATTTACGCTTGCCGATGCTGCCGTTGTAACAGTTAGGTTGACCGATTGGAGGCTGAATGTCTCGGCCCCAGGGGCATTTATCGAGGCCGGACTCCCTGAGGCATTAAGCGCTACATTTCGCCCTGAGGTGACTGCCGTGGCATACCCCCATCCTGTTGAAAGACCATCGACCACATAGACATTAGACCAATTAAGACCAGAGTAATTAGATATATATGTTCCGTACGAGCCGGTGTTTACATTGTCGAAGTTAACATTCCCTGTGATTTCTAATTCGAATGGCAAGGCCGCCACAGCCGCAGCCAATTCAGGGAAATCGGATCCCATAAGCGCCTTGCCTTGCCCCAGGGCTTGCGCACTGGCGAACACCCGTGCGCCACTTAGCTCCTGCAGGGCGCTAACAAAGTTGAGATCCGCGCCAACCCGGCAGCTCCACAGATAGATCCGCTCCACCCCCCAGCCACCGATCTCTGCAGCTCGCGCCAGCAGGCTTGATCGATCAATGCCCAGGCCCAGCTCGATCTGCCCGGGCGCCCCGTGGGCCACCAGGTGCAGCTCATGGCTGGGGGCTTCCCGTAGGGCAGCACTAATTACAGATATGGGGTCTTGGCCAGGGGCCACCACCTGCAGGCCTTGGCCCCCTAGGGCCAAATCCAGCCCTGCCGCCACCAGCGTCGTTCGTCTTCGATTGATCGGAGCGCTGGCGGTTTGCAGGGAGTTCAGTTGGAGGAGAGCCATTGAAACTGTGCAGCTAGGGGGACCCGCTTGGGTCGTTGCAATCAACATAGACCGCCCAAACCCCTTGCTGCAACAGGCTTCTGTAGATACGAGGAGCTATTTTTGTATGGCTAAATTGGATTTATTTGTATTGCTTCCACTGCCCTGATTCAGATGCATTTTTGTATTCAGTGTTTTGTATATACGTCGTGATTTGATGCTCGGAGTTCCCCACAGCGTTTTTGGCTTTCGTCCTGGCTCCCTAAATACAGGCAATACATGCCAGGGACCTTGCCTCGCATATACGCCGGTGGTTGGCCAGGGGCTTCGTCCGTGTTGCTGATTTCGGATTTGAATTTCTTATATATTCTTCCTTTTTTCTCCCGACCCTGGCCTTTCCCTTGCCAGGGGCCAGCCCTTAAATTGGGCGCATTGTCAGGAGCTGCTGATATGGATCGCGAGGGCCTTGACGAGACCTGCCTGAAGTGGGGCGCCGATGGCGAGCTCTCCCCGGTGGATCAGCAGCGCATCCTGCAGCGGCTGATGGCCCAAGACCCCGCCGCCCATGGGCTTATGGACTGCCGTTTTGATGATGGCGCCGCTGCTTCTGGCTACTGCTGCTAGTACCTCAGCGGCACTGCAGACCTTTCTGCCAAATCCCCAGCAGCTGACCGGCTTCAAAAAATTGGCCCCTTTTCAGGGCGGCCTCCATTGCCTGCTGCTGGGCAGACGCCCCCCAGGCTTGCTGGGGGCCTGAACAATTTTTTGCTGCTTCCGTTGCCAAGCCGGCATCCACCCCCAGCTCAAAGCGAAACAGCGCCTCCTGGCCATAGCTGCTGCGGATCAGTTCCGGATCCACCGGCGCCAGCGAGGTGGCCAGCAGCAGGCCAATCAGGGGGCTGAGCATTGCGGCTTCGCTGGCTGGATGTCCTTATCTATAGCTGCGTCCCTTGCTCGCCCCATGCCCGTCCCCCCCCAACTGGTGGCCAGCGTTCGCTGTTTCTGGCAATGGCAATGGCAACGCCTGATGGATGGCCTGGCCCGGGCCGATGCGGAAGGCAATTTCAGCCGCCGCCCCAGCCAGTTTTCCGGCACGCCAAAGCTCGAACCCCGCCCCCAAAGGCCCCTCTTGATCGTGGGCCGCAGCTGCCCCTGGGCCCACCGCGCCTGGCTGGTGTGGAGCCTGCGCCAGCTGGCTGGCTCGATTGAACTGGTGGTGGTGGAACCAGATCCCGAGGCTGGCCGCTGGGTTTTTGCTGAACCACTGCTTGGTTGCAAGGCCCTAATTGATCTCTATGCCCTCTGTGGCGCCTCCGCCCAGCAGCGGGCCACCGTGCCGGTGCTGCTGGATGTTGCCCCTGGGCCTGGCTCAGCCCCGCGGATCATCTGCAACGAAAGCGCAGACCTGGTGCAACTGCTAAACCGCTGGCCCTTGCCCGCTGGCAGCACTGCCAGCCCCCCAGATTTCGCTCCGCCAGCGCTGGCAGCCGCCAGTGACGCCTGGAGTGCCCGGCTCCAAGACACGGTGAATGATGGCGTTTACCGCTGTGGCTTTGCCCGCAACCAGGCCGCCTACCACCGGGCAGAAACCGCCCTATTTGAGGTCTTGCAGGAACTGGAAACTGCCCTCAGCAGCGATTCCCGCCCCTGGCTCTGCGGCGATGAAATAACCCTGGCAGACCTGCGCCTCTTTCCCACCTTGATCCGTTGGGAGCAGGTGTATGCGCCTTTGTTTGGCTGTAGCCGTAAACCCCTCTGGATGTTCCCCGCCCTCTGGGCCTGGCGGGCGCGGCTCTATGCCCTGCCGGGGGTGGCCGCCACCTGTTTCCCAGAGGCTTGGCGCCGGGATTATTTCGGGGCATTGTTTCCGCTGCACCCCTCCGCCATCGTGCCGGCCGGTCCAGACCTGGCCAGCCTTGTGTTTGCCGCCCCCACCCAAACTGGATGAAACTGGCTTACCCCTCCCCCCCCCGCCATGACCGTTGCCCCTGTTAGCTACGAGGGTGTGTATGGCACCTATACGGTGACCGCCACCCACCGCCGCGAGGTGTTGGCCTATCGGCTTTCATTCCTTCTGCTCGCCCTCGCCCAAGGCGCCCTATTGATCCAATGGCGGCAATTTGGCCCCGCCCTCACCTGGCCCTGGTTGCTGCTGATGGGCATTGGTCTTGGTGGTGCCCTGCGTTGGGTGCACATCTACCTGCGCCCGTTACATCGCGCCCTGCAAATTTTCTGGTTGCTTGGTTGCCTAGGTATGGCGGTGCTGGCCTGGCAGGTGGGGCCCGCTCAGATCCTGCCCACCCTGGTGGCGCAACCGCTCTGGATCTGGGCAATTGGTCCCTTCTTTGCCGCCCTGGCGGGCCTTGGTTTCAAGGAGTTTTTCTGTTTCCAGCGCCCAGAGGCGATTGGCCTCACCCTGCTGCTGCCCTTGCTGCTACTTGGCTGGCTCAGCCAGTTGCTGCCCGCCAGCGCCGCCGCCGCCCTGCTGGGCCTGGAGGCCGCCCTGCTTTTGATCTTGGTGCTGCGTAAGTTCCCGATGCCCGAGGAGGCAGACCTGGGCGACCTCAGTGTTTTCCAGCACCTCGATTCCCAAACTGCCTAGCCTTAGGGCCCCCAGATACAAGAAAACCCCCAGCCTGGCCGGGGGGATTCTCGGAGCACCCATGGAGGGGGAGGTGCTCTAGGCCGACGGGGGGCTGCGTCGCCGGTCAATCTTTTTTCTAATCACCTGAACTTAGAACGGCAACACTGTGGTGGAAAGTTCATCATTTTTACCGCATTTGCCCCTGAGCTGGGAGGCCCTCGAGGCCCTGGCCCCCGAGGAACCCGATCGCATTGAGGGGCCCACCAGCAGCCAGGCCCGCCTGCGCCTTTTTGGTCAGCCCCTCGCCAGCGTGCGGGTGGTGCTCTACCGCGATCACCACGCCTGGTGTCCTTACTGCCAAAAGGTCTGGCTCTGGCTGGAGGAACGCCAGGTGCCCTATCGGGTGGAAAAGGTCTCGATGGTTTGTTACGGCGCCAAGGAGAGCTGGTTTACCCGCTTGGTGCCCTCCGGCCTGCTGCCGGCCCTGGCCCTCGATGGCCAGCTGATCACCGAAAGCGACGTAATCCTCCAGGCCCTGGAAGACAGCTTCGGGCCCCTGGGCTTTTCGCTCCAGGATCCCGCCGTGTTGCCCCTGCGCCAGCTGGAACGCGACCTATTTCGGGCCTGGTGTCAATGGCTTTGTTCGCCAGGGGCAGAGGCCCAGGGCAAGCACCGTTTTGAACTACAGCTCGCCCGGGTTTGTGGGGCCCTAGATCAAAGCCCCACGGATTTTTTCCTGGGCGATTTCAGCAGCGCCGACCTCGTATTTGTGCCCTACCTGGAGCGCATGGTGAGCAGCCTGCTCTATTACAAAGACTATGAACTTTGCCGGCTTTGGCCCGCCATTGAACGCTGGTTTGCTGCCCTTGAGCAACGCAGCACCTACAGGGGCACCCAAAGCGACCACCACACCCATGCCCATGACCTGCCCCCCCAGATGGGTGGTTGTTATGGCATCGGCCCAGCCGAGAGCCGTCCATGGGCATCCCGCATCGACCACGGCCCCTACATAGATCTTGGTGACAGCCGCCAGCCGGCCCCGGCCGATGCCGCCCAGGAGGCCCTAGGCCGGGTGCTCAAACACCGCCACACCCTGCTGAGCGTGCACAGCTCCCTTTCGGAACTGGCCCTGCGGGCGGCCCTCACCCGCTTGATCACCGCTGAACCCTGTGGGCCGCCCCCCGGCAGCGACCTGGGCCTGCGCAGCCTGCGTGATCGCATCTGTGTGCCGCGGGACATGGGCCTGCATGCGGCCCGGGCCCTGCGCCAGGCCCTGGAAGACACCGCCGCCCTGGCCGGTGGGCGCCAGGGCCCGGCGTTGCAGTTGCGCCAACGGCGCGACCAGAACCCTCAACCCTTCCTGGTTTGAGCACTTCCTGGTTTGAGCCCTACTACTAGATGTCGTTGATCAGGCAGCGGGGGTGGGTGGGATCCAGGGCCCTGAGCAGCCTCAGGCTGGGGCTGTGGTCTAGGGATTCGCGGATGGCGGGCTTCAGGCGGGCTTCCTGGTAGCGCTCGCAGCCGTCGGTGTGGGGCACAGCCTTGAGGTCACGTTCTTTCATTGGGGTTAGCCAGAAAGTTGGGATCGGTACCTTTCCTTGGATCGGTACCTGTCCGTTATCGCCAGGCCAGCGGCAGATTGGAGTGTCGGCTGCTACGGAAGCCCCCCAGGGCAGCTTTTGCTGCAGCCTGGTGCACCGCCCAGGGCGCAGCTACCATGGCCCTACAGCTACTTGCTTTGGTTCAAGCCCGGTTTCCCTCATTGTTTGCATATCTTTCCAAGCTCGAAACGGTCAGCCCTCGCTCAGCGCAGATAGCACCCTTCATCTCTCTGGTCGCTAAGTGAGCCTTCCTTCCCCTGGGCCCGAGGCCCTTGTTAACGGTTTTGATCAGCTGGGCCTCGGCCAGCCCCTGCTCAAGGCCCTGGCCCGTTGCGGCTACACCGAACCCACCGAAATTCAGCTCAAGGCAATCCCCGCCGTGCTTTCTGGCCGGGATCTAATGGCTGCCGCCCAAACGGGCACCGGTAAAACCGCAGGTTTCACCCTGCCGATGCTGGAACGGTTGCGCCATGGGGCCAAGGCCCGCCCCGGCCAAGTGCGTTCCCTGGTGCTCACCCCCACCCGCGAACTAGCAGCCCAGGTGGCAGACAGCGCCGCCCGCTATGGCCAAGACCTCGACCTACGTACCACCGTTGTTTTTGGTGGCGTAGGCCTTCAGCCCCAGATCGACCGTTTGCGCAAGGGCGTCGATCTGCTGGTGGCCACCCCCGGCCGCCTGATCGACCTGCACGGCCAGGGGATCACCAGCTTTGATCGGCTCGAAGTGCTGGTGATGGATGAGGCCGACCGGATGCTCGACATGGGTTTCATCCATGACATCCGCCGGATCCTCAGCTGGTTGCCTTCTAAGCGCCAAAACCTGATGTTTTCGGCCACTTTTTCCGGTCAAATCCGCAAATTGGCCGAGGGTTTTCTGCATCAACCCCTGCAGCTGCAGGTAACCCCGGAAAACCGCACCGCCGACACGGTGGACCAACGCATCCATCCGGTGGACCAGGGCCGTAAATCAGCCCTGCTCAGCCACCTGATCACCAGCAACGACTGGCAGCAGGTGCTGGTGTTTTCCCGCACCAAACACGGCGCCAACAAGCTGGCCGAACGGCTCACCAAGGAGGGCATCCAGGCCGCCGCCATCCATGGCAACAAGAGCCAAGGGGCGCGCACCCGGGCCCTGAGCAGCTTTAAGGGCGGTGAACTGCGGGTGCTGGTGGCCACCGACCTGGCCGCCCGGGGCCTTGATATCGCCCAGCTCCCCCATGTGGTGAACCTCGATCTGCCCAACGTGCCCGAGGACTATGTGCACCGCATTGGCCGCACCGGCCGGGCCGGCATGACTGGCCATGCCCTTTCCCTGGTGAGTGCCGAGGAACGGGAGCTGCTCGGTGCCATCGAGAAACTTATCGGTGCCCCCCTGCCCCGGGAAGTGATCCCCGGCTTTGAGCCAGACACCTCCCTGCCGGTGGGTCCGCCCCCCGGGGCCAGAACTTCCCGACCCCGCGGTGGACCGCCAAAACGGCAGGGCCGCAGATCACCGCGTTAAACTCGCCCGGTCTTTCGGGTGGCATTTGCCGCCTGAATCCAATCCCCCTTAGAGGTTTCCCATGGCGCTCGTTCCGCTACGCCTGCTGCTAGATCACGCCGCGGAAAACGGCTACGGCATCCCAGCGTTCAACGTGAACAACCTGGAGCAGGTGCAGGCGATCATGGAGGCCGCCTCTGAAACCGATAGCCCCGTCATCCTGCAGGCCTCCCGCGGTGCCCGCCAGTACGCCGGTGAAAATTTCCTGCGCCACCTGATCCTGGCGGCGGTGGAAACCTACCCCGATATCCCGGTGGTGATGCACCAAGACCACGGCAATAGCGCCGCCACCTGTTTTGGGGCCGCTGCCAACGGTTTCACCTCCGTGATGATGGATGGCTCCCTCGAAGCCGACGCCAAAACCCCCGCCAGCTACGACTACAACGTGGCTGTTACCAAGGAAGTGGTGGGCGTTGCCCATGCCATCGGCGTGAGCGTTGAAGGCGAACTCGGTTGCCTCGGTTCCCTCGAAACCGGCCAAGGCGAAGCGGAAGACGGCCATGGCTTTGAGGGCACCCTCGACCATTCCCAGCTGCTCACCGACCCCGCTGAAGCCGCAGACTTCGTGGCCAAAACCAATGTGGATGCCCTGGCGATCGCCATCGGCACCAGCCACGGTGCCTACAAGTTCACCCGCAAGCCCACCGGCGAAGTGCTGGCGATCTCCCGCATCGCTGAGATCCATAAGGCGATCCCCAACACCCACCTGGTGATGCACGGCTCCAGCTCCGTGCCCCACGAATGGCTGGAAATGATTAACAAGTTCGGTGGTGCCATCCCCGAGACCTACGGCGTGCCCGTGGAAGAAATCCAAGAGGGCATCCGCAATGGCGTGCGCAAGGTGAATATCGACACCGATAACCGCCTCGCCTTCACCGCCGCCGTGCGGGAAGCCGCCGCCAAGGATCCCGCCAACTTCGATCCCCGCCACTTCAACAAACCTGCCCGTGAGTACATGAAGCAGGTGTGCCTTGACCGTTACCAGCAGTTCTGGGCCGCCGGTAACGCCAGCAAGATCAAACAGCGCGACATCAACTACTACGCCGGCCTCTATGCCAAGGGCGTCCTGGACGCCAAGGTGGCCGTAGCCGCCTGAGTTTGAGCGGGGGGCCCTACGGGGCCCCTTTTTTTATGGCTGGGCCTGGGCCACCAGCAGCTCCAGGGCTTTTTGGAGGTTGTTTTCCATAACGAAGCGGCGGCCGTCGGTAACCACCACCCGCACCAGGGTGGGCAGGCCGCCATTGCGGGCCTGCAGATAGATCGGTTCCACATAGAGCAAGCCCTTGCCCACGGGCACCACCAGCAGGTTGCCCTGCACCACCTTTGAGCCCTCCCGGTTCCAAAGCCCAAATTGACGGCTGATCCCCGGGTCCTGTTCGATCAGGGCGGAGATCTGTTGGGGGCCGAGCAGCAGCCGTTGCTGCGGGAAGCGCACCAACCGCAATTTGCCGTAGGCGATGCCATCGTTGCGGGCCGCCAGCCAGCCCACCAGATTTGGCCGCTTCAGCGGCGTGAAGGGCAGCAGTAAAACAAATTCCGGCCGTTGTTCCCCCGGCAGCTGCAGGGTCACGTGGTATGGCCGCACCGCCACGCTGCTGTTGCCGTAGATCTCCTGGGGAATCCCCCAGACGTCATCCCCGTTGTAAAAGGTGCGCACGTCGGTCACATGGAAGCGCAGCAGCCGTTCTGCCTGCACCGCAAATTGGCTTTGGGGCACCTGGATGTGCTGGCGCAGTTCCCTTGGCATCGCCGCAATTGGTTTAAACATTTCCGGGAAGGCCTTTTGCCAGCTGCGCAGGATCGGTTCCTGCGGTTCACTCACGTAGAGCCACACCTGGCCGTTGTAGGCATCCACCACCACCTTCACCGGATTGCGGAAATAGCGCAGCCCCTCGGCGTTGGCCTCGGCATAGGGATAGCTGCGGCTGGTGGTGAAACCATCCAGCAGCCAGTACTGGTGTTGTTCAGCTCGGAAATCGCGGTGGTTTGGGATTGAAACCGTTACCAGGTAGGGCTCGCTTTCAAACTTGAGGAAGGGGGCCAGGGCCTGGAGCCGCGCCTGCACCTGGCGGCGCAGCAGCAGCCGCGTTTTGGCATGGATCGCCCCGGTAAACAGCAACCGCGGCTCCCGCAGGTAGGCGCTGGCCAGCATTTTTTGCCAGGGCCCCCCCAGGGGGACGCCGCCGTGGCCGCTGTAGTTCGAATACACATTCAGATCCCCCTCGGGGAAATCAAATTCCCGCACGTTGGTGGGGGCCACGGCGTAGTCGGCTGGGGAGGCGCCGAAGTAGAGGCGCGGCCGGCCCACGGGCAGCTGGCGCCGCACCTCCTCGGTGCTCACCCGCAGCTGGGGAATGCCTTGGATCTGGCCGCTTTTGCCCAAATCCTTCACGAAATAAAGCGGCAGGCCATCGGGGCCGAAGGCATTCACCGGAGACACCGTGAAGCCATAGCCATGGGTAAACACCAGGTGGCGGTTTAACCAGGTGCGCGAGGCGCTGGGCAACGCCTGGGTGTCGAGTTCCCGGGCGGCGATCAGCACCTGCTGGCTGCTGCGGTTGGGATCGGCACTGAGCCGATAGCGATCCACCGCCGCCGAAGGGAAGGCGTAGTAGAGGCGCAGCTGTTGCAGTTGCCGGTTGGTGGCCAGCAGCGGTTGGGTGTCCCATAGGCGCAGGTTGTCGAGGGTGCCCGGTTCTTCGGCTAGGTCGCTGGCGGTGAGTTTCTGCCGCGGTTGCAGGGTTTCCAGCTGCACCTCCTCGAGGCCAAAGGCGGCCCGGGTGGCCTTGATCGTGCGGGCCAGGTAGGGGCGCTCCAGCTGCAATTCCCGCGGCTGCACCATCAGCCGTTGCACCACCGGGGCGATCAGCAATTCGGCCAGGGGCACCAGCAGCGCCGTGCCGGCCAAGGGCAACAACAACCCCCGCCGCAACCAGCCCTGGGGCAGGGGCACCGTGAGCCCCAGGGCGGTGAGCAGCAGCAGGGCGCCGAGCAGCAGCCGCAGGGGCAGGCGCACCTGCAGGTCCACAAAGCCCGCCCCGGCGGCCACCCCACTGCCCTGCACCATCAACTCAAAGGGCGCCAGGAAGGCGATGCAGGCCGCCACCAGGGCCAACACCGCCAGCTGCGGTTGCAAGGTTTTTTGTTGGGCGCGGCTCAGGCCGCCAAAACGCCAATCCGAGAGGCTGCTGCCCTGGCTGAAGCTGAGCCAGAGGCAGCCGGCCAGGCCCACTAAGCCCTGGGCCATCAACACACTCAGCACCAGCCGCAGGGCCGGCAGCCGCAACACCGTGAAGCTGAGGTCGAGGCCGGTTACCGGATCCCCCTGGCCGAAGGGGGCCGCCAGCAGCGCCGGCAACCAGAGGCTCCAGCCCCGGGCCAGGGCGGTGGCAGACCCCACCAGGGCCGCCGCCAGGGTGATTCGCAGGCTGGTGAGTGGCCAGCGCAGCAGCGGCAGCAATAAACCCACCGCCAGGCTGGCCAGGAGCGGCAGGGGTAGGTCGGCCAGCACCGGGAAGCCGCTGAGTACGGCGTCGTTGAAGGGTTCGTTGATCAGCCCCCGGGCCTGCACGAGCAGATAGGTGAGCCCCCCCACCAGCAGGGCCAGCTGCAGGGCGAGGGCGAGGGCGAGGGGCCAACCGGCCAGGGCCAACAGCGGTTTACGCCTCGGGTTGCGGGCCGCTGGGGGCTGGGTTCTGGGCCCTCGGGTCTTTGACCCCTGACGGAGGTTCCAGCAGCGCTGCAGCTGTTGTAGTTGCAGGGGAATGCCGAGGCCCAACACCGCCAGGAAGGCCAGCAGTTGTAGGCCCCAGCGGCGCAGCAATATGCCGCGCAATTGGAACTGATCAAACCAGGCCTGTTCCACCCAAAGCCTGGGTAACAGCAGCAGTGCCAGCAGTAGCGCCGCTGCCAGCGCCACTAACAAGGGCGTGAGGGCTGGACGGGACCGGGGGAAAGAGCGCATGGGGCGAGGCTAGGCAGCGCCCCCGAAAGCACAAGCCCTTTAATCCCGACTATCAGCATCGGGATTAAAGGGCTTCCCGGAACACCACTGCTAGCGTTTATGCATTCGTGCTGGCGCCGTGACCGCAACCCTCTCCTCGGTGACCTTCAAGGGCCTGCGTTGCAAGGAGTGTGGTCACCCCTATGAGGCCACCGCCCGCCACGTCTGTGAAGACGTCTGTTTCGGGCCCCTCGAAGTGGTTTACGACTACGACGCCATCCGGGCCCGCACCAGCCGCGCCTCGATCGAGGCGGGCCCAGTGTCGATCTGGCGTTATCGCGATTTCCTGCCGATTGAGGGGGATCCGATCGATGTGGGCACCGGTTTCACGCCCCTGCTCCGGGCCAACCGCCTTGCCCGCCGCCTCGGGCTCAAGCACCTCTACATCAAGAACGATGGCGTAAACATGCCCACCCTTTCCTTCAAGGATCGGGTGGTTTCCGTGGCGCTCACCCGGGCCCGGGAGCTGGGTTTCTCCACCGTGAGCTGTGCCAGCACCGGCAACCTCGCCAATTCCACCGCCGCCATCGCCGCCCATGCCGGCATGGAGTGCTGTGTGTTTATCCCCTCAGACCTGGAGGCCGGCAAGGTGCTTGGCACCTTGATCTACAACCCCACGCTGATGGCGGTGAAGGGCAACTACGACCAGGTAAACCGCCTCTGTTGCGAAGTGGCCAATACCTACGGCTGGGGTTTTGTAAACATCAACCTGCGCCCCTACTACTCCGAGGGTTCCAAAACCCTGGGCTTTGAAGTAATCGAACAGCTCGGTTGGAAACTGCCTGATCACATCGTTGCCCCCCTCGCCTCGGGATCGTTGTTTACCAAGATCCGCAAGGGTTTTGATGAATTCATCAAGGTGGGTTTGGTGGATGAGAAGCCGGTGAGGTTCAGTGGTGCCCAGGCGGAGGGCTGTTCACCGATCGCCCAGGCCTTTGCCGCCGGCCGCGATTTCATTACCCCGGTGAAGCCCCACACGATCGCCAAATCGATCGCCATTGGTAACCCCGCCGACGGCCCCTATGCCCTTGATCTCGCCTACAAGAGCGGTGGCACCATTGCCGCCGTCACTGATGAGGAGATCGTTGCCGGCATTCAGTTGCTGGCCGAAACCGAAGGGATCTTCACGGAAACCGCAGGCGGCACCACGATCGCCGTGCTCAAGAAGCTGGTGGAACAGGGCAAGATCGACCCCGAGGAAACCACCGTGGCCTACATCACCGGCAATGGCCTCAAAACCACCGAAGCGGTGACCTCCGTGGTGGGCGAAGCCCTCAGCATCGAACCGCAACTAGCTAGCTTTAACGCCGCTTGGGAACGGGCCCAATCCCTGCAGCGGGCCACCTGGGAGTCGGTGGGGGTTTAAGTAACCACTGCTTTGCCCTGGTGCTGCCTGGCAACGCCGCTGCGCAAATTCCACCCATTCACTTTGCATACTTGCCATGACGATTCAGGTTCTGATCCCCACCCCCCTGCAGAAATTCACCGGCGATCAGGCCAGCGTCGCCCTTGATGCCAGCTCCGTGGATGAATTGATCGTTGCCCTTGATGGCGCTTTCCCTGGGCTCAAGGAACGCCTCTGTGATGAGCAGGGCAAGCTGCGCCGTTTCCTCAACGTCTACGTAAATAGCGAAGACATCCGCTTCCTCGAAAACCAAACCACCGCCCTCAAGGCCGGTGATGAGGTGAGCATCGTGCCTGCGGTGGCCGGGGGCTGAGATGGCGTTCAGAAACAAAGCTCGGCTTTACAGCTACCAGGAGGCTGCAAATCCGGTGCGGCCAGGGCTCAGCGAGCCGATCGGTCTCTGCCAATGGCCGGCCAGCATCCATGGCCCCGGGCCCACGGCCCTGATTCCCCTGGAGCCAGGGCCCGAGCAGGGGCTGGTTTCCGGTGCCACCAGCCCGGCCCTGGCGGCGGCCTTCCTGCGCATCAAGGCCGGCGAAAGCCTCCCCTTGACCGCCCCCTGGGCCAGCGCTGTCTTCTACGTGCTCAGCGGCAGCGGTGAGCTCAGCGCCAGCCTTGGTGGTGAGGAGCTGCAGATCCCCTGGGGCAAGGGGGATGCTTTTGTGTTGCCCCCAGTGGCATCGCCGCTGTTGCGGGCCAGCAGCGATGCGCTGCTCTATGCGGTGCACGATGGGCCGCTGCTTGCTTACCTCGGCGTTTTGCCTGGGGCGCCGCGCTTTGGGCCTGCCCTTTATGCCGCCGCTGATCTGGAGCAGAAACTCCAGGCGGTGGCCGCAGACCCCAGCGCCGCCAAGGCCAACCGCGTCAGCATCCTGCTGGGCCATGAAGATCTGCCCAGCACCCGCACGGTGAGCCATACCCTCTGGGCAATGCTCGGCATCGTGCCAGCTGGGGCTGTGCAGCCCCCCCACCGCCATCAATCCGTGGCCCTAGATTTGATCATCGATTGCAGCCCCGGCGCCCATACGCTCACCGGCCCCCAGCTGGATGCCAATGGCTTGATCCTCAACCCCAAGCGGGTGGATTGGGAGCCTGGCGGCTCCTTCCTCACCCCCCCGGGCTGGTGGCATAGCCACGTAAACCCCAGCGGCGAGCCGGCGCGGCTACTCCCGGTTCAGGATGCCGGTCTGCACAGCTACCTGCGCAGCCTCGACATTCAGTTCCGCTGATAGTTCCTTAGAGGAACTATCAGCGCGCTTTTCAAAGCGGGCCACCTGGGCCCGGAAGCTGTCGCCGTCAAGGGTTTCCTGTTCGATCAGCGATTCCACCAGGGCATCGATCAGTTCCCGGCGCGGTTGCAACATTGCCACGGCCCGGTCGAGGGCCGCGCGGGCCATTTGCTGCACCTCTTGATCGATCACCTTGGCGGTGCGAGCCGAGTAATGCTGCTGCGATCGCGTCCAGTCGCGGCCGAGAAACACCTCGCCGCCGTCCTGTTCCAGGGCCACGGGCCCCAGCACCGAGAAGCCATAGCGGGTAACCATTTCCCGGGCGATTTGGGTCACCATCTGCAGGTCGCTGCTCGCCCCCTGGGTTACTTCGCTGGGGCCAAACACCACCATTTCAGCGGCCCTACCGCCCATGGCCACCACCAACCGGGCCTGGAGGTAGGCCTTACTGATCAGGCCGCTGTCGAGGATTTCCTCATCGGGGGTGGTGCGGGCAAAGCCGCCCACGCCGCCGGCCCGGGGCAGCAGGGTCACCTTGTCGAGCTCGTCGGCGGCGGGTAGCAGCGTGGTGAGCAGGGCATGGCCCACCTCGTGGTAGGCGATCAAGCGCTTCTTGGCGCTGTCCTGTAGGGGTTTGGCGCTGAGGCCCATGGTCACCCGTTCCAGGGCGTCATTCATCGCCTGTTCATCGATGGCGCTGCGGTTGCGCCGGGCCGTGAGGATCGCCGCCTCATTGATCAGGTTGGCCAGGTCGGCACCGGAGAAGCCAGGGGTGCGCCGCGCCCAGAGCGCCAGGGAGATGTCGTCCCCCAGGGGCCGACTGCGGCCATGGACGCCGAGGATTGCCTCCCGCCCGCGGCGATCCGGCAGTTCCACCAGGATCTGACGGTCAAAGCGGCCGGGGCGCAGCAGGGCGGAATCGAGCACGTCGGCCCGGTTGGTGGCCGCCAGCAGGATCACGCCGGAGTTGTCTTCAAAGCCATCCATTTCGGTGAGCAGCTGGTTGAGGGTCTGCTCCCGTTCGTCGTTGCCGCCGCCGATGCCAGCCCCCCGCTGGCGACCGACCGCATCGATTTCGTCGATGAAAATGATGCAAGGGGCCTTGGCCTTGGCCTGGCGGAAGAGATCCCGCACCCGGCTGGCGCCCACCCCCACAAACAACTCCACAAACTCCGAGGCGGAGATTGTGAAGAAGGGCACCCCGGCTTCCCCGGCGATCGCCCGGGCCAAAAGGGTTTTGCCGGTGCCCGGTGGACCCACCAGCAGCACGCCCCGGGGGATCTTTGCCCCCACGGCGGTGAAGCGTTCCGGTTCCTTCAGGAAGGTGACTACTTCCTGAAGTTCGGCCTTGGCTTCATCGATGCCGGCCACGTCGTCAAAGCGCACGCTGATGCTGCCTTCGGGCTGGAGCCGCGCCTGGCTGCGGCCAAAGCCCAGGGCCCGTTGGGCCACTGAGGCGGAACGGCGCAAGAGCAGCACCAGCAAACCAATCAGCAGCAGCCCCAGCAGGGCATTCACCAACAGGCCGGCGGCGGCACTGTCCCCCTGGCCGTTGTTAACGCTGAGCGGCACCTTGGCCGCCTCCGCCGTGCGCAGGATCTGCTGGTCGTTGCTGAACACCGGCACCCGCAGCTGGCGGCCGTCTTTGAAGTGCACTTGCACCTCATCCTCGCGGGGAAACAGCTGCAACTGCTCCACCTGACCATCACGGATGGCCTTCAGCAGCCCGCTGTAGCTGGGCGTGTCGCTCGAATCCCTTTTGGGCACAAGGCTCTTTCGATGCCCCGAGCTTAGCGATTGACGAAAGTGATCACGACAGCAGACAATTGATGTTTGGCAGCGATTGAGCCGGAATGGCCGTACCTAAGAAGAAAACCTCCAAGGGCAAGCGCAACCAACGCCATGCCACCTGGAAAGCCAAGGCCCGCGTGGCGGCCCAAAAGGCGATGTCCCTTGGCAAGGCAGTGCTGAGCGGCCGGGCCCAGGGCTTCGTTTATCCGATGCCAGATGAAGAAGAAGCTGAGGGCTGAGGCTTGCTGCTGGGGGCTTGGGGGCTGAGGCGTTAACTGCCCAGTTTGAAAGCTTCCAGCACCACGGCATAAACGGCGCCGATGCGGAAGTTGTCCAGCACTGTCCAGAGCAGGCCTGGGTTTGCTCCTGCTAGGCGGGTGCGCAACCGCACCATCAGCTCCACCAGCAGCAGCATCCCCAAGGCGCCAAGGCTTTGTAGACGGATGAAGTTGAGATAGATGGAAGTGATGTTTGCCGCCAGGTAGGCCCCCGCCAACAGCGAGAGCAGGCCCAGGCTTTTCTCCAGCCAGCCAGTGGTTACCCAGCCCAGCAGCTGGCGGCCCAGCTTTTCTTGCAGGCCATTGAAGCGGGTTGATTGCAGCGGCAGGCGCGTCATGGCTCAGTTTTCATCGCAGCAATGCCCTCAGGCTGGCGACCGTCACAGGGCCCACATCGAGATGATCCAGCACTGCGGCCGCCCCAGCAAGGCTGTGGTCGCTGCCACTGTTTTCGCCAGCAGCGTTTTCGCCAGCAGCGGTTTCGCCAGCGGCGGAGCGGCTGATTACTACGGTTAGGCCGGCCCCCCGGGCGGCGGCCAGCCCCTGGGCTGAATCCTCGATGGCGATGGCGGCCCCGGCGCTGATCCCCAGGGCGGCCAGGGCCCGTTCATAGCCCTCCGGGTGGGGTTTTTTTGCGGCCACGTCTTCGCCGCAGATCCAGAGTTCAAAACAGCTGTGCAGCTGCGGATAGGGCTGGAGCAGGGCTTCCACCGCCGGGCGGCCGCTGGTGGTTACCAGCGCTTGACGTAGGCCGGCGGCCTGGGCCTCCAGCAGCAGCCGTTCCACCCCCGGCCGCAGCGGCAAACCGCCCTGGGCCAGCCGCTGGCGGTAGTGGGCCTGTTTGCGCTGTTGCAGGCTTTCAATCCAGGCAGTGGGGTCCCAGTTGTTGGGGTCGCCACCGGCTGCTGCCGGCCAGTTTTGTTGTTCCCCCAGCCAGGCGCGGATCCGTTCGCGGCCTCCTGTTACCGCCAATAGCCGCTGGTAGGTGGCTTGATCCCAATGCCAGTCGAGGCCGGCCTCGGCGAAGGCGGCATTGAAGGCGGGGCGATGGCCCTCCAGCTCCGTTTCGGCCAGGGTGCCATCCACATCCCAAAGCAGGGCTTGCAGGGGGGCCATCATGCGCTGGTGCTGCGCCGACCTTAGGGCGCCCGTTTGTGATTCCGCCCTTGACCCAGCCGCCCGCCCCTGATCCCCTGTGGCAATTGCCACTGCCGCTGGAACCAGAGCTGGAGTCCGCCCCGGCAGCGCCGTTGGCCGAGCCGCTGCCGCCGGAATTGCTGGCGGTTTTAAGGCGCCGGGGCTACGCCGATGGGGCGGCCATCGAGGCCTTGCTGCGGCCGCCAGCGGCCCCCGCCGCCGCCCAGCATTTCCCAGACCTGAAATTGGCGGTGGCGCGGCTGGAACGGGCCTGCCGCCAGGGGGAAATGCTGGCGATCTGCGGCGATTACGACGCCGATGGCATGACCAGCACCGCCCTGTTGGTGGGGGTGTTGCAGCGCTTGGGGGCCCAGCCCCAGGCGGCGATCCCCAGCCGTCAATCGGAGGGCTATGGGCTGAATGCGGCGATGGTGGAGCGGCTGGCGGCCCAGGGCTGCCGCCTGCTGGTAACGGTGGACAACGGCATCAGTGCCGCCACGGCCCTCGCCCGGGCCGAGGCCCTGGGGGTGGAGGTGATCGTTACCGACCACCACACGATTCCCGCCGAACGGCCGCCGCTACTGGCCCTGCTGCACCCGGAATGCACCCCAGCGGGTTCCCCCTACCGGGGCCTGGCCGGGGTGGGGCTGGCCTACGTGCTGGCGGCAGCCCTGGCCCAGCAGCTCAAGCGGCCCGAGGCCCTGCAGGCCGCCCTGGATTTGTATTGCATCGGCACCATCGCCGACATGGCGCCGCTCACCGGCGTAAACCGCCGCTGGTTGCAGGAGGGCTTGCCCCAGCTGCACCGCAGCCGCCTGCCGGGCCTGCGGGCCCTGGCCCAGCTGGCGGGCCTGGAGGATCGGGTAATTGATAGCCAGGCGGTGGGTTTCCGGCTGGCCCCACGCCTGAATGCGGTGGGGCGCCTGGCGGATCCAGCCCTGGCGGTGGAATTGCTCACCACCAGCGACGGCGACCGCGCCCTGGAACTGGCGGAGCAGTGCGAAGCCCTTAATCGTCAGCGCCGTGACCTCTGTGATGGCATCGAAGCCGAGGCCCAGGCCCTGGTGGAGGCCGATGGCCCCCAGCGGCCCCCCTTCCTCTTGCTGGCCCAAAGCCATTGGCACCATGGGGTGATCGGCATCGTTGCCGCCCGCCTGGTGGAACGCTGGGGCCTGCCGGTGGCCCTGTTGGCGGGGGAGGGCAACGGCTGTTTGCGGGCCTCGGTGCGGGCCCCCCAGGGTTTTGCCGTTGACCAGGCCCTCAACGCCTGTGCCGACCTGCTGGAACGCTTTGGTGGCCACCCCGCCGCCGGTGGTTTCACCGTGCGCCCGGCGGCGGTGGCGCCCCTGCAGGAACGCCTCTGTGCCCTGGCCGGCCAGTGGCTGGAGGGGCGCAACAGTGCCCTGCTGGTGGCGCCGGAGGCGCTGTTGCCCCTGGAGCGCATCGATCGGGATTTCTACCGGCAGCTGCAGCGGCTGGAACCCTTTGGCGTCGCCCATGCCAGCCCCCTGTTCTGGGCCCGCGACTGTGGGGTGCGGCGCCAGCGGCTGCTGCGGGGCGGCCACCTTTCCCTGGAGCTGGAGGCGGGGGCCGGCACCCTGCCGGCGATGGCCTGGCGTTGGCAGGGGCCAGCCCCCAGCGCTTCCCGGCTCGACCTCGTTTTTCGTTTGCGCTCAGACCATTGGCAGGGCCAGGAGCGGCTGCAGCTGGAACTGCAGGCGCTCAGGCCCAGCCAGGGGCAGGCGGCCGTGCTGCTGCGGCGCCAGCGCCGCTACCTCTGCCATCGGGAGGGGACCCTGCTGGTGATCCGTAATCCCGAGGGTCAGGAGTTGCGGGTGGCCTGGGCCGAGGGGGCCGCAACTTGCCAAGATGCAGCGCTTACGCATCCAGATACCGCCCAGCTGGTGCGCCATGCCGCCCAGGCCCTGGGCCTTGCCGCCTGATGAATAATTCCCAGCCCCAACAACTTCAGCCGCGCCATTGGTTGCCCCTCGCCCTGCCCCTGCTGGGGCTTGGTTTTTTGGTGGGCCTTGTTTGTTTGCCCCTCAACGCCATCGACCAATGGGTGGATGGCCTCTTGGCCGGGCTGTTTGACCAGCCAGCCGGGGCCTGGATCCTCTTGCCCCTGCCCGTGATGCCGCTGCTGTTGCTGCTGCAACGGGGGCCCCTGCGCCAGGGCTTGGGTTCCGGCATCCCCCAAACGGTGCTGTGCCTGGAGGAGCCGGAGCGGCGGGCGACCCTGCTGGGGCTAAGGCCGCTAGGGGCGCGGCTGCTGCTCTGGACCGTCGCCAGCCTCAGCCTGCTCCCCCTGGGCCGGGAGGGGCCGGTGGTGTTTGTGGGGGCGGCCCTGGTGTGGGCCCTGCGGCCTTGGCTGGGGGGGGTGCTGCAACGGCTGCAGTTGCCGGTGCTGCTGGCCGTGGCCGGCGGCGCTGGCCTGGCGGCCGGTTTCAACACGCCCCTGGTGGGGGCGGTGTTTGCCGCCGAAGATCTGCTCCAGCGCTGGAGCACCCCGCTGCTTTGGGCCGCCTTACCGGTGGTGTTGCCGGCGGCCCTGGTGGCCGGTTTGGGCGGCGAAGCCCTGTTTGGCTATGGCCTGGTGCCGGTGCAGGCCACTGAATACCAGCAGTTGCTGGTGGCGTTACCGCTCGGTTTGATCGGTGGCTTGCTGGGGGCCCTATTCAGCGGCCTGGTGCTTTACGCCAGCCGCCGGCTGGGGCCCTTAAGCACAGCCCGGCCGCTGGTTACCGGGCTGGGCCTCGGGGCCGCCCTGGTGCTGCTGGCCCTGATATCTGGGGGCCGTGCCTATGGGGATGGCTCCCAGGTGCTGGTGGATCTGATCAGCCGCGGGGGCAGCCTGCCGCCGGCGGAGGGGCTGCGGGTGCTGCTGGCACGGCTGCTGGGGCCGGTACTGGCCCTGGGGGCCGGCATTCCCGGCGGTTTGATTGATCCGGCCCTCAGCATTGGCGGCGTGGCCGGGGGCTTGTTGCTGCAATTGTTTAGCGGCCAGGATCCGCTGCTGGGCATTGCCCTGGGCATGGCGGCCGGCCTGGCTGGATCCACCCAGTTACCGATTTTTTCCACCCTGTTTGCCCTGCGGCTCTGTGGCGATCAACAGGTGCTGCCGGGGGTGTTGCTGGCCAGTGCCGTGGCGGCCATGGTTAGCCGCTCGCTGCAGCCCAGCCCGGTGTACCACGGTCTCACCGAGCTATTCCGCCAGGGCCTGGCGACGCCAGAGGCGCCTGAGGCTGAGCCTCAGAGGGCGCCGCGGCGATAGAAGAGGATGAAGACCACGGCGGGGCCAGCCAGGGTGATCAGGGCCAGGGCCCCAAGGTTGGCGATCAGGTGGAAATCGATGCCCATGGAAATCCGCTCAGCTTCAATCCCAGTGATTTTACGTTTCCCACTGCTCCCCCAGTGCCAAGGGGGGCTCTAGCCGTGATGGCTTGTCACAGCTGGAGCTGCGTTGACGCCTGCGGCGCCTGTTGTCGGCTTGACCCAGACCAGCGCCCTGAGGCCCTGGAGGTGCTCAGCCCCGAGCAGCGCAGCATCTATCGCGCCATGGTGGGTGCCGATGGCTGGTGCATCCATTTCGACACCGGCCGGCGCCGTTGTCGCATCTATGCCGATCGACCGGAGTTTTGTCGGGTGGAGGGGCTTGCCGGTTTGTTTGATGTGCCCGAGCCCCACCAGGAGGCCTTTGCCATTGCCTGTTGTAGGCAGCAGATACGTGTTGAATATGGGGGCAAAAGCAGTGAGCTCAAGCGGTTTGAACGGGCCCTCCGAACCCCCCGCCCCTGAGCCCTCCGGGGGGACTGCCGGGGCCTTACTTCTTTCCACCTTCACCACGGTGTTCCTGGCGGAGCTGGGCGATAAAACCCAGCTGGCCACCCTGCTGCTCTCGGCCCAGTCGGGCAGGCCCCTCTGGGTCTTTGTGGGCTCCGCTCTGGCTTTGATTGCCTCCAGCCTGGTGGGGGTGTTGCTGGGCCGCTGGCTGGCCCAGTGGTTGCCGCCCCAGCGGCTGGAATTCTTGGCGGGCTCGCTGATGCTGGTGCTCGGCTTCGGCCTTGGCCTGCAGGCCCTCAACAGCTTTTTCCCTTTGGCTAGCTTCTGGCATCGCCTGGCCTGAGCTCGATTTCTCCTGAACTGAACCTGGCCTGAGATGGACCTTTCCCCAGACCTAATCAATGGCGCCGCTTTACCGCTGGTGGGCTCCACCTTCCTCACGGTGTTTTTGGCGGAGCTAGGCGATAAAACCCAGTTGGCCACGGTGGCGATCAGTGGCACCAGCAACAGGCCGCTGCTGGTTTTCCTGGGCAGTGCCTCGGCCCTGGTGCTGGCCAGTTTGCTGGGGGCCTTGGCGGGGGGGTCTTTGGCCCAGCTGGTGCCCCCGGAACTGCTGCAGTTGGCCGCTGCCCTGGGCTTTGTGTTGATCGGTGGCCGCCTGGTGTTTAGCTCCCGGCGCCCGGCTGGGGAGACAACGGCACCGCCGGCTCCCTAAAGTGTCGAATCAGGCTGTCGCTGCACCATCAGCCCGATTGGTTCCATCGAAGGCGTTTCCCCCGCATGAAATTCTCAGCTGCCGACCTGCTGGATCAACTGCAGGTCGAATCGGCACTGCCCGTGGCGGATCTGGAGAAGAAGCTCGCGCTTAAATCCGCCAAGGATCAACATCAGCTCCAGTTAGCCCTTGGGGCTTTACAGAGCCTTGGGGTGCTCACCCTCGAGGAGCAGGGGGTAAGCCGCAGTGGTTCGGAAGAGCTGATTGAGGCGCGCTTGCGTTGTTCCAGCAAAGGTTTCTGCTTCGCCCTGCGGGAGGGTGGCGGTGAAGACATCTATATCCGTGACCACCAGTTGAACCACGCCTGGAATGGCGATCGGGTGCTGGTGAAGGTGACCCGGGAGGGGGGCCGCCGCCGCTCCCCCGAGGGGGGCGTGCAATGCATCCTCGAGCGGGCAAACACCACGGTGCTGGCCCAGGTGGAGCGCCAGGGGGAGCAGTTGGTGGCGGTGCCCCTCGACGACCGGCTGCATGCGCCGATCAACCTGGCGGCCGTTGATGCTGAGCACGCCGATAGGGCCGAGGAAGCCGTGGTGGAGGTGCAACTCGACCGCTTCCCCGTGGCCCAGTTCCCCCCCCAGGGCCATGTGCGCCGCTCGCTTTCGATCCTGGGCGGTGGCCAGGCAGACCAGGATTTGCTGCTGGCCCGCCACCGGCTCTCGGCGGAAGGATTCAGCGGTCGCCTCAGCCTGAAAACCCCAGCCGAAAACGGCCGCGAAGACCTCAGCGCCCTGCCCAGCCTGCTGTTGCAGGGCTGGGGGGCGAAGGATCAACCCGCCCTGCCGGCGGTGTCTTTGGAGCTGTTGGAGGGGGGCTATCGCCTTTGGGTGCATGCGCCGAGCGTGGGCGAACGCCTGGGCATGGACACCCCCCTGGAGCGCTGGTTGCGCCAGCAGGGGGAGGCGCTCTGCCTCGGCAACAGCTGGGTGCCGCTGCTGCCGGCGGCCCTGCAGAAGGCGGCGCAGTTGGCGGTGGGTCAAACCCAGCCGGCCCTCTCCGTGGCCCTGGAACTCAGCCCCGAGGGGGAACTGCTCCATTACCGCTTCTGCCGTTCCCTGGTGAAGCCCACGGCCTTGGTGGATGCCAAGGCCCTGGAGGCCTTCGCCGCCCGCAAACCCAAGGCCCGCACCACCCCGGCGGCGCTTAAGGCCCTCAAGGAGCAGCTGCCCCTGCTGGAGCAGTTGCAGGAGCTGGCCCAATTGCTGCGCCAACAGCGCCTGGCCGGTGGTGGCCTTGATTTGGAGCTACCGCTGCCAGCCCTCGAGAGCCTGGCGGACCAACGCCAGGGGCTCCCCGACCAGCGGCGCCAGGGCTGGGGCCTCAGCTTTGATCCCGTCTCACCGTTGGCCTGGCTGCGGGAACTGCTGCGGCCGGCGGAACAGGCCCTGGGCAGGCACCTGGCCGCCTTTGAGCTACCGGCCCTGTTCCTTACCCAGGCCCAGCCCGACCCCAACGAGCTCAATGACCTGGTCAAGCTGGCGGTGGGCCTAGACATTCCCCTTGAGCTCGGTGCCGATGGCAATGCCCCTGCCGCCGCCGCCCTGGCGGAGGCTTTCCTGGCCAGCGACCGGGCCCGGGTGTTGCACCAGCAGCTGCGGGATACCACCCGTCCGGTGTTGATCAGCGCCGGGCCCGAGGCCAATGCCCTGGCGGCGGAACCGCTGGCCTATGCCCCCTGGTGCTGCCCTTCCCTCCACTACAGCGCCGTTTGGAACCAGTTGCTGCTGGTGAGCCTGCTCACGGAGGGCAAGGATCGCCCCAGCGTCCGCCATAAAACCCGCATTGATCTCAGCAGCGACAGCGGCCACGGCCAGGTGGAGTGGGCCCTGCTGCCCCAGAGCCAGTTGGCCCCTTTCCAGGAGGCCCTGGCCGCCGGCCTGGTCAATCGCCTAAATGCCCGCAGCCGCTTTGCCGATGAGGTGGAGGCCGATGGCCTGGCCCTGGCCCAGGCGCGGGCGGCGGAGGCCCTGGTGGGTCAAACCCTGCCGGGGGTGATCAGCGGCATCCAGAGCTATGGCTTCTTTGTGGAGTTGCCCCCCACCCAGGTGGAGGGCTTGGTGCATGTCAGTTCCCTCAAGGACGACTGGTATGAGTACCGCTCCCGTCAGCACCGCCTGGTGGGCCGTAAGAACCGCCGCACCTACAAGCTGGGCGATCCGGTGGAGGTGGAGGTGCAGAAGGTGGATGTGTTGCGGCACCAGATAGATCTGGCGGTGTTGGTGAGTGAAGGGGCCCAGGCCCCAGAAAACGACCCGGACGCCGCCGTTGAGGTTGAGGATGACGAGTTCTGAGCTGACAAGTTCAGAGCAGCCCAGTTCAGAGCAGCCCAGTTCAGAGCAGCGGCTTCCCCTGGTCTTGGCCGTTTGCGGCGCCTCGGCCCAGGTGCTGGCCCTGCGCAGCTTGCAGCTGTTGCTAGAGGCCGGCGAAGCCGTTGATCTGATCATCAGCCGCGGCGCCTTTGAGGTGTGGCGGGCTGAATTGGGGCTGCTGCTGCCGGTGGCGCCAGCGGAGCAGGAACGGCTGCTGCGGGAGCGTTGTGGCACCAACGCCGGCACCCTCCGCTGTTATCGCTGGAATGACCAGGCGGCGGCCCCGGCCAGTGGCAGCTATCGCACCCGCGGCATGTTGATCCTGCCGGCCAGCATGGGCACCGTTGGGCGGGTGGCGGCTGGGGTGGCCACCGATCTGATCGAGCGCTGCGCCGATGTGCACCTCAAGGAGGCCCGGCCCCTGGTGATTGCCCCGCGGGAAATGCCCTGGAACCTGATCCACCTGCGCAATCTCACCACCCTGGCGGAGGCGGGGGCAAGGATTGCGCCACCGATTCCCGCCTGGTACCACCAGCCTGAAAGCCTTGGCGACATGGTGGATTTCCTGGTGGCCCGCATCCTCGATCTGTTTGGTTACGAGCTGGGTGAGCTGCGCCGTTGGCAGGGGCCGATTGGCAGCGCCCAGCGGCCCCTGGCCAGCCCCCAGCGGCCATGAGGGGACTGCTGCTGCTGCCTTTGCTGTTGCCCCTCGGGGCGGCCCTGCTGGTGGGGTTGCTGAACCTCTCCACCCCGGCTCGGCTGCGGTTGTTGCTCTGGACTAGCCCCTCCCTGTCGCTTGGTAGCTGGCTGATCCTCGGGGCGGGCGCTGGCGCCCTGCTGGGCAGTGCCGCCAGCCTGCTGGCGGCGGGCACGGCGGGGGCGTCTGGGACGGCTTCCCGGCGCCAGGAACCGGATTGGGCCTCAGAAACCCAGCCCCGCAACCGCCCCCAGAAAGAACCCCAGAACGATCCCGAGCCCCAGGCCAAGCCTGCCAACCCCTTCAGCTCAATCCCCTGGCCCGCCCGGGAGCCCCAGGAGCCAGCCCCCACCGTGTCTGTGCCCTTTCGGGTGGTTAAGCGCGCCCAGGCAGAAGCGGCGCCGGCTTCAGCACCAGCTTCTGTTTCGGCCCCAGCCCAGGCCCCAGCAAGTGGTGACTGGGACGACGCCCCCAATGAGGACTGGTAAGCCTGGGGCGCTTTGCAGCAGTGGCTGGCTTAGCTTGCCTGCAGTCGCCCCAGTGCTGTGACCGACTCGGCCGCCAAACCCGTACCTGAAAAGGCGGCCCCAGCGCCCAAGCCGGAGGACAAACCCTTCGCTGAGTTCATCCCCCAGCTCTTCCTGCCGGCCCTGGCCCAGGAAATCCAGAGCTATGGCGGTGCTGCCCCTGAGTTGCGGCTGGAGCAGGGGCCGATGCCGGTGGTGGGGGAGCCCTGCTGGCAGGTGGTGGGCCAATTGCCCGGCGAGCACCGCTTCTGGGTTTGTTTCACCACAGACAACATCCAGGCCCCGAAAACGATTGCGGTGGCTGAGGCGGGCGCAAACCCCAGCCTGCTGGAGTCGTTTCTCATAGACGAGAAGAAAACCACCCTGGCGCTGCTGGTAAGCCGCACGGTGCAGCGGCTAAACGGCCAGAAGTGGCTCGGGCCCAACTGAGCGCTGGGACCCCTACGATTAGCTACTAATCAATCGCGCCTTCTGGATGGTTCCCCCCAGCGCCGCCCTCGCCGATGCCCCCCGCCCGGTGGGGCAACCGGCAATTAAGGAGCCGGTGAAGGACACGATCCTCACCCCCCGCTTCTACACCACGGATTTCGAGGCGATTGCCGCCATGGATCTGCGGCCCAATGAGGTGGAGCTGGAGGCCATCTGTGAGGAATTCCGCAAGGATTACAACCGTCACCATTTCGTGCGCAACGGCGCCTTTGAGGGGGCCGCAGACAAGCTTGACCCAGACACCCGGCGGGTGTTTGTTGAATTTCTTGAGCAGAGCTGCACCTCAGAGTTTTCTGGTTTCCTGCTCTACAAAGAACTGAGCCGTCGGATCAAAAACCGCAACCCGTTGCTGGCTGAGTGTTTTGCCCACATGGCCCGGGATGAGGCCCGCCATGCCGGTTTCCTCAATAAGGCGATGGGAGATTTCGGCCTGCAGCTGGATCTTGGCTTCCTTACTGCCAGTAAGGCCTACACCTATTTCAAGCCCAAGTTCATTTTCTACGCCACCTATCTCTCCGAGAAGATTGGCTACTGGCGCTATATCGCCATCTATCGCCACCTGGAGCAAAATCCCGAGAGCAAGATCTTCCCGATCTTCAATTTCTTTGAAAGCTGGTGTCAAGACGAGAACCGCCACGGTGATTTCTTTGATGCGCTGATGAAGGCCCAGCCCGACAGCGTGCGCGGCTTCCAGTCCAAGCTGTGGTGCCGTTTCTTCCTGTTGGCCGTATTCGCCACGATGTATGTGCGGGATGTGGCCCGCAAGGAATTCTATGAAGCCCTTGGTCTTGATGCCCGCGAATACGACAAGTACGTGATCGCTAAAACCAACGAAACCTCCGCCCGGGTTTTCCCTGTGGTGCTCAATGTGGAGCATCCCAAGTTCTACGAACGGCTCGAGCGCATCGTGGGCCACAACAACGCCCTGCAGGCGGCAGCTGACGGCAGCGCCCCCGCCGCCGTGAAGCTGATCCGTAAGCTGCCCCACTGGCTGGGCAACGGCCTGGAAATGGCCAAGCTGTTCCTTATGGCCCCGATCCCCAGTGAAAAGTTCCAGCCGGTGATTCGTTGAGTGCTGCTTTCATTCGTTGATTCCCTCTGGCGGGCCCGGCTGGAGCCGTTGCTTGCCGCTGGTTGTGCCGCCGGTGCCGATCTAGTGGAGGTATTTCTGGAGCGCTCCGATCGACTCGGGGTGCTGGCCGAACAGGAACGGGTAACCAGCGTTAGCCCCTCCTTCGGCAGTGGCGCCGGCATCCGCGTTTTTCGCGGTAAGGCCGATGGCTACCGCGATGGCTTTGTGAGCACCACGGATCTCAGTGAGGCCGGCCTGCTGAGTGCCCTCGACCAGGCCCTGGGCATGCTGGGCCTCAACCGCCCCTCCTTGGCGGCCCTCCAGCCCGAGGCGGCGAAGTTCCTGGGCTTGCGGGAGCTGCGGGACTTTGGCCTAGGTAAAGCCGACTGGTTGGCTGAATGCCCAGGGGTGGCCGAAACCGCCGAGCATCTGCTCCAGGGCACCGATCGGCTCAGCTTCCACGGCCGTCACCTGCAATCGCGCCGGGGTAGCTATTCCCGCGATTGGCAGGAGGTGCTGGTGGCCGCCAGCGATGGCACCTTCAGCCGCGACCTGCGCTTGCACCAAACCCTTGGCCTCAGTGTGCTGGCCGCCGATGGCGAGCACCGTTCCAGCGTTGCCCGCCGCTTTGGTAGCTCCGACCACCCCCAAGACCTGCGCCAGTGGGATGCCGATGCCGCCGCCAGCGACATCGCCACCAGCAGCGCCACGATGCTCTATGCCGATTTCATCGAGGCCGGCAGCTATCCGGTGGTGCTCGCCAACCGTTTTGGTGGCGTGATCTTCCACGAGGCCTGTGGGCACCTGCTGGAAACCACCCAGCTGGAGCGCGGCACCTCCCCCTTTGCCAACAAGCTCGGCGAAGAGATTGCCCATGGGGCCGTTACCGCTGTGGATGAGGGCCTTTCAAACCTCTCCTTTGGCAGCCTGGCCATGGATGACGAGGGGCTCGAACCGCAGCGCACCACCCTGATTGAAAACGGCAAACTCAAGGCCTTCCTCTCCGATCGGGCCGGGGAATTGCGCACGGGCCATCCCCGTACGGGCAGCGGCCGCCGCCAGGGCCATGGTTTTGCCGCCGCCAGCCGCATGCGTAATACCTTCATTGCCGCCGGTCCCCACAGCCCCGCCGAGCTGATTGCTTCCGTGGACCGCGGCATTTATTGCAAGGTGATGGGGGGCGGCAGTGTGGGGCCCACCGGTCAGTTCAATTTCTCGGTGGAGGAGGGCTACCTGATCGAAAACGGTGAGCTGGGTAAACCGGTGAAGGGGGCAACCCTGATCGGTGATGCCGAAACCGTGATGCCGCGCATCTCGATGTGTGCCAATGATCTGGAACTGGCGGCCGGTTTCTGCGGCTCCGTGAGCGGCAGTATTTATGTGACCGTGGGTCAGCCCCACATCAAGGTGGATTCGATCACCGTGGGGGGCCGCTGAAATGCTTGATACCCAGCACCTCTACGACAGCATGGCCCGGCTGGCCCGTGAGGCGGGCATCAGCCAATGGGACCTGGGGGCCGCCTGCGGCACCGACCTCTCGGTGCAGGTGGACCGCGGTGAGGCCAAGCAACTCAAGGGGGCCCAGCGCAGTGCCGTGACCGTGCGGGCCTGGAACGACGCAGGCCGGGTGGGGATCACCAGTTGCACCGACTTCTCCGCTGCCGGCCTGGCCTTGGCCCTGGCCGGTGCCCGCGATGCCAGCGCCTTTGGGGACCTAGAGGAACCCCCCGCCCTCTCGCCCCGCTCCACCGAGGCAACGGAGCCGCTTGAACGGCCCAGGTTTCCGCTGCAGCCGATCCAGGGGATGCTCAGCACCCTGTTGGCGGCCGAACGTCAACTGTTGGATTGCCATGGGGCGATTGGCACCGTGCCCTACAACGGCCTTTCCGAGCGCAATGGCGAACGGGTCTATGTGAATAGCCTCGGCGCCCAGCGGCACCAGCGCAGTAGTTCCGCTTCTCTCTATCTCTACGCCCGGGCGGAGCAAACCGGCCGCAAACCGCGCAGTGCCGGCGCCGTGCGTTTGGCCTACGGCTCCGCCGAGCTCGATGTGGCAGGTTGCATCGCCGAGGCCGCTGAACTCACGATCAGCCACCTCGACTATGCCCCGATCGACACCGGTTCCTACACCTGTGTGTTCAGCCCTGAGGCCTTCCTTGATCTGATCGGTGCCTTCAGCAATATCTTCAATGCCCGCTCGGTGTTGGATGGCTTGAGCCTCTCCAATCGCGATTCCCTGGGCGAGTTGCTGGCGGTGCCTTTCCTCAGCCTCTGGGATGACCCCCGCCACCCCGGCAGCATCGGTGCTTCCAGCTTTGATGGCGAAGGCACCCCCACCGCCCGGTTGCCCCTGATCGAAGCCGGCCACCTGGCCAATTTCCTGCACAGTGAAGCCACGGCCCGCCAGTTTGGCGTCGCCCCCACCGGCCATGCGGGCATGGGGGCAAAGGTGTCGGTGGGGCCCGATTGGTTTGTGATCGGCGCCACTCCCGGCGCCGGTTCCGGCGATAGCTCCCTCGATCGCCATGGCGCCGATGGGGTGGTGTGGATTGATTCGCTTTCGGCCCTGCATGCCGGCGTTAAGGCCAGCCAGGGTTCCTTCTCCCTGCCCTTTGATGGCTGGTTGCTAAAGGGCGGTGAACGCCGTTCGATTGAGGCCGCCACCGTGGCCGGTGATATCCGCACTGTCTTGCGCTCGATCCTTGCCCTTGAAGGGGAGGCCAAGTTGACCCCCGATGGGGTCTGCCCCCATGTGTGGGTGGAGGGGTTGTCGATCACCGGTGAGGCTTAGTGCAGTCCTTAAAGGTGCCTCGGATTGTCTGGGTTTCACTTAGCCCAGCTCAGCCGACTGGCCCTAAGGCAGCGGCGGCGGCGTACGAGCCCATAGGCAGTCTTTCGGCCCTGCTGCAGGGCCCCAGGGCCGATGTGGTGGTGCTCGATGGCAGTTCAGAGCTGCTGACCCCAGCCCTGCTGCAACTGAGGCGCCACCCCGACTATGGCCTGAGCCTGATCTTTTTCAGCGGCAGTGCCGATCGCTTGGCCGAAGCCCTCGCCGATGGCCCGCTGCCGGCTGAAAGCAGCGCGGTGATCGCCGCCTGGCGGCATTGGCAGGAGCGGCTGGGGCTGTTTAACCGCGGCCGCCTGCCGGAACGCTTCGACCACAGCCTGCTGTGCTGGCTATGGCTGCGCCCCGCTGGCTTGATCCAGCCCGTCTGCGATCCCAGCAACTCCAACTTCTATCACTATCCGCTGGTGGAAGCCCTGGCTGGGGAAGGCAGCATCAACGTCAACAGCTGGCTGCAACAGAAGCGCCAGGAGAACCTACTGGAGGCCGGTGATCTGCTCGACCGCCTGCGCCATTGCACTGCCTGCGATTCCAACCGGCTCAACTACGTGGATGTCTGTCCGGAGTGCCACGGGCTCGACATCGTGCGTCAGCCCTCGCTCCACTGTTTCGTGTGCGGTCATGTGGCACCCCAGCAGGATTTTCTGCGGGGAGATGGGCTGATTTGTCCGAACTGTCTCAGCCATATGCGTCACATCGGTAGCGACTACGACCGGCCCCTCGAGAACTACCGCTGCCGCAGTTGCAACGCCTTCTTTGAGGATGCGGAGGTGGATGTGTGTTGTATCGAGTGCGGCCAGCGCCAGAGCCCGGATGAACTGCGCGTGCGGGAGATTCGCCCCTTCCGGCTCAGTGAGACTGGCCAGCTGAGTTGCCGCCAGGGTCTAGGGGAAGACAGCGTGGCTTCCCAGTACTTCCGCCAACTGAAGCTGATGGCTCAGCCCGGCTTCCTCGCAGCTCTGGACTGGCAGATCGCCATTACCCGTCGCTACGGCAAACCCAGGGGGACCAGCGTCTGCTCGGTCCTGGGCATGCGCTTTGACAACCTCAAACTGGTGCTAAACGAGTTGGGAGAACCCGGCACCATCGCCATGCTGGACAGCCTGATGGAGCGGCTGCAGCAGGTGATTCGCGAGACCGACCGCTGTATGCGCGGTCGCGAGGATGTGCTCTGGATCCTGTTGCCGGAAACCCCCACCGCCGGGCTACATATCCTGCAGGAACGCCTTCTCACGGGGCTTGAGAGCATCGAAAGTTCTGGGGGGCAAAAGTTGCAGCTGCGCATCGTCGGCTGTGGGCTGCCCGATCAACTGGAGAAGAACGAAGACGCCCCACTGCTGCTGGCACGGCTTATGGGCGAGCTGTTCTGATCCGGGGAAGATCATCATGGAACTAGCACTGGATAGCGTTCTCGACCTCAGTGGCTTGATCCAGCAGCTGCAGTCGGAAAACGGGGCGATGCGGCTCTTCCTGCTGCTCTTTCCTTTCTTCATCCTGGTGGAGCTGCCCCTCATCCTGGTGGTGCTGTTAGGGGTGCTGCGCTGGAAGCTGCGAGAACTGACGCTGCCACCAAAGCACTCGCTCTATCGCCCCCGGGTGTCCTGTGTAATCACCTGCTACAGCGAGGGCCTCGACGTGCAGCGCACCCTGCTCAGCCTCTGTGAACAGACCTATCCGGGGGAGATTGAATTGATCCCCGTGGTGGATGGGGCCGCCGTCAACCAGCGCACCCTGGAGGCCGTACGGGCCTTTCACTTGGATCCTGAGCTCTATCCGCGACGGCGGCTCAGACCGATCGCCAAGTGGAAACGGGGCGGGCGGGTGTCATCGCTGAATGCCGGCCTGTCAATGAGCAGCGGCACGATCATCATGGCCCTAGATGGCGACACCTCCTTCGACAACACGATGGTGAGTGCCGTGGTGCGTCACTTCGAGGATCCAAATGTGCCGGCGGTGGCCGGCTGTCTGCGGGTGCGCAACACCTGGACCTCCTTTGCCACCACCATCCAGGCGATCGAATATCTGCTCTCCATTCAGATGGCCAAGATCGGCCTTTCCGAATGGAACGTGGTGAACAATGTTTCGGGAGCTTTCGGAGCCTTTCGCCGCAGCATCCTCGAACAAATCGGTGGCTGGGACACCCACAGCGCCGAGGACCTTGACCTCACCCTGCGGATAAAAAGCTATTTCGGGCGCCACCGCCGGATGCGCATCCCCTTTGAACCTCGGGCGATCGGCCACACCGATGCTCCCAGCACCATTCTCGGGCTGCTCCAGCAGCGCCTGCGCTGGGATGGCGATTTGTTGTTTCTCTATGCCCGCAAACACTCCGGCAGCATCAGCCCAGAGTTGATGGGCTGGCCTAATTTCATTATGACCGTGGTGGGCGGGCTGTTTGTACAGGTGATCTTGCCCTTCATCATTGTGGGCTACACCGCCGTTAGCATGATTGTGTTGCCTTGGCCCACCTTGGTGGCCCTGGCAGTGTTGGTTTATACATTGTATTTTTTGGTGCTGCTGCTGCAGTTTCTGTTGATGTTGTTGCTGGTGTCTGAACGGCCGGGCCAAGACGTGCGCCTGCTTCCAGTGCTGCCGCTGTTTCCATTGGCGATGTTTCTGATCCGCTGCTGGAGTGCCGTGGCAATCCTCAATGAACTGCTGCGGCGCGGCCATGAGGAATCGGGGATGGCCCCTTGGTGGGTGCTTAAAAGTGCCACCCGCTTCTAAATTTCACCCCTGGCTGCTGGGCCTAGGGCTGGGGTTGGCCCTAACGGTGGGGCTGCCGCTGCCCAAACCCGCCGACCCCGCCCCCCTGGTCCCGACCTGGAGTCAGGGCGTTTACCTGTGGAACAGCCTGCGGCTGCTGGATCCGAAAAGCCAGGAAGCGGAACTGCAGCAGCTGCAGCGGCAGGGCATGACCGAGCTGCTGGTGGGCCTCTCGGCGCCGCAGGTGCGGGCCGCTGATGGCAGCAAACTGGCCCTGGCAGCGCTGCTGCGCAATGCCCACCGCCGTGGGATGCGGGTGCAGCTGTTGCTTGGCGATCCCAGCTGGATTCTTCCGGCCCATCGCTCTGAACTGTTGGAGTTGGTTACCCGTTATCGGCAGTTGCCCTTCGACGGGCTGCATCTCGATCTGGAGGTGGAGCAGTTGGGTTGGCCCGTGCCCCCCAGTCGGCTCAGCCAATGGCTCGACACCGTGGTTGAGCTGCAGCAACAAAGCCCCTGGCCCGTGGGTATCTCCAGCCACCCCCGCTGGTTTGAGCAGGACGGCGACCGCGGCGAGGCGCCCTGTGGGCCCTGCCGCCTCTCCAGGCTTGGGGCCATCAGCCTGATGATCTACCAGCGCAATCCCCAACGCTCCGCCGCCCGGGCCAGCGCCATTGCCCTTCGCTGGCCCCAACTACATTTCCGCCTGGCCCAGAGCGTGGAGAAAAACCTGGGAGCCGAGCTCAGCTGGCATGGCAGTAGTGCTGCTCAACTGCAGCAGCAGGTGCAAAACTGGCGCTTAGAGCTGGAACCCCATGGGATCGGCGGTATCTATTGGCAGGACTGGCAGGACTATCCGAAGAGTCCCTGAAGCATGAAGGTCCGCTTTGCCAGCAGCAAAGAGCGCTCTCCGGATCAGGAGAACGGGTTGAAGGTTTTGTATGGGCCCAGCAGGCGGGTGGCCTACAAGTTGCGTTGGTATCTGATCCTGCTGCTGGTGGGTTCACCCCTGTTGTGGGTTTTTGGCCGCCTGGGTTTCGATGCCTTGCAGCTGGAAGTGCCTGCGCAGTTGTCGGTGGCGACAACGGAACTGCGGGCCCTAGATAGCGGCACAGTTCAGAGCTTGCCGGTGAAGGCGGGGCAGCGGGTGCAACCGGGCCAGTTGTTGGTGCAGCTCGACAATCCGGACTGGCGCCTGCGGATGCAGCAGCTGCAGCCTGCCAATCAAACGGCTAAAGATCGCCTCGGCCGCTCCGCCAAGGCCCTCCAATTGGATTCCATTGGGCTCCAGGGGCAAATGGTGGATTTGTTCCGCAGCTTGCAGCAACAGGGCGCTATCAGCACCGCCGAGCTGCTGCAGTCGAAGGTGCAGCTCAATGGCCAGCGCCTGGGCCTGCTGGATCTGCAGCGGCGCCTGCGCCTGGATCGCTTTCAGGTGGAGGGCGACCCGATCCAGAACCTGCGGGATCAACGGGAACGGGATTGGCTGGCGACTCGGCTGCGTCAGCTCAGTTTCAGGGCCAGCGAGCTGGGGCGGGTGGAGGAGGTGCTGGTGAATCCCGGGGAAAACGTGGGCCCGGGCACCCTGCTGATGCGCATCGAGCGGCCCAGGGAACCACTGCTCTGGATCTACCTAAAACCCGCCCATGCGCTGGAGGCCCAGCCAGGAAATCTGTTGGAGGTGCGCATGCCAGATGGCAGCTGGCGCCAGGCCCAGGTGTTGCAGCAGGCCGATCTGGCCCGCCGCCTGCCCCCCGGCTTGCACAATGCTCTGGGCTCTGAGGGCCTGGCCCTGCAGGTGCCGGCCCGCTTTCTGCAGCCACTTCCGCCCCTGTGGCACGTTGATCAGCTGCCCTTGCAGGTGCGTTTCCCCTTTCGCTGGCCGTGGCTTAGACCCGCCGGGGCCAGCCCCCAACCACGCCCATGAAGATCCTGTTCTGGGGCACGCCCGCCTACGCCGTGCCCAGCCTCAATGCCCTGGTGGCGGCCGGCCATGGGCTGGTGGGGGTGGTGACCCAGCCCGACCGGCGCCGGGGCCGAGGTGGGGCCCTGCAGCCCTCAGCGGTGAAGGCCCGGGCCCTGGAGTTGGCGACGGAACTGGGCCAAGAGATTCCTGTGTTTACGCCGGAACGGATCCGCCGGGAGCCCCACACCCAGGCGGCCTTGGCGGCCCTGGGGGCTGATTTGAGTGTGGTGGTGGCCTTTGGCCAGTTGTTGCCAGCGGAGGTGTTGGCCCAGCCCGCCTACGGCTGCTGGAACGGCCATGGCTCTTTGCTGCCCCGTTGGCGCGGCGCGGCGCCGATCCAGTGGAGCCTGATCGAAGGCGACAGCGAAACCGGGGTGGGGATCATGGCGATGGAGCTGGGGCTCGACAGCGGTCCGGTGCTGCTGGAGCGGTCCCTGGCGATCGGTCTGCTGGAAAACGCTGGCCAGCTGGCTGAGCGCCTGAGTGGGCTCACGGCTGAATTGCTGCTGGAGGCCCTGCCTTTGATCGAAGCGGCTGGCCCTGGGCCGCAGCAAGAACGCTTGACCCGCCTGGGGCTGCAACCGCAGCCGAGCGAAGGCCTGACCCTGGCCCGGCTACTTAATAAGGATGACTACCTGGTTGATTGGCAGCAGTCGGCCCTGGCGATCCATCGCCGCGTGATGGGCCTCTACCCCGGGGCCCATTGCCAATGGCGGGGCAAGCGCCTGAAGCTGCTGGCCACGGAGCCGCTGGTGCAACGGCTGGCGGCGCAGCTCAGTGGCGAGGCGGCGGCCCTGAGTGAACGGTCTTGGCCGAAGGCGGAACCCGGTTCGGTGCTTGAGCGGGTCAAGGGGGTTGGCTTGGTGCTGGCCACCGGCGGTTGCCCGTTGTTGTTGCGCACGGCCCAGCTGGAGGGGAAGGCCCCGGCTCGGGGCAACGAATTACTGCAGCAGCTCAGCTGAGGGCAATGCTGGGGGCAATTGGCGCGGCTGGTCGCAGGATCCAGATCAGGCGCACCCAGGCCAGGCAACGGGCGATGCTCATCAGCCCCAGGCCGATGCAGAGCGGGCAGTGCAGTGGTCCCATCAAGACCTCCCGGAAACTCCATCATGGCCCCGCCGCCAGACAGCCGATAGCCTGTTATACAGAACGTCTAACACAAGGGGGCCATGGTGATCGGCGTGCGGGTGGAGCCGGAGCTTGAGCAGCGGCTGGATTTGGTGGCGCGCAGCTTGGGCAAGAGTCGTAGCGCCTGTGTGCGTGAGGCGATTCGGCTGTACGTGCAGTACTTCGCCGATGACGCCGAAGCCAAGCGTCAGTCAGCTCTGATTCAGGCCCAGGGCGATGGCGCCCATTGGAGCGAACAGCTGCCCGATTGGAGCGATTGGACCGCATGACCGCTTCGGGTTTGTGCCGGGGCGCTGTGGTGACGGTGGCCAGCCCTGGCGTGTATTGCGGTAAACCGCGGCCGGCGGTAGTGGTGCAGGCCAACCGCTGGCTGCAAGGGCATCCCAGCGTGACCCTCTGCCCGCTAACGAGCAGTCTTGTTGATGCGCCACTGCTGCGGATTCCGGTGCCAACCAGTGGGCAGAACGGTCTGCGTAAGCCATCGCAGCTGATGGTGGACAAACTATTTACTGTGCCCAGTTCAGCCATCGGCAGTTTGGTGGGTGCCCTGGAGGCCAGCATCCTTAGGGAGCTAGATCTGGCGCTGCGCAGCTGGCTGGAACTCGGTTGAAGCCATCAATTCAGGGATTCACTTCCTCGGGCTTGGCAACTTTGCGGGAAAAGCCCCCCACAAACAGCAGGCCTACCGCCATCAGTAGGGCCCATTCCGGCAATTCAATTGACGGCCAGATCACCCGCACCAGCAGCTGCAAACCCACCAGCCCCACGGCCAGATAACCGGCGGATTCCAGCAGCTCATAGACCTGTAGCAGGCGAATAAATAGGCCGGAGGTGAGTCGTAGGGCGATCACGCCGATCACGCCACCGCTGATTACTAGGCCCAGCCGGTCACTCACGGCCACGGCGGCCGCCACGCTGTCGAGCGAAAAGGCCAGGTCGGTGAGGGCAATGCTGCCGGCGGTGAGCAGCAGCGAACGCTTGGCTTTGGCCTTTGCCTGTTCAGCGGCTTCCTCGCCACTGGCGTTGCTCGCATCTTCTGGGCTTTCGGCGCCCTTAAGGAAATGGCTGCCGCAGAGCCAGAGCAGGTAGGCGGCCCCCGCCGCCATCAGCGGCCGGAAGCCCAGCACCCAGCGGGCCGCCAGGATCAGGATGATTCGGAAAACCAGGGCAAAGATCAAGCCCAGGTTCAGGGCCCGCTTCTGCTCTTCTGGGCTGTTTAGCCCCCGGGCGATCGCCGCCAGGGCAATGGCGTTGTCGGCGGAAAGCACCACCTCAAGGCCCACCAGCACCGGCAGCAGCAGCAGCACCTCATGCCACTCGTCTGCGGCGCTGATCAGCGGGGTAATGGACTGGATCGAAGTTGCTTCCATGGGGCCAGAGCTGGGAGTCGGGGCTCTGGAGCCATGACAATTGAGCAGCTTAGAAAAGGGCCGCTAGAACTGGGGCGCCTAGAACGGGCTGTTAACTCCTTCTGCGCCTTGGCCGCTGCCCCCCACCCCCCATCACTGGCCACCCAGGTGGAGCTGCTGCATGCCGATGGCCAGCGGGTGATCGTGCGGGTGAGCCGCAGCCTGAAGGGGGTGGCCATCGCTGCCCTGGGGGAGGCTGCGGGGGCGGAGGAGGCCGAAGACCGGGCCCGCCAGCGGCTGCAGCAACGCTTGAACGCAGCACCCCAAGCAATGGCTTTTGCCCTGGCGCCAGCAGCAGCAGGGGCCTCGCCAGCGCCAGCACTAGCTCCAGTTCCAGCGGCAGCCCGAGCCGCAGCGGCAGCTCCCGAAGAATCGGCAACACCCGCAGAAACATTGCTCGAACCGCCCCCCGAACCCGACGACTGGAGCGAAGAACTGACCGCCGTAGACATGGAATTGCAACGGCTGGGCTGGGATCGAGACCAGGAGGGCTTGTTTCTGGAACGGGCCTTTGGCCACCCCAGCCGCAGCCGTTTGGTTACCTATGCCGACCTGGTGGCCCACCTCAAGGCGCTGCGGCTGCTGGAGCCGGCGGCGGATCCGGCCACGGCGGCCCTGCCCCTGCGGCGTCCTGATCTATTGGCCCAGAGCGATCACTTCTTGCAGCAGTTGCATTGGGGGCCGGCCGAGGGCCGTGCCTTCCTGGAGGAGCACTTCTCCCTGGCCAGTCGTCAACAGCTCAGTGACGACCAGCTGTTGCGCTTTAACCAGCTATTGCAGGAACGCCTCAACGCCTGAACGCCGGCCCAGGGGCTCGCTTGCGAAGATCAAGGGCTGTTTCGCTGATCCCAATGCCCCTTACCGCCCTGGTGCGCCAGCTGGAGCAGGTGCCCCTCACCGGGGAGGTGCTGGAACGGGCCGGCCGCAGCGAGCGCCTGCGGCTGCAGGGGGCCGGCCGCGCCGCCAGGGCCCTGGTGGCCACGGCCCTGGCCCGGCTGCAGGGCAGCCCCCTGCTGGTGGTGGTGCCCACCCTGGAGGAGGCCGGCCGCTGGACGGCCCTGCTGGAACTGATGGGCTGGCCCATTGCCCAGCTCTATCCCACCAGTGAGGGCTCCCCCTACGAAGGCTTTGATCCCACCAGCGAGATCACCTGGGGGCAGCTGCAGGTATTGAGTGAATTACTGGCCGTTGATGGCCAGGGCCAGCGCAGCTGGCGCGGGGCGATCGTGGCCACCGAACGGGCGCTGCAACCCCACCTGCCGCCGCCGCCGGTGCTGGAGGCCCAGTGCCTCAGCCTTAAGAAAGGGGCGACGGTGAACCTGGAGGCCCTGGGCGAAACCCTGGCGCGGCTGGGCTACGACCGGGTGAGCACGATTGAGCAGGAGGGCACCTGGAGCCGCCGGGGCGACATCGTTGACCTCTTCCCGGTGAGTGCTGAATTGCCGGTGCGGCTTGAGTTCTTTGGCGAAGAACTGGAGAAATTACGGGAATTTGACCCCGCCACCCAGCGGTCCCTGGATGCGGTGGAGCTGGTGCGGCTCACCCCCACCAGCTATGGCCCCCTGGTGGCGGAGGCCCTGCGCCAGCAGCTGCCCGAGGGGCTTGAACAACTCCTCAGCGCCGAGGCCCTCGAGCAGCTGCTGGCCGGCGGCAGTCCGGAGGGGATGCGGCGGTTGATGGGGCTGGCCTGGGAGACCCCCAGTTGCTTGATGGATTTCCTGCCGGCCGACACCCTGGTGGCGATCGATGAACGGCGCCAGCTGGTGGCCCATGGCCAGCAATGGCTGGACCATGCGGCCCAGCACCATGGCGATGAATTTGGAGGCTTGCTGGCGGCCGATGGCTCAGCGTTGTTGCCAGCCAGCCTGCATCGCCCGATGGCGGCGGCCCTGGAGCTGGTGCAGCCCTTCCTGGGGATCGACCTGGCGGAACTGGCGGAAACCGACCAGCACCCCAACAGCTTTGACCTGGCCAGCCGGCCGGTGCCCGCCTACCCCAACCAGTTCGGCAAACTCGCCGGCCTGGTTAAGGGCCACCAGCAGGAACGGGCCCGGGTGTGGCTGCTTTCGGCCCAGCCCTCCCGGGCGGTGGCGTTGCTGGAGGAGCACGACTGTGTGGCGCGCTTTGTGCCCAACCCCCACGATTTTCCGGCGATTGATCGTCTGATCGAGCAGCACACGCCGATCGCCCTGAAAACCAAGGGCAGCGCCGAATTGGAGGGGCTGCTGCTGCCCGCCTGGCGGCTGGTGTTGATCACCGACCGGGAGTTTTTTGGCCAGCACAACCTGGTGGCCAGTGGTTATGTGCGCCGCCGCCGCCGGGCCGCCAGCCGCACGGTGGATCCAAACCGCATGCAGCCCGGTGATTTCGTGGTGCATCGCAACCACGGCATCGGTCGTTTTCTGAAGTTGGAGAAACTCGCCATTGCTGGCGAGGCCCGCGATTACTTGGTGGTGCAATACGCCGATGGGCTGTTGCGGGTGGCCGCCGACCAGCTGGGCAGCCTCGGTCGTTTTCGGGCCAGCACCGATGCGCCGCCGGAACTCAACCGCATGGGCGGCGTCGCCTGGACCAAAGCGAAGGAGCGGGCCCGCAAGGCCGTGCGCAAGGTGGCCCTCGACCTGGTGAAGCTCTACGCCGAACGCCATGAATCGCCGGGCCATGCCTTCCCCCCCGATGGTCCCTGGCAACTGGAGCTGGAGGATTCCTTCCCCTATGAACCCACCCCCGACCAGGTGAAGGCGATCGCCGATGTGAAGCGCGACATGGAATCGCCGCGGCCGATGGACCGTTTGGTGTGTGGGGATGTGGGCTTTGGCAAAACGGAGGTGGCGATCCGGGCGCTGTTTAAGGCGGTTATGGCTGGCAAACAATGTGCGCTGCTGGCCCCCACCACGGTGTTAGCCCAGCAGCACTGGCGCACCCTTTCCGAACGCTTTGCCCCCTATCCCCTCAAGGTGGCCCTCTTGAACCGCTTCCGCACCGCGGCGGAACGCAAGCTGATCCTGGAGGGGCTGGCCGCTGGCTCGATTGATGTGGTGGTGGGTACCCATCAATTGCTCGGCAAGGGCACGGGTTTTAAACAGCTGGGTTTGTTGGTGGTGGATGAAGAGCAGCGCTTTGGTGTGCAGCAAAAGGAAAAGATCAAGCTGCTGCGTAAAGACGTGGATGTGCTCACCCTCAGCGCCACCCCAATCCCCCGCACCCTTTACATGAGCCTCTCCGGCGTGCGGGAGATGAGCCTGATTACCACCCCCCCACCCCTGCGCCGGCCGATCAAAACCCACCTGGCCAACCTCGATGAGGAGGCGGTGCGCAGTTCGATCCGCCAGGAGCTGGACCGCGGCGGCCAGGTGTTCTATGTGGTGCCGCGGGTGGAGGGCATTGAGGCGGTGGCCGGTCAATTGCGCCAGATGTTGCCCGGCCTGCGCTTGCTGGTGGCCCACGGCCAGATGCCGGAGGGGGAATTGGAATCGGCGATGGTGGCCTTCAACGCTGGTGAGGCCGACGTGATGCTTTGCACCACGATTATCGAGAGCGGCCTTGATATCCCAAGGGTGAACACGATCCTGGTGGAGGACGCCCAGAAATTTGGTTTGGCGCAGCTGTATCAGTTGCGGGGGCGGGTGGGGCGCAGCGGCATCCAGGCCCATGCCTGGTTGTTTTATCCCGGTGATGCCTCCCTCAGTGAGGCGGCCCGCCAACGCCTACGGGCAATTCAGGAATTTGCCCAGCTGGGCAGTGGTTATCAATTGGCCATGCGCGACATGGAGATCCGTGGGGTGGGCAACCTGCTGGGGATGGAGCAGAGCGGCCAGATGGAAACCATCGGCTTTGATCTCTACATGGAGATGCTCCAGGAGGAGCTGGCGGAGATCCGCGGCCAAGACATCCCCGCCGTGGACGACACCCAGGTGGATCTGCCGGTGACCGCCTTCATCCCCGCCGACTGGATCACCGAAGCCGACGAAAAAATGGCGGCCTACCGGGCGGCGGCCGATTGCACTGGCAAGCAGGCGCTGTTGCAGCTGGCCACGGATTGGGTGGATCGCTACGGGGCCCTGCCGGCGCCGGTGCAGTCGCTGCTGCAGGTGATGGAACTGAAACTGCTGGCCAAACGCTGTGGCTTCTCCCGCATCAAGGCGGAGAAACCCAACCTGGTGCTCGATACCCCCATGGAGGAACCCGCCTTCCGGCGCCTGCGCCAGGGGCTGCCCAGCCATCTGCATGGCCGCTTGGTTTACCAGGCCGGCAGCGGCAGCACCGCCAAGGTGTCGGCCCGCGGTTTGGGCGTATTGCCCGCCGATAAACAGCTGGAGGGCTTGATGGAATGGCTGCAGGCGATGGCGGCCCAGCTGCCGGAGCAGCTGCCCGGCTCTCAGGAAGGCAATGTTTCTTTATAGTGTTGCGAACTGACCGGCCCCGATGCTTGAGATCGTTGACCTAGGGGCGGGCCTTGGCGCCGTGCTTGAGCTGGGAGAAGCCAGCAGCAACCTTGGTCTGATCGTTGGTTTGGGCGTTTTCGCCAGTCTCTGTTGCTTTGCCCTCTGGCAGCAAGACAGCAGCAATGACGACGACGACTCCAGCCCCGGGGGCGGGCTGATGCAGCCGGTCGCCTAATTGTTGTTGAGGGCCTGGGTCTTTTTATCTGGGTCGTAGGTAACGGCGGGGGCGCCCGTGGCTCCGGCCAGCTGCTTGCTCAAGGTGGTTTCCGCCACCCGGTACTGGGGATCGCTCTTGGTGCCGAGCTGATCGAATTTCAGGCTCTTGGCGTCGTCTTCGCTGAGCTTTGCCACCACGTCGGGCTGGATGCCGTGCTTGTGGATGTCGCGGCCGCTGGGGGTGAGGTACTTGGCAATCGTCACGGTCATGCCGGAGCCATCAGACAGCCCCCGCACCGATTGCACCAGCCCCTTGCCAAAGGTTTTTTGACCCACCAACACCGCCCGGTGGTTGTCTTGCAGGGCCCCCGAAAGGATTTCCGAGGCGCTAGCAGAGCCCTCATTCACCAGCACCACCATCGGCGCCTTGGTGAGGGCCCGGCCGCTGGCCCGTTTGATGTCCTGCACCCCATCGCGGGTGCGGGTGGAAACGATCACCCCGTCGTCTAGCAGTTGGCGGGCGATTTCCACACTGGCCATCAGCAGGCCGCCGGGGTTGCTGCGCAGGTCGAGCACATAGCCCTGGGCCCCCTTTTCCTCCAGCTCCTTGATGGCATTACGCATGTCCTTCGCCGCATTGGCGTTGAACTGCTTGAGCCGGATGTAACCCACCTTCAGCCCATCGGCACCGATATTGAGGCGGCTGTCCACCGCATGCAGTTCGATCCGATCCCGGATCAGGTCAACGCTGATTAATTGGTTCTTGCCGCGCCGCAGTTGGATATTTACCTTGGTGCCCACCGGCCCACGGATCAGTTTCACCGCGTCTTCGGTGCTCATCCCCTTGGTGGTTTTGCCATTGATCTGGGTGATCACATCCTTGGGCTGCACATCGGCCCGGGAGGCGGGGGAACCATCGATTGGTGAAACCACCATCAGTTCCTTTGTGTCCTTATCCAAACTCAGTTGGATGCCCACGCCGGAGAGTTCCCCAGACGTGTCGATCTGCATTTCCTTGAATTCCCGCGGATCTAGAAAGCGGGTGTAGGGATCATCAAGGGTGCCCAGCATGCCGCGGATTGCCTCATAGGCATCCTTGGTGTTGCCATAGCTGCGGGCCAGCACATCCCTTCGCAACTTGCGCCAGGTTTCTTCGCTGTATTTGCCGGTGGTGTCTAGGTAATCGCGGAAAACAATCTGCCAGGCCTCATCCATTACCTCCTTGGGGCTGTCGGAGATGATCGCGGCGGTGCTGCTGCCCACCATCAGGTCGCTGCCCAGGATTACCGCCCCTGAAAAGGTGCCGGCCCCAGCCAAAGCGACCAGGGCAACACGGCGCAGGCGGGAGTGGTTCATTGAGGGAGCCGATATCCATTCAAGGTAACGCTCTTGGCAGCCTTTGCGGCAGGGGCAGACAGCCTTGGCTGTGTCTGAATGTGCGCCCCCACCAGGCGCCTAGGGATCAAACCAGCGGCCGTCTTCCTTGATCAGCTCCACCAACGCCGCCACCCCCTCGGCCTCTGGCACCAGGCGAATCTCCTCGCGGCCCCTGTAAAGGGAGATGCTGCCTGGGGTTTTGCCCACATAGCCGTAATCGGCATCGGCCATTTCCCCTGGGCCATTAACGATGCAGCCCATCACGGCGATGTCTAGGCCGGTGAGGTGCACGGTGGCGGCCCGCACCTGCTGCAGCACCTCTTCCAGGTTGAAGAGGGTGCGACCACAGCTGGGGCAGGCCACGTATTCCACCATCGTTTTGCGCAGCCCCAGGGCCTGCAGGATCGAATAGCAAACGGGGATTTCCTTCTCTGGGGCCTCGGTGAGCGATACCCGGATCGTGTCGCCGAGGCCAGCGGCCAGCAGGGTGGCGATGCCGGCGGTGCTCTTGATCCGGCCGTAGTCGCCGTCGCCCGCTTCGGTTACGCCCAAATGCAGCGGATAGGGGAAACCCTCCTCATCCAGGCGGTGGGCCATCAGCCGATAGGCGGCCAGCATCACCGGCGCCCGCGAGGCCTTCATCGACACCACGATGTTGTGGAAATCGAGCCGGTCGCAGATGCGGATGAATTCCAGGGCGCTCTCCACCATCCCCAGGGGGGTGTCGCCGTAGCTGAACAACATGCGTTCGGCCAGGGAGCCGTGGTTTACGCCGATGCGTAGGGCCTTGTCCTGCTCCTTGAGCAGGCTCACCAGTGGCTCGAAGGTGGCCTGGATGCGTTCAGCGATGGCGGCGAGCTCTGCCTCGCTGAAGCTGCTGCGGCCTGGATCGGGCTTGTCAAACACAAACAGGCCTGGGTTGATCCGCACCTTGTCCACGTGCTGGGCCACCTCCAGGGCGATCTTCATGCCGTTGTGGTGCACATCAGCCACCAGGGGCACTGGCTGGTAGCTGTCCTCCAGCCGTTTGCGGATCTCCGCCACGGCCCGGGCGTGGCCCAGGCTCGGCACCGTGAGCCGCACCAGTTCGCAGCCCGCCTCGTGCAATCGGCGGATGCCGGCGGTGGCCCCCTCCACATCGAGGGTGTCTTCGTTGATCATCGATTGCACCAGCACCGGGTGCTCGCTGCCGAGCGACAGGTCCCCCACCCGCACGCTGCGGGTGGGCCGGCGGTGGATCACCGTGTCAAAGCGCGGGTCGATGCTCATCGCGGGCGCGGCAGGCTCTGGGCCCAAACCTTGGCACAGGCGGCGGCCCTGCGGCGGGGTTCAGTTGAGCGGTTGGAGCTCGGCGGCGGAACATTGGTCCCAGCGCTCAAAGGGCTGCAGGATCCAGGGGTTGGCGGGCAGTTCCATCGCCCAGAGGTCTGGTTGGAATTGACTGGCCCCCTTCAGCCAGAGCACGGCGGTGCGCAGCTGCTGGGGGGCGAGCTCCCGCTGCAGCCAGGCGCTGGCCGCCGCCAGGGTGCCGCCACTGTCGGCTAAGTCGTCCACCAACAACAGCTGGGGGCCAAGGCTCTTGCAGGTGTGGGCCAGCTGGTGGCCGAGGCGCAGATCCCCCTGCTGGCGATCGCCTGCGCCTGAGTAGCTGCTGGCGGCCATCACCACCAGGGGCCGGTCGAACACCCGAGACAACAAATCCCCCACCCGTAGTCCCCCCCGCGAAAGGGCGATGATCTGGTCAAATTCCCAGGCTGAACTGTGCAGCTGCACCGCCAGGTGCTCGATTAGGCGGTGGTATTGGTCCCAGTTCACCACCAGTTCGCCGGCGGTGTCGTTGCGCACTGGGGCGGGTTGCGGCCACGGTTTGGCAAATGTCTTTGCAGATGTCATGGCAGTGGCACGGTCATGGCGGTGGCAGCGAGCATGGCGGTGGCGCAAGGGCCCGCTCCCGGGCCGTTTTCAGATCCTGGCGGGTGAACCAGCGGGGCGATTGTTCCGCTTCTGAACCGAAACGCAGCAGATAGGCGGGATGGAACACCGGCAGCAGCCAGCGCTGTTCCCCCCCCTGCCATTGGCCGCGCAACTTGGTGATCCCGCCCTTAATGCCTAGCAACGCTTCTATCGCCGTGGCACCCGCCAGCACGATCACCCGGGGATTCACCAGGGCGATCTGCTGATCCAGCCAGGGGCGGCACTGCTGCCGTTCCTCCCGCGTCGGTTTGCGGTTCCCCGGCGGTCGGCATTTCACCACATTGCAGATGTAAAGGTCGTGGCTGAGGTTGAAGCCCGCCTCCTCCAGCAGGCGGTCCAGCAGTTGGCCCGAGCGGCCCACAAAGGGCAGGCCCTGTTCATCCTCCTGTTGGCCCGGGGCCTCGCCAATCAGCAGCAGCGGCGCCTCGGGGTTGCCGCGCCCCAGCACCACCTGCTGGCGGCTGCTGGCCAGGCCACAGCGCTGGCACTGGCCGCAGGCGCTGCTGAGGGCTGCCCAAGACTGCATTGCTTAAACCTAGGGCCAGCAGCCAGCAGCTATTAGCCAGCAGCCAGCAGCTATTAGCCAGCAGCTGGCAGCGATCGTCAGTTCTGTATCAAGGCGCTCCAGCCTGCTGTAGCGCTAATGCACACTGGTCACTCTGGATTTAGTCGCGGCGGCCGTTTGGCTGGCCCCCTGTGTGCAATGAAGCTTTCGGCCCGAGCGGCGGCCCTGCAACCCTCCCTGACCCTGGCGATTGCTGCTAAGGCCAAACAACTCCTGGCGGAGGGGCAGGACATCTGCAGCCTCAGTGCTGGCGAGCCTGATTTCGATACCCCTGCCTTTATTCGCGAGGGGGCGATTCGGGCCCTGGAGGCGGGCGCCACCCGCTATGGCCCTGCGGCCGGTGAGCCCCAGTTGCGGGAGGCGATTGCCGCCAAGCTCCAAAGCCACAACGGCATGGCGGTGAACGCCAACCAGGTGCTGGTTACCAATGGGGGCAAACAGGCCCTCTACAACCTCTTCCAGGTGCTGCTGGATCCGGGCGATGAGTTGCTGTTGCCGGCCCCCTACTGGCTCAGCTATCCGGAAATGGCCCGCTTGGCGGGGGCCACGGTGCGGGTGCTGCCCAGCTCGGCGGCCACTGGTTTCCGGCTCGACCTAGACGCCCTTGAGGCAATGATCAGCCCCCGCAGCCGCCTGTTGGTGCTCAACACCCCCTCCAATCCCACCGGGGTGGTGCTGTCCCGCCAGGAGTTGGAGGCGCTAGCGGAGTTGTTGCGGCGCCATCCGCAGCTGGCGGTGGTTTGCGATGAGATCTACGAACACCTGCTGGCCCCTGGCCATAGCCACCACAGCCTTGCGGCCCTGGCGCCAGACCTGGCCGAGCGCTTGTTTCTGGTGAATGGTTTTGCCAAGGGCTGGGCGATGACCGGTTGGCGCATCGGTTATCTGGTGGGCCCCCAGGCGGTGATCAAGGCGGCCATTGCCCTGCAGAGCCAGAGCACCAGCAATGTGTGCACCTTTGCCCAGTTCGGAGCCCTGGCGGCCCTGGAGGGCTCGCTGGACTGTGTGACCAGCATGGCGGCCAGCTTTTCGCGCCGGCGTGAGCGGCTCAGCCTTGGGCTGCAGCAGTTGCCTGGCCTGCAGCTGGTGCCCCCCAATGGGGCTTTTTATGCCTTCCCGGATGTGAGTGCCTACGGCCTCGGTTCGATGCAGTTCTGCGATCAATTGTTGGAACGGGAAGGCCTGGCGTTGGTGCCTGGTGGCGCCTTTGGTGACGACCGTTGTGTGCGGCTTTCCTGCGCTGTGAGCAGTGCCACGATCGACGATGGCCTGGCCCGGTTGGGGCGTTTTCTGGGGTCGATCCCCTCCTTTTGGGGGGGTGCTTCCCCCCCCTAGGGAGCTGGTGGAACCGCGGAGCTCCGAAGAGCTTGAAAAGGTTCCCGGTTTTGCTTCTGCCATGGCTCTTTCAACTCGTACTGCCCGTCCTGCTGGCCGTTCGTTTGATCGTTCCCGTTGTCTTGCCCTCCACGTTGAATACCAGCGCAGCCGCTGCCTACGGCTGCGCAATCGCCTGGTGGAATTGCACCTCAACCTGGTGCGCCAGCAGGCCCATCGCCTCGCCCAAAACTGCAACTTGTCTGTGGATGATTTGGTGCAGATCGGCAGCCTTGGCTTAATCAAGGCGGTGGAGGGTTTTGACCCCCAGCAGGGCCATGCCTTCAGCACCTATGCCGTGCCCTTTATCCAGGGGCAGATGAAGCACTATCTGCGCGATCGCCACAGCCCGATCCGCTGTTCTTGGCGGCTGCGTGAGCTGTATGGCAAATGCGAGCAGCTGCAACAGACCAGGCAGCACGGGGGCTTGGCTCCGCTCAGCAGGGAGGCCCTAGGCCTGCGTTTGGGATGCAGTGCCGACCGGATTCAACAGGCCCAGGAATTGCATCGGGCCCTGCAGCTTTCCAGCCTGGATGGTTCTGCGGGGCTGGAGGAGGGCGAAAGCCTGCAGCAGCAGCTGGTGGACCGGCGCCCTGGGCCAGAGCAGCGGCTGCTCTGGCAGGAGCTGGAGGAGCGGCTGCAGCAGTTGGCCCCCGTGGACCAACGCTTGCTGCGGGATTGTTTGCTGGAGGGGCGACCCCAGCGGCAGCTGGCCCAGGAGCTGCAGTGGAGCCCCTGCCAGGTGTCGCGGCGGCTGCGCCAGCTCTGTGCCCAGTTGCGGCAGCAGCTCAGCCCAACAGAGCCATGGCTAGCGCTGCAGCCATAAGGGTCATCAGGCCGTTTACGGCTTCGTTGCTGAGCCAGGGGAGCCGCGGTTGCAGTTCTGCCCCCACCAGGCTCTCCAGCAGGGTGGCCCCCCAGGCCACCAGGCTCAACCCAGGCAGTTGGGCCAGGGGGGTGAGCCCCAGGGCGGTGGCGATCGCCGCAAACAGCACGGCCCCCCCCAGGCTGGCCAGGGTGCCCTCCAGGCTCACGGCCCCATCGCTGCCGGGCGGCACCGGCCGCCAGCGCGTGATGCTCACGGTGTGGCGGCCCCAGCGCTTGCCGATTTCACTGCCACAGGTGTCGCCGAGCTTGGCGGCAAAGCTGGCGACAAAACCCAGCAGCAGCAGTTCCTTTGGGGCCCCCGGCCAGGGGTAGGCCAGGGCCAGCAGGGCGCCGGTGGCGGCGGACCCCCACACATTTTCCGGACCACGGCGGCCGCCGCGGCCTTCGGCGATGCCTAGGGCTTGTTTGCGTTTAAAGCCGAGCTTTGTAACCGCTGACCCCAGCGCCAGGTAAAGCACCACCGCCAGCCAACCGCGCCAGCCGAGGCAGGCCCCCAGCAGGCTGCCGAGGATCCAGGCATGGCACCAGCCGGCGCGGGTAAGGATTGGCAGCTGCCGCAGCGGCGCGATCAGCAGGGCATTGAGGGCGGCACTCAACAGCCAGCGACTTAATAGGCCCCCTGTCAAAAGGCCCCCCGTTAACAGCCCTGGGTCCATTGCTGCCTGTGCAAGGGCAGTGGCCATTCTCGCCAGCAACCCCTAGGCTGATACATGTGTACTTGTCTCGGGTGAATGGAAGCGTTTCTGCTGGTGCGGGTGGGGGATGTGGTGGCGGTGGCGCCGCCGCGGCTGGAGCCCTACCTGGCCCAGGTGTTGTTCTGCGAAGGCGGTGCCCGCACGGGGGAGCCCTCCTTCCTGCAGGTGTTGCGGGAGGACGACCTGGCGGTGCTCACCATCAATGCCAACTGGGTGATCGACCGGCTCAGCCCAGCCGCTGCTTCAGCAGGAACCCAGTAAAACCAGCAACCTTTACTTAAGGAAAGGTTGTGCTTTAGTTAAGCCTGAGCGAACGAAGGGCTGGATCGAAGGGCGGGTGCTAGAGGCGGGTTCTTATCGATATCTGCAGCAGCTGGAGGGCCCCCCGGCGGGCTGGTGGTACGACCGTGCCGTGCCGAAGCCCCTGCGCCGCAGCCTCGGCCGCGGCCGGGTGCGGCGCTTCCTCTCCCAGGAGCGGACCGAGGCCGAGCGCCGCTATGGGGAGGTGCAGGAGGAGGTGCAACGGCTGCTGGCCTTGAGCAGTGGTGTGCTGCGGCTGCGTCGCCGCGAGGTGCGTTTGGTGGCCCGCGACTGCGCCCGCGATTGGCAGCGGCAGCGGGGTTCGCTTGCTTTTGCCGAACTGCCCAACGAAGCCGATCTGGCGGAGTTACTGGTTAATGGCTTTAGCAGCCGGGGCCTGGTGCTGGCGGGGGAGCGCTTTCTGGTGGCCCGGGAGGCCTTCTGTGCGCAGCTGAAACTGCCTGGACTCCAAAATCAAACTGCCCCCTCCCCCCGCTGGCCCAGCACCGTGGCGGGCTGGGTGGCCCTGCGGCAGCAGCAGGGCAGCGGCGCCGCCAGCAGTGAACGGGCCTGGCAGCGGGAATTACAGCGGCTGCTCAATTTCAGTGAGGTGTCGATGCCGGCGGCCGTGAGCGAAGGGGCCGCCTGGCGTTGGCGTAACCACCTGTTTGCCACCGCCAGCTTCAGCACAGCCCAGCGGCGCCTCAGCCTGATCCGGGCCTTCTATGCGGAGGCCTGCCGCCAGGGGGGGGTGGAGCAGAACCCCTTCTCGTTGCTGCCGCCCCTGGCGATCAGTGCCCTGCCGCCCCCAGGTTTTGATCCGCTGCTGCTGGCCCAGCTCGACCAGCAGTTAGGGGTGGACCCCATCTATCTGCTGGTGCGACTGCTGGGGCTGCGGGCCAGTGAAGCGGCGGGCCTGCGGCCCCTCGACTGGTGCCTCTGGGAGGGAAAGCCAGCCCTCTGGATTCGCCACTGGAGTTTTAACGGGCTGGAACGCCCTTGCCGCCCTGGCCAGGAACGTCGTTTACCCCTGCCGGAAAGCTTGCTGGATCTTTGGGAACGCCATCAGGGGCCGGGGGGCGAACCGCTTTGGCCGCAGCAATGGGGCCGGGGCGGCCAGCGGCTGGGGGAACGCTGGGCGGCTTACCTGCGCCGCAGTAATGGCTGTTCGGCCCAGCAGTTGCGGCTGGAATGCCAACGCCGTTGGCGCAGCCAGGGGGCCGATGCCCTCACCCTGGGCCACTTGCTGGGCAGCCTCGGGGCGCGTCCGCCGGGTCCCCCGGCCACCTGGGCGGATTTACACCCCTGGCTACAGAAGGCAACACTGTTGCGCTGCCCAACGGATCAGCGCTTGCCGGGGCCCTAGCCCTGATAATCGAAGCCGGCTGGACCTTTCCCATGGTGTTCAACAAGCTGTTCGGCGCTAAGCGCAAGCCCTTCCTGGAGCTGTCTAAGGCCCCCAGCAAGCCCGTTGCCGTGGCGCCAGTGCGGGCCAGCGAAACCGCTGAAATCAAAACCCCTGCAGCAGCAACGGCAACGGCCCCTGCCCCTGTCGCTGCCCCCTCTGATCGCCTGCAAACCACCGCCGAACTGCTCGCCGCTGAGCAGGCGGCCGACCAGGCCAATGCCAAGCCGGCCGGCCCTGCCACCTTCGCCGCCGAGCTGCTGCAGCCCGCCGCCGCCCTACCCCGCAACCGCCGTCGCCCCGGGGTGGCCCTCGCTGATTTCAAGGCGATCGCCAAGGGCCTGGGCCGAGGCTGAGCGCTGTTGCTGCATCAGGGTGACCCCCACCAACGCCGCCGTTGGGGCCCGCAGGATGCTGGGCCCGAGGCTCACCGGCTGCCAGCCGGCCGCGGCAGCAATGTCCCGTTCCGTTGGCGACCAGCCCCCCTCCGGCCCGCAGGCCAGCTGCCAATCACCACTGCCAGCGACCTGAACCGCCTGTAGCTGCCCCAGCAGGCTGGGCACCCCGGCTTCCCGGGTAACGGCGATCCAGCGCTGTTCCCCCGCCGCCCTGGGCCGTGCCAGGGCCTCACTGGCGCTAACTACGGCTTCCAGCTGCGGTTGCCACAGCCTTTCGCATTGTTCACAGGCTTCTTTCACCAGGGTTTGCCAGCGGTCCTGCCGCTGGTCGCCGGGGTCCGGCAGGCTGCGCTGGGCCCGCAGCGGCACGAAGCGATCCAGGCCCAGTTCGGTGACCATGCGTAGCATCGGTTCCAGTTCGCGGCGCATCAGCCCCGCCAGCAACACCAGCCGCGGCTGGGGGGCGGCCTGGTGCTCCAGCAGCTGCCCTTGGAGCGCCTGGCCCTCGGCCCCCAGGTGCCCCTGCCAGAGCTGCCCCTGGCCATCGCTGATCGCAAAGGCTTCGCCGGGCCGCAGCCGTAATACCCGCCGCAGGTAGTGCTGTTCCTCGCGGCTTAGCTCTAGGCCCTGCCCCGGCCCCGCCAACCGTTGGGGGGCGATCAGCAGGCGGCGCAGTTCGGCGATGGCTCTCAGTCCTCAAAAATACGGTCGTCACTGGCATCCGCCGGCCAGTCTTCGTTGATGCCCCCCACCCGCAGTTCCTCGATCTGCACCAGGTCGCGGTCGAGGCAGCGCAGGGAATTGATCAGGATGTCGATGGCCACCCCATCGCTGGTGCCGAGGTCGAGCCAGATCCGCCCCCAGTCGTCTTGGTATTCCATCTCGCCCATGTTGTGCATCAGGGCGAGCATTGAGTTTTCGGCGTCCTCGTTGTCGTAGGCCATCCAGGTCACATCGGCGCCCTCCTCGTGCACCTGGAGGTTTTCGGCGTTGAAGGCCCCGAGCCGACCAAGGAAATACCAGCTGTTAAAGGTTTCTTCCACGTACTGGCGTTCCCCCTGGCCTGGCGCATGGGGAAAGCGCAGCCAGAACCAGCAGTTGAAGGGATCGAATTCGCGGAAGTGCACCTGCATGGCGTCAAGCTAGGCGCCAGTGGCTAGCTGGGCCAAGCGCGTGCTGGAACTGGAGCAGATCGTTTATCACCCAGCGGCGGCGGCGCAACCGCTGCTGCGGGGCCTCAACCTGCGCCTGCGGCTGGGGGAACCGGCCCTGGTGGCGGGCCGCAGCGGCAGTGGCAAGAGCACCCTGCTGGAGATCATGGCGGGGCTGGCCAGTCCGGATCAGGGGCAGATCCTTTGGCAGGGGAAGCCCACCACGGTGCGGGAACGCCGCTGGCTCACCGGCCTGGTGTTTCAGTTTCCGGAGCGCCATTTCCTCGGGCTCAGCGTCGGCCAGGAACTGCGCCTCGGCCACCGGCGGCTGCCCTCGGAACGGGCGGCGGCGGCCCTGGCCCAGGTGGGCCTGGCGGGGCTGTCGTTCCAGCAGGCCCCCGAACGGCTCAGCGGCGGCCAGCAGCGGCGGCTGGCCCTGGCGGTACAGCTGTTACGCGATCCGCCGATCCTGCTGCTGGATGAACCCACCGCCGGGCTCGACTGGTCGGTGCGGCGGGAATTGCTCGAGCTATTGGGGCCGCTCAGCCGCGATCGCTTGCTGCTGCTGGTAACCCATGAACCGGAATGCTTTGAGGGCCTGGTGCAGCAGCGCTGGCGCCTGGAGCAGGGTCGCTGCGTAGCATTCGACCAGGCCCAGTTGAGCAATGGCTGATCAGTTGGTAAGGGCCACCGCCGCTGCTGGTGGCATCCGCTTGGTGGCGGTAAATAACACGGTCACGGCCCGTTATGCCAGGCGGCGCCATGGCCTTTCCTATCTCACCAGTGCCCTGTTGGGGCGCTCGATGGCCGCTGGCCTGCTGCTGGCCAGTTCTATGAAGGTGGCCCATGGCCGCGTCAACCTGAGGATCCAGGCGGATGGTCCCCTACGCGGTTTGGTGGTGGATGCGGGCCGTGATGGCACGGTGCGAGGTCAGCTGGGTAACCCCGGCCTTGAGTTGGACCTGGTGGGGGAACCGCCCCAGTTTGATTTCAAGCATGCCGTGGGCAGCGGTTATTTGCACGTGGTGCGCGACGACGGCAATGGCCCCCCTTACAGCAGCACGGTGGAGCTGGTGAGTGGCTGCATTGGAGACGATGTGGCCTCCTACCTGGTCCATTCGGAGCAGACCCCCTCGGGGCTGTTTGTGGGGGAAACGATCGACAGCACCGGGATCCGCAGCAGTGGCGGTGTGTTGGTGCAGGTGCTGCCTAAGGCGGCGCTGGAGCCGGCCCTGGTGGCCCTGTTGGAGGCCCGTTGCAGTGAAATCACAAACTTCAGCGCCCTTTTACAAACCCATAAGGACAACTTGCGGGAGTTGCTGAGGGAGATCTTTCCCGACCTAGATCCTGAGGGGGAGGAGTCGCAGCAGCCGGTTAGCTTCCATTGCCCCTGCACCCGCCGCCGCAGCCTTGGGGCCCTGAAACTATTGGGCCGTGATGAACTTACGGAAATGCTTGAAACCGAAGGCAGCGCTGAACTGACCTGTCATTTCTGCAATGAGGTGTATCGGGTGGAGGGCGATGAGCTGCGCGGCTTGATTGCCGAACTGGAGCCCATTGCGGGCTAGCGATCAACAGCGGGCAGGGGTTTTGCTGGGTAACTCGCTTAAAACTTCCCCTGATCCCGTGGCAATTTCACTGAGCTGGCGCAATTGAGCATTGATTTGTTCAGTTATCACACTTTGATAATCAAGAAAGTGTTCATCTAGGAGCAACATCCAGAAGTAATCCTTTAGGCGTGCAGGTTTAGTTAGCAGCATTGAGCTGAGCTGTCGCCAAAACAACCAACGGCTTTCACGGCGCACCCCCTGGCGCCAAAGGATCGTGAGCATTCCTTTGATGGCAGCAGGATTCAGAGCTGCCAGTTGGGTGGGTAGATTTCTGAATTTCTTTGTCTGTTGCCAGCGGGGTAACCCCAGCTTTTGGCAATAGCCATAGATCCGTTCCAGATAGGCCCGCGGTTCATAGAGCTGGGAAAAGGCCCCCACAAATTCGGCGGCAATTTCAGGCATCGGCCGGCTGGGTCTGAAATTCAGCAGATGGGTTTGTACCCCTTCATCAAAGCTGTCTGGGGATTCAATTAACCGGCCCTCCCTTTGTAGCCGGTGCCAAAGGGCTGTATTTGGCAGTGCCTGCAGAATGCCCAGCATTGCTATGGGAATACCTGTTTTGGTCACGAAGTCCACAATCCGTTGGCCAGCCCCGGCTTTTTCTGAATCAAAACCAAGGATGAATCCGGCCATCACCTGCAGGCCATGGCCTGTGATCGTATCGACAGACTCCTCTAAGCAATTTCTGGTGTTTTGCAGTTTTCCGGCCTCAGTGAGACTATTGCTGTCGGGGGTTTCAATGCCTAGGAATACGCGATCAAAGCGAGCGGCTGCCATCAATTGCATTAGCGGTTCATCGCTGGCCAGATCAACAGAGGCCTCAGTGGTGAAGGCAAAGGGAAACCCCTTTTCTTGCTGCCAACTGAGCAGCTCTGGCAGCAACAGTTTTACATTGCGCTTGTTGCCAATAAAGTTATCATCTACTAGGAAAACTCCCCCGCGCCAACCAAGCTTATAAAGAGTATCAAGTTCCTTGAGAAGCTGATCCGGCGTTTTGGTGCGGGGTTTGCGGCCATATAGAACAATGATGTCGCAGAATTCACATTGGAAGGGGCAGCCCCTCGAAAACTGCAACGGCATGATGTCATAGGCGGAGCGCTCTAATAGATCAAATCTGGGAATTGGCGACGTACTGATATCAGGTTTCTCAGCTCCCGCCGAGAAGTGGCCATTCTTTGCCCCCTGCTGAAGGGCAGTAAGGAAGGCTGGAATTGTTAGTTCACCCTCATCAAGGATAAGGAAATCCGCAGCATTTAATTCGCTAGCATTTGGGCTGGAGCTGGCAAAGGGGCCCCCCACTGCCACCGCTAAGCCGTGGCTTTTGGCCCGTTGGATTTGAGCAGCAAGATCTCGCTTTTGCACCAGCATGGCTGAAAAGATCACCAGATCTGCCCAGGCCCATTCGGCGCTGCTGACGGCTCGTATGTTGGTGTCTACTAATTTGAGCGACCAATCTGGCGGCAGTAATGCCGCCACAGTGATAAGACCCAGCGGTGGCATCAAAACCTGCTTGCCTACCAGTTCAAGGGCCCGGTGGAAGCTCCAGAATGTTTTTGGAAAGCGTGGGTAGACCAGCAGGACACGCATGTTGCGCCAAGGCTGTTGGGTAGTTGTATTCAGTTTTAGGCACTTAACTTGTATGCTCCAGCTAGAAATCTAATTTAAGGCGTATGTGCTGTTTACTTGCGGCAGAAATGGGGCATTGTTGCCATGTTCTCGGGGGATTTGTTGATGGCTAAAGCGTTAAAATTTCCAGCTATTTAGATATTTGGACGTCAATCCTGCTGGTTCTGTATCTAACGTGAACGGCAACATCTTCGCTGCCTTGGCTAAGGTGCAGGTCAACTTGCTCGTCGCCATACGTAAGACCAGAAATATCTAATGCGTTTACCCCTAGGGGCAGTAATGGGTTGTTGAGTTGCACCCAAATGCGGCCTGTTTCAGAATTGCTACCCATGCTAAGTCCTATGATTGCTTCCACTAGGGCAAAAACTGATCCACTGGCCCAGGCCTGGGGCCGACAGGCTACGGGGTAGTGGGTAGGGTCTTCCCCCTCCTGGCGCGGGAAGCCACAAAATAGTTCCGGGAGGCGATATAGAGGCATGGCCCGGGCAGTATCAAATAAGCCAGACATAATTCCCATGGTTTCCAGTCGATAGCCATAGCGGGCTAGGCCAAGGCCAATCAATGAATTGTCGTGGGGCCAAACAGAGCCATTGTGGTAACTCATTGGGTTGTAGCGCATTTCGCGATCATCGAGGGTGCGAATTCCCCAGCCACTAAAACTATGGGGAGCTAGTAATTGACGAGAGAGGCTGGCTGCTGCTTCTGCTGTGGCTATGCCGGTCCATAGGCAATGGCCTGCATTGGAGCCGCGCACGGCGCATGGATGGCTATGGGCATCCAATGCCATTACATAGGAATCCAATGAATCGGACCAGAAAGAGTGATGGAAGTAGCTTTTAAAAGCCTCTGCTTCCCCTAGGCATTTTTCTGCTTTTTCGCGACACTTTAAATTTTTATAGATTTGAGCCATCGCCCGTTTGGCACCAAAAACATATGCTTGCACTTCACAAAGTGCAATGGAAGTTTCCACAAGCTCTCCGTTTGAATGATGAATGGCATCTTCAGAATCCTTCCAGCCTTGGTTCCTAAGTCCACCCTTTGTGTTGCAATTGTAGCGGAGAAATCCATCATGGCTGATCTCGAGCGAGCGGTTAATCCAGCCATGGGCAAGTTCGAGTGATGGCAATATATAGGTGATAAAATTAATATCATCAGTGCGGCCTAGGTAATCGCCAGCCAGCATTAAAAATAATGGGGTCGCATCTACTGTTCCGTAATAATTGGCAAATGGTACCTCCCCTAGGGCGGCCATTTCTCCGAGGCGAGCTTCATGCAAAATCTTACCTGGTTCGGCATCATTGGTTGTATTATTGAGTTGGGCCTGGTGTTCGGCTAGATAGCCAAGTACGCCCCTTGCCAGTCTCGGTTCCACCATTAACATCTGCCGCGCAGTGATCAAACCATCCCTCCCAAAGGGACAGCTAAACCATGGCAAGCCAGCATAGGGATATATCCCATGGGTGGTTGGTGTGGATAATAAGTGAATATCTGAGTAGGATCTAGCCAGCCAATTATTGAAGTCTGGATTGTCGCTGGCAATTTGTGCTGTGAATGCCTTAGCGGCAAGGGAGTGATCGAGTGAGTATTTTATGGCATTGGCAAACTGCTGGCCGGTGGACTGTTCATTGTTTTGTTTGTTAAAATCAAGGGCAATGCATAAATTCTTGGTTATGCGTGGCTGCAATTCGAGTTGTAGTGATATATGGGTTTCACTGATTGCTTCTGCTTGGGCGTCTAGGCTTAGAAATGTATGACGGGCTTCCCCATCAAGGCCGCCATACATAATCCGCAAGCCGTTGCTATTGATTTGATGAACTATTTGACCCCTTGCTTTTCGTTGGAAGCCTCGCAGTTCAAATATGTCTTTGAAATCTGCATCAATGATCAGCATCAATGGGATTGAGAGCTTGCTACCCCCATAGCTTGTGAATTTTAATTGTTGTAAACATGAGCTAGGGGTAAGGGCTGTGCTGCGTTCGATGTGGATTATTCCCTGGGCTGGGCCATCACCACTGCTGGCATTGGTTAAATGACTAACATGCAGGTCAATTTCCCCCCTTTGGGTGGAGCTTAGTACCGCTCCATGTTGTCCGCATATAAGCAGTTGTAAGCGACTAACATGACGACAGCCCCGATAAAAAATTCCTGAATCTGGATGTACCTCTTGACAGATTTCGCCACGGGAATCCAGCATCGCAAAAGTTTCGCCATTCTTCAATACAAATGGCGGTAGTGTGTCATGCGGCATGATTTAGCCGTCTTATGGCTTTGCGTTCGCAGTTGTGCGTTTGAATGAGCTGTCGATAGACGTTTTCATATTCCTCGGCTTCTTTATCTGCACAAAATCTTGATTCAAAGTTTTGGCGTATTTTAAGGCGATCTAGTTTTTCAAGTTGCTTGATTGCAGAAACTGCATTATCAATTGACTCAACTATGTAGCCATTTATTCCGTCATTGATAACTTCAGGTGTTGATCCATTGCGCCAGGCAACTACTGGGGTTCCACATGCATTTGCTTCGATCATAACCAGACCAAAGGGTTCTGGCCAGTCCACTGGAAATAGGAGCGCCAATGCTTGACTTAATAGTTGCTGTTTTCCTTGATCATTGATTTCACCAATGAATTCAATCTTGGCATTTGCCGCAATCATTGGGGCGATATGTTCGCGGTAGTATGTCTGGTCTGCATGGTCTATCTTGGCTGCTATTTTTAGCGGTAGTCCCATGCGATTGGCGATCTCAATGGCTCGATCAATGCCCTTTTCTGGTGAGATGCGACCAATGAATGCAAGATATTGAGCAGTGCCATTCGTTTGCTTGTATTCGTAGAGGTTCCTGGGTAATCCATGGTGAATTGTTTTAAGCCAATTGGCATTTGTGCAAGGGTGCCTTTGGGAGTTTGAAATTGATACCAGGGGTATCTTGTTGAATTGTTTGAGTAGTTGTGCGTGATCATTGCCCGTGACTGGCCCATGCATTGTGCTTACATGGGGAATCTCTAAGTGCCTTGCCATGGGAAAATGAGAGCAACCAAGGTGAAAGTGCAATATATCAAATCGATCAATTTGTTCCATTACGTAGCCTAATTGTATTGCTGTATAAACACCAGCGTCACTTATTTGCTCTGAAGTGCGTAATGAGCGTGGTGCACATGGGCAGAGCTCGCCACTTGTTTGGGAGTCTCCACTGGCGAATAAAACAACATCATGGCCCCGATCAACAAGGCTTTCGGTTAGATAATGAACACATCGTTCGGTTCCCCCGTATTTAGCAGGCGGAACGCTTTCGAATAATGGTGCTATCTGTGCGATTCTCATCGCTTGAGAGGGGAATGCATGGCGGCATTTGCATTTCTGGTTTCAGTTTTGCTGTAGTTCTCCATTGCCTCTAATGCTTAAGGTTGCATTTGTTGCTCGAGGCTACTTTGCCGCTTTTCGATAATGTCTGCGTGGTTAATATGTTCTTTGGCAATGTTTGCTTGCCAAGTTGAGTAAGCCCTTGCTTTCCGTGGCTGCTCACAAATTTATTGCTTACATTTAAATGGTAGGCACTCTGCTAGCCGGCCGCCGCCCCAATCATGGCTTTGAATTGCGGCATATTGCGGCTTATTTGCTGCACCCTTACCCCTCTTGGTTTGCGCTGATTCGCCGGAACATGTAGCCCGTGCCCCTGGCGGTCATGATCAGCTCTGGATTTTCCGGGTCATCACCCAGTTTTCCCCGCAGTCGTGAGATATGAACATCTACCACCCGGGTGTCTGAGTGTCGTTCAGGGGTGTATCCCCAGACCTTCTGAAGGATTTCGTTGCGACTGAAGGGTTGGCCAGGGCGACTGAGTAATAGCTCCAGCATGCTGAATTCCATGCCGGTTAGGCGTACCCGCTCTTGCTCCTTGAAAACCTGACGTTTATTAATGTCTACCTTCAAGCCAGCCACCTCAATCACCGTAGAGGTTTGGATTACGCCATCGGGGCCTTGGGGCCGTTGCGACCTGCGCAACACGCAGCGGATCCGGGCCTCCAGCTCCTTAGGGCTGAACGGTTTCACCAGGTAGTCATCGGCCCCCAGCTCTAGGGCCGTAACCCGGTTGGCAATCTCACTCACAGCCGTGAGCATGATGATCGGCACGTCTGAATGACTTCGCAACTGCTGACAGACGCTCATCCCATCAAGTTTTGGCATCATTACGTCAAGAACCACCAGGTCTGGTTGTATCCGCCCAAATGCCTCTAGGGCCTCTTCTCCGTCGGATACTGCCGTTACTTGGTAACCCAGCAAAGACAGGCGTGTTTGCAATATCTGCCTAATGCTGGTTTCGTCATCCGCCACAAGGATGCTTAGCTTTTCGCTGGCCGGGGCAGTTGCGGTCATGGGGTTAGTAGCCATGGATGGCAGCCATGGACGCGAGCAGTCTCAAACCTTACTGCGAAGGTTTCCCCAACCGTCGTTTGGGCAAGCACCGGGCTCAAAAACGTACGGCGTGAAGCCGAAGCTAGTTTTTTATCAATGCAGATTTTTGTCCGCCAATAGCATCTGTCGTCCTTTGACCGGCAGCAGTTCCGAGCTACATATGCTGAATTGTTATTGAATATTAACCTTTCCCCGCTGGCCTGGTTCTGGCCCCAGGGCGCAGCCGTGAATAAAAGCCTGTGCCAACGCTCAACTCCGTGCTTCAGCAGGGAGAATGAGGTTAAGGTTTCGTGCTGGCCCCTATGAATCCAACGCTCTCCGAACGGGCCCGCCGGCGGCGCCAGCAGGTTTATTGGCGGGTGCATCCGCCCACACCATTTGCTCTCCCGGCAGAGCCTGAGTTGACGCTGCCCGTGCTCGAAGTTCCGGCCCTGGCCGCCGCTGAGCCCATGGCGCCTGCCGCTCTCCAGTTGTCTGCCCGCCCCTCAGCCTCTGGTGGACCCTTGCTGCTGTTGCTGGAGTTGCTGTTGGTGCTCCTGGATGGCTGGTTCGCCCTGGGGGAGTTGCTGGCCCCCTGGATTACCAACCACCTACGACCAGCTAAAAGTCGGGTGGGCCTCCGCCTGGTGCCGCTGCCTGAGTTGGTGCGCCCAGGCTCACTTTCAGCAATCCACTACTAGGGCCGCTAGCGCCAGCAGCAGCAGGGCTGGAATCGCCGCCAGGGGCGCTGGGGCGAGCCCTAGGGCTAGGGCCCCCAGGGCTGGTGCCAGCAGGCTGCCCAGCAGTAGGCCCAGGGCGAGGGCGGTAAAACCCCAACCCACCGCCGCGAAGAAGCGGCCGTTGCGCCGCTGCAAGCTCAGCACCGTGAGCAGGGTGGCTAGGGCTAGCAGCAGTTCCGGGGTGCCGGCCTGGGCCCCCGCCAGTAGCAGCCCGGCCAACAACAGAGCATTGCCCCCTAGGGGGATCCAAAGCTTGTTGCCTTCGGCTAGGGCCAGCCTGGGCAGCTTCAATTGGCCCAGTTGCGGCCGGGGCAAGGGCAACAACTGGGGCAGGTTTGGCAGGGCAATGGCTTTGGCGGCACTGGGCACCACCGCTTCCCGCTTGGAGGCCGTGGCAGCTGCGCCCGTGAGTTGCCCCAGTTGACGTTCCTTGAGCCGCTGCATCAGCACGGCGTCGTAGGCGGCCTCAATCCGGGCGCGGCCGTTGAGGTCGTCCCCTTGCAGGCCGGCCAGGCGGTCGTGCTTCGCCTGTTGCACCGCCTCAAAACTGGCCTCCGGGCTGATGCCCAGTTGCTCGTAAGGGTCGCTGTTGTGGGGATCGGGGGGGATGGTGCCCTGTGCCATGGCCATTGGCCCTTTGCTAGGCAGCGTATCGGGCCCAGTGCCCAGGATGCCAAAACTGAGACCAGTCAGAGGCTGATCGGCTCCAGGCCACTCACCACCGGTGCCACCGCGGCCAGGCCCAGTTCGGGGTGATCCTCCCGCAGTTGGTTGAGATTCCATTCGTTCTTAAACAGCAGCACCGGCCGATCCCAGGCATCACGCACGGTTTTGCAGTTAAAGATGCGTCCCACCTTTTCCAGGGCTGGCCAGCCGCCGCTCACCCAGCGGGCCACGGAAAAGCCCAGGGGTTCCAGGCGGGTGGGTACGCCGTATTCATGTTCGAGCCGGTATTGCACCACCTCCAGTTGTAGTTGCCCCACCGCCGCCAGGATTGGATCGCGTTTGCTCTGGTCTGTGTCGTAGAGGATCTGCACGGCCCCCTCCTCCCGCAGTTCATTTACCCCCTTGCGGAAACTTTTGAAAGCGGAGGGATTGGGATTACGTAGCCAGGCAAAGATCTCGGGGCTGAAGCAGGGGATACCTTCGTATTCCACCTTTGGGCCCATATAAAGGGTGTCGCCAATCGCAAACATGCCGGGGTTATTGAGACCGATCACATCCCCGGGATAGGCCTCTTCCACCACCTCGCGCTCCTGGCCAAATAGTTTTTGGGGCCTTGAGAGCCGAATCGCCCGGCCACTGCGGGCGTGTTGCACCGTCATGTCTTTTTCAAATTTCCCGGAGCAAACCCTTACAAAGGCCACCCTGTCCCGGTGGCGGGCGTCCATGTTTGCCTGCAGTTTGAAAACAAAGCCGCTGAATTCCGGGCGGAGCGGATCTATCGGACCACTGCTGCTCTGCCGGGCCATTGGTTTTTGGGCCAATTCCATGAAGGCATCAAGGAAGGGGCGTACGCCGAAGTTGGTCATGGCGCTGCCGAAGAAAACCGGGGTGAGTTCGCCGGCATGGACCATTTCCAGATCCAGCTCGGCCCCAGCGGCCTCCAGCAGTTCCAGTTCCTCTAGGGCCTGGGCCAACAGTTCCGGTTCCACCAGTTCGGCTAGGGCGGGATCACCGGCCTGAATTCGCCGCTCGCTGGCCTGGCGACCGCGTTCGGCCCGTTCAAACAACATCACCTCATGGCTGCGGCGGTCGATCACGCCGCGGAAGCGTTCGCCGCTGCCGATCGGCCAGTTCACGGCCCAGGGGGTGAGACCGAGTTCCTTTTCGATCTCATCCAGCAACTCCAATGGTTCCCGTCCGGGCCGGTCCATTTTGTTGATGAAGGTGAAGATCGGAATTTGCCGCATGCGACAAACTTCGAACAACTTGCGGGTTTGGGGTTCGAGGCCCTTGGCGGCGTCTTCCAGCATCACGGCGTTATCCGCTGCCGCCAGGGTGCGGTAGGTGTCTTCCGAGAAGTCTTGGTGGCCAGGGGTATCGAGCAGGTTGATCGTGTTGCCCTGGTAATCAAACTGCAAAACGGTGGAGGTGATCGAGATCCCCCGTTGTTTTTCCAGTTCCATCCAGTCGGAGGTGACCCGCCGTTGTTCGCCGCGGGCCTTAACGGCACCGGCCTGCTGGATCGCCCCCCCATAGAGCAACAGTTTTTCCGTAAGGGTGGTTTTACCGGCGTCTGGGTGGGAAATAATTGCGAAATTACGGCGTTTGGCTACGGCCTGGCCCAGTTCGCTGCCGAGGCTGTTTTCGCTGCTGGCGACCATGGGGGGCTAAGGGGGCGATCCCCCAGCTTCCCATCCCTTTAGCTTGAGCTTCTGCAGCGCTTATTTGCCTTGGTCTCCCCCCGCCCGAATTCGAACCCCGCCAGCGAGGCTGTGTTCAACAATCCCGATGGCATGGGCATGGCCTTTAGTGAAGCCTGGGAGGGCTTTGATCGGCGCCACCCGGGCCATGGGCTCAGCCGTGAGCAGAAGCTGGAGCAGGTGATGCAGGAGCTGGCAAACCATCCCTTCCTGATCGAAGCGCCGGAGCAGGCCCGAGAGCTGGTGGCCTTTCGCATGCGGCTGCTGGGTTATTGAGCCAAAGCGCTGCCACTGGGGTGCGCCCACTCTTGCGGCCCCTACAGGTGGCGTTAACCTTGGCCGATCAAGCCCCCAGTGACCCAGCGCCGTGACCCTCACTCCCACCCGCCCAGACGAGGCTGAGTTCACGGCAGAAGCCTCCCCCCAGCCTGATTTTCCGGCCACAGCCCCGGCGGCCAACCCGGTCTTTTACCGCACCTACAGCCGCAAAACCGCCCAGGGCCGCGAGAGCTGGCATCAGGTGTCTGAACGCAACCTCGAGGGCCTGCGCCAGCTGGGGGACCTCAACCAAGGCGAGGTGGAACTGATCCGCAGCATGCAGCGGCGGCAGCAGTCGTTGCCCTCCGGCCGCTGGCTCTGGATTGGGGGCACCGCCTGGATCGACCGCCAGGAAAATTTTTCCGGGGCCTACAACTGCACTTCCACCAACCTGGTGGATTGGGAAGCCTTCGGCCTGATGATGGACTTGGCGATGATGGGCTGCGGCACGGGCGCCATCATTGAGCCCCATCTGATTGGCCGCCTGCCGGCGGTGCGCAATCAGTTGGTGATTAGTGCCGTTACCGATATTGGTGCCACCCCGGCCGGCCAACGCCAGGAGCACACCAGCCACAGTATTGATGGCCAGCAGGTGTCAATCAAGGTGGGAGACACCCGTCGCGGTTGGGTAGATAGTTATCAGTTGCTGCTCAATCTCTGCTCCGATGAGCGCTTCAACGGTCCGATTGAGATCAGTATTGATCTCTCGGATGTGCGGCCGGTGGGTGAAACCCTCAAGGGTTTTGGTGGCATGGCTAATCCGGTCAAGTTGAAGGATCTCTATGGCCGGGTGGCCCAACTACTAAATAAGGCCCAGGGCCGTCAACTCAGCTCCGTGGAGTGCTGTTTGTTGATCGATGAGGCGGCCGTAACGATCGTGGCCGGCAACATTCGCCGCAGTGCTGGCATGCGTCAGTTTTCTGCCGATGACAGCGCCGCCGCCAATGCCAAAGACAACCTCTGGCAGCAGGATGCCGAGGGCAATTGGCGCATTGACCCCGAGCGCGACTCGTTGCGCATGGCAAACCACACCCGGGTGTTTCACACCAGGCCCAGCCGCGAACTGGTGTTGGAGGCGGTGAACCGCCAGTTTCAATCTGGTGAGGGGGCGATCCAGTTCGCCCCAGAGGCAATCGCCCGCTCCAATGCAGACCTGCTGAATACCCCCGAACTGCGCAGCGAATTCCAGGCCATCTATTGCGACCAAGGCCGTGAGGAAGCGGGCCGTTGGTTGCAGCTCAACCACCCAGAGCTGAGCGCCGCTGAGTTGGAACACCGCCTCGGCCGCTATGGCCTCAACCCCTGTGGTGAAATTCTCGGCGCTGATTTCCACTGCAACCTGGCGGAGGTGCACCTCAACCAGATCGATCCCAGGGATCTGCAGGGCCAGCAGGATGCCTTCAAGGCCGCCGGCCTATCGGTGGCTTGTTTGCTGAACCATCGCTTTGAGGTGGAGCGCTATCGCCAGAGCCGCGCCTGGGATCCAATCGTGGGGGTGAGTTTCACCGGCCTGTTTGATTTCTTTGTGCATGCCTTCGGCACCCCCTGGTTGCAGTGGTGGGAGGCCGGCCGGCCTGAAACCGAGCAGGGTTTGAGCTTCAAGGCCCAGGAGGCAGAGTTCCTGGGCCGCTGGAAGCAGATTGTTAATGAAGCCGTTTGGGATTACTGCGACCGCCATGGCCTGCGGCGGCCCAACCGCTGCACCACCGTGCAGCCCGCCGGCACCAAGAGCCTGCTCACCGGCGCCAGCCCCGGTTGGCATCCCCCCAAGGCCCAGCGCTTCATCCGTCGGATCACCTTCCGCAAAAACGATCCGGTGGCCCTGGCCTGCCTTGATTACGGCTACACGATCGTGCCTTCCCAATCGGATAAAGATGAGCAGGGGCGCCTGCTGGATGACCCCTTTGATCCCCGTTGCAGCGAGTGGTTGGTGGAAATCCCCACCGAAGTGAGCTGGGCCAGCATCCCTGGGGCCGATGCGGTGGAGATCAATAACTTCTCCGCCATGGCCCAGTTTGATTTCTACATGCAGGTGCAGCGCCACTACACCGCCCACAACACCTCCGCCACCGTCGAGTTCCGCGAGAACGAGATCGCCGAGTTGTCGGAAGCGATCTACCAGGTGATCGCTAAGGGCGATGGTTACATCTCTGCGGCCTTGCTGGCCCGTTTTGACGCCAATGCCACCTTCCCGCGCCTGCCCTTCGAACCCATAGACCAGGCCACCTACGAGCGGCGGCAACGGGAGGTGCTGGAGCGGCGCCGCTGCAGTGATTTCTTCGAGGCGCTGCAGCGTTACGACGGCGGTGAACTGCAGGAGGCGGGCCCAGCCGGCTGCGATTCCGACAAGTGCCTGCTGCCCCTAGCCAAGCAGGGCTAGGGCTTTGGCAATACCCTGTGGCAAACTAGCTTCCGCAGGTTTGCCCCCAGGGTTGCTGCATTGGAGGGGTGGTCGAGTGGTTGATGGCTCTGGTCTTGAAAACCAGCGAAGTGAAAGCTTCCGCGGGTTCGAATCCCGCCCCCTCCGTTGAATCAAGGTTTTGAGACGTCCTTGAGAATCCAGCAACCCAGTCTATGACTGGGTTTTTTAATGCCTATAGACCAGGATGGTCTCATGAAATGCTGGGTAGTGCTAAAAAAGTGTTGGTGTATGTGTTGGTGTAAAATGTTGGGGTGTTGGTGTATTTGGGGTTGACCTTAACTGACGTTCAGATCAAGGCAGAAAACCCAAGCGGCGTGAGGCGGCGGGTGTCCGATGGTGGGGGGTTGCTGCTGGAGATAGATCCTGCTGGCGGTAAATACTGGATCTGGCGTCATCGCTATCCGCCAAGTAAAGATGGCAAACAGCAGGATTACCGAATCGGACCATATCCCAAGATTTCCTTAAAGAAGGCAAGACAAATCAGGGATGAGCAACGTAAGCGAATGTTGATAGAGGGAATAAACCCCTGTGCCGCCAAGCGGCAGGAGAAGGTGGAACGTTTTGTTGCTCACCATGCTCATACAACATTTGAGACAGTTGCTCTTGACTGGCACAGCAATAAGGCAGCAGGTACTTGGAGTGCCCGTCACACCAGTGATGTGATCCAGAAGTTAGAGAAAGATATCCTGCCCTCCTTGGGAGAATTACCAATAAATCAAATCAGCACTCAAGATTGCTTGGCAGTGCTGCGAAAAATTGAAAAGCGTGGTTCACCCGAGCAGGGCAAAAGATGCCTTGGTGTGATTTCACAAGTATTTGATTACGCATCAGCATTGGGTTTTTGCCCCCTTAATCCTGCTATTTCACTAAAGCGCCATGCGCCTGTAAAGCAAACGGTTGAGCACTACCCAAGTATTGGATGGGAGGAGGTGCCTGAATTGATAGCAGCGATGAAAAGCAATATTGCAGGTGCTGATGTTCTTACTCTTGGTGGACTTTGGTTGTTGATGCTTACATTTGTTAGAACAACTGAATTGATTGGTGCTGATTGGAGTGAGATTAATTGGGAGCAAAAGATTTGGACTATTCCAGCAGAAAGAATGAAAGGAAAAAGAGGATCAAGAAAAGAACATCTTGTGCCGCTATCAAAACAAGCATTAAAAATCTTTAAATCGCTTCTAGCAATCACAGGTCCTGATGGGTTGATTTTTAAAAGTGTTAGAACTAAAAGTGGTTACATCAGTAATAACACCTTGAATATGGCATTAAAGCGTATGGGATTTGATGGGCGAATGTGTGGGCATGGATTTAGATCGCTGGCACTCACCAATATCCAAGAAAAACTAAAAATTGATTTAAGGGTAATTGATCGCCAATTGGCACACCTTGAAAAGAATAAAGTAACTGCTGCTTACAATAGAGCAGAGTATTTAGATGAAAGAACCAAAATGATGCAACAATGGGCAGATCTAATTGATAATCAGAAATAACCAAAAAAAGAGGGGTAATTAACCCCTCGCAGCAAGTACTTGCTCATTTATCCAGTTTTGAATATCTGCTTCCACCCAAACCACAAGGCGTGGTCCAAGTGGAATCTGTTTAGGGAAGGTGCCCTCAGTAATACGAGCATAGATTGAGGATTTAGATAATCCTGTTGCTGCTTTTACTTGAGGAAGGCGAATAAGGCATTGATTTTGGTTTCGCATATAATAGTATGTGGGCGTAAGATTTATGACACTGCCTATTCGGAGGTCAGTCAAAAATCACTTTCTGCAGGCGGAGGTATTCATTTACAATTGCCTGAGGAGGTGGGTTTGTAATGAATTCAACAAGTGCCTCGTCTGCCTCTGGCGCGGGGTCGGTCATGTGAAGACCAAGGCAGTCGCAGTAACCATATTCCGCGTCGTCCCCTACGAATAGGAATTCATACAGAGATTCTGTATCGCCGTCTTCGTCGGTCAGGTCGTCTTACGAGATAAAGTTGATGCACGCCTGGTCTGGGCGGTGAATCTTAATAGATTGATTCGTGGTGTAGACCTCGGTTTCCCCGCATGTATTGGCAGGATAGGGAAGATTACGCGCAAGTATCTCATCAAGGATTTCAAGGTCGACGAATTGATTCAGCACAATGCACCCTGCGTCATATTCTGCTGCGACACTAGTGACAAAATAAGTGTCCAGATTTTCAAGGATTTCCATGTTTAAAATAGCAATAGAGGAATAATTGCCCATTGACCCTGGGCGCCTTCTTTTCGGGGGAGCGGCGGGTTTAGAGGCAGTCGCTGTTTGCCTTGAAATATCTCGGAATAAATATTTAAGCAGCGCGAGAAATGCTTGCTATCTGCGAATCCATATCTGGATTCTGTAATGATAGATGCGCTCGGTCAGGGCAGGGAACTTGTCTTCATCAGGTTCGGTGGCGAACTTCTGAATGGTGGTGAAGATGATGCGGCAACCACAGTCGCCCGCCTGGCAAGAACCGACGAGAAGGCGGCATCAGCACTTTCCCTGGATCTGGCATCCAAGATTGTGACGGTGCTGGATTGTGGGATTGAGGATTTACTGGAGGTTGTTGAGGCGTAGTGCTCAATCAGAACTGCTTTCCCAAAGCATCGGCAACAACCGCCTGAATCTTGTTCCCCAAATCTTCTCTCGACCATTCCTCAGAGATCATTTCGGTCTGCTGGAGCACCAAGTCAATCGCTGCTGCCTCCTGATCAGGTGGATACTTGTAGCGTTTGAGCAATGCCTTGATCATCGTTCGCAGTCGTGCCCGAACGTTTTCCTTGTATTGCCAGTCGATGCTGAGGTTGCCCCGTAGTTTTTCTGCCAGTTCCCGTGCCATCTTCATCAGCACCTCATCTCCCATCAGATCGTGTGCTGACTGGTTATTCGACAGGGCGTCGTAGAAGGCAACTTCAGCAACAGACAACCCCATCGCCGCCACTTTCTCTGCTTCATCACGGAACTGTTTTGCCATCGCAATCAGTTCTTCGATCACCTGTGCCGCCTCGATGGAGCGGTTGGCATATTTGTTCAGGGATGCCTGGAGCAGTTCACTGAATCGCTTCTGTTTGACCACGTTGGTCTTGAAGCGGGTCTGAACTTCTTCCCTTAGCAACCGCTGGAGCAGTTCAACCGCCAGGTTCTTCTGGGGGATCTTGCTGACCTCTGCCAAGAACTGATCCGACAGGATGCTGAGATCAGGTTTTTCAAGACCCGCCACCTTGAAAACATCAGTGATTCCATCTGCTACCAGGGCGTCAGACATTAGTTGACGCAACTCAAAATCAACATTTTTAGGGGCACGACCATCTCCTCCACCATCTCCATCACCTTTGACCAGTGGTGCTCGGATCGCCTGAAGGAAGGTCACCTCAGCATTGAGTTCCATTGCTTGATCAAGCGTTCCGCACAGGGCAAATGCTTTGGTCATTGCCAGCACGGTGTCGCAATATCGCTGCTTGCCATCTGAAATCGCCAGGATGTGATCCAAGCAGTTGGGCAGCAGTGCCAATGCGGTCTTGGGATCGGTGAATCCACTCCAGTCGATGGGGTGAAGAAGGTCACGGGCAACCTGGAGTTTCTCTTTGAGAATCCGCAGCGCCTCACTGGTATCAATCGTTGGAGCACCTTTGCCCTTGGATGCGGTGTAGGTCGAGAGTGCTTCCTTGAGTTGGGGGGCGATGCCGATGTAATCGACCACCAGACCGCCTGGTTTGTCTTTGAAGACCCTGTTCACACGGGCAATCGCCTGCGCCAGGTTCGCCCCCTTCATCGGTTTATCCACATACATCGTCGCCAGACAGGGAGCATCAAACCCCGTCAACCACATATCCCGCACCAGCACAATCTTGAGCGGGTCGGCAGGATCTTTGAACCGTTTCTCCAGATCCTTCTTTTGCTGCTTGGTGGTGTGGTGAGGTTGAAGGTATTGCTCATCCGATGCCGATGCCGTCATCACCACCTTGATGGCACCTTTTTTCGGGTCGTCGTCGTGCCATTCAGGGCGTAGAGAAACAATGGCGGCATAGAGGCGAGCACAGATATCCCTGCTCATCGCCACCACCATCGCCTTGCCTGGTTGAGTGCGTGAGCGTTGTTCAAAGTGAGCAATCAAATCTGCTGCCACCTGCTTCAGGCGTGGTTCAGCACCCACCAGTGCTTCCAGTGCTGCCCACCTGCTCTTTGCCCGTTCAGCAGCAGGGATGTCGTCTACCCCTTCGGGGAAGCCTTCGGCTTCATCTGCGAACAGGGCATCCACCGCCGCGTCAAGTTGGGGCAGCAGTGGATCTTTGAGCGCCAGTTTTGCCAGGCGTGACTCATAGAAAATCGGCACCGTGGCACCGTCTTCCACTGCCTGCTGAATGTCGTAGACAGAGACGTAGTGCCCAAACACTGCTTGGGTGTCACGGTCGTCTTGGGAGATGGGCGTTCCCGTGAAGGCAAGGAAGGTCGCCTGGGGCAGGGCATCACGCAGTGCCTTTGCCAACCCGTATTTGATCTCCCCAGTCTTGGTGTCGAAGCGACCCTTGAACCCGTATTGAGTGCGGTGCGCCTCATCGCAGATCACCACGATGTTGTGGCGCCCGGTCAGGGCAGGGAACTTGTCTTCATCAGGTTCGGTGGCGAACTTCTGAATGGTGGTGAAGATGATGCCGCCACTGGGTCGGTTGCCCAACAGGTCTCTCAGTTCTTGGCGACTGTCTGCCTGCTTGGGGGATTCGCCCAATAGGTCTCCCGCTCCAGCAAACACCCCGAACAGTTGCCCATCCAGGTCTTGGCGGTCGGTGACCATCACCAGGGTGGGGTTTTCCAAGCGTGGATCGGTGAGCAACTTGCCCGCCAGACACGCCATCTCAATGCTCTTGCCAGCACCTTGGGTGTGCCAGACCACCCCACCTTTTTTATCGCCATCGGGTCTGCTTGCTTTGACAACGCTTTCCACTGCTGCTCTGACGGCGTGGAACTGGTGGTAGGCAGCGATCTTCTTGATGATCTGCCCGTCTTCCTCAAACAGACAAAAACGACGAACGAACTCCAGCAGTCGCCCCTTGTCGAAAATGCCCCGCACCAGGGTCTCCAGATCACGGTGGTTGCCCAGCGGATCGAGGTGGTTCTCCCCCTCAATGGTGCGCCAACGCTGGAACCGTTCCCGATCAGCACTCAATGAACCCAACCGTGCCTGGATGCCATCGCTGATCACCAGCAGCACGTTGGGCGTGAACAGGTCGGGGATGTCTTGCTTGTAGGTCTGGAGTTGGTTGAACCCTGCCCAGATGTCTGCTTTCTCGTCGGCAGGGTTTTTCAGTTCGATCACCGCCAGCGGCAGACCGTTCAGGTAGACCACCACATCAGGGCGGCGGTTGTGCTTGGTGCCCTGGATCGCCAACTGGTTCACCACCAACCAGTCGTTGGGGGCGGGGTCATCGAAACCGATGACTTTGAGACGGATGCCGACCTGTTGGTTTCCATCCATATAGGTGATGGGCAAACCCTGGGTCATCCAACGGTGGAAGTTGCGATTGGATGCCAGCAGACCAGGAACGTTGGAGTTCGCCAGTTGGAGCACCGCTGACTCGATGGTGCCTGCTGGAACTTCTGGGTTCAGGCGCTGGAGTGCTGAGCGCAGACGACCCGTGAGGATCACCTGCCTGAAGTCAGTGCGTTCTGGTGAGGTCCCATCAGGGGCAAGGACGGGAGCAAAGGCATAGGCGTATCCCAGTTCCTTGAACCACTCAAGGCACTGCTGCTCCAGATGGTCTTCTGTGATGCGTGCCATTAGGGCTGATCCTCCAGCAGGGCCATCACCAGGCGGATCATCTGGTCTTTTTGTTGGGGTGCGCTTTCGGCGATCAGCAGGGCGAGGGCCGCCATGCCGTTGTCGGCAATGCGGGGCTGGTCATCGGGCAACAACAGCAGCTGATTGCGGCGCAGGAACTCCAGGAACAACAGGGTGCCGATGCGTTTATTGCCATCGGTGAAAGGGTGGTCCTTGATCACAAAATAGAGGAGATGGGCCGCCTGCAGCTGGGCTGAGGGATAAAGCGGTTGGCCATCGAAGGTCTGTTCAATCGCTCCAAGGATGCCGGCCAGCGCTTGGCGGTTGTCCTGCCCAAACAAGGATGTGGCTTCGCCGCGTCCGGCTAGGTCGGCACGCAGGGTGACGATGGCCCGCTGGGCCTCCGCCAATCCCAGGGCTTCAGGTTCGCCATCCGGTTCTGCGGTAGTGGGCGCGAGACGATCTTCGTCGTAAGCGAGCAACCAGCGCCAGGCGCGGCTGTAGCGCTGCACCACCTCCAGCACGGCCTGGCCTTCATCACTTACCAGGCCCCGGGCGCTGAGGGTGCGGGCCATCAGGGCCAGGGCCTGTTGCAGGTCGCCGAGGCCCCGCTCCTGGAGGCGGCGTTGATGGAGGCTGTAGCCCTGGATCAAGTGCTGACGCAGCACCTGGGTGGCCCAAATCCGGAACTGGGTACCACGGGGCGACTTGACGCGGTAGCCCACGGAGATGATTACATCGAGGTTGTAGAAGCCCACGGGCCGGTCGGCACCGGCAATGTGCAAAAAATGCACATTGCTTTTCTCTGGCAGCTCGCCCTCCCGAAACACGTTGCCCACATGGCGGGTGATCACAGAACGTTCACGGCCAAACAGCTCAGCCATCTGGGCCTGGCTGAGCCAGACGGTGTCAGCCTCCAGCCGCACATCAAGCGTCACCTGGCCATCGGCAGCCTGGAACAGGACGACCTGATCGAGGACCTGCTGCTCCAGATGGTCTTCTGTGATGAGTGCCATCAGACGCCAACCTCCTCAAGCATCTTCTCCACATCAGGGATTCGGATCTCACCTGAGATGAGTTTGGGGAGGAGGGCATCTCTTGCTTGGCAAAGGAGTTTTGACGACCGTTTCCGTTCTTCCGCAGCGGCAAAGAGAGGTGAAACACTTCTCGAAAAACAATCCAGCAAATCCCTGGCGGCAATAATGACAGGTGTTTGCGCCACTAACTCAGGTCTCACTGCTGGATACGCTCCGCCATCTGCCAAGTGCGCCAGGCGATCAATATTTTCTTTTGAGCAAGAACCCAAATAAACGAAAGCACTGTCATTCTTGTTTTTCGGGCGCAACACGGCAAAACCCGTGCTTCCAGTGATGCCATCTTCTCCAATGAGACAATATGATCCATTTCCAGGTCTGACTGTTCCCACAACAGTATCGCCAGTTTTCAGAATCCGCCGTGCCCTGCTTGGAGCATCTTCCCATTGATATTCCTCAACGCTATCTATTTTCCCGTGCTTTACGTTGGATAGGTCTAGATATCTAACGCTAAGGGGTTGGTTTCTGCTGCCCCAGGTTTCGGGATTCAGTTCAGCAACATCTTGGATTTCGCCATCTCTCCACCCACTCGGAATCTCACCCAGTTCCGAATCCTCAAATGAATCTGGGAACAGGTCGCTGATTTCTGCTGGCAATCCAGTTGGGCGACCTTCTGCCTTTGCTCTTACTGGATCGAAATCCACAAACCACGACTTGAAAAGCGCCTTTGCCATCGCCTCCAAGGTTTCGTTGGTCTTGCGGTTCAGTTCGATCTTGTCGTCAAGGGTGCCGAGGATATGGGCGATTGCTTTTTGTTCAGCAACTGGCAGAAGTGTTATAGGAAAACGAGAGAGAATATCCTGATTCAGCGAAGGCATTGTCGTGCCTTCCGAGTTCGCCTTCAACCAACTGACCGCCCTGGCGCTTCTTAGTTGATATGACAAATACTTCGGGCATATTGATTCGCTATTTACTCTTAGGCGAATACCATCAGAACCAAGAAAGAAACCTTCTTCGCCTTTCTTGATCAGCGCATTTCTATGAGTACTGCCCTTTCTGCCAAATACAATATCATTCTGCCTCAGAAGAAATCGCGGCAATCTTGCGATTGTTTCATCGGAAACCCTTGGCGTCTTCCTCCCAATCTCTAAATATCCCTCTCTTATTTCTCCTACAGAAACAACTGGGGCACCTTCGCTGGAATATTCTTCTGCTTTTAGCATCGTTCCGAAAGGACCCGTCTGGAGTTCTGCTTGCCCTTCAGCAATGATTGCCCCAAGGCACGAATCTATAGCGTCAGAACTCATATCCCAACTTCCTCAAGCATCTTCTCGGCATCAGAGATTCGGATTTCGCCTGAAATGAGTTTTGGGAGGAGAGCATCACGGATCTTTGAAAGGATTGCTGATTGATTGGCGTTCGCACTAATCCTGCGCATCAAAGAAGTCGCCAGCAATCCAAACTTCACGAGGATCTCTTCAGGTGGCAATGGCAAAGTGAATCCGCTTACAGCATCCGAAGGAACCCTTTGCCTCCCACTTGAACCAACCATATTCTGAATGGCGTTATTTCTAAATACGTCAGATCTTGCCAAATAGTAGGCGAAGGAATTGATCTCTTCTCGCCTGCTACACATCACAATGAACTCAGTGGAACCCCAACCTGTTTCTCCATCCTTGAGGAAGTCGACAAATGCTGTTTTACCATTCTCCAGACACGGCGTTATTCGAGCAAGCAGAGTATCTCCATTCCTAAATTTGCTTCCAGACGAGAACTCACGACCAATAACATCTACAGCACTGTGACCACTTGTAGGCACTCCCTTCATCTCTAAGTACGGAGAAACAGAACCTCTTCTCAGTTGTCGTGGAGGATCTATTTCAAGAATCTCTTCTAAGCGACCTGTCTTCCACCCACTCGGAATCTGACCCAGTTCCGAATCCTCAAATGAATCTGGGAATAGATCACTTATTTCTGCTGGTAATCCAGTGGGGCGACCTTCTGCTTTCGCTCTGACTGGATCGAAATCCACAAACCAGGATTTAAATAGTGCCTTTGCTATTTCCTCCAACGTTTCATTAGTTTTGCGGTTCAGTTCGATCTTGTCGTCAAGAGTGCTAAGGATATGGGCGATTGCCTTCTGAGTTGCTAGCGAATAAACAGGTATCCGATGACTCCGCAGATACTCAAGATTTATATTATCTTGAACTGATCCGCTGGCATCTCCTTGGATCCGTGAACGCAAATACCTAAATGTATATTCAACATAGCGAGTGTCAACAAGGTCGGGGTTGCCAATAAATCCAACAACACTGTCTGGGAAGCAAGAAGGGAACGTCAGAATCGCTGTCTCTGCGATATTCGCCGCAATGGTTATACACAGCGTTCCAGCATTCCAGAGGCGACTTTGCGCAAGACCTTCTTCGCTGTAGGTCTGTGTGAAAGTAGTTATCTTCCCCCCAGACGACTTAATGTCACCTGTCTGTATAAAGGGGTATTCCCCGCCATACAGATGAGGCGCATACCTAGGTCTATGTCTTGACCTTCCACGATCCAAGACGCCAAGTTCACCTAGCGGTCTCATTAGAAAATCATCATTCATATCCCAACTTCCTCAGGTTCTCAGTAATCTGCTGATCCAACTTCGCTCCCTCTTCCTGCTGCTGCTTGAGCAATCCAGTGAGGCGCCTCATCTTATCTTCAAATACTTCGCCATCATCTTCAACATCTGCTGCTCCTACATAACGCCCAGGTGTGAGCACAAAACCATTCTTCTCGATCTCTTCTAACTTGGCGTTGTAGCAGAAACCAGCAACATCTTCATAAGCAGTAGATACTTCACCATTGCCACGCCAAGCGTGAACAGTATCTCCAATCTTGGCAATATCCTCATCAGTTAATACTCTCTCAACTCTGGTCTTCATTGTGCCCATCTGGCGGGCATCAATAAACAGCGTTTCTCCACGACGATCACGACCACGCTGGGTCTTGTCATTCGTCAGGAACCACAAGCAAACAGGTATCTGAGTATTTAAAAAGAGTTGCCCAGGCAGTGCGACCATCACCTCAACCACATCACCACGCACCATTGCTTCACGGATCTGCCCCTCACCGCTTTGGTTGGAACTCATTGATCCGTTTGCCAGCACTACGCCTGCTTCACCACCAGGGCGTAGTTTCCAGAGCATATGTTGTAACCACGCATAGTTGGCATTACCTACTGGTGGTCGCCCGTAAACCCAGCGTGGATCACTTTCATATTTTTCACCGCCCCAATCCGAAATGTTAAATGGTGGGTTGGCGAGGATGTAATCAAACTTCTGATCGGGGAACTGGTCCCTCGCAAAGGTGTCAGCAGGTTCTTGACCAAGATCCGCAGCAAACCCACGGATCGCCAGGTTCATCGCCGCCAACCGCCAGGTAGTCGGGTTGCTCTCCTGCCCATAGATAGAAGCGTCATCACGTTTGCCCCCGTGTGCCTGGATGAACTTCTCGCTCTGAACGAACATTCCCCCTGAACCACAGCAGGGGTCATAGATCCGACCCTTGTGTGGTGCCAGCACAGCAACCAGCGTTTTGACGACGTGGGCAGGCGTATAGAACTGACCGCCCTTCTTGCCTTCTGCGCTGGCGAACTGACCGAGGAAGTATTCATAGACCTCACCCAGCACATCACCTGATCGGTGGTCGTCGCCGAAACCGATCTTGGAGATCAGATCCACCAGTTCACCCAGACGCCCTGGTTCCAGTTGGGCAGCACCAAACCGCTTATCCAACTTGCCTCGAAGAGTTGGGTTCTCGTTCTCGATGGCAACCAGTGCCTTGTCGATCAGTTGACCAATATCAGGTTGCTTTGCCCGTGCCCGTAGCGATTCCCAGCGGGCATCAGTAGGAACCCAGAACACGTTCTCCTGGGTGTAGTAGTCACGCTCTTCCAGTGCTGATTCTTGGTCAGCAGGATCATCACCAACATAGTTAATGGAGTCAGGGTCACTGACCATAAGAAGCACCTTTGGTCGGTGCTTAGCAAAGGTGTCTGAGATGTATTTGAGGAAGATCAGACCCAGAACCAGATGCTTATATTCCGCCGCATCCATCTGGGCACGAAGTTTGTCAGCACTCGCCCAGAGCACTGCCTTGAAATCCTTGGCGGGTGCTTCCTTCTTCGCCCTGCCTCGACCTCGCTTTGGCGCTGGTTCCTCGTCTGACCTCAGCGATGCCAGCAGGTCATCCAGACCACCCAGATCCTCCTCGCCCAGGTCTTCCTCATCGATCTCGGAGGCGGTGGTGAAGGTCGCTGAGTCGCTCATGGGCACCTTGGGCGTTCTCCCAGTCTGCCTACAGGACTGGGTTCTGCCCGTTTTGCAGAATCTGCATTAAAGGCAGGACAGAGCAGTCAGGTACAGCAGTATTGACTCACCACCAGAACCTGAGTAGTACTGGTGTACCCGCTAGTGACCGATGCCCACTGCTCGCCCTGCTGACCCTGGCACCTGTGAGCAGTGGGACTACCTGGATATTGATGTCCTGAGACCCGCCCGCTCCTCAAGGGTCTGTATGACTTGCCAGCACTTCCGCTATGAGGTCGGCAGACACTGCGTCACCCTGCTGACCTGTCCGATCCATCAGGGTTTGATTCCCCAGGGCGAGCACCTAACCAAGCGGTGCCGTTAGTGGGTTGCTCGGCGGGAGGAGGTGATGGGGTGGTGCTCTGAAGCGGTGTGAGGCATTCTGAAGTAGATGGAAGCAAAATCATTCGATTTCAGTCCGCCTAAGTCCATAGTAAACCCCTAGAAATGTTGGTGCAAATGTTGGTGTATCAGCAGTCTTAAACCAAAAGTTGTTCCAGCGCAGTCTGTTTGAGTCCTGTTATTAAGGACGCCCCCTCCGTTTGGTGTTGCTTAAGTAAGGCGCTCTAAAGGAAGGGCGCGGATGATGGCTTCTGTTGTGGGGCTTATGGGCCGCGCAGCGGCGGGCAAGTTGTTACCTAGATATTCCTCACGACCCACGCGACTAGGTGTCTTGAGATCTTGGAAGGCCTGTAGCCACTTTGCTCGCTACACAGCCCTAATGCTTAATCAAGCCCTGTGAATAAGTTTGATCAATCATATGCTCGGCTGCGGTGGGCGATCCGCACAACAAGAACCAATAGTTGATTGTCATTGATCTGGCAAATAATCCGATAGTCACCTACGCGGTAACGCCAGAGCCCCACCTTCCAGTCCAAGATCGTGGATTACTTTATCTAGGGTGATACTGGGCTGATCCGATCGCCTGTGAGCCTCTAGTGCCGCCTCACCTAGGTAGGCGTCCTCACCGATGTGGCCATGTGGTCCCTGGTTTCATTGCTTTGGGCCAGACCAGGTTATGCAGATGGCCGTTTCAGAGGGACCGCTGGCAAATAGGCCGCAGTTGAAGTAGGAGGAGTTTGGCCTTTCAACGAGTATTGCGTGGTGAATAGCTGAATTAAGCCAGGTATCCACCACTCTTTGTTCACTCCAATAGCCTCTCTGGGCGGGGCAGGCAATTACTTCTCCAATCGGATGAAAGGGCAAGGGAGAAGCAGTGCTTTGCAGTTGCCCCCAGAGTTGTCGGTTGTGATCACATTCCCCCTGTTGCAGAAGCTGACTGCCTAATGTTTCCAGGTAACTAGCGCTGATTGATTCCAGGGCTGGCGGTAAAGGGGCCAAGGCTGCTTTGCCCTCTGCTGCCCTGGCTAAATTTATTTTTTCAAGCACAATGTTTCCGGTTTGGCCATGGGCTGCAATTCCAAACAAAAACAACACCAGGATTGATTTGTTTAGCAATGACATGGCCTGCCGGCGGCTGAATGGCTCCAATGCTGCCACCACTGGGCAGTCACAGGGCAGGATGGCGGGGGTTCGTAGTGCTGAGATGGGTCCGCTACCGCTCTGGTTTGTGTGGGCCCTTGGCTCAGCGGTGTTTGCTGGCATCACAGCAGTGCTGGCTAAGGCTGGCCTGGAAGACGTGGATCCGGATCTGGCCACCCTGGTGCGCACGGGGATCGTTGCCCTGTTTCTGCCCTTGCTATTGGTGGCGGCGGGGAAATGGAGTAACCCCTTTGAACTTTCTGTTCGTACCTGGTGGTTCCTCGGTTTTTCTGGGATTGCCACTGGACTTTCCTGGATTTGTTATTTCCGGGCCTTGAAGGCTGGCCAGGCCTCCTTGGTGGTGCCAGTGGATCGGCTCAGCCTGCTGGTGGTGGCCCTGCTGGCCTTTCTGTTCCTGGATGAACGCCCCTCGATCTTGGGCTGGATAGGGCTGTTATTGGTGGGCGGCGGGGGGCTGCTCTTTTCTTTGTCTGGCTAGTAGCGGCGATCCCAGGGTTGGGCTAGGGGGGCGAAACCAAAAAACTCCAGCTCCTGGGCCACGCTGCCGCCCCGTTCCAGCCGCACTATGCCCAGGGGTTCCAGGGGACCCAGCCGTTTCATCCAGTCTTTGGTTTCTTGCTTCTGCTCTGGATTGCGCAAACTAAAAAGCACCCCCGAACGGCCAGCAAAGCCATCGGCTGGTTGCCAAAATAAAAATCCCCTGGCATCGCTACTGAAGGTGGTGTATTCGGCTTTGCTATCTGAACCCAGGGCCAGGGCTAGGAAGCCCGGTTCGTAGTAACGGCGGCCCACGATCAATGGGGTTTTGACAAGGGCATTCCAGAGTTTTGGTTGGGCCTTAAGGGCCTCCCTTAGCTTTTCGGGGGGCAGTAATTCCCGAGAGGAATCGATGCTGACCGGCAACAGTGGGTTGGCAAATCCAAAGCGCACATGGCTGGCGGCCACCAAGCAAAGGATTGGTGGTAGGCCAATGCTGAACCAGCTCCAGGCCGGCAGCCAGCGGGCTCCCCTGGCCTGGGCTGCCGCCAGCCGCTCGCCCGCCAAGGGCAGCAGCAGCCACCAGACCGGCACCAACCAGCTCACCAGCACCTGCATCCGCCCCGCCAGCAGCAGAAACAACAGCATTTGCGGCAGGGCTAGCCAGCGCAGCAGCAGCCGAAAGGGGCTGGCCCGATCGGGCCGATGGGGGCCGGCCCCCAGCAACAACAGAACGCCGATGCTGGGGAACAGCGCCAGCATTTGGGTGAGCAAAAACAGCGGCGGGCCGCTGGGGTTGAAGCCACTGGCGGCGCTGGTGCGGGCCCCATGGAAGAGGATCGAAATCCAACCGTGCTGAGCATTCCAGATCCAGAGCGGACTGGAGACCAGGGCCCAGGCGGCCAGGGCTGTAACTCCTTCGGCACTGAATAGGCGGCGGCGGCGCTCCGGCTGGCAGAGGGCCCAGATCAGCAAACAGCCCAGCAGCGGCAGGGCCTGGTATTTGCAGAGGGTGAGCCCGCCCAGCAGCAGTCCCAGCAGTCCCCAGGGGGCATCCACTGCCAGCGCATAAATAACGGCACTGAGCAGCAACAGCAGCGGCGCATCCGGCAGCAACAGCACCCCGCCACAGGCCAGCAACAGCGGCGAAAGGCCCGTTAGGGCCGCTGTCCAGAGGCCGGCGCCGCGGCCCAGTTGCCGTTGGCTGGCCAGGGCCAGCAGGGCCGAGGCCAGGGTGTAACTGATTACCGATGGCAGCCGTAGGCCAAAGCTGCCGAAGGGCAGATGCAGCCCCAGCCAGGCCCAGACCCCCACGGCGGCGGGGTGGTCGAAATAGCTGAGGGCGAGGTGGTGTCCGTAGAAGAGGTAATAGGCCTCGTCGTAGCCCGGTGGTAAGAGGGCGGCAATCGCAAGCCGCAGCAGCAGCCCGGCCAGCAGGATCAGCAGTAGGGGCAGCATCAACTTGCTTCCGGCAGCAGTAGGCAAACGCTGAAGCCCCCCTGGGCGGAATCTTTAAGGTCCAGCCGTCCCCCATGGGCTTCTGCCACCCGGCTGGCGATGGCAAGACCAAGGCCGCAGTGGCCGCTGCCGCCCCGGGAGGCATCGAGGCGATGGAAGGGCATTAACGCTTGCTCCCTTTGCTCCTTGGCGATGCCAGCCCCCTGGTCTTGGATGCAAATGCTCACCTGACCCTGTAGGCGCTGCAGCTGGATCAGCACCGGCGGTTCACCGTAGGAGAGGGCATTGTCCACCAGGTTGCTAATCGCCCGGCCTAGGGCCACCGGTTGCACCAGCGCTTCAATCGCTTCCAGTTCGAGTTCGAGCGGTTGGCCGTCGTAGCGGGCCGCCAGTTCACCGATCAGATCTTGCAAAGGCAGTCGCACCAGTTCTTCCGCCTGGCCGCCGCCGGCAAATAACAGAAATTGGCCGGTGATCCGTTCCAGGGCATCCAGATCAGCCTGGGCCTGGGGGCTGCCCGATTCCATCGCCAGCCGCAGCCGCAGCCGCGTGATTGGACTTTTAAGGTCATGGGCGATGCCGGCCAGCATCGTCGCCCGTTCCGCTTCACTGCGTTCGAGGCGGGTAAGCATCGAATTGAAGTGTTGGCTCAGCCTTTGCACCTCCACGGCCCCCTCCTTGGGCAGGGGCGCCGGCCGTTCCTCCAAGCCCACCCGCCCCAGGGCCCGCTCCAGCCGTTGCAGCGGCCTTTGCACCTCCAGCAGCAGGAAGAGTCCGCCGGCCACCACGCTGCCGCTCAGCAGGGAGAGGGAGGCCAGCTGCGGATCCGGTGGCCACCAGTTGTCGCTGGGAAGGGGGGCAAATAGCCAAACCTTTTCTAGGGGACTCAGCAGTTCCACCCAAACCCCATTGCCAGGGATTTCTGTGGGCACCACTTCCGGGCAGTGGTGTAGCCGTTTGCATAGTTCCAAGCGCAGTTCCTGGGCCCGTTCCTGGGGGAAGTTTTCGCCGAAGCCTGGCGCTGGTGCCTCGGTGCTCAGCCGCAGGCCGCTGAGCTGGGCCACCACCGAGGGGGGGAACCGCTCCAAGGCCACTTCACTGAGGCGGATGCCACTGGCCAGATCCCGGCCCATCTGTTCCATCTGGGCCCTGTCCAGCCGTTGGCCCAGCAGCAACTGCAACACCCCGAGGCTTGCCCCCCAGCTCAACAGCAGAAACAGGGCCAGCCGCAAGAGCAGGGCCCCGGAGGGGAGGCTCATCGGCTATTTACTGCGGGGGGTGCCATCCGGTACAAACACATAGCCATAGCCCCACACCGTTTGCAGGTAGCGGGGCCGGGTGGGATCCGGCTCGATCAGTTTGCGCACCCGCGACACCTGCACGTCCATGCTGCGGCTATCGGTCTCACTGCTGGGTCCCCGCGCCAGTTCAATCAACCGCTCCCGCGAGAGGGGCCGGTGCGGGTTTTGCACGAAGGCGGCCAGCAGGCCGAATTCACCGCTGGTGATAACCACCGTTTGCCCATCCCGTTCCAGGGTGCGGGCGGAGAGGTCGAGGCTGTTGTTGCCGAAGTTGATCAGTTCGCCATCGGCCAGGGGGGTGCCCGCTGGCATGGTGCCCCGGCGCCTCAGTACCGCTTCGATCCGGGCCGTTAGTTCCCTGGGCATGAAGGGTTTGGCTAGGTAATCGTCGGCCCCCTGCTCGAGGCCAATGATGCGATCCACCGCCTCCCCCCGGGCGGTGAGCATCACCACCGGCAGGTCATCGCCGCTATCCCGCAGCCGCCGCAGGATCGTGAGCCCGTCGTCGCCGGGCATCATCAGGTCGAGCACCACCAGGTCGGGCCGCTGGAACTCGAGGCGGGCGGTGAGCTGCTTGCCGTCATTGAGGGTGCGCACCTCATAGCCCTGTTCATTCAGGTAGCTGCTCAGCAGCTGTCGCAGTTCCGGATCGTCATCCACCACCCAGATGGTCTGCGCCTTGGCCATGGCCGGGCTTGCTTCAGAGGATGGGTGGACTGTATGGGCGCCGGCAAGGGGAAACCAGCCCAGGGATCAGTCGGATTCCGTCACAGCTTTTAAGCCGGTGTTGGCCCCTGCTTGGCGTTTTCGCAGGGGGGCTTCCATAGGGTTGGGCGATGAGTCGCCCCCTTGCCCTGCTGCTGCTTGTGTTGGCCCTGGCCCTACCAGCCGCCGCCCAAGATCCAGCGGCCATGCAGGAACACCGGCGCCGCATGTTGGAGCTATTCCATCGTTTGGATCGCGATGGCGATGGCAAGTTGCAACCCGCCGATATGCAGGGATACCCGCGCCTGCGCAGCCTCGACCGCGATGGCGACGGCCAGGTGGAACTGCGGGAGGTGGCCCCGATCGGCGAGCCTTTCCTGGGGGAGCGGCTGCTGCAGGTTTTCCGGGCCGCTGATCGCAACGGTGATGGCCTGCTGAGCCTGGAAGAGACCTCGCTCCTGCCAGGCATCCGTGATCACTTTGGCCGCTTTGATCGCAATGGGGATGGCCTGGTAAGCCTGGAGGAACTGATGTTGTTCCGCCGTTCGCTCGCCCCCAAGCGATTTCGCCAGGCAGAGTGAGGCTCCACTGACCGAAGCCCATGGATCGATCCGTGCGGAAGCAGTTGATGGCCGAAGCCCGGGCTGAGGCGGAGCAGGGTTGGGCCGAGGGGGGGATCCCGATTGGGGCAGTGATCGCCACGGAAACCGGGGAGGTGTTGGCCCGGGGTCACAACCTGCGGGTGCAGAACGGTGATCCCACCTCCCATGGGGAAACCCAGTGCATTCGCAATGCCGGTCGCCGCCGCGATTGGCCTGAACTCACCTTGGTCACCACCCTTTCCCCCTGCCCGATGTGTGCGGGCACGGCGGTATTGCTGGGCTTCAAGCGGGTGCTGATTGGTGAGCGCCGCAGCTTTCAGGGGGCTGAACAGTGGTTGCTAGATGCCGGGATTGAGGTGGATTGCCTCAATGACCCGGCCTGTGAGGCCCTGATGCAAAAGATGCTCAGCGAAAAACCTGACCTCTGGGCCGAAGATATAGGCCTATAATGACCAATCGATTGTTTCGATATAGGCAATCAAAATTGAGCCAATAATCAGAAGAAAAGTTATCAATAGTGCCGTTCCCACCATTGTCATAGATCCTCGCGTGCCGAATGGCATACAGTATTAGTTATTGAGAGATTAATAACTGCCCCGGATACCTATATGCGGCAGTTGTGCCGCATATAGGTGAATTTTTGTCCAGGAGCTTTGTTTAAAGGTGGCGATCCAGCAGGTAGCTGGGGGCGCTGGGCTCGCTGGCGCCTCCCTTGGGGCGCTTGCCAGCGCGCCTGAAGCGGGAGCCGAGGCCCTCCGGTCCAAAGCTGCCAGGGCTGAACACCCGCAGCAGTCGCAACAAGCCACCGGTCAGAAGCACCAGGCTGGTGGCTACCAGGATGATCAGCAGCAGGGCGCCTACCAATTGCAGCAGGCCAGCCCCCAGTTGCAGCAGCCCCATGCTGATGTTGCGCAGGGCGGTGCTGAAGAACAGCACCGTGTCCAACCGGTTGGGCAGCTGGGAGAGGCCAAACATCAGGCCGGAGCCGGCGGCGATCCAGGCCAGGGCCAACAGGCAGGCTTGAAAACGTCCCGGTGGCCGCGGGGCCTTGCGCAGGGAACGGATTTTGGCGGGGCGATGGCGCATGGTCTGCAACCTATCGATCCCCAAGGGTCGGTCAATCCCCAGGGGGACTCTCTGGCGGCTGTTCCAGATAGCCCACCTGCACCATCCAGCGAACGAACTCCTCCACCACCAAGCTGTTGGGGCACTCCACCAGGCTCAGGCCGCGCACGGTGCAGTCCCCTTGGCCCCCGTGGTGGAGGCTGAGGTGAAAGTCTTCGCCACTGAGGCCGCACACCTCCGGGTCACTGCGCACGATCACATCTAGCTCTGCCCCCAAGCGGGTCACGAGGCGCCGTAGGTCGCTCCAGCTGGGGGGGGTGGTCATCGCTGGCTCGTGGTTGGGGCTGGGGGTTGGGCTGCTGGGCGCTTGCGTTCGGGTAGGGGGATCACACTGGCCAGGCCGGCGGTGATCAGCAGGGCCCCCAGGGCCGCCGCCGGCGCTGCCCAGCCGGTGGCAGCTCCTTTTCTGCGCGGTTGCTCCCGGCGCCGCAGGGGCTGAGGGGCGGGCAGGGGCAGGCTGATGCCGAGGCGCTGGTCCTGCAGCATTTGATCGAGGCACTGGGTGAGGTCCGCCAGTTCGGCGTCATCCAGCTGTAGATCAAGCGGCTCCGTATTGGCCTGACTGCTGCGTAGTTGCAGCCGATGGCCCTTGCCCCGGGGTTCCAGGCTCACCGGCGAGCTGGGGTCCCCCTGGGGGCAGGGGTGATTGCTCACCAGGTGGCGCACGTAGGGCTGCACGGCGGCCACCAGGGCCTGGAGGTGCTCCAGTTTTCCCTGCAGGGCGGCCCGCTGGCCCAGGTTCAGTTCCCAGCCGGTGAGGATGCTCAGCCGTTGGCCAGGAGCCCCGTCGCTGGCGTCGCTGGGGCTGGCGCTCACATCGGGCAGGCCAGTGAGATCAAGGCGGCAGCTGGATTCTTCAAAGTGCAGCTTCAACTGCGCAGAGCTGAAGCTGGAAATACCGCTGAGGGAGAAGTTAGTCATCGGCTGCCGTCCATCAGGCTGGCCTCTAACCGTTGTAGCCCACCGGGGCCGGCACAGAACAGCAGGGTTTGCACCACCTGCCGCCGCAGGCTTTCGCCTTCGCTGGAATCGATAAGTAGGCGGATGGCACCGCGTTTCTCGTTCATCCGTTCCTGGATTAGTTCGCGATAACGGCTGCTGAACAGTTCCCAGCGTTGGCTGTTCAGTTGTTCAGGTTCGCTGCTGGACAGCAGTTGCCGCAACATCGGGTAAAGCCGTTGGGAGAGGCTGCACACCAGCTGCACCAGGCCCTGCTGTTCCTGGCTGGACAGTTCCCCGCGGCGGCTGGCCCGGCGCAGGGGATTGCGACAACGGGATTTCCAGAGGGCGACCCGATCGGGGAAGGCAGCGGAGAGGCCGAGCTGTTCACAGCTCCAGAGCATGGCTTCGCTGCCATGGAGATCGAGGGCCTCAATCGCCAGCAGCAGTAGGTCGAGCCGTTCCAGGCCGCGGCGCGGCAAGGGTCTACTGGGCGGATGGGCAGGGGAGTCGGTCAAAGGGCGGGGGCGATGGCTGCGATGATGGCAGCAGGGCAGGGATGCCGTCACCCCCTGTCACCGTTGCCACAGCCATGAGTATCACCCTGGATCAACAGCTCAAGGCGTTGGTCAGGGATGTGCCTGATTTTCCTAAGCCCGGCATCCTCTTCCGCGATCTCACCCCGTTAATGCGCGACCCCAAGGCCTGGCGCCTGGTGGTGGAAGGGCTGGCCAACCGTTGTGATGGCCATCGGCCGGAACTGATTGTGGGCATTGAGGCCCGCGGTTTCATCGTTGGTAATGCCCTGGCTTTTGCCATGGGCCTCGGCTTTGTGCCCGTGCGTAAGCCCGGCAAGTTGCCTGGACCGGTGGAGGGGCTCGATTACAGCCTCGAGTACGGCAGCGATCGCCTGGAGATCCAGCAGGATGCCCTGGCCGGCGGTCCCCGGGTGTTGATCATCGATGACCTGCTTGCCACCGGTGGCACCGCTGCGGCCTGCGCGGGGCTGGTGGGCCAGGCGGGCGGTGAGGTGATCGGCTATGGCTTCGTGGCCGAACTAACCGACCTAGGCGGCCGCCAGCGACTGCCCGGGAGCGAACCGGTGGAATCGCTGATTCTTTACTAACTTTCCGTTATTGGCGGTCCTGCCAGTCGTACACCTTATTGAGCTGGCCCAAGCTCAACAGGCCAAATCGCCAGAGGGTCACCGGCAGCGGTGCCTGCTCCTGGATTGATTGGCGCACCCCGAGGGCAAGGGCGTCATCACTGAGGCCGATGTCCCGGCGCAGAAAATCCACCAGGGCCGAGGGGGGGACAGGTTGTGGCGATGTGGTGATCACCATGGCCGGGGCGGAGAGGCTGGGGGTAAAGGGAAACTGCGGTCTCAGGCTTGAGTGTGCCGCGGATTACACCTAATGGCTATTAAGAGCACATTAAGAGGCCTGATTATTCAGGATTAACCCCTTTTTTGTCAAGGCTGCGGGGTCCGAGGCCGTAGGTGGCCAGCTGAAGCAGCCCCTGGCGCAGGGGTGCGCAGCGGCCCAGCAGCTCGAGGGCAAGGCTGCGCAGGGCCTGCAGCAGCGGTTGGCGATTGGAAAACAGGCGCACCAGCAGGTCTGTGGCCACGAGGGTGGCCAGCAGATCTGGCCAGCGGCGCCGGCCGTAGCGCCGCACCAGTTGCCGCACGCTTTGTTGCCCCTGGCTCACCGCTGCCGCCTCCTGGGCCAACACCGCCACATCACGCCAGCAGAGGTTGAGGCCCTGCCCCCCCACGGGGTGACAGCGGTGACCGCTCTCGCCACAGAGCAGCAGCTGACCTTGGCCCAGCCGCGGCGCCAGGCGCCATTCCAGGGGGAAGCTGGCCGCTTGGTCCTGGAGGGCCAGCGCCTTGATGCCGGCGGGCAACACCGCCGTGAGTGCATCCAGGAAGGCGGCTTCCGGCAGGGCTGAACGCTGTTCGCAGCGGTCCAGCGGAGCACTCCACACCACTTGGGCGATGCCCTTGCCCAGGGGCAACACCGCCAGGGGCCCCTCGGCGCGAAACAATTCCCAGGCGGTGTGCTCGCCGTTGCCCTCAAGCTGCACCTGGGCGGTTAGGCAGGCCTGTTGATATCGCCAACCCCAGAAGGGCAGGCCCAGCCGTTCGCGGCTGGGGGAACGGCCCCCTTCGGCGATCACGGTGAGATCCCGCTGGCGGGCCTCTGCCCCGCTGGCGGGCTGCCCCAATAGCAATTCCAGCTCGGGCTGTTGGCGGCAGGCGGCGAGCAAAACCGCCATTAGGGGTGGGTGGTTGAGGATCCAGCCCACTGCCGCGGGGTCTTGGCCTTGGCCTTGGGCGGGGCCCCGGAAGCTCACCTGTTTGGAGCTAGAGCAATCGATAAGTTCGAGCCGATCAAAGGCTTGCCAGTGGGGGGCCAGGGGTTCCCACAGCTCTAATTGCTGCAGTAAGGCCTGGCTGGAGTGGGTGAGGGCATAGGCGCGGCTGCGGCTCTGCAGGGCGGCGGCGCTGGCCGGGTCGTGGAGGCTTACCCGCCAGCCGGCCCGCACCAGGGCGAGGGCGCTGAGGCAGCCGGTGGGGCCGGCACCGCTTACCCAGGCGGTGGGGCGATTGGGCAAGGGGGCCATAAAAAATCCCGCGGCAGTGAGTCTGCCGCGGGATTGGGGAGTGCTGTGAAATTGCGGCGCAGGGATCAGCCGAGGCCGAGGAGGCCGTGGGTGAAGGCTTCGCCGCCCAGGGCGAATTCAGTGGCGAGCAGGGCAATGAAGCCGAGCATCGCCATGCGGCCGTTCAGCTTTTCAGCGCGCTCGTGGAAACCCCAGCCGTTTTCTGAACTCACCACCTGCATGCGGGGTTCAGCGGCAAAGGCATTAAGGCGTCCGCCGTCTTCGGTGGTAACGGTGGCGCCGCGGATGATGGCAGGGGAAGCGGTCATGGCGATCGGTGGAACTTGAAGAAGTTTAACGCAATGTTGCGGAAGGTGACGATTTTTTCGGAATTGCTGCCTGGGCCAGGTTGGCGACGTACCCGAGGCGCCCCAGCAGCGGGCCGGCCATGGCGGTGGTGATCAGCGCCATCAGCACCATCAGGGTGAACAGGGTGGGGCTGATCACCCCGAGGCTCAGGCCCACATTGAGGATCACCAGTTCCGTGAGCCCGCGGGTATTCATCAGCCAGCCCAGGGCCTCGGCCTCCCTCCCAGGGAGGCCCCCGGCCCGGGCGGTGGCCCAGGTGCCGCAGTATTTACCGCCGATTGCCACCGCCAGCACCGCCAGCAGGGCCAGGCCGATGCCAGGGCTGTGGATGCTGCCCAGGCTGGTACGCAACCCGCTGATCGCAAAAAACACCGGCAGCAGCACCGTGAGCACCAGCTCCTCGGTGAGCAGTTGCAGCCTTCGCAGCAGCGGCCCGTAGCGGGGTAGGGCCAAGCCAAACAAAAAGGCGCCAAATATGTAGTGCACCCCCGTTAGCTCGGTGACCACCGCCGATAGCAGCGCCCCGGCAAATACCAGGGCCAGCACCACCGGATTGAGCTGCCGTTCCTGGCGGTAGTGGTGTTCGAGCTTGGCCATCAATGGCCTCAGTCCCACCAGCAGCAGCAGGGCCCAGAGGCTGGTGAGCCCCAGGGCGGGCAGGGCGCCAGCCAGGGAGCCGGAGCGGCTGAAGGAAACCACCGCCGCCAGCAAGATCCAGCCGAGCAGGTCACCGATGGCGGCGCAGGTGAGCGCCAGTTGGCCGAGGGGGGTTTTGAGCAGGCCACGATCCTTGAGGATCCGCGCCAGCACGGGAAAGGCGGTGATCGCCATCGCCGTGCCCAGAAACAGGCTGCCGGCCAGGTTGTTTTGCCCCGGCAATAGTTCAGGGCTCAGTTGTTCGAGGCCCAGGGCCAGGCCAATGCCCAGGGCCAGGGGGATCACTACCCCCACCAGGGAGATGCGACTGGCCAGGGGCAGCCGCCCCTGCAGGTGGCTGGGGCTCAGCTCCATGCCGATCAGAAACATGAACAGGATCAGCCCCAACTGCGAGAGCAGATCCAGTTGCTTCAGCACCGCCGGGGCAAACAACAGCTCCTGGCTGGCGGGCCACAGCCACCCCAACAGCGACGGCCCCAGCAGGATGCCGCCAAGGATTTCGCCGATCACCGGGGGCTGGCCAAAGCGGGCCAGCAGCCGGCCCAGCAACTTGCTCACCACAATGATCAGCGCCACATCCACCAACACGGTGGAGAGGCTGCTGAGGCCAAGGCTGGAGCCTGGGATCGTTGCTAGCGCCATGGGGCTATTTAGCTGGTGACGCCTTCAATGCGGTCTTCAATCTCCTGGTAGATCTCCTGTAATTGCTGGATGTTTTCTTCGGAGGTTTCCCAGTAGCCACGGCCGTTTACCTCTAGCAGCGTGCCCACAATGCGGCGGAAGCTGTGGGGGTTTAGATCCATCAACCGCTGGCGCATTTCCGGGTCATTGATGAAAGTGTCGTTGGCCTCTTCGTAAACAAAGTTGTCTACGGCGCCGCTGGTGGCACTCCAGCCCAGGGTGAAGTTGAGCCGTTTTGCCACCTCCCGCACCCCCTCGTAGCCGGAGTTGAGCATCCCCTCATACCACTTGGGATTCAGCAGTTTGGTGCGGGAATCCAGCCGAATTGTTTCCCCTAGGGAACGCACCTGGGCATTGGCGGTGGTGGTGTCTGCGATGTAACTGGCGGGGGCCTTGCCGTCGTCCCGCAGGCCGGCAATCAGCTTGGTGGGATCAGAGTCGAAATAATGACTCACATCGGTAAGTGAAATCTCGGCTGAATCCAGGTTCTGGAAGGTCACATCGGCGGTTTTCATCGCTGATTCAAACACCTCGCGGTTCTGGTTCATCTCGCCAGGGTTATCGGCATTGAAGGCAAAGGTTTTGCGGCTCAGATACATCTCCTGCAGTTCCTCCTCCTGTTCCCAGCTGCTGTTTTCCACCGCCAGATTTACGTTTGAGCTGTAGCTGCCGCTGGCATTGGAGAAAACGCGGGTGGCGGCATCCCTGAGTGAAATTCCCTGGTCGGCGGCCTGGGTTTGGGCGTGGCGGCGCACGAAATTCATCTCCAGGGGCTCATCGGCCTCGGCCGCCATCTTTACCCCCTGGTCGATCAGGGCCATCTGGTTGATGAACAGGTCACGGAATACCCCAGAACAATTCACCACCACATCGATGCGGGGCCGGCCCAGCTCCTCTAGCGGGATCAGCTCCAACTTGTTGACCCTGCCGAGCGAATCAGAAACTGGCTTCACACCGATAAACCAAAGGATTTGGGCCAGGGATTCGCCGTAGGTTTTGATGTTGTCTGTGCCCCAGAGCACACAGGCGATCGTTTCGGGCCAGTCCCCCTGCTCGGCCTTTTGGCGTTCGATTAGGCGATCTACCACCACCTTGGCGGCGGCGATGGCGGCCCGGGTGGGAATCGATTGGGGATCGAGGGCATGGATATTTTTGCCGCTGGGCAATACCCCGGGGTTGCGGATCGGATCACCGCCGGGGCCCGGCAGCACGTATTCGCCATCGAGGGCCCGCAGCAGGCTTTCCATCTCCATGTCTGCGCAGATCTGTTCGAGGCAGAAGCGCAGATAGCCAAACAGTTTGTCGAGTTCGCCGGAATCCACCCCAGGGAAGTCCGCCTGGCAGCAGGCCCGCAACCAGGGGCTGGGCAGCTTGAAGCCAAACCGTTGGAGCAGATTGATCAACCAACCAAAGTTCTGGCGCATCGTCACCCGGCCATCACGGCCGGTGACTGCCTTCACCATTGAACCCACCGCCAAACGACTGGTGGCGGTGATCCGTTGGTTGAGTTCCACATCGGCCAGTACCCCGGCGTCGTTGCCCCGGTAGACCGCTTCGATGCTGCGCCCCAGGCTTTGGGCCAGCAGGGAAGGCAGGCTTTGGAGCCCCTCCTCTTTCCTTTCTAGGGCGGCGATGCTCACCAGGGTGGCGATCGCCTCCTCCGCAGTGGGGGGCTTGCCGATCGTGTGCAGGCCACAGGGCAGCAGCCGGCTTTCGATCTCCATCAGTTGCCGATATACGGCCCCCACAACGGCGTCGCGGCCGTCTAGGTCGAGGCTGGAGCCATCAACATCGGGCAGCACTACGTCTTTATCAAGGTTGCAGAGCCGGGCCGTTTCAACGATCGCATTCACGATCTGCACACCGCGGCTGCTTTCCCTCAGTTGCTGATAGGAACCCACCAGTTCCCCCAGCTCCTTGAGGCCCTTATAGAGGCCAGCATTTTCCGCCGGTGGCGTTAGGTAGCTGATCGTGGAGGCATAGCCCCGGCGCTTGGCGATGGTGGCTTCGGAGGGATTATTGGCGGCGTAGTAATAGAGGTTTGGCAGGGCGCCAATCAGGCTGTCTGGGTAGCAGGTTTCGCTCATGCCCATTTGCTTGCCGGGCATGAATTCCAGGGAGCCGTGGGTGCCGAAGTGCAGCACCGCATCGGCCCCCCACACCTTTTCTAGGTAGGTGTAGTAGGCGGCAAAGCCATGGTGGGGGCTGGCGCTGCGGGAATAGAGCAGCCGCATCGGATCACCCTCGTAGCCAAAGGTGGGTTGCACGCCAACAAACACATTGCCGAAGTGACGGCCGTAGATCAGCAGATTCTGGCCATCGCTATTGAGATCGCCGGGGGGCTTGCCCCAGTTTTCTTCCAATCGTTGGGAATAGGGGGTGAGCCGTTCGTATTCCTCCACCGTCATGCGGTGGGCGATGGCCAGTTCGGGGGAACCTTCCAGCGCTTCTGGATCCTTGAGCACGGCCTCCATCAGCGCCTTGGAATTGCGCGGTAATTCCCCCAACTGGTAACCCCTGGCACGCATTTCTTCCAGCACCCGGAAGATCGAGCCGAATACATCCAGGTAGGCTGCGGTGCCCACATTGCCCTTGTCGGGGGGGAAGCTAAATACGGTGATCGCCAGCTTTTTGTCTTGGCGAGGTTTACGGCGCAGCATGGCCCAACGGATCGCCCGTTCACTGATCGCCTCCACCCGGTCTTGCAGGGTGTGGGCCTTACCGGTGGCATCGTCTCGGCCGGAGAGCACGATCGGTTCAATCGCCCCATCCAGTTCGGGAATGGCGATCTGGAGGGCCACCTGCACCGGATGCAGCCCCAGGTCACTGCCCTCCCATTCCTGGGTGGTTTGAAACACCAGGGGTAGCGCCACCATGTAGGGGCGGTTAAGCCGTTTCAGGGTCTCGATTGCCTTGGGATGGTCTTGGCGGGCGGGGCCCCCGACCAGGGCAAAGCCTGTGAGGGAAACGGCCGCATCCACCAGGGCCCGGTCGGGGTTGAGCGGATCAAAGAAGAAGCTGTTTACCGGTTTTGAGAAGTCGAGGCCGCCACAGAACACCGGGATCACCCGGGCACCGCTGTATTCCAGTTCCTGGATCAAGGCCACGTAGTGGGCGTCATCGCCGGTAACGATGTGGCTGCGCTGCAGCACCAGGCCAATCAGGGGCCCATCACCGAGGTCGCTGCGGCTGTCGCTCCAGTTGAGGTATTCCTTCAGGTCTTCAAACATCCCCGCCGCCATCGGGTGCCAGATGCCCTGGTCGGGGAAGACCACTGGTTCGGCGATGGTTAGTTCTGGCCGGCTGTTGTCCCCCCTGGGGTAAACGTATTTATCAGCCAGCATCAACAGCATGTTGCGGAGGTTGTCTGGCGTGCCCCCCAACCAATATTGAAAGCTGAGCATGAAGGAGCGGGCGTCCTGGGCCTTCTCCACCGGCAGATATTTGAGAACCGTGGGCAGGGTATTTAGCAGTTTGAGCATTGCGTCTTGGAAGCCAGCCCCACTGGCATCCTTGCGGTTACGCATGAACTGGGCGATGGCACTCTTGCTTTGCCCCAGCTGGGCCATGGAGAAGCTGCCCAGCTTGTTGAGCCGCATCACCTCCGGCATCGAGGGGAAGATCACGGCGGCCTTGAGCCGATCCCGCAGGGGCGCCACCGCCTCCACCACCTTCTGGGCCAGGTCTTCGATGAAGATCAGCGAGGCGATGAAAACATCGGCCTCGGCCAGATCGCTGCAAAACTGCTCGTAATTCTCTTCATCGCGCAGCTCCTCGATCAGGTAGCCGCGCAGATCCACTGCCAGGTCCCCCCCCTGGTCGTTGAGGGCGTTGGCCGCCAGGGTGAGGGCGTTTTGGTATTGGGGCTCCAGCACCACGTACACGGCCCGCATCACCTGGCGACCCTCCGAGCTGGCTGGGCTCACCCGGCGACTGGCGGAACGGACCTGGGTGAACATGGGCAGGGGGTGTGTCGATCAGGAAAGATTACGAACAGACTGCCGTGACTGTGGCGTCCCCGCCCCAACCGATGACCCAATTGCTTATTCCCGTGGTGGTGGCCGGTGCCCTTGGTCGCATGGGCGCCGAGGTGATCAAGGCGGTGCTGGCCGCCCCAGACCTGGAGTTGGTGGGCGCCATCGACACCAGCCCCGGCAGCGAAGCGGAAGATGTGGGCGAACGCTTGGGCCTGGGGGAGCTGGGGGTGGCACTCAGCTCAGACTTTGAGGCCAGCCTCTGCCTGGCCAGCCAGCAGCATTCCGGGGTGGTGCTGGTGGATTTCACCCATCCGCGGGTGGTGTATGACCACACCCGGGCGGCCCTGGCCTATGGGGTGGCCCCGGTGGTGGGCACCACGGGCCTCAGCCCCGAACAGTTGCAAGACCTGGCCAGCTTTGCCGAGAAGGCCTCGATGGGGGCTGCGGTGATTCCAAATTTCTCCGTGGGCATGGTGCTGCTCCAGCAGGCCGCCGCCGCCGCCGCCCGCTTCTATGACCATGCCGAATTGGTGGAACTTCACCACAACCGCAAGGCCGATGCCCCCAGCGGCACCTGTATCAAAACCGCTGAGCTGATGGAGGAACTGGGTAAAAGTTTCAATGCACCGGAGCTGGAGGAACACGAGAGCCTGGCGGGCAGCCGCGGCGGCCTGCGGCCCAGTGGCCTACGCCTGCATTCGATCCGGCTGCCGGGGCTGGTGGCCCACCAGGAGGTGCAGTTTGGCGGCTTGGGGGAGCGTTATGTGCTGCGCCATGACACCTTTGACCGGGCCGCCTATATGCCTGGGGTGCTGCTCACCGTGCGCAAGGTGCGGCAGCTGCCGGGCCTGGTTTATGGCCTCGAACGTTTGATCTGAGCCGCGATGTTTCTTCCCCTCAAGCCTGGAGAACTGCAGCGGTTGATTCCCGCGGTGGCCAGTGGCCCCCAGTTCAGTTTCTGTTGGGGCAACCCCCAACGGGCCCTGCAGCGGATCCTGATTTCCAGCCTGGGCGGGGTGATTCCCCTGCTTATTTCCGGATCAGCCTTCGGCAGTCGTTGGAGTGGGATTTGGTTAGTGGGAGGTCTCACCATGCTCCTTTATCTGTTGTGGGGGCCGATCCTGGAGGCGGGCCGTCGCAATAGCCAGCTGCGCCGCTATCCAGCGGCAGCTCTTTTTGAGGGGGTGATCGCCGATCTCTACACCAAGGAACGGCTGGAGGGCCGCCAGGAGCAAACCGATAAGCAGGGCCGCCTGGAGCTGGTGGAAAACCGTCGCACCTGGCTCTGCCTCGAGCTGGAGGATGAGGACGGTTACCTGGGCCAGTTGCGCTTTCCGCTCGATAAGAAGCACAAGGCGATCCGCCGCGGCATGACGATCCGTTGCTTGGTGCTATCGGAACGCCCGGATTTCTCGCGCATCGCCCGGCTTTCCGATGGCTGGATCCCCCAGGCGAAGCTCTGGGTGGGGGATTACCCCTATCTGCTGCGGCCCGCCTTTGAGGAGCTCTGCCTGCGGCGCCTGCGCTAGGGCCGGGGCCAGAGGGCATCCGCCATCCGACAGGTTTGAACCATCGCTGCCACATCGTGGACCCGCACCACGGCGGCCCCCGCCGCCACCGCCTGGCAAACCGTGGCGGCGGTGCCCCAGAGCCGGGCCCGGGGTCGGGGTTCGCCGAGCACTGCGCCGATGAAGCGTTTGCGGGAGGGGCCCAGCAGCAGCGGGAAGCCCTGGGCGGCCAGCACGGCTAGGCCCTGCATCAGGAGGAGGTTTTGGGCTGTGGTTTTGGCAAAGCCCAGGCCCGGATCCCAGAGCAGTTGGCTAGCCCGCACCCCGGCGGCCAGGGCCTGGCTGGTGCGCTCCTGCAGTTCATCGATCACTTCCGCCACCACATCGCCGTAGTGGGCCAGCTGGTCCATGGTGGTGCTGTTGCCGCGGCTGTGGGTGAGCACGTAGGGGCAACCGCTTTCAGCCACCAGGGGCAGCATCGCCGGGTCGGCCTGGCCCCCAGACACGTCATTGACCCAGTCCACCCCCGCCCCCAGGGCCGCCGCCGCCACGGGGGCATGGAAGGTGTCCACGCTCAGTAGCGGGGCCTGGGGGAAGGCGCCCCGGGCTTTGGCGGCGCCGAGCCGTTGCAGCACCGGAAGCAAACGGGCTAATTCGGCCTCGCTGCCCAGCTGCTGGGCCCCGGGCCTGGTGCTCTGGGCCCCCAGGTCGATCAGGTCTGCCCCCTGGGCGGCCATTTTTAGGGCTGCCGCCAGGGCCCGGTCTGGATCCAGGTGCTGGCCGCCGTCACTGAAGGAGTCGGGGGTGAGGTTGAGCACCCCCATCACGGCGGTGCGCGACCCCCAGGGGAAATCAACCAAGGGCTTTAGGCGGCCGGGAAAGGCTGGTAATTAACGATCCGGGCGAAGCTTTGCGCTTCGAGTGAGGCGCCGCCCACCAGCACCCCGTCGATGTCGGATTGGGCCATGATTTCATCGATGTTGTCGGGTTTTACCGAGCCGCCGTACTGCACCGTGAGGTCTGGATGGCCCACCCAGCTGCGGATCAGGCCGCAAATGCGGTTTGCTTCGCTGGCGGCACAGGTTTTGCCGGTGCCGATCGCCCAGATCGGTTCGTAGGCCACCACCAGCCGGGCGGGGTCGATGCCGTCAAAGCCCTGTTCCACCTGGCGACGGATTACCCGTTCGGTGTCTCCGCTGGAGCGCTGTTCATCGCTTTCGCCCACGCAGAGGATCGGGATCAGGCCGCCTGCTTGAGCAGCCCGGGCCCGCAGGTTGATCTGTTCGTCACTTTCGCTGAAATATTTGCGGGGTTCGCTGTGGCCCACGATCGCGTAGGCCACGCCATGTTCCTCCAGCATCCGGGTGGAGATCTCACCGGTGAAGGCGCCATTGCCCTCCCAGTGCACGTTTTGGCTGGCCAGGGTCACGGCACTGCCGACTACGGCCTGGCGAACGGCCTCCAGGGCCGTGAAGGGGGGGGCGAGCACGATGGTTCGGTCCCCGGGGGTGCTGGCCACCAGCGGCAGGAACTGGCTGGCGAAGGACCTGGCTTCAGCGCAGGTCATGTGCATTTTCCAGTTCCCGGCGATCACCACCGGACGCGACGCAGTGCCCACGGATCCTTTAATTGGAGAGTCGATAAACCTAGGTGGTAGGTGGTTGCCCCTCGGCTGGGGCCAGTTGTACCGGCAGGCTTAAGCCCTGAAACTCCACCCGATCCCCGGGCTGCAGTTGCCGCCCCCGGCGCTCTTCCACCACGCCATTCACCTGCACCTCCCCCTGCTGGATGCGCAACTTGGCTTCGCCGCCAGTGCCCACCACCCCTTGCCATTTAAGGAATTGATCGAGCCGCACCCTGAAATACTCCGGCAATGTCGACGTAGCCTGCGCTGATGCTTGCACCCTCCTCGGCCGGCTTCCGCAGGTTGCTGCCTTTGCTGAAGCCCCACCGGGGACGGCTCGCCGCCGGCGGCCTTTGCATGCTGGTGTTTGTGGCCTGTTGGCCGCTGCTGGCCTCCCAGGCAGGCCAGTTGATTCCAGCGATTGGTTCCGGTGATTTCCACCGGGTGCTGAAGGTGATCGCCGTGGCGCTCAGCCTGTTTCTGATCCAGAAAGTGGCCCAGTTTGGCCAAGACACGCTGCTGGCGGCCCCGGCCCTGCAGGTGAGCCAGGAGCTGCGGCGCAATTTGTTTGCCCGCTTGCAACGGCTGGAATTCGGCGCCCTCGAAAAGCTTTCCGCCGGCGACCTCACCTATCGGCTCACGGAAGATGCCGATCGGGTGGGGGAGGTGATTTACAAAACCATCCAAGACACCACCCCCAGCGCCCTGCAGCTGGTGGCGGTATTCGGCTACATGGTTTATCTCGACTGGAAGTTGTCGTTGGCCACCCTGCTGCTGGCCCCCCTGGTGGCGGTGCTGGTGAGTGTGTTTGGGGCGCGGGTGCTGGGGGCGGCGGAAAGGAGCCAGCAGCAGGTGAGTGAGCTGGCGGGTTTGTTGGGGGAGGCGATTGGGGGGCTGCCGCTGGTGCGGGCCTTTGCGGCGGAACCCTGGCTGCAGCAACGCTTTGAAACTGAAATTGACCTGCACCGCCGGGCCCGTTACCGCACCCTGCGGCTGCTGGCCTTGCAGCATCCGGTGGTGGGCTTCATCGAAGCGGCCGGGATCCTCACGGTGTTGTTGCTCGGTGCCTGGAGAATTGGCGCCGGCGGCCTCAGTGGCGCGGGTTTCAGCAGCTATGTGGCGGCCTTGCTGATGCTGATTGATCCGATTTCGCACCTCACCACAAACTTCAACGAGTTCCAGCAGGGTCAGGCCTCCCTGCGGCGGCTGCGGGCCATAGAGCAGGAACCGGTGGAAGCGCCGGATCGGCCCGGCGCAAGGCCCCTGGCCCAGTTGGGCGGTGCCCTGGAATTACGGGATGTGAGCTTTGGCTATAGCCCCAGCCAACCGGTTTTGCAGCAGTTGAATTTGCGGGTGGCCCCGGGCCAGGTGGTGGCCCTGGTGGGGCCTTCCGGGGCGGGCAAGAGCACCCTCTTCTCCCTGTTGCTGCGGTTCAACGCCCCGCAACAGGGCCAGGTGTTGCTTGATGGCCTGGATCTCCAAGACCTCCGGGCGGCGGAACTGCGTCGGGCGGTGGCGCTGGTGCCCCAGCAAACCACTTTGTTTTCGGGCACGGTGGCCGAAGCGATTCGCTTTGGTCGCCCCGCCAGCGACGAACAAGTGCGGCGGGCGGCGCAGCTGGCCAATGCCGCTGATTTCATCGAGGCCATGCCCGGCGGCTATGGCGCCCGGGTGGAGGAAAGGGGTAGCAATTTCTCTGGGGGTCAGCTGCAACGGCTGGCGATTGCCCGGGCGGTGCTGGGCAACCCGGCGGTGTTACTGCTGGATGAGGCCACCAGTGCCCTGGATGCGGAGGCGGAGGAGGCGGTGCAGCAGGGGTTGCAGCGGGCGATGGACGGCCGCACGGTGCTGGTGATCGCCCACCGGCTCTCAACGGTGCAGGAGGCGGATCACATCCTTTTCCTGGAAGGGGGTCGCATTGTGGAGCAGGGCAGCCACGACGGGCTGATGATGGCCGGGGGTCGATACCGCGACCTCTGCAACCGACAACTCATTCGCTCCTTTGGCTAGCTATGAACTGGGAATACCGGGTGGTGCACATCAACATCGCCAACGATCCACCCCCCCAGCCGCCCACTCCGGAAGCGGCCAGTGAACGGCTTGGTGGTGCCCTCAGCCCGGAATTCATTGCCCGGGAATTTCCTGAGGTTTATGCCCAGAAGGTGCCTTTGCCCCAGCACCCGGCGGCCCAGTTGCAGCATTTCCTAAACCTGCTGGGTCAGCAGCGCTGGGAGCTAACCCAAACAGCCCAGGTGGGCCCACTTTTGATGTTTTTCTTTAAGCGGCCCCTGCTGCCTGCTGAAAAGGCCACTGCCGGTTAGCTTGCCGAGCGATGAATTGATTCAGTGATGACCGAATCCGGCGACCAGAATCCAGTGCTCACCTTTGAAGGCAAGCGCTATGACCTCAATACCCTGCCCGATGAGCTGAAGGAGTTGGTGCGGGGCATGCAGGTGGCCGATGCCCAGCTGCGCCTCCATGAGGACACGCTCAAGGTGCTGGCGGTGGGTCGCCAGTCGATGGCCCTGCAGCTCAATGAGCGCCTCAAGACCCTCAACCCCCTGCCGGACGCCTGATCAGCCCAGGGGCTCTAGGTCTAGGAACTCAAAGGTTTGGTTATCGGCGCCGTCGGCGGTGCTGATAACCCTTTTTTCGAGTACCCAGTAGTGGCTGCCGGGCAGGGTCACGAAGTCGTCGCTGAACTGGTTTTCAGGGCCCTTGGCCTCGCCCGTGGCGGGGTCGCTGTAGAGGCTGGTGTAGGTGTGGCTGAGGTAGCCGGCGCCGGTGTCGGTGGTGCTTTTGGTGAAGATCGTTACCACGGTGCCGTGGATATGGCGATGCACCATCGTTACTACGTTGTTGGCGATGCGATAGCGATCGCCGGCCCCTTTGCCACCCACGATTATTTCCAGGCCCACGGCATCGCTATCACCAATGCTGAAGCTGTTTTCGCCGTGGGTTTGTTCAAAGCTGCGGCGCACCCGGTGGATGGTCACCTCCCAGAGCTGAGCGGCGATCGCCTTTTCCACCGCAGGATCAGTGATGCCCTCGAGCTTGGCCTTGAGTTGGGCGTTCACCTCAAAGCTGCCCTCGGCTCGCTGGTCGCCCTGCTGCCAGCGGCAACGGCCTTTGTAGCCACTGAAGCTTGAATCCCAGGTGTAGCGGTTCTCGTAGGCGGCCCTGAACAGTTCACGTCCATTGCTGCCGGGGCTGATCGTTGTTGGATTGGTGGCTGTGGGGGAGGAGGTCATGGCTGGCGGTGGAGATCCTGCAGGGCATTGATTGGTAGGTCATTCTGGGCCTGTAGAGCTGCCACCGCTTCCACCGCCGCCCGGGCGCCCGCCAGGGTGGTCACCGTGGGCACGTGGTAATCAAGGGCGGCCCGCCGCAGGTAACGGTCGTCGTGGGCGGCCTGGCGGCCGATGGGCGTGTTGATGATCAGCTGAATCTGACCGGAACGGATCGCGTCCTCCACGTTGGGGCGGCCCTCATGGACCTTCAGCACCGTGGTTACCGCCAGCCCCGCCCCCCGCAGGTGCTCGGCGGTGCCGCTGGTGGCCACCAGCTGGAAGCCCTGGCTGATCAGCCGTTGGGCCACGGCCACTAGGGCGTCCTTGTCGCGGTCGTGGGTGGAGAGAAATACGGTGCCACTGGTGGGCAGCACCTCGCCGGCGCCCAATTCCGCTTTTGCATAGGCAAGCCCGAAGCTGCTGGCGCTGCCCATCACTTCGCCGGTGGAGCGCATCTCGGGCCCCAGCACGCTGTCGGCCCCGGGGAAACGCCGGAAGGGCAGCACCGCCTCTTTTACCGCCTGGAGGGGCGGCTGGGGTTCCTTGGTGAGCCCTAATTCGAGCAGGCTGCGGCCGGCCATCAGCTTGCTGGCCAGTTTGGCCAGGGGCACGCCGGTGGCCTTAGCCACGAAGGGCACGGTGCGGGAAGCGCGCGGGTTGGCTTCGATGATGAACACCTCGCCGTCCCGGACGGCGAATTGCAGGTTGATCAGGCCGCGCACCTCCAGGGCCAGGGCCAGGGCCTCACTCCAACGGCGGATCGTGGCCAGGGCTTCGGCGCCGAGGCTCACCGCCGGTAAACAGCAGGCGGAATCACCGGAATGGATGCCGGCTGGTTCGATGTGTTCCATCAGGCCACCGATCACCACCCGACCTTCGCCATCGGCGAGGGCATCCACATCCACCTCGATGGCGTTTTCCAGGTATTGGTCGATCAGCACCGGTTGGTTGGGGTCCACCTGCACCGCTTCACGCATGTAGCGGTCGAGTTCGGTGGCATCAAAAACCACCTCCATGGCGCGGCCGCCGAGCACATAGCTGGGGCGCACCACCACCGGGTAGCCGATCCGTTCGGCAATGGCGATTGCTTCAGATTCACTGCGGGCAATGCCATTGAGCGGCTGGCGGATCTCCAGCCGCCGCAGCACCGTTTCAAACTGTTCGCGGTCTTCGGCCAGGTCTATGGACTGGGGGGAGGTGCCCCAGAGCTTGGTGCCGGTGGCCTGGCCCTCGGCGCTTTCCAGCCAATGCATCAAAGGCAGGGCCAGCTTCAACGGTGTTTGGCCGCCGAATTGCACGATCACGCCGCTGGGGTGTTCCGCCTCGATCACGTTGAGCACGTCTTCGAGGCTGAGTGGTTCGAAGTAGAGCCGATCACTGGTGTCGTAGTCGGTAGACACGGTTTCCGGGTTGCTGTTCACCATCACCGTGGCCAGGCCCTCCTCCTGGAGGGCAAAGGAGGCGTGGCAGCAGCAGTAATCAAATTCGATGCCTTGGCCGATCCGGTTCGGCCCACCGCCAAGGATCATCACCTTGGCGCGACTTTCAGGTTGCACCTCTGTTTGCGCTGGCAGCAGCTCCAGCTCGCCGCTGGAGTTGAGCCGTTCCAGGGGCCGTTCGTAGGTGGAGTAGTGATAGGGGGTGGTGGAGGCGAATTCGGCGGCGCAGGTATCAACGGTTTTAAACAGCACGTTCACGCCCAGGGCCTGGCGGTGGCGGCGCACTGAAAGTTCATCGCTGCCGCTGGCCCAGGCGATCTGGCGGTCGCTGTAGCCCAGTTGCTTGAGCCGCAATAAGGCCTCGGCCCCCAGCTGATCGAGACGTTTGCCCCGCAATAACTGTTTTTCAGTGTTTAACAGCCCCTGGAGTTTGGCCAGGAACCAGGGGTCGATGTTGCTTAGTTGATGGATTTGTTCAATGCTGCGCCCCTGCTCCAGGGCCTGGCGCAGGGCATAGATGCGTTCTGGGGTGGGGGTGCGCAGCAGCCGGTCGAGTTCCGCCTCCGGCAGGGGCTGGTGGGGGCGGTCACAACCCCAGCCGGCATGGCCGGTTTCCAGGGAACGCAGTGCTTTCTGGAGCGATTCTTCGAAGCAACGGCCAATCGCCATTGCCTCCCCCACCGACTTCATCGAGGTGGTGAGTATTGGCGAACTGCCGCTGAATTTTTCGAAGGCAAAACGGGGCACCTTGGTGACCACGTAATCGATGGTGGGCTCAAAGCAGGCCGGAGTTTTACCGGTGATGTCATTGATGATTTCATCGAGCCGATAGCCCACGGCAAGGCGGGCGGCGATCTTGGCGATTGGGAAGCCCGTGGCTTTGCTGGCCAGGGCGGAACTGCGGCTCACCCGGGGGTTCATCTCGATTACCACCACATCGCCGTTGTCGGGGTTGATGGCGAATTGGATGTTGCTGCCGCCGGTGTCTACACCGATCTCGCGGATGATCGCGATTGATTGGTCCCGCAGCCGTTGGTATTCGCGGTCTGTGAGCGTTTGGGCCGGGGCCACGGTGATCGAATCACCGGTGTGAACCCCCATGGGGTCGAGGTTTTCGATGCTGCAGATGATCACCACATTGTCGGCGGTGTCTCGCATCACCTCCAGCTCAAATTCCTTCCAGCCCAGCAGCGACTGTTCCACAAGGATCTGGTTTACGGGGCTGGCCTCCAGCCCGCTTTTGCAGAAGGCCTGGAATTCCTCGGGGTTGTAGGCGATGCCACCGCCGGCGCCGCCGAGGGTGAAGGCCGGCCGAATGATCAAGGGATAGGAACCGATCTCTTCCCCCACGGCCAGGGCCTCTTCGAGGCTGCGGGCGATGCCGGAGGGGCATACGGCCACGCCGATGCGACCCATGGCCTGCTTGAAGAGGTCGCGGTCTTCGGCCTTGTGGATTGCTTCGAGGTTGGCGCCGATCAATTCCACGCCAAAGCGCTCAAGGGTGCCGTTTTCGGCCAGGGCCACGGCCAGGTTCAGGGCCGTTTGGCCGCCCATGGTGGGCAGTAGGGCATCGGGCCGTTCCCGTTCGATCACCTGGGCCACCACCTCGGGGGTGAGCGGCTCGATGTAGGTGCGGTCGGCCATGTCCGGGTCGGTCATGATCGAGGCCGGGTTGGAATTCACCAACACCACCTCAAAGCCCTCAGCCCGCAGGGCTTTACAGGCCTGGGTGCCGGAATAATCAAATTCGCAGGCCTGGCCGATCACGATCGGCCCTGATCCCAGCAGCAGGATGCGATGCAAATCCGTGCGGCGGGGCATGGGCAGGGGTCAGGCAAACACCCCAAGCTTCTCACTTCCGCCCCCACCCCCGGGGATGTCGCTACGCTGGGGGTTGTCCCAGACGTCCCTGAGCGTCCGCGTCCATGAGTGAGCTCCAGCGCCTGAAAGGGCTGCTGCCGCCAGAAATGCAGAGCTGGGTGTTTGTGGAGGCAGCTGCCTCCACTGATCCAGCCCTGATCAGCCTCGAAGAGATCGGTCGTGACGAGGTGGAAATCCAGCTGGATCTGGAGAAGTGGGACGAGCTCGCCCTAGATCACCGCAACCTGCTCTTCTGGCATGAGGTGGGCCGCATTCAGAACGATGCGATCCCCCGGGATGGCTGGGAGATGGCAGCCCTAGCGATCGGCCTTGGCGGGGCGATCGGTGAACTGTGGGTGCAGGACGGCCTGCTGTTGGTGTTGGCCGTGGGCCTTTCCGGCTTTGCCGGCTACCGGCTCTATCTCAAAAACAACTCTGAGAAGCGCCTACGGGATGCGATTGCCGCCGATGAACGGGCGATCGGGCTTGCCAGCCGCTTTGGCTACACCCTGCCCAATGCCTACAAGAGCCTGGGGGGAGCCCTGAAGGAACGCATCGAGCAAACCCGCAAGAAACGCCAGCGCAGTTTCTTTGAAGACCGCCTGGAGGCCCTGCGCAAGAGTGCTGGTAAGGCCCGAGCCGAAATGGCGCAACAACAGGGCAGTCGCAGTTCCGTGGCCAGTGAAAACGTTTATGGATAGTGAAACTATGAATAGTGAAACCCTTGCCCAGTTGGCGGCGGAAGCAGCCGACGATCGCAAGGCCGTGGACATTCGCCTGCTGCGGGTGGAGGAGGTAACGACCCTCACCGACTGGTTTGTGGTGTGCAGTGGTCTTTCCGATGTGCAGGTGCGGGCGATCGCCCGTTCGGTGGAGGATCGGCTGGAGGCGGAGGTGGGCCGACTGCCGCTGCGGCGGGAGGGGGTGAGCGAGGGCCGCTGGGTGCTGCTGGATTACGGCGACCTGATCGTGCAGGTGCTCACCCCCCAGGAGCGCAGCTACTACGACCTGGAGGCCTTCTGGGGCCACGGCGAATCGATCAGCTTCTGCCAGGCTGACTGAACCTTCAGGCGACAGCTGGGTATGGCTTCATCGATCGGCCGCAGTGGATCCCTCCGGCCGCGCACCCCACCACTGGAGGTGCGATTGCTGCGCAATGGCATTGCCGAATCGCTGCATCGGGTCCATGCGGTGGTTTGTGACCAACGGGGGCGGCTGTTGATGCGGGCGGGGGATCCCCAGCAGCTCAGCTTCATTCGTTCGGGGCTCAAACCCTTCCAGGCCCAAGTCTTTGTGTCCAGTGGTGCCGCCGATGCCCAGGGCGGTGGCGAGCGGGCCCTGGCGATTGCCTGCGCCTCCCACGATGGCAACGTGGAGCAGGCCCGCGAGGCCTTCCAGGTGCTCTGGCGGGCGGATGTGGACGTGGCCTTGTTGCGTTGCCCCTGCCCGGCGGGGGCAGACAGCCCCCTGCAACACAACTGCTCGGGAAAACATGCTGCTTTTCTGGCCGCCTGTAAGCGCCTGGGCTGGCCCCTGGAGGGCTATCTCAACCGCGAGCATCCACTCCAGCAGGAGGTGTTGAACCGGGTGGCCGAATTACTCGGTTTGCCGGCGGCGGAATTGGTGGTGGCCTGTGATGACTGCGGCGCCCCCACCCTGCAGCTACCGCTTGCTCAGATGGCCCTGCTCTACGCCCACCTGGCCAGTGGTCAACTGCCCACCCTCGAACGGCTGGGGCGGGCGATGCAGGCCTATCCGGAGCTGGTGGCGGGGGAGGGACGTTTTGACACCGAATTGATGCGCCGTTCCCTCGGGGTGGTGCTGAGTAAGGGCGGTGCCGAGGGCATCCAGTGCCTGGCGCGCATGGGCGAGGGTCTTGGCCTAGCTATCAAGGTGGAGGACGGCTCTGGCCGGGCCAAATGGGCGGTGGCCCTGCACCTGCTGCGGCAGCTGGATTGGCTCACCCCCTCGGCCTTGGAGGAACTGGAACAGCAATTTCTGATTCCGATGGCTGGCCAACGGCTGGAGGTGCTGGGGGAATTGCGCTTTGAGGGCAGCTGACCCCAGCTTGTCTGGGTCAAATGCTTGCCAGAAGGTCGCCCTGGCTACTAAGCTTTTGTACTGGTGATCAAGCCGCGGGGTAGAGCAGCCTGGTAGCTCGTCGGGCTCATAACCCGAAGGTCGGGAGTTCAAATCTCCCCCCCGCCACCAAATGAAGAACCCCTGGGACCTAAAGGTTCCAGGGGTTTTTTATTGTCTGCCCAACACCGTGGCCTATAAGCAAATGTCGGCGCGGTAATGGTTCCCTTGTCAGGCTCTGGGTCGTGATTGTTCAATATTGGCGACCGCTAGGGCTGCTAAATACCCAGAGCTTGACGTGGCAATCAATGGCCTATATGAAATTTGCTATTTTTTTAGATATTGCTATAATTCAAATACGTTGCTGACTGTTGGCCATGGGCTTGCGTTGCGTAATTGTTGAGGATCAGGTGATGTTCCTGCAATTGCTTACCAAAAGCCTCGGCAACCACAAGGGTTTGGATGTAATTGCCACTGCCACCAGCGCTGCTGAAGGTATAGAGGTTTGCCGTATCCACAAACCGGATCTCTTGATTCTTGATTTGTGCTTGCCTGACGCAGGGGGCACCACTGTGGCAGCTGATTTGTTGATCCACTCTCCAGAAACTTTGGTAATAATACTTTCCGCTGAAGCCAGTGGCTTCAATTGTCCTGCAGATTTGCGCAAGATGATTCATGCAGTGGTTGACAAAACGAGTGCCTATGATGAGTTAAATGCCGAAATTGCTTATTTGTTGGCTGGTGAGCCGATCACTTCTGCTAAGCTGAGCGATCAACTGACAGCTAGGGAGCGGCAGATATTCGAATTGATAGGTCGGGGTTTTAGTAATGTTCAGATTTCATTGAAACTAGACATTTCCCCCCATACGGTCAAAGAACACCGCAAACATATTGTCCATAAGCTGGGAGTAGGTGGTCTAGGCTTGGTGCGCTTGGCTGCACTAGAAAGAGAGGTATTAGATATTTCTTGGTAATAGTTTTGATGGTGGCTGTGGGCTCAGTAGTGGGCTTGCTTCGGTGCTGCAGATCGCTGTAAATCAGTTGACGATCTGCCTAGGCCGCTGCTGCCGCAAGCTTTTATGCCTATGAGTCTCCTAGCGGCCAGTAATAGCAATCGACAGGGCATTCAGCCAGTTAAACGATGTCGTTGGCCTCAAGAAGGACAGCAGTCGCGTATCCCTGGAGGGGGTGCTGACTGGGGCTGCTCTGGCGTTGGCGCTGCTCTATCTGCAGGAGGACAGTGCCAGTGCTGGCCAGGACCCTCGGCGGGGTGGGGCCCCAGCCGAGGGCATCGGGGACGATGCAGGCCATCAAAACGGGGGCAGCTTCCCAGGCAGAAGTCCCCAAGGGGAGCCAGCGCCGCCATTGCCCGAGCTTCTTGCTAGCGCTGTCCCCCAGCCCAGCCGTGGGGCCGATGCCTCTGGACTGGATCAAGCCCAGGGTTCCTCTCGCTACCAGGAACCACCAGGATCTGGTCTCAAGTTCGCTGGTTCTCAGAGTCTAGAAAGTCCAGGATTTGCTGGCGGCGCATCGATTTTCGGTGGGGTGCCTTACTCCAGTGGTGAATTACTGGCTGGGGCTGGGACGCAACTGATCCAGCCAGATATTTTCAATGCTGAAGTTTCTGATGCAGCCGCGCCCCCAGCTGAGCCAATCCCAAAACCAATGCTGGTGTTGGTGCAGCTGAATCAAGAGCTCAATAGCCGCTCTATGGATGGCGTGGCCCAAACGTTGCACCTGGCCTCCCAGACTGGGGTGGCAAACACTCTTTTGGATCTGAGGGCAGCTGATAATCCAGACTGGCAATTGCAATCGGATCAGACGCTCAGATCCTTTGCTTTTTCTGTTTTTAATAATGCTGAAATTGACCAGCATTCAGATAATACTGGGTTACTTAATGCGAATGTGCTGCGGGGGGATAGCACTGGTTCTGCTGTGATTCGTGCATTGGAATCTCTTAAGCTAGGGCTGTTTGCCCCTGGGGAGCTTTTTGCGGATGTAAGTTCCCGGCTGGTGGGAATGCAATCTAGCCAGTTTAGCGATTCAGGGGGGGATGATTCGTTTGAGTTGGAGACCAGTAAACAGCTGAGTTTTACTGATGGTGGAGTGGCGGATAAGCTTGATCTGAATTTTGAGCTACTCAATGAAGCGATGGTAGATAGTGTTGTGCTGTTGGGGCCCGGTAATAACTCAATTTTAGTTTCCAGTGGCATCAAGGATCTCAGTTTCAGCCTTGGCGCCCTGCGGCTGTTGCTACCAGAAGACCAGCTTTGGAATTTTAATCTCAAGGCCCGTTCCCTGGGGTTGGATCACAGTGTGCTAGATAGCGGTGCTGGTGATGACCAGGTGCTGATTGATACTTATATAAATGATGATCTGAGCCAGGACCTGGGGGCTGCCCTTAATGATCCCTCCACCACTGTGCAACTGGAGCGGATCGGGCTCCTGGCTTCCACGGTATTTCTGGGGGCTGGCAACGATAACTTGCGGCTGACGGCCCCCGTACTGAATTCCACCGTAGACCTTGGCACTGATACCAACACTGTGGTATTTAATGCCGAGCTGCGCGACAGCAGAATTCAGATGGGTGAGGGATCATTTAATCAGGTAACCCTGGCAGATGCTGATAATTCTGCAGTGCTTGATGGTGGTGCCCAGCTCAAACTCAGCGGTGGTGCTGGTGCTGATTGGCTTGAATTAGAAACTGCCCCCCTCGCTGGTGAACTGGATGGCTATGGAGGCATTAATAGCTTGCTGGCCAGCACTGATCCAGTTGCTAATGCCAGCCTATTGACACTTACAGGCAAAGATCAAGGCAAACTGGATGGATTGAATTTCAAAAATTTTCAAAATATTGATATGGGTGATGGCAATGATCAGCTGGAGATCCAGGCGGAGGCCAGCCTGGCTGGAGAATTATTGGCTGGGGAGGGGGATGACAGTATTTATCTGCAATGGAGTCCTTGGTTAACCCCGGCAACGGAGCCACTCAGTCTTTCCGGTGGGCCTGGCAATGATTTGTTTGTATTCAATGGCCTAGGCCAAGCAGCTCCCGAGGGCTGGGATCAGCACAGCGGCATTCCGATCCTGTTGGATCTACAAGAAACCAAGCTGGAGAAGGGGGGCATTGGCCTTTCCGATCGGTTGGCCTGGGTGCGCCAGGAGCTGCTGGCCGATGGCAGCAGCCATGACGTGCTGCAACAACTCAGCCCCTCCGGCTTGGAGGGCTTAGGTGATGTAAAGCTATTGCCGATTGCACCTTTGGCTGATTTGTTGGCTGGAATTGCAGCCCCCAGCCTGCTCACTAGCAACCAGTTGGCTATTGGCATCACTGATAGTGGCGCTGAATTGTTGTTGCTTAACCCCCAAGGAACTAGCCAGTTGGTGGCTGATCTGCCTGGCTTCAATCAATCCTTCAACCAAGCAAGTAACCAATCAAACAGCACAACAAGCAGCTCATCAGGCAGTTGATCAGGCAGTTGATCAGCGAATTGTGCGGCTGGATTCCACAAAGGCACCAAAGCGATCACTGATAAGTGAGATCACTGGACGGGTGCCCAGTTGGATTAAGGCTGTTACTGCCATGCCAGGGCGGAGGCCATAGCGGCGACCCCTGCGCTCGAGGTCGCTGCGATCAAGCCGCACGGTGGCTGGGAAAAATTCCTGGGGATTTTGGGGATCGGCGGGCAGGGCATCGGCGCCCACCCGCAGCAGGGTGCCCTTGAGGGAGCCGTAGTCGGTGAAGGGAAAGGAGGTAACGCGCACATCCACTGGCATCCCTGGTTCCAGAAAGCCGATGTCACGGTTGGAGATGGCCAGCTCTGCCTGGAGGGCATGGTCTGGAATCAATTTGAGGATTGGCCTGGCGGTGTTTGTACTTTCCCCTGGCTTCAGATGAAGATCAAACACCCGGCCAGTGATTGGCGCCACCACTTGACTGAGCCGTATCCTTTCATTCACTTCCGTCAGGCGACTATCGCCATCGATAAGTTGCTGGCGCACGTTGTCGTATTGCGGATAGAGTTGTTTGCTATTAGCAGCACTTACCTGTTGACGATTAAGGGTGCTTTCATTTACTTTGCCGCGGGCTGAATGAATTTCCTGCTCGGTGCGGCGTATCGTGCTTAGTAACTCCAGTTGGCGTTCATTTTGGCGGTCAAGTTCCAGTTGGGCCATGGCCCCTTGTTTGACAAGGCCCTCCATGCGGCGGCTGATGCTTTCATTGATGGCGTACTTACTGCGTAGGGTGGCCAGATCGCCGATTTGTTGCTTTAGATTTATTTCAGTGCGCAGCCGTTCTTGGTCTGCGGCCTGTTCCCGCAGGGAGGTTTCCCTGGTTTTCACCGCCAGCTCCTTGCGGGCGTCGTGATTTTTTGGCGTATGGGTCGTAAGTCCTAATTGTTTGGCGAGTAGCTGTGCTTCCTTTTCCCAGAGCTTATGCATCGCCTGCAGGTCGGCCCGTTGGCGCAATAGGGCGCTGTTCTCTATTTGCACCAACAGCTGACCAGCCTGCACCTGCTGACCTTCTTTCACCAGCACCCGTTTTACCCGGCCGTTGAGCGACGGGCTGATCTCTGTGACCCCACCGATCGGTCGCAATTTGCCGTTGGCATTAACGGAGGTATCGATCCGGGCGATCGAGCCATAAACAATCCCAAAGCCGGTGAGCCCGATCAGGCTCCACACAATGCCGCGACTCCAGCCGCGGGTGCTACGGGGCAGGGTGGTGCGGCGGTGACGATGGCCCCGGGGTTGTTGAACTTCGATGCTTGGTGGCGGAGCTGTGGCCGTAGCAGTGGCCCTAGCAGTAGTGGTAGTAGTAGTACCTGTGATGATCGATGACGTGGCGATTTTAACTTTTTTGCCATTCCCATTCCCATTCCCACTCCCATTGCCATTGCCATTGCCATTGGAGCTAAAACCATTGCTGCCGTTGTAGTTGGATTTCATGGGGTTTCCTCCTTAGAGACCTATTACTGGTGGATTTGCAGCAGCGGTGGTCACCAGCACTGGGGCGGGCGCTGGTGACGACGAGGAGCTGGAGCGACCCTGTTGGCGGAATAGCACGAAGTAGGGGCCGCGGGCAGCCATCAATTCAGCGTGGGTACCCACCTCAAGCACGGCCCCATTGCCCATACAAACGATCATGTCTGCATTGACGATTGATGAGAGCCTATGGGTGATAAATAACACCGTGGAGCCCCGTAGGGCCTGCATTAGATTTTCACTCACCACCCGTTCAGTTTGATAGTCGAGGGCGGAGGTGGCTTCATCCATGATCAGCAGGCGCGGTTTCTGCAGGATCGTGCGGGCAATCGCTATGCGTTGGCGCTGGCCACCGGAGAGATTGCTGCCCCGTTCCCCCACCTGGGTGGAATAGCCAGCTGGCAATTCCATAATGAAATCATGGGCTGCGGCGATGGTGGCCGCTTGGATGATTTCTTCGCTGCTGGCTTCAGGGTTGGTAAGGGTGATATTTTCCTCCACGGAGCCATCAAACAAAACGGTGTCTTGGGGGACAATACCAATCTGTCTACGTAGGGAATACAATTCAACTTTGTTGATATCAATGCCGTCTACTAGCACCACCCCCTGTTCAGCTGTGTAGAGCCGCGCCAGTAGCTTGGTGATTGTGCTCTTGCCGGAACCGCTGGTACCCACGATTGCAACAAACTTTCCGCAGGGGATTTTTAAATTTACGCCGGTTAGCAGTAGGGGAGATGAAGGCTTGTAGCGGAATTGGATGTTTTGGAAGCAGATTTCCCCTTTGATTGGCGGCATGATGATGCGGCTGGCATTATCTTCTGGGGCTTCCTGGGGATGGTCGATCACATCGCTGAGCCGTTCGAGCGATAGGGCAGTTTCTTGAACTGTTTGCCAGATCGAGGTCATTCGCAGTAGTGGTCCTGTTACATAGCCAGCAATGATTCGGAATGCAATAAGTTCCCCCAGGCTGAGTTGGCCCTGAAGCACAAGGGCGGCGCCCCCCCAGATCACCACTAAGCCAGAGAGCTTATTGAGGAAGCCACTGATTGTGTTTGCGGTGGTGCTTAGCAGGGTGTTGTCAAAGCCCTCAGCCACATAATCCGTGTAGAGGTCCTGCCATTTCCAGCGACTGCGCAGCTCAATGTTCTGAGCCTTCACGGTCATCATGCTGCTCAATACTTCCACCAAATGGCTTTGGGTACGGGCATTGGCCACGGCACGGCTTTGCAACTGAGTACGCACCAATGGTGATACAGATAGGGTAAGTACTACTAGAATTGGGATTACCGCCAAGGTGAGTAGTGTGAGCTGCCAGCTGTACACCAGCATTACCGCCACGTAGAGCAGGGCAAATACCGCATCAAGGATTGTGGTGAGAGCTGTGCCGGTGAGGAACCCACGGACTTTTTCCAGTTCACTGATCCGATTGCTAACTTCCCCCACGGGACGCCGGTCAAAATAACTAAGCGGTAAGCGAAGCAGGTGATCAATGATCTGGGTGCCGAGCGATAGATCAATGCGGTTGGTGGTATCGATAAATAGGAAGGTGCGTAGGCAGAGCAATAGGCCTTCAAATACAGCAAATACCACCAGCAGCAGGCCTAATACGCCAAGGGCACCGGGGCTGTTGTTGATGATTACCTTGTCGATTACCTGCTGAATTAGCAGTGGATTTACCAGGCCAAATAGCTGCACAAAGAAACTGGCCAGCAGCACTTCCACCAGCACGGTGCGGTGTTGTTGTAGGGCCGGCAGGAACCAACGGAAGCCAAATTTGCGCTGGGGGGTGAATTGATTCACCCTTAGGGTGAGCACTTCCCCCTGCTCCCCCCATTGCTCGCGGAAATCACTGATGCTGAGCAGTTGGTTGCCCACGGCGGGGATGCCAAGCACCAGTTCGCGGTTATTGCAGCGGTAGATGATTGCCAGGCCATTGCCCCAACGCAACATCAGTGGCCCGCTGAGCCGCACAATACCCTCAGCTTTAATTTCCAGCAGTTGGGTTTGAAGGCCGATTGATTCAGCCACGGCCCCAGCTAGGGCGAGGGAGGCCTCCCCATGGCGATTCACCTGATCGTTAAAAACCCGACGCAATAATTCCCTACGAAAGGGCAGGTTGAGGTGATCGCTAAGCATCCGAAAGGCAGCGATCGGTGATTCCAAGGCCCCTTCACCGCGGTGCCAGGGGAAATCCTGCGGAGCCAGAAATTCCGGATCAGTGGGTTCTTCCTGTTCGTAGTTGGCCAGGTGAGGCGCTTCCGGAATCTCTACCAAAGGCAGTTGGCCCTGCTGGGCCTGCCAGCGGTCCAGCAGTCGGCCATGCCAACCGTTGCTGGAGCCATTTCCATTGGCACCGTTGGCTGGATCGCTGCTTTCTTCTGGTTCCAGTAGCCCAGCCAAGTTGGCCCTGTTAAGCCATATCAGCCTTAGCGGTTGTTCGCCTTTTAAGGGCTGGTTGCTAGGCAGGGCCGTGCCAAGCGGTAGGGGCCCTGATGCCACCAGCGTCAGCTGTTCGGGATTGAGGCTCAGTTCGTTGAGTTCAGCGGCCTCCAGATTGCTGGCACTACTGCTGGGGGCCATTTCCACGGCTGCGGCCAGCAGTTCCTCGGCGCGGGCCCGGGGGTAATCCAACAGGTGGGCATCTAGCACCGCAAATAATTCGGCCGGATGCACACTGCTGTTGAGGCGTTGGGCCAGGGGTGGATAGGCCTGCATTACCTGCTGAATGGCGCCCAGCGGTATAGCAACCACCACCAGATCGGTTGAAGCGATCAGTGATTCCCAGCAACGGCCACAGCTCAGCGGCGTCCAGTTCAGCAGCGCCCCGGCCTCCAGCCGCTCCAGGGTTGCCACCCCGCGGGGCAGCCGGTTGGCCATCACCACCGAACGCACTGAACCCTGCACCAGAAAGAAGAGTTGATTGGGCGCTTGATCACAGCGGCTGATTGGTTGGCCGAGCTTGAAGCGCAGCAGCTGGCCCTGGCTTGCCAGTTGTTGCAGCAACTCTGGGGGCAGATCAGCAAGCAGTGGGAAACAACCCAGTAGCTCCAGTACCTGGGGGGATTCCGTCATCACCTATTTCACCTGCATAAGCTGGGGATACACGGATCCGAGTTGGGCATCGAGGGTGGTGTTGAGATCCTGTTGGAAAAGTTCGTTAAGCAGTTGTGAACGGGTGGCATCGGATAGGGAGGCCGGTTTGCGGTGTTCCAGGCGGAGGATTAGAAAGGTTTGCTCGAGCAGCAGCGGCGGATGGAGATCGCCCACGGTGAGGCTGTTGAGCACTGTTTGGATCCGTGGGTGGGCTTGGGAGATGGCCATCGGCCCCACTAGGCCATGGGTGAGTCGTTCTTCGCCGATCGAAAACTGCTTAGCCAGTTGACTGAAATCGGCGTTGTCATCAATCAGGCGTAGGTAGAGCTCCTCGGCGGTGCCCTGGTTCCGCACCCGGATCATGCCAAACACCACCTGTTCGAGGGCGCTGCGCCGTTCAAGCATGTAGGGCTCCACCCGATCGCTGTAGCGTTCTTCCATCAATTTCTGCAGGCAGAGCTGGTTCCAGCGTTGCTGCATTGCTGGCTGTTGGTCTGCTGTCAAACCAGCCAGCCAATCCCCATCGAGGCTGGTGGGGGCCGCCTCGGGCTGGCCCTCCCAGAGGTGTTTAAGGATCTGCTCTTGTTCAGCACCGTTGAATTGCACCGCCTGGAGAAGGCGGCGCAGTAACAGGTCGCGGGCGAGGCCCCGCAGGATGCCTTGCTGATTAAGCAGCGCAGCCAGCGGTTGTTGGGCCAGCTCCGCCAGGGCATCGTTGAGATCAGCTTCCAGTTGGGGGGTGGGTAGCATGGCGAGTTATTCAGAAAGGGAAGATATGTAGCTTTTGGTTTTGTTTTGTCTGCAGAGACTTTGGGTGTTTAGGTAAAACTAAAGTTGCTCTTTTTCAGATCAGCTGCGTTGTCCATATTTACGGTACCAAGGCTGATAGAGCCCTGTTTCCAGTCGCCATCGGCATCAAACATTAACTGGTGGGTGTCTGTGGCGTAGGCAATGGAGGGGGCACCCATGCCGAGGCTCTTGATGTCAGCCAGGGTGTCTACTATTATACCTAGCTTAGTGTTTGAATCTCCCTCCAGCACATGAAGCTGACCGTTTACCACGTCTAGCAATGCGGTGGAATTCGTATCCCAAAGGGCTTGGGAGATTGAAGCAAGTGAGCCATTGATTTCTAGGTTGTCACCGCCGGATCCAGTTTTAAAGCTGCTCATTGTGTCTACATTGCCCAGCACCTGGGAGCCGTTCAGTAGTTGGCCAGTGGCCCATAAATCAGTTTTTTGTTGGTTGCTTAGGGAAGCCCAAAAGCTGCTGTCCGTGAGTCGTTCGGCAAAGCTCTGGCTGCTGGCGGCGGTGTAAGCGACACCCGCATCCGATTGAATGAAGTGATCACTGCCACTACCTCCGGTGCTTAGGTCTTGACCAAAGCCGCCATCTAATTTGTTGTTGTCACCAGATTTTACAGATAAATCATCATTGCCAAAGCCCCCCAGTAATTTGTTGGCGAGCCCCACGTCATTTACGCTAATCTGATCGTTTCCAAGTCCGCCGTCTAGGGTGGAGTCCTTAGACTTGGTAAGATCAATGATATCGTTGCCAAGGGAGCCATCAAAGTCGCTGTTATTGCTGTATCCATAGATTTCATCATTACCAAGCCCTGTGTTTACAGTGCTATTGCGAATGCCATCATAGCCACCAGCGTCGCCATCAAGGAAAACAGTTGCTGATAGTGTCCCATCATTATTGCTGTCGATGCCAGTGTCTGCTTCCGTAAGAATTGCGCCAAAAACCGTGTCATTGCCCAAGCCTGTGTTGATAATAGAATTATCTATACCAGCCGCATCTCGTGTTCCAGGAGTGCCTTGGTTGAAGCCTCGATCGGCATAGCCGCCGTAACCTATCACGCTATCGTTGCCGGCACTGGTTTTAATTTCGCTGTTGCGGATGCCGATCCCCTGCAGACTATTTAGCTGCACATCTTCGGCGGTGAGATCGCTGCCGCTGGCATCGAAGTAGGCAAGGCCTTTGCCAAATATATTGGTATCTAGGGCTGGTGCCCCATAGATCTTGCTGTTGTCGATACCAATGGCATCGCCATTGAGATCAAGTTGTAGGATTGTTTGCTTATTAGGTTTGCCCTGCACTGCCAGCCGGGCAACGGCATCACCACTGATCGAGGCTGTGCCATCGCCATTGCCACCCGGCACGGCTTGTACTGTGTAGCCATCTAGGCCCTTGGCATCTGCCTTTGCGGTGGCGTAGGTGGGTAGAGCCCAGGTGTCAAAGTTCAGTGTGGCGTCTGCCGCCACCGCTGCATTCGGTTGTCCGTAGAAAATCGGAGTTATGTCTGCGCCACTCCCTTCAAGGCCGCGCACAATGGCTGAGGAGCTGAGCGTGGTTGTAGGGGGTATTTGTTCATCTGGGGGCAGGGGGTCCAGCAGGGAGCCGGTGCCGGCCGTGGCACTGGCCCGCAGACGATTGTTGCTGGTGCCGATCTGCAGGGCGCCATCAAAGCGGGCAAGGTAGGCAACATTTGCCAGCCCCACATTTATCGCCCTGGCATCGGCGTTGGTGTCGCCTCGACCAGTGGCAAAGGCCTTGGCAGCAGCCGTGCCATCAATCAAGCCCCCACCGGAGTAGATCGAGAGGTTGGGGCTATTGAAGTAGTCGTTGTTGTCTGGATCAGTGTAATAACTGCTGTTGCCGGTGCCAAGACCAAAAGCCCAGGCTGTGGCGCTGATTGGATCGGTCAGTTCAACACCACGGGCGGTGGCGGTAGCAGCGGGAGAAGTGGTGAGATTCAGGCTGCTGCCTGCCCAGAACTCACTATCGGCAGCAAAACGCGCTGCAATTGTGCGGGCTAGGGCTAATACGGGAGGGAGCGCCATGGGAAGTGACCAGGGGAACTGGGGGCCGGCAAGAGTTGGTTATAGAGAAGAAAAAGGGGGGGCAGGTGCTATTGCCTGCCCCCAGTTGCTAATAGAACTGGGCCTAGGCCTTGTTCTATGCAGTTACCGTGGAGGCAGTGGCAGTTGTGTTGTTAATTGCCGAGGCAGTGATGCTGCCGCTGCCGAGGATGTGCACGTCGTAGCCGGAGATGCCCACCACGGAGCCGCAAGCCTCTGCTGTGGCGTTACCGCTCACCGAGGTGGCGGTAACGGTGTTGCTGAGGCTGGCGATGGCATTCAGATCACCGTTAACGGTGAGGCTGTTGTGATCACCGAGCAAGCCGAAGATATCGGCATGGCTCTTAGCCTCTGAATCACCAGTGGTGCTTGCGCTGGTGGTGGTGTATTGCCCAATCCCAGTGCCAGTGATCACGTTGGGAACGCCCCCGGCAGGAATTACCAAACCAGCTTGAAGGTCGGCATTGGAGATGCCGGTTACCAAGGAATGGGTCTCGGCTTCCGAAGGTCCGGTAACGGTGGTGGCGAGCACATTTCCGTAGCTGGCGGCCTGGCCAAGGATGCTGCCACCATTGGGGCCGGCTTGGATAAAGGTGCCATGGGATTGGCCACCCCTATCGTTGTCTCCGCCTTCCTTACCGGAGCATCCTTCAATACCGGCGGCATCGAACTGGCCGGAGGCCTCGCTTTTACCTGTGGTGTTTGTTGCGGTCACATTTAGGGGGACGGTCAGAACGCCCTCATTATCAATGGTGCCGATGATGCCAAGGCCGGTCACGTTGCCAACATTGCCAACGGCGATGTTGGGCGCATGTTTATGTCCACCTTCACCACCGCCATCCCGTGTTTGGAGGCTGTAATCAGCAGAGCCGATTACGATGCCTTTGCTGGAGATAACAGCACTGGCTTCCGCCTTGCCATCAGTAGTTGTGGCTGTGGAGCCACTGGGCCCACCGGCTACGCTCGAGGGGTAGGAGGAAACATCAGCCCGACCAAAAACGTCGCCGTTATTGCCGATGCTGATCTTTTTTTGGCCATTCTGGGCGATCCCAGCGGCATCGAGATCGAGGTTGCTTTCGGAATCCCCAGTGATCGCTTTGCTGAAGCTGGAGCCACTTAGGGCTGATTTGCCTTGCGCAGTTCCATTAGTACCGATGCTGATTTCGCTTCCGTAGATGCCGCGGCCAAACTCTTGGGCCTGGGCTTCGGCATCACCAGTGTTGGTGGTGGCTTGGGCGAGCAGGGCAGCATTGCCAGAGGCAGCCACATTGCCAGCCAGCCCGATAGATACGGGGGCGAAGTTGAGGCCGATCACGGTGGCTGGATCACAGTCACCACCACCAGCGGTAGCTGATACCGGACCTGTAACGGCGGAGGCGGTTGCGCCAAGGGTGGCGCCGGCATTGGCAGTGATGGTTCCTACGAGGGAAGAGCCGTTAAGCACAAATCCGCCCACATCAACGGAGCCATGGTTGATGCCGGCTACGCTAGAGCCCTTACCTGCTTCAGCGGTGGTGCCAGCGGTGGCGCTAACGCTGTCTGCATTGGCGATACCCGACAGTATGCCGGTTGCGTTTAAGCCCAGCAGATTGTTACCGGCATGAATTTCCGTATTAGAAATACCAAGCACATGGTCGCCGTTAGCCACCTTGGCGGTGGGATCGGCGCCGCTGCTAATGCTGCTGGCGGTGGCAGTTTGGTTGCTGATCGCAGTTGAGCTGATGCTTGCATCGTTACCGATGGCTAGCTTTTCTACAGCAATACCAACTACATAATCGTTGTTGATCTGTGCCTTTACATCATGGTGATCAGGCGCAGTATTTGAGGTGGCCAGCGCAACATTGGTGGCGGCAGCCGAGGCTACAACTGTGCCATTGTTGCCAATGCTTACAACTGAGCCATCGATATGGTCACAACCACCCCTATCATTTTGGCCCATTTGTGGCCCCCGTAGCACCCGTTCATCGGCGATGCCAGCGGTGGTACCGATTTTGATCGTGGCGTCTGAGTCGCCGCTTACAGCGGTGGAAGTGGCGTCTGTACTGAGAAGTGCAGAGGCATTAAGCGTGCCATTGTTGCCGATGGCGATGTTTAGGCTATTGGGCTTCAGCCTTGGCTTGCTGGAATCTTCGGCCTCAGATGTTTCTGGTTCTGTTGTTCTACCACCCAGGCTATCGCTGGAAATACCTGCAACAATTTCAGCGAAACTGTTGGCTTCTGCATCTCCGGAAACTGTTCCCGCAGTGGAGGAGATAACAATTGGTCTGGCGGGTGTTGTAACACTGCCATTTACTGATGCAGGTGATCCAGCTCGGGCAGTGATAGTTGCACTATCGCCAAAGCTCACATTGAGCGGGTCGCCGTGGGGCCCTTCGCCGGTATTGTAAATACCTACAATGCGGGTACCGATTGAGTGGCCGTTGGAGTCACCGGAGCGGCCGTTGCCTGAGTTGTGATCTAGGGAGCCTGCCGTGGCAGTGGCATTACCGGGATCAACGCCTGGAAGGCCGACGGTATTGGAGGTTGCCTTAAGCGAGGCGTTTACTTGGGCGTTGAGGCTGCTGCCAGTGCCGGCGGCCACATCAATGTTATAGAGGCCAGTTTTCTGGCCAACATCTGCATAGGAGGTTGCATTACCACCGGTTGACTTGGCAGTGGCCGTGGAGGTGTTGTCAACAATAACTCCAATCGTGCCGGCAGTCCCGATTGAAACGTCGCCTTGCTTGTTGTTGTAATCGAGAATACCGCCAGTGGGGCCAGCATTAATAGCTGTGGCCTTGGCGTTGCCGCTTGTGGTGGTGGCTGTTGCCGTCAGCGTGTCTGCTTCTGTGGCATTCAGAATGCCAGCCAAGCCCACTGTAATCGGTGAGTTGAGGATGGCAGCTTGGGCGAGGGTCTTGGTAAGAGCCTCAGCATTGCCGCTTACTACTGTGTCGCTGGCGCCATAGCTGCTAGGGCTAGCCTGGGTGCCGGCATCAGCATTGATCTCGGCGTTTTCAAGAACGTCAAGGGTGGAGTTTTCAACTCCAATGGTGGTTTGAATGTTTGTAGCAGTCATTTGCCTAGGGGGTTAATGAGGTGGGGCAGTGAATTGTTGCGAGGCCAGGCTGATCTATTGATTGATTGAGTTGGCCTGCCTTTGTAAGCTTAGAGATTAACAGCAAGGCTCAGCACTCACATTTAGGCCTCTAATGACGCAGATCTACTGCTTTTCTTTGTTGCTGAAATTGCATTGCACCAATAATTTCTTGGATTCTGCTCTGGCGTGATGGCGGCAAGGTACTGAGCCAGTGTTGATGTCTGATTTGCATTGTTCGAGGCTGTGCCGCATTACTGCCCCATATTTGAGACTTTGGCGAGTATTTTCCAGACAATGAACTCCCTAGCGACTAAAAGCTTGATAGTGCATTTCCTGGCGAGCGATTTATTCGGCTTGCCTGGGCACCTTGTTGGCTTGATTTCTTTGCTCTCGTTTTCACAGAGGTACTATGTCGTCTCTCCTGAAAGGTTCTCAGCCTGCCAATGGTTTTGTAGTGCTTCCATTGCCAGCGCCAAAACTAAATCCATTGGTTAAGACATCTGCTTTAACTACCCCTACGACTACGCCAGTTAAGAAATCTGAGGATAAGAAGCCGGAAGAGGCTACTAATACCAGTCCAACAGTGGATTCATGTGTTGATAAGGAAGCTGCTGGTAGCCATGGAGATGGTCATTCCTCACATGGCAATTCCAGTGGCAGTAATTGCTCTCAACCACTGGATTGCAAGCCAAAATCAGATGATTGCCAGCCTAAGCAAGATACTTGCCAGCAGCGGCCCGACCCCTGCAAGCCCAGCTTTGATCCCTGCAATCCTAAGCCCAGTTGCGCGCCAAAGGTGGTAATTGATGAATCCTCAGGTATTCAGTCTGGTACAAATGAAGTTTCCTTTAACCCACCGGCGCTTGCAACGCTGATACCTTCCAGTGAAGCCCTCTTTGCTGTATCAGGGGTTGTGGCTGGAGAGGTATCTAATGTTGCAACTGCTGGTGCTTTCTCATCTGTTCTCAAGTTGCCAAAGGCAGCTAGTAGTGTTACTTTGAAAATTAATGATAATGATGGAGCTGCAAATGGTGTTTATAGTGGATTGAGGGCTATTAATGGCAGTGAGATATTTTTCTATCCGGAAGCTGGCTCGCCTAGCAGCAGCGATTTTATTTTTGTAGGGCGAGTTGGCAATGGCTCCAATCCAGATCCCTCTGGAGAAGTGGCAATTACGCTTGTATATGGAGCACTAAAGAATGGTGCGGGTAATGTTATAGGCTTTAATTTGTATACTTTGCTTTTTGATGTTCCCATTGATCATCCGAATGCTAACAATCCGAATGACGGTGTCTCAATTACATCCTTTGTCGATGTCACTGGAATCTATGCTAAGAAAACCAGTTCAGATTGCGATGATAAGGGTGGAAAGCAGGAAAGTTTCTGCCTTAAACGCCAGGATGTACCCGTTTGCATTCTTGATGATGGGCCTAAGATTGCAGTTGGGCTTAGCACTCTTCCCCTTTCCCAGCTAACTGTTGATGAAACCAATCTATTAATTGATGATCAACAGTCATTTGCTGGTGCTTTTGTTGATGGAGCTTTCAGTTATGGCACCGATGGCCCAGGTAGTAAGTCAACTAAATACTCCCTTGGTGTTGAATCTGGTCCCACTGGTCTGATTGATGTAGCTACGGGTCGCGCTGTGGTTCTTAGAGTGACCAGTGGAGGTGTGGTTCAGGGCCGAACTACAGGTGGTGGTTCCGCTGGTAATTTGCTTGTATTTACGCTGAGCGTCGCTAGCAATGGTGATGTAACTCTAGATCAAGTGCGGGCACTAAAGCATCCAAATTCCTCTGACCCTGATGACGTTGTTAGCTTAAGTAATGCTGGTTTAATTAAGCTTACCCGTACGGATTCAATCACTGATGCTGATGGTGATACAGCTTGCGCAAAAGCGTGCTTGTCCATTGGTAAATCTCTGCATTTCAAGGATGATGGGCCCAGTGCCACACTCCTAATTGCTGATACAACATTGGCCCAATTGGTGGTTGATGAAACTGACCTATTGACTAATGCCACCGCTAATTTCGCGGATAATTTCAGTACTGCATCATCAAGCTACGGGGCTGATGGCCCTGGTTCCACAAGTCCCGGTGGCTATGAGCTTGGAACAATTGGTGGACCTAGTGGATTGATTGATGTTGCTACTGATCATGCAGTTAAGTTAGGTCTTGGTAGTGGCGGTGCTATTGAGGGACGAACTGATGATGCTGATGCACTTCTTGTATTCACTGTAACTGTTAATGCTTCAGGGGACGTAACCCTTGATCAGATAAGGGCAGTTAAGCATCCCAACCCATTGACTACCGATGAGTCAGTTACATTGGCTGCTGCTAACTTGGTATCTTTGAGCAAAACAGCTGTTGTTACTGATAAGGATGGCGATAGTGCAACTGCGAAAGCCTCGCGAGATATAGGTTTTTCGTTTGTATTTAAGGATGATGGCCCAACGGCAGCACTGCCGAATCAGGAAGCATTGCTTGGTACTGCAGTCTTGGATGAATCTCCAGCTACTAGTGGTCAAGATGGTGTTTACCTTGCCACTACAGATCTTAGCGCTGCCTTTTCAGGGGTATTTGCAGGCTCCTATGGGTCTGATGGCCCAGGCACTTCAAGTTTTGGTCTAACTCTTCTTCCTAGTATTCCTGGTGGTGCTGTTGGTTCTGGTTTATTTATACTTGACCCTTTACTTGCAGATGGTAAGGGTCCGGAGATCTTGCTAATTAAGGAGCCTGATGGCTCAGTGACTGGTCAGTCTGGCCTTACTGAAGTATTTTCCATCAGTGTTGATGCTTTAGGTGTTGTTACATTCGCCTATGTTGATGGTGTTGATCCTGATAATATCTGGCATCCTTTAAACCCCCAGAATGATGATTCACAAGCTCTAAATACTGGAAATAGTGGTTCATTGCTTCTTACTCAAAAGATTACCGATAGAGATGGTGACAGTGTCGAGTCTGCCGGTTTGAATATTGGTATCGGTAATGTATTTAAGATAGAAGATGATGGCCCCAAGGCGTTGGCTGATGCAAATCTAGAGATCAGATTTGTGAAAGCAGTACTAGATGAATCGCCATTGCCTGGAGCTGGTGATGGTTTGTATTCCACCACTGTGGCGCTGGGTGCAGCATTTGGAGCTATTGGCCCTGCTGACTATGGCACTGATGTCCCTGGCAGCAGTGGTTTTGTTCT
>CAJAQB010000008.1 GCA_903943975.1 Synechococcus lacustris | reverse complement strand
CTGCTTGATTAAAGTCTCACGGCCCTGCTTGCAGTAGACCACACGGGCTGATTTACACGTGAAAGCTATGCCTTTTGGTGAAGCCGTGTGCCTTTTGTCGTGCACTTTTATTCTGTTAAAGTCTAATTTTTCGAGGTGCCCGTAAGTGAGAGGCGCAGCTCAAAGCTGGAAGCGCTCGTGGACGCTGATCCACGAATCCACCTACACGATGCACCAGCTGGATTGACCCTAGGAGATAAGCGCAACCTGTGCGTTGCGCGAGCGGCAGGCAGCTTCGTTGCAACTTGGGACGATGACGACTGCCATGCCCCCCAACGGCTGAGTGTGAGCCTGCAGGTGCTGATGGAAACAGGAGCAGATGTGGTGTATCTGAATCGACTAATGATATGGATTCCTCAGCGGAGACGGCTGGGACTATCGAGCCATGGGCTTTGGGAAAACACAATGGTGGCCCGCCGCTCAATGCTGCCGGCCTACCCGGCCATGGAGCGGGGCTCAGATACGGCCGTAAAACAAATGCTGGCAGGGCACGCAGCCATGGCAGTAATCGACCACCCATTTCTTTACTGCTACTGCCACACAGGCGAAAATACTTGGGAGGAAAGTCATTTCTTGGCCTTTCTTGAAGCGGGTGCCCAGGAGTTTCGTGGCCAGGCCTACGCTGAAGCGCTTGGTAACGACTGCTTCCGTTGCCTGCATCCCGATGGCGCTTTCTGAAGCCATGGCCAGGTGGGCCCAGGCCCAGATATCTGCTCGTTATCAGCACCAGTTTGGCTATCCACTGCCCCTAGAGAAACCACGTACATTTCGTGAAAAATTATTCGTCCGCATGGTGCTGATGCATCACCGCCATTGCCGTCGTTACACGCTACTCAGTGACAAACTTGCTGTTCGCTCCTATGTGAATCAATGCATCGGCAGTAAACATCTCACCACGATCACTTGGTCGGGTGCGGATCCATTGAGAGCACCACTAGAGCTATACAGTGCTGGCTATATGGCCAAAACCAACCATGGCTCTGGCGGACACCGATTGATAACATCAGGGGATCAGTCTGCACTGCGGTGCCATCTAAATCAACAACTTAAACAAAATTATTACTGGCTTGCCCTCGAAGCTCAATACTACCAAATCAAACCTAAGGCGTTCATCGAGCAACTGGTGCAAGGCAGCAATAATTCAGCAGCTCTAAACTTCAGACTGTGGTGCTTTCACGGTAAAGTGGAATTTATCCAGCCAGACGATGGCAGCCACTTAAATCTTTTCTACGACACAAGCTGGGCAGCGTTGAATCTATCTTACAGGGCAAAATCAAGGGCCCACCACCACTGCCCAGCGCCTGAAAATCTGCAGGGAATGGTCGAATTAGCAGAAGCCCTAGCCACACCGTTTGGATTCGTGCGTGTTGATCTATACAATATCAATGGTCGCATCATATTCAGTGAGCTCACATTTACGCCGCTGGCGGGAGATTTATGGCTGGAGCCAGCCGAATGGGACAGCTATCTAGGTTCGATCTGGCAAAATGACTCACTCGCTTGAGTGGTTCGGGACTGCAGAACAGAATGTCCTACACATACCAAGCAACCCCCTCATACTGATATACAGGTAGGCTTGAAATTATAGAATCTTTTTCCAGAGAGTCGCTTGTAAAGAAGTGGGTGTGATTAGAGTTATTTAGGAAACGATACACTGGGGTGCTCATGCCGAGTTGAGCAATAGTTGACACCTTAAAGCCTTCTCCCTCCAGGGCATAGCCCCATTCAGGATGGGAAACAATTGCAGCTGCTTCTTTACTGTCTGGCGTGAAGAAGTGTTCTCCAGTTTTGGAATTAAAGAAGCGCTGAACGGCCTGACCTTGGGTCAAGAGAGTTTGATCGCTAACTCCTTCGTATCGATAGCCCCAATTGCTGTTGTTAATAGTGTCTCGTTCCTGGCTTGAATCGGTAAAGAAATGCATTGCAGTTGCTGCGTTATAAAAACGATATAGATCGCTGCGAGGGGACAAGGCAAGGAAGCCTGGATCACTAATCAAGCCGTTGGCAATGCCGTCATCATCTCCCTTGCCACCATCAATAATATGTAGCTTTATGGTATCAACTGTGCCGTCATTGTTAGAACCAATCAATTCAGCACCTATTCCCGTAATAGGGTCATAGGTGAAATCATAGGCCTCACCAGTACTAGGATTGATTTTTACGTAGGCATCTGCCTTTACACCGTATTGCAGCTTGATTGTGATTTCAACAGGGGCTGACACAGAAAGCGTGTCAAGCTTGGCCTCGGAACTAGATTGAAAATCTGGAACCTTTACCGTGAAATCAACAAGATTAGTTAACAGCGAAACAGCATCAGTAGAGGCTTCACTGCCTGCTGCAATTGGCACAGTGTATTGAGCTATAAAAGCATTGGCTGATGCGGTAAGCGGCTTGTCCTTAGAGATTTCCTCAAAAGTCTGATTCTGGAACGCAAGAATCTCCGGTTGTGCAGTTGAATCAGGGGCAATTGGAAGGCTTATCGTGCTGTAAAACTGCTTGTCAGCAGCAATTGTAGTTGACTCCTGAGTGGAGGTGGAGGTAATTGATGTGGGAGTTACTGATACAACTGGTGCCCACTGGGCAATAGGGGCAACAGCAATGGTTGTAGTAGGTGAAGTTGCTTCCTGAACAGGTGTAGGTGTGGAGGCTACAGATTTAGTTACTGTAGTGATTGCTGGGCTTGAATTATCGCCAGCATCATTGCCGGAACCTCCATTACTGGCAGGCGGCGAGGAAATCGTGACCGCAGCAATCACCAGGGCCGCATTTGCCGCTAGGGAGCCCGCCGCTCCTGGAGCAGCAAGGGTGAGGACAGCATTATTTCCAGCGGCATCCCTGATGGTGCCACTATTCAGTTCTAAGGCGCTGGCAGAAAATTGATCTAGATCAGCGGAAATATCACCAGCCTGCACTGTATATGTGAAAGAGAGGGTATTAGTACCGCTGCCGTTGGCGTAGCTGGCCAAGCGGTCTGTGCTGCCAGTTTCAAGCTTGAGGGTGGGTGTGCCACTCACCAGCACAATTTCAGAGAACTGCACAGTGAGGGTGATCAGCGTAGCGATGCCGTAGGTTCCTGCCGAATTGGTGGAGGCAACGGCCGAAATGCTTGGTGCCACGCTATCCACCGCAGCAATCAGCAGTGCCGCATTTGCCGCTAGCGAGCCTGTCGTTCCTGGAGCCGCCAGGGTGAGGATGGCATCATTACCAGCCGTATCTTTGATGGTGCCGCTGTTTAATTCCAGGGCAGTGGCGGAAAATTGATCTAGATCGGCGGAGCTATCTCCGGCCTGCACGGTGTAGGTAAAGGTGAGCGTGTCGTTTGAAACGCTGGTGGTGGTTCTAGCAGAATAGGTGGCGTATTGATCGGTGGTGCCGGTTTCTAGCTTGAGCCTGGGTGTACCAGTTACCACCAGACCTTCTGAGAACTGCAGCGTGAGGGTGATGACAGCTCCGACACCATAGGTGCCACTGGCGGTGGTTGCATTTACCGGGGCAACGGATGTGGCGGCAGTATTGAGATAGAAGTAGTTATCCCCATTAGTGGTTGTGATAAGAATATCAAGATTGCCGTCACCGTTTAGATCAGCAAAGGAGGGTTGGGCTTCGCCGCCGCCTACATTCTGGATGCCAAAGGGATTGGTGCTGGCTGCTACATAGGCGGGGGCAGAGCTGCTGCCGCTGTTACGGAAGAAGAAGGTGTTGCCATCTTCGTTGCCCATAAATAGATCAAGATCGCCGTCGCCGTCTACATCAGCAAAGGTTGGGCTGGACCGGGTGCCTACATTCTGGATGCCAAAGGGATTGGTGCTGGCTGCTTCATAGGCGGGGGCAGAGCTGCTGCCGCTGTTACGGAAGAAGAGGGTGTTGCCAACTCCGTTGCCGATAAATAGATCGAGATCGCCGTCGCCGTCTACATCAGCAAAGCTGGGTTTTGCAAAATTGCCTACATCCGTGATGCCAAATGGATTGGTGCTGGCTGCTTCATAGGCGGGGGCAGTGGCCCCCGCAGTTGCGTTGTTACGGAAGAAGATGGTATTGCCATCCATGTTGCCGATAAATAGATCGAGATCGCCGTCGCCGTCTACATCAGCTATACTGAGGTTGGGATAGGGGCCTGCATTTGTGATGCCAAAGGGATTGGTGCCGGCTGCTACATAGGCAGGGGCAGAGCTGCTGCCGCTGTTACGGAAGAAGAGGGTATTGCCTGCCAAGTTGCCGATAAATAGATCGAGATCGCCGTCGCCGTCTACATCAACCAAGGTGGGTTTGGCATAAGAGTCTGCATTTGTGATGCCAAAGGGATTTATCCCTGGAGTTGGATTGGCATAGGCGGGGGCAGAGCTGCTGCCGCTGTTACGGAAGAAGAGGGTGTTGCCAACTCCGTTGCCGATAAATAGATCGAGATCGCCGTCTCTATCAATATCAGCAAAGCTGGGTGTGGCAAAATTGCCTACATCCGTGATGCCAAATGGATTGGTGCTGGCTGCTTCATAGGCGGGGGCAGAGCTGTTGCCGCTGTTACGGAAGAAGAGGGTATTACCCACGCTGTTGCCGATAAATAGATCAAGATCGCCGTCTCTGTCAATATCAGCAAAGCTGGGTGTGGCAAAATTGCCTACATCCGTGATGCCAAAGGGATTGGTGTTGGCTGCTACATAGGCGGGGGCAGAGCTGCTGCCGCTGTTACGGAAGAAGAAGGTAGTGCCATCCATGTTGCCGATAAATAGATCGAGATCGCCGTCGCCGTCTACATCAACTAAGCTGGGTTTGGCATAATTGCCTGCATTCGTGATGCCAAATGGATTGGTGCTGGCTGCTTCATAGGCGGGGGCAGAGCTGCTGCCGCTGTTACGGAAGAAGAGGGTATTGCCTGCCGAGTTGCCTATAAATAGATCAAGATCGCCATCGCCATCTACATCAACAAAACTGGGGTCGGCGTGGCTGCCTACATCCGTGATGCCAAAGAGATTTATCCCTGGAGTGGGATTCGCATAGGCGGGAGCAGTGGCAACAAGGGCGCCAGTTGGGGCTGTGCCATCAATCAGCAGTGCCGCATTTGCCGCTAGCGAGCCCGCCGCTCCTGGAGCCGCCAGGGTGAGAATTGCATCATTACCAGCCGCATCTTTGATGGTGCCGCTGTTTAATTCCAGAGCAGTGGCGGAAAATTGATTTAGATCGGCGGAGCTATCTCCGGCCTGCACGGTGTAGGTAAAGGTGAGCGTGTCGTTTGAAACGCTGGTGGTGGTTCTAGCAGAATAGGTGGCGTATTGATCGGTGGTGCCGGTTTCTAGCTTGAGCCTGGGTGTACCCGTTACCACCAGACCTTCTGAGAACTGCACCGTGAGGGTGATGACAGCTCCGACGCCATAGGTGCCACTGGCGGTGGTTGCATTTACCGGGGCAACGGGAGTGGCGGCGGTGTTACGGAAGAAGAAGGTATAACCCGCGCTGTTGCCGATAAATAGATCAAGATCGCCATCGCCATCTACATCAGCAAAGCTGGGTTTGGCATAAGTGCCTACATCCGTGATGCCAAAGGGATTGGTGCTGGCGGCTTCATAGGCGGGGGCAGAGGTGCTGCCACTGTTACGGAAGAAGAGGGTATTACCCGCGCTGTTGCCGATAAATAGATCAAGATCGCCGTCTCTGTCAATATCAGCAAAGCTGGGTGTGGCATTATCGCCAACATCCGTGATACCAAAGGGATTGGTGCTGGCGGCATCATAGGCAGGGGCAGAGCTGCTGCCGCTGTTACGGAAGAAGAGGGTATTACCCACTCTGTTGCCGATAAATAGATCAAGATCGCCATCTCTGTCAATATCAGCAAAGCTGGGTGTGGCAATATCGCCAACATCCGTGATACCAAAGGGATTGGTGCTGGCTGCTTCATAGGCGGGGGCAGAAGTGCTGCCGCTGTTACGGAAGAAGAGGGTATTACCCGCGCTGTTGCCGATAAATAGATCAAGATCGCCGTCGCCATCTACATCAGATAAGGTTGGTATAGCAACGTAGCCTACATCCGTGATGCCAAAGGGATTGGTGCTGGCGGCTTCATAGGCGGGGGCAGAGCTGCTGCCGCTGTTACGGAAGAAGAGGGTGTTGCCAACTCCGTTGCCGATAAATAGATCGAGATCGCCGTCGCCGTCTACATCAACAAAACTGGGGTCGGCGTGACTGCCTACATTCGTAATGCCAAATCGATTGGTGCTGGCTGCTTCATAGGCAGGCGCAGTGGCAACAAGGGCGCCAGCAGGGCGAACCAGGTCAGTCATTTATGAATTTAGAATATTTTTTTTTACTTTAAGCTGAGCAACTTTCCTGGGCCTATCCCCCAAGGGGGATAATTTCAAAATGCCTTGAACAGCCCCTTGCCAAGCGCCTTGACTAGCGCCAGCTGGCGATTGCTCACTTCCAACTTAGCCAGCAGGTTTCGGCTGTAGGTTTTGGTGCTATGGGGGCTCAGGTGTAGGCGCTCAGCCGCTTCAGTGTTGGTGAGCCCCAGGGCAAAGCATTGCAGCATTTCCTTTTCCCGTTGGTTCAGCACAATCGTTGTACCGGCAGATGCTTCGCTATCTTTTTGCGCAATCGATTTGCTGCGGAAGCTAGTATTAGCTATTGCCGATAGAATCGCCATGCGCAGCGGTTCGCTTTCATCACCAATATCTGCTGCTGCTACAATTACATTGCTACGCCAGCTTGCTGCTTCTGCGGCGCTGTATTTGTTGTGATCGGCAACCAAAAGACAGCGCAGCTCTGGTTGCAATAATCTGGCCTGCTGTATCAGCGCATCTCCAGAGCCGTCTTCTAAATTGATGCTGCTCATAAGCATGCCAGTCTTGTTCTCTTTGAGGTGGGCCAGAACTTCTTGCGCTGTAGTAAAGCAACCACCAACTAATTTTTTACGGACAGTTACTGCATACAACAGTCCTAATAACAGCTTGTTGTTTGAGGCATAAACAATGGCAGGCTCCACTTCGGCCTTCAGGAGCCAGCTGCTGGCAGTAACCTTGAAACCCCAGAGTTTCTTTTTCATTTGGGGGACCAGATTCATGGCAGCTGGGCCCCTGGCAAGGCCCTTGATGTTCTTGCTCTACTGATGCCCGTGAGGTGATCTTTAAGGTGCCGCTTCAAGAGGCGAATCATGGCGCCATTTTCGGCGGCAATTGCTGCTCTGGCGATCGGAATCGCCCTTTGCCGTTGGCGTTTAAAAGCCTCTGCCAGTAGGGCTGGACCGCGGGCACAGCGGCGGTGGGCTTGGGCCACAAACAGGCTGCTATAGCGCAGGCTTTTGTCTTTCATGCGTTCCGCCAACACCCAGCCCACCAGCTCCTGGTTATGCAGCAGGACGATCGATACATCCAGATCAATCAGCTCTTGATTGGCTGGTGGCAGCAAGTTTTGAGGGGCGTTTATATGTTTGATCTGCTGCTGTTGCTGGGCGCTAAGTTCGCTCCAGGCGCTCACTTGATAGGGGTTAGAGATCGGATAGTTGACGGCCCATGGCGCCGCAGCCAGGCTTTCAGCTCGCCCTTCCAGCAGCACAAACTCCGTTTTAGGCTTGCTCCAGCCCAGCCGTTTTAGCATCGGCTCCAGGGCTGCCTGGCTCAGCTCTGTGGTCTGGTAACTCACCGCCAGTTCACCGCCGCCATCCTGGGCCACAAATCGCATCAAGCGCGCCAACAGGCCCGTGCCGATTCCCCGGCGCCGCCAGTGGGGATCCACACAGAGCGAGCGCAGGCTGGCACCACCGGCGGCCTGCCGTTCGGCGATCGCCAGGCCCACCATCTCACCATTGGCCATTGCCGAGAGCCCCAGTAATTCGCCCTCCAAGCGGGCCAGGGCATTGCTGCCCGCCTTTAGCGCCGGATAGGTGAGTCGGGCGTAGGGGGCGAGGCTGGCGGGGGTGAGGTGGAAAACCTGCTGGTAGTGGATAGGGCTAGTGCTTGGGGTCGGCAGGCCAATGGGCTGGGGCCGCGGGGCCTGGTGGGGATTACCACTGGGCGCCTTCGGCCGTACATGCACCAGCTCAGCTTGATCGGCAAGTTTTACTAGGCAATCAAGCTCTTCCCCCTGCAGCTCCAGGGCGCGGGGCTGGCGCACCCCTGGCAACACCACCACATCAAATAATTCATCGATTGGCTCAGGCAGATCGAGGCTGTGCACAATCGTGCCCCTGGCCAGATCAATCACCCGCAGGCCGCAAAGGCCGCCGGGGATGCCCTCTTGGCTGAGCCTTTGCTCCAGCGCCAACCCCGTGAACTGGGGTGAGCGCAGTTTTGATAACCCCACCACGGCATAGTTGCCACTGAAGGCCAGGCCTCGAGTGAAGCCCGGCAGGGCGCAGAGGGGGTTAAAGCGGCCCTGCTCAACGCTACCCAATTCACCAGTGCCGGAATTGAGCAACCACAGCCTGCCGTTATGCCAGCGGGGCGAATGGGGCATTGAGAGGCCGGTGGCGGCCAGCTCCCCTGAGGGGATGTGAATCAGCACACCGCCATCGCGGCGCTGATGGCGCCAGCTGGAGGGCCCGTCGCTATGGCCGCAGGCGCTGGCCCAGGTGGGAATGCCGTCTTGGAGCGCAATGCCATTGAGATGGCAGCGGTCGTCGGCAGCCAGCTTGGAAATAAAAGCTGGCTGCCAGCTGGGGGCAAAGCTGCAGCCAGCTGAGACCGTGGCCAGGCAGCTGAACGCCGTGTTCACGAAAATTGGCTCCCCCTTGGCCCCAAGCACCAATTCATGGGCGTTTACATCGCCCGTAACGAAGCTGGCGGCGGGCACATAGAGGCGATCGCCACCCCCATGGCTCAGGCCGGGGGCGAGGTGGTTATCGAGGCGCCAGAGCTGGCTGCGGGTGGCCATCCAGAGGCTTTCGCCAGCGACATACAGCCCCATCGGCCGGTCAAAAAGTCGCTCCTGGAGCTTGAGTTCAGGCGCGGTGCCGTTTTCAGTGGCGCCCGTGCCCAGCAAAAGCAGCCGGTTTGCCCGGTAGGTGGAGAAGGCAATTGAGAGTTTTTGGGAGCTGAGCCAGCCGGCTAGCTCAGCGATTGGCTGGCGGGCGGAGGTCAAGGATTTCATGGGAATCTAAAGATCGCGCCCAACCGTTTGAACCCTGCAATATGCAAATGCGTATCAATTAAATCACCTTGACAATAATTCAATGTGTGCGTGATAGCGCTTTTGCGAGGTTGTATTCCTTGCAGCTGCCTTAAGCCGTTTCCCCACTGGCCAGCAGCCGCTCCAGCAGGATTTCCAGCTCGCCTACCCAGCCGGCGGTATTAAGCAACGGCAGCTCACCGCTGCCCTCAAGCAGCTGGCGGCGCAGGCTCTGCAGCTTGGCTGGATCACGGCCTAGGGCGATGGCGGTGGCCGTGTAGGCCTGGGGGCTGGGGCAGATCAGCTCCTCCAGGCCGCTGGCGGCGCAGAGGCTGGCCCCCATGCGGGAGGCAAAGCTCTCGCCCGGGCAGGTGAGCAGGGGCAGGCCAGCGGCGAGGGCCGTTACCGCCGTGGCGCCGGAGCCATAGGGGCTGGTGTCGAGCAGCAGGTCGGCCAGGCTGCAGAGCTGGGCAAAGGCGGCGGATTCCACCTTGGCGCTCACCACCAGCCGCTCCGGCCCCAAGCCTGCCGCCACCAACCTTGCCCGCAGCCGCGTCTCCACCAGGGGTTGATCGTTGACGACCCACAGCACCGAACCCGGCACCTGGCGCAGGATCTCCAGCCAGCTATCAAACACCGGCGGCGTGAGCTTCTCCGGCCGGTTAAAGCAGGCATACACCACCCCAGTGGCCGGTAGGCCGAGGCTTTCGCGGTTGGGGGGCGGCTGCTTCTGGCCTTGGCCCTGGGCGGCTGGCGCCTTCAGCGGTGCGGAGCTCACAAACCCCCACGGCAGCCGATGCACCGTTTCGCGGTAGTGGCGCTCGTGCTCCGGGGGGATCAGCCAGGCATCAGCGATCACCCCATCAATCCAATCGGCCCCCAGGGAACCGGGATAGCCCAGGTAATGCAGTTGCAGCGGCGCCGGCCGCATGGCCAGCACCCCGGGGCGGCTGTGGTGGGTGTGGCCCATCAGGTCGATCAGCACATCGATGCGATCGGCGCGGATCCGAGCGGCGATCGCTTCGCTGCTTTCGCCAGCCACCAGGCTGAACTGATCCACCCCCTGGCGAATTGCCGCTGTGTAGTCGTCTTCCAGACTTGCCAGCGAATAGGCAAACACCTCAAAGCGGCTCCGGTCGTGCTGGGCGAACAGGCCATGGATCAGGTTGCCCATGGCGTGGTTACGGAAATCGGCCGAGAGGTAGCCGAGGCGTAGGCGTTGGCCCGGTTGGCGTGGAGGCGCCGATGGCAACTGCAGCGGAGCCATGCTGCTGCTGCTGGGCTCCGCCCAGCGTTCCCCCAGGCGCCGGTGCAGCGCTGGCGGCAGGGGGAAGAGAGAAGCGGTTAGGGGCGGCACCAGCGGCCCCTGGGCCTTGTGGCTATGGGCCTCCAGCCGCTTGATTAAATCAGCCATGCGGGCGTCGTAGTTGTCCCAATCGCAAAGGCTGAGCCGATGCCATTCCAGCGTTACCAGCACTTGCACGGCCTCGGGATCAAGGGCCAGGGCCGTTTGCAAAACGCCGATGCCCGCCTCTATTTCGCCCAGGACTGCCAGGGCCTGGCCCAGCTGGTAGTGGCCTTCAGGGTGTTGGGGCTCATGGCGCAGTAGTCGTTTGAAGCAGGGCACCGCCGTCTCCACCCGCCCCAGCTCCATCAGGCTGATGCCGAGTTGCAGCAGCAGATCGGGCCGCTGGGGATCAGCCCGCAGGATCCGTCGCAACGCTTCCAGGGCCTGGTGGCAGCGCCCCTGGGCGCGCAGCTGCAGGGCGAGGGCCAGCAGGTTATCGGCGGCGAGCCGCAGGGAGGGATCCAGCCGCAGCGCTTCCCCATAGGCCTGCTCGGCGCCATCGAGATCGCCCTCCAGTTGCAGCAGGGCGCCGCGGTTGGCCTGGGCCTTGGCCCGCAGGCGATCGCCCAGCGGCTGGGGATCACTGGCCAGCAGGCCATCGAGCAGGGCAAGGGCCTCGCCATTGCGGTCCTGCTGGTGCACCACCTTGGCCAACTGCAGCTGCGTGGGCCCATGGCCCGGGGTCTGCACGAGGAGCTGGCGGTAACTCTGCTCAGCCTTAGCCCAGGCCCCCGCCTTTTCCTGGGCCCGGCCGGCTCGAAACAACTCCTTAAGCCCATGATCCTGCTGGGGGCCCTGTTCGCCCCATTTATTGAGGTATTGCTGCTGGGCCTGGTTCCAGGCTGGGCTATGGGCATCACCTCCACTGGCATGCAACAGGGGCAGCGGCCAGGTGCCCAGGCTCAAGCCCGCCCGGCGGGCGGAGCGACAAAAATCAAAGTCGTAAAAGTGAAAGGGGAAGCGTGGATCAAAGCGCATCCCCGCCGCCTGCAGCACCGCGGCCCGAGCCACCAAAAACACCCCATCCAACAGCTGCACCGGCATCGGCACCGGCCCGAAAACAGCCAACTGGGCCTGGCTCGGCTGGCCATGCTCGATGGCCCCGCTCAAAAATGGATAGTCCCACTGGCCGCTGCCGGGATCGAGCCACCAGGCGATTTGCCCCGGCTGATGGCGTTGGTTGCCCGCCACTCCCACCAGATCAAAACGCTGCAGAGCATCTTTCAGTTGAGGCTCAAGGGGCAGCGGGCCCAGATCCACATCGTCGTGGCAAAACACCAGCAACGTGTCTGCGCTGGCGGCCTCGATGGCGGCGTTGTAGGCCAAGGCCAAGGGGGCGCTGTTGCTGGTGCTGATGGCGCTGGCGTAGGAGCTGTGCTCCGGACGTTGCAGACTGCGCCCCAGCAGGGTTTCGTTCTGGAAGCTGGCCCGATCAAGGCGGCTGGCGGAAACAATCAGCAACGGGGCCCTAGCTTTCAATCTGAGCCCCATAGCCTGAATTAAGCCGCCTGCTGCTCCAGCCAGGCAGCCAGATCAGCAGGGCCATTGAAATCAAGCAATGCGTCGGCAAGGAGTTCCAAGCGCTCCAGGGCTAAGGAGCGGATGGTTGCTTCTGTGGCAGGGCTGATGAGTCCACAGCGGCGCTGCAGCAAGCGCAGGGTGACAGTGGCCTCGCCTAGGCCAAAGATCTCCCTACGGGCAACGCTCTGGGTGAAATCTTCAAGGGTGATACCGCCCATGGCACAAAGCTCCGGGATCGAACGACCACTAAACCGTGAGACCACGATAGCGGTGATCACATCATTCAGCTCTGCCGCCAGGGCGGTGCCGGCGGCCTGGAGCCGCATAAAAAAGTCTGGATCACTGGCCAACTGGGCCTCCATGATCACAACGGGCAGATCAGGGCGCTCCCTTGGTGGCAGAAACAGCCCATCTAGCCGGTACTCCCTTTCTTTCAGCACCGGAGTAAAGAATTGGTAGCCAGCAGCATCAGCTGGCAGATCAGCAGCTGTGACCAAGATCACAGAAAGGCTTGTCGCAGGTCATGGGGAGGCCCCATTGGTTCCGTGAAGATGCCGGAGCAGATCTGAAGCATTTAGCTCCCTGGTTGCTCCCATGCCCGCCCCCAAGCCCCCTGTCCCCGGCACTGCCCCCCTGCAAGCACTGCTTGCTCCACCGGTAACAGCGCCAGCGGCAGCGCCCCGCCGCCGCGACCCACTGGGCCAAGCACCAGCTCGCCCCCCTGGCCCTGGTCAGGCCCCAGCCCCCCGGCCTCCGGTGGCCTTGGAATTCCGCAGCATTGACGGCAGCGGCAACAACCTCACAGACCTGAGCCAAAACAGCAGCGGCGACAGCTTTAGCCGGATTGGGGTGGCCAATTTCGGCGATAGCCAGCGCAGCTTGGCAAGCAACCTGCCCAATGCGCGCACAGTTAGCAACATCGTGGTGGCGGCAACCACCGAAGAAGCTGAAACCCCCAATGACAGGGGCCTCTCTGGAATGATGTATGCCTGGGGACAGTTTATAGATCACGACATCAATTTAATGAAGTCTGATGGCACAAATGGGATAAGTATTCAAATTCCCAACGGTGATCCAAATCTTTCAGGCAATATCTCACTAACCCGCACAACAGTTGATCCGCTCACTGGCCTTGCCATCAACAATGTGACCGGCTGGATTGACGGCTCCATGGTCTATGGCTCTGATGCCGTAACCGCAGCCAGCCTGCGCAACGCCGATGGTTACATGCTTACCTCCGTTGACAACAATCTGCCCATAGCAAACGGTGCCTTTCTTGCAGGAGATATCCGCGCCCAGGAGAATCCTGATCTCACCGCCCTGCAAACACTATTTGTGCGCGAACACAACCGCCAGGTGGATCTGCTCAAGGCAGCTCATCCCGACTGGAGCGGTGATCAACTTTACAACCAGGCCAGGGCGATTGTTGGGGCCGAAATAGCCCATATCACCTACAGCGAATTCCTACCAAGCCTGCTCGGACGAGGGGCAATTAGTCGCTATGAGGGCTACGACCCCACCGTAAATACATCGATGAATGAGGAATTTGCTGGGGCAGCGTTCCGTTTTGGCCACTCGATTGTTTCGGCAAATCTGCAGCGGCTGGCTGAGGATGGCTCTGCTGTTGGTCCAGATCTGAGCCTCAAGGATGCCTTCTTCCAATCCCCCACAGACTTCGCTGCCAACGGCGGCGCCGCTGGCTTCCTGCGCAAGCTGGCCAGCGATGTATCTAATGAATTAGATGTTCATATCGTTGATGATCTACGCAATTTCCTAAATGTGCCTGGCGCCAGCATGGACCTGGCCGCCATCAACATCCAACGGGGTCGCGACCTGGGCCTAGGCAGCCTCAATCAAACCCGTGTGGCCCTAGGGCTGAAGGCCTACACCAGCTTCACAGAAATCAGCAGCGATCCAGCGATTGCAGCATCACTGCAGGAGGCCTATGGCAGCGTAGACAAGCTGGATCTCTGGATCGGTGGCCTTGCCGAAAACCATGGGCGAGGGGCAATGGTGGGAGAAACCTTCCAAGTGATCATCGCCAACCAATTCGAAGCCCTGCGCGACGGAGACCGCCTCTGGTATGAAAATCAGGGCTTTGATCGCCGCACCCTGAATCAAATCAACGACACACAGCTTTCCGATCTGATCCTCTTGAATACAGATGTGGAACACATTCAAAATGATGTCTTCAGGTATGTAGATCGTCACGGCAGTGATTCCGTTGTTGATCCCAGCGTGCGTCAGCTATTGGTTGGCAAGGATGGGGCAGACATCCTGCTGGGAGGCGATCGCAACGACATCCTGGTGGCCGGCCTCGGTAATCAGCAATTAACCGGTGGGGGTGGCCGTGACCAATTCGTACTTAGCCAAGCGGGAATCCAGGCAACCATCACTGATTTCACCCCTGGGGAGGATCGGCTGGTGTTTGAACAGGCCCTCAACCGCGATCAATTGACCCAGGGGCTCAGCATCACCCCCCAAGGGGGAGATCTGCTGCTCAGCTTCCAGGGAACGAATCTGACCCTGGTGGGCCTTAGTGCCAGCCAGCTGCATCCCGGCGACCTTTTGGCCAAGCTCTAAACAGCAGCAACACCCCAGCAAGTACCGCCAGGGGGGTCTCCCCCCAGCGGTCGTAGGGGGTGAGCCCCTGGCGGCGCTCCAGGCCCAACGGGGCGGTGAGTGATGCGCCTACGGGCAATTGGCCCCGCACTAGCCCCTGGGCATCCACCACGGCGGAGGGGCCTGTGTTGGCCACACTCAGCAGCCAGCGGCCGGTTTCGATCGCCCGCAACTGGGCCAGGGCCAGGTATTGCTGCTGCAGCTGGGCCGGATAGGGGTCGAGGTTGGCCACCACCAACAACCACTGGGCCCCAGCCCGCACCGCCTGGGCCAACCCGGTGCCATCGGAGAGCTCGTAGCAGATGGCCACCCCCACGGCTCCGATCGGTAGCGCTAAATAACGAGACGGCAACCCAGGGCTGAGCCCCCCCACCGCCGACAGGCCGCTCCAGTTCAACCACTCCCCCCCCGGCACCCATTCCCCCAGGGGCACCAGCCGATGCTTATCCAGCCAACGGCTGGGATCTAGGGCCCCCTTAGCAATCCAAAGCACACTGCTGCGTTCCTCCAGACCTTCACGGCGGAAGCCCCCCGCCAAGATCGGCAAGGCCGCCGGCTGCTGCAACGGTTGGCCCAAAAGCAGCGAGCCTTCCGGCAGGACCACTGCCGCCGCCCCATTCCTGCCCGCCTCCAGTTGGGCCTGATCCAGCAGGGCCAACAAACGCCGCTGCTGGGCCAACTCAAACTTCTGGCGGGTGGGCAGCGCCGGTTGCACCAGTTGCAAGCGCAGGGAATCCACCGCTGGCCCCGCACTTGCCCCCGCCCCCGCCGCCGCCAAGGCCCCCCAGCCCAGCCCATGGGCCGCCAAGATCAGCAACAACAAGGCCGACCAAGCCCGCCGCCACAACAACCAACTAATAAGTAGCTGTACCGCCGCCACTAGGCCGGCCCCGCCGAGGGCGGCCAGCCCCGCCAGGGGCCGATCCAGCGGCAGGGGCGCCACGCCAAGGCCAATCCAAAACAGCGGCAAGCGCGCCAGCAACACCTCCCCCAGCCCCCACACCAAGGCCGCCCATAGGGCCGTGCTCCAGCGCCGCGGGCCCAGCCACTGCACCAAGCCACACCAGAGCGCCACCAGGCCGCCCCCCGCCAGGGCGCATACCGCTAATACCCCCAGCACCAACGGCAAACTCAAGGGGGAGGGCACCCCAAGCCAATCCAGGGGATGAAGGGCCAACAGCCAGCGATGGCTCACCAACACCGCGGCGGCGCCCCAGGCAAAACCAGCCCGGGGCCTGGCCCCCCAAAGCGGCACCAGGGCAAGCCATAGCAGCGGCAACCACCCCTGGGGGGGCAGGGCAAACCCTGCCAACAGGCCGGCGCCAAGAGGTAGCCAGAGATACAAACTCCGAATTATTAGCCAATCCTTAAGCAAATCGGCATCGATCCTTAGCCCGCGGCCCTGGTGATCCCTCATACATTCGCTGGTGTCGTCCGATGCATTCGGTCATGGTTGCCAGCCCCCAGCGAGACGCCAGCCGAGACAACCTAGAGCTTCGGGAATTGCTGGAATGCAATTTCCAAACCCGCAATCTGATCCCCATGGCCGCCGGCAGCCCGGTGCCCCTGCTTAAGGACCACGTTTGGCTGGTGGTGCGGGGCATGACCAAGCTGGTCACCTCTTATATGAGTGGCGACGAAGCCCTGCTGGGCCTTGTGGGACCCAACGAACCCTTCGGGGCACCGCTCAGCACGGTGGAACCCTACGAAGCGGTAACCCTGGCCGACAGCGATCTGCTCTGCCTGCACTGGGATGAACTGCTGGAAGATCCGGCCATGGCCAGGGCGATGTTCCTGGCCATGGCCCGCCGCTACCGCCAGGCGGAATCGCTGCTGGGTCTGATGGGGATGCGCCGGGTGGAGGACCGCCTCTGCGGCTTTCTTGAGTTGCTAGCCCGTGACTATGGCCAGCCCGGCCCCAACGGCAGCCGCATCGGCGTGCGGCTTACCCACCAAGAACTGGCCAGCGCCCTGGGCACCACCCGGGTCACCGTGACCCGTTTCATTGGCCAACTGCGCCAGCAGGGTTGGCTGCAGATCGAATCCGGCCGCCATCTGGTTTTGACTGGCAAGGCTCGCTAGACCCCAAAGGACAGCCCTGGCCCTATGGATCGTGATAACCCGCTGCAGCAACTTCTGGTGCGGGGCCTCGGCACCACCAGCCTGGTGGTAGACCGCCTGCGCTCCGTAACCCAGGACTGGGTTTTGAGCGGCCGCCTTGATCCCAACCAGGCCAGTGCCCTGGTGGATGAGGTCACCAAGGCCCTGCGGGGGGACAACCCGGAAGCGGAAAAACAGGCGGAACGGCAACTGGAACGCAACCTCGACCAGTTCCTTCAAGACATGGGCCTGGCCCGTCAGAAGGAACTGGATGAATTGCGGGGCCGGATCGACCGGCTGGAACAGCGCCTGCGGGACAGCGCCCCCTGAGCAAAGCACTGCCGCCTGGGCAAAGCACTGACAGAATCCCCCCATCCCTTCCTGGCACCGCTGGCTGCTTCCATGCGCGACATCCTGATCAGCTCCGCCGTTTGTGTGGCCTGCCTACTGGTGGCCCTGGCCAGCCAACTGGTGGCCCCCACCCCCGTAGGTGCCAGCGCCCCAGCGCCAGCCGCCGCTGCCATCAGCCGGCCAGCGGTAGCGGCCCCGCTTGAACTCGATCCCAGCGACCCCAACCCCCGCCTCTTTGCCATGGCCCCCACCGCTGACAACACTGCAAACAACGACCTAGCCCAAGCCAAGGGCAAAGCCGCAGACCTACTTGGTGGCGATGAGCTCGTGGCCTCTAAGGAACGCACCACCCCCTCCGGCCTGAAGATCACCGACCTAGTGGTGGGCACCGGCGCCGAAGCCAAAGCCGGCGAGAAGGTGTCGGTGAACTACCGCGGCAGCCTCACCAACGGCAAGGAATTCGATAGCAGCTACAGCCGCAACGAAGCCTTCACTTTCCCCCTGGGGGCCGGCCGCGTGATCCGGGGCTGGGATGAGGGCGTAGCCGGCATGAAGGTGGGGGGCAAGCGCAAGCTGGTGATTCCCCCCGACCTGGCCTACGGCGAACGCGGTGCCGGTGGCGCCATCCCCCCCAACGCCACCTTGATCTTTGAAGTGGAACTGCTCAAGGTGAGCCCCTAGGCCAACCCAAAGCACCTAACGAAACCAGATCCAATCGTTAAGATCACCCCGCCGTTCCAATTACTTCTCCCCCATGGCCCACACCCTTCCCGCCCTCCCCTACGGCCTCGACGCCCTCGAGCCCCACATCTCCCGCCAGACCCTGGAATTTCACTACGGCAAGCACCACGCCGCCTACGTGACCAACCTGAACAATCTGGTGGCCGGCAGCGAGCTGGAAGGCAAGAGCCTTGAGGAAACGATCCTGGCGGTGGCCGGTGATGGGGCAAAGGCCGGCGTGTTTAACAACGCCGCCCAGGTTTGGAACCACAGCTTCTACTGGCAGTCGATCAAGCCCGCTGGCGGCGGCCAGCCCACTGGCGCCCTGGCCGACAAGATCACCGCTGATTTCGGCAGCTTTGAGAAGTTTGTAGAGGCCTTCAAGGCCGCCGGCGCCACCCAGTTCGGCAGCGGCTGGGCCTGGTTAGTGCTCGACAACGGCACCCTCAAGGTGACCAAAACCGCCAACGCCGATCTGCCCCTGGCCCATGGCCAGAAGGCGCTGCTCACCATGGATGTGTGGGAGCACGCCTACTACCTCGACTACCAAAACCGTCGTCCCGACTACATCAGCACCTTCCTCGACAAGCTGGTGAATTGGGACTTCGTGGCCGCCAACCTGGCCGCCGCCTGATCAAGCCAGGGCCCCCGGCAGCACCGCTTCCGGGGGAATCCACATGGCATCGCCATAGGAGAAAAAGCGGTACTGCTGCTCGATCGCCTCGCCATAGAGATCCAGCAGCCGCTGGCGGCCGATAAGGGCACTCACCAGCAGCAGCAGCGAGCTGCGGGGCAGGTGGAAATTAGTGAGCAAGCCCTGCACCACCGCAAAGCGATAGCCCGGTTTAATCACCAGGTTCACCGGGCCCTGGTGGGGCGCCAACCGCCCCCCATGCAGGGCTGCCACCGCCTCCAGGCTGCGCACTGAAGTGGTACCCACCGCAATCACCCGACCGCCCCGGGCCCGGCAGGCCGCCACCGCCGCCACCAGCTCCGGGCTCACCTCCACCCACTCGCTGTGCAACTGCAGCTGGCTGAGATCTTCTGTTTCAACCGGTCGGAAGGTGCCAAGGCCCACATGCAGGGTCACCGTTGCCAACTCCACCCCCCGGGCCTGAATTGCCGTTAGCAACTCATCACTGAGGTGCAGGCCCGCCGTTGGAGCTGCCACGGCTCCAGGGATAGAGGCGTAGCGGGTTTGATAGCGCTGGTTATCGCTGGGATCATGGCTGTGGATATAGGGCGGCAGGGGAATGGCGCCATAGCGCAGCAGCAAGGGCTCCAGTTCAACGGCCCCAAGCGCCTCCGGCGGAAATTGCAGAATCCTGCCCCCCGTGGCGGCATCGCTGCCCAGCACCTGCAAGGCCAGGGGCGGCTGCCCCTCAGCCACCAGCTCCAACCATTCGCCCACCCTGAGCCGTTTGGCCGGCTTAGCCAAACAAAGCCAGCGGCCCTCCCCTAGCGGTTCCAGCACCAATAGCTGCACCGCTCCCCCACTGGGGCGCTTGGCCCGTAGCCGCGCCCGCAGCACCCGGGTGTTGTTTAACACCAACAGATCACCGCCCTTGAGTTGATCCAACAGCTGCCACACCGTTAGATGCTGGGCGCCCTCGCCGGGGCTCACCGCCAACAGGCGCGCCCCATGGCGCGGTTCCCAGGGGCGCTGGGCAATCAACTCCTCGGGCAGCAGATAGTTGTAGCTCGATAGCTGAGCATCAAGCTGGCCCGCAAGCAACCCCATCAAATCTCCAAGGGGTAGGGCAGGGAGGTGAGGGCACAGCTGGCGTCCTCCCGCAGGGCCTGGCGCAGGGGGTGGCTCACCTGGTCAAATAACCAACCACTGATAAACCGACGGGCCACAGGAGTGGGCAATACCACTGTGATCCTTTGGCCGGGATTATCAATTTCCAGCTGCTTGAGGTAAGTAATGATCGGATCAATGATCGAACGGTAAGGACTCTCCAGGATCTCCAGGGGCAGCTCCCCCACCTGGGCCAGCCATTGGCGTTGCAATTGTTGTTTGTCTAGCCCCTGTTGGCGCACATGAATCCCCACCACCCGGTCGGCGATCGCTTGGGCATATTCCACGGAAGCCCGCACCGCCAGATTTACCTCGCTAACTACCACCAGGGCGATCAAACTGTTGCCCTGGTCAGCGCTTTTATTGGGTACCAGCAGGGGCCCAAGGCCGGCCGGAATCGTGAGCAATTCCCGCTGGCGCTTGAACACGTACTGGAGTTTTAGGAATCCAGCCACCACCACGGGAATCGCCACCAGCACCACCCAGGCCCCCTCGGTGAATTTGCTCACGGTGATCACCAGCAGCACCAGGCCGCTGGCCAGGGCGCCGCTGCCATTCATCAGCAAACTGCCCAGCCAACCCCGCCCCCTTTCCCGCCACCAGTGCAACACCATGCCCGCCTGGGAAAGCGTGAAGGCCGTAAACACCCCAATCGAATAAAGGGGGATGGCGTTGGTGGGATCGCCATCAAAAATCACCACCAAAAGGCCGGTAATTAGCACCAGGGCGATGATGCCGTTCTGGAACACAAGTCGATCCCCCACCCAGCGCAACTGGGGCGGCAGGTAGCGGTCTTGGGCCAGCAACGCCGCCAGGCGGGGGAAATCTGCAAAGGCGGTATTAGCCGCCAGCATCAGAATCAAGAGGGTGGAGCCTTGCAAGAGCAATAGCAGGGGGCTACCGCTACCAAAAATCGCCACGCCAAGGTCTGCTAGCACCGTGCGGTCGTTATTGGGCAACACATGGAAACCCTGGGCCAGGGAACTGGTGCCGATAAACATCACCCCGAGCAGAACCCCCATCACCATCAAGGTTTGCCGGGCATGGCGCGCCTCCGGTGCCTTAAATACCGGCACGCCATTGGCAATCGCCTCCACCCCGGTCATGGCGGCACAGCCAGAGGAGAAGGCCTTCAACACCAACAACAGGCTCAAACCTTCCGTGGCCCTAATCGCATCCACCGCCGGCGCCGGCGGCGCCCCCCCCTGCAGCAGACGGAAGCCCCCCATCAGGATCAGCAGCAGCATCGAAAACACGAAGGCATAGGTGGGCAGGCTGAAGGCCCGTCCCGATTCCCTCAAGCCCCGCAGGTTCACCCAACCCACAATTAAGAGCAGTACCAGGCTGAAGGGCACCGCATAGGGCAACAGCTGCGGCAGCATCGAAGTAACCGCCTGGGTGCCGGCCATCAAACTCACCGCTGCGGTGAGCACGTAGTCGATCATCAAGGCCGCCGCCGCCACCAAACCAGGTTTCTGGCCAAGGTTGCTGAGCGCAACGATGTAAGAACCACCGCCATTGGGATAGGCCCGGATTGTTTGCCGATAAGACAGCAACACAATCGACAACAGCACCACGATTGAAATCGTGATCGGCAGCGAAAAAGAAAGGGCGGCTACCCCGGCAAAGGCAAGGATCGCCAGGGTTTCCTGGGTGGCATAGGCCACAGACGACAGCGCATCCGAAGACAACACCGCCAGGGCCTCTGTTCTGGTGAGCCGTTCCTGGCCACTCAGCTCACTGGAGAGGGGAACGCCAAATAAAAGGCGCGATAGCTGCGTCATCAGCGGTGCTTGAAGGCAGCGGGCTCCACTATGGGGACCAATGTTTAAAGGGCGAGGCTTTCTGGACGGTTGGCGATCAGATCCGCCAGGTCCTTGAGGAAACTGGCCGCATCGGCGCCATAGATCACCCGGTGGTCGGCGGTGAGGTTCACCTGCATCTGGCGCTTAACGGCAATCGAGCCGTCAGCGTTGGCTACCACCACCGGCCGGGAGCCGCCCACCGCCAGGATCGCGCCGGTGCCGGGGGGCAAGATCGCGTCAAAACGATCAACGCCAAACATCCCCAGGTTGGAGAGGGTGAAGGTGCCGGTGCTGTATTCCTCAGGCTTGAGCTGCTTAGTGCGGGCCCGGGCCACCAGGTCTGCCCAGCTGCGGGAAAGGCTGTAGAGATCAGCCCGGTCGGCCTGGGCCAGCACGGGGGTGAGCAAACCGCCGTCTTCCATGGCCACCGCCACCGCCACATTGATGGCGCTGGGGAAGCTGATGCCGGCATCGCTGTAGGCGGCATTAACGCGGGGGTGGCGCACCAGGGTCAGGGCCACCGCCTTGGCCAGCAGCGCCGTCATCGTGACGCCCTTGGCCTTCACCTGTTTGTAGAAAGCGTCGAGTTTGTCGGTGGTGATCGTGTAACCCACCCGGTAGCTGGGGGTGGCCAGGCTGGCGATCATGTTGCGGTTCACCGCCTGCTGCAGGGTGGTGAAGGGCAGGGTTTCGCCGGGGGCCACGGGGGGCGCCGATGGCGCTGGGGTTGTGAAGGCTGGGGCGGCGGCAGCTGGGGCGGCTGGGGCGGCGGTGGGCGCAGCTGTCAAGGTCCCTGCGGGGGTGCGACCAGCGGCCTTTTCCACATCAGCAGCCACCAGGCGACCGTGGGGGCCACTGCCCTGGAGGCCCTCCAAGCGCACACCTAACTGTTGGGCCAGCTTGCGGGCCCGGGGGCTGGCCACCACCCGGTTGCCATCGCCGGCGGGAGCCGGAGCGGCAGGCGCCGCAGGGGTTTCAACTGCCACAGGCACAGGAGCCGCCACTGGGACCACAGCAGCGGCCACAGCAGGGGCCGCCGCAGGCGCTCCCTTCGCCTGGAGCTCCTGCAGTTCCGCCTCCGTTTCCACCACCAAACCGATGGTGTCGCCCACGGGGGCGCTGCTGCCAGCCGGCAACAGCACGGCGCCGAGGAAACCGGCCTCAAACGACTCCACATCCATGTCGGCCTTATCCGACTCCACCACCAGCACCGATTCGCCGCGTTCCACACGGTCACCGGGCTGCTTCAGCCACTCGACAATCTTCCCCTCAGTCATGGTGGAACTGAGGGCGGGCATGAAGATCTCGAAGGTGGCCATCCGCCGCTTCAGCACAAGGGTCTGCGGATCCTATCCCCGCAGCTCAGGCGCCTTCGCTGATCGCCTGCACCACCCCATCACGCACCACGATGGCGGCCTGCAGTTTTTCGACGATGTTGTCTCCCACTTGGATGGCAACGGTGCTTTCCAGCTGACCCTGGTCAACGATCTGCTCGAATTCCAGCCCCTGCACCGTGGCCTGCTGGTCCAGCAGGTTGCGTTTTTGTTCCTCCAGCTCCGCCCGCTTGGCGGCCACCTGCTGTTGCACCCCAGCCACCTGCTCTTGGATGCGGGGGTCGAGGGGGTTGGCACTCTGGCGCCGGATCTCCGCCACCACCTCTTGGCCCTCCTGTTCCAGCTGGGCCAGTTGCTGATCCGTGGTGGAGATCGCCTGGCTCAGTTCGCGCTCAGCCTCCTCCTTCCAGCGCGGGGTCACCACGGCGCGGACGGTGATATTGCGCTTAATCGTGAGCTGATCGGCCATGGGAACTGGGGACGGCGCCCAAGCCTCTCAGCCCGCGTAGATCTGGTCAATGGCAGCGGTATCCCGGGCGCTGATCCGGTCGCGGCGTTGCTTCAGGGTTTGGGTGAGCAAACCGTTCTCGATGCTGAAGGCTTCCACCAGGGCCACCCCCAGCAGCCGTTCATCGGGCCGGGCCCCGGGCCGGGCCGCCAGCAACCGGTTGAACTCCCCCTGCAACTCCTTAAGCAGCCCCGGCTTACTGGGGTCCAGGGCCCCCGGGCGGGGCACCACCAGGGCGGCCAGCCCCCGCCGGTCTTGGCCCACCAGCATCACCTGTTCCACCAGGGGGCTGGCCGCCAACCAATCCTCCAGGGGCCCGGGCTCAATGTTTTCGCCATTGCTAAGCACGATCGTGTCCTTGGCGCGGCCGGTGAGCTGCAACGAACCATCGGGCAAGAGGCAACCCAGGTCGCCGGTGTCAAACCAACCCTCCCCATCCAGCACCGCCGCCGTGGCCTCCGGCCTCCGTAAATAACCAGCCATCACCTGGGGCCCCCGGGCCAGCACCAGGCCCCGCTGGCCCCAAGCCAGGGTCGCCTTGGTTTCGGGATCAACAATGCGCAGTTCGGTGCCGGGCAGGGGCCTGCCGGCGCTGCCGCGGCGGTTGGCCCAGGGGCGGCGGCAGGTGAGCACCGGACTGGTTTCGGTGAGGCCATAGCCCACCAGCAGTTCAATGCCGATCGCCTCAAAGAAAGCATCGATGTGGCTGGGCAGGGCGCCGCCGCCACTGATGGCCGTACGCAGGCAGCCACCACTGAGCTGCCGGCGCACCGCTGGCCAGAGCAACTGCTCCGCCAGGGCCGCCAGGGGCCAGCTCCCCAGGGCCAGGGCCAGGCCCCTGAGCCGGGCCAGGGGGGACAACAAAGCCCCATCGAGGTTGCGCCAGCGGCGCCAGCCCTGGGCCTGGCTGCTGGCCACGGCCAGGGCCACCTGCACCAGGCGCTGCTTGGCGGGGGGCATCGCCGCCAACGCCGAGCAGAAACCGGCATGGAGCGCCTCCCAAAGCCTTGGCACGCTGATCATGTAGTGGGGTTTTACCCGTTGCAAATCCGGCCGCAGCTGGCGCAGGTTGGTGTAGCTCTGGGCGCAGCCCCTAGACAGCAGCAGGTAGCCGGCACTGCGTTCGTAGGCGTGCCAGATCGGCAACACACTCAGCACCCGGTCCCCCGGCTGGGGATTCACCGCCACCCCAAGGGTGCGCAGCTGGTGCAGCAGGTTGGCCTGGCTGAGCGGCACCCCCTTGGGCCGGCCGGTGGTGCCGGAGGTGTAAAGCAACGTTGCCAAGCGCTGCTCTGGCCCCGCAAATGGCTCCAGCAGGGCCTTCCCCTCCCCCAGGGCCAACAGGCCCGGCCAATCCAACAGCGGCAAGGCCAGGGGCTCCGGCAAGGCCGCGGCGGCCGCGCTGGCCTCCCCCTGGAGTAGCAGCACAAAGCGCAGGCCCTGCAACGCCCCAGCGGCCTGGAGCGGTTTGAGCAGGGCCGGATCCTCCAGCACCAGGGCCACCGCCTGGCTGTCCGCCAGGATGAAAGCCAGCTCCTCCAGGGGCGCCTGGCTGCCCCGCACCGCCGCCGCGGCGCCCAGTCGCATCAGCCCCTGGTCCACCGCCAGCCAACGGGGGCCATTTTCCGCAAATAAGGCCAACACCTCCCCGGCCCGCACCCCGAGGCTTTGGAAACTGGCGGCCACGGCGCCGATGCGCTGGTGCAACTGGCTAAAGCTGAGCTGCTCGGCGGCCGGGCCATGGGCCTGATCCAAGGCCAGCAACTGCCCATGGCGCTCGGCCAGCCGGGGCCAGAGGCCATCGATGCCGCCCAAGCCACTCCAGTCGGGCTGGGCGGCTAGGGCCTGTTGGTCTTGGCGATCACCGCCCCAGCGCACCCAGGCCTGGCCCATCTGTTGACCCATCTGCCGCCATAACAGTGGCCAGAGTCTGCTCGCAGATCGGTTCGATTACCCCCCAGTTGAAACGGCTGGCAAAGGCCTGGGCCAGGGGGGCCCGCAGGGCCGCCACCGTGAGTTCCGGCCGCCATTGGGCCAGGCGGCCCACCGGCAGGTTGAGGCCACAGGGCTGGATCGCCCCAAAGCCCGTGAGCTCACAGTTCACATTCAGGGCCAGGCCGTGCTGGGTCACCCAGCGGCGGGCCCCCACCCCAATGGCGGCCAGCTTCGCCCCCTGGCACCACACCCCGGTGAGCCCCGGCCGCCGTTCCCCCTCCAGGCCCAGAACTTCCAGCAGATCCAGCACCACCCCCTCCAGCTGGCGCAGGTACCAATGCAGATCACAGCGGTGGCGCTGGAGGTCGAGCACCGGATAGGCCACCAACTGGCCGGGCAGGTGGTGGGTCACCTCACCGCCGCGGTCGAGCCGATGCAGGGGGGCGGGGGGGTGCTGGGGATCGAAGTGCAAAAAGGCTTCGCTGGCGCCGCGGCCGAGGCTGTAGCAGGCGGGATGCTCCAGCAGCAACAGCAATTCCGGCAGGCGGGGCCTGGCGCCTAAATGGGCCCTGGCGGCGCTGTCGATCAGGAGCCCTTGCCAGCGCCGCTGCCAGACCCAGGCCTCCTCCAGGGGCACAAACCTAGAGAGAGCACAAAGGTATGCATCTGGAGATACCGAATCCATGCTGCGTTCCATACATTGCATTCAACCCTCAGACCATTCCGGGAGGTACCTGATGAAGCTTCTGATTCACGGCCGCAACCTTGAACTCACCCCTGCCCTGCGCGACTACACGGAGAACAAGCTCTCCCGGGCGATGGGACCCTTCAACGGCCTGGTGCAGGAAGCCGATGTGCACCTTTCCGTGGCCCGCAACCCGCGGGTACCCCAACAAACGGCGGAGGTGACCCTGTTTGCCAGCGGCACGGTAATCCGCGCCCAGGAACGCAGCGAGAACCTTTACGCCAGCATCGACATGGTGGCCAACAAGCTGGCCCGTCAACTGAAACGCCACAAGGACCGCCGCACCGACTATCACCACGGCCCCGAGCTGGGGACAGCCGAAAGCGAGCTGCCGGGCGATCTCCAGGGGGACCTACTCAACGGCCGTTCAGCACAACTGCCGGCTCCGGTGGTGCGGCGCAAGTATTTCGCCATGCCAGCGATGAGCGTGGAAGAGGCCATGCACCAGCTGGATGTGATCGACCACGACTTCTATGTGTTCCGCGATAAGGCCACCAACAGCCTCCAGGTGGTGTACCAACGCAACCACGGTGGATACGGTGTGATCCAAGCCCGCGACTAAACGCTTTGCCCCGCGACCGGCGCGACAGCCCCCCCCCCGATCTCGCCCCCCTGATCGACCACGCCCTGCTGGATCCCCGCCAGGGCCTGGAGGCGGTGGAACGCTGCTGCAGCGAAGCCCTGCATTACGGCTTTGCCGGGGTGTGCCTGGCCTCCCGCTGGATGCCCCAGGCCCGGGCGCTGCTGGGGGACCGCGGCGCCACCCGGCTGGTGAGTGTGGTGGGCTTTCCCTTTGGCGCCGTGGCCGCTCCGATCAAGCGGGCGGAGGCGGAGTGGGCCACGGAAAACGGGGCCGATGAACTGGATGTGGTGCCCGATTTTGCTCTGCTGATCGATGGGCAGCTCACCGAGTTGCACGACGAACTGGCGGCAATCGTGGAGCTGGGTTTGCCGGTGAAACTGATCCTCGAGGCGGCCCAACTGGAGGAGCAGGCGCTGCAAAACCTGGTGGAGGTGGCCCTTGATGCCGGCGTGGCCTTCCTCAAAACCGGCAGCGGCTACGGCCCAGCGGTGCAGGTGTCCCTGGTGGAAAAGCTAAATAACCTGGCCGGCGGCCGCTGCAAAATCAAGGCCTCCGGTGGCATCCGCACGCTCGACCAGGCCCTGGAGCTGGTTTGGGCCGGCGCCGAGCGCCTGGGCACCAGCCATGGGGTGGCCTTGGTGCAGGCCCAGCGCCTGTGAGCATCCCCCGGGACCGCAGCCTTGAGGGGCTCTGCCTGCGCTGCGGCCCCCTCGGCGAAAACGACCGACTGCTCACCCTGCTCAGCGCCGACGAGGGCCTGCTGCGGCTGGCGGCCAGCGGCGCCCGCCGGCCCCGCAGCAGCCTGGCGGCGGCCGGGCCCCTCACCCACCTGCGTGCCCAGGTGCAGCAGCAGGGCCATGGCCTGGGGCGCCTGCGCCAGGTCAAGGTGCTGCGCAGCTACAGCCGCCTGGGCCAACAGCTAGACACCCTCGCCGCCGCCCAGTGGCTGCTGGAACTCACCCAGCTGCTGGTGCCCGAAGGGCAGTCCCTACCAGGGCTGTTGCCGCTGCTGCTGCATCGCCTCGGTCAACTGGAGGAACTGCTCGAGCTTGAGCCCCTGATCCTTCGCCAGGAGGCCCTGGCCCTGGCGGTGCAGGGGGGCGTACAGCTGCTGGGGATCGGTGGCTTTGGCCTACCCCTGCACACGGAGCTACCCAGCGGCGCAGCGCTGCTGCCGCCCATTGGCGACTGGAGCTGGCGCTGCAGCCTGCTGCCCGCCGAAGGCTTCTATGCCAACCGCCATCCGGGGGCAGTGCTGCTGCTGAATGCCTCGGAAATGGCCCTTTTGCAACGGCTGTCCAGGCCGCAATTGCCCCGTAAAGCCTCGGGGGAACTGATGGGTCCCACCCCTGTTTGGGAGCGGCTCCTGGATCTGCTGGGCTTCTGGTGTCGCGAACATCTGGGCCGCAGCCCCCGCTCCCTTGCGCTGCTGCGGCAAGATTCCCCAGCGGCCGCAATACGGAAGACCGGGTGAGCGAGCAGCTAGATAAACCAAACGGCCTCCAGGCGGTGCTTGCCCTGCCGGGCTTTCGCCTGCTCTGGCTGGGCCAGATCTTTTCGCAACTGGCCGACAAGTTTTACATCGTTTTGATGGTGTTTCTGATCGCCCAGAGCTGGGCCCAGAGCACCGGCATGGAGAGCGGTCCCCTGGCGGAGGCCGCCGAATTGATCCGGGGGCGGGGCATGGGCTCCGGCGCCAACCTCGCCGCCGGCAGCAATGGCGAAGAGGCCCAGCTGATCACCCTGCTGGCCACAGGCATCTATGCGGCCAACACCCTGCCGGCCATCGTGCTCGGCAGCCTGGCCGGCGCCTGGGCCGACCGCTGGCCCAAGCGGGCGGTGATGGTCACCTCCAACGGTCTGCGGGCCCTGCTGGCCCTGGCGGTGCCGCTGATGTTGATCCCAGGGCCCAGCTGGCTGGGCTTGAGCTGGGGCTACTGGGGCCTGCTGGTGCTCACCTTTCTGGAATCGTGCCTCACCCAGTTCTTTGCCCCGGCTGAACAGGCCACAATTCCACTGCTGGTGGAGCGCCCGTTATTGCTGCCCGCCAATTCGCTCTACACCGCCACCACCATGGCCGCCACGATCGTGGGCTACGCCATCGGTGAACCGGTGCTGCAATTGATGCGCCAGGCCCTGGCCCAGATCGGCATCGCTGGCGGCGAATTTGCCCTGGTGCCCCTCGCCTACGGCCTGGCGGCCCTGGTGCTGGTGTTTGTGCGCCCCGAGGAACAGCCGCGCAACAGCGAAGGGGTAAGTGTCTGGAGTGACATCCGCGAAGGTTTGGTATTCCTGCGGGAGCGGGCCAGTGTGCGGGGGGCGGTGTTGCACCTGGTGGTGCTCTACAGCCTGCTGGCCGCCTTGTATGTGCTCTCCATCAGCCTCGCCTCCCGGGTGGAGGGCCTCGGGCCCACCAAGTTCGGCACCCTGCTGGCGATGAGCGGCCTGGGGCTGGCCCTGGGCGCCCTAGGGGTGGCCCAACTGGGCCATCAATTCAACCGCCGCCTCCTGGCCAGTGGCGGCCTGGGCACCATGGGCTTCTGCTTGGTGCTGCTGGCCCAGCTGCGCCCCGCCCTCGGCCCCACCCTCTTGCTCTGTGGGCTGCTCGGCATCGGTGCCGCCCTGCTGGGGATTCCGGCCCAAACCACCATCCAGGAAGACACGCCAGAGCACCTGCGCGGCAAGGTGTTTGGCCTACAAAACAACCTGGTAAACATCGCCTTGAGCTTGCCCATGGTGCTGGCCGGCACCCTCGTGGGCAACTTTGGGCTCAAACCGGTGCTGCTGCTCTTGGCCCTGGTGGTTTTCGGTGGGGTGGCGTTGGAACGGCCCTGGCAGCGCAGCTAGGTAGCGCTGCTAGCTTGACTGGCTGGAACGCCCGCAACGGTTGATGCGGATCGCCTGGCTCGGAAAAAAGTCCCCCTTCTGCGGGAACGTGTCCTATGGGCTTGCAACAACCACAGCCCTAAAGGATCGCGGTTACGGCGTTAATTTTATTCACTTCGATACCCCGGCCGCCCAGCTGGGGCGGCTGATGCGCCCTGAAGAGAGCAGAGAAGTGCTCGAGGTGCTTGGGGTCGAGGGCGATGAGCCGGAGGTGGCGCTGTCGTACCTGATGAAGTCTCAGATGTACACGATCCCCTCGCCCGGAGCCAGCCGCGAGTTAAGGGAATCGCTGGAACGGCTGCAGCCGGATCTGGTGCACGCCAGCCTCACCCTTTCCCCCTTGGATTTCCGCCTGCCGGAGCTCTGTCAGCAGCTGGGGGTGCCGCTGGTGGCCACCTTCCATCCCCCCTTTGACGCCAGCCTGCGCAACATCACCGCCGGCGGCCAACAACTCACCTACCAGCTCTACGCCCCCTCCCTGGCCAAATTCGACCGGGTGATCGTTTTCTCCGATCTGCAGGCTGAGGTGCTGGCCCGCCTAGGGGTCAAGGAGCAGCGCTTGGCGGTGATCCCCAATGGGGTAGATCCAAATATTTGGTGTCCGGGGCCCTCCCATCTGGCCGGCCATTTCGCCGGTCGGCGGGTGTTTCTTTATATGGGAAGGCTGGCCACGGAAAAGAACGTGGAGGCCCTGCTGAAGGCCTGGCGGCTGGTGCAGCCCGAAGGTTGTGTGCTGGTGGTGGTGGGGGATGGCCCCCTGCGCAGCACCCTGCAGGCCAGCCACGACAGCCCGGATGTGGTGTGGTGGGGCTACGAACCGGAATTACGCCAGCGGGTGGCCCTGCTGCAGGCGGCGGAGGTGTTCCTGCTGCCATCGCTGGTGGAGGGCCTTTCCTTGGCGCTGCTGGAGGCCATGGCCACTGGCACCGCCTGTGTGGCCACCGACGCCGGCGCCGATGGCGAGGTGCTGGAGGGGGGCGCCGGCATCGTGATCAGTACCCAGGGGGTCACCACCCAGCTGCGCACCCTGCTGCCCGTTTTGCGCGATCAACCCCTGCTCACCGCCGAACTGGGCCGCAGGGCCCGCAGCCGGGTGCTGGAGCGATACACCCTCACCGGCAACATCGATGCCCTCGAGCGGCTCTACCAGGAACTGGTGCCCGAAGTGCCCTTGGCCGCCTGATCCACACACTTAAGACCTAAAAGTGCCAGCAGGCCAACAGCACCAACAGCCCATAACCGATCAAACTAAATAGCTGCACCCTTCGATCCCAGCGATCGATCCGCCGGGCCAAGGCAGCACGATTTTGATCTTCAACAACATCCATGCGGTTGAAGCCCCAGATAAACAATAAAAAGAAAGCCAATGTCACCACATAGGAAAAAGCATATAAACCATCGAGGAAGGTGAGATAGGGAAGCGTGGGCAAAGTCTCCCGATAGGACTGCTGCAGAAACACCACCGTGAGCATCACCCCTGGAGGAATCCCGAGACGCTGACTAGAAAGGGTGCTGCGCAGGTTAGGGGTGAGCAACATCAACAGCATCACAATCGCCAGGGGTAAAACCCATTTCACCAAGGCGGCCCAAGTATTTGCCCGGTAAACAATCTCAAAAATCAAACGACTGCGCACCGCCGCCTGACCGCGGGCAATATTGGAATGCCGCTGATATTCAACGCCCTTAAATGACCATTTGACAATCTCATAACCACTGATCCCCACCCGACGACCCACCTCGCCAGCCTCCGGACTGACCTGGAGCACCAGCTCACGAACAACACCCTCAAGGGCCCCTGGCCTTGGCTGAAGGTCCACCGAGAGGGGAATGGAACCAAAGGGGGAACCATAGAAATTAATTTGATCTGAATAGAAAGAACCACTGAATTCATAACCCTGCAGATAGCGACCATCAGGAAGCTTGAGCGGCTTTGCACTGAGGGAATAGGTGCGGGAATTCTGGGGCTGAATACGGTTATAAAACTCAATCAGATCCACCACCCCGCCACCAACAGTCTGGAGCTCCCGCTGAACCAATGGCGAATAAGTAAACCACACTGTTCCCGCCGCATTATATGTTTTATCCCGGGCAGAAAAGCCATAAATATTATCTAGCCGCATCGCCACTTCGATCGTCTCAACCCCCTGGCCAGCCCCCTGGTGGGCCAGGGCAATGGAGGGCTGAATCAATAGCAACACCAGGGCCAGTAACCCAGCCCAGATACCAAAGCAGCGGCGCCCAGCAAATAACAACAGAGTTCCCCTTTGCTGGGGAGAGCTTAAATGCCCTGGCTACGCTGCACCGGCCTAGCCCCTGCCCTTGCCCTACCGCAACCGCCAGCCACCGCTAAAGGCGTTTCACAAATTCCGATTTCAGCTGCATGGCGCCGATGCCTGGAATCTTGCAGTCGATGTCGTGGTCACCATTCTCGGCGCGATCCACTAGGCGGATGCTCTTCACCTTGGTGCCGGCCTTCACCACCAGGGAGGTGCCCTTCACCTTGAGGTCTTTGATCACACTCACGGCATCACCACTGCTGAGCAGATTGCCGTGGGCATCCTTTACCCCTGAGCCAGCATTGCCCCCTGAGCCAGCATTGCCCCCGGTCCCCGCATCAGAGCCCGTGGCGATCGGCCACTCATGGGCACATTCAGGGCAGATCAGCAACGGCCCATCCTCATAGGTGTAGGCGGAACCGCACTGGGGGCAATCGGGTAGTGCCATGGCAAAGCAAAGGCGGCGATCAAGCCATTCAACTGAGCCATCGTCCCAGCCCGACCCCCTAGGGCGAAGGCGTGAGACTCATTTCTCATTCTTGTCGTCCCTTTCTCGGTGGGCAATGGTCCTGGGCTTCCCCAGAGGAAAAGCTTGTTCGTGGCTAAATCAAGTTCCGTACAGCCCGTACAGAACTCGATTCAGCCGCAGCGAAGCAAAACCCTTCCAAGAAAACCCTTCCAATCAAAACCCTTCCAAGCAAAACCCGCCCATAGGAAACGCAATCACAACAAACCAGGCCAAAACAAAACCCAGCTAGCTCTCCAACTCCGCGCAGCAGGCGGCGAAGGCGGCGGCGGGATCAGCTGCCGCTGTGATCGGCCGACCAATCACCAACTGACTGGCCCCAACGGCGATGGCTTGGGCGGGGGAGAGCACCCGCTGCTGATCGTCATGGGCCGCACCAACGGAGCGAATGCCTGGGGTTACCAGGGCAAAGGGCAGCGGATGGACCGCCCGCAGGGAGGCCACCTCCAGGGGCGAACAAACGCAGCCGCCGATGCCCGCCCCGGCGGCCAAACCAGCCAAGCGAGACACGTAACGGGGCAATGGTTCAGTAATTGTTAATTCCGCACTAAACCTGGCTGGATCCCAACTGGTGAGCACGGTCACCGCCAGCAGGGTGGGCGGCGCCAGGCCCGCCGCCGCCGCCCCCTCTAGCGCCGCGGCCTGGGCCCCCCTGAGGGCCTCCTCACCGGCGCAGGCATGCACCGTGATCAAGCCAGCGCCCAGCTGGGCGGCGCTGCGGCAGGCGCCGGCCATGGTGGCCGGAATGTCGTGGAACTTGAGATCAAGGAACACCCGCTTGCCCTGGTCCCGCAGCTGGCTCACCACCGCCGGGCCGCCAGCCACAAATAACTCCAGCCCCACCTTCACCCAACACAACTCAGGGATCGCCGCAGCGAAGCTCAAGGCCCGCTCGGGCCCCATGCCATCAAGGGCCACAATGATGCGCTCGGCGGGGGCAGGGATCTGGGGCACCGGGCAACAAGGCTCCTAGGCCGACCCTAGGCAAGCACCCCCTGGGAAAGCCCCACCGCTTAAAAGCAAGCCTCAGCCCAGCACCAACCGCCGGAAGGTCTTTTTGCCGAGCTGCAGCACCCTGCCCTCCAGCTCAGCGGCGCTGGCAAATTCCTGGTTGGGATCGGCCAGCTTCTCGCCAGCGAGCCTCACACCACCGCCCTGAATCGCCCGCCGCGCCTCGCTGCTGCTGGCGCAGATGCCCACGGCACTGAGCAGATAAAAGGCCTTGGCCGGGAAATTCACCGCCGCCAGCGAAGCCTCTGGCACCTCAGCATCGGCGGCGGCAGCGGCCCCTGGGACAGCAGCCACCAGCGTTGCCGCATCCGCCTGGGCTGCCAAAGCCGCCACCTCCCCATGGCGGCCGGCGGTGATCGCCAAAGCCAGCGCCTTTTGCCGTTCCCTGGGGTTCTCCGGCAACGTTGCCAGATCAAGATCGGTGAGCAGGGTGAGGTATTCCGGCAGCGCCGCGTCGGGCAGCTTCTCCAGCTTCGAATACATCGAGAGCGGATCCTCTGAAAGCCCCACGGTGTTGCCGAGGCTCTTGCTCATCTTCTGCACGCCATCGAGGCCCGCCAGGATCGGCATCAGCAGGCCGAATTGGGGCCGCTGGCCGAAATGGCGCTGCAGATCCCGACCCATCGCCACATTGAACTTCTGGTCGGTGCCGCCCAGCTCCAGGTCGGCCTCGATTGCCACCGAGTCGTAACCCTGCAGCAGCGGATAAAGAAATTCGTGCAAGGAGATCGGCGTACCGCCGGAGTAACGATTCGAAAAATCCTCCTTGGCCAGCATCTGACCAACGGTGGAGATGCCCAGCAGTTCAATCACCTGGGGCAAATCCAAAGTTGCCAGCCACTCGCTGTTGCGCCGCACCTCAAGGCGGCCGGGGGTTTCGAAATCGAGCAGGGCCCGTGCGGGATCCTGGCCTAGGCCCAGCTGCAGCAGATAGGTTTCGGCGTTGGCCTCCACCGCGGCGGCGCTCAGCTGCACCCGGGTGGCGCTTTTGCCGGTGGGATCGCCGATGCGGGCGGTGAAGTCGCCAATGATCAGCACGGCGGTGTGGCCGGCATCCTGGAAGGCCCGCAACTTGCGAAACAGGATGCTGTGGCCGAGATGGATATCGGAGCCGGTGGGGTCGATGCCGAGCTTCACCCGCAGGGGCCTACCGGCCTGGGCGGCTTCCGCTAGGCGGGCGGCGAGCTGCTGGTCTGGATCGGCGCCCTCACCGGCAGGAAATAGGTCAGCGATGCCGCGCTCCAACCAACCCGGCAGTGCCCCTGCTCCCTTGGCCATTAGCTGCCGTCCTTAAGGTCTGCGAAGACGGATCGTACGCAGCAGCGCCAGGGCAAACCACTCAATCAACAAATCAGCGCCCTAGGGGCAATCAGCTGGTCTGTTCCAGTTCCGCCTTCATGCGTTCCAGGGTTTGATGCATCTGTTGAAACATCTGTTCGGGGGTAATCCCAAATTGCCCCAACTGGGTGCGCAGCTGCTCCACGGTGAGCTTCGCCTGGAAATCCTCCGAGAGTTCAAAACGCTTCATGAACACCCGATAGCGGTCCATCAGCTCCTCCATGCGCCCGATAAAAAGCTTCTTGCCCTCCCGGTCAAATTTCCCGTATTCACTGCCGAGCTGGGTCAGCGATTGGTAATCACCAAACAGGCGCTTGGCCTCGTCCTGAACAATCTCAGACTCGAAGAAACTCATTGCCCGCGGGCCTCGACCGTCATTCTGAGGGGAGCGACACCCCTGGCGAGGGCGGATGCCCGCCCCGATACTGTCCCCACCCCCCTGTCCGCCCCCGTCCTGCGTCATGGCTGAACGCCACTGGCTGGATCCCCTGGCTCGACAGCTGCTGAGGGCCCTTGGCGAAGGCCCCCGGCCCCAAGCCAGCGCCGAGTCAGCACCAGCACCGCCCCCCTGGCAGATCGATGTGAATCGAGCCAGCCGCGCCGACTGGCTACGGCTGCCCGGCTGTATGCCGGAGCAGGCAGACCTGCTGGTGCGGCTGCAGCAGGGGGGGGTGCAGCTCAGTGGCGCCAACGATCTCGGCCAACTGCTGGAGCTGCCCCCGGCCCAGCTGGAGGCCTGGCGCCCCCAGCTGCTCTTCCGCTGGTACAGCGAACCACCCCAGCCCACCCCCGCCCCGGTGGACCTGAACCGGGCCCGCCCCGAGGACCTCGACAGCCTCGGGGTGTTCCCCCCCGACCGCCGCGCCCGCTTCCTGCGGGAACGGGCCCGGCGCCCCTATGCCCACCTGGCTGACCTGCAGGAACGTCTCAGCCTGCCGGCGGCGGTGGTGGAGGCCCTGATCGGCCGGGTGAGCTTCAGCCCCGGCCCCGGGGGGCCCGCCCTACCGGGGGCCAAACCGGGGGCCAAACCATGACCCCCCTGGGCCGCCAACCCGATTTATTTGAAACCAGCGCCCACGGCGACCTAACACCCGAATGGCAACTGAGCGCCGAAGGCCTGCGGGCCTGGCAGGAACGGGTGCTTATTTTTCAACAAGAGCAGCGCCAACTGAGCCACGGCAACAGCCCAGGCCAGGCTCCGGGGCAGATCTGCCTCTTTGCTGAGGCTGAGCTCGCCCAACCGCCAATGGCAGCAAGCCCGCTGGCGGTGCCTGATCCCCTGGATTTAATTGCCGAGTCTTTGCAGTTCTGGCGTTGGCCGGAGCCCCCCCACCACGGCGCCGCCCTCTATTTCGTCTTTGACCACAGCCTCGGCCCCGACCAAGACCTGCTGCTCTACCTGGGGGAAACCTGCCGGGCCGACCGCCGTTGGAAAGGGGAACACGACTGCAAGCACTACCTGGCCGCCTATGGCGAAACCCTGGTGCGTTGCGGCCAAACGCCCCGGCTGAGCATTCGCTTCTGGTGTGATGCCCCCAGCGACACCCGCCGCCGCCGCCAACTGGAACAGACCCAGATCCGCCATTGGCAACCGCCGTTTAACAAGGAATGCCGCCAGCGCTGGCAAACCCCCTTCCAAAACCTGCTCCGCTAACAGTTTTGGCGACAGGTGGCCATTACGATCGCGCCACCGCGCCAATAGATCAACGCCATGGAGTTCCGCTGCAGCACCGCCTCGCTGGCCGAGCTCCCCTGCGATGGCCTGGCCCTGGGCCTGTTCAGCAGCACCTGGCAGGAACAACTGCGCCCCTGGGCTGAGCAGCTGGGCCAGCCCCTGCTGGAACTGCTGGAGAAACGCCAGTTCAAGGGCAAGCCCGGCGAACTGGTGAGCCTGCAGCTGCCGGGCCTACAGCCCTCGCTGCTGCTGCTGGCAGGCCTGGGGGAACCGGAAAACTTTGATGGCGTTGCCCTGCGCCTGGGGGCGGCCCAGTTGGCCAAGGCCAGCAGTGGCCAAGGCTGTAGCCAGCTGGCCCTGGCCCTACCCCTGGAGGGCTTTGCCCCGGCCAGCGCCGCCGCGGCCCTGGTGCAGGGGGTAAGGCTCGCCCTCTTCCAAGACCAACGCTTCCGCAGCGAACCGGAACCCAGGCAACTGCCCAGCAGCACCTGGTTGCTGGGGCTCAGCGAGGAGCTGGGGGCCGAAGTACTGCGCAATCAAGCGATCTGCGCTGGGGTGGAACTGGCCCGCGAACTGGTGGCTGCCCCCCCCAACGTGGTGAATTCCCTGAGCCTGGAGGCCACGGCCCGCACCCTGGCCAAGGATTACCAGCTTGAACTCAGCGTGCTGGATGAGGAGGACTGCCGCCAGCGGGGCATGGGGGCCTTCCTGGCGGTGGCCCAGGGGGCCAGCGTGCCGCCCCGGTTCCTGCACCTGGTGATCCGGCCAGAGGGGCCAATCCGACGGAGGCTGGTGCTGATCGGCAAAGGGCTCACCTTTGATTCCGGCGGTTACAACCTCAAGGTGGGCGGCAGCCAGATCGAATTGATGAAGTTCGACATGGGGGGCTGTGGCGCCGTGCTCGGGGCCGCCCGCAGCCTGGCCGAACTGAAACCGGCCGGGGTGGAGATCCATGTGATCAGTGCCACCACCGAAAACATGGTGAGCGCCGAAGCAATCCATCCCGGTTCGATCGTCACCGCCTCCAATGGCAAAACGATCGAGATCAATAACACCGATGCCGAGGGGCGCCTCACCCTTGCCGATGCCCTGGTTTATGCCTCAGCCCTCAAACCCGATGCCATCGTTGACCTGGCCACCCTCACCGGGGCCTGCGTGGTTGCCCTGGGGGATGAGATCGCCGGTCTCTGGTCCCCCAACGATGCCCTGGCCGACCAGCTCAAGGATGCCGCCCGCCAAGCGGGGGAATCGCTCTGGCGCATGCCGCTGCAGGCCTCTTACAAGGAAGGGCTAAAGAGCCATTTCGCCGATATGAAAAACACCGGGCCCCGCCCCGGCGGTTCAATCACCGGGGCCCTGTTCCTCCAGGAATTCGTGGATGCGGCGATCCCCTGGGCCCACCTAGACATTGCCGGGCCGGTGTGGAGCGAAAAGGGCCGCGGCATCGACCCGGCCGGCGCCACTGGCTTTGGGGTGCGCACCCTTGTGGAATGGTGCTGCCAGGCCTAAGGGGGGAACCGCACCTTCCTTGACGGCTTTCCCACTTCCGTTGGAAGAACCGCTGGAACCATTGTTTGGGGAGTTCGATTGGGGCTTACCCCATGGCCCGGAACACCGCTGACTGCTTTGGCTGGATGCTGGAAGGCATCGGCCGTGTGGCCCTGCTTACTCCGGCGGAAGAGGTGGAACTGGGCCGCCAGGTGCGGGCCTGGCAAGACCATCCCGATGGCCCCGAAGCGGCCCCTGGCCCCCTGCGCCGCCAAGGGCTGCGGGCCCGCAGCCGCATGGTGCGGGCCAACCTGCGGCTGGTGGTGCACCTGGCCAAGAAATACCGACTGCGGGGCCTCGCCCTCGAGGATCTGGTGCAGGAGGGTTCGATCGGTCTGCAACGGGCCGTGGAGAAATACGACCCCAGCACCGGCTATCGCTTCAGCACCTACGCCTACTGGTGGATTAAGCAGGCCCTGCAACGGGCAATCAGCCAGCAAAGCCCCACCGTGCGGCTGCCCTTCCACGTGGCCGATCGGATCTCGCGGCTGGCGGCCACCTCCCAACGGCTCGGCCAGCAACTGGGTCGGGCCCCCCGCCGCCAGGAACTCTGTGAGGCCCTCGGCGAAACGGAGGCCCAGCTGCTGGATCTAGAACGGGCCGCCCGGATCAGCCGGGGCTGCAGCCTCGATAGTCCCTTGGCTGGGCGGGAGGAAAACGGCAGCCTCGGCGACCTGCTGGAGGATGGGCGGATCAGCCCAATGGAACAGCTCGAACAGGATTGGGCCAAGGATGACCTGCAACGGCTAGTGCAACAGACCAACCTGAGCGAAAGGGAAGCGCTGGTGCTGAGCGAACGCCATGGCAGCGGCGCCAAAGCCACCCTCCAGGAGCTGGCCCACCGCTTTGGCCTCAGCCGCGAACGCACCCGCCAGCTGGAACAGAACGCCCTGCGCAAACTGCGCCGCACCGCCCAGCACCACGGCCAAGGCCAAACGCTGGCGGTCTAGCTTCCGCCTAAGTTGGCCAGAACTGCACTGAGCCCTTGCGGATCCCCCGCTGGCTGAGCCTTAAATGGCAGTGGTATCTGCGGGCCCAGGCCGGCATCCTGCTGCTGCCCCTGGGCATGTGTCTATTTGGAGAGGCGGTGGTGCGCCGGGCCGCTGATCCCCCCAAGCCCTGGTTCTGGCTGGGCAGCATCAGCCTGATCTGTATCAATGCCGGGGTGGGCTTGATCGTCGAAAGCGGCCTGTTCAGGGGCTATCCGCGCCGTTAGGCCACCTGGGCTGGGGCCTTGGCAACCCGGACGCTGATCGATGCCGGTGATTGCAGCTCGTGGATCTGCCAACGGGCCCGGTCGTCACAACTAGACAGCAGCCGATCGAGGTCGTCGGCCGCATGCTTGGGGCTCTCGTAGGGGCCGATATAACGGGTAGCTAGGCCTTCGCGGATGGTGAGCAGATACATCAAAACCTGCACTTACTTCGGCAACTTAGCGGGCCCAGCTAGCCCCTGCAGGTAGGGAGAACCGCATCGAGAATCAAGCGGGCCGCCCGCTGGGTCACCCCTGGTTCCCCCAGGAGCTGGCGCAGGCGAGCGTAGCCCTGCTGCACCCGTTGGCGGGCCGCGGGGGACTCAAGCAAAGGCAAGGCCTCAGCCACTAGGCGATCCACCTGGAGGTCCTCCTGCAGCAATTCGGGCACCAGCCGTTCCCCCAACACCAGGTTCACCGGCGAGATGTGTTCCACCCGGAAGCGCAGCAGCTGCTTTGCCATGAAGGCCGTGAGCCAGCTCACCCGATAACCCACCACCTGGGGCACGCCCCGCAGGGCCAGCTCGAGATTGACGGTGCCTGATTTGGTGAGGGCCAGGTCTGCGGCGGCGCAGAGGATCGGCCGCTGGGCATCGGCAAGGCTGGCCTCCAGCACCGTGGCCCGCAGGCCGGCCTGCTCGATGGCCGCCTGCAGGGGCTGCTCAAAACCGGCCTGGGCCGAGGGCACAATCACCCGCAGGCGGGGGTGGCGGCGCTGCAGTTCGGCCGCCGCCGCCACCAGGGGTGGCACCAACCAGCGCAACTCCTGGGTGCGGGAGGCGGGCAAGAGCAACAGCAACGACTCATCGGCCGCCAAGCCCAGCTGCTGGCGGGCCTGCTCGCGGCTGGGCAGTTCGCCGAGGGTATCTATTAAGGGATGGCCCACCCAATGCACCTGGGCGCCGCGTTCGCGGTAGAAGCGGGCTTCCTCAGGAAAAATCGCCAGGATCTGATCACTGAAACCAATCAGGCGCGTGGTACCGCCTTCGCCGATCCGGAAGGCCCATTCCTGGGGGGCGATGTAGTACAGCACTGGCACCTCAGGCCGTTCCCGCTTCACCCAACGGCCCAGGGGGGTGTTGCCCCCCATGTAGTCGATCAACACCACCCCATCGGGGGGATTTTTAGCCAACCAGCGCTGGGCCTTGTGCTGCAAGCGCAGGGTGGGCCACACCAGGGGCAGGGCCTCCCAGAGACCAATCGCCCCCAGGGGCGCCGTATCGGCCAGCAATTCGGCCCCGGCGGCCTCCATGCGGGGGCCCCCCAGGGCACTGATGCGCAGGGAAACCCCCCGGCTGGCGGCCTCCCCATGGAGCGCACGAATCAACAGGCTGCCCTGCAGATCACCGGACACCTCGCCGGTGCTGATTAGCAGATGGGTCACGAACGCTGGGCCGGCAGGGGACCGCGGCGCTTGGGGCCACAGCTGGCCTCCAGGAAGGCCACCAACTCTTCGGCGGGGGGCGAGAGCGTTTGGCTGCGGGCCTGGCGCAGGGCCTCCGTGAGGGGCAGTGAGGAGCGGTAGAGCAGTTTCCAGAGCTGCTGCAATTCCCGCATCACTGCCCCATCGGCGGAATCGGCCAAACCACTGCGTTGCAGGCCAATGCGATTCAAGCCCCGCAGCCGACCGGGATGGCCTTCAACAATCGCAAAGGGGGGCACATCGCGATCAATGCGACTCATCCCCCCCACCATGGCAAGGCTGCCGATGTGCACGAACTGATGGATGCCCAGCACCCCGCCGATCACGGCCCGGTCACCGATGTCCACATGGCCGGCCACCGCCACGCCGTTGGCGATCACGATCCGGTCGCCGAGGCGGCAATTGTGGCCGATATGGCTGTAGGCCATCAAGAGGTTGTGGCTGCCCAGCACCGTGCTTTCCCCCTCAGCCGTGGCTCGGTTGATGGTCACGCATTCACGGATTCGATTGCCATCGCCGATCGCCACCTCAGTTTCATCACCGGTGTATTTGAGATCTTGGGGCTCCAGGCCAATGCAGGCCCCCGGGAAAACCTGGTTATCAGCCCCCATGGTCACCCAACCATCGAGCACCACATGGGGGCCAATGCGGGTGCCAACCCCTAGGCGCACCTTGGGGCCGATCACGGCGTAGGGACCCACCGTCACCCCTTCGGCCAGCTGGGCCCGGGGATCAACCACCGCCGTGGGGTGGATCTGAGGTGCCAGGGCAGACATGCTCATGCTCAGTCCACCAGCGAAAACATCAGATCGCCGGAGCACACCAAAGCCCCATCCACGGTTACTTCGGCATGCACTTTGCCAAAGCGCCGGCGCTTGAGGCTGAGCAACTCGCAACTGATCAGCAACTGATCACCGGGCACCACCGGCCGACGGAAGCGCACGCCGTCGATACCGGCAAAAACAAACAAACCTTTCGGCAGGTCTGGCATCTGGGTCACGATCAGGCCGCCCACCTGGGCCATTGCTTCCACAATCAGTACCCCTGGCATCAGGGGCCTACCAGGGAAATGGCCCTGGAATTGGGGTTCGTTGATCGTCACGTTCTTGATCGCCACCGCCCGCTTGCCGGGCTCATGTTCCAGCACCCGGTCCACCAGGGCAAAGGGATAACGGTGGGGCAGCAGGTTGAGGATCTGCTCACTGGTCAGCAGGCTTGGCGTCGTGGGAGCAGGGGAGGTCATCAGGCGGCAGTGGGCCTGTCCTGGCGCCCGGGGCGCAGGGACAGGCTGAGGGGACGGCGGTCGAGGGCTGCCGCTAGGGAGGTGTGCAGGGCATGGGAACCCCTGAAGGCCAGCACCTGGGCCTGGGGCAAACCAACCAGGGCCAGGTCACCGATCAGGTCCAGGAGCTTATGGCGCACCGGTTCATCACTGAAGCGCAGCGGCGGATTTAGCCACTGGGCCCCGTCACAGACCAGGGCATTGTCTAGGGCGCCCCCACGGATCAAACCGGCGGCCTGCAACTGTTCCACCTGCTCGCGGAAACCAAAGGTGCGGGCCGGAGCGATCTGTTCCACAAAACTTGCCGGGCTGAGCTCGATCGAAAACAACTGGCGGCCGATGGCGGCCTGGGGGAACTCAATCGCCGCAGTGATCAGCAAGCGTTCACTGGGCAGGGCCGTCACAAAACTGAGGCCCTGCTGCAGGGTGATCGACTCCGTGAGCGGCATTAGCGGCTCCCGGGGGCCGAGATCCCTCAGCCCCGCCTCGGCAATCGCCTCCACCCAGGGCAGGGCGGAACCATCCAGCAGGGGCAACTCTTCCCCCTCCACCAGGATCTCCACCTGGGTAAGGCCGGTGCCGGCCAGGGCCGCCAGCAAATGTTCAACGGTGGCCACCTGGCGGTCCCCGAGCTTCAGGGTGGTGCAGAGGCGGGTGTCAGCCACCTGGCTGGGCTGCAGCAACAAAGGCGCCTGCTGGGGGCGATCCAGCCAACCCAGCCGAAAACCCGGTTCAGCCCCGGGCTGAAGCCGCACCCGACAGGGGGCGCCAGAATGCAACCCCACCCCTTGGCGCTCCACGGCGCTGGCCAGGCCTAGGCAGCGGCTGTAGTCGGAAGACCAGTTCACCCTTAGAACTTAAAGCCAACACCCACATTGAATCGCCAGTTGCCACTGAAGTCTTGGCTGGCCACCTCCAAACGCAGGGGGCCCACCGGGGTGGTAACGATCACACCGGTACCCACCGAGAAGCCTTGGCCGGGCTTGAGTAGTAAGCCACCGGGGTTGCCGGGCACCTGGTTCTGACTACCCAGGGTGGAACCGGCATCCAGGAACAATTCACCGCTGATGATCTTGAAGATCGGGAAGCGGTATTCAATCGTGCCTTCCACATAGCTGCGGCCCACCCCTAGGTCGCAGTCGTAATAACCCCGCACCGAGTTGTTACCCCCCAAACAGAAGGCCTCATAGGGGGGCAAGCTGCCAGTCACATTGCCGCCGGTGAGCTGCAGGGCGATCGACTGGGAACAATCTTCCGGCTCGCCTTTCTTGGGACGACAACCCTTATAGAACTTAAAGAAGTTGACGGGGATGAAATGGGTGGCCGATAGCCGTTGACGGTTAAAGGTGGGGGAGTTTTCGCCAACACTCACATACTGCTCAGTGCTCATCGTCAAGAAGGAGCCCGAGCGAGGGTTCTTGTTGTCGTTGAGAGTGTTGTAGGAGGCGGCAATCCGCGCGCCCACTAACTGGTTATTGCTAGCGCAATTGTAGGCAAGGCAGAGGATTTCATCGGTGCTGGCATAGGGGTCACCGTTATTGGTGAATGGAGCTGCCCCATATTTACGGGCCTGGCCCGCCCCATTCATGGTGACCACCTCCTGGCCACTGAGACCAAAAATCAGGGTCCAGAGGTTGCGCTTATAGGGATCATTACCCCGCAGCGGCCGGATGTACTGCATGTTGGCGCCAGTGCGCTGCACCCGCACCAGGTCGCCTTCTGCCTCGTAGTAGTTGTAGCCATTGAAGTAACCAGAGGCCGCCAGATCAACACTGTCAAAACCAATATCTTCCACATTGAGCACCAAATTATCGGGCCGACTAAAGGCACGATTCAAGGCAATGGCCGTTGCCTTATTTATAGAGGTGGCCGGCGGTTCATAGAAACCATAGATCGTGCGCACGGCGCCATCGTTTTGACTCTGGAAGAGCTGGGGTATTTCACGGCTGATGAAGGCCTTGGCCCGGAAGCTGCTGCGGTTGGGATCATCCTTCAACCAAGGGATTTCAAAGTTGAAATCTGCCAGGGCACCATATTGACCATAGGTGAAATTCACCCCCAGGTTCCAGGCATTACCCCAGAGGTTGTTTTCCTGCAGCTGAATCTGACCAAAAAGCCCCTGGTTCTGGCTGTAGCCAATGCCGCCAGAAAGCGAACCGGTGGATTGTTCCGTTACCCCCAAGAGGATGATCACCTCCCCGGGCTTACCAGGGATCGGCTTAAGGGTGACCTTCACATCGGAGAAGAGACCGCTGGCATAGAGGCGCTTGATGTCCCCCTCCAGCTGCCTGCGGTTGAACAACTTGCCGGGCCGGAGCGAGATCTCCCGGCTCACAACCCAGGGCTTGGATTTCCCCTTAATCGGCTTGCCCTTGTCGTCTGTGGCATCGCCATTGGCATTGAGGAACTGCACTTCAATGCCTTCCACCAGGCCTTCCCGCACCGAAAGTTCCACCACCCCCTCAGGGCTAACTCGGGTGGGACCGGTGATCCGGGCCAAGGAATAGCCCTGCTCCGCATACCACTTCTGCAGTTCGCTTAGGCGCCTTTCCAGCGACTTGAGATTGAGGGTGCGGCCGTAATCGGTGGCGAACACATCCTTGATGCGTTCCTTGGGCAGCAAGGCCTTGGGGTTATCGAGCACCACCTCCTTCAGGACGGGGTTGGGGGTCACGTTCACCACCAAGCGCACCCCAAGGGGGCCATCCACCGGCTGAATGCGCACATCGCTGAACCAGCCCGTGGCATAGATGGCGGCCAGATCGGTTTTCAACGAGCTGCGGCTGGTGCTAGTGCCCGGTCGCACCGTGAGGGCGTCGTAGACCGCCCGTTCCAGCCTTTCCTTATCGGGGTGGTCCGCCAGGCCCAACACCGCCACCTCACTAACCAATACCTGGGGTTCCACCGCCCCGGCAGTCCCCGCTGGAGCAGGAGTTGGTGTTCCAACAGGAGCCTGAGTTGTCCCCGGGGCTGAAGGGGTATCAACCCGCTCAGAGGCTGGGAGCGATTGACCGGCCGGGGGACTGCCCGGGGGACTAGCACTGGGCTCCCCCTGGGCGTAGGCCACCGAAATACAAGCCGTTGTTGCCAACAGCGGAGCGCTGAAACCTGTGGTAAGCAGCCCCTTGAGCAGCTGCAAACGAAATGAACCGCGACGACCCGAACCCATGGGTATGCAATGCATCAGCGGCTAAGCCGCAGTTCGGGTGAACCTACAGGTAGTTGCGGGGCATTGCCCCCAACCCTTGGACCCGTTTGAGGACCTCCCCATAGGCCTCGACAACGCCGCCTAGGTCCTGGCGGAATCGGTCTTTATCAAGAATGCGCTGCTCCGGGTTGGCGCCGGCACTGCAATCCCAGAGGCGGCAGGTGTCTGGACTGATCTCATCGGCCAGCAGCAACTGCCCGGCCTGATTGCGGCCAAACTCCAGCTTGAAATCCACCAGCTCGATCGCCAGGGGCTCCAGCAGGCGCCGCAGCCCCGCATTCACCTGGCGGGCCTGGCGTTCCAGCTCCTGGCGTTCAGCCGCTGAAACCAGCCCCAGCAACTCCAAACGCGCCTCGGTGAGCAAGGGATCGCCAAGGGCATCGTCCTTGTAATACAGGTCGAGCAGCGCCGGTTGCAACGGCGTTTCCGGCGCCAGGGGCAGCTGACGGCAGAGGGAACCGGCCGCCCGATTGCGCAGCACCACCTCCAGGGGCACGATCTCCAACTCCTGCACCGCCATCCAACCGGGTTCCAGGCAGCCGAGGTAGTGGCTGGGCTGGCCCTGCCGCTCGAGCGCCTCAAAGAGGCGGGCTGAAATTTCCCAGTTCAGCAGCCCCTTGCCACCCAACTGGGAAAATTTCTCGCCATTGAAGGCGGTGGCATCGTCTTTGAACTGCACCGCCACCACCCCGGCACGGTTGGTTTGGAACACCTTTTTGGCCTTGCCCTCATGGAGCAGGGCTTCGATGGCAAGGGCACTCATGGGTTGATCGGGCGACGCAACTGCTGCTCCAACTGCTGCAGCTCCTGCATTGTTGATGCTGGAGCTACCGGATTAGTTAAAAGCCGGCCCAGCCGTAGGCGCAGGGCCTCCAATTCCACCGCCTCCTGGTGGCGGTGGGCAGCCAGATCCTGCAACTGGGCGGCACTGGCATCGCCGGGATCCTGGCGGAACTCACGCCAACGCTGGGTTTGCAAAACCGCCTCCTGCTGCGGGGCGGTGATTGGCGCCCGGGGCTGCCAGCGCAGCCGCTGGCCCTGGAGCAACTGATCCTCAAGCAATTCGCGGCGGCTACGCAATGCCTTGGCCTCTTGCCAGCGCTCAAGCAACCGGAAGCGTTCCCGTTGGGCCTGGATCTCTTGCAACACCTTTAGTCCCTCCTCCGTGCGCCCGAAACCGGCCAACCCCTTGATCTGGCCATTGCGCGGGTCCAGCTGCCTTTCCAACTCCAACCATTCCCGTTGGCGCGCCACCGCCCCCGGCGCCAGCTGGGCGGCGGCGAGTTCCTTGGCCAATTGCTGCTCCAGCTGCTCTTTGCGCTGCAGCTGAACCACCAGGGCGGCAAAACGCCTTTGCCCCTGCTCCCGTTCGTTGGCATCGGGAACGGCGGTTAGCAGGGCCTGCTCGAGGGCGCGGCGTTTGGTGGCGGCCGCCTCCGTAGACAACTGGCGAGGCAACTGACCGAAATAGGCAGGGGCCAACTGCTGTACCTGCTGGTCAGGGCGGGCCTGGCGCAGCCGTTCCAAGTCTTCCAGCAGCACAGGTAAAGCAAAGCTGCCGGGGTAGGGGTCAAAACCGAGCCGCTGCTGGCGGCGCACCTCGGCCTTCGCCTGCAGCTGCAGGGCCTCCCGCTGGCGTTGCTGCCGCTGGGGGGTGAAGGAATCCCAAAGGCTGCGGGCCAGGGAGGGGTCCTGCTGCAACTCCCGCTGGCGGCGATCGATCGCCTCCAATTCCCGCAGGGGATTACCGGCGCTGGCCTGGAGCCCCAAACGGTTGACCCGATCCAGCAGCCAGCGGTCATCAATGAGTAGAGCCAGGTTTTCTTGGTCGGCCAAGAGATCCTGCAGCCGTTCGCGATGGTCGAGGCGCTGGGCCAGGCGCCCGGCCAGGTCGAGCCGGGCCAGGTGATCCTGCGCTGATTCAGCCCCAGGGCTGCCTGGCTCCCCAAGGAGCAGCAGCGCATCAAGCAAGGCGCCCCGGCGCCCCTCCAGGGGCTCCTGGCGGTCGAGCAAGCGCTGGGCCAGCACGGGATTGCTACTGGCATCGGCGATGCCACTGATCAGCACCGCCCGCTGGGCCATGGCATCTTCTAGGCGCCGGGCCAGCCGGGCGCGGCGACCATTGGTTTGGGCGGCGGCGCTGGTATTGCCCTGGGCCAACTGCAGCGCCCTTTGGTCCTCCAACAAAGCTTCACTGAGGCCCCAGGCTGACCCAAGCGCCGACTGGTTGAGCGCCTCCGGCAACAGCCCTTCAGCCCGTTCGATCTGGCCAGTTTCCGCCAACAAACGGGCCGCCCAGCGCAGCCGTTCCGCCGTGGTTGCCGGGGCAACATCGGGCTGCTGTAGCAGGGCCACCGCCCGTTCCCGCTCACCGATGGCCTCCAACTGTTCGGCCTGCATTTCCAGGGCCGAGCGCTGGGGCGGGGCCTCCCCAGGGGCCGCTGGCTCCGCCAGGGGCAACAACAGGCGGGAGAGATTCGCCGCAGCCGAGCCCCCCCCCGAACCTTCCGCCAGGCGCCCCAGGGCGGCGGCGGCGCGGCGGTGGTCAAGGCCATCATTGGCCGCCTGCCATTGCAGCAACAACCATTGCTGCCTGGGGGACCCGGCCGCCGGACTAACGCGAGCCAACACCTGCAGGGCCCCGTCCGGGGCGCGGCAGCTGAGCAGGGCCTTGGCGTCTGCCAGCACCACCTCCAGCCCATGGTCATCGCCATTGAGCTCCAGCAACCGCTGGCGAAGGAGCCGGAGTCGATCGTCTAAATCCAGGGCTAAGGCCTCCTGGCAACCGCCCACCAACCCAGCGCGATCGCCCTTAAGCAGCAAGCCCTGAAAGGCCTCAACGCTGCTGGCCCCAGGCGGTAATGGCGCCGGGGGCCGGGGCTTGGGACTGGCGGCTATTAGGCCGGCGCCCATCAGCCAGGGGACCGCCGCCGCAGTAAGAGTGAAGAGCAAAACGGCGCGGAAGCACCGGGCAAGTATGGCTGTGGCACGTGTGTTGGTGGTGGGCTCCGGCGGGCGGGAAAACGCCCTGGCCTGGGCCCTGGCCCGTTCGCAGGGGCAACCCCGGGTGTGGCTGGCCCCGGGCAATGGCGGCAGTGCTGCCATCCCAGGCTGTGAAACCTTGGCGATTGGGGCCAGCGATGGGGCGGGCCTGCTGGCCGCCTGTGCTGAACACGAAATCGAACTGGTGGTGATCGGGCCGGAGGGGCCCCTCGCCGCTGGCCTCGCCGATCAGTTGCGGGCGGCGGGGCTGGCGGTGTTTGGCCCCGGCGCCGATGGGGCCCAGCTGGAGGCCAGCAAGCAATGGGCCAAGCAACTGATGCAAGAGGCCGGGGTGCCCACTGCCGGCTTCTGGGTGGTGGAATCGGCAGAGCAGGGCTGCCGCCTTGCCCGGGAATTGAATCGGCCCTTGGTGGTGAAGGCCGATGGCCTCGCCGCCGGCAAGGGGGTAACCGTGGCCAGCAACCTGGCGGAAACCCTGGCGGCGATTGAAGATTGTTTTTCAGGTCGCTTTGGCAGCGCCGGCAGGCGGGTGCTGTTGGAGGAAACGCTGAGCGGACCAGAGGTGTCGGTGTTTGCCCTCACCGATGGCGAACGGCTGCTGCTGCTGCCCCCCGCCCAAGACCACAAACGCATCGGCGAAGGCGACAGCGGCCCCAACACCGGCGGCATGGGCGCCTATGCGCCGGCCCCGCTGCTGGATGGCGCCGGCCTGGAGGAGGTGCGCAGGCTGGTGCTGGAGCCGGTATTAGCGGCCCTGCGTAAACGGGGGATTAGCTATCGCGGCGTGCTCTATGCCGGACTGATGCTCACCCCCAGCGGCATCCAAGTGATCGAATTCAACTGCCGTTTTGGCGATCCCGAATGCCAAACCTTGATGCCATTGCTGGAGGGGGACCTGGCTGAAGTGTTGTTGGCCTGCGCCGAAGGCCGGCTGGAAAGCGCCCCGCCCTTGACGATTCGCCCCCAGTGCAGCGCCTGTGTGGTGGCAGCCGCCGCGGAATACCCCGGGGAACCCCAGCTGGGGGATCTAATTAATGATGCCGGGCCAGGGCTTAGCGAGGCTGGGGCCGACAGCTGCCAGCTGTTCTATGCCGGAGCAAAGGCCTCAAGCCCAGGCAAGTTCCCTGGCAATGGCAATGGGCAACTAGTAACCAGTGGCGGCCGGGTGCTGGCGGCGGTGGCCCAGGCGGCTGATTTCGATGCCGCCTTTGAAGCTGCCTATGGGCGCCTAGCCCAAGTTAACTTTGAAGGCATGCAGGTGAGAAAAGACATTGGCCACCAGGTGAGAAAAAGCTGAAGCAGCCCTGGAGGCAATTGTCAAAAAAAATGCGATAAATCACAATTCAACTTGACAACCTCGATCCATGGCAGTATATTTTTAGAATATTCAGAAAAATTCAATGGCGACAGTGAAAAACGATATTCTTTTTCACAGACTTATCGATAAAGCAAGCGGAAGCTATTTATTTACAGGCGAAAGTGCTGAAATCACATACTTAACAGCTCAAGGCTGGGATGATGATGGGGTAGCCTTTTCACTATTTACAGCGGCAGGCAGCAGGCCCGTTGACCAAGTAGACGTAATACGACTTTACAATACCTCAACCAAGGACCATTTATATACAACCGACGCAAGCGAGGCAACGGCGGCTGCGGCAATTGGCTATACAAACGAAGGAGTTGTCGGCAGAGCCCTAAAACCAGACTCCAGCAGCCAGAATCAGATCACGGTACAGCGTTACTACAACAGGCAAACCGGCGATCATTATTACACAGATAGCGACAGCAAAGCTGCAACACTTGAGGCAAAAGGTTACAACAAAGAAGGGGCTGCCTGGGCATTACCAGGAAACTATTTTATGTCATTCAGTGGCGGAGGCTGGAACTCCCAATCACTGCTAGCAGGCACTTTTGCTGGCCTACTAGATAAAGCCACTGGCGGCAGCAGCCTAGATAATCTAATGCAGAATATCCGAGGTATATCCGCCAACTCCGGAGGCACCTGGTTCCTTAATTTACTTGCCAATTCCCAGGCATATTTGGATGGCTTAAATACACAGGCAGGCCGCGATTCCTACAACACCACTGGCTACAATAGCCAACTAGCCGCCAAGTACCAGCAGGAATCCTTCGGACTGAAAGGTTCTGAGATCAAAACTGTTCTCGAAAATATACTTTCAAATACAATTGGCAGAAGCAAAGCAAACTCTGTTCTGCAAAAGATCGATCAGCTGGCCGCCAAATCCTTTAACACAGGCGGGTTAGATTTCTGGGATTGGTTTGCAGGTAAAATCAATTATCTTGGTCCTGTGATAAAAAACCAAGGGTTAAACTGGAGTGATTTTGTTGAAGAGCTGGTATACCTCAAGGGTTTTGGGTCTGATGTATACAATAGCGCTCTAATCAAGAAAATCCAAGAAGCGCCCTTGGAATGGGCAAAATCTATTGACTTGACATTTGCAACGGCTGTACCAACAGCGCCAACATACCTAGGAGAAAAAACTCGCTGGCTACTGGAAGACTACAATACCTACGGAAGAGTTAGCCCCACCAATCCGCCAGCATGGTGGAATCAAGCCATTGCCCCTCAAATATTACCATTGTCAATAACTAGTTCCGTAGACCTAAGCACTAACAAGCGCTCAGGCACAGCAACCTTTTCAAGCGGTGATGTTGTCTTCAACTATTTTGATGACAGAACCCTGAGCACAGACACTGCCTTAGACAAGGTTGCACAGACACAACCAGCAAACATTACCTATGCCCAGGCAACCATTGCTTCATCGGCTGCAGCTGGCCTGATTGCATCCCCTCAAACACTTACCACAACACCCATTGAAGAAAGTGACTACAATGCCTTCTGGGCACTACTTAACAACTTAAATATTTTTGATAGCTCGCCCTTACAATTCAAGCTCTTCCTAACTGACATATTAGCTGATCTCACCTCTGAACTAGCCCCTCCAGCAGGCTTTTCTGGAGATACATTTAAAATGTTTCCAGCCAATGGTAACCCTGCCAATGACGATGATAATGGTTTAACTGAATACAAGAACCTTGATTTCATCAGGCTTGTTGACGGAGGCTATGCAGACAACACATCAGCCGCCTATATTGTGCGTGAAATCCAAACAAAATATGGTGCTTCCACGCCATTCAACTTGACAATTCTGATGAACTCTAACGTGAATTACGACAAAGAAGGTGCTGTGGTGAATGTTGACAGCCAAGGTACAAAAAGTAGCTTTAAGCTTACCCCAGACACAGCAAAGTTATTTGGATATGCCACTACCTATGTTGATCCAGTAACCGGGAAGAAAACTGATCCAGCCCAAGTATCAGTGTTTGATCCCTTAACAGGCTTAGGGGGGAACGTACCAGTGCCAACACCAACAATTTTTGACCCAAATGCCTGGTATGGAGAAGCACCCGTATGGACTAAAACCCTAGACAACGGCACATGGCAGCTTAGTTCCTATGATCTTGAAGTGGTAACTGTAGAAAATAAAATCTACGGGATTCAAGGCGGGCAAAAGGGGAATGTAGAGATTATTCAGCTGAACAATAGCTCCTCAATCGCGATGCCTATTGGACCTGAGACACTTGCTGAATACAATCAAAACTATACCTTTGCACGAGAAGCTTTTAGCAGCGAAGGTTATAAATATCTCTTTCCAGCATTGGGCCTATGATCACATTACGTGGCAGGGATCTCCTGAGGGTCAATACTAGAAATTGTCACCAGTAGATCCTTAAAGGAGCTGTCAAAAGTGCTGGGTGTTAAATCAAGGCCAAAAGAATAAAAACCATTCGGGCTCACAAGAGGCGAGGAAGCCTTGTTTGCCTCTGCATAAGCAAAATAATCCTGAGCGCCGGCGGCAGTGTCAACCGAAACAAAAGGAGCCAAAATCTTATTCTTGCTAATTAGAAAATGCGAATCAGCTTGGACTGAAGAACCAGTATCACTGAATTCAACTGTCAACTCAGGGCTGGTCAAACTTTTAGCCACTGAGGCATAGTTACCATCAGAGGGCTTCAAGGAGTTTCCCGTAATTGGATCTACAATACTGCCAAAGGTATCAGTTACTGGATAAAAGCCTATACTCCTTAGATTCTGATTGGGATGCTGAATAGATAGACCCACAGCAAGCTGGTAACCAGATCCAATGGGGGTATTTAAAAGCTGTTTATCAGCATCAGATAGCTCCTTGGTTCCCAAAAACAAATCAGAATCAATAACAGCAGCAATATCCGCCTTGACCTGCTTTGGCGCATCAGCCGTTGACGTCGAAAATATAGACTGATTATCAAGAATCGGCCATGTCCACGATGGTCCCTTCCAGCCCTTAAAAGGAACATAGGCCTCCAAGGCAAGCTTGGCATCTAGATCAGCGCTAGCAGAAAAACCGGGAAGAGAAAAGCCCTTATCAATGATATTCTGAAGATACAGGCGACTGGAAGAAGGATTCAAGCCAAGAGAAACATTTCCAGTGAGTGTGGTTGAGAGCCGAATCAAATCACCAACGTATGCAGCTCCTAGGCTCAAACCAACTCCCAGTGTGGGGATAAGCTGCATAAGAGGAGTATTCGGAATTTGACCGAGGTACAGCCCCAATGGATCCCCCTTATCAGACGTACCAGCCAGCAGCGGTAACAAATTTGCAGGTATCTCTTTCAGTGGCACCATGGTAAGAGCAGACAACTGATCTCTATCTGTCGTTACCCCCACAGACAATCCCGCCTTAAACTGCAAACCTTCATTAAGATTCAAAGAAGTATTAATGATGCCCGGCGGAATCCCTAACAACGACTCCCAGGGAATTGGTATGCGTTGATTGAGAGAAAAACCAGCATCTAACTTTAGATCTAGCGCCGCTAGATCAAAGGGTTTGTTAGTAAGTAGTTTCCCTACAGTGGCAAAGGGATCATCAAGAAGATCACTCCGCATAGTCGCATCCACAGAGAATAGAGAACCTGATGTCGCTTGAGGCTGGTTAGGGCTCTGCGCTCCTGCCGCAAGGATGGCATCAAATGCACCAGAAAGCTTTGCAATCTCAGTTTTTAAATTAGCTGAAGTGGTAGCACCTGCTTGAGCGGATGCAGAGGCAGCATCCAAATTCAATGTAAATGATAATCCATCCAGCTTAATTGAAGAATCAGTGGCCGATGATCTGGCAAGGGTATCGCCAAAGGTAATCAATGATTCTAAAGATTTAACAGAATTAGAGAGGGAAATATCCTTATAATCAACCTTAGCTGCGATATCCAGCCAAAGCTGGGGAATAGTAAACCCGATGGTATCAGCCAATTTCTGGGCGGCCGCTGGATTTGTCCTAAGGAGTGAATATAGATCAGACAAAGGTTTGTCAAATAGTTCCACCAGCTGAATACGGTCATTTTGATAAGGGTTACCTGGATAACCCTCAAAATAATCAGCAAGTGTTTTCAATATTTTTGTGATCGGCACGTCTGGCCTGCCATCATAGAAAGGAATATTAATTTTCTCGATATCAGCTATGGTCTTGGAAATAGATGGATTTGACCTCAAATCAAGATCAGTTAGCAGAAACTTCACTATCGGAGCTGCAATTGGAGTCACATATGTATTTATCTTTTCACCAAGGGGGCGCAAGGCAGCACTCATCTCGCCCAGATCAAGGCTCAGATCAGGATTCAGAGTTAAAGTCTTATTTGAATAATCAATCGTTGCATTAGGTCCAATTTCTATGGGGCCAAGATCAAGTGGCTTCTGGCCAAAATCGGCTTTAAAGGAATTCAAAGACCAGGCATTGTCACTCCATGTCAAGCCATTTTGGGGCAATGTAAAAGTTAAATTTGCCAAATCAGGAAATCTCACCTTACCAGAAATAGAGGGAGTCAACAAACCATTGCTACGGTCAAAAGCGATATTGCATGGGGCTGTTGGATCTGAGGCGATCAGTTGCAAGCGATAGCCATTAACGTTAATAGTGGTGTCATTTAGAAGATTCAACTGAACTGAATCCAATTGCAATGGACTGCCACCAGATGAAGACAATGATATGTCGCCCTGGAAACGAGTTTCAGTATCTCCAAAGTTAAGTTTGAATATTCCTTCTTTGATGGAGGAACTATAGCTTGCAACATTTGCAGGATTTCTTGTACAAGCAAGTGTGAAATCCGCGGACTCTGGCAACAGACTAAAGCCGTCAAGCAATTGCAAGGATTTCGAATTATTGAAATCAAACTGGCCGGTAAATGAGTCCAAGCCATAATTCAAAGAGCCTTTAACACTGGCCCCCAAAAATGTAGCGTCCTCCAGCTTCAAAGAGCCCTTACCATCAACAAAAGAGTGATCAAGAACAAGTTTACCTTTCAAGTCAAGCCCAGGCACGGGCTGCGAAAGTTCAAATGTACCTTTGACAGTTTGAAGTGAATCATTTAAGAATGAAATATCAAGATCACCTTGTAATTCACTGAGACCTGCACCGTCAAGGTTGATAGATCCATTCGCGTTAATATTTAAGCTGGTGCCATTACTGCTCGAGATTAATTGAGCAGAGGCCTTGGCATTTATTTTAAGTTGCTTCAAATTCAAGCCAATTGAATTGGCAGCAAAATCAAATTGATCAACCCCGAATTGATACGTGGCCTCGAGTGCTTGAGTTCCTGGCCCAGAGCTGGGGCTATTGAAACTAATCAGAGAATCTTTCCCTGAACCATATCTGGCTGATTGGCTTGCCAGCTTTATACTTCCAGTAAAAGATGATTTATTATTGCTGAAAAATTCAGGTAAATTGCTTAGTTTTGAAAGGGAAAGTGTTGGGGCCGCTACTTGGAGAAGACCAATTGAAACTTCAGATCCCAGCTTGGCTGTAGCCGCATCTAGATAAAAGCCATCAATAACACCATTGGCATCTTGATCAAACAAATAAATATCAGAAGTCGAAGCAGGATCATTATTAACAACAAGATTAGATGAAGTGCTCAATGAAACACCGCTAAACAGTCCCCTTAGATTCAGTGTCAATCCAGTCGCCTTGCCAACACAACCAGAAATTGTCTTGCCAGCTATGGCAACACTAGTTGCAGCCTGATAATCAAAGCCAGAAAGGCTAACATCAAAGGCATCAGAAGTAAGTTTCACATCCTTCAATGAAACTCTATCAAGATCAACAGAGCGCTTACCAGTAAGCTGAAATTCACCTGCTGTTGAACGACTCGCCAGCATAGTCCAATTAAACTTGGCACCAACCTCACCAGTAAAGCTATTACCACTGCCAAAATCGAGGCTGGAGGAAAGATTTGCAGCCCCATCAAGGATAAGAGTTGATATCCCATCCTTAAAATCTAAACTTCCAGCCAACCAAGCCGCACCATTAGCAGATTTCACAACTGAGTCACCTTTATAGCTGCCACTAAATTGGGCTAGGACTTGGGGGTTGCTATTTGAAGCAGCCTGGCTTAGCGATTGATATTGGCTAATTAAATTATCCGGCAATGACTGCAACTTACCTTGGGCATCAATTGCTGGGAGCGTCAATATAGAAGTAACCGCCACTGGGTTAGCGCCTGTGGCAAAGCGTAGGGGCAAATTTCCAATAGTTAGCTCAAAACCAGGGGAATCCACCAGAATCCATTTTGAATCTTTCTGTATAAGCTTTGCTGTTATAGTTTGATTTGTCAAAGGAGTTAGCTTGCCGCTACGGTCATAGCTGGAAACCGATACTGAAAGATCAGCAGAGTGAACCAATGCACGTAATTGCTTCTCCAACATAGCAATATCAATAGTTCCAGCAACTGTTACTGACGGCTGAGTGCTATCGATCGAGCCATCAGCGCGTTTTGAGAAAGTAAGGCTGCCACTAGTAACTTGGAAAGGCAGAATACCAGCCAATCCGAGCGCAGATGACAGATAATCCTTTGGTAAAATCAGTTTAAGATCATCTAGCTCGAGATCGTAATCCTGTTGGATCTTGAAATTATTAATTATCACACTGGGGCTTAGCTTGTTAACAGTCAGAGCCTGAAATGTTGCGGAAAGAGAAGGGATGCTTACGAGTGCTTCATCGTTGCCTGCTTTAGGGTTTATATTTAGATTTACTCGATTTTGAGTATTATCAGTAGAAGTACTAATAGTCAGAAGAGGTTGACTGTCTACCGACAAACTGCCCCCAATGCTTCCAACAGAAGCGGCAAGGGCACCGCTAGTTAACAGATAATCAGCTTTAAAATCTTTCGCCATAAGATTCAAATCCTTGGATTTACCTAAAGCCGCTTGATCAGCAGAGAGTTGAACCTTACCACTAAGAGATTGAGACTTATCTGCAGACAGAGCTGCCAAGTTAGATAAGCCTTTCAAGGAAATCACAGCATTATCAATTGTTAACGAGTCAGTCTTGATAGAGGCAACATTGATGCTTGCCTGATCAAGATAAAAGCCATCAACACTGCCATTTTGATCAATATCAAATAAGAAAATATCTGCACCGGATTGATTGACACCACTGGTGGCTGAAACACCATTAAGTGCCTTCTTAAAATCTATTTTTAAGCCTTTGGCTTGGGCGACAAGGCCTGAAATCTTGACTCCTCCAATTTCCTGGGAGCGATTCTTATCCTTGGGATACCAATCGAGATACTCTAGGCAGAGATCAAAAGCATCAAACTTGAGCAATATATCACTTAGCTGAGCCCCGCCAAAATCAAGCTTAATTGATGGCAATCCAGTGATCTCTTGGGATTTACCTTGATTTATTGTGGAATTAAGATTAAGGGCTAAATTAGCTTGAACTGACCCAGTTGCCTTGAATTGATTTCCGTAATCTAATTGAGCTGAAAGATTAGCTTGACCTAAGAAGGAATATGTGCTGACATTCTGTTGCTGCTGGAGACTGCCGGAAAGCCAAGCGATTCCAGTTGTACTGGTAAAGATGGAAGCATTGCTATACGTACCCTGTATGGATGCCAAAACCTGAGTACCGCTAGGAATAGAGTACCCATCTTTTTTAGCTGCTTCGGTAATGAATTGCGGCAAAGCCAATGCGCTGCCTTTGTCGTCAATGGCCGGCAAATAGAGTGAGGCACTTACTTCTGGGTCACTCTCGCCCTGCAATGGAATAACCAGATCACTCAAGTTTATTGCATATATATCACTAGCAACTGTCTTCCATTGGTTTGCCACACGCTTTACTGTCAGCGAAAGATTATCAGCAGCAGTAATTTGTTGCCTTTTGCCAGCTGAATCTATTCGCTCAACTTTAAGGTCGAGCTTGGGAGATTGCAGAATCGTAGCTAGCTTTGCTTTTAAAAGAGCTGTATTCATAACCGCCTGTACAGATAGTATCGGCTGCTCTGGGTCTAGGGTTTGATCTGTCTTTTTAGCAAAACTAAGCTTGCCACTCTTTAAACTTAGCGGAATTAACTCAGCCAGGCCGAAGATCGAAAGGTCATATCCTTCAGGAAAATCAACGGTTATGCTATCAAAATTTATATTTTCACCTGACTCTACTACTAGTTGATCAATAGTTGCCCGAGGCATACTATTCCCAATTGCCAGGGGATTCAGGCTAGCGGAGAGCTTTCCAAGATCAATCTGTACATCCTGATTTGCTGTGGCCAGCCCTTTGATTGTGGATGAAACATTGCTAGCTGAGAAGGAAAGCAAAGGTGCTGCTGATGAGCCCAAAGTTCCTGTTAAACTTGCCAGTGAAGTGACAAGATCTCCGGTGTTCAGATTAAAGTCACCACTAAACTTGTCCGATACTAGCTGTAGCAAATCACCCATATCAAGGGTATTCCGATCAGCACTAAGCTTGATTGAACCAGCGAAGGGAAGATTTTTCCCTGCGCCAAAATCAACAAGGTTGGTAAACTTATTAAGCTCAAAAGAAACATTTTCAATCCGCAAAGGGCCCAATTGAACAACCGGAATCTCAATTATACTTTGATCCACATAAAAAGAATCTACCAACCCATTGTAATCGCTATCGAATAAATTGATCCCTGATTTTGCCCCCCCTATTAACTGAATTCCTTTTAATGCACCAGCAAAATCAATTGTGATTCCTGTTGCCGTTCCAAGCCAACCATCTAATTGCTTGCCATCTAATAAAATTGACGAAGGAGTAGCACCTGAATCATCGAGATTCCATGTAATATCGTCAACCAACAGATTGGCTATGCCTAGATTTAGATCAACTGGAAACGAGATTTTAGTAGGCAGAGTCACAACTAAACCAAGACTAAAATCGTTTTAACGCAGTCCATTATAGTACAATTGCCGGGCCAGGGCAATAGGGATGTGAAGCAAGCCAAACCAGTCATGATGATATATGTGTCTAGAGCCAGCATACAATTCCCTCATTTTTAAAGCTTGCATTGCCAGCTAGCGCCGTAAACTCTGGTGATTGATCCAATACAAAATGATGCTGATTTGTTGTATTATTTAGAAACCTTGCAATGCCACTCAATCCCATGGCATCAGCGGAGGCCTTCACCAAGCAGGCGGCACCGATTGCACCCTCGTCTACATAGCCGAGATTCTTTGTGGCATTGTCTTTTTCCACCAGGGAAGAAGTGTAAAGATGATCACTTTTAGCCCCATTGTATAGGCGATACAATTTTGAAAAATCATTATTATTGGCCGCTAATGCTGCAGATTGATTCCAGAGCGTGATCTTATCATAGGTTTCTTCCACATAGCCAGACTTAAGGGCAGAAGCTCCTGTTATTTTATCAATCTCCGCTTGATCATTGGTCCATACATGATCACCGGAGTTGGAATTATAAAAACGCTTTAATGGAGTGGTTTCTAGCTTGAAATCCGAGAGCTTCTGTCCGCTAATGGTAAAATCAAGAATTGAACTAGGCACGCTTGTAGGGACAGCTATATTTGCCGACTTTGTAGAGGTACTATTAGTTGGCTTATAGGCGGTTATTCCCTTTGCTGCTACGGTCAAATCCCCTTGACTAGAGAGGCTTAACTCGGCAATATTAAATGTTTGTGGTGACCAAAAATCCACGGGGTTAGGTAGGTCTTTGTTGGCCTTATAAGTCGTCGTGGTAGCAGCGGTTGCATCGGTAAACAAATTAATATGGCGATTTAGCGAAAGCAAGCCTGGGAACTGCTTTTCAAGCCCAATAGGATTGACATTGCTTAGCAATTGATTTTTAGCCAATTCAGTAGATAACTGCTGAAATCCGCCGGCATAGGTTATGGGATCTCCATACCGCGGATCAAGCGTAATAGATGTGGAGAAATTATTTGCAGTAGCGGCAAAGTTATCGGCACGGGTGGCCCCTAAAGGCCCAGCAACTACCGAAAAGGCACCTGGTACAACCTTCATATTGGCCAGGGAAACGTTGGCAGTGGCACCAGTTGTCAATGTTGGATCATAGGTAAGCTCATTTACGCGAAATTCGTGGTCATCTGATGCCAGGAATACAACATTAGTGATTGCGTTTTCAGCAATATACTTGAGCAGCTCATTCCTCTCATAGCGATAGTTACCCCACCAACTTTTTGCATTTACAACTCCTTGGGCGTATTCAGCATTGATCGTCTTGCTTTCGGTATTGCCAGGCGCTCCGGCAACATCAATTGGGCTCGAAATATTTATAAATTTCCATACCGGATTTTGCTGGGTAGTTTGCTTAGCCTGAGCCTGCTTTAATTCGTTTTTAAGCCAATCAAGCTGGATTTTGCCGAGAATTGTTCGATTGGGATCATCTGCCCCCTTAAGATCAATTACTGATACATCTTTATCGCCGGCATCGGTAATTTTTGCATCGCGGTAGCTTCTATCATCAAGATTGATTATTAATGCACCTTTCCCCCAATACTGTGAACTATAGAGCACTGGCTCTATAGCTGCGCTATTATTAGGATCTGCAAATGCTAGAGACGCTTGGGGAATAGGCATATAATCTCCCCAGGCCTTGATCACTGCCTTAAAGTTGGCAGAGTCATTTAGAGATGCAGAAGGATTGCCATTGCTGTTTACAAAATACTGGGGATTATCTGTTCCTTCTCGATTATTCATCCCAGCATCATTAAGCAATGCCAAGGGTGCGCCTCCAGCCTCCAGATAGCTGTCGCCTGTTTCATGATTATCGTAACTAGCATATAGCCCCTGGGAGCGGTAGAGGCTTTGTAGTGAGGATTGACTTGTAGCACCAGCAGCTTTCACAGCAGGCAATAAATTGGCTAGATATTTCTCTTGAGTACCAGTAAGCGTACTCGCAATTGGATCAGTTATAGGATTTACAACCCCAACAGAAGACAGATTGGCATCCGTTGGATAGGCGGCATCTCCATTCATAATGAAGAAGTCGTAACCAGGATTAGTTGTTTCCCAATTAACCGCAGGGAACGGTGCGTACTGGCCATCGGCACAGCCACTAAATGCAAATTTCAGAGCTGCCGCTGAATCAGCCGATGGTGCTGTTTTAAACACACCATCCAGGGAAACAGCCGAAGTGCTTGCATCTAAAAATCGGTAGTAATAAGTTACCCCTGGGGTGAGGGTGTTTATTGTTAGCTTGGCAGTTAAGCCATCCTCCGGTTTAGTTGTGATGCTTTGGCTTGAAATCGGACTAGAGAAATTTTTATTAGTTGAGATCTCAAGGCGCAATGTTGCTGCTTGATTAACAGCGCTGCTGTCTGAAGCATGTACCCAAAAAGTACCCGAATTTGCTGTGGAGGCACCTGAAGAGACAGCATCAATCTTCGCAGGCATCAACAAAACTACAAATTACGCATATTATTTTAGCATTAACAATCATAGGGGCGCAAGTGCCATAGAGTATCCTAGGAAAGACGATGAGTCTGCTGCTGCATGGGGCCAGCTACGCCTTGATCTAAGTAGTAGCAGCCTTACTAGCTGAAAACACTTAACCGCCTTGCTCGCTCCCTAGGCTGAGGCCACTTCCCCCTGCAATCCCCCTGACCAGCGCCACCCCAAACCCTGCGGCCCCCGCCCCAGCTCCCTGCCCACGCCGCAGCCTCGGGGAGGCCATCCAGCGCTGGTGGGCGGAATTCAGCCTGCAAACCAAACTGCTGGCGGTGGCCACCCTGGTGGTGAGCCTGGTGATGACAGGCCTCACCTTCTTCTCCCTCAACGGCATCCAGATGGAGGCCCGCATGGGGGATACCCGCTACGCCCGCGACCTGGGGCTACTGCTGGCCAGCAATGTCACCCCCCTGGCAGCGGAAGGCCGCGATCGGGAGCTGGCCCAGGTCACCGAAGACTTCTGGCGGGCCAGCCGCAGCCTTCGCTACATCTTTTATGCCGACCCCGAGGGGGTGATCTATCTAGGCATTCCGATCAGTCGTGTTGATGGCAGCAATGAACTTCAGGTAAGCCGCCGCCTTGAACTCCCCCCAGACCTAAAAGAACGGACCCAGAACCCGCTGATCCGCCAACACCTCACCCCCGATGGCCTAGTCACCGACGTGTTTGTGCCGATGCTGGCCGGCGACCGCTACCTGGGGGTAGTGGCCCTGGGCATCAACCCCAATGAGGCCGTGTTGGCCAGTGCCGCCCTCACCCGCGACGTGACCGTGGCGGTATTTGTTTCGATTTGGGTGCTGGTGATTCTTGGGGCAGTCTTCAATGCCCTCACCATCACCCACCCCGTTAAAGAACTGTTGCGGGGGGTGCGTTCAATCGCCGACGGTGATTTCGGCACCCGCATCTCCCTGCCGGTGGGCGGCGAACTGGGGGAATTACTGGAGGGCTTCAATGACATGGCCTCGCGATTGCAGGCCTACGACGCCGCCAACATCGAAGAACTCACCGCCGCCCAGGTGAAACAACAGACCCTGATCGCCACCATGGCCGATGGCGCCCTGTTGCTAGATCCGGAGAGCCAGGTGGTGCTGGCAAACCCCACCGCCCGCCGCCTATTTCGCTGGGAAGGCCGCAACCTGGAGGGCTGTGCCCTTGGCAGCCTGCTGCCCTCCAGCCTGGCCATGGAACTGCAGGATCCCCTGGAGGCGGTGCTAAGCGGCAATAAAGACAGTGCCGAAGTGCGCTGTGCCATGGGCGAACCGGCCCGCACCCTGCGCCTAGTACTGCAAGCGGTGCGCGATGGCAGCGGCGAAACCCTTAAGGGCATCGCCGTAACAGTGCAAGACCTCACCCGGGAGGTGGAACTGAATGCCGCCCAGAGCCGCTTCATCAGCAATGTGTCCCACGAGCTGCGCACACCGCTGTTCAACATCAAGAGCTATGTGGAAACTCTCCACGACTTGGGCGATCAGCTCACCGATGAACAGAAGCAGGAGTTTCTGGCCACTGCCAACGCCGAAACCGATCGACTCACCCGACTCGTTAATGACGTGCTCGATCTCTCCCGACTGGAATCCGATCGGGTTTGGAACTTCGAACCGCTGGAACTGCCCACGGCCATGGAACAAACCTTGCGCAGCTATCGGCTCAATGCCAAGGACAAGGGGGTGACCCTAGAACTTGATGTGGCCCCGCAACTACCAAGGGTGAGGGGTAATTGGGATTTGCTCCTGCAGGTTTTCGACAATCTGGTGGGCAATGCCGTCAAATTCACCGCCGCCGGTGGTGTGGTGCAGTTGCGGGCCTATCCCTGGCCAGACAGCTGCCCGCTCGAACCCCAGGATGCCAGCTCTCAGCTACCACGGCTGCGGGTGGAAATTGCGGATACCGGTAATGGCATCGGCGAAGAGGATTGCCGCCGGGTATTTGAACGCTTCTACCGGGTGGAGAATAATGTGCACACTGAAGCCGGCACCGGCCTTGGTCTTTCAATCGTGCGGGGCATCCTTGAAAAGCATGGCTCCCGCGTGCAGGTTGTTAGCGAACTCGGTGTAGGCACCACCTTCTGGTTTGACCTGCCCCTAGAACAGGCCGACGACGATGAACTGATCTTGAAAGCCGAAAGGCGTCAACCCTCGTTGATGGGGGTATAAAGCCCTCGCCCTCCCCTAGAACTCATCGCTGCCCACACCCCGCACGATCCGTGAAAGTTCGCTGCGTTCGTCGCTGGTGATCCGATGGGGAACGCCACTGATAATCCGCTCGAAATTGGCAAAGGAATCTTTAATCTCCGGCCCATGGCCAGTGATCATGAATTCCCGGATGGCTTTGTCGTGCCAGGAGCCCCGCATCTTGAACACATTTAGCGCCCGAGACATTTCACCGCGGATCTCCACATACTGGAGCAGCAAGATCGTGTCGGTAATCGTGGAGATATGCGAATCAGTGATCGAATGGCTACCCATGAACTCCTCAGAGGTGTTCGTGAAGAAGCCGGAAATCTCCTCCTGCTTGGCATAACCGGTCACGCCGATCACAAACTGGCGGAAGGCGTTTTGGCTCACCCCCCGGGCTAGGGCTGAGAGCGAATCAATCGCCATGCGCGAGGGCTTGAACTGGCTGATTTCAGTTTTGATGATCTGCAGGTGATCTTCAAGGCCGGTGGATTCGGGATAGGCACAGATGATCTTGAGCATCCCGTCGGATTCCATCTGCTCGAAGTCCATGCCCCAGCTGGTGGCATTGCGCAGCAGTTGGGCCCGAGACTCCTCATAGGCAAATAGAATTGCCCGCTCCTTATTGGCACAGGCATTTTCGAGAAATTTGCTCACCAGCAGGGTTTTGCCCGTGCCGGTGGCCCCGGTGGCCAAAATAATCGAATCCTTGAAGAAGCCACCGCCGCACATCTCATCGAGGCGGGGCACCCCAGAGCTAACGCGCACATTTGAAGAGCGCTGGGTGAGTTGCATCGCCCCCAGCGGGAAGATGCTGACGCCATGGGGTCCCATCGTGAAGGGAAACTCACCCTTCATATGGGTGGTGCCCCGCAGCTTGAGGATCTCGCAGGTGCGCCGCCGCCGCTCCCCCTCCAACACATTGCGCAGGATTACCACGTTGTCGGAAACAAATTCCTCAACGCCATAGCGGGCGATCGGCCCATATTCCTCAATGCGCTCGGTGGTCATCACCGTGGTTACGCCGATCTCCTTGAGCCTGGCAATCAAACGAAAGATCTCGCGACGCACCACTGAAACGGCGTCGTATTGCTGGAATACAGCGGTGATCGAATCAATCGCCACCCGCTTGGCCTTGTACTTGCGAATCGCATAGTTAACGCGCTCGATCAAGCCTGAAAGGTCAAAGGAGCCCGCCACATCCTGGCCCTCGGGATCTGGGGAGGCGTCAAGAATGAATAGCTTGTCCTGGTCCACCATGCTCTGCAAATCCCAGCCAAAACTGGCCGCATTGCGCAGGATGTCGAGGGGGGATTCCTCAAAGGTGACAAAGATTCCCGGCTCATCAAAATTCTTGATGCCGTTATGGAGAAACTGTAGGGAAAATACTGTTTTGCCTGTGCCCGAGGTACCGCTGATCAGGGTGGAGCGGGCAATCGGCAGCCCCCCATGGCAAACGTCATCAAACCCCTCGATCCCGGTGGCAAGCTTTTGCACCTGGTTGAGGTGCGTGGGTTCAAAACTGTTTTCTGGCATCGCTGGGGAGATCATAAAAAATGGCTATTCAGGAGCCTCTTGATCAGAAACCTCTTGATCAGAAGCCTCTTCAAAGGAGTAGTCGTTGTCGTCGTCAGTGAGCTCCTCGTAGAGAAGATCCAAACCAATCAGCACCCTTTCCCGGTCGGAAAGGTCACCGATAATCCGACGCACAGGCGGGGGAAGAATCTTGGCCAGGGTAGGCGTTGCCAAGATCTTGTCTTCCTCAGCCAGCTGGGGCTGCTTGAGCACGTCGATCACCTTGAGGGCATACACCCCGCGGAACTCAGTCTCAAGAATGTTTCTCAGGGTCTTGAGGGCCCTCATCGAGTTGGGGGTGTTCCCCGCCACGTAGAGCTTGAGGATGTAGGTCTTTCTGGGGCTCATGACATTTCCGCCTGACGTCTGTGGTGGTCCCTATGGCGGCCAAGACCAGCGGCAGCATCCGGAGGGATAGACCGTCGATACATCTCACAAAGATGAGCCATCACATCGAGAAGAGCAAGTCGATAATCCTGAATAAACTCGCTCTTATGGCCCTCCAGCAATAGCTGCTTAGACCAGCCATCCACCAGATTCATGTGGATTTCCACAGCTTTAGGAATCGGCAGGTCACTGAAAAAGGCCGTATTCACAAAGCTCTCGATCGCCTGGTTGGCGGCCGGGGGATCGCGAAAATAACTGAGCAGCACATCCCGATAACTGCGTTCCAGTGACTGGAGCAGTTCCCGCTGCTCGCCGTGGGCGAGGTTGCGCAGGAACAGGCGCGGGTCGCGTTTGTAGAACACCCCCAGGTAGCCGAGCCGCCCCTCCAGGCGCTGGGGCAATTTCCAGTGCTCAGGGGGCACCGGCTCCTGGGTGCTCTGCCGCTGCAGCCGCTGCTGCAGGAAGCGGGAAACCGCCGCATCGAGGTTGTAGGGCAACTGCTCCAGCTGATCCGGCTGCAGATGCATCTCCGCTTCGTGGTAGGTCACCCCACCGGTGACCTCGCCAATCACCACCGCCGGCAGGAGCATGCCCTGCCGCCGCAACCGCTCAAGCCCCGCTGCATCGAGGGCGTCCGCCTCGATCAACATGCCATCGAGACCCTCCCAGCAGTCCTGCAGCTGGTCCAGGGGTATGGGCTTAAGCCGGTAGCGCCCCCCCTGGAGCCACTGGCCACAGGCCGCCAGCAACTCCTGTTTTTGCACCAGGGCACCAATCACCAGATCCGAATCCACCATCAAAAAAAAGGAAAGGCAGAAGCCGTGCCGGCGGGCAGTATTGACGAAAGTAATAGCGATCAGCGAAGATCTTTGTTTGTCTTTCGATTGGCCGTGAGCCAGGCCCAAAGACCGCGAGGTCTGCCTGGCCATGCCAACTGTGTTCCATGAGCCCATCCGAGAAACCCCAGGCGCCGGCCCCCGGCACCAGCCAGTACGCAATCGTTGAGGCCTCTGGCCAGCAGTTCTGGATCCAGCCGAACCGTTACTACGACCTTGACCGGATCGCCGCCGATGTGGATTCGGTGATCACGCTCAAGGAGGTGCTGCTGGTTAGCGACAGCAATGGAACCAACCTTGGCCAGCCCTACGTCCAAGACGCTGAGGTGAGCCTCAAGGTGCTGGCCCATCGCCGCGGCCCCAAGCTGATCATCTTCAAGATGCGCAAAAAGAAGAAAACCCGCCGCAAAAACGGCCACCGCCAGGAGCTCACCCGCGTGATGGTGGAATCGATCACCGTGGCCGGCAAGGCCCTGAGCTGACGATTTCACGGCTTTAGGCAAATGCCAGGTTTTCGGCCAGCACCCATACTTCCTACAACTACCGACTTCTCGCTTCCCACCCCATGGCCCACAAGAAAGGCACAGGCTCAACCCGTAACGGCCGCGACTCCAATTCCAAGCGCCTGGGCGTAAAGCGCTTTGGTGGTGAAAAGGTCACCGCTGGCTCGATCCTGATCCGCCAACGGGGCACCTCTGTGCTGCCCGGCGTGAATGTGGGTCAGGGTTCAGACGACACCCTGTACGCCTTGATCGATGGGGTGGTGGTGTTTGAAACGATCCGCCGGGCCACCCGCGAACGCAAGCGCATCACCGTCGCGCCCCTCTGAGCAGGGGTCGCATCTCCTTCAGCAGCAAGCCCAAGCCCAGCAGGGTTAGGGCAAGGATCAAGCCATGGGCCGGGGAGGGTTCCTTAGTGATCTCCCGAAATTCCATCGGTAGGGCACTGAGGAACACCACCAACATCAGCCATTCCCCCCAGGGGGCCCGCCGCCAGGTGGCGACCGCCGCAATCACGATAAGTAGCGCATAAACCCCGGCCCCGGCCCCTACCAGCTCCAGCCGACTTGGTCCTGCCTCGATGGCCCGGTCGGCCAGCCCGGCCAGCAGCTGGCGATCAGCCCCGGTGAGTTGATCCACCAGCAGGGGCAACTGGGCGTAGTGGCGGCTGCCCACCGTGGCAAGGAAGGCCACGGCCAGTAGCAGGAACGCCTCCACCAATTTTTTGATCAGAATTAGTTTCAGCAGCATCAGCGCAGGGTGTAGGTGCGGGCGGTGATCAGATGGGGGTGAAAGCGTTCCAGGAACAGGTCCTGCAGGGTTTCAAAAAACGCCTTCACCATGGCGGGGTCATCGAAGTGGAAGGGATATTCCCCCGAGAAGCCCTTGAAGAAATACCAATTGAATAGGGCAGCTCCGGCCCCTGGATCCAGCCGTTCGGCAAAGCAGCGCAGCTGGGCGGCCGGATCAGGCAAATGCTCCAGCACATCCAGGCAAACGAGGCTGTCAAAACTGGCGGGCAGCTGCGGGTCGCCGAGATCGCGACAGCAGTGCAGTTTGTCCGCCAGGCCCAGCTGTTCAGCCCGATAGGCCACAAATTCCCGGTTGTGGCCGTTGAGGTCCAGCATCCACACCCGCTCCACCTGGGGTAGGGCCGCCGCCGCCAGGGCATGGCTGCCGATGCCACCACCGAAATCGAGGTGCTGGCCGTGGGCGATTTCAGCCTGGAGCCGCAGGGTGGCGGCGATGTAATCGGCGCTGCCCAGGTGCCAGGCCGCCAGCTCATACAAATGGCCATCGCCCACTTCTGATTCATAGAAGGCCTCCGCTGCATCAGCGACAAAGGCCCCCGGATGCAGGGCGGCCAGGGCGGCGGTGCTGAGCGGCAGCCTTTCCTCCAGCAGCTCAGCACTGAGCTGAAGATGCTGGGCCAGCTGCCGGCGCAGCCCAAAGCCATCCTCCAGAAAGCGAGCAATGCCTTGCTCCACTGCCATTTTTTGATCCAGCACCTGCTGTTGCTCCACCAACTTTTGTTGCTCCACGTCTGTTTTGGCCTGCACCCCTCGGGGTTCAAGCTAGGGCTCCCCAGCCCCTGAACCCCGTGGCGGATCCCTGTGGATTCCTGGTGATCAACAAACCCGCCGGCCCCAGCTCCCACGACTGTGTGGCCAGGGCCCGACGGCTGCTCAACACCCGCCGGGTGGGCCATGGCGGCACCCTGGATCCGGCCGTAACCGGCGTTTTACCCCTGGCGATCGGCCCGGCCACCCGGCTACTGCCCTACCTCGATGGCCGCAAGTGCTACGAGGGCAGCGTGCAACTGGGGCTAAGCACCAGCAGCGATGACCTCAGCGGCAGCCTGCTGACCGAGGCCCCCTGGCCCGCCCTCAGCATTGCCGAGCTGGAGCAACTGCTGGAGGGCTTCCGGGGCGCCCAATGGCAGCGCCCCCCGGCGGTGAGTGCCGTGCATGTGGACGGCGAACGGGCCTATGCCAGGGCCCGCCGCGGCGAAATTTTGGAGCTGCCGCCGCGGCCGGTGACGATCGAGCAGTTGGAACTCACCAGCTGGGATCAGCTAACGGGCCGCCTGGGCCTGCGCCTGTGCTGTTCCGCCGGCACCTACGTGCGCTCCCTCGCCCGGGACCTAGGGGAGCAGCTGGGCTGTGGTGGCGCCCTGGCCCACCTGCGTCGCACCGCCGCCCTGGGCTTCCAACTGGAGCAAGCCCTTGAACTTGAGGAACTCAACCCCGACAGTCCCCTGATCGACCCCCTACAGCCCCTGGGCCACCTGCCCCAACGGCAGCTGCTGGAGGGCGAATGGCTGGGCTGGAGCCGGGGCCAGCGGCTCAGCGGCACCGATGCCGAGGGGGCCGTTGACCAGGCCTGGGTGATCCTGCGGCCCGATGGCAGCCTGGCGGGCATGGCCCGGCAACGGCCTGATGGCAGCCTGCAACCGAAGCTGGTGTTTGACGCCGCCGGCTAAGTCGCCGTTTAACCCCTATGGCCGGCCACAGCAAATGGTCCCAAATCAAGCGGCAGAAGGCCGTGGTCGATGCCAAGCGGGGGGTGGTGTTCACCCGCCTGGCCCGGGAAATCACCGTGGCCGCCCGCCAGGGGGCTGATCCGGCCGGCAACTTCCAGCTGCGCACCGCCCTGGAAAAGGCCCGGGCCGCCGGGGTGCCCAACGCCAACATCGAGCGGGCGATCGCCAAGGGGGCCGGCCAGGGGTCGGAGGAGGGCGACAGCTTTGAGGAGGTGCGCTACGAGGGCTATGGCCCCGGCGGGGTGGCCGTGCTGGTGGAGGCCTTCACCGACAACCGCAACCGCACCGCCGCCGACCTGCGCTTGGCCTTTGGCAAAAACGGCGGCAACCTCGGCGAAAACGGCTGTGTGGCCTACCTATTTGCCCTACTGGGGGTGGTGTGGCTGGAGGGCGATGGCCCCCTCGAGGAGGAGCCGCTGCTGGAGCTGTTAATGGAGCAGGAAGTGGTGAGCTATGCCCTGGAGGGCCCCCAGGGGGAAATCTGGTGTGAGCTGCCGGCCTTGGAACGGCTGCACCGCAGCCTGGCCCAGGCGGGCTGGCCCGTACAGGGAGCGGAACTGCGCTGGCAGCCCCAAACCCTGGTGGCCCTGCCGGAAGGGGAACAGCTAAGCCAACTGGAACGGCTCCTAGACAGCCTCGAAAACCTCGATGACGTGCGCAGCGTTAGCTGCAATCTCACCACTCCAGAAGCCAGCTAGCGGAGGCCAGCTAGCTCAGGGCGCTGGCGGCATCCCGATCACAAAGCACCCGCCAGCGGCCATGGCCCTGGAGCCAGCTGGCCGGCAGTTCCCCATGGGGGGGCTCCTCCAACACCCGCCGCAACACCTGGGCCTTGGCCGCGCCGGTGACCACCAACAGCAGCTCCTGGGCCCCCAGGATTTCCGCCAGCCCCAGGGTGATTGCCAGGGGGGGCACGGCCCCGGGATCGCCACCGAAGCCAGCGGCGTTCTGGCGGCGGGTTTCAGCACTCAGCTCTACCCACCGACAGCGGGCCTGGGGCAAACAGGGGGGCTCATTGAAACCCACGTGGCCGTTGTTGCCGAGGCCCAGCAACTGCAGCCCCAGGCCCGCTTGCAGCAGCGCCTGGCGATAACGATCCGCCTCCAGGGCCGGGTCGGGGGCCAGGCCATCGGGCAGGGCCAGCCGGCCGGGGGCTAGCCCGAGCGGATCCCCCAGCTGGGCGGCCATGTAGCCAGCAAAGGAACGGCAATCCGTGGGCGCCAGGCCCACATATTCATCAAGGTTGAAACTGCGCCAGGCGCTGGGCTCAAAGCGTCGATCCGCCAGCAGCAAGGGCCGCAGCGCCCCATAGAGCGGCAGCATCGTGCGACCGGTGGCTAAACCACTGGGGGGCCGCTGGGGATCCAGCAAGGCCTCGGCCAACAGGGTGGCCCCCCGGATCGCCACCGCCTCAAGACTCGGCAGCACCTCCAGGCTGGGGCCGGCAGCAACAGACATAAACAACGGCAACTAAGGATTTGGTGGAGCCTTTGGCCAGGCTGGCCCAGGGGCCACCGCATTGGCCAGGGGGGCATAGGGCTCCAACTTCGCCCCCAGGTAGTAATGCCGCAGGATCGAACCAAAGCCTTCCCCCTGCTGGGCCAGGCCGAAGGCCCCCCACTGGCTCATCCCCACCCCATGGCCATAGCCGCGGCCCACCGCCACCAGGGGGGGATTCAAGCCCAGCCATTCCCCCACCTGGTCGAAGGGGTTTGTGGGGGGGGCGGAGCGTTCGAACTGCACGAAGGTGCTGCGCAGGCCCAGGCGCTGACGCAGTTCGCCGGCCTCCAGGCGCAGGTCCCCGGTGGGGCCATGGACGAGCACCCGCTTGAGCCGACCCGTGCTGGTGGTTTCCAGGGGCTCGATCGCATTGACCCCACCAATCTCCCGGAAGGAACTCAACAGGGTGGGGCCATCGAGCGGTTTGGTCCAGCGGTACACCGGACTGGCCTGGTCGAAATCGGGAACACTTTTGAGGTAGGGCATCTGCCGCGGCCAAATCTCACCGCTGTTTTCGGTGAACCCACCGCTGCTACTGAAAAAAACGGCATCGATAAGCTTGTTGCCATAGGTGAGCACCAGGCTGCGGGTGCTCTGCACCGCCTGGCGGGTGCTGTCGGTTTCCGATTCCAGGCCCCGGTACACCTGGCTGCTCACCGTGGCGCGCAGGTCAAAGGGGGCGGAGGGCTTGAGCTGGCGCAGGGCATAGGTGCGGGCCGCCACCGACTGCACCCGCAACGCCTCCAGGGGCCACTGGGCCGGCATCTCCGCCCCCACCACGCTGGGTAGATAGCTCTCCACCCCCAAGCGATTGATCGCCTGCAGACGCCCCTGCTCCAGGCGCAACTGCAGCCGCCCCCGGTAGCGCCGTTGTTGCAACCAGAGGCTGCCAGCGGGGCTATCGGGGCTGATCCAGAGCTCCTCCTGGGGGGCACCGGCCCCCTCGATGCCGGCGGCGCTGGCCCGCAGGGTCAAACCAGATTCCACCGCCCCCAGGGAACGCCCCTGGCCGTCCTGGAGCAACAAACGTCCTTCCCCAGGCACCACCCGCAGGGCAGCGCCTTCGTCTACCAGCACCCGCAGCTGCGGTTCAGCCACCAGGGGGAGGGAGAGAGCAAAGAAAAGCGGAATCAACAGATGCCTGGGCTGCCGTGGCACCATCAAAGCTGGGGCGAAGGCATGGCGCCATTGCAGGTCACCTTTCTCGGCACCAGTTCAGGGGTTCCCAGCCGCAGCCGCAACGTGTCGGCGGTGGCCCTGCGCCTACCGCAACGCTCGGAGCTCTGGCTGCTGGATTGCGGTGAAGCCACCCAGCACCAGTTCATGCGCAGTGAGCTGCGGGTGTCGCAACTGCGGCGAATTTTTATCACCCACATGCATGGGGACCATGTGTTTGGGCTGCCGGGGCTGCTGGCCAGCCTCGGCATGGCCGGCACCTGCCCTGGCATTGACCTCTATGGGCCGGCGCCCCTGGAGGCCTTTTTGCTGGGGGCCCTGCAGCACTCCTCCACCCGGATCGGCTACCCGCTCAAATTCCATCGGGTGGAAGCCGCCGCCAGCAGTGGCGCCCCCCTGCTGGTGGATGGCGAACTCACGGTTACCTGTGCCCCCCTAAAGCACCGGATACCGGCCTTTGGCTATCGGGTGCAGCAAGAGCCGCGGCCGGGCCGGTTCAACATCGACCAGGCCAGGGCCCTGGGCCTACCCCCGGGGCCCCTCTATGCCCGCCTGAAGGCCGGCGAAACGGTCAACTTCCCCGATGGCCGCCAGGTGGATGGCCGCAGCCTCTGTGGCCCACCCCAGCCCGGCGTAGCCGTGGCCTATTGCACCGACACGGTGTTCTGCGAAGCAGCCGTGCAGTTGGCCCGGGGGGCCAACCTGCTGATCCATGAGGCCACCTTTTCCCACCAGGATGCGGAAATGGCCTTCCAGCGCCAGCACTCCACCAGCACCATGGCGGCCCAAACGGCGGCGGAAGCCGGCGTGGGCCAGCTAGCGCTCACCCACCTCAGCCCCCGCTACGCCCCTGGCAATGGCGAAACCCCAGAGGATCTGCTCAAGGAAGCCCAGGCGATCTTCAGCAACAGCCTGCTGGCAAAAGACTTTCTCAGCCTGGAACTAAGCCCCGGGGCCTGCAACAGTTCGTGAGTCGCCCCGGGATTCCGCCCCAGAGGACCGGTTGCGCGTGATACAAGGACTCAGGAGTCCGTCCCCTTGCACGCTTCCTCCATGTCCACCGTCCTCCAGGGTCTGCGGCGCGTAGTCGTACTGCTGCTGCTTCCCGTTGTTCTACTGCTGCTGGCCCCTGCGGCCCAGGCATTGCAGTGGACTGCCGAGACCCTGACCGTTCCCGCCGATCCGAGTGGCACCACGGTCACCTTCAGCGAGTCGGAAATCAAAGCAGGCCGCAAAGTCTTCAACCACAGCTGCGGCACCTGCCACGCCGGTGGTATCACCAAGACCAACCAGAACGTGGGTCTCGACCCCGCCACCCTGGCCCTGGCCACCCCGCCCCGGGATTCAGTGAATGCCCTGGTCGATTACATGAAGGATCCCACCTCCTACGACGGGGAAACTTCCATCGCCGACCTGCACCCCAGCCTGCGCAGCGCCGATGTTTTCGTGACCATGCGAAACCTCACCGACGAAGACCTGCGCCGGATCGCCGGCTACATCCTTGTGGCCCCGAAAGTGCAGGGCCAGCAATGGGGTGGCGGCAAGATCTACTTCTGATTAGCTCCAGATTGATTGCTATTCAGGGTTCTCGGCTATGGCCGAGGGCCCTTTTTTTGCGTACCACCACCCCTGCAGCTCCGGACTGAGCCGTTCGGCAAACAGGGTGAGCACCGTTTGGGTGGGCTTCAGACCCGGTTGCAGCAGCTCCACCACATAGCTGGGACAGCGCCGCGCCGCCAGGTCGGGCACAAAGCGCCTGCCCACCCGCCGCCAACTCGGCTCCTTAGTGCGCCAATGCAGGCGGCAGCAGGGCCAGGGCAACTCCTCCCGGTCAAACAGGCGGCAGCAGGGGCCCAGCACCCGATAGCTGTACATGCCGCCGGGGCTGGGATGTTCACTGCCGCTAGCCAGCAGCTGGTCATGGGAAAGCGGCGGGGAAGCAGTCACAGGGGCGCAACAGAAACCTGGGGTGATCAGCAACAAAAAAAGTAGCTACGAAAAAGCCACCCCCGGAGGGGTGGCCAGAACTGCTCAGCGGCCGCAGAACGGCCCTTAGCAGGCAATCAATACAGCTCTTCTTCAGCGTGGGTCTTGATGGTGCAATCGCTGGTGGGGTAAGCCACACAGGTCAGCACGAAGCCAGCTTCGATTTGATCGTCGTCGAGGAAGCTCTGGTCGCTTTGATCAATCGTACCAGCGGTGATCTTGCCGGCGCAGGTGGAACAGGCGCCAGCACGACAGGAATAGGGAAGGTCGATGCCCTGTTCCTCGGCTGCGTCGAGGATGTACTGGTCATCGGGCACTTCAATGGTCTTGTTCAGGCCCTCGCTTTCGTTGACGAGGGTGACCTTGTAGGACGCCATGGCAGTGGTGGTTGCTCAGGTCCTCGGCGAGCCGGGCCTGTTGGGCCGCACCTTTCTACACCTCACACCCACCCCCCATGGGCTGAGGCGGGGGAAGGCCAATCAAAATTCAAGTACTCATAAGCCTGGGTTATGCCCGGCGGATCTCCAGCAGGGCCCAGCGGGACTGCTCTGCGCCTAGGCGACAACGCCAGCCAAGGGGCTCCAGCACTGCCATCAGGGGCTCCACCTGCTCCACCAGCAAGCCACTGAGCAGGCCCACCCCCGTGGGGCTCAACAGCCCCTCAAAGCTGGGCCCCAGCTCCGCCAGCACCGGCGCCAGGATGTTACAAAGCAACACCTCAGCCCGCCGGCCGGCCAGCAGCACGGCCAGGGCCTCCGCAGAGCCCAGGGCCACCTGCAAACGGCCAGCACTGATCTGATTAAGGGCAGAGTTTTCGCCGGTGGCCCGCACCGCCAGGCTGTCGGTGTCGGTGGCCAGCACCTGGCTGGCCCCCAGGGCCAGGGCAGCGAGGCCGAGGATGCCGCTGCCACAGCCCAGGTCTGCCACCAGGGCATCCCGCAGCTCGAGCCCCTCCAGCCGCTCCAGCGCCTCCATGCAGAGGCGGGTGGTGGGGTGGCTGCCGGTGCCAAAGGCGCTGCCGGGATCAATGCGCAACACCTGGCGCTGGCGAAATTCCGGCGGCAGTTCCAGCCAAGCGGGCAGAATCAGCAGCCGCTGGCCCACGGGATCCGGCTGCCAGTGCTGCTTCCAGCTCAGGGCCCAGTCCTCCTCCGCCTGCCGCTGCCAACGCAGGGGCGGCAGCCCACAGCCAAAGGGCTCCGCCAGGGCGGCAAGGGCCTCGCCAAGGCGCTGCCGTTCCGCCTCAGGCCAGTCGGCCTCCGGCAACCAGGCCACCAGGGTGCGCTGCAGCGGTTGTTCCGGTCGGAACTGCACAGCCACCCGGGGAATCCCCAGGGTTTCCAGGCGCCAGAGCAACGACTCCTCCAGCTCCCCGGGCGGCTCCAATTCGAGGCGCCACCAGGAGTGAAGAGGGGATGTCATGGGTTAGAGGGTGACGGGATGGGCCTCCTGGATGCCGTTGATGGCATAGATGCTGGTGAGCAGGCTGGGGGGGATGGGGTCATCCAGGCTCAGCACCATCACCGCATCGCCGCGCACGATGCGACGGCCCACCTGCATCGAGGCGATGTTCACATTGTGCTCACCCAGCAGCGAGCCGAGATGGCCAATGATCCCCGGCATGTCGCGGTGGCGGGTAAACAGCATGTGACGGCTGGGGGGCACGTTGAGGGGGAACTCATCGATGCTGGTGATCCGCAGTTCCCCATCGGCAAACACAGCCCCGGTCACGGTGTGGCTGCCCTGGGAATTGCGGCAGGAGAGCTGCAGCGAACCACCGGCGAAATCGTGGCTGGCGGCGTCCTTCACCTCGAGCACATGGATGCCCCGGCCCTTGGCCTCTAGGGCCGCATTCACGTAGTTGATCCGATCCCCCAGGGCGGAGCTGAGCAGCCCCTTGAGGGCGGCCACCACCAGGGGCTGGCTGGGATGTTCGGCAAATTCCCCCTGCAGGCGCACCTCCAGCTCCTGCACGGAGCCCCCCGACAGCTGACTGAGCAGCAGGCCCAGGGTTTCGGCCAGTTGCAGGTGGGGCTTGAGCTGCTCCATCACCTCGGGGGTGAGCCCGGGAATATTCACGGCGCTGCGGGCTGGCAGCCCCAGCAACACGTCGCGGATCTGTTCGGCCACATCCACCGCCACGTTCACCTGGGCCTCCTCCGTGGAGGCCCCCAGGTGGGGGGTGAGGATCAGCCGCTCGCCAACGCTGCGCAGCGGGGAATCAGCCTCCAGCGGTTCATGGGCATACACATCGAGGGCGGCCCCGCCGATCACCCCGTTCTTGAGGGCGACGGCCAGGTCGGCCTCATTGATGATGCCGCCGCGGGCACAGTTCACCAAGCGCGCCGTGGGTTTCATCTTGGCCAGCAGCTCCGCATTCACCAGGTTTTCGGTGTCTGGGGTGCGGGGCAGGTGCAGGGTGATGTAGTCGGCTTCCTTAAACAGGGGCTCCAGGGCGCTGAGCCGCACCCGCAACTGCTGGGCCCGCTCATTGGAGATGAAGGGGTCGTAGGCAATCACCTCCATGCCCATGGCCTGGGCCACCCGGGCCACATGGGAGCCGATCTTGCCCAAACCCACCACGCCAAGACGTTTCTTGTAGAGCTCGTTGCCCACATAGGTTTTGCGGTCCCAACCGCCGGCGGCGGTGCTGCTGTGGGCCGCAGGAATGTGACGGGAGAGGGCCAGCATCATCGCCAGGGCATGCTCGGCGGCGGCAATGGTGTTGCCCTCCGGAGAATTCACCACCAGCACGCCGTGCTTGGTGGCCGTGGGCACATCAACGTTGTCCACCCCCACGCCAGCGCGGCCGATGATCTTGAGCCGGGGCGCTGCCTCGATGATCTCAGCGGTCACCTGGGTGCCAGAACGGATCATCAGGGCGTCGTATTCGCCAATGATCTGTTTCAACTCCGCCGGGGGTAAGCCCGTGCGCACGTCAACTTGGGCCACCTGGGAAAGGATGTCGATCCCTACCTGGTCGATGGGGTCAGACACCAAAACTTTGGTCATGGTCCGCGGGGCATGCGGGGGTGCAGTGTAGTGACCGCTCCTATGGGCTTCGATTCGGATGGGCCTCTACGTGGCAGTGGTGCTGGATAAGTGGGAACGGCTGGAGCAGCTCCGCCAGGAATTGGCCAGCCTGCAGCCCCCCCTGGGCCTGCGGGCCGTGGGCGCCGAGGCCCTTGATCCAAAGACCGTACGGGAACTAAACCCAGCCCTAGACAGGCGCGACCGCCAACGCACCATGGCCCGCTGGCTGCTGCCCTTCGGTTTCGCCGCCGGGGCGATGTTCACCTTCATCACCAACCTCGACACCTTCGGCTTCGCTGGCCCCATGGGCCAACCCTTGATCGGCGGTCTGCTGGGGCTCGCTTCGGGCTGGATGGGTAGCTATGCGGCGGCGGCCAGCGTTACCGGCGAAGGGGATGACCAGATCCGCACCGTGCGCAACCGCCTTGAGGAGGGCAACTGGGTGTTGCTGGTGGAGGCCATTAGCGGCGACGCCATGCCCTGGGGCCTGATTCAAAAGGCCCGCCCCCAGGCCGTGGTGCGCCTGAAAGAAGACTGATGCTGCCCCGCAAGCAGTTACTGGCGGGCGCCGCCCACCCCGAAGCGCTTAGCCAGCTGTTGGCGCTGGCGGAAACCGCCCTGCGCACCCACCAGCCCTGCTGGAGCGGCTTTCTGGCGGCACCGGTGCGGGAGGAAGCCGAAGCGCGCTTTGCCCCCCTGGGGGAACTGCAGCTGGCGGCGGAGGGGGGCTATGGCCAGGCGGAACGCCGACGCCTGCGGCTGGAACGCCAGGGCAGCCCGCCGCCCCCAGCAGCGCCCCTAGCCCTGCTGGAAATCAGCGGCAATTTTCTCTTTGATCCGGCCGAAGCCGCCGATTTCCGCCTGGCCCTGGAGCAGGGCGGTGTGGCGGCGGCGGCCCTGGGGGATCTGCTGGTGCGCGGCGATCGGGGCGCCCTGCTGATCTGCAGCCCCGAGGCGGCCCAGCAACTGCAAGGGCAGCCGCTGCTGGTGCGCAGCGTCGCCTGTCAACTGCAGCCCGCAGATTGGGCCCTGCTGGGGGCCCAGGAGCCTCGACAAAAATCACTCAGCACGGTGGAGGCCTCCCTGCGCCTTGATGCGGTGGCCTCGGCTGGTTTTGGCATCTCCAGGAGCCGCATGGCCGAACTGATCCGCCTGGGCAAGGTGCGCATCAACTGGAACCCCGTGGACAGCCCCAGCCGCGAACTCAAACCCGGCGACCGGATTCAACTGGTGGGGCGTGGTGAACTGGTACTTGAAACGGTGCTGCTCACCAAACGGGACCGCTGGCGGCTGAGCTTAACCAGGGTTCTTTAACCGGGGGTCAAATAGGGGGCAAATAAGAAATGAGATACAAAGCCAAATTTTCAATTATCAAATCGCCGCCAATCTAAAGCCATGTTGATGTTGAATCAGCCGCTGCAAACAACCTCGCAAATGTCTAACTAAAAGCTCTATCCGCGGACTGGAAACCAGGTCTCGATGCACAACCAAAGCATCACCTGAGTGGAAATTCAGCGGCAAATCAAGGGTCGTGAGGTGTGGCTGCTGGGCCAGGGAAAGCCCAGAGCCATAGTTAATTGTTGCCTGGTCATGGCATTGACCTTGCCAGGAATCATGGTCATAAAATTGCATCCTTACTGGCGAATTCCATAGGCCCAATTCCTGCAAACGTTTTTCCGTTTTTGGCAACAAACCGGCGGGCAATGCCAAGGTGGGGAATCGATGCACGTCCCTAAAAGTTACGCCCCTCTCATCGGCCAGGGGGTGGGATTTGCCCACCACTAAACGCACAGGCATTGTTGCCAAGGGCACCACAGCAAGATCGGGATCATCCTCCTCGGGATGATCCGGCGGCGCAATTAACCAGGCATCCACCACCCGCTGGCGCAACAATTGGTGGGCCCTAACAAGGCCTAGATGGTCGAAGACTCCGGTGCACCAACCCGCTGGGGGTGTAGCCAGGACAGGCTGCCACCAAAAAACCCCTTCTAATCTCAAAGGAGCACCGCTTTTCAGCCGGTGCAGTTGGTGGAGTTGTCTTTCCAGCCGTATGAAGTCATGGCAGCCTTCCAGGTCCCATTCCCCCGCCCGTTGCACCATCTGGAGCCCCAACAGCTGGAGCACCTCCCGGGTCTTACGACTGACGGTGGACTGGTGCATTTTCACTGCCTTGGCAGCGGCAACACCACTGCGCTTCCAAATCAATTGATCCAATGCGTCTAGCGCATCGATTTCAACCACTTGATAGGAATCTCAAGGCACTAAATAATAGTGCCAAATCCAGAGAGAAATCCACTGGGGCCTTGCCTAGGCCTGGGGCCGGATTTGACAGTGGTGAACCCTAGCGAGTAGGAGGGATTCGGTTGACAAGCCATGGCCAGAGGGCCGTGGCGGCCCCCATGGGCGATTAGCTCAGAGGTAGAGCACTACCTTGACACGGTAGGAGTCACTGGTTCGATTCCAGTATCGCCCACTTCCCTCTATTAGAAGCATGCAGGAACCGGTGGTGGTGGTGGGTCTCGGCCGTTCCGGCACCGGTGCTGCCCGCCTGCTGAATGCCCGGGGCCACAACGTAACTCTGATCGACAGCAACAAGAACAGCGAACTGCAACGCCAGGCTGATCTGCTGGCCCAGGAGGGTATCCAGGTGGAATTGGGTCAACCCCTAGCCCTGGCCAGTTTTGAGGCCTTGGTCCCCCCCCCCAGCCGGGTGGTGATCAGCCCCGGCATCCCCTTTGACCATCCGGTGCTGAACCAGCTGCGGGACCGGGGCATCGAGGTGGTAGGCGAAATGCAGGTGGCCTGGGAGGGGCTAGCCGGGGTGCCCTGGATCGGCATCACCGGCACCAACGGCAAAACCACCGTTACTTCCCTGGTGGGCCATCTGCTCCAGCAGGCCGGCCTCGATGCGCCGGTGTGCGGCAACATCGGCAGCTCAGCGGCGGAACTGGCCCTCGCCTGCCAAAACGGCAGACAGCCCGACTGGGTGGTGGTGGAACTAAGCAGTTTCCAGATCGAAGCGGCACCGGCCCTGGCCCCCCGCATCGGCGTTTGGACCACCCTCACCCCAGATCACCTCGATCGCCACGGCACCGTGGAGCACTACCGCAGCATCAAGGCCGATCTGTTGCGCTATTGCGGCCTCCAGATCCTTAATGGTGATGACCCAGACCTAAGGGCCCATGCCGACACCTGGCCCGAGGCCGGCTGGGTCACCGCCGGTCCCCGGGAGGCGTTGCCCGCCGGCGCCCGGCCCCTGCTCTGGATGGAAGGCGACCAGGTGCTGGGGCCCGATGGGCCACTGCTGGATGCCAGGGCCCTGGCCATGCCCGGGGCCCACAACCGTCAAAACCTGCTGCTGGCCGCAGCGGTTGCCCAGGCCGCCGGGGTGAGTGGCGCCCAGATGGAAGCCGCCTGCCGCAGCTTTCCCGGCGTTGCCCACCGGCTGGAACGCATCCGGGTGCACCAGGGGGTCAGCTATTACAACGACAGCAAAGCCACCAACTACGACGCCTCCCTGGTGGCCCTCCAGGCCCTGGAGGGGCCGCTGGTGCTGCTGGCGGGGGGCCGGGCCAAACGGGGGGAACCGGCCACGTGGCTGCAGGCCCTCGGGGAAAAGGCAGTGGCTGTGGTGTTATTCGGCGAAGCGATGCCCACCTTCAACGAATTGTTGGGCGCCAGCGGCTACCCGGGCCGGATTGAGCAACAGGAACACCTAGACCAGGCCCTGCCCCTGGCCCAGGCCCTGGCCGAGGAACTGGGGGCCAGCAGTGTGCTGCTCTCGCCAGCCTGCGCCAGCTTTGACCAATACCGGGATTTCGAGGTGAGGGGCGAGCATTTTCGCCAGTTGGTGCAGGCCCTGCCCAGCAAGCCATGACGATGAACTGGTGGTTAATGAAAAGCGAACCCGATGTTTTCGGGATCGAGCACCTCAAGGCAGAGGGCAGCACCCTCTGGGATGGGATTCGCAACTACCAGGCGCGTAATTTCATGCGCTCGATGGCGGTGGGTGATCGGGCCTTTTTCTACCACTCCAATACCAGCCCACCGGGGATCGTTGGCCTGATGGAAGTGCTGGAGGTGGGCCTCACTGACCCCAGTCAATTTGACCCCAGCAATAAATACTTTGACGCCGCCTCCAAAGCAGAGTCCCCCCGTTGGGACTGTGTGCGGCTGGCCTATGGGGGCAGTTTCCAGGAGCTGCTCAGCCTTGATCGCCTCAAGGAACTATTCACTGCGGAACAGTTGCCCGTGGTGCGCAAGGGCAACCGTCTTTCAATCCTGCCGGTGCCCGCCGCCAGCGCCGCCAGCCTGTTGACCCTGCTGGGCCCTGTGCAGCTTTAGAGCGATTGCTGGCAGAAGCGAAAAGCTACCGCTAACTTCAGCAGAACGCCCCCACCCCATGACCGCCGCAGGCCTGCCCCCTTCCGCTCTACCCATTGGTGAGCTTGTCAAAAAGGGCTGGGCTGCCTTTGCCCGCGCCCCCTGGCCTTTCATCGGTTTCACCCTGCTCGGCGGGCTATTGAATCTGATCACCCAATCAATTCAGGAAAACGCCACATCGGCAATCGAAACCAACACAGGCTTTCTGTTGTTCTGGGTTCTGCTCTTCCTGTTGGGCCTAGCCCTCAACGTGGTCGCCAGCCTCTGGATGAACGTGGGCCTGTTCCGGGGGGCCTGGAAGGCGGTGGGGGGAGAAGCACCCAAATTCGCAGACTTCATTCGCTGGGACAGTCAGGCGATGAAACGCCTGTTCTGGATGGCTGTACTGCTGCTAGGCATCAATGTGCTGGTGATCCTGGTGGCAGGTTTGGCGGGGGCGCTGCTCAGCCTGATCCGGCTCGAACTAATCGCCCTGCCCCTCGTGGCCGGGGTGCTGGTGCTGTTTTATGTGGCGATTACCCAGATGTTCCACGTGCCCTTGGTGGTGGCCCGGGGCGAAAAGCCCCTGGCCGCCTTCCAGGCCGGTCGCCACGGCGTTGATCCGCAATTCTGGCGACTGCTGGGTTTTGCGATCCTGATGGTGCTGATCACCCTGCTGGGGCTGCTGCTATTCGGCGTGGGCATCCTGGTGGCAGCCCCCGTGGTGGTTTGCAGCCTGGTGGCCGCCTATCAGCACCTATTTGACAAAGAAGATCACACCGGCTTCCTGCAGCAAGGCTAAAAGCAGTCCCCCTGCAGCAGCGCCTGCACAAAGGCGCCACTGGCCGGCGCTGGCCAGTGGCCCTCGGCGCCACGGCCAGAGCCGAGGCCAGGGCCGCCAAGCACAAAGCGCAGGGCCCAATGGCGGCGGTCACCGCTTAATTCCAACCACCAGCCGCCCTGCTCCAAGCAGAGTTCCAGCTGTTCCTCCGCCATCAACTGGTCTGCCAGGGCCTGGTGCTCAGCCCCTAGCCGCCCACATAACTGCCTTAACTGGGCCAGTTCTTCGCCAGTGAGTTCTATCGCCCAACCATCGCCGCCAATCAGGGCCTGGTAGGGGCTGCGGCTGGGATCAAGGGCTAGGCGCCAGCCAGGCCCCTGCCGCTGGATGGGGGCCAAACCGTTCAGCCGGGCAACAGGTCCGGTTGATCCTGTTCGTCGCTGAGTTCAATGATTGCCCGCTGCACCGGCTTAATCATGCTGTCGTCTAGCAGGCCTTCGAAATCATCAAAACGGCGCTGTTTAGCCCGGAAAGCAATCCTCACGGTGGTGAGGTAGTGGTTGCTGGAATGGCGGATCAGGCTTTCGCCCCGCTGGGCCAGTTCCTTGGCATCGGGCTGCTGGGTGAGGTACATAGCGCCACCCGGGCAAAGCCCGGCCTAAACGTCGATCGTTAATTCTAAGCCCTAGCCCCCTGCCCCACGGGCAAGCCCACGGGATAAATCCGCTCGGCGATACCCGGCGCCGCAAGCCGGATCTCGCTCACCAACTGCAGGGCCGCCAGGGGGGGCTGCAACAATTCCAGCAGGGAATCAACCCGCTCCAGGTGTTCGCGGTCGAGGCAAGCAAGCCGCAGGCTCGACCAGCCCCGCCGCCAACGGCAGCCCAGCAGGGGCGCCAACAGGGCCAACTCCCGAGGCTCCTCCCGGTAAAAAGACAAGACCGTCCGCATCAACCGATCCCCATTTAGCCAACCGATAAAAACCATCTCGGCTCCAGACCCAGTGATCTAAATCTGGGCGGAACCGCGCCTAAGGGTTGAGGTTGTCTGTAATGGTTTCAGTATTCGTTTGATTCGGCGCAGCTTGGGCCAGGGCACCCTTGCCATCGATCTGGGCAGTTCCAGCACCCTGGTGGCCTGGCAGGGGGATGCCAGCAGCGCCCCGGAACTGCTGGCGCTGCCGCCCCTCTGCCGCCCCAGCGGCCCGCCTTTGATTCCCAGCCTGGTGCAATGGGGCCCCAGCAAACCACTGCTGGGCCAACAGGTGCTCGATGGCGGCAGCCCAGAGAGCTGTGTTCGCAACTTCAAGCTGTTGCTGAACCAGCCAACGCCGCCCCCCGAGGCCCAGCGCGCCGCCGAAGCCCTGCTCCAGGGCATCTGGGAGCGACTCCCCAGCGATCGCCTACCCCAACGGCTGGTGCTCACCGCCCCGGTGGAGGGTTTCGGTGCCTATCGCCGCTGGTTACTCAGCTGGGCCAGCCGTTTAGCAGTGCCGGAGCTGGCCCTAGTGGATGAACCCACCGCCGCCGCCCTCGGCGCCGGCCTAGCGCCCGGCAGCCTGGTGCTGGTGCTCGACATGGGCGCTGGCACCACCGACCTTTCCCTAGTGCGCCTTGAGGGGGGCGAAGGTAAAGCGGCGCCGATGGCCCAGCTGCTGCGCTTTGCGGGCCGCAACCTGGCCCCGGAACGCCAGGGCCTGCGCACCGCCCGGGTGCTGGGTAAAGCCGGCCAGGCCAGCGGCGGCCTGCAGATAGATCGCCACTGGGCCCTGGCCCTGGGCGCCCCCCACGCCGATCACCCCGCCTGGCTGGCGGCCGCCGAACAGCTCAAATGCGCCCTCAGCAGCGCCAGCACTGCCCAGGTGCTACTGGAGGGCGATGGGCCAGCGCGGCTGCTGCGGGCCCGGCGCCAGCAACTCGAAACGGTGCTGGATAACAACGGGCTAGCGGCCCAGCTCGATGGGCTGCTGGCCCAGGTGGAGGCGGCCGCCCGCCGGGCTGGGGAACGGCTGGATCAGCTCGATGGTGTGCTGGCGGTGGGGGGCGGCAGCCAACTGCCCTGGCTGCAGCAATGGCTGGCCCAACGGTTACCCCAGCGGCTCCTGCCGGTGGCCCAACCGTTGGAGGCGGTGGTGCGCGGCGCCCTGGCCATGACCCCAGCCCTGCAGGTGCTGGATGTGCTGAGCCAAGCCGTGAGCCTGCGTTGTTGGGATCGACGGCTCCAGGCCCACCGCTGGCACCCTTTATTTCTGGCCGGCCAGGCCTGGCCCACCCCCCAACCGCTGGAGCTGGTGCTCAGCTGCAGCAGCGGCCAAACGGCCCTGGAACTGCAACTGGGCACCCCCGAGCCCGAATGCCGCGCCGAGGTGGTCTTCCACAACGGCCTGCCCAGCCTGCGGGCCCAGGCGGCGGGGGCGGTGCGGGTTTACCCCTGGGAAGGCACCCCCCAGCTCCTCAGCATCGAGCCAGCGGCCCAGGGGGAGGCCGATCGACTGCGGCTTCAATTCCGCATCGATGGCCAACAACAGCTCTGGGTGCAGGGCCAAGACTTGGTTAGCAAACAAGTCTTCGGACCCCAGCGGCTCGGCATGCTGGAGTAACTCCAGCCCTGGCCCTGTCTTGGCCCTCCGCCCCCCCCGGCTCCCCTGGCTCTGGCTGAGCGGAACCCTTGGGGTGCTGCTGCTCGGCCTGGCTGGCCTAGGTCTCTGGCAGCAACGCCTACCCCAGCGCCTGCGCAACGCCGCCCAGGCGGGTCAGCTGGGGGCCTGCCTACGGCTCGGCAGGCAACTGGGGGCCCTCCAACCGCTGCGCCCCCAGGAACAGGCCCTGGTGGAAACCTGCCTGCGGCGCCAGGCCCAGCTCAGTTGGGACCAGGGCCGCTGGTGGGCCGCCCTTGATCAACAGCGGCGGCTGGTGAGCCGCAGCGCCAATCCCCTGGCCGAAAACCGCCAACTGCAGCACTGGCGCCAGCAGCTCAAGCAATGGGTGATGCAGCGGTTCCAGCGGGGGGAACTAAACCAAGCTTTTTCGCTGTTAAGCAGCAGCGGCGAAAACCGATTTCCCGAAGGCCAAGCCCTCCAGGAGGCCCTGCGCGAAAACTGGGCCTTCAATCGCTTCCTATTTGAAAAAGCCCAAACGGCGGTGGCAAAAAAACAGTGGTGGGAGGCCCTTGATCAACTCAATCAGCTGGACCACCCCTGGTGGAAAACCCAGGCTGTGCCGCTGCGCCGCCAGGTGGATATTGCCATTGCAGCCCTGCGCCTGCGCCAGGAAGACCACAACAGCCATGGGCCGGCCCATAGCAGCGGCCCAGGGGGCCCGGTTGATCCCCAACGGCTAGATGGCTTAGTTCGCCGTTACATGGGCCAGGGGCTGGGGGACTGGGCCGCCTTCCAGGCCGCCTGCAAGGAGCTGGGGGGCAAGGTGGTGGAAGAGGGCCCCGAGAGCGACTGTCGCCGCTGAATGACAGGATGGCTAGCAAAAGCAAAAGCAGGCATGAAGCCCGGGGACCGTGTACGTGTGAGTGAGTCGGTTCAGGTATTCACCCACCCTGAGCACCGCGGCCAAGCCTTCGACATGCAAGGCCAGGAGGGGGAAGTAAGCAAAGTGCTAGACGACTGGCAAGGCCGGCCAATCAGCCCAACTTTGCCCGTGGTGGTGGCCTTTGGTCGTTACAAGGCCCACTTCCGGGCCGATGAACTGGAGCCTGTCAGCTAGCTAGCTGAGGGACACGCCGCCCCGCGGCCGCAGCAGCGCCACCCCCTCTTCGCCATCCACCTCCTGCAGCATCAGGTGGATAAATTCCTGGCGGCTGGTGGGCACCACCCGGCCCACAAAATCAGGCTGAATCGGCAGTTCCCGGTGGCCGCGATCCACCATCGCCAGCAGGCGCACATTTGCCGGACGCCCCCAGGCCTGCAGCGCCTCCAGGGCCGCCCGTACGGTGCGCCCCGTGAACACCACGTCGTCTACCAACACCAGGGAACGGCCGTCGATCGACACAGGCAAGGCGGTGGGCAGGGCGAGGCGGGTGCCCACCCGGTTCAAGTCATCCCGATGGAAGGTGGGATCAAGCACCCCATGGTCCACCGGCTGGCCCAGCAGCAGTTCCAGCTCCCGGGCCAACACCTGGGCTAGGGCCACCCCCCGGGTGGGGATCCCCAGCAGCACCAGGTCCTTGGGGTCAGGGACACTCTCCAGCATCTGGGTGCAGAGCCGCAGCACGGTGCGATGCAATTCCGCCGCATCGAGAATCGTGACCCGGTCGCAATCCTGGGGCGGGAAGGACGCTCGTCCCATCACCGGCTGCCACTAAAACGAAGGCAGATCCTAGGGCTGATCAGCGTGCTCAAAAGCTGACGCCCGTGACACAGACGGGAAAAGCCTTGGGAAGCGATGTAAATTTGGCTTAGGTACCACAGCAAAACTGGGTGACAGCGGCGACACCCCCCACCACCGATACAACCCTTGTGGAGCGAAGTTTGCCCCCAGTGGCTCCAGTGGTATTGGCGATCCTCGATGGTTGGGGGGAGCAGCCCGAGGCAGACCACAACGCGATCCGCGCGGCGAAAACGCCGGTGATGGACGCCCTCTGGCATGCCTATCCCCACAGCCTGATCGAAGCCAGTGGCGCCCATGTGGGCCTGCCCGACGGCCAAATGGGCAATTCAGAGGTGGGGCACCTCACCATTGGTTCAGGCCGGGTGATCCGCCAGGAGCTGGTGCGCATTGGCCAGGCTGTGGCCAGCGGCAGCATCAACCAGAACCCTGCCCTCAACAAACTGGCCGACGGCCTGCTGCAGAACGGCGGACGCCTGCATCTGCTGGGTCTGCTCTCCGATGGGGGCGTGCACAGCCACGTAAAGCATCTGGCTGGGCTGCTGCGCTGGGCCGCCGGCCGGGGCTTCAAGGAGGTTTGCATCCATGCGATCACCGATGGCCGCGACACCCCCACCAACAGCTCCCTCGGTTACCTGGCCCAGCTGCGGGAGGCGATCGCCGAAACCGGGGTTGGTTCAATCACCAGTCTCTGTGGCCGCTACTGGGCCATGGACCGCGACAACCGTTGGGAAAGAGTGGAGAAGGCCTATCGCCTGCTCACTGAAGTGGGCCTGGTAAGCAGCGAAACCCCTGAAGCCGTGCTGGCCAGTGCCCATCAGGCCGGCACCAGCGACGAATTCCTGGAACCGGTGCGTTTTGGCCCGGAAGTGATCGCCGCCAACGATGGGCTGGTGCTGTTCAACTTCCGCCCCGACCGCATGCGGCAACTAACCGCCGCCCTGGTCAAACCGGATTTCAAGGGCTTTGACCGCCAGCAGATCCAACCGCTGCATGTGGTCACCTTCACCCAATACGAAAAGGGCCTGCCGGTGGCGGTGGCCTTCCCCCCGGAATCCCTCGATGACCTGTTGGGGGAAGTGATCTCCCGGGAGGGGCTGCGCCAGTTCCGCACCGCCGAAACCGAGAAATATCCCCACGTCACCTACTTCCTCAATGGCGGGATGGAGAAACCCTTCCCCGGCGAAGACCGGCACCTGGTGCCCTCCCCCAAGGTGGCCACCTACGACCAGTCCCCCGCCATGTCGGCAGAGAGCCTCACCGACGGTTGTGTGGCGGCCATTCGCAAGGGCATCTATTCCCTGGTGGTAATCAACTTCGCCAACCCAGACATGGTGGGCCACACCGGAGACATGCAGGCCACCGTGGAAGCCGTGGGCTGCGTAGACCACTGTGTGGGCAGGCTGCTGGATGCCACCTGTCGCATGGGGGGCAGCCTGCTGATCACCGCAGACCACGGCAATGCTGAATTAATGCAAGGGGCCGATGGCCGCCCCTGGACCGCCCACACCACCAATCCGGTGCCCTTCATCCTGGTGGAAGGCGAAAAACGCAAGCTGGCCGGCTTTGGTGGGGACCTTCAATTGCGCCAGGATGGTGGCCTAGCCGACATCGCCCCTACGGTGCTGCAACTGCTGGGAATAGAAGTGCCGGCCGCCATGAGTGGCCGCAGCCTGGTGGTGCCGATCACGGCGAAAAGTCCAGTGCAGTCTCGGCCTACATTGGCCTAATCGCCATCGGTCATGCTGCAATCCATCCTCAGTTGGCTTTGGGCCGTCACCGGCGTATTGCTGATCATTTCTGTGCTGCTGCACAGTCCCAAAGGTGATGGCATGGGGGGACTTGCCGCCAGCGGCAGCTCGATGTTTACCAGTGCCCGCAGCGCTGAAAACACCCTGAACCGCATCAGCTGGACCCTGCTCGCCCTCTTCCTGGGCTTTGCAGTGGTACTCAGCGCCGGTTGGGTGAGCTAGCCCCGATGGCAAGCCAATTAAATCTGGTGCTTGAGCGCCTCAAGCGCGGACTGTTTGGCGAGCCTCTGCCCACCAGTGCCCATGACGAAGAACGCCTAACCAACTCAGAGGCCCTGGCGATCCTCAGTTCCGATGCCCTCTCATCGGTGGCCTACGCCACCCAGGAGATCGTCTTGGTGCTGGGCATGGCCGGGGCCGCCGCCCTGCAGTTCACCCTGCCGATCACCGGCATGATCGTGCTGCTGATGGTGGTGGTTGGCATTAGCTACAGCCAAACCATCAAGGCCTACCCCCGCGGCGGTGGCTCCTACCGGGTCTCCCACGACAACCTGGGCTCCACCGCTGGCCTGGTGGCCGGCGCCTCCCTCTCCCTTGACTATGTGCTCACCGTGGCGGTGAGTGTGGCGGCGGGCATCGCCGCCCTCACCTCCTACCTGCCAGGCCTTGATGCCATGCGGGTGCCGCTCTGTTTGGCGGCCGTGGTGGTGTTGATGGTGGCAAACCTGCGGGGCGTGCGCTCCAGCGCCCAGGTGATGAGCCTGCCCACCTACTTATTTCTGGGCTCAATCCTGCTGCTGGTGGGGGTGGGTCTGATCCAGTTGCTGCAGGGATCCCTGCCGGTGCTGGCAGCGGATCAACAACAACAACTGCTCACGGAAGCGGCCGCCAGCCACCACCACGGCACGGCCATGGCCATCGGTCCAGTGCTGATGATGCGGGCCTTTAGCTCCGGCTGTGCCGCCCTCACCGGCATTGAGGCGATCAGCGACAGCGTGATGGCCTTCCGCCCGGTGGAATGGCGTAATGCCCGGCGGGTGCTGGGCACGATGGTGATATTGCTGGCTGTGATGTTCCTGGGCATCAGCCTGCTGGCCAGTCACCTGGGGCTGGTTTATCTGGAAAATGGCCCCACGCTGCTTTATCAGATTGGCGAGAAGGTTTTCGGTAACGGCTTCCTGCTCTTGGTGCTCCAGCTCGGCACCCTGCTGATCCTGCTGCTGGCGGCCAACACCGCCTATGCAGATTTCCCAAGACTGGCCGCTTTTCTGGCCCAGGATGGTTTCATGCCGCGGCAGCTGGCTTCCCTCGGAGACCGGCTGGTTTTTAGCAACGGCATCGTTTTCCTTTCGATCGGCGCTGGTCTTTTGTTGGTGCTGTTCGGCGGCAGCGTTAGTCGCCTGATCCCGCTCTATGCGGTGGGAGTATTCACCAGCTTCACCCTCTCCCAGGCAGGGATGGTGATTCATTGGTTGAAGGAACGCTCCAGGGGCTGGCGGGTCAAGGCCCTGATCAATGGCTTTGGCGCCGTGGTAACTGCTGTAGTTACGGCAGTGCTGCTGTTCAGCAAGTTCCACCAGGGGGCCTGGCTGATTGTGCTGGCCGTGCCCCTGCTGGTAACCATATTTCTAACGATCCACAACCACTACCGGTTGGTATCAAAGCGCCTACGCCTCGCCACCGACGTAAAGCTCAGCCTGCCCGCCGCCCCAGCCCCGGGGGGGGCGGCTCCAGTGGTGGTTCTCGTGGGTCAACTGCACCGGGGCAGCTACGAAGCAGTGCGCTATGCCCACAGCATTGCCACCGAACTGGTGGCGGTACATGTGGATCTGGGCCATGGCAAAGCCGAAGCTTTTCGCCGCCAATGGGCCAAGCAACTCCCCCAGGTGCCGCTGGTGATCTTGGATTCCCCCTACCGATCCCTAACCACTCCAGTGGTGGATTTTGTGCATAAATTCGAGGAACAACACCGCAAGGGGGCCAACCTTTTTTGCACAGTGGTATTGCCGGTATTTGTAACCCGCCACCGCTGGGAAGCCTTACTCCACAACCAATCCACCTATTTCTTACGTAGTGCCCTCAGGGGAAAGGGCACTCGAGTGATAACCACCGTTGGTTTCTATCTCTGATCGGCCAACAAATTGATCAGCCGGTGAATTCATTGTTATAGGCCTCTTCCCCATGGGCACTGATATCAAGCCCCAGCCGTTCCGCCTGATCACTCACCCTTAGGGGCATGAACTGACGAATCAGCTGCAACACCACAAAGGTGCCCACCCCCACCCACAACAGCGTGAAACCAGCGGCCTTAAGTTGAATCCATAGCTGCAGGGGATTACCTGCCAGCAAACCATCGGCCCCTGCTGGATTAACGCTCTTTAGGGCAAAGATGCCGGTGAGCAGCACCCCAAGCGTGCCGGCCAGCCCATGCACAGGCAACACATCAAGACTGTCATCCAACCGCAACCGCCCCTTCAACTGCAGGGCAGTGCTACACACAAGCGCAGCCAGGGCACCGATAAATAGGGCCCCAATCGGACTAACAAACCCCGCCGCCGGGGTGATCGCCACCAAACCAGCCACCGCCCCGGTAGCCGCGCCCACCGCGGTGGGTTTACCGCGCTGGTAGGTGTCCAGCAGCATCCACACCAAAGTCGCTGAGGCTCCGGCGGTATTAGTGGTGAGGCAAGCAAGGCTGGCAAGGTTTCCAGCCACCAGTCCACTGCCGCCGTTGAAACCAAACCAGCCAAACCAGAGCAAGCCCGCCCCCAACAGGATGAAGGGCACGTTGTGGGGTGGGGCGTTGTGGTTGGGGTAAGTGCGGCGAGGGCCCACCACCAGGGCAGCCACTGCAGCAGCAGCCCCTGAGGCCATCTCCACCACATAGCCCCCGGCAAAATCAAGGGCCCCCAGGCCCCCACTGGTGCCCAGAAAGCCCCCAGGCCCCCAAACCATATGGGCAAGGGGCAAATAGATGAAAGTGCTCCAGAGCAACAAAAAGAGCATCCAAGCCCGGAAATTCATCCGTTCCACCACCGCCCCAGACACCAGGGCGGGCGTGATGATCGCAAATGTGAGCTGAAAAAACGCCACGGCCCCGTGGCTGAGGCCGTTGGAGTTGAAGGGGGCCGACCAATTTGAAAGCCCGGCCCAGGCCAAACCACCAACAAAAGGAGCGAACGGACCAGAGCCTTCGGAAAAGGCCAGGCTGTAGCCGTAGAGCATCCAGAGCACACTCACCAGGGCCATCGCCCCGAAGCTCATCATCAGGGTGTTGAGCACATTGCGACCCCGCACAAAGCCCGCATAGAAAAGCCCCAGGGCCGGGGTCATCAACAACACGAGGGCTGCACAGATCAGGATGAAGCCGTTAGTGGCCAGGGCTACGGCAGTCAAAGGGATTTCAGCGATCGTGGTTCACCCTGAACTTTTCCAGGGGCGCCACCTGTAACAGCTGCTACAAAAAAGCAAAATTCAGTGGCTATTACAGCAAAATCCCAGTCGGTCCATGGAACTTGCCCTGGCCAAGGCATCGAAACCCTGCGGCTCAAGGCATGATCTGATGCCAGACATAAAAAAAGGCAAAAGGGTAAAAACCCTTCTGCCCCTATTGATTTGGGGGCTAAGCCCCCTGGGTATGCGATCAGTAGTCGAAGTCGCCGCCCATGCCGCCCATGCCGCCGCCACCGCCACCGGCGGGGGCTGCGTCCTTCTTCTCGGGCAGATCCACCACGATGCACTCGGTGGTCAACACCATGCCAGCGATAGAGGCGGCATTTTGTAGACCGGAGCGGGTCACCTTGGCGGGGTCGATGATGCCGGCAGCCAGCATGTCGACATATTCGCCAGTGGCGGCGTTGTAACCCTCGTTGAAGGGCTTGTGGCGAATGTTTTCAGCCACAACGGAGCCGTTGGCACCGGCGTTCTCAGCGATCCGCTTGAGGGGAGCGTTGAGGGCGGAGGCCACGATCAGGGCGCCCAGCAGTTCCTCACCAACGAGGTTCTGGTTAGCCCATTCTTCGAGCACGGGGGCCAGGTGGGCCAGGGTGGTGCCACCGCCAGGAACGATGCCTTCTTCAACAGCCGCCTTGGTGGCGTTGATGGCATCTTCTAGGCGCAGCTTCTTATCCTTCATCTCGGTTTCGGTGGCGGCGCCCACCTTCACCACAGCCACGCCACCGGCCAGCTTGGCCAGGCGTTCCTGCAGCTTCTCCTTGTCATAGGTGGAGTCGGTTTCCTCCATCTGCTTACGGATCTGCTCGCAACGGGCCTTCACCGCCGCTTCGTTGCCTTCGGCCACGATGGTGGTGGTGTCCTTGTTGATCGTGACGCGGCGGGCGGTGCCCAGCATCTCGATCTTGGCGTTTTCGAGCTTGAGGCCAGCGTCCTCGGTGATCAGTTGACCATTGGTCAGCACTGCCATGTCTTCGAGCATGGCCTTGCGGCGGTCACCGAAACCAGGGGCCTTAACGGCAGCCACGTTGAGCACGCCGCGCAGGCGGTTAACCACCAGGGTGGCGAGGGCTTCCTTCTCGATGTCTTCGGCGATGATCAGCAGGGGCTTGCCGGTGCGGGCAATTTGCTCGAGCACGGGCACCAGGTCTTGCACCAGGCCGATCTTTTTATCGGTGAGCAGGATGTAGGGCTCATCCAGCACCGCTTCCATCCGCTCGGTGTCGGTGGCGAAGTAGGGGGAGATGTAACCCTTGTCGAAACGCATGCCTTCGGTGACCTCCAGTTCGGTGGTCATCGACTTGCCTTCTTCGAGGGAGATCACCCCTTCCTTACCAACGCGATCCATGGCGTCAGCGATCATCTTGCCCACTTCTTCGTCGTTACCGGCGGAGATGGAGCCCACCTGGGCGATGGCCTTGCTGTCGGTGATCGGCTTGGCGTGCTCCTCAATCTTCTTAACGAGATAGTCGGAGGCCTTGTCAATGCCGCGCTTGAGGCTGATGGCGTTAGAGCCAGCAGCAACGTTGCGCAGGCCAGCCTTCACCATGGCGTGGGCCAGCACGGTGGCGGTGGTGGTGCCGTCGCCGGCAGCATCATTGGTTTTGGAGGCGGCCTGACGGATCAGGGCGACGCCGGTATTTTCAACGTGGTCCTCCAGTTCAATTTCCTTGGCGATGGTTACGCCGTCATTGATGATCTGGGGGGCGCCGAACTTCTTCTCAAGCACCACATTGCGACCCTTAGGGCCAAGGGTCACGGCCACGGCTTCAGCAAGGATGTCCATGCCCCGTTCGAGGGCCCGACGGGCTTGCTCGTTGTAAATAATGCGCTTGGCCATGATTCAGAGTTGGGGAAAGGGAAAAGGGGTGAAACGTGGGACCCCAGCAGGGGTCTCAAGCTCGATGTCAGGCGACGATCGCGAGGATGTCCTTCTCGCTAAGCAGCACGAACTCGTCACCGCCGAGCTTGATGTCGGTGCCGGCGTACTTGGAATAGAGCACCTTGTCGCCAACGCTCACTTCGGGAGCCTGGCGGGTGCCGTCATCGTTGCGCTTGCCGGGGCCCACTTGCACCACTTCACCCACCTGGGGCTTTTCCTGGGCGGTGTCGGGCAGGAAGATGCCACCGGCAGTCTTCTCGTCCGAAGCGGACACCTTTACAAAAACGCGGTCACCGAGGGGCTTCACGGTGGACACGCTGAGGGATACAGCAGCCATGACTTCTGTTTGGGTCTCGGGGCGTGGAACTGGAGGAACAAAAGCGCGATTAGCACTCACGCCCTCCGAGTGCCAACCTAGTCCGCTGGCCCTGCGGGTCGCAATTGGGGGGCAGGGGCGGTTCCCCGAACCTTTCCAGGGGGGGGCGAGCTGCGGTGGTAATGTTGCCCCGCCTGAAAGGCCTGGCCTTTCCGCCCCTACGCTTCAAACCATGGCCGCTGCAGCAAAAGCCACCACCGGCACTAAAGGAATCGTTCGCCAGGTCATCGGACCCGTGCTCGACGTGGAATTCCCCGCCGGCAAGCTGCCGCGCATTTTCAACGCCCTTCGTATTGAAGGCATCAATTCCGCCGGTCAGACCATTGCCCTCACCGCTGAGGTGCAACAGCTCCTCGGCGACCACCGGGTGCGCGCCGTGGCGATGAGCAGCACCGATGGCCTGGTGCGGGGCATGGAAGCCCTTGACACCGGTTCCGCCATCACCGTGCCCGTGGGTGAAGCCACCCTGGGCCGCATCTTCAATGTGCTCGGCGAGCCCGTAGACGAACGGGGCCCCGTGGCCACCGACCTGCGCGCCCCGATCCACCGGGAAGCCCCCAAGCTCACCGACCTCGAAACCAAGCCCCAGGTGTTCGAGACCGGCATCAAGGTGATTGACCTGCTAGCCCCCTATCGCCAGGGCGGCAAGGTGGGCCTGTTCGGCGGCGCCGGCGTTGGCAAGACCGTGCTGATCCAGGAGCTGATCAACAACATCGCCAAGGAACACGGCGGCGTGTCTGTGTTTGGCGGGGTGGGCGAACGCACCCGTGAGGGCAATGACCTTTACGAAGAATTCAAGGAATCCGGGGTGATCAACTCCGAAGACCTCAGCAAGTCGAAGGTGGCCCTCTGCTACGGCCAGATGAACGAGCCCCCCGGCGCCCGCATGCGCGTGGGGCTGTCGGCTCTGACCATGGCCGAGCATTTCCGCGATGTGAACAAGCAGGACGTGCTGCTGTTTGTTGACAACATCTTCCGCTTCGTGCAAGCCGGTTCTGAAGTGAGCGCCCTGCTGGGCCGCATGCCTTCGGCCGTGGGCTATCAGCCCACCCTCGGCACCGATGTGGGCCAACTGCAGGAACGGATCACCTCCACCCTGGAAGGTTCAATCACCTCCATCCAGGCGGTGTATGTGCCGGCGGATGACCTCACTGACCCCGCCCCCGCCACCACCTTTGCCCACCTGGATGCCACCACCGTGCTCAGCCGCGGCCTGGCCTCCAAGGGCATCTACCCCGCTGTGGATCCGCTCGATTCCACCAGCACCATGCTCCAACCCTCCGTGGTGGGCGATGAGCACTACAAAATTGCGCGCCTGGTGCAATCCACCCTTCAGCGCTACAAGGAGCTGCAAGACATCATCGCGATCCTTGGTCTCGATGAACTTTCCGAAGATGATCGCCGCACGGTGGATCGGGCCCGCAAGATTGAGAAGTTCCTGTCCCAGCCCTTCTTCGTGGCTGAGATCTTCACTGGCCAAACCGGTGAATACGTGAAACTTGCTGACACCATCAAGGGCTTCCAGATGATTCTGGCTGGCGAACTTGATGATCTGCCCGAACAGGCCTTCTACCTGGTGGGCAACATTGATCAAGTGCGGGCCAAGGCCGAGAAGATCCTCGCCAAGGCCAAAGGCTGATCAGCATCCCGCCTCTGCCCCCTTCCCTGAGGACTTTCCCCCATGCCGCTCACCCTGCGGGTGCTCTGCCCTGACCAGAGCGTCTTCGACGGCATTGCCGACGAGGTGATCCTGCCCAGCACCACCGGTCAACTCGGTGTTCTCCCTGGTCACGTTTCGCTGCTCACCGCCGTAGACGTAGGTGTACTGCGCCTACGGGAAGGCAACCGTTGGACCGCCATTGCCCTCATGGGTGGCTTCGCCGAGGTGGAGTCTGATGAGGTGAATGTGCTGGTTAACGCTGCCGAACCAGCCAGCAGCATCGACGCCAGCAAAGCGCAGCAGGAACTAGATGCTGCCCAACAAACAGCGGCTTCCTTCGAAGGCAAGGAAAACAGCCCTGAAAAAGTGAAAGCCGAGCAAAGCTTCAAGAAAGCCCGGGCCAGGCTCCAAGCCACCCGAGCCCTCTGATTTGATGGAATGGAGCGAGCAAGCCAGGGAACTTCTTAAGGAGGTTCCCTTTTTTGTGCGGCCGGCTGTGCGCGGTCGGATTGAAGCAATGGCCCGGGATGCTGGTTTGAATAGCGTCGATGCAGACTTTTACAGCGAAGCAAAGGCTAAATTCGGCCAGAAGAAATAAGAGGCCACTATCAACCATTAAAAAGCGGCCAGAAGGCCGCTTTTTTTACACATAATCAGATCTTGTTAAGTTTCCAATGGTCCAGGGGATGTCTGTGCTCAGAGCATCCCCTAGGCCAGCCAGATTCAGGCGGTACCGCAGAAGGTGACTTCGGGGAACTTCAGCTTGGCATCATCCAAGCTCTTGCCCTTGCCCTCTTCCTGCCAGTAGTTGATCACTTCCGTGGCCTTGTTGAGAATTTCAACCCGCTCATTTTCGGTGATCCAACTCTTGGCTTCCAGCACCCCTTTTAAGGTTTCCCAGGCATCTTCCCGGGGCCAGAAGAAATAGGCCGTTAGGGGGCTAGGACCGCCACCAACGATCTGATCAACGGCCAGGGCGACATTGTCTGGCAGCCAGAGGATCTTGAGCAGGAACCGACCCTCGTCGGCCTTAGGGGTGTAGCCCGAAGGCACGCCATCGGCATCAATGGTGGCCTTGGCCAACACCGCATTGGCACTCTTCATGCCCGAGACCTTCTCAACAGGGGCTTCCTTCTCCGGGGCCTCCTGCTCAGCGGCTTCTATGGCAGGGACTTCTATGGCAGGGGCGGCGACCTCAGCCTCCAGCACCGCAGCAGGGGCGGCAACGGCGGCTGCGGGGGTTTCGGTGGCCACTGCGGCGTTGATATCGGATTCAGTCACGGGGCTGGTTTCTGGGCTCAAGGGGCTTACGGACAGCGGACCTGACGCAGCAGGCAAACGACTAACCTACCAGCCGCTTGCGGCATAGCCATCGGCAGCCCCGCCCTGCTCCTACTCGACATCGACGGGGTGATCCGTGATGTGGGCGGCAGCTACCGCCGGGCCCTGGCGGAAACCGTCCACCACTACAGCGGTTGGCGGCCCGATGCCAGCGCCATTGATGCGCTCAAGGCCGAAGGCCACTGGAACAACGACTGGGACGCCAGCCTCGAACTGCTGCGCCGCCACGGGGGCGCCGTGCCGGAACGGGGGGCGTTGGTGAGTCGCTTTTCAGAGTTCTATTTCGGCGGTGATGAGCAGGGGGATCCCAGCCAATGGCAGGGCTTTATCGGCGATGAACCGTTGCTGGTGGCAGCGGGTTTCTTTACTGAGTTGGAGCGGGTCCAGTTGAGCTGGGGCTTTGTGAGTGGCGCCGAACCCCCCTCCGCCCGCTACGTGCTGGAGCAACGGCTGGGGCTAGTTGATCCGCCCCTGATCGCCATGGGCGATGCCCCCGACAAGCCGGACCCCAGCGGGCTGCTGCAGCTGGCTCGCCAGCTGGAAGGGGATCAGGGCCCCTGGCCCCTGGCCTACCTGGGGGACACGGTGGCCGACGTGCTCACGGTGCTGCGGGCCCGGGAACAGCAACCGGAACGGCGGCTGCTCGCCCTGGCCGTGCTGCCGCCCCACCGCCAAGCCGAAGGCCTGGCGGGCCCCTATGCCCAAAACCTGCGGGCCGCCGGCGCCGATCTGGTGCTGCTGCAAACCACAGACCTGAAGCCAGCCCTGCTCAGCCGCCAGCTGCACCCCTAAAGCTGCCGTTCCATGGCGCTGGGAGCCTTGAGGGCAGCGGCGGTGAGCACCTCGGCACCGCCGGGCAGCACCGCCACATCGTCTTCAATGCGAATGCCGATTCCCTTCCAGCGGTCGTCAATGGCGGGCTGCCCCTCAGGCACCGGCAGGCGATCACTCACATAGAGCCCCGGTTCCACCGTGAGCACCATGCCTGGCTCCAGGGTCACCGGGTGTTCCCCCAGGCGATAGGCCCCCACATCGTGCACATCCAGCCCCAACCAATGGCCCGTGCGGTGCATGTACAGGTGTCGATAGGCCCCCTGCTCAACCAAGCCATCGACGCTGCCCTGGAGTAAGCCCAAGGAGCAGAGGCCCTCCACCAGCACCCGCACGGCGGTGTCATGCACCTGTTCAGCGGTGTGGCCCGGTTGCACCTGGGCCAGGGCCGCCAGCTGGGCTGCTAGCACCAGGTCGTAGAGGGCCCGCTGTTCGCCGCTGAAACGACCATTAACTGGAAAAGTGCGGGTGATATCGCCGTTGTAGTGATCACTGAGGCTGCAACCGGCATCGATCAGCAGCAGATCGCCATCCCGCAGGGGGGCGTTGTTGGCGGTGTAATGCAGGATGCAGGCATTATCGCCCCCGGCAACGATCGAGGGATAGGCAAAACCGCGGCTGCCACGGGCCAGGAAATGACCTTTGATCTTGGCCCGCACCTCCGCCTCGTTTACCCCCGGCCGCACCATCGCCCGGGCCAGTTCATGGGCCTCGGCACTGATCTGGGCCGCCAACCGCAGCCGCTCCAACTCCGCCGGTTCCTTGCGCAGGCGCAGGGCATGCAACAGGGGGCAGGGGGCCAGCAAGCGATCGGCGCCACTGCCCCTACGGGGGGCGCGGTCCAACTGGTCAGCCCAAAGCTTCAGCAGCAATGGCTCCACCTGGGGATGGCGTCCCACCCGGAAACAGAGGGCCTCGGCCCCTTGCAGGTACTGGGGTAAAAGCTCTTCCAGCTGATCAAGGGGGTGGGCCAGGTCGGCGCCAAACTCGGCTACCGCCCCCTCGGTGCCCCAGCGGCAGCCATCCCACACCTCCACCAACGGATCCTTGGCCGCCACAAACAGCACAAAGGGGTTTTCAGGCCGATGGGGCAGGAACAGGGCCACTGCCCCTGGTTCATCGAAACCGGTCAAATACCAGAAATCGCTGTCTTGCCGGAAAGGAAACTCCACATCGGCGTGGTGTCTCTGGGCCAGGGCCGCCGGGATCACTGCGGCTGCGCCACCTAGGGCCTGGAGGAACTGCTGACGCCGGGGGGCGTGGGAGATCGGCACAGGGGATCTGACGGCCCTTGGGGCAGGCGGTTAAATGAGTGTGTCAGGTTGGCCCGCAGACCGGGTTTCCGTGAACGATTTCCTCGTACTGGCCAGCCTGGTGATTTTGGTGGTGGGCGGCTCAGCCGTCTCCTCCGGGGTGGAGGCGGCCCTGCTCACGGTGAATCCGCTGCGGGTGCACGACATGGTGGCCCGCTCAGTGCCGGGCGCCCTACTGCTGCAAAAGCTGAAAAGCCGCCTGGGGCGGGTGCTGGCGATGCTGGTGATCGCCAACAACATTTTCAACATCTTCGGCAGCCTGATGCTGGGCGGCTATGCGGCGGTGGTGTTCCACGCCCATCGCCTGGGCGGCTCAGCGCTCACGCTTTTTTCCTTCGCCCTCACCGTGCTGGTGATCCTGTTTGGGGAAATCCTGCCAAAGGCCCTCGGCACCCGCATGTCGGCCTCGATTTCCCTGTTTGCGGCGCCCAGCATCGCCGTGCTGATGAAGCTGAGCGCCCCCTTGATCATGCTGCTCGAGCGGCTGATGCCAGCGATCACCGAGGAGAACGAACTCACCACAGACGAAGAGGAAATCCGCCTGCTCGCCCGGCTCGGCTCCCAAAAGGGCCAGATCGAAGCCGATGAGGCGGCAATGATCGCCAAGGTGTTTCAGCTCAACGACCTCACCGCCAGGGATCTGATGCTGCCGCGGGTATCGGCCCCCAGCCTCCATGGCAACAGCCAATTGCAGGAGCTGCGCGACATCCTGCTCAGCAGTGATGCCCCCTGGTGGGTGGTGCTGGGCGAAGAGGTGGATGAGGTGCTGGGGGTGGCCAGCCGTGATGAATTGCTCACCGCCCTGCTCCAAGGCAGGGGTCAGGCCACCGTGGCCAGCCTTTCGGAACCGGTGGAGTTCGTGCCGGAAATGATTCGCGCCGACCGGCTGCTCACCAGCTTTCACCGCCGCAGCGATTCAGTGCGGGTGGTGGTAGATGAATACGGTGGCTTTGTGGGTCTGATCGGCGCCGATGCGGTGCTGGCCGTGCTGGCCGGCTGGTGGCGGCCCAGGGCCGACCAGGGCAATTCATGAATGGGGCCCACACCACTGCCATCGCCGCCAGCCTGGGGCGCTGGCGCAGCAGCCTGCGCCTGAGTAATCGGGAGCAGGCCCTGCTGGGCCCCGAACTGCAGGGCCTAGATCGACAGCTGGCCCGGCTGGGGGCCGGAATCCTGAAAATCGCCGTGTTTGGCCGGGTGGGGGTAGGCAAAAGCAGCCTGCTTAATGCGCTGCTGGGGCAGGAGCACTTCCGCACCGATGTGGCCCATGGCTGCACCCGCCACCAGGAGCAGGCCCCCTGGCCCCGGCCGGTGCCAGGCCTGCAGCAACTGCTGCTGGTGGATACCCCAGGCATCGATGAAATCGCCGCCGCCGCCCGCCAGCGGCTGGCCAGCCGGGTGGCCGCCGGCAGTGACCTGGTGCTGATGGTGCTCGACGGCGACCTCAGCAGCCCCGAACTGGAGGCCCTGCAGGTGCTGCAGGCCAGTGGCAAGCCGCTGCTGCTGGTGGCCAACCGCTCCGACCGCTGGGATCAAGCCCAACGGCAAGAGTTGGAAAGGGCGATTCGGCGCCGGGCCAGCAGCGAAGGCCAGCCCTCAGAGCTGCCACTGCTTTGGGTGGCGGCCGCCCCCCGCCAGCCGCGGCCCCTGGCCGATGGCCGGGTGCGCAGCGTGCGGGTCGCCGCCGATGTGGAGGCCCTGGAGGCCCACCTGCTGCCCCTGCTGGAGGCCCATGGGGCCCTGTTGCTGGCCCTCAATAGCCTGCGCTGGGCTGATCGCTTTAACGGCCGCCTGCTGGAGCAAAGGCTGGGCCAGCGCCAAAAGGCGGCCCAGGGGCTAATCGGCCGCTTTGCGGCGCTCAAGGCCGCCGGCCTGGCCGCCAATCCCCTGGCCCTGCTCGACCTGGCCGGCAGTGCCGCCGTTGATGGCGCCCTGGTGCTGCAGCTCTGCCAGCTCTATGAGATCCCCCTAAAGGGGCCCCAGGCCCGGCGCCTGCTCCAGCAGATCGGCCGCAATGGTGCCTGGATTGGCGGTGCCCAACTGGGCCTCCAGGGCCTGTTGGGAATGTTGAAACAACTGCTGCTGCTGGCGGCCCCCGCCAGCGGTGGCCTCAGCCTCGCTCCGGCCGCCCCGGTGGCCCTGGCCCAGGCGGCCCTAGCCGTGCACAGCACCCGGATCACCGGGCGGGAAACAGCGAGACAACTGCTGCTGGGGGCCCACCAGGGCCCCTCCCGACCCGCCGCCCTGCTGCGCAGGCTTTGCCGCCAGGAACCCCAGGCGGGGATCTGGCTGCGCCAGCACGCCACCTGGAAGCCAGGGGTGGGGCTGCCTTGAGCCCAGCGGTCGCCCTGTTCGGCACCAGCGCCGACCCCCCCACCGTGGGCCATCGGGCGGTGCTGGCAGGGCTGCTGGAGCTTTATCCGCTGGTGTGCACCTGGGCCAGCGACAACCCCTTTAAACAGCACGGCGCCCCCCTGGAGGTGCGCACCGCCCTGCTGGCCGCCGTAGTGGAGGAGCTCGCCCAGCAGCATCCCCCCGGGCAACTGCAATTACGCCAGGAACTCAGCAGCCGCCGGGCCCTCGACAGCCTCACCGCCGCCGAGCGCCTATTTCCAGACCATCAACGGGTGTTTGTGGTGGGCAGCGATCTCGTGCCCCAGATCCCCCGCTGGGCCGCGGTGCAGGATTGGCTGCCCGATTGCCGACTGGCGGTAATTCCGCGGCGGGGCTGGCCGCTGCAACCCCAGGAACTTGAAACCCTGCGCAACCTCGGCGCCCAGCTGGAACATCTGCCCCTGGAGATCCCCGAGGCGGCCAGCTCCAGCGTGCGGCGCCATCCCAATCCCGAACTGGTGCCGCCGGCCCTGCTGCCGCAACTGGTGCAGCAGAATCTCTATGAATTCACCACCGCTGATCTTCCCCCCAGTGCGGATCGCCCTGATCCAATCCAACCCCCTGGTGGGTGACCTCAACGGCAACCGCGCGGCGCTCCAGCAGCACTGTGTCCAGGCCGCTGCCCAGGGGGCCCAGCTGGCCCTCGCCCCGGAACTGGCGCTCTGGGGCTACCCCCCCCGAGACCTGCTGCTGCGCCCAGCCCTGCTGGAAGAACAGGATCGCCAGCTCGACCAGCTCTGCCGGGAGCTGCCCCCGGGCCTGCGGCTGCTGGCGGGGGTGGTGGAAGCCCAGGCGGAGGGTCTCTACAACGCCATGGCCCTGGTGGAAGCAGGCCACTGGCGGCTGGTGGCCCGCAAACGGCTGCTGCCCACCTACGACGTTTTTGATGAACTGCGTTATTTCCGCTCTGGTGAGCAGCCCTACTGGCTGGATCTGCCCAGCGACGGGGGAAAGCTGCGGCTGGGGCTCAGCCTCTGCGAAGACCTCTGGGTATCGCCAGACATCCTTGGTTACCAGCCCCAAGACCAGGACCCGGTGGGGGACTTGCAGCCCTTTGGCATTGACCTGCTGATCAATCTTTCCGCCTCCCCCTACGGCCATGGCAAACGGGCCCTGCGCCAACAACTGGCCAGCGCCGCCGCCAGGCGGCTCCAGTGCCCGGTGCTCTACGTGAACCAGGTGGGGGGCAACGACGAACTGATCTTTGACGGCAACAGCTTTGTGATCGCCCCCAACGGCGCCCTGCTCTGCACCCTGCCCTGTGCCAGCAGCGCCGTGGCCTGCTGGGAGACCCCCACCCCCCCCACGGCAGCGCCCCTACCGCCGCCGCTCAACCCCCTCATAAGCAGCCCAGCAGAGCCCGACCGAGACCTGGCGGAGCTCTGGCAGGTGCTGGTGCTGGGGCTGCGGGACTACGCCCACAAATGCGGCTTCCGCCAGGCCCTGCTGGGCCTCAGTGGCGGCATCGATTCAGCCCTGGTGGCCTGCCTGGCGGTGGCCGCCCTCGGGGCCGAGCAGGGCCGGGCCCTGTTGATGCCCTCCCCCTACAGCTCCCTGGGTTCCCTTGAAGATGCCGAGGCCCTGGCCCAGCGCCTGGGGCTGCGCCACGACCGCTTGCCGATTGCGGCGCTGATGGCCGGCTTTGACCAGGGCCTGAGCTCGGTGCTGGGCGGCCAGCCCCAGGGGCTAAGCGCCGAAAATCTCCAGGCCCGCATCCGCGGCACCCTGCTGATGGCCGTGGCCAACCAGGAGGGTCAGCTGCTGCTGGCCACGGGCAACAAATCAGAACTGGCCGTTGGTTATTGCACCCTCTACGGCGACATGAATGGCGGGCTGGCGGTGATCGGTGACCTCTACAAAACCGAGGTGTTCGCCCTCGCCCGCTGGCTAGACAGTGGCGCCGCCGCCGCCCAACGCCGGGCCTGCGGCCTACCCGCCGAGGGGGAACTGATCGGCGCCGCCATCCGCGACAAACCCCCCAGCGCCGAACTGCGCCCCAACCAAAAAGACAGCGATTCCCTGCCGGACTATGGCCTGCTCGATCCCCTGCTCAAGCGCCTGGTGGAGGACCATGCCAGCCCCGAAGACCTGGTGGCCGAAGGGGCTGATCGCCAGGAAGTGGAAAGGATCTGGGGCCTGCTGCGCCGAGCTGAGTTCAAACGGCGCCAGGCGGCGCCGGTGCTGAAACTGAGTGCCCGGGCCTTTGGCACTGGCTGGCGCATGCCGATCGCGGCCGGGGGCTAAGTCAATACTTGATAGGGATCGCGAACTACCCCTAGCGATCTGGGGCCAGAGTCGCCAGGCTGAGGTAAGTAACCAGTGCCCATGGCCCCCCCCAGATCCTCCGCCTCGATTGCCAGCATCGGCATCCCCAGGGAAATCAAGCGCGATGAACAACGGGTCGCCCTAACCCCCGATGGGGTGCGGGAATTGATCTCCATGGGCCTGGAGGTGCGGGTGGAGGCCGGAGCTGGCGCTGGCGCTGGCATCCAAGACGAGGCCTTTACCCAGGCCGGCGCCCAGTTAGTTAGCCGTGAGGAGGCCTGGGGCGCCCACCTGGTGGTGAAGGTGAAGGAACCCCAGGAGGAGGAATTCGCCTTCCTGCGCCACGACCTGGTGCTGTTCACCTACCTGCACCTGGCGGCCTACCCCGAGGTGGGGCGGGCCCTGATGGAAAGCGGCTGCACCTCGATCGCCTACGAAACCGTGCAGCTGGAGGACAGCAGCCTGCCGCTGCTGGCCCCCATGAGTGAAATTGCCGGGCGCCTGGCCACCCAGGCGGGGGCCTACCTGCTCGAACGGCCCCATGGGGGCCGTGGCGTTTTACTGGGGGGCTGCACGGGGGTGCGCCCCGCCCGGGTGGTGGTGCTGGGGGCCGGCACCGTGGGCTGGAATGCCGCCCGCATTGCCGCCGCCATGGATGCGGAGGTGTTGCTACTCGACCGTTCCCCCCTGCGGCTGCGCAGCCTCGAGGCCTACCGCAGCGGCCGGCTTGTGAGCCTGGTGAGTAGCCGCGGCCTGATCGAGCGGCTGGTGCCCACCGCCGATCTACTGATCGGCGCTGTACTCACCCCAGGGGGCCGCGCCCCCACCCTGGTGGATGAAAGCCTGGTTAAGCAAATGCGACCTGGCTCGGTAATTGTGGATGTGGCGATCGACCAGGGGGGCTGCATCGCCACCAGCGAGGAAACAACCCACACCGATCCAGTGATCGAAAAATTCGGGGTTCAGCATTACGCCGTGGGCAACATGCCCGGGGCAGTGCCCTTCACCTCCACGGAGGCATTGGTGAGTGTCACCCTGCCTTACATCGTTACCATCGCCGGCCGCGGCCTGGTGGAAGCCGTTACCGAGCGCCCGGAACTGCTCTCCGGACTAAACACCGTGGAGGGCTCGGTTTGCCACCCCAGCGTGGCCAAAGCCCTGGGGGTCACCCCCCGCCATCCGATGGCCTGCCTGCGCTAATGGCGAAGGGTCCATGGCTATTGGAAGCCCCCCAACACCTCTGGGATCGGCTGCGCAATCGCCTGGTGCTCAGCACCTTTGGCGTGATGCTGATCAGCCTTGCTTCCTTTACAGGTCTCTCCTTGCTCCAGCAACGGCACCTGATGAAGCAACGCCACATCGAACGGGCGCTAATCCTATTCACTGCCTTGAAACGCGAACTGGCGCGGGAACCGAATCCGGAATTGCTCTCCCGCAGGGCCGTGGCCCATGTGCTCGCCAAATATTCCAGCTCAGATTTCCTACTGGAGGCCCAAACCCCGAGCCTCGGTACGGTTCATCCTGAAGAGCAAGTTTTTAGCAGTGAACAACTGAGCCTGCTGAAATCAATCAAAAACCCTCCCATCGGCAATCCAATATTTGTAACCGGCCCTGAAGGCACCAGCTTCCTCAGCGGCGGCACCACCCTAACGGTGCTCGGCCCCGGCGCCCATCTACATCTGCTTCAGAATGTCAATCTAGACATGCAGTCCCTGCGCAAGCAAACCATCGACCAGGTGATCATTTCACTGCTGGCCCTCTGGATGGCTCTGCTACTAATTGGTATCCTCGTGGAACGACAGGTAAAGCCCCTCGCCGACCTACGCCGTTTCAGTGAACAGATATTTACAGATGTGTTACCTGGAGAGCCGCCATCCGTGGGGAATGCCGCCATTGAGATCCGCGATCTCCGCAACAGTTTTGCCCAGTTACTGGCATCCCTGCGGGCCAATGACGAGCGAAAAATGACCTTCGTGAGCATGGTCTCCCATGAACTGAAGCAGCCCCTCACCATCATGCAGGGCTCCCTTAGTAGCATCCTGATGAGGGAGCCAGATCTAGCACCAAAACTGCGGGCCCGGCTAGTCATGACCCAGCAGGAAACCCTGCGCATGGCCAGCCTGCTCAACGATCTTCTCGATCTCACCCGCGGCGGCCTGGGCAAACTCGAATTACAACTCACCCCAGTATTCATAGGAAAGCTACTGCAAGATGTTGTATCAATGGCGCAGGAATCTCGCCCTGGGAAAATCACGCTGGAATGCAACTTTGAAGAAAACCAGTCACTAATACTCCTGGCAGACGAGGCCCGCCTAAAACAGGTGTTAATGAATCTACTCAGCAACGCTTGCAAGTACAGCGATTCCGAGAGCAAAATCATCATTAATGCCCTCCAAGATGGCCCCTATCTAAAGCTGGAAATTCTAGATAGCGGCATAGGAATATCCGAATATGAGGCCCAACGAATCTTTAGCTCCTTCGAACGGGGACTGCGCACCGAAGGCATTGAAGGCAGCGGCCTTGGCCTGGCGGTAAGCAAGATGTTGGTGGAGCAGATGGGTGGCTCGATCGGCGCCGAACCCAGGCAAGAAAAGGGCAGCCGCTTTTGGATAAAACTGCCCCTAACAACAATTCACGACATCTGAATGGCATGCTGCCGGGCAAACAGCACTCCGCAGACTCTATTGAAAATGACTAGGGTCAGATGACTAGGGTCAAATTCAAGAGAGGCGTGGCTGGAGGGACTGGCCTGGGCTAGGGCTGAACCAGAGCTGGGTCAGGGACGTGAGCTTCCCAACTAAATGCCGAATCGCCCAGGCCCTCTAGCGCGAAATTGTTTATTCATCAAGCCGCAACATATAACCCACCCCCCGGTGGGTATGGATCAACGGATTGCAACCTGGCAGGTCAATCTTCTGGCGCAGGTAACGGATATACACATCCAGCACATTGCCATCGCCAAAAAAGTTTGGACCCCACACATTCTCTAGAATTTCATTTCTGCTTACCACTTGATTGGCGTGGCGCAACAAATAAAGGAGTAAGTCATACTCCCTGGCCGCCAGGTTGATCCGCTGGCCGGCACGAACCACGTCGCGGCTGAGGGGATCCAGCCGTAGGTTCCCCACCTCGAGCGGCGCCGTTTGATCATTTGTTTGGCCCGATGCCCGGCGCAACAGGGCCCGACAACGGGCAAGCAATTCTTCGATCGCAAAGGGCTTGGAGAGAAAATCATCCACCCCCGCATCCAGGGCCTGAACCCGGTCAGCCACCTCATCCCGGGCCGTGAGCATCAACACGGGCACGCTGACGCCCGTTTCTCTCAAGCGACGACAAACGGAAACCCCATCCAGATCAGGCAAGCCCCAATCCATCAGGATCAAGTCAGGGGCCGCCTCACGAATCTTGGAAAGCGCCTCTAAGCCGTCCTTGGCCCGGGACACCCGATAGCCCTCACACTCCAATTCCAGCTGCAGGAAATTAGCCAACCCAGGGTCGTCATCAACCACCAGCAGAGAAAACTCCGGGTCCATTACCCCGTTCAGGTTGCTTACCGCAGCCTACCCAGACAGGTCCTCAAGGGGGGGCAATGGCCTACACAACGCCCGGGGGGCCAGGCCCTCCCGCAGGGCTAACACCAGCCCCGCCGCCGCGCAGTAGTCAGGGGCGCCCAGCACCGTCAAGCCCAACTGTTCAGCCCCCACCTGCAACAGGCAGTGATTGCTTTGCACCGCTATCACCGGAATCCCCCGGGCCGCACAGCTCAACAGCGCCTCCCCCCCCAGGGCACCCGCCGGAGCCACCACGGCCCCCACCTGGCCAATGCTGAGATCCCCAGGCAAAGCCGCTTGCTCGGGGGGCAACAGATCCGGGGCCCGGCTAAGGCCCACCAGCACCGAGGGCAGGAAGGTGTAGCCCAGCTCCTCAGCGGCGGCGCGGGGATCCAGCTCCGCCATGGGCGCCAGGGGCGCTAGGGCCGGGGCATGGGCACAGGGCAAGCCCAGGTGCCGCCCCAGCAGATGGCTAATCAGGGCCTCGGCCCCCGCCAGGGCATCAACGCCGCTGCCGCTGCGATAGGCCTGCAGCGCCTCAGCGCTGGAATCCTCCGGAAAGCGAGCCACCACAGCAATCGCCGTGGCGCCGGCCTGGCGCAGCCGTTCCCCCGCCCGCAACAGGGCATCGGGCCGCTCCAAACTGCCCCAGCTGCTACCACCCGCCGCCAGCCGCAGGCTCACCCCCAGCGGGGCATCGGTGCTGATCAGCGGGCCGATCTCCAAGCCAAGGGTGGCGCCGGCCGCCTCAAACACCTGGCGTTGGCGTAGGGCCAGTTCCGGCTCGATCGCCGCATCCAGCAGCAGGCCGAGCCGCTGGCGCCGCTGGGGCCGCAGCCGCAGGGCCCCCCGGGTGAAGGCATCCAAACACCAACCTTCCACGTATTGGATCCGGGCATCACTCCAGTAGAGGGAAGCGCCGTTCATCACATTCGGATGGGTGATCAGGCAGCCACTGGCAGCGGCCAGCAGCCGGGCCACCGGCAGGGCATCACCGGCGTAGCCCCCCTGGTCACAACCGATGCCGGTGGGGATCAGCAACAGCGTGGGCAGCTCAGCACTCATGGCACCAACAGCACCGCCTCCAGCCGCAGCCATTGCTGGCCGCCAGGGCGCACTTCAGCGGCCGTGATCGCCCAGCGCAGCGGTTCCCCATGGGCTGCCAAGGCCCGCCGGCAGAGCCCCACCGGATCTTGACGCCAGTCGCTGGTGGCAAAGCTGAGTTCCAGCTCCAGGGGCACTAGCCGCAGGGCCGGGGCCGCGGGCCCACTCATTTTTGCTGCTTACCAAACTGAACCTGGTAGAGCGCTTCTTCCTGGCCCGCCAAGAGCTGCAAGTCACTGAGGGGGGTGGCCACACAAAGCAAGGCATAGCCCGCCTGGCGCAGCTCTTCCTTCACCCCCATGGCATCGGGCTGATCAACGCTGCCGCTTTCAACCCGGGCCGCACAGGCGGTGCAAACGCCGGAGCAACAGGACTGGGGCAACTCCAACCCCGCCGCTTCGGCGGCACTCAACAGGGTTTGCTCGCTGGAGCAAACGAAGTTGTGGGATTGATCCCCCACACGGATAACAACGTTGAACGACTCAGCCATCGGCGCAGCCCTCAGGGCATCAACTGGCCATCCTGACTGAGGGGGTCCCAGAGACTCGGATGGGGGGACAGATATTCGCTGCTGCAGGGGCCAAGCGGGGCGCTGAGCACCAGGTCAAAGGCGATCGAAAGCCGCAGTTCTTCACTGCTGTTCTCCAGCACCGCATGGTCGAGGCGGGAGGGAAAGAGTAGCAATTGTCCGGCCAGGGCGGGGATGTCGTGGTGGGCGGCATTGAGGCGGGCATCAGCGCGCAACGGCCCCTGGGAGCCCACGGCCATGCCCGGCACCAGTTCATTGAGGGCCATCGGATTAAAGAGGCGCAGGGCACCGCAACGGCCGCTGCCATCGCCGTTGAGGTAGTAAACGGCGCTGAGATGGGCATTGGGATGGTGGTGCCTTCCCACCAGCTGGCCCGGTTCACTCAGCACCGGCCAGCTGCGCTGGATATGCACGGCCAGGCTGCCTTCTTTAAAACCAAGCTCTCCTAAATACTTGCCCACCTGTTGACCGAGCTGGGCCACAAGCCAGGCGGCATCTGGCGAACGGTGCACCAGATGCACGCCATGGAGATCGCCGGTCCAGGCACAACCCTCCAGGGGGTTTCCAGTGGAATCCCCCCGCCAGTGCAACACCTGTTGAAACAGGCGGGCACTGTCGAGGGGATCCGGTTGAAGCTGCACCCGGGCCACGGCCAGGGGAAACAGCTCCAGCATCAGGCCTGGGCGGAGGAGCCGCCCACCACTTCCAGGATCTCCTGGGTAATGGCCGCTTGGCGGGCCTTGTTGTAGTCCAGCGTCAAAGCCTTGGCGAGGGTCTTGGCGTTATCACTGGCGTTGTTCATGGCGGTCATCCGGCTGGCCAGTTCACTGGCGGCTGCCTCTTGGAGGGAACGCAGGATCTGGTTTTGCAGATAGAGGGGCAACAGGGCATCCAGCAGCTGATTGGGACTCTGTTCAAACACCATGTCGGATTGAAGTTTCGGCTGGGTGTTACCCGCAGTCGAACGCTCCACCGCAAATTCGCCTTCCTTAGTGGTGAGCCGGAAAATCTCGTCATCCGGACGGGCGATGCCCTGGGGATCGAGGGGCAGCAGCGTTTGATAAACGGGGTTTGTGTTCACCAAGTTGATGAACTTGGTGAAGATCAGCTCCACTCGATCGGTGGTGCCCCCAAGGAATTCAGCCAGCACTGCTTCGGAGATGCCGTTGGCATCTACGGCCGTAGGCACCTGATTGAGACCAATAAAGCTGGCATCAATCGGATACTTCCTGTTGCGGAAATACACATCCACCTTGCGGCCGATCGTGATCAAAGACACCTCATGGCCTGCGGCCTTGAGCTCAGCGAAACGCAGTTCAGTGCGCTTGATGATGTTTGCGTTGTAACCGCCGCAGAGGCCGCGATCGCCAGTGATCGCCACCAGGGTGATGTGGCGGGGCTCCCGCTTCTTCAACAGGGGGCTATCGGCAATTTCAAAGCCGAGGCGGTTCTGGAGACTTTCCAGCACCCGGGCTAGGCGGTCGGCAAAGGGACGGGTGCGCAGCACCTGTTCCTGGGCACGACGCACCTTGGCGGCGGCCACTAGCCGCATCGCCTCAGTGATCTTGCGCGTGTTCTTGACCGAACTGATTCGGTCTCGGATGTCCTTAAGGTTCGCCATGACTAAGAACCTCAGGCGCCAGCCAAAAGGCCGGCTGTTATTTCCTTGATGGCTGCCTTGAGGATTTCCTCGGAGGCATCGCTAAGCACCTTGTCTGTTTGCACAGCGTTGATGTACTCAGGCTTGCTGCTCTTCAGGTATTCGCGCAACTCCCGCACGAAGTCGGAAACCAGCTCAATGGGCAATTCATCGAGATAACCCTTGGTGCCGGCATAAACGATCGCCACCTGCTCGGCCAAGATCAGGGGGCTGAACTGGGGCTGCTTGAGCAGCTCCCGCAGGCGCTTGCCCCGGCCCAGCTGGGCTTGGGTGGCGGCATCGAGGTCGGAGGCAAACTGGGAGAAAGCCGCCAGTTCATCAAACTGGGCCAGCTCCAACTTGAGCGTACCGGCAATCTTCTTGATCGCCTTGGTTTGGGCGGCGCCACCCACCCGGCTCACGGAGATACCCACGTTGATGGCGGGGCGCAGGCCGGAGTTGAACAGGTCAGAGCTGAGGAACACCTGGCCATCGGTGATCGAAATCACGTTGGTGGGGATATAGGCCGACACGTCACCGGCCTGGGTTTCGATGATCGGCAGGGCGGTCATGCTGCCCTTACCCATGGCATCGGAAAGCTTGGCGGCCCGCTCCAGCAAACGGCTGTGGCAATAGAACACGTCGCCGGGGTAGGCCTCACGGCCGGGGGGACGGCGCAGCAGCAGCGACATTTGGCGGTAGGCCTGGGCCTGCTTGGTGAGATCGTCGTAGATCACCAGGGTGGCTTTGCCCTTGTACATGAAGTACTCGGCAATCGCTGCCCCGGTGTAAGGAGCCAGGTATTGCAGTGAAGCGGCTTCAGAGGCGCTGGCTGCCACCACCACGGTGTAGTCAAGGGCGCCCCGCTCCCGCAGCACTTCCACCACGTTGGCCACGGAGGCTGATTTCTGACCGATGGCCACGTAAACGCAAACGACGTCCTCACCCTTCTGGTTGATGATCGTGTCGATGGCGATAGCGGTTTTGCCGGTTTGGCGGTCACCGATGATCAGTTCCCGCTGGCCCCGGCCGATCGGAATCATCGCGTCAATGGCGGTGATTCCGGTTTGCATCGGCTCATGCACCGACTTGCGCTGGATGATGCCCGGGGCCATCGACTCAATCAGTCGGCTCTCGGTGCAAGCAATTTCACCCTTGCCATCAAGAGGCAGGCCCAGGGGGTTCACCACCCGGCCGAGCATCGCCTCACCCACGGGCACGGAAGCGATCCGACCGGTGGCTTTAACGGTGCTGCCCTCTTGGATGCCGATGCCGTCACCCATCAACACCACGCCGACGTTGTCGTCTTCGAGGTTGAGGGCCAGGCCCTCGGTGCCGTCTTCAAACAAGACCAGCTCACCGGCCATCACCTTGTCGAGGCCGTAGACGCGGGCGATGCCGTCCCCCAGCTGCAACACGGTGCCAACGTTGCTGACCGAGACCGAATTGTCGTAGTCCTCGATCTGCTGCTTGAGAATTGCGCTGATCTCGTCGGGACGGATGGAAACCATGGCGGGTATGCGGTGAAGGGGTGGGGATGGAACGGGGGGGAGTGATCAGGCGGCCCGTGCCAGGGACAGTCCCAGACGCCGCACCTGGCCCAGCAGGCTGGCGTCGATCACTTGGGAGCCGAGGCGAACGACGAACCCACCGATGAGGTTCGGGTCCACCGTGAGGTCAATGTCAACCGTTGGTGTACCGGCCACGGCCTTCACCTTTTCGGCCAATTTGGCCTGTTGTTCGTCAGACAGCTTGGTGGCTGAGGTGACGTGGGCAAGGGTGATGCCGCGCAGCTCGCGATAGAGCTCCAGGAAGCGCTCAAGAATCGCATCCAGCACCCCGATGCGCTGGCGGTCTGCCAGCAACTTCAAGAGGTTGAGCATGGTGGGACTGATATCAGCCCCAAACAGAGCTTGCAGAGCCTTTTTCTTGGCCTCGATCTGCAGCACAGGCGATCGCATCGCCTCCTGCAATTCCGGGGAGCTATGCCAAGCATCCAGCAGGGCCTTGGCTTCCACTGCCAACTGGTCGGTTAACTGGTCGGTTTCTTGGCTCCCTTCACCGATCTGCAGCAGGGCATCGGCATAGGGGGTGGCCAGGGAGTTGAGCAGGGGCATCAGCCTTCTCCGAGAGCAGCGATGGAGCGATCAATCAACTGGGCCTGGGCCTTGGCATTTAGCTTGCCAGGCAGGGCAGCCAGTGCCTTTTCCACCGCAAGCTTGGCAGTTTGCGTGCGCAGGGCATCCACCACCCGGGCAGCCTCTGCATTGAGATTGGCCACGGCATCGTTTTTGATCCGCACCATTTCCTCAATTGTGCGGCGCTCACTATCCTCTCGGATCAAAACAGCACGCTGCTTGCCATCCGCAAGGATTTTGCCGGCGCTCACCTGGGCCTGGGCCAGCTCCTGCTTGCCCTGCTCCAGGGCCCTGTTGGCAATCAACAGACGCTCTTCGGCATCCTTGAGGTCCACCAGAATCGCCTCGCGACGGCGCTGGAGGATGCCGCCAACAAAGCCCCGCAGGAACCAAACCAACACCACGATCACAATGATCAGGTTGATGATGTTGGTTTCAAATAGATCGGTGTTCAGCCCGAAACCTTGGGCGGCCAGAACAAAGGAATGCAGGGAGATCATTTGGCGGCCAGCAAGCGTTCAACGATGAGAGCACCGAGCTTTTCAGCCTGGGTGTCTAAGCCAGCAAAGGCCTTGGTTTTCTGGGCCTCCACCTCAAGCCGAGACTTTTCGCGGCTGGCATTCGCTTCAGCCTGGGCAAGGGCGAGGGCCTCACGGAAAAGCCGCTCAACCTCCTGCTCAGCCTGAAAAATCAGGGCCTGGGATTGCTTACGGGCATCCACAAGCTGAAGCTTCAGCTCAGCTTCCAAACGCTCCGCCTGGGCCAGCTTTTCCTTGGCCTGGGCACGGCTGGTGCTGATGTAGCCCTCGCGTTCCTCCACGGCCTTACCGACCGGGCGGAAGAACAGGGAGTTGAGGATGAAAGTGAGCAAAACCACCTGCACCGCCATCAGCGGCAGGGTGGCATCAAGATCAAAGAGTCCGCCTTTAGGAGCGGCTGCTTCGGCCAGCAGAAGCCAGCTGTGCATGGAACCGGGGGCGCTGGGACAGGGAAAAAGCAAAGCCTTGGGGGGAGTTCAAACGCCCCCCGAGGGCAACAGATCAGCCGGCGAAGGGGTTCGCAAACAGCAGCACCAGAGCCACCACCAGACCGTAGATGGTGAGGGACTCCATGAAAGCGAGGGAAAGCAGCAGGGTGCCGCGGATCTTGCCTTCGGCTTCAGGCTGGCGGGCAATGCCTTCAACGGCACCTTGGGCTGCGGTGCCCTGGCCGATACCTGAACCGATGGCGCCGAGGCCTACGGCAAGACCGGCGGACACAACAGAAGCAGCGGTGACGATGGAATCCATGGGAGGGGTCGCGAAGGGGGGAACGCTTTGAATGCGGTTATCAAACCTGGCGCCTGGGACATCTGAGATAGATGGGCCGGGACTGTGCCGGACCTTAGCGCAAGGGATTTGAGCTCAACGGGCGCCGTAGATCAGGCGCCGGGACTCAATGGTGATATTCGTGAACCGCTTCACCTATGTAGTAAGCGGCCAAGGTGGCAAAAATGAGCGCCTGGATGGCACTGGTGAATAGCCCCAGGAACATCACAGGCAGGGGCACTATCAGAGGCACAAGGAACACAAGCACCGCCACCACGAGTTCGTCGGCAACAATGTTGCCGAAAAGCCGCATAGATAGTGACAGGGGGCGAGTGAAATCTTCAATAAGTTTGAACGGGACCATCATCGGAATGGGGTCCACGTAATACTCAAAGAAACGCAAACCCTTGCGGCTCAATCCGGCATAGAAATAGGCCAGAGAAACCAGCAGGGCCAAGGCAATGGTGGTGTTGCTGTCAGCTGTGGGTGCCCCCAGTTCGCCACTGGGTAGGTGCACAAGCTTCCAGGGAATCAGGGCACCACCCCAGTTGCTCACAAAAATGAACAGGAAGAGGGTGCCGATGAAGGGGATCCAATCCCTGTAAGCCTTTTCACCGATCTGATCACGGGTCAGATCACGGATGTAGTCCCAAAGAAACTCGAGGAGATTTTGGGCACCACGGGGATCACGCTCCATCCGCCGGGTGCCCAGCACCACAAAAGCGAGCAGGACGCCGATAACAATCCATGAACTCAGGAAAACCTGACCGTGCAGGTTGAGATTGCCAATCCTCCAGTAGAGGTGTTGACCAAGCTCGAGTTCAGCAAGGGGGAGGTGAAAGGGCACCGGAACCTAAGCGTTTAAAGAGTTGGGGGTAGACCCTTGGGGTCTCTGACCGATCCGGAGATCGAGAACAGTGCTAGGAATCACTGCCGATTTACTGACCAGAAAACCGATCAGGGCCGGAAGCAGCTGCAATTGATGCCAGCGGCTCGAAAGCAGCACCAGGACAACGGGGACAAGCAACTGGACTTTGCCCAATTGCCTACTGCTCCCACCGACCTTCTCCACCGACCGGGTGAGAAGAAACAGATAGAGCAGGGCCGCAAATCCTCCGATGGCCACACTAAGGATCGTCTGTCGATCCCAGAACACTGCTGTAACCAGCACCTCTAAGCCTGTAAGGCCAAGGGTTACTAGCAACAGACGCCGCTGCATCAGCCGATAGTCGGCCATGGGGTCGACGTTGGTGCCTACAGGGGCCTTGTTCGCAGCCGTTTCGCCAGGCTGAATCCCCCCAAGGGAGGGAAACAAAGGCGGAGTGCTGCGACCGGAGAGCTGCTGAAGAATCGAATTCCTGAGCATTCCACCCTCGGCCGAGGCTGATGGGGTAGAGGCCATGGATTTCACGATCGCTAAAGCGGCCAAGGCCCGCGGAATCTATCACGTGACCTCAGTCCCCGTGGGCCAGCAGCAGGGCGTCAAGGCCCCAAAGTTCGCGGGCGATTTGTAGCCGTTTTTCCCCACTCCACCCCAGGGGCAACGACCCCAAGGACGGGCGAGCTTGATCAAGGCGATCAAGGGTCTCCAAAAGGGTCAGCTGATCTGGAGTGAGATTTAGGGGCTGGAAATCGTGGCCCATCAAGGTGGCACTGGGCCAACCCCAGAGGCAGGGATTGCGTTCCAAGCCAGCGGCCAGCAGGGTTTCGTCATCAGCCCAGTTCTGCTTCTCGAGGGGCTGGTTGGAGAGGAAAAACTCAAAATGACTGATATCTGGATCAAGGGCCTCCAGCAGCAACCATTGCTGCCGCTGGGGCAGGGCCCGGGCCCGCTCCAACAGCTCCCCCGCCAGCAGGCGTTCCAGGGCCCAGGTATTCGGATTGCTAAAGCCCAGGAAGTGCAGGTCAGCCCCCTCCACAAACTCCCAGAGCCGCCTTAGGTCGTAGCTGGTCTCCTGGGGATGGAGATACATGTCGGCAAAGTTGGCATCGGCGACGGTGTCTAGGGCCCAGCGTTTTTCATGGTGCTGGCGCAGCCGGTTTTCTGCGGGTAATTCAGCCAGCAGCTGCCTGCCAAGCCGCAGCCCCTCCCCATCGCTGCCAGCCCCCAGCAGGGCCAGGGAGTGCTGGAGGCGGTGGATTTCCCAGCGCCCAGCATCGGCATAGAGGAAGAGGTGCAGGATGCCCCCCGGAGCCAGCAGCGGGGCCAACGCCTTGAGGCCCGCCAGGGGGTCCTGCAGGTGGTGCAACACCCCCACACTGTTTATGTGCTGAAAGGGACCCTCCCCCGCCAGGTCCAGCAGACTGCGTTGCTCCAAACGCACCTGGGCCAAGGCCCCGGACCGGCTCAAACGCTCCCGGGCCACCTCCAGGGCTCCGGCACTGATATCTACCGCCAGGATTTCCGCCCCGGGATTCAGATGGGCCAGGTAGTCGCTACTAACACCGGTACCGCAGCCAGCATCAAGGATGCGCAGGGGCCCCGACCAGGGCGGCAGGCTGCCGCTGCAATGGCTGTAGGCAGTGGCATGGCACCAGCGCCAGTTGTATCCAGGGGGGGGGCCATCTTGGAGAGGGTCGCCGGGATAGGGGAAGCGGTCGTAGAAGGCACTCACCACCGGGGTGGCCGCGTCACTGGAGGGGAAACCCGAAGACACCAGAGGGGAAATCAATGAAAATCCCCCCGAGCCTCTCATCGCCGGCCCCTGGCAGCGCCGCAGAACGAGCCAGCCTGCAAACATTTGTTCATTGAGGGGCCCTCAGCCCTAGGCCCAGCCGTAACGTTTGCAAGCCCCGGTCCCGACCGGTTGCCAGAGGAGCTCCTTCATGTCTGTGACCGCCAGCAGCGGCAGCCCAAGGGTCAGCCCACAGCTGTATGACACCCTGCCTCTCTCCAGCGTTCGTCAGGCAGAACAGCAGGACCGCTTCCCCGACAAGGGGGAGCTGGATCGCCTCATAACGTTTTTCCAGAGCGGCCAGAGCCGGGTGGAAGCGGCCAAGCGCCTAACGGCCAATGCCGACGCCATCGTGGCCAGGGCCGCCAACCGCATCTTTGTGGGGGGCACGCCGCTTTCCTATCTAGATGAACCGCTAGTGCCCCAGGGGGGCAGTGGCGATGCCACTCAGCTCGCCAGCGACCAAAAGGCCTTCGCCAGCTCGGTGCAGACCTATGTGCAAGGCAGTGGTGGCACTGGCTTGCTGGGCCGAATCCGCGAGGGCTTCCAAGCCGCCGCCGATGTGCGGATCGTTATCCCAACAGACTTTGCTGCGATCTCGATCGCCAGCTATGGCACCAGGGGGATGCGCAAGTCCCTGCGCGACCTCGGCTGGTTCCTGCGCTACGTGGGCTACGCAGTGGTGGCAGGGGATCCCAGCATCCTGGCCGTAAATACCCGGGGCTTGCGCGACATCCTTGAGAAGGGTTGTTCCTTAGCCGCCACCAACGTGGCCCTCCAGGAGATGCGCGCCGCTGCCGCCGCCCTGTTTGAAGACGCCCCGGAAGCCCGGGCCCTGGTGATAGCCAGCTTCAACGTGCTGCTTCAAGAGTTGGCAACCGCCACCCCTTCCACCCGCCAACGCTTAGGTAGCCCTGAGCAACAGGGTCTGCAACTGCCAGCGATCTATGCCCTGGCGGCCGCAGGCTCCCAGCGCTTCGTAATGAAGCCCCAGCTCAGCGGCGGCCAAAAGGCCGAAATCATTCGGGCCTGCTACCGCCAGGTATTTGAGCGCGATATCGCCAAGGCCTATTCCCAGGTGCCCTGTCCGGTGGAAACCACCCAGGTGCGCCAGGGCCAGATCTCGATCCGCGAATTCATCCGCGCCCTGGGCCACAGCAAGGAATACAGGCAGCAGTTCTATGGCCGCTTCTCCAATAGTCGGGTGGTGGAACTTGCCTTCCGTCACTTCCTCGGCCGGGGCCTGAGCTCCAAGGAGGAATTCAGCCGTTACTTCTCGATCGTCAGCGCCCAAGGCTTGAAGGGGCTGGTGGACTCGTTGATCAACACGATGGAATACGCCCGCGCCTTCGGCGAGGAAACCGTTCCTTACCTGCGGGGCCTAGGCGAAGAGGCCCAGGAATGTGCTGGTTGGGGTTCCCACCTCCGTCTCTTCAAGTACAGCGCCCCCTTTGAAGGCGCCCCCCAATACATCACCCTTTACGCCTCCTACCGCAGGCCCCTCAGCGATCAACACAGCTACGGCGGCTCCAATGATCCCCTGGGCATCCAGTACGGGGCGATCTTCCCCTCCGCCACAGCCTCCGTGGCCACCCGATCGGCCCCCGCTGGCTATCGCAGTCGCCGGATCCTGGTGGGCAATGGCATGACGGCCCCAGGCCAGATGGATAGCCCTGAATTCCGGGCTTCCAAGCCCCGGCGGGTGGGTCCAAAACTGGTGCGGCTGCAACAGATCGCCACCGGTGGCGCCTCGGTGCCCCGCCGCAGCGGTGAACCCAGCATCCGCAACACCGAATCAAGCACCCAGAGCGTGATTCAGGCTGTTTACGTGCAGGTGCTTGGCACCGGCGGCTATGCCAACGATCGCCTCAAGGTGGAGGAGATCAAACTGGAGAACGGCGATATCAACCTGCGGGAATTTGTCCGCCAGGTGGCCCGTTCCAAGGCCTTCCGTAATCGCTTCTGGAGTGGCCTTTACATCACCAAGGCCATTGAGGTGATGCACCGCCGTTTGCTCGGTCGCCCCAGCTTTGGCCGCTGGGAAATCAACAGCTACTTCGACATCGCTGCCCGCAAAGGCTTCTATGGCGTCGTTGATGCGATGTTGAATAGCCGGGAATACAACGAAAGCTTTGGGGAAGACACCGTTCCCTATGAACGCTTCATAACCCCCAATGATCTCAACAGCCGCCGGGTGCCAGCCCTGCGGGAACCCCTCAACTTGCTGGCCATTGCCGAGCCAGGGGGCCTGAAGCGTCCAGAGGTGGCGCCCAGTTCCAGGCTTAATACCCCCGGTAGCCTCACGGCTCGCAATCTCAAGGACCGTTCCTTTGTGGCCCCCGGCGGCTGGAGCGCCAAGCTGGCGGGCGCCAGCAGCACTGCGGCTGAGGATCTCCGTCAAGCACCAGCCAGCGCCTCCGTGCGTCAGTTACCCGAGCCCAGCCGTCGCTGGAGCGCCCCCCGGTGGCAACCCGGGGGCGGCAAGGGCTTTGCTTGGTCACCAACGGTGGCCCGCGGGGCCGATAGCAGCGGCACTGCTGCGGCTGGCACAGCCCAAATCTGGTCGATCAGCAGCAGCAGCAGTGGCGGTTTTGGTCTGCCCCTGCTGGCCGACACGGCCATGGCAAAAGCGCTGCGCCCCGGCAATCCCCAGGGATTCCGCCTGCGCAACGGCCTGAGTAAGCCCCTGCGCCTGGCCAAGAAGCCCAGCTCAGATCAACTGCAAGAAGTGATCGAAGCCACCTATCGCCAATTGCTGAATCGAGTGCCCTTTGGCGCCGAACGGCTTGTAGATGCCGAATCGATGCTGAGCAACGGCAAGCTCTGCGTAGCAGATTTTGTTGCCCAGGTGGCGAATAGTGAGCTGTTCCAGCAACGGCTCTATCGGATGGCGCCGCTGCGGGCGGCCACCGCGGCCCACTTGGCCCTGCTGGGCCGAGCTCCGCTGGCAAGCGAAGTAAGTGGTTACCTGGCAACCCGGGCCATAGCCGGCCAACAAAAGGCCCTGGAGGCATTGTTGAATTCCAACAGCTATGCCCAGGCCTTTGGACGGGACATCGTGCCCTATCTCCAAGGGTTTAAAACCCAAGCGGGGCTGCCCCTAAGCAGCGTCAGCCGTACGGCTGCCCTCTACGGGGGTAATGCCGCCCTGAACCCGCCGATCAAAGGGGCGATTTAAGACCTGAGGCCGAGCTTCAAACCCCCAAAATCCCCTGCCCTACGGCGGGGGATTTTTTTGTGGCGCCCCAAGGGCCATAAGGGGCAGACAGAATCAACAGTTGAAGGGCCAAACTGCACAAGCTGTCAATTGTTTGGCCCTGATTCTTCACAAGTCTTGCCGCAGATTTTTGTTAAGAACTCCCCTGAAAGCCATTGGCAGCAAAGGGATCTGCCCAGGAAACTCGCCGTGAAGAACTGTTACCGCCGACCCGGCAACCCCTAGCTCCTGCCGCAGAATGCTCAAGCGATCAGTACCACTGATCCAGCGCCTGGTTTCGACCAGGGGCACCACCCACCCACAGGATCCCGGTCTCCTCTCAGGCGGCCGCTTGCTTCGAGGCAGAACTGCATGAGCATCGTCTCCAACTCGATCATCAACGCGGACGCCGAAGCCCGCTATCTAAGCCCTGGCGAACTCGACCAGATCAAAGCTTTCGTGAGCGGCGGCCAGCGCCGTCTTCGCGTGGCCCAGGTCTTGAGCGAAGGTCGCGAGCGCATTGTGAAGCAGGCCGGCGGCGCGTTGTTCCAACGTCGACCCGACTTGGTCTCTCCCGGAGGCAGTGCCTACGGTCAAGAGATGACCGCCTCCTGTCTTCGTGACATGGACTACTACCTGCGCCTGGTGACCTACGGCGTGGTCGCCGGTGATGTCACCCCGATCGAAGAGATCGGCGTCATTGGGGCAAGGGAAATGTACAAAGCCTTGGGCGTTCCCCTTGAGGCAATGTCCCTAGCAGTGCGCGAAATGAAGGGCGCCGCCCAGAGCTTGCTCACCGGTGCCGATGCCGAAGAGGCTGGCTTCTACTTCGACTATCTGATCGGCGCCCTCTCCTGAGGCTCCGAACGCCCTTTCATTAACCCCTCAGGAATCCATGCAAGACGCGATTACCAACGTCATCAACCAGTCGGATGTTCAGGGTCTTTACCTGGACACCAACGCCATCGGCCGACTGGAGCAGTACTACGCCAGCGGTGAGCTGCGCGTTCGTGCCGCTGCCACCATCAGCGCCAATGCCGCTGGCATCATCAGTGATGCAGTGGCCAAGTCGCTGCTTTACACCGACATCACCCGCCCCGGCGGGAACATGTACACCACCCGTCGCTATGCAGCTTGCATCCGCGACTTGGATTACTACCTGCGCTACGCGACCTACGCGATGCTCGCCGGTGATAGTTCAATCCTTGACGAGCGGGTGCTCAATGGCCTGAAGGAGACCTACAACTCCCTGGGCGTGCCCATCGGTGCCACCGTGCAATCGATTCAAGCCATCAAGGAAGCAGCTGCTGCCCTTGTGGGCCCTGAAGCCGGCCGCGAACTGGGCGTGTACCTCGACTACATCAGCTCTGGCCTCGGTAACTGAGCTCCCCCCATTCCAGGAGCCCCATGCGCCTTTTCAAAGTCACTGCCTGCATTCCCTGCCCCGAAAAAGCTCGGACCCAGCGGGAAATGCACAACACCTTCTTCACTAAGTGGGTACCCTTCGAAAGCTGGTTTGCTGAACAACAGCGAATCATGAAACAGGGGGGAAAGATTCTCAAGGTGGAATTGGTCACCGGTCGGCGTCAGGTCAACGTTGGCAACTGAGCCCTTGGGCTCAGTTTTTACAGGACCATCAAAAAGCCCGGCAGCTGCCGGGCTTTTTTTTGTCCCTAAGTAGTGGCGCAAAGCCCCCCTTGGCGGGTGAATGGAGGCTTACCCCCTTAGCGCACCATGGCCCGGGCCAGCAAAGCCAACACCGGCGGTCTCCTGCCGCTGCCCTTCGGTCTCTGGCCGGCCGAAACTCGACTGCTGCTGGGTTTAGTGCTGGCCTGGAGTGCCTTTGGCCTGCTGATCCTGGCCTCCGCCAGCTGGTGGGTGTCTGAAAGGGAAATGGGCGATGCCCTCTACACAATCAAACGCCAGTTGATCTGGATGGTGGCCAGCTGGGCCCTATTCATCCTGGTGATTCGCACCCCGCTGCGCCGCTGGATCCAACTGGCAGCCCCAGCCCTGATCGCTGGCGCCGTAATGATCGCCCTCACCCTGGTGATGGGCACCACGGTGAACGGGGCCAGCCGTTGGCTGGTGCTGGGGCCCATTCAACTGCAACCCACGGAACTGATCAAACCTTTCGTGGTGCTCCAGGGGGCCAGCTTGTTTGCCCATTGGCGCAGGCTGGGGGCAGAACAGCGAATCCTCTGGCTGGGGATTTTTGCCGGGCTGATCCTGCTGATCCTTAAGCAACCCAACCTCAGCACCGCCGCCCTCACCGGTTTATTGCTCTGGCTGATGGCGCTGGCCTCCGGCCTGCCCCTGCCCTGGTTGGTGGGCAGCGCGGGCCTTGGCGCCGCCGCCGGCACCCTGAGCATCCTGATCAATGAGTACCAAAGGCTGCGGGTCACCTCCTTCCTCGACCCCTGGAAAGACCCCCAGGGCAATGGCTACCAGCTGGTGCAGAGCCTGTTGGCGATCGGCTCCGGCGGCACCACCGGCAGCGGCTATGGGCTCAGCACCCAGAAATTGATGTATCTACCGATCCAAACCACCGATTTCATCTTTGCGGTTTACGCCGAAGAATTCGGCTATGTGGGCTCCGTAGTGCTGCTGCTCTTCCTCGGTATCTTTGCCCTGGTGGGCCTGCAGGTGGCCCTGCGGGCCCGCGGCAACCAACTGCGCCTAGTGGCAATCGGTTGCACCGCCCTGCTGGTGGGACAGTCGATCATGAACATTGCCGTGGCCAGTGGGGCGATGCCCACCACTGGCCTGCCATTGCCCCTGATTAGCTATGGCGGCAACTCCCTGCTGGCCAGCCTGTTTACCGCCGGACTACTGATCCGATGCTCCCTGGAATCCGCCGACCATTCCTCCTTGCCAGTGCAGCCAGTGCGCTCCTGAACGGCTGCGCCGCCTCAGGGCTGGAGCAGCTCAGCTTCGAGGCTGGACCTGAGGCCCCCAACGGTCGCCGTTATCCCCTCGTACCCAATACCCCCTTCGCCCTGGCCCAACAACTGGCCCAGGTGGAGGCGGCCCTAGGGGCCAGTGATCCGACACAGCTGGGGGCCCTCGCCCATCGCCAACAGGTGTTGTATCGCCATTGGTCTAAGCATCTCGACTGGGACAGGGCCGTGCTGGCACTGCTGCCCGAGGAGCTCAGAGCCAGGGCCCAGCTGCAACTGCAGGCCCGCCGCGAATTTCTGGCCATGCACCGGCGGACAACGCCGCCGGCCCAGCTGCCCGCCTGGCGGATCGTGGCGCCGGCCCCGGCGGAGCAGTTACTGGCCGCCTACAAACAGGCCGAGAAGGACACAGGCATCGACTGGGCCACCCTGGCCGCCATCAACCTGGTGGAAACCGGCATGGGCCGCCTGCAGGGGCTCTCGGTGGTGGGGGCCCGGGGGCCGATGCAATTCCTAGCGAGCACCTGGGCGGAACCAGGCATCGGCAAGGGCTCCATCGATAACCCCAGCGATGCGATCCCAGCCGCCGCCCGCTACCTGGTGCGCCGCGGGGGCCGCACGAACCTGGCCGGGGCGATCTGGGGTTACAACAACAGTTGGCACTACGTGCGGGCAGTGCAGAGCTACGCCAACTTGATGCGCACTAACCCGCGTCAATTTGAGTTCTTCCACGGCTGGCAGATCCACTACGCCACCCCCGCCGGCGACCTCTGGTTACCCGAGGGCTACGAAAGGCAGCAGCCGGTGCCCGTGGCCCAGCACCTGCGGGAAGCCCCCTGGAGCGCCCCCCCGGCTCGATAGGCTTAGCCGGTGACTTTTCCTCTTGCCATCGGGGATCTGGCCCGCTGGAGCGAGCAGCTTCTGCGCGGGGGCCTGGATCAACCCAGCCTGTTCACCCTGCTACTGGTGTTTGGGGCTGGCCTGCTCACCAGCCTCGGGCCCTGCAGCCTGTCGTTGCTGCCGGTGAGCCTTGCCTACCTGGCCGGCTTTAGCAAAGCCCCTGGGGGGCCAGCCCTGGGCGCCCCCTGGCAGCGCAGCCTCGGCTTCTCCAGCGGCGTGGTGGGCTCCCTGGTGCTGCTGGGGAGCGCCAGCGCCCTACTGGGGCGGCTCTATGGCCAAACCCCCGACGGAATTTCGCTAGTGGTGGCTGTGCTGGCGGTGCTGATGGGCCTAAATCTGCTGGGGCTAATGCCCCTGCGCCTACCCGCCGGCCCCGACCCAGAGCGCTGGCGCCAGCGGGTGCCCCCCCTACTCGCCCCCCTGGCCGCCGGCCTGGCCTTTGGGCTGGCGGCCTCCCCCTGCACCACGCCCGTACTGGCGGTGTTACTGGGCTGGATTGCCGAAACCGGTCAGCCGCTGCTGGGCATGGGACTGCTGGCCTGCTTCGGCGCCGGCCAGGTGCTGCCGCTGCTGCTGGCCGGCAGCGTGGCGGCAGCCCTGCCCAGGCTGCTGGCCCTACGCCAGCTGAGCCAATGGATCCCACCGATCAGTGGCGCGGTGCTGCTCGCCATTGGTGGCCTCAGCTTGGTGTCCCGCTTGCCATGAGCCCTGAGCCCCCAGCGATGACTGCCCTACTTTCGAATTCGCTCTTAAAGCTCGCCGCTGGCCTCTCCGACCTGCGGGTGGCGATCCTGCTGCTGCTGTTGATTGCCACCAGCAGCGGCGTGGGCACGGCCATCCCCCAGGGGGAACCAGCCAGCTTTTACCTCCAGCGCTACGACCCCCAGCCCTGGCTAGGACTCTTCAAAGGCCAGGCAGTGCTGGCCCTACAACTCGATCACCTCTACACCAGTAATTGGTTTTTGTTTCTGCTGGCCTGGTTGGGGCTGGCCCTGCTGCTTTGCAGCCTGCGGCGCCAATGGCCGGCCCTGCAGGCCGCCCTGCGCTGGGTGGATTACAGCCAGCCGCGACAGCTGAGCAAGCTGGCGGTGGCCACCAGCCTGGTGACCCCGGAGCCCAGCAAGGCCCTGGCCCAGCTCAGTAGCCAGCTGCAGAGCCAAGGCTGGGCGGTAAAGACCCCAAACCCAGATGACCCCGGCCAACCCCGGCTGGCGGCGCGCCAGGGGCTGGTGGGCCGCGTCGGGCCACTGCTGGTGCATGCCGGCCTGATCGTATTCATGCTGGGGGCAGTGCTGGGGGCCTTTGGCGGCCAGCGCCTGGAACGCTTCCTGGCCCCAGGGCGCTCCCTGGAACTAATGAACCAGGAGGGCCACACCCAACTGGAACTAAACCTGGAACGCTTCAGCATCGAGCGGGATCCCCAGGGCCGCCCGGAACAATTCAGCTCCCAGCTGCTGCTCAAAGACGGCGACCATGGGGCCCCCCAAGCAGCGCTGGTGAGCGTTAACCACCCCCTGCGCCACCGGGGCATCACCATCTACCAGGCGGATTGGTCTTTGGCGGCGGTGACCCTGCAACTGGGCAAGAGCCCGCTGCTGCAGTTGCCGCTAAAAACATTCCCCGAACTGGGGGAACAGGTGTGGGGCATCGTGCTGCCCACCCGGCCCGATGGCACAGAACCAGTGCTGATCACCCTCCAAAGCGAACAGGGGCCAGCCCAGGTTTATGGCAGCAACAGTGAATTGTTGGGGCTGCTGCCGGTGGGCGGTGAGGCGCGGGAGATCCTTGGCCTGCCGATCCGCCTGGCGGAGGTGCTGCCCGCCAGTGGCCTGCTGATCAAACGCGACCCTGGGGTGCCGCTGGTTTATGCCGGCTTTGCGATCACCTTGCTGGGGGGCGGCCTCAGCCTGGTGGCCACCCGCCAGCTCTGGGCGATCGCCGATGGCGACCGCTTGCATGTGGCCGGCCTTTGCAACCGCAATCTCACGGCCTTTGCCGATCAATTGCCGCTGCTGGCCACGGGGGCCCTGGGCAGCTAAGCGCTAAGCGCGCACCCCGTGGCGCACCGTCACCACGGTGTGCACATTGCCGCGGGGGTTGAAATCCGCCACCAATTCCAGCCAAGTGGGCTCCGCGGCAGCCACCAGGTCATCAAGGATGCGATTCACCACCTCCTCATGGGAGATGGCCTGGTCACGCCAGCTGTTGATGTAGAGCTTGAGGGCCTTGAGCTCCAGCACCCTCGGACCCGGTTGATAGTTGAGCTGCAAGCGGGCGAAATCCGGATAACCGGAAAACGGACACTTACAGGTGAACTCCGGCAGGCTGATCGCCAGGTCATAGGCCCGACCGGGCCTGGGGTTGTCAAAGCAAATCAGTTGCGCTTCAGCGATGACCCGCTCGCCGTAGGCAGGCTTTTCGGTCTGATCTGGGGCAATGCTCACGGGGGGGAATCTCAACGGAAAAAAGGGATCAGAAAGAAGAAATGGAGAAAGGTAACTATCGCTACGTCCGCTAGCCCAAGCTCTTCGTGGAATGGCCTGGCAGCCATAATCCTGGCAAAAGCCTGTGCGCCCATGAAAAAGGTTGAAGCCATCATCCGCCCCTTCAAGCTCGACGACGTCAAGATGGCGCTTGTCAACGCCGGCATCGTCGGCATGACAGTGACTGAAGTTAGGGGGTTTGGCCGCCAAAAGGGCCAAGTGGAGCGCTACCGGGGCTCCGAGTTCACCGTTGAGTTTCTGCAAAAGCTGAGGCTCGACATTGTGGTGGAAGACAACAAGGTGGACATCGTCGTCCAGGCCATTCAGGAAGCGGCCCGCACCGGCGAAATCGGTGACGGCAAGATCTTCGTCTCCCCCGTGGAGGCAGTGGTTCGCATCCGCACCGGCGACCGCGACGACACCGCCATCTGATCCCTAGGGGGAGGTGGTGCTGGCCACCACCTCCTTCAACAGAGCCCCCCACTCCGCCGCCTCCAGCCAGGGCTCAGGCCCCAGCCAGAGCAGATATTCATGGTTCCCAGCCGCCCCGGTGATGGGCGAACCCACCAAGCCCCTTGGCCCCCAAGCCAAGCCCCCAGCGGCGGCCACCACGCCAGCTATGGCACTTTCATGGGCGAGCGGATCCCGCACCACCCCCCCCCTCCCCACCCGCTCTCGCCCCACCTCAAATTGGGGTTTCACCAGCAATACCGCCTCCGCCTGGGGCCCCCCGGCCAATAACCCCTGCAGGGCTGGCAGCACCAAGGCCAGGCCAATGAAGGAGAGATCTGCCACCGCCAGGCTCGGCCAGGGGTCCTGGGGCCCATAGAGATCGTCTGGCTGCAGGTAGCGGAGGTTGGTGCGTTCCTTCAGCAGCACCCGCGGGTCAGTGCGCAGGCTCCAGGCCGTTTGGCCATAGCCCACATCCACCCCATAGATCCGACTGGCGCCGTGCTGAAGCAGGCAATCGCTGAAGCCCCCGGTGGAAATGCCGGCATCCAAACAACAGCGCCCCGCCACCACAATCGGCAACTTTTCGAGGGCTTTGGCCAACTTCTCCCCCCCCCGGGAAACAAAGCGCGGCGGCATGGTCACGGCCGGGAGCGCCTCCAGGGCAATGTCCATACCCGGCTTATCGAGGATCTGATCCCCCAACCGCACCCGGCCGGCCCGGATGAGCTGCTGGGCCTGCTGGCGACTGCTCACCAGCCCCAGCTCCACCAGCCGTAGATCCAAGCGTTGCCGGCGGGCCATGGGCAGAGGCAGGTTCCCTTAACAGCCAAGCACCTCAAATCGGAGGAAATCCAAAGGGACGCCCCCTGGAAGGAAAATCCGCTGGAGGATTGCTTTAGTGGCCTGGGGCCGATGAACCAAGCACTCACCAGCGTTATTAGCCCCGGGCTACTGCTGGCCTTTCCGCCGCCGTTGCCGCCCGGCAGTTTTGTGAAGCTGAATAAACATCCCCACGACCTGCCGGCCTTTGAGCTGATCCGCTGCGAAGGCCGCCGCTGCTGGGTGCGCCAACAAAGCTGGGGACGCAACATCCAGTGGGAGGTGTCCCGCCGCAGCCTTTTGAGCGACGCTGGCTAGATTGTCGGATTGGCACCGCTAGGCCCTTGATCGAGCGCTACACCCTGCCGGAGATGGGCGGGATCTGGACAGAGCAGGCCAAGTTCCAAAGCTGGCTGGACGTGGAGATCGCCGCCTGCGAGGCCCAGGCCCAGCTGGGTCGGGTGCCGGCGGAGGCCCTGGCAGAGATCAAAAGCAAGGCCAGCTTCAGCCCGGAGCGGATCCTGGAGATCGAGGCGGAGGTACGCCACGACGTGATCGCCTTCCTCACCAACGTGAACGAACAGGTGGGCGATGCCGGTCGCCACATCCATGTGGGCATGACCAGCTCCGATGTGCTCGACACCGGCCTAGCCCTGCAGCTCAAGGCCTCGGTGGCGCTACTGCGCCAGGAACTCGACAAGCTGGCCGACGCCATCCGCCAGCAGGCCCGGGCCCACAAGCAGACGGTGATGATCGGCCGCTCCCATGCCATCCATGGGGAACCAATCACCTTTGGTTTCAAGCTGGCCGGTTGGCTGGCGGAAACGGAACGCAACCGCGAGCGGCTGGAAAGGCTCGAGCAGGTGGTGGCCGTGGGCCAGATCAGTGGCGCCATGGGCACCTACGCCAACACCGACCCCGAGGTGGAGGCGATCGCCTGCGCCCTGCTGGGCCTCAGCCCAGACATCGCCAGCACCCAGGTGATCGGCCGCGACCGCCACGCCGAATACGTGCAGACCCTGGCCCTGGTGGGCACCTCGCTGGAACGTTTTTCCACGGAAATCCGCAATCTGCAGCGCAGTGATGTGCTGGAGGTGGAAGAGGAATTTGCCAAGGGCCAGAAGGGCAGTTCCGCCATGCCCCACAAGCGCAACCCAATCCGCAGCGAACGGATCAGTGGCCTGGCCCGGGTGCTACGCAGCTACACGGTGGCGGCCCTGGAGAACGTGGCCCTCTGGCATGAGCGCGACATCAGCCACAGCTCAGTGGAACGGATGATGCTGCCCGATGTGTCGGTGACCCTGCATTTCATCCTGCGGGAGATGACCAAGGTGGTAGCGGGGCTGCAGGTGTATCCGGCCAACATGGCCCGCAACCTCAACCTCTACGGCGGCGTGGTGTTTAGCCAGCGGGTGCTGCTGGCCCTCGTTGACAGTGGCCTAGCCCGGGAGGAGGCCTACCGCCTGGTGCAGGGCCATGCCCACAGCGCCTGGAACGTGGAGGGGGGCGATTTCCGCGCCAAGCTCGAGGCCGATCCGGCGATCAGCAGCCGCCTAAATGCCGCCCAGCTGGCTGAATGCTTCAGCACTGAGCTGCACCAGGCCCAACTGGACACCATCTACGCACGGTTGGGGATCTAATCAGCCCGCACCATTCAGGCGCTGCTGATTAGCCGGGGCTCACCAGCACCCGACCGTTTGCCACCGTGGCCTTGAAAGTGGTGAGGGGGCCCCGGGCCTTGCGGCCATTAGTCAACTGGCCGGAGGCATTGAATTCAGCGTCGTGGCAGGGGCAAACAAACAGCTGCTCCGACGACTGCCAATCCACCAAACAGCCCTTGTGGGGACAACGGGGATCCACCGCCCTCACCAGCACTGGGGCCGGCTGGCTGATCAACAGCACCGGTCCCAGCGCTGTGTTTTTCAGCAACAACGAACCGGCCTTCTGCAGCTGGGGCAGGCTGGCAAGATCCAGGGGGCCAGAGGCGGCCGCCGCCGATCCCTGACGCAGTCGCAACAAACCTGGCAGCTGGGCCAGGCCCAGGCCTGCCGCTGAAATTGAGATAAACGTGCGGCGGCGCATCGCTTTAGCCGGCCGGGAGGAGGGTTCAGTCATCATCGTTATGGCTGCTATGGCGTTGGTTTCCACTCCGACCAGAGCGGCCGGAATGCTGGTCATCCTGGTCATGGTCGATGCTACGGGAGCTGCCAGATCTGGAACGCTGCCCATTGCCATCGGGCGAAGCCTGGGCCAGCAAAGGCAGGGAAAGTGTGATCAACAGCAGGCTGAAGGGAACAAAACTGCAAAGGCGCTTAAAGCTGGCCATGGATAGAAGTCTCTGGTTGTGGCATTAAGGCTTCAGCCTGCACTGGCAACCGTAAAGAAGTCGTGAAGGGGCGATGGAGCAATCAAAACAAGCCTGAAAGCCAGGCCCGTGGTAGAAATTTGCAGACATTTTCAGCAGCTTTACGCCCATGAAAATCCTCGTGGTGGAGGATGACAAAATCATTCGTGAATCCCTGCTGGAAATGCTTGGCGCCTGGGGCTATGCCTGCGATGGGGCCGAAAATGGCCTGATCGGCTGGGAAATGAGCCAGCAACTGGCCTATGATCTGGTGATCTTAGACTTGAATCTACCCAAGCTCAATGGGCTAGAAGTTTGCAAGCGCATGCGCCAACAACTCAAGACTCAGCCCTTGGTTCTGATGCTCACAGCCCGCGACAGCAATCTCGATAAAGTATCTGGCCTCGAGCAAGGTGCCGACGAATACTTAATAAAACCATTTGACGCAAATGTGCTGCATGCCCACCTCAAGGCCTTACTGCGCAGAGCCTCCAGGACGCTGCAAACTGAATGGCAATGGGGACAGTTGAAAGTTGGCGCCGATGGCCACTCCGCCAGCTTCTTTGGCCATGGACTGAAACTAACCGCGAAGGAACACCTGATCCTTGAAACATTGATCAAAGCCCAGGGGCAGAGCTGTTCCAAGGAAAAAATCCTGGATGCCGCCTGGGCCTGGAGCGATTCACCGGGGGAGGAAAGCATCAAAACCCATGTAAAAAATCTGCGGGCCAAGCTGTCTCGCCTGGGGGCACCCGTGGATCTAATCGAAACCGTTTACGGCATTGGTTTTCGCCTGAATCCCCTACATGCAAACTAACTTCTCCAAGGCCCGCACGCAGCTAAGCCTGCGCTTTGGACTATTTTCCGCTTCGCTACTGCTGGTATTCGGCACAGTTGTATATCTAGAAGTAAAACAATCTAGGGAGGCACTGCTGCAGCTACAGCTTCAGCAATTAGCCGCCGCTGCCGCCGCCCAACTGCCCTTGCTCAGCCATGAGCTGGAGGAGAAAGAGCAATCTGGCAACGGCCATAAAATTGAACCAACAGAAACTGGTCAACTCGACACCCAAGGCATAAATCTGGGCCGCAAGCAAATCCGTTGGTTTAACCCACAACTGCGGGAACTCAGTCGCTATGGCAGATTTCAGATAAACGGTTCGGTTTTACCACCGGCCCAGCAACGCAACAGCAGCAGTTACCTGGGCCATAGCAATGGTTTAAGCATCTGGAAACCTGTGTACCTGCGGGAAGAACATGACATAAATCCTGTGCTGGTGGGGTACGTGTCTGTAACGCTGTCTTCCCAGGCCACAGAAGATGAATTACATCGGCTGTTGCGAGGTCTGATAATCGGCGCAGGCCTTGCCAGCCTTGTGGCCGGTGGCGGCAGCCTCTGGCTGGTATCAAGCGCCCTGCAACCGATCAAACAGCAAATCGAACGCCTGGAGCAGTTTACTGCCGACGCATCCCATGAATTGCGCCATCCACTCACAGCCATCCGTGCCGTGATTGACAGCCTGCGCCAGGGATCTGGTTGGCAAAACACTGATCCTTTGTTGCAGAATAAGTTCAATCTGATCAACCAGACCGTTGAACAGATGACACGCCTTGTGGAAGATCTGCTACTGCTGGCCAGACTGGATAGAAGCTATGGGGACCCGAGTGGCTGGCAGCGGTTTGCCCTCGAAGATCTACTGGAAGACATCCTGGATCTCTATCAAGACAGCGCCCAGCAGCACGGCCTAAAACTCAAAGCTGCCCTGGAAACAACGGCATTGATTCGGGCTCACCCAGTTCGACTAAAGCAGTTACTGGTAAATCTGCTGGTGAATGCCATCAGGTTCAGCCCCAGGGGTGGCACGGTGACCCTGGGGCTGCGCTCCAGCAAGCGCTGGCTGGAGGTTTGGGTGGAAGACGAGGGCCCCGGCATCCCCCTGGAGCAGCGGGAGCAGGTGTTTGAACGCTTCTGGCAAGCCGACAGCGCCCGCAGTGATCGCAGTAACACCGGCCTGGGCTTAGCCATGGCCCGGGCGATCGCCGAATCCCATGGGGGACAACTGCTGGCCCAGGCCTCCAGCAGTGCCAGCGGTGGCTGTCGGATGCTGCTGAGGCTGCCGCTGCAGCGCTGAAATCCCCTTCACGACTTCCCCACGGGTTAAGCCATACCTTGACAGCAGCTCAACCAATGCACCCCATGTCCCACGGCGAATTTGAAAACGACTTTGAAAATGATTTTGAAAATGATTTTGAATTTGAAAATGACCACTCAGCCAATCATTACCAGCCGGAAGTTACGCACCATGAAGAGGCTCACATCCCTGAAATTGAGACACCAGAATTCCACTTACCTGAGGTAATTTCGGGGTACAGCACGTCGTCAAGCGTAGGTATAGCCCCAGGTAACATATCAACGGAAAATCCAGATACACACGCTAATTTGGAATTAGACAATGATTACGAGCTAGAGTATGACTCACGCACTAATCATTACAATTTTAGTTTAGCCAACAGCACAACTGGCGCCGCAACTGGACCAGTATACCGCACCGAAACGGATGACGACAATTATTTGAACATCGCTGGTACCACTTCAAGCCCAAGACCAACCGACCCAGAATCATCCAAGTACTACGACTACGTTGAACGCTACGCCCTTACCCTAAAAACAGCCTATGTGGCGGAAAATCAAGCCGGCTATGCGTCTAGCGAAGAAGATTGGGGGAGAGAGCATTGGCAGAATTATGGAGCAAACGAAGGCAGAATACTAGAAGTGGAAGGCGAAGCAGAAGACACGATTGACTATGGCGCCTACGTAGAAAACTATGGCACCACACTACTGGATATCTACAGAATAGACGCAAGGGCAACTGTAAATGGTGGTTCGCTGTCCAAATTCGAATGGGGCAAAGAACATTACTCAAACTGGGGGCAAGCAGAGGGTCGCGAGTCAAATGGAGGCATCGACTGGGGTGCAATAGTGCGGAACAACACAACTCTGTACGACCAATGGCAAGCCGCCAAGGCACTGAATCCCAACCTTTCAGCCTTCGCCTATGGCAATCAGAATCAATCCTTAATCCTGAATGGTATTGACCCAACTGTGCGACTAGGCGGGAAACAACAAGAACGAGTCGACGGTCACATGGTCTACGCAGAAGATGGCAATGATATAATCACCGGAACAACTAGCGATGATATTCTCTCAGGCGGATTTGGGGATGACCTGATTTCAAGTGGCGGAGGCGGAACTGATACTGTATACGGTGGTCCTGGCAGCGATGTATTCAGGATTCATAACGGTGGCACATTACTGATCCGCGATTTCCGTCCCGGCGCCGACTTCATTCAACTGGGAGCCGGCCTGGGACAAACAGATATCACAGCAAGCTGGGATGCCAACTCGAACAGCACACTCTTTCAGAACGGAACAAATATACTTGCCTCAATTTACGGCATCACCCCAACCCAATTCAGCTTTTCACCCGACTCAAATGGCGTGAACAATGTATACATTTAAGCAATATATCGCCTGATAATTCAATCACTCTGCCCTTCAACCACCACCCGCTTGGTGGCGGGGTTGAGGCCATCGGCTTCAACCCCAGGGGCCTGAGGTTGTGGGTGGAAGACGAGGGCCCGGGCGATCGCCGAATCCCATGGGGGACAACTGCTGGCCCAGGCCTCCAGCGGTGGCCACGGTGGCTGTCGGATGCTGCTGAGGCTGCCCCTGCAGCGCTGAGACCTCCTTCACGACTTCCCCACGGGTAAAGCCATACCTTGGCAAGGTCCTGAGCCAATCAAGATAGATGTCTAATCACAAATCAAAGTCAATTTCCAGCTACAAAACAACCAATTCAAGCCCTGGCTTCCCCAACTCAAAAGATGCGCTTAAGTTCACTTTGCTAGACGGGCAGGTAAACAGCATTCAGGAATACGAGCATGGACAGTGGAGGACCGAGCGCATAAGCGCCAAGGAAACCTATAGTTTTGATGGCACTAATCTGATCAAGACTGAGACGGAGAAGGGTCGCACAAAAACAATTACCTACGCAGACATCAATGGCGATGGAAACTATATAAAGATTAGCTCCAGCTATGGGCCGGCTGTGGCGATTTCTGCCAACAGCCCAACCAACGGCACCAGCCTCAGTAATTCAACTGGCATCATTGTTCATGACGGTTATCACGGTGGTGATTCCGACGACGCTTTCAACGGTGACGGTAGGGATGATGATTACTATGGTGGTGCTGGGAACGATGTAATCCGAGGCGGCCTCGGTCGCGACAGCCTGCGGGGCGAGAGCGGCCATGATTCTCTTTATGGAGACCACGGCAACGATATTCTTACTGGTGCAGCTGGCAGCGACCTCCTAACCGGTGGCAGCGGCGCCGATCAGTTTGTTTACACTGCTGTGGGCGATTCAGGCGTAGGTTCCAGCAACCATGACAGCATCACCGATTTTCATGGCTGGGAAGGTGATCGCCTAAACCTTTCGGCAATTGATGCCAATGGGCTTATTACTGGAGATCAATCCTTCACCTGGATAAATTCTCGCGACTTCAGCGGGGCCATTAGTGAGCTGCGTTATGGATCTGCCCTTATTCAAGCTGATACCGATGGCGACAGACTGGCTGATTTCGAAATAGCCTTTACCGGCGTACCGCAAGTCAACTCAGCTGCAATTGTTTTCTGAAAACAGCAAAGCTAATCCGGGCTTCCCGAATTTTCAATCACTCTGCCCTTCAACCACCACCCGCTTGGTGGCGGGGTTGAGGCCATCGGCTTCAACCCCAGGCAGATTTTCCTTAACCGGGAAGCGGTTAATCATCTGTAGAGCCCGGCGGCCATTACGCCTCAGTTCTTCGCTTATGGCCGGGCAATAGGGCAATTGGGCGAGGAGATCCACCGTGCGGCGCATCAGGCGCACCACATCACCTTCATCGAGGGAGGTGTTGGCAATCAGATCACTCCAGCTTTCACCCTCGGCCCAGGCCTTCACCACCCCCATCAGGTCCGGCTCCCACCACACCGGCACCACCACATCGTGGTGTTCCTGCAGGCGCAGCAACTCGCGCCGCAGGCCGCGCAGGTCGTGGAGGGCCTCCTCCGCCAGGGGCGGCGGCGGGAAACCACTCCAGAGATCCGGTCGGCTCACCTCCGTGGAGATGGCCTCTAGGGCGGCAGCGAGATCAGCGGGGGCCAACTCATCAAAATGACCACTCATCAGCGCCAAGCCAAGCCAGAGCTCGTTATCGCCCCTTAGGGCCGCCACGGTGCGACCTATCTCGGTGGGTTCGAGTTCATCAAGGCAGCCAAAATGACGCAGGATTTCAATCAACGCCAGGAAGGTTTCCCAATGGCGATTGGCCCGGTGGTGCAGCAGTCGCTGACGTTCGGCGATCTCCTCCTCCAGCTCCTCCATGCGGCGCCGTTGTTTGTTGAGCTGGCGGCGATCCCCCCAGCGGTGGGCCGGATGGATTTCCAACTCCTCCTCAAGACCATGCACTAACCGCGACTGTTCCTGCACCTCACCGGCTAGGTCGTACTGGGGGGTGTGCATGTCGTGGCGGCGGGCCATGGAGCCCACCGCCAGGGCCAGCCCGCCGCTGTGTTGATCCCCATGGCGTAGTTCACCGGGATGCTCCAACACCGGCGCCGGAATGTTTTGCACCTGCAGGCAGCTCAATTCGGCATGGATGCAAACCACCGCATGGCAGGGCACCACAATCCAAACGTTTTCATCGGTTAGGCAGAGCAGCAGGGGAAACTGACCTGGCCCCTCCAGCTTCTCCACAATCACCGCTGGCGACACGCCACCGCGCAATTGGGGCGCCTTGAGGCTCACCAGGGTGCCTGGGCTGGCGAATTGCAGGGCGAGGGTTAGTTCATGGGCGAGGGTTTCCTCCGCCTGTTGTTGCAGGATGCGCAGCAGCCGCCGTTCCTCCCGCAGGCGATTGCGTTGTTTTTCATAGTCTTCAAAATCTTCCCAGGGCACATCGCTGGCGGTTTCACCGATCTGTTCCAATTGCTCTCGCAACTCGCTGATTCGGGCCTGGTCATCAACCAGATCAAGGGTGGCTAAGTAACGGCCAAAGCTGCGTTCAACCAGTTCCTTCGCCTTGGGTAATTCATAACGCTGCAACAGATTCAGCACCATGCCGTAGCTGGGCGTGAACTGGCTCACCAGGGGATCGGGGGGGCTGGTGGCCAACTGCCCCGCCTCCCGCACCCCTTCAAAACGACTCTGCACTGTGACCACATAACCCTGCACATCAAGGCCGCGGCGACCGGCCCGGCCCGCCATCTGCAGGAATTCACTGGCCATCAATGGCCGGTGGCCATTTTCCGTGCGCTTGGAAAGGGCTGAAATCACCGTGGTACGGGCGGGCATATTTATGCCCGCCGCCAGGGTTTCGGTGGCGAACACCACCTTCACCAAGCCCTCCTGGAACAGCTCCTCGATTAGTTCCTTCCAGGCCGGCAACACCCCGGCATGGTGGGCCGCCACCCCCTGCAATAAGGCGTCCGCATGGCCGCCATCGCGCACGGCCTCCGGGGAATTTTCAGCAAAGGCCTGAATCCGTTGCTGCAACCTTGCTGCTTCGGCTTCATTCACCAAGGAGGCCTTGGCCAGATCCCGCACGGCCTTATCGCAACCGCGGCGGCTAAACAGGAAAACAATCGCCGGCAACATCTCCCGTTCGGCCAGCTGGGCCACCACAAAACCAAGGCTGGGGGCCTCCGGCTGGGGCGGTTTAGGGGTTTTTCCCTTGCGCTGGTGCCCCTTGGGGGCCCGCCATACCTTGCAGTTAGGATGCAAGCCGGTGCCCGCCTCATTCAGCAGCGGATGTAAACCCTTGGCACTGCAAAAACTGAAATGCAGGGGCACCGGCCGGAAATTGCTAACAATCAGATCGGTGGGCCCATGTACCTGCTCAATCCAATCGGTGAGTTGACCAGCATTGGCCACGGTGGCTGATAACGCCACCAGCTGAATTGAGGGGGGGCAATGGATGATCGATTCTTCCCAAACGGTGCCCCGCTGGGAATCATTCATGTAATGGCACTCATCAAGCACCACCGTCTCCACCCCCTCCAGCGGGTCATCATCACCATCGAGCTCCGCATAAAGCATGTTGCGGAAGATCTCAGTGGTCATCACCACGATCGGTGCGGTCCGGTTGGCCGTGAGGTCCCCGGTCATCAGGCCCACCTGGTCATTGCCAAACTGGGCCCGGAAATCGCGCAGCTTCTGGTTGGAGAGGGCCTTCAGCGGCGTGGTGTAGAACACCCTTTGGCCATGGGCCAGGGCGCGATAGATGGCGTATTCCCCAATTAAGGTTTTGCCCGAGCCGGTGGGGGCACTCACCACAACGGAATGGCCCTGGCTCAGGGCATCGATCGCCTCCAGCTGGAACCCATCCAGGGGGAAGGGAAACAGCTGTGAGGGATCCAAGGTCCCGCCGGTGGCAGCGGCGGCGGCGGTCACAGTCATGGACCAATCCTATGGCTGAGCAAAACCCACAGCGGCGCCGCCAGCTAAGGGTGTTTGCGGCCGGGGCGCCCGGGCTACTCACGGCCCCCGGCGGCAGCGCCCTGCTCGACCTCGCCAGCAACGACACCCTCGCCCTCAGCCGTCATCCGGCCCTGGTGCAGGCGGCCCAGGCCGCCATCGCAGCCAGCGGGGTGGGGGCCGCCGCCTCGCGGCTGGTGAGTGGCACCCGGCCGGAGCACGCCCAGCTGGAGCAGGCCCTGGCCAGCTGGCTGGGCCGGGGGCGGGTGCTGCTTTTCCCCAGTGGCTTCCAGGCAAATATCGCCGCCGTGGCCGCCCTGGCCGACCGCCACAGCCTGGTGTTGGCCGATCGCCTGATCCACCATTCGCTGCTGGTGGGGATCCAGGCCTGCGGGGCGCGGCTGCAGCGCTTTGCCCACAACGACCTGGCAGATCTGGAGCAACGGCTGGAGCGGGCCCGCCAGGGCAATGGCCAGCGCCGGCTGCTGGTGGTGAGCGAGAGCCTGTTCAGCATGGAAGGCAGCAGCCCAAACCTGCCCGCCCTGGCGGCCCTCTGCCAACGCCACCAGGCCCAGCTGTTGCTGGATGAGGCCCATGCCCTGGGGATCCTTGGCCCCGGCGGTCGCGGCCTCGGCCATGGCCTGGCGGCGGTGAGCCTGATCAGTGGCACCTTTGGTAAGGCCTTTGGCAGTGGCGGGGCCTTCCTGGCCTGTGCTGGGCCCCTGGGGGAAGAGCTGTTGCAAACCAGTGGCCCCTTCCGCTACAGCACCGCCCTGGCACCGGCCCTGGCGGCGGCGGCCCTGGCCAGCCTGGAATTAATTAGCGGGCCCTATGGCGATCGGGCCCGGGCCGAGCTGGCCAGCGCTGGCGAACTGTGGCGTGAGCAGCTGGCGGCCGCCGGTTGGCCCCGGCCGCCGGGCCAGGGGCCAATCCTTGCCCTGAAGCTGGGCAGTGACAGCCGCGCCCTACAACTCCAGGCCCAGCTGGAGGCGGCCGGGCTGCTGGTGGTGGCGATCCGGCCCCCCAGCGTCCCCGAAGGGGAAGCCTGTCTTCGCATCAGCCTGCGGCCTGGCCTGCCGGAGCAGACGTTGGCGAGAATGCTCACAGCACTGGAGAAACCGCTTGGCTGAGCCCTGGCAACTGCTGGCGGTCCATGGCTGGGGTAGCGACCAGCGCTGCTGGGAACCCTGGCGGCCGCTTTGTGAACAACGGGGCTGGAGCCTGCAGTGCCACGAGCGGGGCTATGGCCGCTTCCCAGCCGCCAGCCCCAGCTGGGCTGCCCATGGCAAACGGGCCCTGGTCGTCCACTCCCTGGGCCTACACCTGGTGGCCCCTGAACTGCTGGCCAGCGCCGAGGCGGTGCTGCTACTGGCAAGTTTCGGCAGTTTCGTGCCCCCTGGGCCCGCCGGACGGCAACTGCAGCAGGCCCTGGCTTCCATGGCTAAACGCATCGAGCAAGGAGATATCCAAGGGCTATTTGAAGACTTCCGGATCCAGGCCGCTTTCCCCCAATCGGTGCAAGACCTGCCCGCCGGGGTGGAGGACGGCCCGATTCCGGCGATCGGCCGCCAACGACTAATCGAAGATCTAAGGCTGCTGGGCCAATGCGCCGGCTTACCCCAGGGCTTCCCTAAGGGGGCAGCGATTTTGATAGTGGAAGCCGAGGCGGATGCGATTATCGATCCGCTCAGCCGCCAGGCCCTGAGGGAGGCCCTGCCCCAGGCCAACCTGCAGCTGCTGCCAGGCATCGGCCATAGCCTGCTGGTACCCCAACTGATGGAACAGGTGCTGAGCTGGCTAGCGCAGCAGAGTTTGCCGTGAGCGGGGATGCCGTGGCCATTGATCGCCGCCGGGCCTTTGCCAGCGCAGCCCCCACCTACGCCAAGGAGGCCCGGCTCCAACAGGCCGTGGCCTGGCGCCTGGCCCAGCTCTGCCAAAGCTTGCCCCTGCCGCCGGGGCCAGTGCTAGACCTCGGCGCCGGCCCCGGCAACCTGGCCGCCGCCCTGCGGCGGCAGCGGCCGGAACTGCACCCACTGTTGCTGGACGACTGCGCCGAGCTGCTGGCCGAGGCCACGGCCCCCAGCGAGCAAAGGCTGCTATGGGATCTCAACTGCGGCCTACCCGAGGCGGCCCAGGGGGCGGCCCTACTGATGAGCAGCTTTGCCTTGCATTGGCTTGAGGCACCCCTGGTGCAGCTGGAGCTGTGGGCCAGGGCCCTGGCCCCCGGCGGCTGGCTGGCACTGCTGGTGCCCGTGGCCGGCAGCTTCCAGGGCTGGCGCCAGGCCGCCCTGGGGGCGGGTGTTACCTGCACGGCCCTGGTGCTGCCCCAGGCCCAGGAACTGATTGAAACCGTGGAGGGGCAATTACAGCTGCACAGCTCAAAACGCCTGCGCTTTACCCGTCCCTATGGCTCCCCCCTGCAGTTTCTGCGGGAACTGAAACGGCTGGGGGTGCATGGGGGGGGCCGCCAGCCGTTGGCAGTGGCCGATTGCCGCCAACTGCTGAGGCACTGGCCCCAGCAAACCAGCAACGGGATCAAGGTGAACTGGGATCTGCAACTGCTGCTGGCCCAAAAACTGGCCCCAAAACCATGAGCCTGCCCCGGCGCCTGGTGGTATGCGGCACCGACACCAACGTGGGCAAAACCCTGGTGAGTGCCCTGCTGGTGCAGGGTCTGAAAGCCAGCTACTGGAAACCGGTGCAGTGCGGAGAGCTAGCCAGCGGCGGCGACAGCGGCCAGGTGCAGGCGCTCACGGGCGTGCCCGCCACACGGATCCTGCCGGAGGCTTACCGACTAAAGGCAGCGGCCTCCCCCCACCAGGCCGCCGCCGCCCAGGGGGAAACCCTCAGGGAAAACAGGTTGGCCCTACCCCAGGTGGAAGGGGCGCTGGTGGTGGAAATGGCGGGCGGGCTACTGGTGCCGCTGCGCCACGACTGGCTGCAAATCGATCTGATCAAGAGCTGGGGTCTGCCGGTGCTGCTGGTGGCATCCACTGGACTGGGCACCCTCAACCACAGCCTGCTGTCGCTAGAGGCCCTTGAAAGACGCTCGATTGAAGTGTTGGGGCTAGTGCTAAACGGCGACGCCCATCCTGAGAACGAGGCCAGCCTGCAAAGCCTGGGCAAGCTGCCGCTACTGGGGCGACTGCCCAGATTGGCCAGCGTTGACGTCAACAGCATCAACGGGCTCTGGACGACCACAGGGCTGGCAAAAAACTGGCCAGGGCCTGCACCCGAGGGGGCCCTTGCCTAAGGTGCCCGCAATCGATCGAGTTTGCGTGGGCAACCAAACCAAAGCCTGGACCGTTGGCCTAGGCATCGGCGCAATTGTGATTGGCGCCCTAGTGGCCTTCACAGACATCGAAATCCATGTGGTGCGCTGGGTTAGCTGTGGCCCCTTCTCCACCCATCAGGAAGACAAATCTGAACTTTGCCGCTGATCGCAAGCGATTGCTATAGATCGAGTCGGTAAAGCTTCTTTTCACCCATCACATAGGCCCCACCATCGGGCGCCAGGGCGAAGTTGCTTACACCGCCAGGCACAGGGATAACAGCCAAGGGGGTGCCATCCTTGCTGAACACCTCAAGGCCGGCACCTGTGCCTGTCCAGATCCTCCCCTGGCCATCCACTTTGAGGCCATCAGGAATACCCTTGGTAACCACACAGAAGACAATCCGCCCAGCGGCAAAGATGCCCTCCGGAGTTTCAGTGAGCCTGAAACGATAAATAGTGCGCGGCAAAACACTATTAGTGGCTCCATTGCCGGCAATATAACCAGAATCAGTTACATATACATACTTCTGATCAAGACTGAAGGCAATCCCATTCGGCTTTGAAAAACCATCAATCAACAGCCGTTGAATACCAGTCTCAGGTTGAAGCCGCCAAACCCAGTTGCCAATAGTTGGCTTTGGCCTGAATCCCTGCTCGAACCCATATTGGGGATCAGTGAACCAGATGGAGGCATCCTGGGACTGAACTACATCATTGGGGCTATTGAACTGGTAGCTGGCAAACCCAGTGGTCAAAAACTTAACAGCACCAGTAATAGGGTTGTATTCTGCCAAGCCCGCAGGCTTAGTTTTATTACCCTGCATGGTTACCACCAGGTTTCCATTGGCGAGCCGGAAGGCACCATTGGCCATCGGGATAGCCTCAGTGAGGCCAAGGTTGCGGGTGGTACCTTTTTCCAAATGGAAAGCAGATACAACAACGTACTGGCTGCCATCGGGCTTTAGCAGGCGATTAGAAGTAAAAAACAGCTCGCCACGTTCTTGCAAAAGCACGGGCCCCTCGTGGGCAAGGGGCTGCTCGTAAGCAGCCAGCACCCGCAAGCGGGCATCCTGCAATGCCTGTTCAGCCGCAAGGGCCGAACTTCCTGCAAATACCAGCAGGGCAAGCAAAAAACGTTTGAAGGAGTTCATGGTCCAGAGATAAAGGGGTAACTAAATCAAAGACCAGGGCTAGATTGCATAATCCCACCGTCAGCAAAGATAGTAGTAGCAGTGATATAGCTGGCAGCATCACTGGCGAGGAAAGCCACCACCGCTGCAATCTCAACAGGTTCAGCCATGCGGCCCAAAGGAATAGCTGAATTGAGCTTTGCCAGCAGCTCTGGATTGTTAATCGTGGGGGCATTAATCGGTGTGTTAACAGCACCAGGACCCACGTTGACCACCGTAACGCCGTGGGGAGCCAGCTCCACCCCAGCGGTGCGGGCCAGCATGCGAACTCCACCCTTGGCCAGGCAATAGGCGGTGTTATTAGGCATCGGCCAATCCTCGTGAACGGAGGAAATATTGATTACGCGACCACCACCACCCTGCAGTATCATCTGCTTAGCAGCAAACTGAGTGCCGAAAAAAGTGCTCTTGAGATTTACGTCAAGAACTTTGTCGTAATCCTCAGGGGTGGTATCTAAAATTGAGGTGCGCGTCTCAAGACCGGCGTTATTGACCATCACATCGAGGCGGCCATAGGTCTTAACAGCCAGATCCACCACGCCCTGAAGTGCGGCAAGGTCAGTCACATCAGCCTGGGCACCAATAGCCGTGCCGCCAGCAGCCGCAATCTCAGCCAGCAGTGCTTCTGTTTGCTCTGGATGGGAGCGGTAATTGATCACCACCTGGGCGCCACGACGGGCCAGTTCCTCGGCAACCGATTTGCCAATGCCACTATTGGCGCCGGTTACGATGGCGACCTTACCTTTTAGAAATTGCTCAGACATGGGATGGGGGAGATTCCTGGGGCGACGGGCGTAGCCTCGATAAAACCTACCTAACCAGCCCCGTGGAGAGCCAAAGAAGAAACAAATGTCATGGAACGCACACCCTGGTCGATCGCCTAGCCATAAAAGCGGAAGACCTTTAGGCTCATCACTGAAAAAGCGAAACCCCCATGCTGCCAGCCCCAAAGGAATCACTGTTACTGGGGTCAATTTTTTTGGTACTTGCCTTCTTGGCGAACACCATTCAAAGTGTTTTCGGAAAATTTCTCGAAGCACAACTTAGCGTGGAAATGTTCACATGGGTGACATTTCTGAGCGCCCTGATCATTCTGACCCCAATCGTTGCAGCCAGAGGATTCAAAGACCTAAAGACAAATGCAATTAAATTCCACCTTATACGTGGCTGCACAGGAATAGCCGGCTTTCTACTTTTCATTGCCGCAGCCCAGCTAACAAGCCTTGTAAATGCAAACGTTCTGCTCAATACAACGCCGATTTTCATCCCCCTACTAGCCCTACTTGTGCTCCGCACAAAAATCGATTCAAGGCTCTGGATGGCCATTGCCCTTGGCTTTGCTGGCATGGTTATTATTGTAAAGCCAGACTCAACTATCTTCACAAACCCCGGCAATCTCTTGGGTCTAACCGCTGGATTTGTGACGGCAATTGAATTCCTAGCAGTGAAGCACCTAGACGAAACAGATTCACCCATCACCCAGATGTTCTACTTTCTGCTGATTGGGACAGTCTTCTCCAGCCTACTGGTAATGGGCAAAATGCAAGCAATTAACCATGAGCAGGCGCTAATAATGTTGGCCACTGGCGGCTGCCTAGTTTGCTTCCAGTTCCTGCTAATCAAAGCCTATACCTACGCAAAGCCCCATGAGATTGGCGCATTCCAATACAGCTCTGTGGTTTTTGCTGCGATCCTTGGCTGGGTGCTCTTCAAAGAACAATTAGACCCCGGCACAATAGTTGGGACCCTGCTTATTTGCGTGGGTGGAGTGCTAAGCATCACCGGTAGAGCAGAGGGGGAAACGGCATGAGCCAGGTTCTTAAGCTGGCCAGCGTGGGGCAAACAACCGAGGATCTGGCAAAGCAAATTGCCTGGTACTGCAAGACCCTAGGCTTCCGATTAATCAATCAGGAACGTATCGATCATCCCTCCCTTGGGGCACTGGTTGGTAGCCCAGGGGCAGTGGTAGAGCGGGCCAGGCTAGCCCTAGGGCAAGAGATCCTAGAGCTATGGGCATTTGAAGCCGAACAAGAAAGTCGGGCCAGCTGGCAGGCTGGAGAAGCAATCCCAGCTGATTCACAAAGCAACGACCTCTGGTTTCAACATATATGTATTGTTGTAAGCGACCTGGATAAGGCCTTTGGGATGGGGGCAAACCAAGCCGAGCAGATATCAACGGCTCCACAAACACTGCCTAGCTGGAATCAGGGTGCGGCAAATATTCAAGCGGTAAAATTCAAGGATCCAGCTGGCCATGCCCTCGAGATACTTGAATTCCCCCCAGACAAAGGAGCCGAGCGCTGGCATCTGCCAAATCCCCCATTGTTTATGGGCCTTGATCACACGGCGATTGGCATTGGTGATACAGCCAAAAGTGTTGATTTCTACCAGGGCTTGCTAGGCCTTGAGTTGGTTGGTCAAGGCATAAACCATGGACCTGAACAGGATCACATGGATGGGCTGGCGGATACCAAGGTGGTAATTAGCAGTCTGCGGCCCAAAGAGCAGGGCATGGGCATTGAATTCCTTGACTACCAACAACCGAATAGCCAGCGCCGCCCCCGCCAAAATCCGCAAGCCACAGACCTGAATGAGTGGCGCACAACGCTGATCGTGGAAGACCTACCCGGATTGCACGAACGGCTTAGCCAAACCAACGCAGTCGATTCTCTTGGCCCCTTAGTCTCCTTGCCGACCGCCCTATGGGAAGGGTCGCAAGGCTGCCAGGTGCGTGATCCAGATGGCCATGCACTCCTGCTGATTGGCGCTTAACCCAAATCAGTAAATCCGCTTCTATACACCTCATTCAATCCCCATGGATACCTCAAACATCTCAGCCCTGTTGTTTCCTGAATCAGGAACAGCCATAGCTTCCGCCGGACTGTTACTGCTAAGGCTCACCATGGCGGTGGCCTTTATCCGCCATGGCTGGCCCAAGGTCAGATATCTAAAGACTTGGGCAAAGGCCATGAATACCCCAGTGATTCTTTGCGGACTCTCCGCCTACTCCATGTGGCTCGGTGGGATAGCGCTTATACCTGGAATTTTCACAGGGGCTGCATCCCTGGGCATCCTCTTTTCAATGGCCTATGCCGTCGTGCTGGAAATATCAAAAGGCTTCCCATTTATAGCGCCCGATCCCTTTCAAATTCCAAAGGGAGACTATGCCGGCCCCATGGGAGTTGGTGATCCCCCGAGCTGGGAAAAAGCGCTGCTTTATGTGGTGATGGCTGCGGTATTGATTAGCTGTGGCGGTGGCGCTCTCTCAATAGATTCCAGCATTCTCAAGCCACTACTGCTAAATCTTGGGGCGTAAGAGAGAACAGGTGAAGGGGCACTAGTTAAACGGTTGCCCCTGTCAAGTTAGTCACATCCAGTTAGTCACATCTAGCTGCCCCCACAATGCGGCCTGATTTCCAAATAGACTATTCACCAAAGGCAGGATCAGAGCCAGTCAAGCGAATAATGCGTGTACCAGTATTTCCCACTGGACCAGCATAGGAGCCAAGAATTGCAGGATTTATCAAAGAGCCTTTAACTGGAGCCACTGGCACATTGGGCCGCCATTTGAGCTCAAGGGCTCCGCCTGAACCAGAGATATAATCATAACTAACAGCAAATTCAAGCGTTAACTGGGGATTAATCCCATAATTAAGCTGCACCTGACCACCCGGAGACGACTCTCCAAGGCGATCATATACATAATAAAACCGAGGCAGCAATACCAAATTAGGCAAACCCGTAGGCAGGGCAACCTGAATATTAAATGGGGACAAAACCGCCTCCCCTGGATTGGCGTAACTACGGTTGCCGATGGGTGCGGCAAAGGTGCTAACCAACTGAAAATTTGGCGAGGTAAGTTCAAGGCCCACCCCGAGCTGCTGATAGTAAAATCCAGCCTGCAAGGCATTGTCATAGCCAGCATTTATTCCCCAGAAAGAATCAGCACCCTTCAGCAACTGACGATAGCCCAAGCGGACGCTTTCGCCGATGGTTTGTATATAGGAACCATCTGTATCACTCGTTTCAATCGGCCTCTGCTTAGCGTAAACAGTATTATCGATAAAGAGTTGAGAGCTTGGGCTCAGAATAAGCGGTAGATAGTGATTGTATTCAAACCTATTTGAAGACTGAAGCGGTGCAACCACAAACTTAAAAGTATCATTTGGAACAACAAGATCACTCATCTGACTCTGTCCCTGATCCGGCCCAGGAACCTGCTGCAACTCCTCAGCCCGCCCTAGCGGCGCAAAACAAATAAAAGCAAATGCAGCCAGGTAACGACTGAATGTGCAAACGAGTTCTAAACGGCAAATGGTGGACAAGCCTAAGCAAGCATCGAAGAATATTATCCTCCACCCACAGACTGAGCTGGCAGCCTGTGGGCCAATCCAGATATTAGGAATCAGCGCCTGCGGGCAACTTAACTCTGAACATATGGAAAGGATATTGAATTTCCAACTTACCGGTGGGACTGTTACCGGCAAAACGGTTGATCTGGGAGGAAGGGAAATAAAGATAACCACCAGACCCAAGCCGGGAGGCATCAGGCCAAACCAGAATTGAAGATGGGCCCTGGGCAATCAGCTCAAAGCTGCCATCGGGCTTACGCCTGGTAATACCTCCTTTTTCAATATCACTGAAATAGATAGAGCCATCTTTGGTCATGGTCATGCCGGCATTAAACGGCCCTGGGCCCATATCCTCAATGGCCGCAGAAAGCTGCTGATCTGTAACCTTAAAATCCTTCAGCAATGCCGTAGGCAATCTCAACAAACGAGGACCACCACTGGGTTGAAAGTAGAAATAGCGTCCGTCGGGAGATACTTCCACCGGATTTACACTCATATTGCCGTTTGGTAGTTTGCCCTTGGCATTTAAATAAAGTTTCCCATTCACAGTGAGCTTGAGGCTTTGGTCTGAGCGCAGACGATCATCGTGGGCCAAAACTCGCCTAGCCTGGCCTGTTTCAAGATTCAAAACAATCAAGGCACCAAGACTGGAGTCTGGAAGAAAGGCAAATCCCTGGGAAACACGCACATCATTGATAAAGCCCCCCTCGGGTATAACTGATACACCAAGGGGATAAATACGCTTTACTGCATTAGTCTTAATGTCAATCCGAACAAGCTTAGCCTTGCCCTTGATCGGCTTTCCACCCACCCCCGCAGGATCCACAACCCAGAGCTGATCATTGGCATCAGAAACCACTGAGTTAATGCCTACAAACTGATCATTACCAGGCTCACCGAGTTTGTAATTGTTCCAGTGCCCCCCTGGGTAGGCGCGCAGCTTACCATCAGGGAGTATTTCCGCCACCGACGGAGTGGCCTTTGTATTGTTTTGCCGTGGCAAGCTGGCAAACAAACGTCCCGTTGTTGAAACTGTTACGCCATTCCAAGGCAAATCAACAGATTTAGCCACCACAGTGGCCTCGGGAATTTGCGGGGCAGATCTAAGGGGCCCAGGTAAGCCTGCTGTCAGCAATGGAAGCAGGAGGGAGAGGCCAATGCCCATGGGACGACGAAACCGAACAGCCGAGGAGAATAGATAAAACATGACGAATCAGCAAAAAAAGAGGGGACAGAGCTAGAGCTAATGGGAACTGAAAAAGCGAACAATGAAATTTTTAATCCGTCAATGCTCGCTCAATCGTGGCCAGAAAATCAGAGTGTTGAGGCTCAATCGTTGTATCAAAATGGGCTATCACATTGCCAGAACGATCAACAATAAACTTTTCAAAGTTCCAAAGAAGCGGTGCTGCAGGCGGGGCCGTCAACAAATCATAGGGGGCAGACTTATTGGCAAGTATGCCAACCTTAGCGTAAAGCTTGAAGGAAATTCTGAAGGAATTTTCTAAATATTGCTGAATATCGACAACATCGCCCGGCTCCTGGGCACCAAAATCATTACAAGGAAACGCTAAAATACGCAGACCCCTCGGACCATAGAGTAAATCCAACTGCCTGAGCGCATGGTACTGACCGGTATATTCACAATCACTGGCTACATTCACAATCAATAGCACATAGCCATTCAGGTCGCCAAGACATTGAAAAGAGCCGTCTGCTTTCTCAACACTTACCCCAGAAAGATTCAGCACAAGATTAAGCCCCCGAAGAGTTAGCAGAATGTTGATGCAAGCCTAGTACCATGCGACGAACCATGGCAGTCCAGCCAGTTTGGTGGCTAGCCCCAATACCCTCGCCTGTATCTCCATGAAAATACTCATGGAATAGATAAACATCTGAAAGCGATCGATCCATGTCCAGGAAGGTGCCAGGAGGCGAGAACGGACGCGCCCCATCATTCTGTGGCTTGAAAATAGAAAGTATCCGACGCTCAAGTTCATCTGCAATAAGATTCAGGCTCAAAAAGTTACCGGAATGGGTCGGAAACTCAAGGCGATAGTCATCCCCCAAGGCTCGATAATATTCACGAAAAGCGCTAATCAGCAAATAGTTAATAGGGATCCAAATTGGTCCGCGCCAATTGGAATTTCCGCCAAACATCGGCACTGGACTTTCGCCTGCCGCGTACTGAATACGATAGGTTTCACCAGCCACATCAATCTCGTATGGATGCTCCTCATAATACTTAGAGAGGGCACGGATGCCATACTCAGACAAGAACTCCGACTCATCAAACAACCATAGACAGATCTTCTGAAGTTTAAAGGGGGAAGCGACAGCAAAAAGGTAACGCCCCCCTGGCCACTTGCCAAGATGATTCAGGCTTATCGAATAATCATCGAGACCATGCAATGACAAATAATCATTCAATTGTCGGTCTAAGTCTAGATGGGAAAAGCGCTCCACCTGCTCTTCACTAAAAGACTGAACCGCAAGTAATGGGATAACACCAGTTAGGGAGCGGACCTTGATATGCTCTGTTGATCCATCTGGACGCCGTAGGATGTCATAATAGAAATGGTCAACGGGATCCCAGTTCAAATATCCCTTGCCAAACTTACTGTTCAGGGAAGTAACAAGATGAGTAAAATCAGAGGCAAAGCGATCGACAAGCTCATGATTACTTGACTCCAGTTCAGCAAGCTCAACAGATATTTTCAGCATATGCAGGGCAGAATGTGCCATCCAAGCTGTACCATCTGCCTGCTCAATTACGGAGCCATCAGGAAGTGGAAAACGCCGATCAAAAGGAGATATGTTGTCTAAACCAAGGAAGCCACCATCAAACAAGTTGCTACCGCTGCGGTCATTTCGATTAGCCCACCAGCCATACTCAATCAACAAAGTACGATGGGCTTCAAGAAGAAACTCACAATCCGCCTTACCTGTTTGCTTACGATCGATCACATAAATTCTCCAGGCGGCCCAGGCGCCTAGCGGTGGGTCCACATCAGAAAAAGCCCATTCATAGGCTGGCACTTGAGCACTGGGCGCTACAAATCGATGGCCACGCAAAATATTACATTGGTTCTTAGCAAAAGCCGGATCTAGATCTGCAAAAGCCACAGCATGGAACATTAAATCCCATTTACAGAAATATGGATATTCCCAGCCATCTGGCATGGCAAAGATATCATGGGCATGGAAATATTTCCACTTAGCATAATCTGTCTGCCAGCGAATTGGGTCAGGGGCTGGATGGCCTGGATCTCCTTTAAGCCAACGATAAACATTAAAGGCATAGAACTTACGCGTCCATAGCAGGCCAGCTGAAGACGCCTTGAGAATACTAAGGTCATCTGCTGGACAGGTATTTAGAAAAGCATCATAGAAAGCGTGGGCTTCTTGCTCACGCCGCTGAAAGACAACATCAAATTCACTATTAAAGGGGTCCTCCTTTTCAGTTTTACTTAAGCGACAGTTGACAATCCATGACTCTCCTGGCTCTAGCTCGTAGCGACATAGCATGCCAACCTTTGTACCCTCACGCTCAGGATTGATGGCACCATGCTCTCCATTAATTACATAACGGTGAAAAGCATCTTTTGTATACGGAGAATTGGAAGAACGGTCGAACAAAAGCTCATTATTTGATTCGTTTTCCGTAAAAATCCATTCCTGGTTCTGATCACAATAAAAATGGTAAGCAGCCAGCTTATCCAATGCGGGCGTCAGCACAGAGTGATGATCATGGGCAGTGATCGGTTTACGAGAAACCCCTGGGTAACCCCAGCCCCATATATTCCGCAGCCAAAGGGTGGGGATGACAGTGATCGCAGCAGCCTCCGGGCCACAATTTACAACGGTGATGCGTATAAGTATGTCTTCAGAAAAATCTTTAGCATATTCGACAAAGCATTTGAAATAACGCCCCTCAGCCAGCACCCCTGAATCCTCAATGTCATAATCAGCATCTTCTCGCCCGAGAATTGCATTGCCATGAATTAGCTTCTTGTAGGGAAATTCAGCCTGTGGATATATGTAAAGGGCCTTTGAGTAACTATGGGTTGGTGTATTCATAAGGTGATAATACAATTCCTTTACATCCTCCCCATGGTTGCCTTCGTGGTTACCAAGCCCAAATAAGCGTTCCTTCAAGATAGGATCCTTGCCATTCCAAAAAGTTGGTGCAAAGCAAAGTAAACAACTGCGGTCAGTGATGCCCAGCAAGCCATCCTCACCCCATCGATACACCCGAGAGCGGGCATGATCATGGGGGAATGATCGCCATGCATCACCATTGGCGGAATAATCCTCCCGGACGGTACCCCACTGTCGATCCGGAAGATATGTACCCCAAAGACCCCAATCAACTTCGCCACGATCACGCTCCCGCAGGCGAATGCTCTCAATTGTGTTAGAAAGAGGGGAAGATGACATTAGGGGGAAATCCCAGAAAAGTGAAAAGTTGGAATGAGTAAATCAATCAGAGTTTAGCTGGGAAGCAAGAGAAGGGAAAAGCGGGGAAGTAAAAAGTATGGGGCCATGGGGATGCTTGCGGCGGGGGGGCGGGGGGCTGTACTTGGCTTGGGCTGGAGTTAAGGAAGGGCGCAAAAGCATTGCAAACCTAGGCCAATCTTTCAACCAGATGATCGGCCACACGGATAGCGTTTGCCACTGCCGTGAGAGAAGGGTTCACCGCACCAATGCTAGGGAAGAAACTTGTATCAACAACATATAGGTTGTCAAGATCATGGGCCTTACAGTTAATATCCAAAACAGAACTGCTTGGATCTGTACCAAAGCGGCAGGTGCCTGCTTGGTGCCCTACTGCGGCTATGGCCATGTCTGAGGCAAAATAGATTTGGCGCTCAGCCAGATGATTCTGTTGATAGAGTTTATCAAGAACCCGCTCCAAACGCCCCATCAATTCATTGGAAGCACGGTCGTTAGTGGATGTATAGCTAAGGGTAATCTGCCCAGTTGAATCGACAGTAACGCGATTATCTGCCCGGGGCAGGTCTTCTGTTTGCAACCAGAAATCCAAGGAGCGCTCAGCAAGACGATCCATGGTCCAACCGGGGGCCAAAGCAGTAAGCTTCGGCTTGTAACCCTTCATCATCGCGCCGTTTGTTTTCCCGGTCATTTGAATATTTCCGATTGGAAAATCAAAATCATTATCACCAAAATACCAATCATTCAGCGCCACTGTTTTTTGGAAAATAGTGGGATTGGGCTCGTGGGACAAAGCAACCACTGCTTTGCAATTGTGATACATATAATTGCGGCCCACCTGATCAGAACTATTGGCCAAACCCTTGGGATGCTTGTCATTGGCAGACATCAACAGCAAACGGGCAGAATTGGCCGCCCCACAGCTAACCACAACCACATCGCCACTAAAACGCAGCTGCTCCCCGTCACGCTCAACAAGCACCTCCTTAACCACTCGGCCGCTGTCATCGGTAATCAGGCGGCGCACATGGGCCCTGGTCAGGAGCGTCATGGTGGGCTGAAGCAGGGCCGGGCGAATCCCCATCACCTCCGCGTCACCTTTGGCATGAACTAAACAGGGAAAGCCATCACATCGGTTGCAGCGCACACAGGCGCTAAAGGCCATATCAGCCTCATTCAGATTTACACCCGTGGGGGCGTGAAAAGGGTGCAATCCGGAGGAACGCAGTCCATCCACAAGCTGCTGCATCCGCGGTTCATGGGCAATCGGCGGATGGGGGTAGGGACTGCTAGAGGGGGGTTCCGTGGGATCTTCGCCCCGCAACCCATGGACGTGGTACCAAGCTTCGGCCCGGCCGTAGTAGGGCTCAAAATCGCTGTAGCGCAGGGGCCAGGCGGGGGAAATCCCATCAACGTGAACAACCTGCTCAAAATCCCTTTCCCGTAGGCGAAAGTGGGCCGCCCCATATAACTTGGAAGCACCACCCACAAAATAATGACTGCCAGGCTGGAAAGTTTTACCTGACTTATCTTTCCAAGGATCGACTGATACATAACGGTCTTTCTGGAACACCTCCACCGGATCCCAGTTCTCTGGCTCCCTAGGTAGCCAGTCACCCCGTTCCAGCACCAGCACCTTACGACCGGCCTCCACCAAGGCCCTAGCAAGGGATCCACCACCGGCACCACTGCCGATAATCACAACGTCGTAATGGCTGTCCATGGAAGATCCTCAGTTCGTTGTTGTGGAATGAATGAATGAATAAACGGATGAATAAACTAATTAACAAACACTACCGCGGAAGCTACGTGGAATCGTAGCGTTGGAGCTGGGGCAACATTTTCATCACCATGGCCGTCCAACCTGTCTGATGGCTGGCGCCAACCCCCGAGCCATTATCCCCATGGAAATACTCATTAAAGAGCAACAGATCTCGCCAGTTAGCATCTTTCTGAAACAAATCCACCTCCCCATTGAACGGTCGCTTCCCATCATCACCGCGGCGGAAAATTGAAACCAAACGCTTCTCCAGCTCCAAAGATGCGTCCCAAAGGCTTATCCAATTGCCCGAACGGGTGGGGAATTCCACCTTTAACGTATCTCCATAAAAATGACCAAACTTCTGGAGTGCCTCAATCAATAGATAGTTAATCGGCATCCAAACAGGTCCACGCCAATTGGAATTTCCACCAAACATTGCCACAGGACTATCGGCGGGGCTATAGGCAAGGGTTTGGGATTGACTGCCCTCTGTAAAGGTATAAGGATGCTTCTCGTAAACCTTGGATAGGGAACGAATCCCATAGGGGGAAAGGAACTCATCTTCGTCAAAGAGATATGTACAAATTCTGCGCAGCCTATCCTCAGGCACTAGGGCAAAGAGGGTGCGATCATCATTCCAACGGCCCAGATTCTCTTGCATCCAAGCAGAACTGCTGCGCTCACGCACAAACCAAGCCATCGCCTTGCTGGCATCAAGCATCGGCAGCCGCATCACTGTATCCACATCAAAACTTGCTACGGCCAGCAGGGGTATCAAGCCCCCAAGCGAACGGGTGCGCAGATAGTCGGATGAACCATCTGGGCGCTTGAGTACGTCGTAATAGAAACCATCCTGTTCATCCCAGTTCACAAAGGAACGGAAACCAATTACATTGGAGTTAAGGGTAATTGCCAGCTGCACAAAGTCATAAACAAAGCGTTCGCAAATATCAGCATATTCAGGCTCGTCTTGACTAAGCTCAACAGCAATTTGGAGCAGATTCAAACTGAGCATAGCCATCCAGGCCGTGCCATCACATTGTTCAATGAGACTGCCATCCGCCAGGGGAAAGCGACGATCAAAAACAGCAATATTATCAAGCCCCAGAAAACCACCTTCGAAAATATTGTCACCAGAACGATCGTTACGATTCGCCCACCAACCATACTCAAGAATAAGTTTGCGCATGGCCGAGCGCAGAAAAATTATATCTCCCCGTTGCTGTTGACGGCGTTCAATTTGATAAACTCGCATGGCCGCCCAAGCCCCAATCGGCGGATTTGGATCCGACAGCGCCCACTCATAGGCAGGGGTTTGAGCATTGGGGGCTGTAAAATGCGGACTGCGCAGCAACATAGATTGCTGTTTTGCGGTTTCAGGATCAATGGTGGCAAAGGCCACTGAATGAAACATCAGATCCCATTGACAGAAATAGGGGTACTCCCAACTGTCTGGCATTGAAATAACATTTTCTGCAAACAAGCGCTTCCAATAGGCATTGGCACTATTCCAACGCTGCTTGGGCGGCTTTGGTTGGGTAGGATCCCCCTCCAACCAGCGCAATACACTCCAGCTATATACCTTCTTACACCAAAGAAGACCACTGGAGGCGGAACGAAAAATCAGGGAATCATCCTTTGAAAGCTTGGGTGCTACTGCCTCATAAAAGTCTTCACATTCTTGCTCCCGAGCAGCAATTATCTCGTCAAAACTAGGGCCGAATGGGTCTGCTATATTTTTATTGCTAAGTCTCAGATCCACAATCCATTCTTCAGCTGGAGCCAAGCTACGCTGAAGCAGCAAGGCCGCCTTAGTACCCTGTTGGGCGGGGTTTAGCGCAGCTTTCTCGCCATTGATCAAATAGCGGTGAAAAGCATCCTTCTGAAATGGAGACTTATTTGTCTGTCCGTAAAGCCGTTCTGTATTTGTTTCATTATCTGTGAATAGCCATTGACCCTGATCCCGACACTGCAAGCGATAACTTCCCAGCTCCGCTTGATCACCAGTAGTTAGAACCGAACCTTCAAGCCCAAATGGGACCCGCTTAGAGTCTGCATAGCCCCATCCCCAAGTATTGCGCAGCCATAGCGTTGGCAAAAGGCTTAGGGGAGCAGACTCTGAACTGCGATTGACAATACGAAAACGAATCAGCAGATCATCACAGTCTGCCTTTGCGTAGTCAACAAAGACATCAAAGTAGCGATTATCATTAAAAATCCCTGTGTCAACCAGCTCATATTCAGACTGGGCGCGGTTGCGGCGGCCATTTTCCTCAAGCAGTTGCCCGTAGGGGAATGACTGCTGCGGATACTTATACAAACCCCGCATAAAACTATGGGTGGGAGTATTCGCCACATGGTAAAAATAATCCTTGATATCCTCCCCATGGTTGCCTTCGGAATTACCTAGGCCAAAGGGGCGTTCCTTGAGGATGGGATCCACCCCATTCCAAAGGGCAAATGAGAAACAAAGGCGACCCTTATTGTCGCAGATACCCAGCAGTCCATCCTCACCCCAGCGATAGGTGCGCGAGCGGGCATGGTCATGGGGGAAAGAGGCCCAAGCATCACCATCGGCGGAGTAATCCTCACGAACCGTGCCCCATTGGCGATCGCTGAGATAACTGCCCCAGAGCTCCCAAGGCTTTAGCTTTGCATCCCGTTCGGCCATCCGCCGATGCTCTGTACTGGGCGGGATGTTGTTGACTTCCGGGGCTGTCATTTTAGAGAATCTGTTCCAGGTGGTCGCTTAAACGCAGGGCATTGGCGATCACCGTCAAACCGGGACCGATACTCGGACAACTGGGAAAGACACTGGCATCTGCTAGATAAAGATTCTGAATCTCATGGCTTTTCCCCTGCAGATCCACTACGGAGGTGGCCGGATTACTACCCATCCGACAGGTGCCGCAGACGTAGCCCATCACACTTATAGGTGCTTCCCCGCGAGGGTGGGTGGGAGCCGTACGCACCACATGGGTGAGGGGATCAGCCTCCACAGCCTTTAGGGTATCAATCCAGCGATAAACCAAACGGTCATGGGCTTCGCGATTATTGGCAATGTAATTGATTCGCAGCTGATCGCCTTGCAAAAACACCTTGTTGTGGGGATCCGGCAACACCTCTGTCATCGCCCACCAAGCCACTGAGCGGGAGGCCAACTCCTCAAGACCAAAATTGGGCATCAATTTTGATACCAAAGAGAGCACCGGCGGCGACTCGGCAAACAGGGCATCCTGCAAGACACCGCCGCAGCTCTGAATATGACCAAGGGGAAAACTGACATTTTTGTCGCCCCAATAGTAGTCATTAACACCAAAAGAACGGGCGTAACGACCAGAATTAGGCACGCTGGCCAACTGCAGGATCGAAGTGAGCTGCAACTTCATCAGATTGCGACCCACCTGATCAGAGCCGTTACTCAGCCCCCTGGGGTGAGTATCATTGGTGGAGCGCAGTAAAATGGCAGCTGTATTAACACTTCCCGCCGCCAGTACCACCAGATCGGCACTAAACAACCAAGTTTGCCCCTGCAGGTCGGCCTCCACAGCCTTGACCTCGGTGCCAGCCGGGTTCACATGCAAACGGGTAACTTTGGCGTTTGTGCGCAGCTGCACTGCGGCATCCCGCACCGCCGGAGCCACCCCATAGATCTCAGCGTCACCACTGGGGTCCTCCTGCGAATCTGACCAGCTGAGCGGCAGGTCATAGGGGTTAGAGCCGTTGCGCTGCAACGCCTCCCGCAGCGGTTCAAGGAATGATTCCAGCGGTTTTGGCGGCTTAGCAAATTCCTGGGAGCGCTTGGGCTCGGTGGGATCCACCCCCCCCTTGCCGTGCACCTGGAAGAGCGCCTCAGCCCGGTCGTAATAGGGGGAATAATCGTCGTAGCTCAACTCCCAGGAAGGCGAGATCCCATCCTGCAGGTGTACAGCACCAAAATCCTTTTCCCGCAGTCTCTCTAAGACCGCACCCCAGATCTTGGTGTTACCGCCCAGTCCATAGATGGTCTGGGGGGCGAAGGGATCGCCATCGGGGCCAAACCAACGCTCAGCGGGGTGGTAGCGGTCCTTGCGGAACAAATCTACATCGGCCACGTTTTGATCAGCAAGGGCCATTTGGCCGCCCCGCTCAAGCAAAAGCACCTTGTGCCCCTTGCCCGCAAGACTGCCGGCCAGGGTGCCACCGCCGGCACCACTGCCGATGATGATCACGTCGTAATGCTGGTCGTCGATGATCATGGGATCAGCTCAGGAACGTTGCCATACGTAAAGGAGCACAAACAGGATGATCCAAATCACATCCACGAAGTGCCAGAACAGCGAGGTGGCCTGCACCCCCTGCTCCCCTCCCTTGTAGTTGTTAGGGATAAATGATTTGCCAAGCATCAAGGCCATCAACAGCACCCCGGTGAGCACATGCAGGCCATGGAAACCAGTAAGCAGATAAAAGGTGCCCCCAAAGGTACCCGTGGTAAAGCCAAATTTCAGACCGCTCCACTCAACTGCCTGACCCCAGAGGAAATAAGCCCCCAAGGCCATGGTTAACAGCCACCAGGCCCGAAAACCCCAAATATTATGGCGAGCCATTTCCCGCTCAGCCAGATAGATCGTGCCGGAGCTGGAAACCAGCACAATCGTATTAATCAGTGGCGTTTGCCACTCCAAGCCTTCCACCCCTGGGGGCAGCCAGTCAAGCGCCCCAAGCTTGAGCATGGCGTAGCCAGAGAAGAACGCCAGGAAAATGACGCTCTCTGAAAGCAGGAAAATGATGAAGCCGGTGAGATTGTGTTTTGCATGCATGCCATGGCCGCCCCCGGGGGCAGAGCCGTGGCCATGGTCTTGGGAGGGCAGGGAACTGGTCATGGTTCAGACCTCCTGGAACTGCTGATTTTCATAGGCCGCCTGATTCTCAACCAGGGGTTTGCCCGTGCCATAGCCATAGGGGCCACTGATAACGGTGGGAACATTGTCTTCAAAGTTCTCAGCCGGCGGCGGTGAGGGCAGAAGCCACTCCAGGCCAATGGCTTGCCAGGGGTTCTGGGGGGCCTTAGGCCCCCTCACCCAGGAACTGATCATATTGAGCAGGAAGGGAATAATCGATACCCCGAGCAAAAAACTGCCGAGGCTGGCAACCACATTCCAGAAGGTGAATTCTGGGTCGTAGGAGGAAACCCGACGGGGCATCCCCATCAAGCCCAGGGGGTGCATGGGAAAGAAATTAAGATTAGAACCAATAAAAGTGAGGGCAAAATGCAACTTACCAAGGCCCTCGTAATACATTCTCCCGGTAAACTTAGAGAACCAGTGATAAATAGCAGCAAAGATGCCCATAACCGCGGCGCCATAAATCACATAGTGGAAATGGCCCACAACGAAATAAGTATTATTGACGTGAATATCAATCGGCACAGTGGCCAGCATGATGCCGGTTACCCCAGCAAAAACAAAGTTAAAAAGACCGCCCAGACAAAAAAGCATGGGGGTATTTAATTGAATCTTTCCGCCCCATATTGTTGCCAGCCAGGCAAATACCTTCACCCCAGTGGGCACGGAAATAAGCATGGTGGTAACCATGAAAAGATTACGCATCCATTCCGGCACGCCACTGGGGAAAAAGTGGTGTACCCACACAATCAGGCCAAGGAATACGATAACAAACGACGCCACTGCCACGAACGCATAACCAAACAATGGCTTGCGGGAATGCACGCTAAATAGCTCCGAAAATATGCCAAACACCGGCAGGATGATCACATAGACAGCCGGGTGGGAATAGAACCAGAAAAAGTGCTGATAAAGCACTGGATCACCACCACCCTCTGGCTGGAAGAAACTTGTGCCCACCACCAAATCAAACAACAACATGATCGCCCCACCGGTGAGGGCCGGCAGACCAATCAATTGCAGGGTCTGGGCCGCCCAAACCGTCCAGATGAACACAGGCATCCGGAAGAAGGTCATCCCAGGGGCCCGCATCCGAATAATCGTGGTCACGAAGTTCAGGGCACCAATAATCGAGGACACCCCAGAAAGGGCCACGGCCAAAAGCCACATGCTCTCGCCGCTGATCAGATGCCCCAAGGGGTTCTGGGTGCTCACTGGCGGATAGGACCACCAACCGGCATTGGCAGGACCACCTGGCAGAAGGAAACTTGCCATCAGGATTACCCCGAAGAGCGGCACCATCCAGAAGGCCACGGCATTTAGCCGGGGGAAGGCCATATCCGGGGCCCCGATCATAGGGGGGATCAGGAGATTATTGAGCCCATTCAACACTGGGAAAATAAACATGAACAGCATGATTGTGCCGTGCATGGTGTAAAGACCGTTGTAGACCGTACGATCCACCAGGTCATTTTCAGGGGTAATCAATTCCCCCCGCATAATCATCGCCAGCAAGCCACCAACCAACAGGAAAAAGATGGCTACCGAAATGTACTGAATGCCAATTACTTTGGCATCGGTATTGAAGCTAAAAAAGCGCTTCCAGTTGTCGGGTGCCCCAGGCACCGGAGCATTCGACTTGAGGATACGGGGATCGAAGGGGGCAGAGGTCGTCATGGCTCAGGCGTCGTGCGGGAGGGTATTGGAACCGGGAAAATTCACCTGGGGGCGTGGGGCAGGACGCACGGTGGCCCAGCCCTTGGCACCGGCCTGCTGGCGCTCGTCATATTCCTGAACAGCATCACTGAGGCCCGGCTGCAACGGTTGGCTGGCGCCCTGCTTTAACCAAGCCTGAAAACTGTCTGCGCTTTCAACCACCACATCTGCCTGGTTTGCAGCAAACCAAGTGCCGCTATACATCGAATCACGCAGGCGATAACGACCCTCACGGGTGGGGGTGAGCTTGAAATCAATTGCCCTACCAGGAATAACATCCTGCTTGAGCCGGAAAGCCGGCACATAGAAACCATGGATCACATCCTCACTAACCAGGCGGAAGGTGACCGGCTCGTTTACGGGCAAGTGTAATTCTGTGGAACTCACCTGGGCCTTGGGGTAGCGAAACTCCCAGGACCACTGACGGGCAATCACCTCAACCGCTTCCGGGGGTAAGCGATCGCCGGCATAGCCACCCACCTGCTCAATGGGATTGCCGCGATGGATGTGCTCCATCGGCCCAAGAATAGCCAGTTGCTGATTAACCCGCACCGCATAGAAGGCAATGCCAAATACCACCAAGGCAGGGATCACTGTCCAGATGATCTCGAGCCGGGTGTTGCCTTCAATCGGCTCGGCATCGCTCATGTCGTATTTAGCCGCCCGGTTGAACAGCACAACCCAGGCCATCACCGAAACCACGCCGCAAAACACAAATGTGGCCAGGGCGGTTTCAAAGCTGAATAGGCCATCCACCAACGGTGCCGCCGTGGAGGCCTGCACCGGCAGCCAGTGGTAAGCCTGACGACTCATCCAAAAACTGAGCACCACCAGCACCCCGGTCCAGGCGCTCACCATGGCCACGGCGGGCAGGTTGATGCGGGAGGGGGAAGTGGTCATGGCAGGGCCTCGTTGAGATCGGCACCGGCGGCCAGCAGTTGGTCGGCGGTGATATGTACGCCAAACTCAGCGGCAAGCTGCGCCCCCAAGGTGCCGTGCAGGGCAAGTAAGCCCATAATCACTAACCCTGCAAATAAATAAATCCACTGCACCTGACGGCCCATGTCCTTGCGCCAAAGGAAGCGCTGGTAGCCCCTCCAGATCGTCATCAACACGATCAGCAGCAATAAAAAGACTCCGCCCACCCCATGCCAGAGCATGGTGACAAAACTCTCCAGGCCAAAGGTGCTGATCACCCCAGGCAGGGGGACCGCCGTGAGCATTTCATAGAAACCAGCCGCCACGGTGAAGAAGCTGATCAGCGCACAGGCCAGCAGGTTGTACCAGCCCACGTCGTGGAAGCCGGAGCGGGTCACCGGCAGGGCTAGAAAACGAAAGATCCGCTTTTCCAGTGGATAGAAAGCGCCGGCGAAATCAAAGGCAATAGCGATCACAAACAAACCGATGCTGAGGTGCACCAGGTTGGGGTGGATCGGCAGGCTGTAGGGCAGGTCATTGGGGCCCAAACCAGCCGCAATCTGAGCAATGGGGCTATCGGCTGGTAACTGAGGGGTAGTCATAAAAAGGGCAATCACACCAGCCCCTCCCGCATGGCAGAAACCACCTTGACGGTATGCAGGCCATAGGTCCAGATCAACTTGTCCCCCAGGTAGACCTGCAATAAGACCAGGGCAGCCAGCAATCCATCAGCGCCAAGAAAGGCCAGCGGCAGGTTCAGGGGATCCTGGCTGCGCAGCACATAGCGCCAGCCAGTTAGCACGGAAAGTATCCCCGCCAAGGACCAGCCAATGATGCTGTGAATATTAATAATGTCTCGGGAGGCCCCATAGGGATTTGCCAAGCCAGCTTCCACCTGGCCAAAGATGATTGCCACAAAGATGGCCCCAGTGGCAAACAGCAAATTCCACCAAGCCACCTCAAAGAGGTTCCTGCGGCCGCTGAGGGCGCCAATCAAATCAAAGACAACGCTAATCAACGCCATCGCGATCACAAAGTGAACCACGATCGGATGGATGGTATCCATCCACGGCAAATTGTGGTCGTTGAGCGGGGGGAGCAAGTGCTCGAGCATCGCTGGGCCCGAAGGAACAACACAGAGCGCTCCAGTGCTAGGAGACCCTGGTTAAGAAGTAGCAACCTTACTCTTTTCTTTTATGGCTGATCAGGCTTTCCGCACCGAATCCGACAGCCTCGGCGAGGTGTCCGTTCCGGCGGATCGCTACTGGGGGGCCCAGACCGAACGGGCCCGTCAGATGTTCCAGCTGGGCCACGACCCGATGCCCCTGGCCCTAATCCATGGCATCGCCAGGATCAAACGGGCGGCCGCCCTGGCCAACCACGAGCTCGGCCAACTGGATGCCGAACGCTGCCGCTGGATCAGCCAGGCGGCCGCCGAGGTGGAGCAGGGCCAACTCGATGCTGAATTTCCGTTGTCGACCTGGCAAAGCGGCAGCGGCACCCAAACAAATATGAATCTCAACGAGGTGATCGCCAACCGCGCCTGCGAACTGGCCGGCCAACCGCTGGGCTCGAAGGCCACCGTGCACCCCAATGACCACGTAAACCGCAGCCAAAGCACCAACGACGTTTTTCCCAGCGCCATCCAGCTCGCCGCCGAACATCAGCAACGGCAGCAGCTACTGCCGGCCCTGCAGGCACTGGTGCAGAGCCTTGAAACCAAGGCCAACCTCTGGGCTGATGTGGTGAAAATCGGCCGCACCCACCTCCAAGATGCCGTGCCCCTCAGCCTCGGCCAGGAGCTGGGGGGCTGGGCCGCCCAGCTGACCACTGCTGGGGAGCGGATCGCCGCCGGTTTTGAAGAACTGAGAATGCTGCCCCTCGGGGGGACCGCCGTGGGCACTGGCCTGGGGGCACCGGCAGGATTCGCCCAGGAAGCCTGCCGCTTACTGAGTGACTGGGACGGGGTGACCTGGCGCTGCGACGGCAACCGTTTTGCCCTGATGGGCAGCCACGACGGCCTGGTGCAGCAAATGGCCCGGCTGCGCTTGCTGGCCGGGGCCCTTCACAAAATCGTTAATGACATTCGCCTGCTGGCCTGCGGCCCCAGGGCTGGCCTCGGGGAACTGCTGCTGCCAGCCAATGAACCAGGCAGCTCGATCATGCCCGGCAAGGTGAATCCCACCCAGTGCGAAGCCGTGGCCATGGCCACCGCCCAGATCATTGGTTACGACCAGGCCGTGGCCATCGGCGGCAGCGGCGGTCACCTGCAGATGAACGTCTACAAACCGCTGCTAGGGCTCAACCTGCTCCAGAGCGGCGCCCTGCTCACCGACTGCTGCCGCTCCCTGCGGGAACATCTGGTGGAAGGGATGCAGGTGAACACCAGCAAGATCGAACAATTGCGGGACCAGTCCTTGATGTTGGTGACGGCCCTGGCCCCGGTGATCGGCTACGACCGCGCCGCCAAGATCGCCCTGCACGCCCACAAACAAGGCCTGAGCCTGCGGGAGGCGGCCCTCGCCCTCGATGCAATCAGCGCCGAAGCCTTTGACCAATCAGTGGACGCTGGTCGCATGGCCCGCCCCCATGGCTGAGCCCCAGGCATCCAACTGGCATCCGCACCTCTGGCACCCCTTTAACCAACCGGGGCGGGGGCCCGCCCCCTTGGCGGTGCGCCGCGGCCAGGGCATCTGGCTGGAGCTGGAGGACGGCCGCCGTCTGATCGATGGCATCAGCAGCTGGTGGGTGACCCTGCATGGCCATGGGGAACCCCGGGTTGCTGCCGCCATCGCCGCCCAGGCCCTCAACCTGGAACAGGTGATCTTTGCCAACTTCAGCCATCGGCCGGCGGCGGTGCTAGCCGAACGGCTCTGCGCCCTCTGGCCAGCTGGTGCCAAGGGCGAACCAGGGCTGAATCGCCTCTTCTTTTCCGACAACGGCTCCACCGCCGTGGAGGTGGCCCTAAAAATCGCCTGGCAACACTGGCAACGGCTGGATCGCCAACGGCGCCAGATCATTGCCTTTGATGGGGCCTACCACGGCGACACCTTCGGGGCGATGGCCCTGGGGGCCCGGGGCTTGTTTTCCGCCCCCTTTGAACCACTGCTGTTTGCGGTGGCCCGGGCCCCCTGGCCCAGCACCTGGTGGGCTGATGAGAGCATCGAGCAACGGGAGGCGGCAGCCCTAGCCGTGCTCGAGCAGCTGCTGCAAACCCCCACGGCGGCGGTGATCCTTGAGCCCTTGCTGCAGGGGGCTGGCGGCATGGCCCTGGTGCGACCGGCCTTTTTACAGGCGGTGCAGGCTCGGGTGCGGGCCGCCGGGGCGCTGTTGATCGCCGATGAGGTGATGACTGGCTTTGGCCGCAGCGGGCAGCTGTTTGCTTGCCAGCAGGCCGGTCTCTATCCCGACCTAGTGGCCCTCTCCAAGGGGCTCACCGGGGGCTTCCTGCCCATGGGCGGCACCCTGGCCACTGAGGCCCTGTACCAGGGCTTTGTTGGTCCGGAAGCGGAGCGCACCTTTTTCCATGGCCACAGCTTCACCGCCAATCCCCTGGGCTGTGCCGCCGCCAATGCCAGCCTTGATTTGCTGGAGGAATTTCCCGAGCGCTACCAGCGGCTGGAGGGCTGGCACCGGCCCCTGCTGGAACGGCTGGCCCAGCAACCGCTAGTGCTCAAACCACGGCTGCTGGGCAGCGTGGCGGCCTTCGAACTGCAGGGGCCCAGCGGTTATCTGCAGGCCATTGGCCTAGAGCTGCAACGGCACTGCCTCGCCAGGGGCCTCTTCCTGCGGCCCCTGGGTTCGGTGGTTTATCTGATGCCACCGCTATGCATCAGCGCCGCTGAGCTGGGGCGCTGTTACCAAGTGCTGGAACAAGCCCTGGCAGAGCTCTAGGGCCCCGCCAGCAGCGCCGCCTCCATGTCTGTACGGCTGAGGCCATAGGAAAAGTGGCGGCTGGTGGTTTGCCCGTCTTTGCTCCAGATGATCTTCAGCCCATCGCTCTGCAGCTCAAGCTGCGCCGACCACTGGGCCAAATGCAACTGCCAGCGGCAGGGCTCCCCTTCAACCCGCTTAAAGCCAGTGGTAAGCAACCATTGCTCCAGGGCCGGCAGGGGGTGGTTGTAGAGGGGCGTATCAGAGCTGGGGAGCATCGTGCAACAACGCCACGCCCCGCCACCATGCCAGGCCCACCCCCAACACCAGGCTGAACAGCAACGCCCCCCCTAGCAAAACGAGGGCAAACCATTCCCCGCCAGAGAGCTCCCGGCGCTGGGGCGGATCACTGGCGGGCCGCCACACCAGTGGCACTGGCACCGGCGCCGCCGCCTCAGCCAAGCTGGCGTCGTAACGGCGCCGTTGCTCGGGATCAGCCAACACCGCCATCGCCTCCTGCAGCTGGTTGAAACAGCGGCTGGCTTCGGCCGGTGGCAAGGCCGTGGTGTCGGGATGGAAGCGTTTACTGAGCTGGCGGAAGGAGGCGCGCAGCTGTTCAGCACTGGCGTCAGCCGACACCTCCAGGAGCTCGTAGAGGCTGGGGGCTGGGGCAGCCAAGGGGCGAAGGGGTCCACTGGCTTGCGATCCTAGGGAGATCGAGCCTTACTGCCCTGACCAACGACCTCCCCTGGGATCTACTGGGCTGGCAGCCCACCGCCTTGCAGGCCAGCCAATTTGGGCAACTGCAGGAGCTGCTACGCCACTGGAACAGTCGACTCAACCTCACCCGGCTGGTGGAGGCTGATGACTACTGGATCGGCCAGGTGTTTGACAGCCTCTGGCCCCTGCAACCCTGGCTAACGGCCCCCACCGCAGAGCTCTCGGTGATTGATGTGGGCACCGGCGGCGGCTTCCCAGGGCTGGCCATTGCCATCGCCCTGCCCCAGGCCCAACTGACCCTGGTGGATTCCGTGGGCCGCAAGCTGGAGGCGGTGGGGGCCATGGCCGAGGAGCTGGGCCTAGGGGAGCGGGTGAAGCTGCGCTGCGAACGGGCCGAAAAGAGTGGGCGGGAAAAGGCCTGCCGCGGCCGCTTTCAGCTGGCGCTGGCCCGGGCGGTGGCAGCGGCACCGGTGGTGGCCGAATACCTGGTGCCGCTGCTAACCAGCACGGGCACTGCCCTGCTCTATCGGGGCCAGTGGAGCAGCGACGATGCCGAGCAACTGGGGCGGGCCGCCCAACTGCTGAAGGCCCAGGTGGGGGAAGCCCGCGCCCTGGAACTACCGAGGGGCCGGGGCCAGCGCCATGTAATCCCGCTTACGCCCCAAGCCCCTTGCCCCAGCAGCTATCCGCGGGCGGTGGGGGTACCGGCCAAACAACCCCTGGGCCAACAAGCAAGCACCTAGCCAGGCAAACAAACCATGAAGAGCCATTGAGCCCTTCGTCGCTATCGCAATGGCGTTATAGCTTCGTTGGGTAAGCAGCTTTTGCATGGGTCAACCTGGGATCTCTCGGACATCACGGCGACGGGCCATCGTTGCCTCATCACTGGGCACCATCTTCGAGTGGTACGACTTCTTTCTCTACGGCGCACTAGCCCTGCTCCTAGGCAAGCTTTTCTTCCCTCCCGGCAATGAAACCGCCGCCTTCCTTTCCAGCCTTGCCACCTTTGGCGCCGGCTTTGTTGTAAGGCCTTTCGGGGCAGTGGTATTTGGTCGGCTCGGCGACCTGGTCGGCAGAAAGCACACCTTTCTGTTGACGATCGTGATCATGGGCGCCTCCACCGCCCTGGTGGGCCTGCTGCCCACCTACAAACAGATTGGGATAGCTGCCCCCATTCTATTGGTTACATTACGGATGGCCCAAGGTCTCGCCCTCGGTGGTGAATATGGTGGGGCCGCCACCTATGTGGCCGAACATTCACCAGCAAATCGACGCGGCTTTGACACCAGCTGGATCCAAACCACCGCCACCCTTGGCTTCCTGCTGTCGCTGGCTGTAATTCTTTCCTCACGGCTGCTATTGGGCGAGCAGACCTTCGCCAGCTGGGGCTGGAGGATCCCATTCCTGGTTTCCAGCCTCTTGGTGGCGATCTCGATTTACATCCGCCTGAAGCTGAAGGAATCCCCCGCCTTCGCCGAACTCAAGGCCGAAAATAAAACCTCCGCCACACCGCTTAAGGACGCCTTTGGTAACTGGAAGAACCTCAAGGTGCTGCTCACCTCGCTGCTGGGCATCACCGCCGGCCAAGGGGTGGTTTGGTACACGGGTCAGTTCTACGCCCTGTTCTTCCTGCAGAACACCCTCAAGGTGGATGCTGTTACCGCCTATCTGCTGATTGGTGCTGCCCTATTGATTGGCACCCCATTCTTCGTGATCTTCGGCGCCCTCTCCGACCGCATCGGCCGCCAGCGGATCATGTTGTTGGGGATGGGCCTCGGGGCGATCAGCTTCATCCCGCTATTCAAGGCACTCACCCACTTTGTTAACCCCGCCTACCCAGCGCCCTACAACCCGGCCCTGCTGAATGCACCGATGGTGGTGCTGATCCTGGCAACGCTAATGATCTACGTGGCCCTGGTCTACGGACCAATTGCCGCCTTCCTTGTGGAACTTTTCCCCACCGAAATCCGTTACACATCAATCTCCTTGCCCTATCACTTGGGCAATGGCTGGTTTGGGGGGCTGCTGCCACTGATTGCCGCCTCCCTGGTGGTTAAAACAGGCAACATCTATGCGGGTCTCTATTACCCAATCGGGGTCTGCATAATGTCGATTGTGGTGAGTGTGATCTTCCTACGCCAGAAGCGCATCCGCCACTAATCCCCAAACTCACTCGAGCGGCACTGAAACTGCTCAAAGGACACCCAATGGATGCAGTCCACTGGGCAGGTGTCAATCGCCTCCTGGATCCGCTCACTGCTGTCTCCGTCTTGGCGGATCACCCGTGAGCGGCCATAGGTGGGTTCCACCAGAAAGGTATTGCTGGCCACATGGGTGCAATATCGGCAGCCAATACAGACCGTTTCATCCACCCAAACGGCCTGTTCGCCCAGGGCGCCGCCCAGCAGTGGCTCTAGGCCGCTGCGAGCACTGCCGGGCCCCGGGGCCGGCAGGGCCTGGAAGGCAATCGCCGGATCAACACTCACCAGAACGGCACCAATAAGTTTTCAACCCTGCCAACGGGTCACCACCAGCTCGATGCTGCCGTCGGCAACGTTGCGCTGCTCACTCACCTGGAAACCCTCGGCCGCCGTGCTGGCCAGGATTGATTGCAGGGCATATCGCTGGCTGAGCTGGGCGAGGAAACGCTCCACCGGCACCGGCTGGTTCCAGAGTTCCAGGTCGCTGACCAGTTCATAACGCTCTTCACTGCTATTCCAACGGAAGCCGATGTCGGCACCATCGGCCTGGGGGCAGCAGAGTTCGGCCGTTACCGTTTGGCCCCTATGGCCGCGCACGGTTTGATTGCCTTCCCTGGGCTCTTGGCCCAGGTCCCGCAGGGCCGCCACTAGGGCCTCGCGGTCGCGAAGTTCGGTTTTAACCGTGCTGAAGTGCGACATGGCTGTTCTGCTGAACGGTGAGTTCCTCGCCAGCCGAAACGTAGTGGTCTGAGGTGGCACTGCTGGTTTGAACGCTGCCCAGCCGGGCTTCGATCGAGCGGGTGAGCTCCTGGCAACCAGCACCCTTGACCCCTTCGACGAGCTCCTCCACCCGGCCATCGGGCCTGATGCGGAATCGGATGCTCTGCTGCGGCACGGTGTTATGGGAGGAAGTCAAATGCTAACCAGATTTCAGGGCAGCAGTCCCTCCTCCACCAGGGTGCGCAAGCGCTCCACCATCACTGGATCAGCCACGGACTCCAAGGCATTGCGGGCGTCTTCCCGCACCCCGGGGTCGGGGTCATGGAGCAGGGCCTGCAGTAACCCCTGCTCCACCTCCCCGGCCAGGGGGGGCTCCAACTGCGGGTGCAAACGGCCCAGCCCCCAGGCACTGTTGCTACGCACCGCCGCTTCCCCGTCTATGGCCAGGCTCAACAACAACTGACGCACCACCAACGGCCGCTGCTCCCCATGGGCCAGGGCGCCATCGGCCAGGGAGCTGGCCGCCCAGAGCCGCACGGCGGCGATATCGGTTTCCAGGGCCCGCACCAAGGTCGGCAGCACGCTGACGTCGTCGTAGTTGCCCAGGCTCCAGGCGAGGGCCTTGCGCACAAAGCCATTGCTGTCTTCCTGGAACAGCCGCTGCAGCTCCGGCAGGGCCTGGGGCTCCGGGTTACGCCCCAGGGCATAAACGGCGCTCATCCGCAGGATCGGACAGCTGCTGCGCAACAAAGGCAACAGCAGGGGCACCGCCCGGGGATCCCGGTGTTCACAAAACACCTTGAGCGCCTGCAGCTGCTGGTCATGGTCCCCCTGGAGTTGCAGCAGCGCCCCGCGGCAAAGCTCCTCGCGCAATTCCGCTGATTCGGGCGGCTCCTCAGCGGTTTCGAGCAGCACATCGAGCGGATCGCGGGCCGCTTCGGCTTGGAGCTCCCCCTCCAGCAGCGCCAGTTCAATCAGGAGGTCTTCGGCATGGGGTGCCGCCCCAGCAATGGATGGATCAAGCATCAGCTCTAGGCCAAGGGGGCCGGAGCGGCCATATCACCAGGCAGCCAAATGCGGGCACTCACCGCCACTAGCGCCGCGGCAAAAAGCAGCACGATCAGCGCCGGCAACAGGGTGGATCGAAAGAACGACATGGGGCAGGGCCTGCGGGGGCTGCAGCCATTCTCAACGACCCGCGGTTCCCCTACCCCCTAGGGTTCGCGCCAGCTGCCCAGCCCCTGCCGTGGAGTCCTCCCCCCCCCGTAGCTGGCGACGGATTCTCACCGTGGGAATGGAGGGGGTGGCCAGTGGCATCCCCCTGATGGTGGGCAGCAAATTGCTGCAGGGCTGGCTCACCGCCAGCCAGGTGCCGCTGGGCATGATTGGCCTGTTGGGGCTGGCGGAACTGCCCTACACCCTCAAATTATTTTGGGCGCCGCTACTGGATCGCTGGCCGATCCCCTGGCCCGACCAACGGCGCGGCTGGATGCTGCTGCTGCAGCTGTTGCTGGTGGTCGGCATCGGCGCCATGGCCCTGCTGCAGCCCCACACCGATCCGCTCAGCCTCACCCTGGTGGGCAGCGCCGCCGTGGCCCTGGCCGTGGTTAGCGCCAGCCAAGACATCGTTGTGGATGCCTATCGCACCGATCTGCTGGGCGAACAGGAACGGGGCGCTGGGGCGGCAGCCGCGGCGCTCGGCTATCGGGCGGCGATGCTGGCGATTGGGGCGGGGGGCTTCTTTGTGGCTGGCCGCCTGGGCTGGCCCGCTGCTTTTTGCGGAGCAGCCCTACTGCTGGCCGCCGTTATCCCCTTCACCCTGAGCGCCCCGCGGCTGACACCGGTGAAGTTTCCGGTCACCAGCCTGCGCCAGGCGGTGCTGGGACCTGCCAAGGAATTCCTCCAACGCACGGGGGCCCGCCGGGCCTGGCAACTGCTGGCCCTCGTAATGCTCTATCGCTGGCCGGAGGGCCTGCTCAACCTGATGGCTGTGCCCTTCATGCTGCAGAAGGGCTACAGCGCCGAACTAATCGGGGCGGTGAATGGCGGCTGGGGCATTGCCGCCACCATGGCCGGCACCGCCACCGGCGGCCTGCTCTACGGCCGCCTGGGCCTGAACCGCTCCCTTTGGCTGTTCAGCATCATCGGCTCACTCACCAATCTCAGCTACTGGGCCCTGGCCCGGTCCGGGGGAAGCCTCCAGGGCCTGATGCTTACGGTGAGCGTGGAACATTTCGCCCACGGCATGCTCACCGCCGCCTTTTTGGCGTTGTTGATGAGCCTCTGCAATCCCCGCTATTCAGCCACCCAATACGCCCTGTTTTCCGGGGTTTATGCGCTCAGCCGTTCACTGCTGGCCGCCCCGGCCGGTTTCCTGGCCCAGGCCGTGGGCTGGAGCAGTTTCTTTGCCCTAACCCTGGCGGCGGCGGTGCCCAGCCTGCTGCTGCTGGCGGTGCTGGCCCCCTGGCGGGAATCAGTGCCGCGCGGGGCCTTCGAGCCCGAAGCAGAAGCCGAGGCCAGCTAGAACCGAGCCCAGCTAAATCGAAGTCTCGGCACTGCTTTCAGCCAGCATTCTTCGCCGCAACTGACCACAGGCGGCGTCCTGGTCGAGGCCGCGGCTAGCCCGCACACTGACAGCAATCCCCCTTTCGCTAAGCACCTGCCGGAAACCCTGCACCCGCTCGGGGCTGGGCCGCTGGAAGGCCTCCTCTTCGATCGGGTTGTAGGGGATCAGGTTTACATGGCTCTGGAAGCCACTCACCAGGTCGGCCAAGGCCTCCGCCTGGCTGGGGTGGTCGTTGAGCCCCCCCAACAGCACGTATTCAAAGCTCACCCGGCGGCCGGTGAGGTCTACGTAATGGCGGCAATCGTTTAGCAGTTGCTCCAGGGGATAGGCCTTCGCCGTGGGGATCAACTCCTCGCGCAGGGCCTGGTTGGGGGCATGGAGACTCACGGCCAAGGTGAACTGGCAACGGCCCAGCTGGGCCAGGGCCGCCTCGGCCAACTGGGGCAGGCTGTGGGGCACCCCCACGGTGCTCACGGTGATCTGGCGCTGGGCCATGCCCAGGTCCCGGCAGAAACAGTTGATGGCAGCAAGCACCGCATCAACGTTGAGCAGGGGCTCGCCCATGCCCATAAACACCACATGGCTGGGGCGGCGGTCCATGGCCTGGCGCACGCTCAAGAGCTGATCAACGATCTCGTGGGTGGCCAACGACCGCTGCAGCCCCCCCTTGCCCGTGGCGCAGAACCGACAGGCCATCGCACAGCCCACCTGGGTGGATACACAAACCGTGAGGCGGTCATCACTGGGGATCCCGACCGTTTCGATGCTCAGGCCGTCAGCGGTTTGCAGCAGCAACTTGAGCGTGCCGTCACTGGCCAGGGAGCGGTGCAGCTCCTTGGATCGCCCCAAGGGCAAGGGCGCCGCCGCCCGCAGGGCGGCAGGCAAGACAGTGATCGCCTGCCAATCGCTAGCACCCTTGGCATAGAGCCAGTCGTGCAGCTGCCGCCCCCGGAAGGGGGGCAGGCCTTGGCCCACGGCCCAGGCCTCCAGCTGCTCCTGGCTCTGACCCAACAGGGCCGGAACCGCTGACCTCAGGGCCAAACCAGCAGGCCGTGGCCCAACCACTGCTCCACCAGCAGAAGGGCGATGAAGCCAAGCATCGCCAGCCGACCATTCAGTCGTTCGCAGTGGCTGTGAAAGCCAAAGCGGGGCAGGCGCCTTTGCGGTACCAGCCGCGGTTGCAGATCAGAGATTGCTGCCATCGATCAATCCTCCTCTGTGAGCAGTCCTTCTTCCTGAAGACCTTCGAGGGCCTCCGGATCCGGCAACAACTCCTCCGTGACCAGGTCATCACCAACGACAGGCCGGGCAAAGGCGGCAAACTTGCTGCCATCGGCGATGCCATGGCGGCTACGGGTGGCCTCCAGGTCCTCATCGGAGGGATCGTCGAGCACCGCGGCGCTGGGGGTGGGGGTGGGCATCTCCACCGTGTAGTCGGGCCGCAGGTTGGTGACCCGGCGGTAACCGGCGTTCTCCTCATCGAGGATGTCGGGGTGGGGACCGGCCTCGGCCCGCAGCTCCTCTTCGAAGCCACTGAAGCCCGTACCAGCCGGGATCAGGCGACCGATGATCACGTTCTCCTTAAGACCGCGCAGCCAGTCGCTCTTGCCCTCGATCGCCGCTTCCGTGAGTACGCGGGTGGTCTCCTGGAAGCTGGCGGCGGAGATGAAGCTGTCGGTATTCAGCGAGGCCTTGGTGATGCCCAGCAACACAGGGGTGAACTCAGCGGGGGCCCCACCGGTGATCGCCATGGCCTGGTTCACCTGATCCACCTGGCGCAGCTCGATCAGTTCACCGGGCAACAGGGTGGTGTCACCGGCGTCCTCCACCCGCACCTTGCAGGTCATCTGCCTCACGATCACTTCGATGTGTTTGTCATCGATGGTCACCCCCTGGGACTTGTAAACGTTCTGCACTTCCTGCACCAGGGCCGTTTGCAGGCGGGAAATCGCCTGGTTGGCCGCGTCCATGGAGGCATGGCGGCCGCGCAGGTCTTCGAACAGCACTTCCAGCAGTTCGTGGGGATTGATCGGACCATCGGTGAGTAGGCCACCGGCCTCCACCACTTGGCCATCGCTCACCATCACGGTGCGGCCCATCAGGATCGGATATTCAGTGCTGAGTTCATCGCCCTCGATCACAGAAACCGTGGTGGAGTCGTCATCTTCGTTTTGTTCGATCTTGACGCTGCCGAGCTTGCGGCAGAGCACCGCAGATTCCCGGGGGCGACGGGCCTCCAGCAGTTCCTCAATCCGCGGCAACCCCTGCACGATGTCACCGGTTTTGGCCCGCTCAAACACCAGTTGGGCAAGGGTGTCCCCCCGCAGCACCAGGTCGCCATCGCGCACATGCAGGATCGAATCCGGGGACACCATGTAGGGACGGCCCACCCGCAGGGTGAGGGTGTCGCCAGTGATGGCATCCACCTGGCCACTGTGGGGGGCGGCGACCCCAGGGGAAAGATCCGTCCCCTCCACCACCCGCTGGCCGACCACAACGCTGGCTGGAGCCTGGCCTAGGGCGATGTCGATGGTGTCGGCAGGTCGTTCAACAATCAGACGACGGATCGGCTCGCCTTCCACTGAATCAGGCAGCTGGACGACCCCATAGCCATCGGCCTTGCAAAGAATCTGCACGGTGGCCACCACATCGCCCCGCTTGATGTTGTCGCCGTCGGCCACCTTCACCTGGGTGTGGGTGGAACCATGGCTGGCATCGGAGAGGGTGTCGCGACGCACCAGGTGGGATTCAAGGATCACCAACTGCAAGCGCTCAATTGTCTTGGCACGCTTATCAGGCACCGCCTCCACATCCACAGTCATCTGCGGGGTGGTGTCGAAGGTTTCCAGGATCAGCTGGGTGCGAAGCAACTCCACGCCTTCCACCGACTTGACCAGTTCGCCATCCTTGAAGGTGAGGCGCTGCACTGCCTTGAGGCCCATCGAGGGGCCATTGCTCTGCTTCACAGAACCCAAATCAGGCAAGTGGGCCTCATCGGGAATGCTGTATTCCTCCACAGGCCGCAGCAACAATGCCCCACCTTCAGGGGTGTCCACAGACTCCACAAACTGCAGAACCTCAGCCACCAGCCCTGGGGCAATCTCTTCGCCTGGGTTAACCATCTTGCCGTCGTCGGCATAGCGGGACAACACCTTGCTGTCTGTGATCAAGTGAAGCTTGCCGGAGCGAACAATGATTTCCCTGAGGATGTCGTTCTTCTGGGTAACAGTCACGATCCCAGCGGTCTGACTGAAGATATCTTTAACAACTTCTGTGCCAGCTTCAATCCACTGGCCGTCTTCAATCATCAACAGGGAGATGTCCTTGTTGATTTCATGGGTTTCCTGGGGAATCCAGAGAAGGGTGCCGCCCTTGGAAACCTCATAACCGTGTTTAGCGGAACGGGCTTTCTTTATGCTTAGTCCCGGGGCAAAGCGAATCAAACCACCGGTCTGGGTGCGGAAGCGATCATCTGCCAACTCAGCGATCACTTCACCATTGGAAATCTTTGTGCCAGGCTCCGTACGCAGCAGATAGCGGATGCTGTCTTTGCCTTCTAAGTGCCAAATCTGACCGCTGTGGGTGGTGGTAGGCACCAGCTTGCAGTCCTTGAGGGTGAGACTGGAAGTAACAATTTCCACCTCACGGGAATCCCCTTGGGACTCCCGCAGGCGCACATGGCCGCCATACTCACTGATCTGACGGCTCTCCGCCAACACATCGCCGGGATTAACACCGGTTTGCCCCTTGACCACCGGGAAAGCATTGGGGGGCAGGTTATAAACATCGCCGCTAAACACCCAAAGACGCCCTAAGCGCTGGGCCTTGAGGGTAATGTTGCCCTGGCGATCGGGCACCTCCCGGGGCTGAATCACATCCTCATAGCGCACCTGACCGGCGAGGTCACAGATCACATCCTTGGTGGCTTTTTCAATACTCTTTTTAACCGCAGCACCCGTGGAAATCTGGGCCAGCACCGTGTCATTGGGCACGGTGGCGCCATCGGCCACGAACAAAATCGAGCCGGTGGTGATATCAAGTTTCTGAACCCGACCCTTGCCAGTCGGTTTCACATGCAAGCTGAAATCCACCTCCGCCAGTTGGGCTTCAAAGCCGTGGGGGGTGCGGTGGGGACGCACCTTGGCGCGGGCATCAAATTCGATCACCCCTTCCATAAGCGAACGCACCACCCCGGTTTCGGCGGTACTCACCCCACCGGTGTGGAAGGTACGCATGGTGAGCTGGGTGCCAGGTTCACCAATCGACTGGGCGGCGATGATGCCGACCGCTTCCCCTAGGTCAACAAGTTCGTTGTAGGCAAGGGCCCAGCCATAGCACTTGCGGCAGACCGAACGGGCGGCTTCGCAGGTGAGCGGTGAACGCACCCGTGCATCTCTAATCCCAGCCTTTTCAATCTTGCGGCTCAGTTCCGGGCTGATTTCGGTGTCTCGCTCGGCCAGCACTTCGCCATCGGCGGCAACGATCGGCTCGGCAGCCAAGCGACCAACGAGTTTGGCAAAAAAGCGACCGTTATCATCGGCGCTCACCAGGATGCTGCGGATCGTGCCGCAATCGTCTTCGCGCACAATCACATCCTGGGCCACATCCACTAGGCGGCGGGTGAGGTAACCGGAGTCAGCGGTACGTAGGGCCGTGTCCACCAGACCCTTGCGGGCGCCGTAGGAGGAGATCACGTACTCAGTAACCGTTAGTCCTTCGCGGAAGTTGGTACGGATCGGCAAGTCAATAATTTCCCCCTGGGGGTTGGCCATCAGCCCGCGCATGCCCACCAGCTGACGCACCTGGGACATATTCCCCCGGGCGCCAGAGTTAGCCATCATCCAAACGGAATTGAGTGGATCGTTTTCGTTGAAATTACGGCGAACGGATTGGACCAGCCGTTCATTAGTTTCCGTCCAGGTATCGATCACCTTGGTATGGCGTTCCACCTCGGTGATCTCCCCAAGGCGATAGCGCTCTTCGGTTTGGGTGATCTGATCTTCAGCCTCCTGCAGCAGGATCGGCTTGTCGTCTGGCACCCGCAGGTCATTCACCGAAATCGACACAGCGGCCTGGGTGGCGTAGCGGAAACCCAGATCCTTGAGGTCATCGGCCATGGCGGCAGTAACTGCCGTGCCATGGTGCTTATAGGCCCAAGCCACCAGTCCGCGCAGCTGCTTCTTATCGATAATTCGGTTGCGGAAGGCGGGCGGCGTCCGGGAAGGTTCCAGGCTGGCGCGCAGTTCCGCCGCAACTAGTGCTGCCGCTTCAGCGGCCTTGGCGGCCTTTGACTTACTGGAGGACTTGCGGGCGGCGGGCTTGGAGGAACTGGTCATGGCCGATGCAGGGGAGGACGAAGGGGGGAAACAGTTAGGCAGAAGGACGCTTAACTCACCGTGCCGCAACGGCATCAATGATCGTGCGATTCATCACGACCCGGCCAGTGGTGGTAAGCAAATAGCGGCTGATCAGAGCACCGTCCTCATCAAGGCGATCGCGGCGGAACTTCCACTGCTCAATCCGGGTGCCATCGCTGAGGGTCTCATTCTTGATCGGCTCAAGGGAATCGTCATCGTCATCCACCTCACCGCTGAAACGCACCCAAATCCAATCGTGGAGCTTGAGGCGTTTTTCCTCATAGGCACTGCACACATCACTGAGGCTGGCGTAGGTGCGACTGCGATCGCCAAACTCGGGCTGGGCATTTTCCTTACGTACCGCAGTGAGGTAGTAGGCACCCAACACCATGTCTTGGGAAGGGGTGATGATCGGTTCACCGGTGGCCGGCGAAAGAATGTTGTTGCTGGCCAGCATCAACATCCGTGCTTCCGTTTGGGCCTCGAGGGCTAGGGGCACGTGGACGGCCATTTGGTCCCCGTCAAAGTCAGCGTTGAAGGCGGGGCAAACGAGGGGATGCAGCTGGATGGCCCGGCCGTCCACCAACTTGGGCTCGAAGGCCTGGATGCCAAGCCGGTGCAAGGTGGGCGCCCGGTTCAACAGGATCGGGTGACCATCAATCACCTCCTGCAACACCTGCATCACCTCATCATCGGCCCGTTGAATCAGCTTTTTAGCCGCCTTGATGTTATTAACGATGTTTTGACGAATCAGGCGGTGGATAACAAAGGGCTGGAACAGCTCAATCGCCATCTCCTTGGGGAGACCGCACTGGTGCATCTTCAGCTTCGGACCCACCACGATCACGGAACGGCCGGAGTAATCAACCCGCTTGCCGAGCAGGTTTTGACGGAAACGACCCTGCTTACCTTCGATGATGTCGCTGAGCGACTTGAGCGGCCGGTTATTAGCCCCCACCACGGTGCGACCGCGGCGGCCGTTGTCGATCAGGGCATCAACAGCCTCCTGCAACATCCGCTTTTCGTTGCGGACGATGATTTCAGGGGCGAGGATCTCCTGGAGACGCGCCAAGCGGTTATTACGGTTAATAACCCTGCGGTAGAGATCGTTGAGGTCGGAGGTGGCGAAGCGGCCACCATCGAGCTGCACCATCGGGCGCAGGTCCGGGGGAATCACGGGAATGGCGTCAAGCACCATCCATTCGGGCCGGGCACCGGTGGCGATGAAGTTGTCAATCACCCGCAGGCGCTTGATCAACTTGGCCCGTTTCTGACCTTTGCTACCGCTGATGTCCTCACGCAATTGCTCGGCAATTTCGGTAAGGTTCAGATCTTCCAATAGGCGCTTGAGGGCTTCGGCACCGATGCCAACCTCAGGCTCATTCTCAATTTCTGAATCTTCAGCAAAGATCTCGTCTTCAATCTCCAGCCACTCATCTTCAGTGAGCAGCTGCTTGTACTTCAGGCCCTTGTGGTCACCGGGTTCCAGCACCACATAGCAATTGAAATAAACAATCTGCTCCACATCACGCAGCGGCATATCCAGCAGGATTGCCACATAGCTGGGGATGCCCTTCAGGTACCAAACATGGGAAACCGGGGCGGCCAGCTTGATGAAACCCATGCGGTGACGGCGCACCCGACTTTCTGTGACCTCCACGCCACAGCGCTCACAAACGATGCCGCGGTGACGCACTCGCTTGTACTTACCGCAATGGCATTCCCAATCCTTGGAAGGTCCGAAGATCTTCTCGCAGAACAGCCCGTCCATCTCGGGCTTGAGGGTGCGGTAGTTGATCGTTTCCGGCTTGGTGACCTCGCCCACCACCTGCCCATTGGGCAGGGTGCGCTGGCCCCACTCCATGATCCGCTCTGGGGAAGCCAGCGTGATCTTGACGTAGTCGAAATGGCTCTCGGTACGGGTGTTGCTGTTGGTCATGGCCGGGGGGCGAAGGGGGCGCGAAACGTCTTTCAATGGACAGCAGAGTGGACAGCAGAGTGGACGGCAGAGCCGCCGTCAGGACACTCAGTCCTCGTCGTAATCGGCGACGCCGAGGGATTCGTAGGTGGGACGGCTCGGGGTGCTGCGGCGGGGATTCACGTCCTGCATCAGGTCCACTTCCACCCCCTCATCGGTGTAGACAGCAATGTCTAACCCCAGGGACTGGAGCTCGCGCATCAGCACCTTGAAGGACTCGGGCGTACCCGGCCTGGGGATCGGCTTGCCCTTAACGATGGCGTTGAGGGCCTCATTGCGGCCCTGCATATCGTCTGATTTGACGGTGAGCAGTTCCTGCAGGGTGTAGGCGGCGCCGTAGGCCTCCAGGGCCCACACCTCCATTTCTCCCAGCCGTTGGCCGCCCTGTTGGGCCTTGCCGCCGAGGGGCTGCTGGGTAACCAGGGAGTAAGGGCCGGTGGAGCGGGCGTGGATCTTGTCATCCACAAGGTGAACCAGCTTGAGGATGTAGGCACGGCCCACGGTTACAGGTTGATCGAAGGGTTCGCCGCTGCGGCCATCAATCAACTGGATCTTGCCGGGGTTATCGGGGTTGTAGACCCATTCCTTGCCGGGCTGCTTGCGGGCCTCCTCCAGATACATCTGGACGGTTCGGTTGGAGATCTCAGCCCCGTGCATTTCATCGAAGGGCACCACCTTGAAGCGGGAGTCGAGGTTATCGGCAGCCCAGCCCATCAGGCATTCGAACACCTGGCCCACATTCATCCGGGAGGGCACCCCCAGGGGATTGAGCACGATGTCTACGGGGGTGCCATCGGGCAGGTAAGGCATGTCTTCCAGGGGAAGGATGCGGCTGATGATCCCCTTGTTGCCGTGGCGGCCAGCCATCTTGTCGCCCACCTGGATCTTGCGGCGCTGGGCCACATAAACCCGCACCACCATGTTTGCCCCCGGCGGCAGTTCATCGCCCTGTTCACGGGTGTAGATGCGCACATCCACCACCCGGCCCCGCTCGGTGTTGGGAACCCGCAGGGAGTTGTCACGAACATCGCGGGCCTTTTCGCCAAAGATGGCGCGCAGCAACTTCTCTTCGGGGGGCTGATCAGATTCACCCTTGGGGGTCACCTTGCCGACCAGGATGTCTCCTGATTCAACGAAGGCACCGATGCGGATGATGCCCATCTCGTCAAGGCTGCCGAGGCTATCCTCAGCAACATTGGGGATTTCCCTGGTGATTTCCTCGGGACCAAGCTTGGTCTGACGGGCTTCGATCTCATACTTCTCGATATGCACCGAGGTGTAGAGGTCATCGCGCACCAGCCGCTGGCTCACCAGGATGGCGTCTTCGTAGTTGTAGCCCTCCCAGGGCATGTAAGCGACGAGCACGTTCTGGCCCAGGGCGATCTCGCCGCCTTCACAGGCAGAGCCATTGGCTAGCACCTGACCGGCGATCACCTGGTCCCCTTGGCGCACGATCGGCCGCTGGTTTAGGCAGGTGTCCTGGTTGGAGCGCTGGTACTTCTGCAGCAGGTGGTAATGGTCGTTGCCCTCGTCATCACGAATGATGATTTGGGTGGCATCCACAAACACCACTTCGCCATTCACCCGGGTGATCGGCACCATGCCGGAGTCGCGGGCCACCTGAGTTTCCAGACCCGTGCCCACCAGGGGACGCTCCGGCCGCAGCAGGGGCACCGCCTGACGTTGCATGTTCGAGCCCATCAGGGCGCGGTTGGCATCATCGTGCTCCAGGAAGGGAATCAAAGATGTGGCCACCGAGATCACCTGCACCGGTGAAAGTTGCACGTAATCCACCTGGTTGGGTGGCACGGTTTCAAAGTCTTGGCGATAGCGCACCGGCACCAGTTCAGCGGTGATCAAGCCATTGGCATCGGTGGCCACGTCGCCTGGGGCAACGCGGCATTCATCCTCCAGATCTGCAGCGAGATAGATCGGGTCGCCAGTCTTGAGCACATGGCCGTTTTCCACCCGCCAGAAGGGGGTTTCGATGAAGCCGTACTCATTCACCCGGGCGTGGGTGGCCAGGGAACCGATCAGGCCAGCATTGGGGCCTTCAGGGGTTTCGATCGGACAGATACGGCCGTAGTGGGAGGGGTGAATATCGCGAACAGCGAAGCCAGCCCGTTCCCGGGTAAGACCGCCTGGGCCGAGGGCGCTGATCCGCCGCTTGTGGGTGAGCTCCGCCAGGGGATTGGTTTGATCCATGAACTGGCTGAGCTGGCTGGAGCCAAAGAACTCCTTGATGGCCGCCACCAGGGGCTTGGGGTTCACCAGCTGGGCAGGGGTGAGGGAATCGGTTTCCCCCACGGTCATCCGTTCCTTGATGATCCGCTCCAGGCGATTCAAACCAACCCGCACCTGGTTCTGCAGCAATTCGCCCACAGACCGAACCCGGCGATTGCCCAGGTGATCAATGTCATCGAGGGAGGCGCCGCCCACATCGAGTTCAAGGTTGATCAGATAATCAATGGTGGACAACACATCCTCAGGGGTGAGGGTGCGCACAGAATCGGGGATAGTGAGGCGCAGTTTCTTATTGATCTTGTAGCGACCCACCCGACCAAGGTCGTAGCGCTTGGGGTCAAAGAAACGGCTGTGCAGCAGCTGCTGGCCACCACTGACGGAGGGGGGTTCGCCGGGCCGCAGTTTCTTGTAAAGCTCAAGCAGAGCCTGATCTTCTGAACTAATCCCTTCCTCGTTAGCCGCCTCGATCGATTTGCGGTAGTACTCAGGGTGCCGCAACTTATCAAGCACGTCGTTGTCAGACAGGCCGATGGCCCGCATCAAGACGTGGGCATTGATCTTGCGGGTCTTGTCGACTCGCACATGCAGCAAATCATTCTTATCTGTTTCAAACTTCAGCCAAGCCCCACGGTTGGGGATCATGCTGGCGTTGAAGGTTTTACGGCCGTTCTTATCCTGCTCATCCTTAAAATAAACCCCGGGACTACGCACGATCTGATTAACAATCACGCGCTCGGCGCCATTGATAATGAAGGTGCCCCGTTCGGTCATCAGGGGCAATTCCCCGATAAAAACTTCCTGCTCTTTAATTTCGCCAGTTTCTTTATTGACCAGGCGGCAGGTCACATACATCTGCGAAGCGAAGGTGGCATCGCGACGTTTGGCCTCTTCCACATCGTGGCGGGGCCGCTTGAGGCGATACTCACTGCCAACAAAGTGGAGCTCCAACTTGCCGGTGTAGTCGGTGATTGGCGAGAAGCTGTCTAGCTCTTCAATCAGGCCCTTTTCTAGAAACCATTTAAAGCTCCCCCGCTGCACCTCCACCAAATCGGGAAGGTATGTAGCGGTCTTGGCGACCTGAATCGCGCTGCTCATGCGGAGACCTGCAGAACGGAAGGGGGGATGAAACGTCAGCCGGGGCCCAGAGCCACCAACCATGCCCAAATTGCCAAGGCAACGGCCGCCTCCCACGGAATGGAAGGCGGCCAGCGTCAGGGCTTGCTCAAGGGATGGAGGGCAGATGAACCGTCGACAACAAAGCCCGCTGAATCGGGGGGCACTTCAGCCGTTGATCCTGCTTGACGAACGCTCGCAGCTTGTGCGGCGAACGCCAAGGGAATCTCAGGCCAATAGCTGATCTTACCCAAAGACACCCGCCCTTTGTCAAGGAAGTTATCCCGCAGCGACCGGAAGTCGAAAAAGTTTCGCCGCATTGGCGCTGGTTTGGCGACAAACCTGCTCCAGGGACTCCTGGCGCAAGGCGGCCACCCGCTCAGCCACATGCAGCACCATCGCCGGTTCGTTGCGCTTGCCCCGGCGGGGTACCGGGGAGAGAAAGGGGCAATCGGTTTCCACCAGGTAACGGTCGGCGGGCACCTGCTGGGCACAGGCATGGGTGTCACTGGCCTTGGGGAAGGTGACCGTGCCGCTGAAGCTGATGAAAAGACCAAAACCCAGGAAAGCTTCCATCTCCCCAGGGGTCCCCCCCCAGCAATGCATCACCCCCTGGAGCCCATGGCCCCCCTGGCGCCTCTGCTCCAACAACTTGAGCATCGGCTCAGCCGCATCACGGCAATGGATGATCACTGGCAGCTGCAGCTCTTCGGCCAGGTCCAGCTGGGCAGTGAGCATGCTGAGCTGCTCCTCCAGGTTGGTGGCCCGATAGAGATCCAGGCCCAATTCACCAATGGCCACCACCCGCCCATCCGCCTGGGCCGCCTGCCGCAACAGGCCCACGGTGGCGGCGTCCCAATGCTCGCAATCAAGGGGATGAACCCCCACGGCATAGCGCAACTCCGGGAAGCGATCAGCCAGGGCTCGGATCCCAGGGATTTCCGCCGGTTCCACACAGGCATGCAGCAGCGCCTTGACCCCGGCCTGGCGCCAGCGGGCCGCCACCACCTCCAGGTCGTCGTCAAACTGGCGAAAAACCAGGTGACAGTGGCTATCGACCAGGGGAAAGGACGGGATCAGCGGTAGATCTGCCGTGGTCATGCCAACAAAAAAGGGCCCGCAGGCCCCCAGTGGAGAAATTCAGTCTGACGGACTCAGGCCTGGGCCGTTGCCACTTCAGCCGCTGCCGGCTCAATCACCTTCTTGACGGCGATGCTGAGCCGTGACTTCTGATGGGCACCGGTGTTGCGGTGGATCACACCCACCTTCACCGCCTTGTCGATTTTGCTAAATGCCTCACTCATGGAGGTTTGCACCGCTGCCTTGGCCTCGGTGCCAGGCTTGCTGCCATAGGCATCACAGGCGCTGAAGCAGCGTTTGATCAATGTGCGCAGTGCTGACTTGTAGGTGCGGTTCTGCAGCCTGTTGCGTTCAGCAATCTGGATGCGCTTTTCAGCAGATTTGTTATTCGCCACAGGGGGATCTCGACGCAGAACGGCAAACGAAGATCCTAACTCCCTGGGGGTCCCCTGATCCAGGCGGTAGCTTCAAAGCCCCCTGGACGTTGCCGGTTCCATGCTGCTGAAGCTGCTCACCGACCCCCAGGCCGCCGCCGAGCGGCTTGATCAGATCGAGGCACGCACCACTGGCGCTGGCATGGATCAAGCCCGCCAAACCGTGGATCTGGTGCTCGAAGCGGTGCGGCAACGGGGCGATAGCGCCCTGCGGGAATTCACGGCCCAATTCGACCGGGTTCAACTGGAGCAGTTGCGGGTTCCCAAGGAAGCGATTGACGCCGCCTGGGAACTGGCCAGCCCCGAGTTGAAAGACGCCCTGACCCTGGCCTATCGCCGCATCAGCAGCTTTCACCGGGAGCAAATCCCCCACGACATCAGCCTGACGGGACCCCACGGGGAAAAGTTGGGGCGACGTTGGCGGCCGGTGGAGCGGGCCGGGCTCTACGTGCCAGGCGGCCGGGCCGCCTACCCCAGCACCGTGTTGATGAACGCCGTGCCGGCCCAGGTGGCCGGGGTGAAGCGGCTGGTGATGGTGACCCCCCCCGGCCCCGACGGCCAGGTGAACGCCGCCGTGCTGGCCGCTGCCCGGGTGGCCGGCATCGAAGAGATCTACCGGGTGGGCGGTGCCCAGGCGATCGGCGCCCTCGCCTGGGGCACGGAGTCGATCCCCCGGGTGGATGTGATCAGTGGCCCCGGCAATCTCTACGTGACCTTGGCAAAAAAAGCTGTCTACGGCAGCGTTGGCATCGACTCCCTGGCGGGCCCCAGCGAAGTGCTGGTAATCGCCGATGACAGTGCCGACGCAAACCTGGTGGCAGCTGATCTGCTGGCCCAGGCGGAACACGATCCCCTGGCCGCGGCAATCCTGCTCACCACCAGCCCCCGCCTGGCCGCCGCCGTGCCCCTGGCCGTGGAGCAACAACTGTTCGACCACCCCCGCCGGGAGGTGACGGCCGCTTCAATCCGAGACTGGGGCCTGGTGGTGCTCTGCGACAGCCTTGAACAGGCGGCGGAACTCTCCGATCGCTTTGCCCCTGAACACCTGGAATTGCAGGTGCGGGATCCAGAACCCCTGGCGGAACGGATCCAGCAGGCCGGGGCGATTTTCCTGGGGGTGCATAGCCCGGAGGCCGCCGGCGACTACCTGGCCGGCCCCAACCACACCCTGCCCACCTCAGGCACCGCCCGCTTCAGCGGCGCCCTCAGCGTGGAAACCTTCCTGCGCCACACCAGCCTGATCCAGTTCAACCGGGAGGCCCTGGAAGCCACCGGCGCCGCGATCATGACCCTGGCCGCCAGCGAAGGGCTGCACAGCCACAGGGAATCGGTGCGGCTACGGCTGGAGGGCCCCTAGGCCTTCACCAGGTCCCGCACCACGGGCTGCCCAGCAACGATTTCTCCCACCAACACCTGATCGGCGAGGTTCACAAATAGGCCGTTCTCCAGCACCCCAGGAATGTTGTTGAGCGTTGCCTCAAGGCCCACTGGGTCGCTAATGCCGCCGCCAAAGCGCACATCAAGCACCAGGTTGCCCTGGTCGGTGACCACCGGACCGGCCTTGCGGAGCGCCATTCTCAATTCAGCGGCGCCCCCTAGGGCAGCCAATTCAGCCTGAACCTGGCGCCAGGCGCCGGGCAGCACCTCCACAGGCAACAGAAATTCCAGGTTGAGGCGCTCCACCAACTTGCTGCTGTCCACCACCACCACAAAGCGATCGGCGCGGCGAGCCACCAGTTTTTCCTGCACGTGACAGGCCCCGCCCCCCTTAATCAACTGAAAACCAGGGTCCACCTCATCGGCCCCATCAATGGCCAGGTCAATGCGCTCGATCGCATTGAGCGCCTTCAAGGGGATGCCCAGTTCCGCCGCCAGCACCTCCCCCTGAAACGAGGTGGTGACCCCCACAATGTTTTGGAGCCGGCCGTCGCTGAGGCGGGCCCCCAGCTCCTTGATCATCAGCGCCGCCGTGGAACCGGAACCAAGCCCGAGCACCATGCCGTTGCTGATCTGATCAACGGCCGCCAGGGCAACGGCCTGTTTCATGCGGTCCTGCAGATCTGCCATGGGGGAAATACCAGGTGGCGGGAACCTAGCAATCCACGGGCAAACTCAACCTTCTGCCGCCGGCAGGGGCGCCGGCAGAATCCCCAGATTCAGATGTTGATCACCGCGCAGCACCTCCAGGGCCAGGGGTTCGCCAACGGTGGCCCCCTCCACCACCGCCAGCAGGTCAGCGGGGGCGTGCACCTCACGCTGGGCCGCGGCGATCACCAGATCCCCCCGGCGCAGGCCGGCCGTGGCAGCGGGGCTGCTGTCGAGCACCTGCTGCACTAGGGCGCCATCGTGCTCTGGCAGCTGCACCAAGGCATTCGGGTCAGTGTTGTGTTCACGGGCTTTGCGGGCGGTGAGTGGCACCAGCTGCAGCCCGAGGTAGGGATGCACCACTGGCTCGCCAATGGCCAAACGCTCGGCCACCCCCCGGGCCAGGTTGATCGGAATCGCAAAGCCAAGACCGGCGCCGGGACCGGCCCGCACCAGGGTGTTCAAGCCGATCACCTCGCCAGCGTCATTAACGAGGGGTCCGCCGGAATTGCCCGGGTTAATGGCGGCATCGGTCTGGATCAATTCCAGGCGCTTATCGGTGAAACCAAGGCTGCTGATGTTGCGGTGCAGGCTGCTAACGATGCCCAGGGTCACCGTGCTGTCGAGGCCATAGGGATTCCCCAGGGCAATGGCCCAATCACCGGGCACCAGGGCATCGGAATCCCCCAGGGGTGCGGCCTTCAAGCCCTTGGTGGCGGCGGGTAGCCGCACCACCGCCAGGTCAGTAACGGGATCACTGCCCACCACCTGGCCGTCCAGTTGGCGGCCATCCGCCAGGGTCACCTGGACCCGATCCGCCCCCTCCACCACATGGGCATTGGTGAGCACCAGGCCATCGGCGGCGATCACCACCCCAGACCCCTGGCCGTTCTCCCGGTGGCTGCTCGGTAAATCACCAAACAACTCCCGCAGCAAAGGATCTTCGAAACCGGATTCAAAGCGCTGGTTCAACACCTGGCGCTCGGTGTCGATCCGCACCACGGCAGGGGCCGCCCGGGCCACCGCCTTGGCCACAAAACCGTGGGAGGCCCAAGCCGGCGCCGCCAGCCCTAGGGCCAACACCAGCGCCAACAAGCTGGAAAGAAAGATCATCAATGAAGCCTAATCAGACCGCCTGGCCGGCCAAATCAGGGCCTAGGCCCAGCCTGGGGCCATAGGAAACCATCACAGAAACGCCAAGAACTGCCCAGGGGCGAAGACTCGTCCCTAGCGTCGCCCGAGTCGCTGGATCTGCGATGGCCGACAGTTCGCAGGTGTGCCCCCTCTGCCAGGTAACGATCAACTCAAGCAATGGTGCTGAGCTGGAGGTGCAATTCAGCACTGGCGCCAAAGGGAGTCGCACCAAGCTTTGGGCCCGGGTCTGTCAATACGCCCAGGGGCGGGGGGGCTGCATCAATACCAACCCCCAGCTGCGCAGCGAACCCAGCGCCAGCGATTTCTATGGCGAACCGCCGGCCTTCAAGCTCTGAGCAGCCAGCAGGGCTGAGGGGCGCCAGGGGTCTGGTTGATCTTCTAAGCTGTTGTATGTGCCCGGCGGGCACCACCATCAGGGGCTGTCTTCAGTCGCCGATGGGCAGTCGTTCCCAATGATTCGATTGCAGGGCCGGGCCGGCCCCCTGGTCCCCCAGCCCCTTGGCCCATCCCCAGCTGCCTGCACTCGAATCCCTCGCCCAATCCGTAGCCGAGCCCCTTGGCTTTCGGATCCACCATCTGCTGCTGCACAGCCATCGGAGCCCCCAAGCTCTGATTGTTGCCTTGCAACGGCAGGAAGGGCAGCAAGTCACTGACGTGAACCTCGACGACTGCGCCACCTTCAGTGCCGCCTTCGCCGAAGCCTTGGATTTGGGGGAGTTGCTAGCGGGGGCGTATGTTCTGGAGATCACAAGCCCCGGGGTCGGGGACGTGCTTCAGGACGACAGGGATTTCCGCAGTTTCCGCGGATTTCCGGTGTCCGTGCTTCAGCACGATGCCAACGGTGATCAGCTGCGTCGGGAAGGCTCCCTGCTCCGCCGCGATGACGACGCCGTGGAAATCAATCTTCGCGGCCGGGTCGTGCGGATTCCACGCTCAGCCGTGCTTGAGGTCCGCCTCACCTCCCCGGAGGGCTGACCCCCGCCCCCCTGTCTCTCCCGTACTCCAGCAGAAGGTTCGTCTATGGCACTCGTGATGCTTCCGGGCTTAACAGCCCTAATTGAAGACATCAGCGAGGAGAAGAAGCTCCCCCCGAACGTGGTGGAGGCCGCTCTCCGGGAAGCGCTGCTCAAGGGCTATGAGCGCTATCGCCGCACCCTCTACCTGGGCATCAGCGAAGATCCCTTCGACGAAGAATATTTCAGCAATTTCGATGTGGCCCTAGACCTCGATGAGGAGGGCTTCCGGGTGCTAGCCAGCAAGATCATTGTGGAAGAGGTGGAAAGCGAAGACCACCAGATCGCCTATGAGGAAGTGCAGCAGGTCACCGATGACGCCCAACTGGGTGACACCGTTGTGCTTGATGTAACACCGGAGAAAGATGATTTCGGTCGCATGGCCGCAGCCCAGACCAAGCAGGTGCTGGCCCAGAAACTGCGCGACCAGCAGCGCCGGATGATCCAGGAGGAATTCGCCGACCTCGAGGATCCTGTGCTCACCGCCCGGGTGATCCGCTTTGAGCGCCAGTCCGTGATCATGGCGGTGAGCTCTGGCCTTGGCCGGCCGGAGGTGGAAGCAGAATTACCCCGCCGCGACCAGCTCCCCAACGACAACTACCGGGCGAACGCCACCTTCAAGGTGTTCCTCAAAGAAGTTTCAGAAATTGCCCGCCGGGGTCCCCAGCTGTTTGTTTCCCGGGCCAATGCCGGCCTGGTGGTTTATCTCTTTGAAAACGAGGTGCCGGAGATCCAGGAAGGTTCCGTACGCATCGTTGCCGTAGCCCGGGAAGCAAATCCCCCCTCTCGGGCGGTGGGACCCCGCACCAAGGTGGCGGTCGATAGCGTTGAACGGGAAGTGGATCCTGTGGGCGCTTGCATCGGCGCCAGGGGTTCCCGGATTCAGCAGGTGGTGAACGAACTGCGGGGCGAAAAGATCGATGTGATCCGCTGGTCCCCAGACGCCGGCCAGTACCTGGCCAATTCGCTCAGCCCGGCCCGGGTGGAGCTGGTGCGGCTTGTGGATCCTGAGGGCCACCATGCCCACGTACTTGTGCCGCCGGATCAGTTGAGTCTTGCCATCGGCCGTGAGGGCCAAAATGTGCGCCTCGCCGCCCGCCTCACCGGCTGGAAGATCGATATCAAGAACGCCGAAGAGTACGACCAGGTGTCAGAAGACGAGAAGGTGGCAGAACTGATCGAACTGCGCCAGGAAGATGAACGGCTGCAAGGGGAGGCCGAGGCCCGTCTGGCGGCCGAGCAAGCCACCCGCGCCGAGGAAGATGCCCGCCTGCGGGAGCTGTACCCGATCGAGGAGGACGAGCCTGGCTACGGGCAGGAATACAGCTACGAAAATGAGGCCTATGGCCCCACGGGCGAGCCAGAGCCCTTAGAAGCAGTTACGGAAACAGAAGCCCCCTTAGAGGAGCCGGAAACGGCTCCTGAGGCCCGGTGAGCGCCGGCCCCACCCTGCGGCGCTGTGTGGCCTGCCGGGAGCTGCTGGATCGCCAGCAACTCCTCCGGGTCATCAGGCTGGCAGGGGCCCAGGGGATTGTGCTGGACCAGGGCATGGGCCGATCGGCCTACCTATGTCCCCAGCAGAGCTGCCTAGAGGAGGCACGCAAACGGCGAAAGTTGCAAAGGGCCCTCCGGGTACCCGTGCCTGACGCCATTTATGAATGCCTAGCCGAACGCCTTACCGAACGGCTGGGTCTGGGGGGTTAAGAGCCTCTCAGGCAAGATGAATACCATCCCGTCCCTGTGACGGGCACGGAGGCACAAAGTGCCCCGTCCACTGGAGACCTGCATGACGAGCGGCGGCAAAGTCCGGATCTATGAGCTGTCCCGAGACCTCGGTCTCGATAATCGCGACGTGCTGGACGCTGCTGAGAAGCTGTCGATCGCGGCCAAGAGCCACAGCAGCTCCATCAGCGACTCAGAGGCGGTGAAAATCCGCTCTCTGCTCCAAGCGAAGGGCGGCTCTGCCCCGGCCAGGGCCCCAGAGGCGCCAGGCGTGAAAATTCTCACCGTGAAAAAAGCGGCCCCCGCAGCCGCACCCACCGTCGTCACTCCCCCCGTCACCCCCCCCAGCACCCCCCGGCCCCCAGCGGCCCCCACGGCCCCAGCTCCGGCCAAGCCCGCCGCCGCCACTCCGATCGCGGCGCCTCCAGTGGCGACCCCAGAGGTGAGCAGCCCGCCGCCGCGGCCGGTACCGATCCGCCCCCCCGCCAGCCCCGCCACCGCGGCCAAGACCCCAGCCGGGGCAGCAAAACCAACGATCATTGCCAAGCCGGCAGTGGTGGCCAAGCCAGCGGTGGCAGCCAAACCAGTGGTGCCAGCCAAACCAGTGGTGCCGGCAAAGCCAGTGGTGGTAGCAAAGCCAGTGGTGGCCGCCAAACCGGCGATTGTTGCCAAGCCAGTGATTGTGGCCAAGCCAGCAGTGGCTGCCAAGCCGGTGGTGGTAGCAAAGCCAGCCACCCCTGCAAGGCCGGAGGTGGTGGCGAAGCCCGCCCCCCTGGGCAAGCCTGCGGCGACCCCCGCCGTGCCCGCAAGCCGCAAACCCGTGGTGCCACCGCCCCCGCGGCCGGCCGCGCCCCAGCCGATGCGCGCCCCCCAACCGGGCAAGCCGCAACCGACGGCAGGACGCCCCGCCGGCGGTCAGCAACTGATGGGTCGGGCCCCAGCCCCCGCCCCCCGGGGCGGCGACCAAAACCGGCCGGCGGTGCCGATGCGGCCCCCCACCCCCCAACGGCCAGCGCCCCAACGCGCCGGTGCCCCAGCGGCACCCCAGCGCACCGGTGCACCGGTAAACCGCGCCGGCGCCCCAGCCCAACCGCGCCGCGGCGAACCGGATGGCAGGCCCCCTGCTTCATCCCTGGAACTAGTCGGTAAGCCCATCCGCCGCGATCCCGCCGCGCCACCCACCCGGCCAGGTCAGGCGGGACGCCCCGCCGCCCCGGGCGCCATGCGCAAGCCTGTGGCCCCTGGGGAGCTGATGCAGCTCCAGAAACCTGGCGTGCGCGGACCAGCCCCGGAAGGCCCCCGGCGCCCCCCCACCAGACCCGGTGCAGAGGCACCCCGCAAACCCGGGGATCCAGTGCGGCCCGGAGCCCCCACCGCCCCGAATGCGCCCAAGCGCCCTGGTTTCCGGCCGGCAGCGGCCCCTGGTTCCACCGCTGGCCGGGCCCGGCGTCCCGACTGGGATGACAGCGCCAAATTGGAGGCGCTGCGCAGCAAATCGCCGCAGAAACAGCGCCAAAAGGTGCACATCATTGGCGAAAACGATGATTCGCTAACCACTGAAACCAGCGGCTACGCCGGCGAACAGGAGGCGTACATCCTCCAAGCCAGCCTGGCTCGCCCCAGCAAGCCGCGGGCGGTGCCCGGCAGCGCCGGCGCCAAGCCCGTGGCCATGCGCCGACGCAAGAAAGAAACCACCCGTCAACGGCAACGGCGCCGGGCAATGGAATTGCGGGCGGCCCGCGATGCCAAGCAGGTGCGGCCGGAAATGCTGGTGATTCCGGAGGGCAACCTCACGGTGCAGGAGCTGGCAGACATGCTCAGCGTTGAGAGCTCAGAAATCATCAAATCCCTGTTCTTCAAGGGGATCATCGCCACCGTCACCCAAACCCTCGACCACTCAACAATCGAGACGGTGGCCCAGGAATTCGGCGTGCCGGTGCTCCAGGACGACGTGGAGGCGGCGGCCAAGAAGACCGTGGAAATGATCGAGGCCAGTGACTTCGAACACCTAATCCGGCGCCCCCCTGTGGTCACCGTCATGGGCCACGTGGACCACGGCAAAACCAGCCTGCTGGATGCCATCCGTAAAACCCGTGTGGCGGCTGGCGAGGCCGGTGGGATCACCCAGCACATCGGCGCCTACCAGGTCGACGTGCCCCACGGCGACGAAATCCGCAAGGTCACCTTCCTGGACACCCCAGGCCACGAAGCCTTCACCGCCATGCGGGCCCGGGGCACAAAGGTCACCGACGTGGCCGTACTGGTGGTGGCCGCCGATGACGGCGTCCGTCCCCAGACCCTGGAGGCGATCAGCCACGCCCGCGCCGCTGAGGTGCCGATCGTGGTGGCGATCAACAAGGTGGATAAGGAAGGCGCCCAGATCGACCGGGTTAAGCAGGAACTTTCTGACCGGAACCTGCTGGCCGAAGACTGGGGCGGCGACACCGTGATGGTGCCGGTGAGTGCCCTCAAGGGGCAAGGTATCGATACCTTGCTGGAAATGATCCTGCTGGTCACTGAGGTGGAAGACCTCAAGGCCAACCCTGACCGGATGGCCAAGGGCACGGTGATTGAAGCCCACCTCGACAAAGCAAAGGGGCCAGTGGCCACCCTGCTGATCCAAAACGGCACCCTGAAGGCTGGGGATGTGGTGGCGGCGGGTCCGGTGCTGGGCAAGGTGAAGGCGATGGTGGACGACACCGGCCACCGGGTCAAACAAGCTGGCCCCTCCACCGCTGTGGAGGTGCTGGGCTTCAGCGAAGTGCCCGCTGCCGGCGATGAATTCGAGGTCTACCCAGACGAAAAAGCTGCCCGGGCTGTGGTCGGCGATCGGGCCACCGAAGCAAGGGCCAGCCGCCTCGCCCAACAGATGGCCTCCCGTCGGGTGTCACTCACCTCGATGTCAAGTCAGGCCAGTGAAGGGGAGCTCAAGGAGCTCAACATCATCCTTAAGGCAGATGTGCAGGGCAGCCTGGAGGCAATCCTTGGTTCCCTTGAACAATTGCCCCAGGGCGAAGTTCAGGTGCGGGTGTTGCTGTCTGCCCCGGGTGAGATCACCGAAACCGACGTGGACCTCGCCTCGGCATCAGGGGCTGTGATCGTGGGCTTCAACACCTCCCTCGCCTCCGGCGCCAAACGGGCCGCCGAGATCGCCGGCATCGATGTGCGCGACTACGACGTGATCTACAAGCTGCTGGAAGACATCCAGATGGCCATGGAAGGCCTGCTGGAGCCAGAGCTGGTGGAACAAGCGTTGGGAGAAGCCGAAGTTCGCGCCGTATTCAGCATCGGCAAGAGTGCTGTGGCCGGTTGCTATGTGACCAGCGGCAGCCTCACCCGCAATTGCAAGTTCCGGTTGTATCGGGGCAAGCAGAAGCTGTATTCCGGTGATCTTGATTCGCTCAAGCGGATGAAGAACGACGTTAAGGAGGTGAACACCGGCTTCGAATGCGGCATCGGTTGCGATCGCTTTGCCGATTGGCAGGAAGGGGACCGGATTGAGGCCTACAAACTGGTCACCCAGCGCCGCACGCTGAGCACCTAAATGGGCGATCAGCTGCCGCTGATCAGCCTTGGCCTGCTGCCCCTGGAGCTGCTGCTGCTCCAGCTCGTGCTGGCGGGGGCAGACCCTGGCCCCGCCCCCAGGCTGGAACTGCTCCTGCTCTGGGCCCTAGGGGTGCTGCTGCCCCAGCTGCGGGGCCCTTTGGTACTGCCCTGGGGCTTAATCAGACCCCTGTTGGCGGTGCTGCAATGGCCATTGCTGCTCTGGCTCGATCAAAGGGCTGGCCTGGCCGCTGGCCTCACCCCTTGGGCGGGCAGCAGCCGGGCCTCAACCCTGCTCTGGGCCCTTGCCCTGCTCGTCGCCCTGCAGTGGCAGCTGCGCTGGGTTCTGGGGGCGGTTGCGATCACTCCAGAGCAACAAAGCAAACAGCCCCAGGGCCCCAGCCTGGATGGCCAGGTCTTGGAGGGGAACGGGGACCCCGCTGGCGGCCCGCAGGGCCATGGTGGCGGCACCGAGGCCAGCGGAGCCGATCAGGGCCCACCAGAGGGCCCTCCGTAGGCTGCGCCAAGGGGTTCGGGCCTCCAGCAACAAGCGTTTTCTCAGCTCTGGGTCAAGGGAAGGACGCTCGGCCATGGGGCACGGCAGGGCCGTTCAGGGGGGATGGCGATGCTAATTTGCTTGTAATGCCGGTGTAGCTCAGGGGTAGAGCAACTGATTCGTAATCAGTAGGTCGTCGGTTCAAATCCGATCACCGGCTTTTCTGGCATTTATCGGGATTTATCCCAGTTGCTAACAAATTTCCAACTTAATTTCTGAGTTCCTTAGTTCTTTAGTTCCAGCAAGCCAGATACCGGGCGACCCAGCTCCAGCCGACAGGAACCTTCTGGCGGCAAGCCCGCCCAGGCCAGCAGCTCGGGCCAGGCACTTACCCGTTCAAAAATCCAACGGTGACCGGCGCTGTTGCAATGGAGGCCATCGGCACACAGTTGGCGATGCCAATCCCTAGTGGCGATCGCCTCAGGCCAGAAGGAAAGAAAAGGCACCTGAAGATTCAAACAAGCTTCCTCCAACAGGCGGTTGTAGTAGGCCAGGTCGCTATTGCTATACCAGAGGCAACCGGCAAACGGCATCGCCGCCTCGTTCACAGGCGTGAGCCCCAGCACAAACAATGGCGCCAGAGCTTGGGCCTGGCCCAGTAGGCGCTCCACGCCATAGAGAAAGCCCTCCGGCTCCATCTGGTAACGGCCATCGGCCCGCCCCACCCGGGCGCTGTCATTCAGGCCAATGCCGATCAGCAGGCCCTGGGGTTGTTGGCGGCGCAACTCACCACGCACGGCAAATTCATGGGGAAGCCGAGCAGCTAACCGCTCCAAACCGTCGCCCCGCACCCCCAGGTTGTAGAGCACAGGGGCCTGGGGCCGCGGCATCCAGTGGCGCTTGAGTCGCTCCACCCAGCCACCGCCCTCGGGATCCCCCCAGCCAAATACACCGCTGTCACCCAGGGCGATCAGCTTGGGGGGAACTCTTGTCAACGCAACATCACTTTCGCGTGATAATGATATAGATCGCATGGATAAATGCTACGGGCCAAAGGATACCAAGCACAGGCAAGCCCAAGAAACCAAAGCTAAATAGCCAAAGCACCAAATTAATCCAGAAAGGCTTAGTAGCCCCCACCTGGGTAAACACTCCCAGGGGAGGAATAAAGAAAGCAAGGATGATCCGCAGAATGTCGCCAGGAGTCATGGGAAGCAGCTATTACTTCCTTGAAAGTTTACTGGCCAGTCCCAACCAGAACAGAGACCCAGCCAAAGGCCCCCACAGAGCCTGGCAGGGAACCGGTCTCACCAGTCCCAGGGAACCCCCCGCCCAATGCCAAAAAAAAGCCCCCGCCAGAGGCGGAGGCATAGGAATTAGATAAGCAGTTTGCAGAGAATATGCTCTGCAAATCAGCTTAATCAGCCGATCGAAGGAGCAATCAGTGCCACCGGGGTGGTGCTGGCCGCTGCCAAGTCGAGGGGGAAGTTGTGGGCGTTGCGCTCGTGCATCACTTCCATGCCGAGGCCGGCACGGTTGAGGATGTCGGCCCAGGTGTTAATCACCCGGCCTTGGCCATCGAGGATCGACTGGTTGAAGTTGAAGCCATTCAGGTTGAAGGCCATCGTGCTCACGCCCAGGGCGGTGAACCAGATGCCAACCACGGGCCAAGCAGCCAGGAAGAAGTGCAGGCTACGGCTGTTGTTGAAGCTGGCGTATTGGAAGATCAAGCGACCGAAGTAACCGTGGGCAGCCACGATGTTGTAGGTCTCTTCTTCTTGGCCAAACTTATAGCCGTAGTTTTGCGACTCGCTCTCGGTGGTTTCACGCACCAGGGAGGAGGTCACCAGGGAGCCGTGCATGGCGGAGAAGAGGCTGCCACCGAATACACCAGCCACTCCCAGCATGTGGAAGGGGTGCATCAGGATGTTGTGCTCAGCCTGGAACACCAACATGTAGTTGAAGGTGCCGCTGATGCCCAGGGGCATCGCATCGGAGAAGGAGCCCTGGCCGAAGGGGTAAACCAAAAACACTGCGGAAGCAGCAGCCACTGGGGCGCTGTAAGCAACGCAGATCCAGGGGCGCATGCCGAGGCGGTAAGAGAGTTCCCACTCACGGCCCATATAGGCAAAGATGCCGATCAGGAAGTGGAAAATCACCAACTGGAAAGGACCACCGTTGTACAGCCACTCGTCGAGGCTGGCGGCTTCCCAGATGGGGTAAAAGTGCAGGCCGATGGCGTTGCTGGAGGGCACAACGGCGCCGGAAATGATGTTGTTTCCGTAAAGCAGGCTGCCGGCAACGGGCTCACGGATGCCGTCGATATCAACGGGGGGAGCGGCGATGAAGGCAATGATGAAACAGGTGGTGGCCGCCAGCAGGGTGGGGATCATCAGGACACCGAACCAGCCCACATAGAGGCGGTTGTCGGTGCTGGTGACCCACTCACAGAACTGGGTCCACACAGAAGCGCCTTGGCGCTGCTGGATAGTGGTTTGCATGAGTCCGAGAAGGAATCGGGAAAGATGACGGGAATCCGTCCCCGCGATCGTAACGGAACATTGCGCAGTGTGTGGATCCTTTAAGCGGTGTCCAGGGGAAGGGATCAGCGCACCATGGCCGCCACGTTGCCCCCGTCCACGGTGAGCAGGCTGCCGGTGCTGCGCTCCAGTCCAGCCAGGGCCACAAAGGCGGCTGCCACGTCCTCCGCCCGCACCTCCTGCCCCAGCAGGTTGCCACCCATATAGGCCGCCTCACTGAGGCCCCGGGCCGCAGAGCGCTCGGCAATCATCGAATCGGTGAGCAAACCGCTGCGGATGCGGTCGGCATTGAGGCCATTGACCCGCACCCCCTCGGCGCCCCCCTCCAGGGCGTACTGACGCATCAGGGCCAGCAGGGCCGCCTTGCTGGTGCCATAGGCACCAAAGTTGGCGCCGGGATTGAGCGCCTGCTTACTGACGTTGAACAGCAACTGACCGCCGAACCCCTGGGCCCGGAATAGGGCCATCGCCGCCTGGGCCACCCGTTGGTGGCTAAAGAAATTCAGCTCAAAGCAGGCGCGCAGGTCGGCTTCGGGCAGCTCTGCCATGGGGCCAGTCCAGGCGGCGCCTGCATTGCTCACCACCACATCCAGGCCACCAAAGTGGGCCGCCAGCTGGGCAAAGGCCCGCTGCACCTGGTCGGGGTCGCAGAGGTCACAGGCCAGGGCCAAGGCCCGGGGCCCACAGCTGGCCGCCAGCGTTGCGGCCGCCTCCCCATCGCGATCCAACAGGGCTAAGGCCGCCCCCTGGCGGGCAAAGGCACGGGCCGTAGCGGCCCCAATCGCACCGGCGGCGCCGGTTACCAACACCACCTGGCCGGCAAAGGGGGCCGCACTGCCCTTGCCGAGCTTGGCCTGCTCCAGCGACCAGTACTCCATGTCAAAGGTGTCGTTTTCGCCCACCGGTTCAAAACGGCCATAGCCCTCAGCGGCCAAAAGCGTGCGCGCCCAGGCCTCGCCCAAGTCGGCGGCAATGCTGGCCTCCGCGGCCTTTTTGCCGAGGCCCACGAGCCCAAGCCCTGGGATTACCACCAGCCTTGGCAGGGGATCCAACGCCCGGCGCCCACCACCCAACCGGGCGTTTTGACGCTCGAAATAGGCCTGGTAGTTTGCCTTGTAACGGCCCAGGGCCTCGCCGGCGGCCGTAACCCAGCTGGACAGATCACCAGCGGCTGGCGGCAGCACCAGGGGCTGGGCCTTGGTGCGGATCACATGGTCTGGGGTGGCCACCCCCCGCTGGGCCCAATCAGCCAAGCGCTGGTCATTGACCACCGCCAGGGCCAGGGGGCTGCTGCGCAGTTCCAGCAGCCAATGCTGGGGGCCCAACAGCCCCCGCAGCCAAGGAAATAGCTGGGCTGCCCCCAGGGGCGGGGTAGCCAGTGGGATCGGTTGGGGCTGGGGGGGGTGGGCCGCCAGGGCCTGTTCGGCCAAGGCCACCAGCTCGATCATCCGCTGGTAGCTCTCCTCGGCGCTGGCGCCAAAGGAAAAGAGACCGTGCTTAAGCAGCACCATGCCGATCGGCGCTGAAGCCTGATCAGCCCCAGCGCTGGCAGCGGCCAACTCATAGGCCTCCGCCGCGGCCTTAGCCAAGGCAAAGCCAGGCATCACATAGGGCACCAACACCACCCGATCACCAAACACCTCACGGCACACCGCCTCGGCATCCGGTTGATCGGCCAGGGCCAGCAGCGCCGTGGCATGGGTGTGATCAACGAATTTATGGGGCAGATAGGCATGGAGCAGGGCTTCCACCGAAGGGTTAGGCGCCTGGGGATCCAGCAGGTTCTGCCGCTGGGCACTCACCATGGCTTCGTCACTGAGGGCCGCGAGGTTCCTCAGGCGCCGCAGGGGCTCGAGGCGCACGGCGGGATGGCCGGCTGGCTCGATCGTGGCCAGGTCCCAACCACTGCCCTTAACGCAAAGCACCTCCACCGGATCAGCGAGCAGATCGAGAACAGTGGTTTTCACCGAGGTGTTGCCGCCCCCATGCAGCACCAGCTCTGGGTCCGCCCCCAGCAAGCGGGCGCTGTAGGTGCGCAGGGCCAGATCAGCACTGATCCCCGCGGCGCCGTAGCGATCCACGGCCTCGGCGGCGGCCGTGGCCGACCAACGGTTCTGGATCGGCATGGGCAAGCGCCGGCGGCGAAGAAAAAGACCGTATGAGGCTACGGGCGAGCACCCACAGGCTTCAAACCAGCAAGCTCAAACTGCGGCGTAAAGCTTTTGCAGGCCCGCCTCGGTGGCTGGCGCCACCCCCCGCTCGGTGATCAGCGCCGTCACCAACCTGGCCGGGGTCACGTCGAAGGCCGGATTGAAAGCAGCAGTGCCATCGGGGCTTAGCTGCACGCTGGCGATCTCCCCGGTGGCGCTGCCGCTGGCGATGCGCCCCTGGATATGGGTTACCTCCTGCCACGAACGCGCTTCGATCGGGATCTCCGCCACCCCGTCATGGAGGGACCAATCAATCGTGGATGCGGGCAGGGCCACATAGAAAGGGACGCCGTTGTCGTGGGCGGCCAGGGCCTTGAGATAGGTGCCGATCTTGTTGCACACATCACCGCTGCGGGTGGTGCGGTCGGTGCCCACGATCACCGCATCCACCTGGCCGTGCTGCATCAGGTGGCCGCCGGCGTTATCGGCGATCAAGGTATGGGGCACCCCTTCCCGGCCCAGCTCATAGGCCGTAAGGCTGGCCCCCTGGTTGCGGGGGCGGGTCTCATCGACCCACACATGGATCGGCAGCCCAGCCCGGTGGGCCTTGTAGATCGGCGCCAGGGCCGTACCCCAATCCACCGTGGCCAGCCAGCCGGCATTGCAGTGGGTGAGCACGTTCAGGGGCTGGCCCTGGCGTGCGGCGGGGCGCCGGGCGGCGATCTCGCGGAATAGCGCCAAACCGTGCTCGCCGATCGCCTCAGCCATGGCCACGTCTTCCTCGGCGATCGCTGCCGCCTCCGCCTGGGCCGCCCCGGCCCGCTCAGCTGCCGGCAGGGGCGCCACCAGGGCCCGCACCCGCTCCAGGGCCCATTGCAGATTCACCGCCGTGGGGCGCGTGGCCAACAGCTGCTCGAAGGCTGCCGCCAGGGCCCGATCAGAGGGGTCCACCTGCAGGGCGAGCATCAGCCCGTAGGCGCCAGTTACACCAATGAGGGGCGCCCCGCGCACCACCATCGTGGCGATCGCCTCGGCCGCCTGGTCCAGGCTGGCCAGGCTGCGGGTCTCGAAGGCATGGGGCAGCCGGGTCTGGTCGATCACACCGACCGAACGCCCCCCCTGCTCCAGCCAGATGGTGCGCCAGGCCTTGCCGTCGATGTTCATGGGAATGGGCGCCGCGCGCCGGGATAGCTCCGGCCCCGATCATCCCTGGCCGCTCCCCATACTGAAACCAACTGCTGGGCAGGCCATGGCTGAATTGCTGTTTCGCAACGGTGATCGCCTGCCGGCCCTGGGGCTTGGCACCTGGAAGGCCGCCCCTGGCGAGGTGGGCGCCGCCGTGCGCACGGCCCTGGAGCTGGGCTACCGCCACCTCGACTGCGCCGCGATCTACGGCAATGAACGGGAGATTGGCGAGGCCCTCGGCCAGGCCTTTGCCGCTGGGGTGCTGCGGCGGGAGGAGCTCTGGGTCACCTCAAAGCTCTGGAACGATTCCCATGCCCCTGGCGATGTCCGCCCGGCCCTGGCACGCACCCTGGCCGACCTGGGCCTGGAGCAGTTGGATCTCTATCTGATGCATTGGCCCGTGGCCCTGCGCCCTGGGGTGGGCCTACCGGATCGACTCGAGCAGCTGGTAAGCCTGGCGGAGCAGCCGCTCACCGCCACCTGGGCCGCCATGGAAGCGCTGGTGGCGGAGGGCCTTTGCCGTCATATCGGCGTTTCAAACTTCAAGCGCAGCAGCTTGGAGTTGCTATTGGAGCAGGGCCGGCTCGCCCCCGAACTGAATCAGATCGAACGGCACCCCTACCTGCAACAGCAGGAGCTGCTGCACTTCTGCCAGCAGCAGCAGGTGCTGGTCACCGCCTATCGGCCCCTGGGCAGCCCATCTAGCCCAGAAAAGCCTGGCCTGCTCCACGATCCGGTGCTGCAGGCCATCGCTGCCGAACTGGCTGCCACCCCCGCCCAGGTGGCCTTGGCCTGGGGGCTACAGCAGGGCACGGCGGTGATTCCTAAATCCGTCCAGGCCCCCCGGCTGGCCAGCAACCTTGCCGCCAGCCAGCTGAGCCTCAGCCCCGCCGCCCTGGGTCAACTGGCGGCCCTGGAACGCAACGAACGGCTGGTGCCAGGCCACATCTGGACACCCCCCGGCAGCCCCTACAGCCAGGAAAGTCTTTGGGGCTAAGCAGCTGCTGGGGCCAGGCCCTCAGCTGTGCTCCCGCAGGAAAGCAATCGAGCCGGTGAGCTCCTCGGCGAACCGATCGATCTCCTCGGGGGTGGTGGTGAAGCCAAGGCTCGCCCGGGCCGAACCACTGATCCCGTAGTGGCGGTGCAGGGGCTGGGTGCAGTGGTGGCCGCTGCGGATGCAGATGCCGGCGGAATCCAGCAGGGCGGCGATGTCGTGGGCGTGGAGCCCCTCCACGGTGAAGGCGGCCAGGGCGCCCCGATCCGGCTGCTGCTCCGGGGTGGGACCGAGGATGCGCAGCCCCTCAATCGCCTGCAGCCGCGCAAACAACTGGCGGGTGAGCTGCTGCTCCCAGGCATGGATCCGCTCCAAACCCAAGCCACTGAGGTAATCGAGGGCGCAGCCCATGCCAATTGCCTCACCGATCGCCGGTGTACCTGCCTCAAACTTATGGGGCAGGCCGGCCCAGGTGCTCGAACTCAGCTGCACCTCCTCAATCATTTCGCCACCGCCCAGGAAGGGGGGCATCGCCTCCAGCAGGGCTTCGCGGCCCCAGAGGAAGCCCATGCCGGTGGGTCCGCAGAGTTTGTGGGAGGAACCCACCAGGAAGTCGGCACCTAGCTGAGCCACCCGCACCGGCAGGTGGGGCAGGCTCTGGCAGGCATCCACCAGCAGCAGGGCCCCCACCCCATGGGCCAGGCGGGCGATCTCCTCGATCGGATTGAGGCAGCCCAGGGTGTTGCTCACCTGGGCCAGGCTCACCAGCCGGGTGCGCTCGCTGAGCTGGGCCTTGAGATCTTGCAGGTCCAGTTCGCCCGTGGCCGTAAGCCCCCCATGGCGCAGCACGGCACCGGTGCGGGCCGCCAGCATTTGCCACGGCACCAGGTTGCTGTGGTGCTCCATCACCGACAGCAGAATTTCGTCGCCGACCCGCAGGTTGGCCTCTCCCCAGCTGCGGGCCACCAGGTTGATCGCCTCGCTGGCATTGCGGGTGAAGACGATCTCGTTGGGGCTGGCGGCGCCGATGAAGGCAGCAGTCTTGGAGCGTGCCCCTTCAAATGCCTCGGTGGAGCGGGCACTCAACTGGTGGGCCCCCCGGTGCACGTTGGCGTTGTCGCACGTGTAGTAGTGGTGCAGGGCCTCCAGCACCGGCCGGGGTTTCTGGCTGGTGGCGGCGTAGTCGAGGTAGATCAGGGGCTGGCCCAGGCAGGCCTTCTGGGCCAGCAGCGGGAAATCAGGACGGGTGAGCCGGGCCAGGTTCTCGGCCGGCTCCAGCCCAGTGACTTGGGGCGAGGGGGACAGGGCGGTCATGGCAGCTCCCCCAGGGGGGAACCCTGCCGCAGCAACCGCTCCAGGGGCCGCCAGTTGGCGGCGGCCGTCGGCAGCTGCTGCAGTGCCTCGGCGCAAAAACCCCGCTTGAGCAGGTTGGCCGCCAGCTCGACATCGATGCCGCGGCTCTGCAGGTAGAAAAGTTGATCGAGCTGCAGGCGGCTCACGGTGGCCCCGTGGGCACAGCGCACGTCGTCGGCGACGATCTCCAGCTCGGGCTTGGTGTCGATACGCGCCTGCGGGGAGAGCAGCAGGTTGCGACTCAGCTGGGATGCATTGGTGCGCTGGGCTGCCCGGGGCACCCGCACGGCCCCGTTAAAGACGCTGCGGCCCTGGCCATCGGCAATCGCCTTGTGCAGCTGCTCAAGGCTGCCGTCGGGCCCCTCGAATCGCACCCAGCTGTGGGTTACCGCCACCTGGCGCTCCTCCGCCAGCTGCAGGCCGGTCAGCTGGGTGTGGGCGGCACCACTCAGCTGACTAATGCGGGGCTCCAGCCGGGCCAGGGCCCACCCCCGCGAGGCGGTGCTGAGCTGATAACGGCTTTCACTCTCCTGCTCCACCGCCAGATGGCCCAGCAGGCAGGCCGGTGCCTCCCCCAGGGCAATCACAGCGTGCCGCAGCCGGGCGCCGCGGCCCAGGTGGGCCTCCAGCACCAGGCTGGTGAGACTGGATCCGGAACCCAGCAGCACCTGGCTCAGTTCCAGTTCGGCCTGCTCCTCCAGCAGCAGCAGCAGCCGCAGGGGCAGCAGCGATTCGGGCTGCGAGGCGGCGCTCACCAGCTCCAGGCTGATCGGCTCGGGCCCCGAAACCCGCAGGGCCAGGCAGCGGCCAGCGGTGGCATGGTTGAACTGCACCGGCCAGTGGTGCTCGCAGCCCACCGCCGCCAGGCTGTGGCCGAGGGCCCCGTCCAGCTCAGCGGGGCTCAAGGGCGTGAGCCCCGCTGGCAAAACGACGCCCGCCAGGGGATCGCCACGGCCATCGAGCCAGAGCCGCAGCGTGCCCGGCGCAGGGGCCGGCAAATCGCTGGGCAACTCTGGGCAGGCCTTGCGCCAGCGGGGAGTTAGGGCCGTCAGGGGGGAGAGGTCGGTGAAACGCCAATCCTCCTGGTGCTGTTGAGGCAGGGGCGTGGCCGCCAGGGCGGCACGGCCGCGCCGCTGCAGCTCGGCCAGATCGCCAGTAACGGCGGGGAGCCCCTCCAGCAGGCGGCTGGCCCAGGCGGAGTGGAGGTTGGAGACCGGTGACGCCAGGACCATGGTCAGACCACCCCCAGGGCCGGGGCCCCCTGATTTGCCAGCTCCTGGTCGGCCAACTCCTGGTCCACCCAGTCGTAGCCCCGCTGCTCCAACTCAAGGGCCAACTCCTTGCCCCCCGTACGCAGGATCCGACCCGCCGCCATCACGTGCACGAAGTCGGGGGTGATCACATCCAGCAGGCGCTGGTAATGGGTGATCAGCAAAGTGGCGTTGGCGGCGGTGGCCAAATGGTTAACGCCGCCGGCCACGATGCGCAGGGCATCGATGTCGAGGCCCGAGTCGGTTTCATCAAGGATTGCCAGCAGCGGCTCCAGCAGAGCCATCTGCAGGATCTCGTTGCGCTTCTTCTCCCCACCGCTGAAGCCCTCGTTGACGCTGCGGGCCAGGAAGGCCGGATCCATCTGCACCACCTGAAGCCGCTCGTGCACCAGATCTTCAAAAGAAAAGGTGTCCAGCTCCTCCTCGCCCCGCTCGAGCCGGCGGGCGTTGGTGGCCACCCGCAGGAACTCCAAATTGCTCACCCCGGGGATCTCCACGGGGTACTGAAAGCCAAGGAAGACGCCGATGCGGGCCCGCTGCTCGGGGGGGAGGGCCAACAGGTCTTCGCCCCGGAACAACACCGACCCGCCGGTGACCCGGTAGGAGGGATGGCCGGCCAGCACCTTGGAGAGGGTGCTCTTGCCGCTGCCATTACGCCCCATCACCGCATGGATCTCGCCGGCACGGATCTCCAGGTTCACCCCCTTGAGGATCGGCTGATCATCCACGCGGGCATGGAGATCAACAATTTGGAGTAGAAGTTCAGCGTCGGGAAGGATCACGGGGTCAAGGAAGGAACGAGTCGGGAGAGGAAGCGGATTCAGCCAACTGAACCCTCCAGCTTGAGGGCCAACAGTTTGTCCGCCTCGGCGGCGAACTCCATCGGCAATTGATTAAAAACGTCGCGGCAGAAGCCGCTCACCATCATCGAAACCGCCTCCTCGAAGCCGATGCCGCGGCTCTGGAGATAGAAGAGTTGGTCTTCTGAAATCCGACAGGTGCTGGCCTCGTGCTCGATGGCGGCGTCGGGTTGTTGGGAACGGATGTAGGGATAGGTGTTGGCGGCGGCCTGGTCGCCGATCAGCATCGAATCGCACTGGCTGAAGTTGCGGGCACCCACGGCCTTCGGCCCCATCTGCACCAGGCCCCGATAGCTGTTGGAGGAGTGGCCGGCGCTAATGCCCTTGCTAACGATTGTGGAGCGAGTGCGGGGCCCCACGTGGATCATCTTGCTGCCAGTGTCCGCCTGCTGGCGGTGGTTAGTGAGGGCCACCGAATAGAACTCGCCCACCGAATCGGCCCCCTGCAGCACACAGCTCGGATACTTCCAAGTGATGGCCGAGCCGGTCTCCACCTGGGTCCAGCTGATGTGGCTGCGCTCGCCCCGGCACTGGCCCCGTTTGGTAACGAAGTTGTAGATGCCCCCCTTGCCATTCTCGTCACCGGCATACCAGTTCTGCACGGTGGAGTACTTAATCGAGGCATCATCTAGGGCCACCAGTTCCACCACCGCCGCATGCAGCTGGTTGGTGTCAAACATCGGCGCAGTGCAACCCTCTAAATAGCTAACCGAGGCACCTTCTTCGGCCACGATCAAGGTGCGCTCAAACTGACCCGTATCCCCTGAGTTGATGCGGAAATAGGTGGAAAGATCCATCGGGCAGGCCACCCCCTTTGGGATCAATACAAAGGAGCCATCACTGAAAACGGCGGAGTTGAGCGCCGCGAAGTAGTTGTCGTTGCTGGGCACCACCGTGCCCAAGTAGCGCTCGATCAATTCGGGATGCTCCTCTACGGCCTCAGTAAAGGAGCAGAAAATCACCCCATCCTCCGCCAGTTTCTCCTTGTAGGTGGTGGCAATCGAGACACTGTCAAACACCGCATCAACTGCCACGTTAGAAAGCCGCTTCTGCTCACTCAGCGGAATACCCAACTTCTCAAAGGTTTCCAGCAACTTGGGGTCCACCTCATCGAGGCTGGCCTTCTTGTCTTGCTGCTGCTTGGGGGCAGCATAATAAATAATATTTTGATAATCAATCTTCGGATATTTCAATGTCGCCCAGTCCGGCTCCTCCAGCTTCTGCCAATGGCGGAAGGCGCGCAACCGGAAATCAAGCAGGAACGCTGGTTCTTTTTTCTTGGCAGAAATCAGACGCACCACATCCTCATCCAGCCCCTTGGCAATCTTCTCCGTTTCAATATCTGTAACGAAGCCGTAGCGATAGGGCTGGCTTACCAAATCCCCCAGGGAAGCGGCGCTGCCGCCGGGGGCTTCAGAAAGGGCGTTGGGAGGAGCAGTCATCGGCAACACTCAACCGGAGGTATGGGCCTGGATCTCCTCAACGGAGATGGTTTGGCTTTCACCGCGGAAGGGGCTCTCCTCGGTGAGAAACAGCATGCAATGACATTCCTTGCGCTCCCGCATGGGCACGCAGGGGCAATTCCAGAAGGCCTGTTGCACCTCGGCCTGCTTGTCTTCGTAGTGGCGACAGGGGCAGAGCGCTCCCCCCAGCTCATCCTTGTGGCGCGCCAACCCCTCCAGCACCACGGCGGTTACGCCGGGATCACTGCAGAAATAGGTGTCGGTGCGCAGGGCATAGGTTTCCGCGAAACGACGGATCACCTCAAGGCTTTCCGACACTGCAGGTTTCTTGATTGCTTCAGCCATGGAGCCAGGCGGGGGAGGCAGAATTACGAAACCCCTGGGTTTCCTTTCCCAAGAGTAAGGCAAGGGTATGACCTGCCGCGACCAGGGGTACCGCTGAAATCCACAGGGCTGTTCTCTTAGTGCCAGGCTTAAGCCATGACCATCTCCACCCCAGCTCCCACCCATGAGGCGGCGCTCACCCTGCTGCTCCGCCAGGGGGAAGCCAGTGCCGCTGAATTAGCGGAGCAGCTGGAGCTGTCGGTCCAGGTGATGCGTAGGCACCTGCGCAGCCTGGAGGAGAAGGGCTTCGTTGAAGCCAGCCCCCAGGCCCTAGGCCCCGGGCGGCCTAGCAACCGCTGGCGACTGACCGCCGCTGGCCGGGGCCGCTTCCCCGACGGCAGCGAGCACTTTGCCCTTGGTCTATTGCAGTCGATGAGCCAGGCGCTCCCCCCGGACCAGGTGAAAGCACTGCTGCGTAACCAGGCGGAACTGCTGGCCAACAGCTACCGCCAACAACTGGGAAATGGGCCCCTAGGGGAACGGCTCGAAAAGCTTGTGGAGCTACGCCGCAAGGAGGGCTATGTGGCCGATTGCCAAGCGGAACCGGGCAGCAACGCCTGGATGTTGCAGGAATACCACTGTTCCGTGTCGCGGGTGGCTGAAGCCTTCCCGGTGATCTGCGACCAGGAGCTCCAGCTGATGCGGCACACCTTCAGCGATTGCACCGTGGACCGGGTGCACTGGAAACTGGCGGGGCAACACGCCTGCGGCTTCCGCATCTGCCCGCAAGCCTGAAACCGGGAGCCCCCATGGATCCGATCGCCGACGCCCTCAGCTTTTTTCGCCTCAGTGCCGGGCGCTGGCGCTCGCAACGCACCAGCCATCACCTGCTGCACCGCAAGGCCGAAGCCGGCGGTTCCCTGATTGAGGTGGTGATGCTGTTAGCCAGCGACCCGCGCCTGGGGGCCATCGCCCAGCTCCATGGCCAGGATCCCGCCACGCTGGTGGGGGGCTGTCAGGTGCGTTGGAGTGGCTCCATGGCCTGGGACAAGGCCGGGGAAGAGCACCAGGGGGAAAGCTTGTTTGGCCTGATCCCCACAGACCACGAGGGTCGCCAGGGCTTGCTGCTGCGCGACCGGGGCTATGCGGAAACAGCGCCGGTGGCGGGCCAGTTCCGGCTGGATGACCACGCCAACCTCTGGCTCACCACCAGCTACGAAACGATGGACAGCGTTGAACGCTTCTGGTTTGCCAGCCCAGACATCCGCCTGCGCAGCAGCACCGTGGAGGGCCTCTCCAACACCGCCTCCCTCTGCGTGGAAACCCGCCTAGACGCCAGTGAGGCGCAGAGCGCATCCCTGGGCGCTGCAGCAATTCCGGCCCCACTGGGCTCCCTGCTGGGCTGGTGAAAGCCAACCCAGCAGGGAGCCCAGGAAAGTTACGGACTGTGAGTGCCTGGGCTCCAGCAAGGTCCAGTGGTGAACCAGACTTCTACGATCGGCTGCGACGGATGCTGAGCACGTGTGGCACTGCCCCTTCTGAAGTACGCGCCCACAAGCCAAAACTCGAGGGTGAAAACCTTTCGAGTTGGCTCTGATGAAGATGCCAAGGCGGTGTCCCTGGACAAAGCCCTTGATCGCGAAGACCAGAACTTCGTGATTGAAGCTGCCTATCGGCAGATCTTCTTCCATGCCTTCAAGGTGGACCGGGACCGCACCCTGGAGTGCCAACTGCGGGACGGCCAGATCACAGTGAGGGACTTCATCCGCTCCCTGTGCCTCTCGGACACCTTCACCCGCAGTTTCTACAACCTCAACAGCAACTACAAGGTGGCGCGCCACCTTGTGGAAAAACTGCTGGGTCGCCCGGTCCACGGCAAAACTGAAGAGATTGCCTGGTCTGCGGTGTTGATGACCCGCGGGGTCAAGGGGATGGTTGATGACATCCTCAACGGCCAGGAGTACCTGGATGCCTTCGGCTACGACACGGTGCCCTTCCACCGCAATCGCGTGGTCGGCTCCCGGGACCTGGGCGAAACCCCCTTCAACATCACTTCCCCCCGCTACGACGCCTACCACCGCGGCACCCTGGGCTTCCCGCAGATTGTCTTCACCGGTGAAGGCCGCAGCTACCCGGAGCGGTCCCGCCAGCGCCGGGGCGGCTTCGCCGAGGACTACCTGCCCTGGGTGCGCACCCTGCCTGCCCTGCGCAGTCCGGCAGCCTCCGCTGGCATTCCTGGCAATTTCCTCGCCAAGGTGCCCTACCGCAGCGTCGGCCGCTGAGCCAGATCCACGGGGCTTTGCCCAAAATTTCTGCAGCATTTCTACTGCGCCTATGCCCCCGCAAGGGGGCTTTTTTTGTGGCTCCCACTAGGCCCCCAGGCCAGGGCCGAATCAGCGATCGCTGACCCACCGCCACCGCTCTGTTGTGTCAAAGCGCAACTAAGGCCAAAGTGATCCCAAATCAATTCTTTAGCCGTGGTGTCCAAATCCCTCACGTCGTTAGCCCTGCTCACCCTCAGGCAACTGCGCCGGGTGGCCAGCGACCTGGGGGTGGGCCTCTACAGCCGTAAGTCGAAGGAAGAGCTGCTGAATGCGATCAGCCAGCAGCAGGAATTCAGCACCGGTCGCACCCGGCTTGAAACCGCCATTTCCCTAGCCGAAATGGAAAGCGAGTTCGGCGACACCCCCTTGCCCCTCTCGGAAACCCGGGTGGTTTTCCTGCCCCGGGATCCCCAGTGGGCCTACGTGTTCTGGGAAATCTCCAGCGAAAGCCTGCGGGCCTCGCAAGCGGCGGGCGCCCGTCAGCTCTGCCTGCGGGTTTCAGACGTAACCGGCCTGAAGGACGGCTCCAGCCATCCCCACACCCTGCAGGAGGTGGTGGTGGATAGCAGCGCCAGCGAGTGGTATCTACCAGTGCCCCTGAGCGACCGCGACTACCGGGTGGAGTTGGGTTTCCGCCAGAGCAATGGCGGCTGGTTCTCCTTGGCCTTCTCCTCCGTGGCCCGGGTGCCCGCCATGCACCCCAGCGAACAGATCCTCGATCAATTCGTTCCCTTCTCCCTGGATGCAACCGCAACAGCAACCGCAACTCCCACCACAACGCCACCCACGCCCCAGGAGGCCGGTGACAACAGCCTGCATGAACGCCTCTATCAAACGGCCACGATCCGCTGGCGCCAACTGGGCCGAGGCTCAGAAGCCTTCCATGAGTTGAGTGACAGCGAATCCCAGGCCCGGGGCCTGAGCGATTCCGGTGTGGGCCGTTGGGCCAGCGGTCGCAGCGAAAGCGGCATCGGTGGTGTTGCCTCCCGCCAACGCTCCTTCTGGTTGGTGGCCGATGCCGAACTGATTGTTTACGGCGCCACCGACCCGACCGCCACCCTCAGCATCGGCGAAGAGGTGGTGCCCTTGGCGAGCGATGGCACCTTCCGGGTGCAGGTGCCCTTCCGTGATGGCCATCAGCTCTACCCGATCAAGGCCGTGGCCGCCGATGGGGAACAAAGCCGCAACATCACCCTGAAATTTGAGCGGATCACCCCGGAAGACAACAGCAACACCCCGGAGCAGGCCAAGCCCGAGTGGTTCTGAGCGTCGTTTAGCTGATTTTCAGGGTTTAGCCGGGGCCTGGCCAGCCCAGAAGGGGGAACCCTTAAGCCTGGTACTGGCTAAGCCCTTGATCTCTGCCCTAGGCCGGCGGCCCTGGCTGCTGTCTCTGCTCGCGGCCCTCTGCACCGGTTGCACCGTCCAGCCCAGCTTCCAGGGCAACAACAGCACCGAGTTGCCCCTGCCCCCTGCCATCGAGGTGGTCTTCAACCAGCGGCAGGACCACAGCTACCGCAGTCCGATTAGCGGGCAACAACGGCCCGGGGACAACCTCGAAGAGTTGCTGCTGCAATCAATTCACCGCAGTCAACGGGAGGTGTTGGTGGCCGTGCAGGAGTTATCCCTGCCCCAGGTGGCCCTGGCCCTGGCCGAACGGCAGCGGGCGGGGGTTCAGGTGCGGGTGGTGGTGGAAAACAGCTATCGCCAACCCTGGAGCAACCAACACCCGGCCGGGTTAGCCCCCCACCAACGCCAACGGCTGGCCCAACTCAAAGCCCTGGCAGATACCGACCGCAATGGCGAACTCAGCGCCAGCGAACAGCTGCAGGGGGATGCGATGGCTGTGCTGGAAGGGGCAGGGGTACAGATCATCGATGACACCGCCGATGGCAGCCAGGGCAGTGGTCTGATGCACCACAAGTTTTTGGTGGTAGATCAGCGCTGGGTGGTGGTGGGCTCCGCCAACTTCAGCAGTTCAGATATCCATGGGGATGCCGGAGCACCCCGCACCAGGGGGAATGTGAACCACCTGCTGCGCTTTGATAGCCCGGCACTGGCTCAGTTGTTCAAACGGGAATTTGAGCTGCTCTGGAATAAACAATTTGGCCTAAAGAAGCAGGAGGGGCCCGCCCAAACTGTACATATTGGCGCCACAGAAGTAACTGTGTTATTTGCGCCCCACAGCAAAACAGATCCAAACAATGGCCTACAGGTGCTGCAGGAACTATTGGCCACCGCAAAACACCAGATTGACCTGGCCTTGTTTGTATTTTCAGCCCAGGAGCTGGCAGATGTGCTGGTAGGGCGGGTGCAGGCGGGGGTCAAATTAAGGGCCTTGGTGGATCCAGGGTTTGCCAGCCGCAGTTATTCCGAACTGCTGGACCTTATGGGGGTGGTCTTGCCTGATCAGCGCTGCAGCCTTGAGGCGGGCAATGCCCCCTGGCCCAGGCCAATCAGCGGTGCCGGCAGTCCGCGCCTGGCCCCAGGGGACAAATTGCACCACAAGCTGGCGGTAATCGATAACGAAACAGTGGTGAGCGGTTCTTTTAATTGGAGCCCGTCGGCTGCCCACAAAAACGATGAAACAATGCTGATCATCCACTCACCTACCCTGGCGGCGCACTTCAGCAGGGAGATGAAGCGGCTCTGGCAGGGGGCTGAACTGGGCATCACGCCAAAACTGGAGCGCAAGCTCAACAAAGCACGGCGGAGCTGTGGGGCCAGCAAGGTAAAAGGCTGAGGATTGCCAGGGGTCAAAAATATCAAATTTCGCCCCAGCACCCAGTCGAGCACCAGGCTATTCTTAGCTATAAGCATGGCTGCAGCAACCACCAATGCCACCCTCCTCCTCAGCACTTCTGAGTCGTAAGCTCTGCGGCAACGCCCTATTGCTAGGTCTGTTGCTGCTGGCTGGGCCTGGGGCCTGGGGCCAAACGAAATTAAACAGCAAACAACTGGAGGAGCAGAAGGAACCGCTCACAAAGGCAGATCTGAAACCCACCTTTGATGCGGTGGTTGAGTGTGCCCAACAGAATCAAGAGGCCAGCTGCCTAGTCGCCAGACAACTGGCCGACCGACTGCTTGATCGCCCCTACTTGACCGCCCTCTGCAAAGACACGGCCTTTGTGGTGATCCAGAAAGCCAAGACAGTGGCTATTAATAACTACGACCGCAAGGATCTGCTACTCACAAAAGCCAATGATCTGATTCAGCTCTGCCAGGCCAAGGAGCCGGAAAAACCGCCAGCACCTGCTGCCCCAAGCGGCCCCCAGAAAAAGGGCGGGCTCTAGGGCTTACTGGTCAATTTCAACAGCTGCTGGGAGGCGTCATCCATCATCGGTAGGGTCAGATTTGATTCCAGCACCACCTGATCGGCCAAACTGCAAAGACTGTCCTTACGGGCACTGGCATCACAGCTGCTGGATAGGGCCACCATCGCATTGGTGAGCTTGCCCCTCAGGCACATCTCCGAACCGGTGCGCCGCAATACGGCTTCCGCTGCCAAGCGCCCCTTCTGCACCGCCTCCGGAAAGGGCAGCACCTGGCTGGCCAGCACGGGGGCAGCCAGCAATTGGGAGGCCAGCAACGGCAAGGCCAACAGGGCGCCGTTGGCGAAACCATTGGCGAAAAGGTTGATACGAAGCATCGCGCTACTCATCGGGGCTGGGGACAAGTTAAAGGCCCTAAGCCCCTTAAGCAAAAGATATGCTGCGCTTTGACCTGTGGCCCTAGGTTGAGGCGCGCCTCAGGCCCCCGGTGACCAACGTTTCCACCAGTGCCCAGCCCGCCCTCGAGCGGATTCCCCTGGCCCAACCCTTCCAAGACCAGAAACCTGGCACCTCCGGCCTGCGCAAAAGCAGCCAGCAATTTGAACAGCCCGGATACCTGGAAAGCTTCATCGAAGCAATCCTGCGGGTCTTGCCCGGGGTCCAAGGCGGCACCCTGGTGGTGGGTGGTGACGGGCGCTATGGCAACCCACGGGCGATTCAACTGATCGCCCGCATGGCCTGTGCCCATGGGCTCAAGCGATTGGTGCTCACCACGGATGGCATCCTCTCCACCCCCGCCGCCTCCCACCTGATCCGCCAACGCCAGGCGATCGGCGGCATCATCCTCAGCGCTAGCCACAACCCCGGCGGGCCCGATGGCGATTTCGGCGTCAAGGTGAATGGCGCCAATGGCGGACCGGCGCCGGAATCACTCACCAATGCCATCTATGCCTGCAGCCAGCAGCTAGATAGCTATGCAATCGCCAGCAGCGAAGCGATTCCCCTGAACGCTCCGGGCAACCACCAGCGGGGCGAACTGCACGTGGAGGTGCTTGATGGGGTGCACGACTATCTGCAGCTGCTGGAACAGCTGTTTGATTTCGACCTGATCGGCAAGTTGCTGCGCAGCCCCTGGCCGATGGCCTTTGACGGCATGCATGCGGTAACTGGCCCCTATGCCACTCAATTGTTTGAACAACGGCTCGGCGCTCCGGCCGGCACGGTGCGCAATGGCAAACCACTGGAGAATTTTGGCGGTGGGCACCCCGACCCCAACCTCACCTATGCCCATGACCTAGCGGTGCTGTTGCTTAACGGCGACGACTATCGCTTTGGGGCGGCCTGTGATGGCGATGGCGATCGCAACATGATCCTGGGCCAGCGTTGTTTCGTGAATCCCAGCGACAGCCTGGCGGTGCTTGCCGCCAATGCCTCCTTCGCCAAGGGTTATGCCCAGGGCCTAGCCGGCGTTGCCCGTTCGATGCCCACCAGCGCCGCCGTGGATGTGGTGGCCCGCGAGCTGGGGATCCCCTGCTTTGAAACCCCCACGGGCTGGAAATTCTTCGGCAATCTGCTTGATGCCGGCCGCATCAGCCTCTGTGGGGAGGAAAGTTTCGGCACCGGCAGTGATCACATCCGTGAAAAAGACGGGCTCTGGGCTGTGCTCTTTTGGCTCTCGATCCTGGCCCATCGCCAGTGCTCCGTGGCCGAACTGATGGCAGAACACTGGCAGCGTTTTGGCCGCCATTACTACTCGCGCCACGACTACGAAGGGGTGGACACAGACCGGGCCCATGGGCTTTATAACAACCTCAGGGATCGGCTCAACAAGCTCAAAGGCGAGCGCTTCGCCGACAGCAGCATTGCCATCGCCGACGATTTCTCCTACCGCGACCCCGTGGATGATTCACTCACCGAGCAGCAGGGCCTGCGCCTGCTGCTGGAAGACGGCAGCCGGGTGATCCTGCGGCTCTCAGGGACGGGCACCCAGGGGGCCACCCTGAGGCTCTACCTGGAGCGCTATGTGGCCAGCAATGGCAACCTCCAGCAGGATCCCCAGCTGGCCCTCAGCGCGATGATCGCCGCGGCCGATAACCTCGCCGGCATTCGCTCAGGCACAGCCATGGCGAAACCAACGGTGATCACCTAGGTGCAGGGGGGGCTCGCCCACCGGAGCTAGGGCGGATCCTGGCCCTGGGGAGGCTCCTTGCGCACCAAAGCCAATTGGCGCATGCCCTCCGACCAGGCGCCGCAGAATCCGGCGCCAAGCACCAACAACAGGAAGGGCTGACGCTGCATTGGTTGAAACTCTGTGCCCGGCACCCGGGCGGCCCGGTGGGCCAGGCCCACTAACAGGGCGCCAAACAGAGCAAATATCAAGCCGGCAAAGACCACCCGGCAACGATCCACCTGGTTTTGCTGGGGCGGGCGATAGCCAGGGGGATGGGGTAGAGGCATCAGGCTGGCTGCTCCGCTACGTCCGCCAGCGGATCCCCCTGGGCAGAACTCGGGAACCATTTGGCTTCGATGTTCTTCATCACCACATACATGGCAGGTACCACAAACAAACTAAGCACCGTGGCCACCAGCAGTCCGCCAAAGATCACTGAGCCGATTGAACGCTGGCTGAGGGCACCGGCGCCAGAGGCCACCACCAGGGGAAAAAAGCCAGACAGGGCCGCAGAGGCGGTCATCAGGATCGGCCTAAAACGCGATTCAGCCGCCCCCTTTGCTGCCTCAATGGCGGAAAGACCAGCCTCCATCCGCTGATTTGCTAGATCCACAATCAGGATGCCGTTCTTAGCAGCCAGGCCAATCAGGGTCACCAAACCCACCTGGGCATACACATTGTTCACCTGCCCCATCAGCAGCAGGAAGACCAGTGCTCCGAGCATGGCCAGGGGCACGGTGATCAGGATCACCAAGGGATCCAGATAACTGCCGTACTGGGCCGAGAGCACCAGAAAAACCACAGCAATGCCCAAGGCAAACACCAGGGCCGCCAGGGAACCGGCCGCCACCTCAGAGCGGGTGAGGGCAGACCAGGCCATGCCCACATTGCTGAAGTTGAACTGGCGGAAGGTGTTGGCAAGGGTGTCAATCGCCTGGCCGCTGCTTTTACCTAGGCCCTCCATGCCCTGGATCAGCACCGTGCGGTAAAGGTTGTAGTGACTAATGATCGGCGGCGCACTGTCTAAACGCACCTTGACCAGATTGGCCAGGGGAATCTGTTGACCGCTGCTGGAGGGCACATAGAGATTGTTTAGATCCTGAACCACAGAGCGCTTTGAACCCTCTGCCTGCACATACACCTGGCGGTATTGACCATTCTCATAGGTCTGATTCACAAATGTGCCGCCATTTAGGGCGCCTAGCACTTGCATGGCCGTGCCAAAGTCCACATTCATTGAAGCCATCCGATCGCGATCTGGCTCCAGCCGCCACACCGGTGCATCGCTAACAAACTGGGTATATAGCTTGAAGAAATCGCCAGTGGCACTGGCCTTGGCAATCAACTGATCAGCCAGCTTGCCAAGATCTGTGGGGCTATAGCCACCATTGCTGAGGTCATTGAACTGGAAGGAAAGGCCCCCCTGGGCACTGAAACCAGGCACGGCCGCCGGCGGCTGGGCCAGCACGAGCGCCCCAGTAATAGAGCGAAAAGCTAGATTCAGGCGCCGGATGATTGCATTGGCGGACTGATCCGGGGAAGTGCGCTCCTCAATGGGCTTGAGACCAAAAAAGAACAAGCCCTGGTTTAGGGAACCACCGTTAAAGCCGGCACCACCAATCACTTCTCCACTCACCACATCAGGCTCGCGGGCAATGATCTCCCGCACCTTTCGGCCCACTGCCATGGTGGAATCAAGCGAGGCCTGGGGGGGCAACTGAATGATGCCAAGGCCATAGCCCTGGTCTTCCGTGGGCACGAAGCCCGTAGGTATGGCAACAAAGGCAAAGCCAGTGAGCACTACCCCAGCGAGTAGCACAGCCACCACAAACTTACGGAAGCGAATCGCCTGGGCTAACACAGCAGAATAAGCCTTAGACAGTCCGGCAAAAAAGTGATTAAAGGCCTTGAAAATTGGCTGTAGAAACATGCCAATCACCGCTCCAAAAAGACCAAAACCAAGACTCCAGGGCCAGCCGCCAAACAAATAGCCATAACCGGCCCCAAAAGCGCCACCGATCAGAATCCAATGCCAACCAGTGGGATTGGTCTTACCACCCCCCAACAACAGGGCTGATTGCAACGGTTTACCAGTAATTGCATTAAAGGTGGAAACCACAATCGAGAACACAATCGTGAGCGCAAACTGGCGATAGATAACGCCGGTGGCCCCCGGGAAGAAGGTGACCGGCACAAATACCGCCATAAGCACCAAGGCGGTGGCAAGGATTGCCCCGGTGAGCTCCTTCATCGCATTGGATGCGGCCTTAAAGGGGCGGTCTCCCGCCTCAATCCGTGCCGAGACCGCCTCCACCACCACAATGGCGTCATCCACCACCAGGCCAGTGGCAAGGATGATGCCGAGCAGGGTGAGTTGATTGATTGAGAAACCAAAGGCCTGCACAAACACCAGCGCCCCCAGTAGGGCAATCGGTAGGGCCAGGGCCGGCACCATCGTGGCCTTCCAGTCCTGCAGAAAAAGGAAAATAATTAGTAGCACCAACACCACCGCATCGCGCAGGGCATCGAGGGCTCCGTAAATCGAGGCATTGATGAAGTCGGTCTGATCAAATACCTTCTCCAGCAATACCCCAGGGGGCAGGGTTTTCTGGAAGTCTGTGAGCACGGCATCCACCGCCTTGGCGGTGCTGATCGCATTGCTACCGGGCAGCTGGATCACCCCGAAGCCGATGCTGGGATAACCACTGAGGGCATTGATCGCCGTTTGATTGAAGTTCTGGAAGGCGTATTCCGCCCTACCCACATCCCTTAAACGGATCAGGCTACCGTCGGGGCCCTTGGCGGTTTCAGTGCCGCTGGGCCCCTTAGTGAGGATCAAATCCTCAAAGGCCTCGACGGTTTTGAGGTTGCCCTCCACCAGGATTGGGAAGGTGGTGCGGTTACCTGCCACAGAGGGGGGCCCACCGATGCTGCCACCGATCACAATCTGGTTCTGAGACTGCAGGGCGTTGGTCACATCCTGCACTGAAAGATTAAAGCGGGTCAGCTTGAGCGGATCCACCCAGAGGCGATAGGCGGGGCTGCTACTGCCAAAAACATTTACCTGGCCCACCCCCTGGGCCCGACCAAGGGGATAGGCAAGATTCAGCTGGTATAGACCATTTAAATAATTACTATCAAACTGGCCTTTGCTAGAGGTGATGTTGTAAACAAGTAGATAACTACTGGCTGTCTGCTGTACAGTTACCCCTTGACTTGTCACCTGCTGGGGCAACTGGGCCGTGGCGGTCTGCACACGGTTCAACACATTCACCTGGTCAATATCAGGATCGCTACTGGCCTCGAAGTACACATTGATTTGACTCACCCCCTCACTGGTGCTATTCGAGGTGATGTAATCCATCCCCGGCGCCCCATTTATCTGCTCCTCCAGGGGGCCCGTAACGGCACTTTCAACGGTGAGGGCATCGGCGCCGGGAAGATTGGCCGTTACCTGAATGGTGGGGGGGGCAATATTCGGTAGATTTTCAATTGGCAGCAATGGCAGGCAAATAATGCCTGCCATCAGGATGAGAATGCTGCACACGGTGCTGAGCACCGGGCGGCGAATGAAGGTATCGGAAAGGCTCATTTGGCTGGCACCGCCATACCGCTGCGCAACTGGGCGAGATTGCCCAGCAGCAAACGGTCACTGGGCTTGAGCCCTGCCTTAACTGCAAACTTACCGTTTTGGAGGCTGCCAAGGGTCACAGGCACCTGCAGGGCCACCAACGAGCCGGCCGGCGGCGGCGGATCGAGGGCCCGGCCCAGCGCCTGCCTGGCCTGGGCTGCGGGGACCGCCAGGAAAACAAAGCTTTGGCCTGCCTGCAGCAGCACCGCCGCCTCGGGGATGGCAAGGCTGCTGCCAGAACCAAAGCGCAGGATCGCATTGACCCGCTGGTTATTGCGCAGGGCCCCATCACTGTTGTTAAAGGTGGCCTTCACCAACAGGGTTTGACTCTGCTTGTCGAGGGAGGGGGCAATAAAAGTTACCTGGCCGTTGGCAATAAGTTCCGGGCGATCAGGGGCTTCCAAGACCACAGGTAGCCCCAACTTGACCCGATAGGCCAGGTCACCGGGCACATTCAGACGCACCCACAGATGGCGATTGTCGACAATATTTACAACCGTTTCACCCTGGTTAACCACATCTCCCAACTTATGGTTGATGTTGCCCACTTCACCGGCAATCGGCGCCAAAACCGTCTTGTAGCCAAGGGTTGCCTTGTCTGCCTTGAGCATATCGGCGCTCTGAATCGCCTGGGTTACGTAGGAATCACGGTCCTTGGTAGATACGGCCCCCTGGTTATTCAAAAAGATGTAGCGCTCAGCATTTACTAGATCCTTGCGGGCCTCAGCGGCATTGGCATTAACTTGGGCCCGCTGCTGCACCTGATCAAGCACAAACAAACGATCCCCCGGCTGCACGATCTGGCCTTCCTGCATGGGCATCTTCACGATGCGACCAGATATCTCCGCCGCCAAATTGACATTGCGCACCGATTCAAGGGTGCTCTGGTAGTTGGCCTGGTCGTTGAACAGGTTCAGCTGGGGCGACACCAAATTGAAATGGGGTGTCGCCGGCGGCAGGATATTGGGCTTAAAGCAACCGGCCAAGGGCAGGGCCAAGATTGATCCGGCCAGTCCGCCAAACAACAGCCGCTGGGATTCAGAAAAAAACAAAGCTGCAGGGTATGTGGCGTGACCCTACGCAGAACACCCTTTTAAGGTCAACGATCCGGGGAGCAAACCGGCGCAGAGCGCTTGGCGGGCCTCGGTTTAACTGCGGTGCCATTGCGCAGGTTAAGCAGGTTGCTGCTGATTAGGCGTTGGCCGCGCTGCAGGCCTGCCAACACCGGGTAACAGTTGTTTTGCAAAGGGCCCAGGCGCACGGGCAGCTTGATCGCCAAGGGGGCGTTTGCGGGGAGGGGCCCGAGGCCCTGGCGCTGGTCGGCGGGCAGATCAGCCGCCCGACCAAGCACATACACAAAGCTCTGGCCAGCGCTCTGGCTAACGGCCGCAAAGGGCACCGCCAGCTGCTGTTTTTGGTCAAATTCCACCAGGGTGCGCACCCGCAGGCCACTGCGCAGCGCAGCGGAGGGATTAGCGAATTCAGCTTTCGTTAGCAACGCCTGGGTGCTGGCATCCACCTCTGGATTCACAAAGCTCAGCCGGCCCTCGGCCAAGGGCCGCCGGCTGCTGGGGTCCTGCAGAAACACCGGCAAACCTGGCCGTGTCTTCGCCAGCTGACTGGCGGGAATCTCGATGCGGGTGAGCAGCCTGTCGTTGCGCAGGATGCTGGTGAAGGGGTCGCCTTCCTTGATTACATCCCCCAGCTTCACCTTGATGGCACTCACCTGGCCAGGGATGGGGGCACTCACAATCTTGTCGGAGAGCCGGGAGCTGGCGGCCTCCAGGGCGGCCTTGGCGGCCAGAACGCTGTCTTGACTGGCCTTGAGGCTCGCCTGTTGGGAGAGGAATTGGGAACGGTAGGAGTCAAGTTCCTGGGCACTGGAGGCGCCCTGACCCTTCAAATATTGATAGCGCTGGTAATTGGCCTTGTCCTTTTCCAAGCGGGCCCGCACCTCCGCCACCTGGGCTTCACTGTTTGACAGCTTGGCCTGGGCCTCCAATAAATCAGCAGTGCGCTCCCGCACCCTCAACCGCAGCAACACCTGGCCCTGCCGCACCTGGTCCCCTTCTTGCACCAGCCGTTCAGCAATGCGACCACTGGTCACCGCCGCCAGCTTTACCTCCTCCACCGCCTCCAGGGTGCTGATGTAATCGCCTAAATCGCGAAAGTTTGATGCCTGGATCCGCACGGTGCTCACCGGCACGGGTTTTGCCCGGGGCTGCTGCTGGCCACAGCCCCCCAGGCCCAGCGCTGCCAAGGGCAGCAGGGCCAGGGGCAGCAATCCCAAGCCCCCCCTGGGATGAACCGCCGGCGCTGATCGCAACAAAAGCTTCAAGCCACTCGCCCATAAGCCTGCCTGACCAGTGGCACTGCGACCAGGGCCCGGCACAGTTGGGTCCATGGACCTGTTTGACCACCAAAGGGAACAACAGCTGCAACGGCAGGCCCCCCTGGCGGAACGGCTGAGACCCCAAAGCCTCGACGATTTCATCGGCCAGGGGGACATCCTCGGCCCCGGCCGCCTGTTGCGCCGGGCGATTGCCGCCGACCGGCTGGGCAGCCTGATTTTCCATGGCCCCCCCGGCACAGGTAAAACCACCCTGGCCCGGATCATTGCCAACAGCACCCGTTGCCACTTCAGCAGCCTCAACGCCGTGCTGGCTGGCATCAAGGACCTGCGCACGGAAATCGAGCAGGCCCGCGAACGGCTGGGCCGCCATGGGCTGCGCAGTCTGCTGTTTATCGATGAGGTGCACCGGTTCAACACAGCCCAGCAGGACGCCCTGCTGGGCTGTGTGGAGAACGGCACGGTGACCCTGATCGGTGCCACCACCGAGAACCCCTTCTTTGAGGTGAACAAGGCCCTGGTGAGCCGTTCCCGCCTGTTTCGGCTCCAACCCCTGGGCCACCAAGACCTGCAGCGGGTGATCGATCGGGCCCTCAGCGACCGGGAGCGGGGCTATGGCTGCCTGAAGGTGGTGGTGGAGCCTGCCGCCCGCCAACACCTGGTGGGCGTGGCCGGCGGTGATGCCCGCACCCTGCTGAATGCCCTGGAGCTGGCGGTGGACACCACCCCCGCCAATGGGGAAGGGGTGGTACTGATTGACCTCGCCGTGGCGGAGCAATCAATTCAGCAACAGGCGGTGCTCTACGACAAACAAGGGGATGCCCATTTCGACACCATCAGCGCCTTCATCAAGTCGATCCGCGGCAGTGATCCCGATGCGGTGCTGTTTTGGTTGGCCCGCATGGTGGAAGCCGGGGAGGATCCCCGCTTCATCTTCCGCCGCCTCTTGATTGCCGCCGGGGAGGACATTGGCCTGGCCGATCCCCAGGCGATTGTGGTGGTGCAAGCCTGTGCCGCCGCCTTCGATCGCATCGGCCTACCGGAGGGGCTCTATCCCCTGGTGCAGGCCAGCCTCTACCTGGCGGGCACCAGCAAAAGCAACAGCGCCCTCGGCTTTTTTGATGCGGTGCGCAGCCTGCGGCAGGAACGGGCCCAGCAGGTGCCAGCCCACCTGCGCGATGCCCACCGAGATGGCTCCGCCTTTGGCGACGGGGTGGGCTATCGCTACCCCCATGCCTACGCCGAACACTGGGTGGCCCAGCAATATCTACCCACGGCCCTCCAGGGTCAAATTTTTTGGCAGCCGGGGAAGCAGGGCTGGGAAGGCCAACGCCGCAGCCAACTGCAGCTGCAGCGGGCCGCCCAACTCTCCGCCGCCGCGGAATCCGCCAGCGAACAGGGGGAACCCCTGAGCAGTGGCCCCAGCGATGCCGGCCTGGAGCGCTGGCTGAAGCGCCAGATGGCCCAGGAGGGGGAAAGACTCCAGGCCCTCCAACAACGCTTCTGGGAACCGATCCGGCTGGAAAGGCACCACCGGGTGCTTGCCCTGGGCTGCCGCTCCCTGCTCTGGGTGCTGCCGGCCCTGGCTGGCACCCCCGAGGGGGGGGTGGTGATGCAGGTAAATGAAGGGGCCGACGCCGAACGGCTAGCGGCCCAACTGCAGGTGCTTGATCAGTTGCGCAGCCCGGAGCTGCAGCTGGCCCCCAACGCTGATCTACAAAGCCTCCGCCAGGGCCTGGCCGCAGACCACCGCTTTGAGCTGATCATCGGCCGCAACCTGCTGCAGGGGGCCAGCCCCGGCGAGATTCAGCCCTGGGGGGAAGCTCTGAAGGAGCTGCTGGCGGATCGGGGCCAGTTGGAACTGTTATTCAGCCGGCCCCAGGCGGGCCCGGCCCAACTGCTCCGCCAAGCCACTGGCCAGAGCTGGCCGTTCAGCACTGAACTGGAACAAATGGAACAGGAATGGCTCCGCTCCACGCTGGCCTGGGAGTTGCTTGATGCCGCTCTGGAAACATCTGGGTGGCAGATCCAACGGCAGGAATGGTCTGAAGCGCTGCAGCTGCCAGTTGATCAAAACCTGCTGCAGCGCTGGTTCGGCACTGACGCCGCCTACCGCCAACTGCTGGATGCCCAGCTACCGGCCGATGTACTCCAGACCCTTGAGCAGGCCTTCAGGGCCCGCCTGGGCAGTCAACTGCCCCAAACCCTGCAACACCAAAGGCTTAGCGGCAGGCTGTGAGCTGAAGTCTGCGATCACCAGAGACCGCGAACCCCCTCCTGCACCCGGTAAGCGGAGGTCACCGGCGGCACGGGGGTGCTGTAAAGGGAGTAGTACTCACAATCACCGCAATTTTCCCAAACGCGCATCAGGCCGTTGTCCTTTGGGGTCTTGCAGGTAAGTACCACACCCCCTTCGTCATTGAGGTACTTCTCCTTGCTGAGGGTGTCTGCCGCAGCAGGGGCGGGAAGCAAGGAAATGACGCTGGCGCCAGCGGCCAAGGCCAGGAGAGCAAAACGCATGGGAGGAGCTTGAGCTACTTCCTCAGCGTGGGGAGATCCTTTGCTCGCCAAGCGACCCTTTCAGCCTTTCTAAAGATTCAAGCCAGAGCCCCTAAGCCCAGCTACTGGCTCAAAACCAACCATAAAAAAACCCCGCCGTGGGGCGGGGTTCCAGATAACAGGCTGAATCTGTGATTCAGCTGTTGATCACCAGAGGCCGCGCACGGGGGCGGAGCCAGCGGGAGCGGGCTTGGCGGCCAGCTTGTCAACGATCTGGTTGGCCTGGATGCAGGCGGGGAGGAACACGTACCAGGAAAGCAGGGAGGTGCACTGGGCATCGCCCTTGCACTTGCCTTGGGCACAGATGTTCTGCTTGCCGTCGAAGGTGTTGCAGGTGTCGGCCAGACGGAAGTCCACCGGCAGGGTCTTCATGATGCCAGCGGAAGACAGCTTGCCGTCAACAGAGTCGAGGATGATGGCAGAACGAAGGGCCTGAACGGCGGTCTTCTTCTGGGCCCAGTAGGGGAAGTAGCTGCGGGTTTGATCCTGCAGGAACTTCACGCCGTCCTTGGAGTAGAGGAAGCGGGACACGCCCACAACGTCCACGTTGTATTCCTTGGACAGACCAGCTTGGACTTCCTTGGCGGTCCAGCCGGAAGCAGCCAGGCCGGAGCTCAGGCCACGGTCGGGGGCTTCAGCGTTCTTGCTCTTGAGGAAGCTGGAAACGTTATCGAGGGTGGTGGTCCACACGGCAGCGCCTGAGTTCCAACGGATCACCGAGCCGGTGTTTACGTCGGCGCTGGCGGGCAGGGCAGTGGTGGAGAGGGCAGCACCGGCAAGAAGGCCGGCAGCAATGCGCTTCAGCATGGGAGAAGAGGCGGACACGTCAAAGCAAAATTAGCGCGTTAACGGAAAATCGCCAACTTGACTTTGAGACCCTCATAGTCTCAATTTGATTCTCGATTGGCCCGCACCAGCGGATCCGTCATGGCGATCCAGCCCTCCGGGCAGCTCAAGCGGTGCCCCTGCAGTTGAAAAGCTCCAGGTTTTCCCTGGCCCCGACAGGCGACCCCCCGGGGCATGTTGTCTACCAATTGCACCTCGGCCAGATAACGCTCCGCTAGGCGCCGGGGCCGCAGCGCCAGGCTTGCCCGCTCCGGGGAGACGTTGATCTCGGATTCCATGCTGACCGGCACCTCCAAGCCCAAGACGTCGAAATAGGGGGTGAAGCCGCCCCAGTAATGGCGCGTGATTTCCCCACCAACAAATCGGCTCATCAAGGAAGCGGCCTGCTGGCGCACCTCTTGCAAAGACTCCTGCCCCTCCAGTTCCGACAGGGTGCCGTCACCACTGGTGCGGGCCACCAGCGGTGGCAGCAACGACAGCCGCAGTAACCCAGCGCAACCGAGCAAACCCAGCAGCACGATCAGCAGCAGGCGGGCAATCCTTGGCATGCCAAAGGGGCGGGCGAGCTGACCCTAGCCGGGGCCCAGCTGCCTAGGCTCCCCCCGCCAGACGTTGCCTGCCATGGCCCTGCAGATCGGTGATCCCGCCCCTGAATTCAGCCTTCCAGACCAGCAGGGCCAGCCAGTGGCCCTCAAGGATTTCCGCGGCCAGCGGGTGGTCGTTTACTTCTACCCAAAGGACGACACCCCCGGCTGCACCAAGGAAGCCTGCAACTTCCGCGACCAGTGGAGCGCCTATGAAACCCATGGCATCAAGGTGCTGGGGGTGAGCAAAGACGGGGCCAAGAGCCACGCCAAGTTCATTGATAAATACAGCCTGCCCTTCACCCTGCTCAGTGATGAAGAACCCTGCCCAGTGGCCACTGCCTACGGCAGCTACGGCCTCAAAAAATTCATGGGCAAGGAATACATGGGGATGATGCGCCACAGCTTCGTGATCGATGCCGAGGGCAAGCTCGAACTGATCTATCTGAAGGTGAAAACCGAAACCATGGCCAACGACATCCTCAAGGACCTGGGGCTCGAGCCAGCAACCCCGGAGGCCTAAGCCTCCAGCAGCTGGCCCAAGGCCTCCAGGGCAAGGTTGGGGGCCCAGCGGGGTTTTAGGCCTTGGTCCTCGAGCAGCGGCAACAACGCCTCGCCGTCGCCGCCAGTGAGCCAAAGGCTCCAGGGGGCCTCTGGGCAGGGGCGTTGGCTAAAGCCCAGGGCCACGGCGCCGGCCAGCCCCTGCAAAACCCCCTGGCCCATGGCCGCCGCCGGGGCCTTGGGCCAGGGGTCTTGCCTAGGGGCTGAAGGCACTTCAAGGGCACCTAGGGCGGGCAAGGCAGCGGTGGCCCCATGCAGGGCCCGCAGTTGCAGTAGCCCCCCCGCCATCAAGCGCCCCCCCAGGAAGCTGCCCGCCTGGTCCACCAAGCTGAAACTGAGGGCGGTGCCGGCATCGGCCACAAAAACCGGGGCCGCCGTGCAACGCCAGGCGCCCCAGGCCCCCAGGGCCCTATCCACCCCAAGGGTGGGGGGGCATGCCAGCAGGGGCACCGCCTCCAAGCCGAGCCGGCGCCCGGCCCAGGGGGCTAACGCCATTGGCACCGGACCCACCGCCGCCCAAAGGTCTGGCGCCTCCGCCGGGAGGTCAGCTCCGGGGCCCGGCGGCGCCCCATGCCAATGGCGCCGCAACTGGCCCTGCTGCCATTCCCCCCAATGCCAGCGGCTGTTGCCGATCAACAGCAAACGGGCCATGGCTCAGATGCCGGCCCCTTCCGCCAGGGGGGTGGGCATATGGATGCCACATTCCTGATGTTTGCCGCCAAAGCGACTGGCCCTGCCCTGGCCATCGTCTGGGGCACTGGAATGCCAATCACCAACGCTGCTGTAGCCCTGGTCAAACAGGGGATGCTGGGGCAGGTGATGCTCCTGCAGGTAATAGAAGACCTCGCGATTGCTCCACCGCAGCAGCGGTCGCAGGCTCCAGCGCCCCCGCACCTGCTCGAGGGGCCGCATCGCTGCCCGGTGCTCGGTTTGGCGGGAACGCACCCCACTGGCCCAACAGCTCACCGCCCCAGCTGTCAGTGCCCGATCCAGCGGTTCCACCTTGCGTAGCCGGTGGTAGGTCCCCAGGTCGTCTGGATCTTCACTTTCCCAAAGCCGCCCCAGCAAGGCTTCCATGCGGGCCGCACTCCATTCCGGCTGCACCACCCGCAGGTCTAATTGCAGCAACTCCGTGAGCTGGGCTGCATAGGCATAGGTTTCCGCCGGCAGATAACCCGTGTCGATCCAGTACACAGGCACCAATGCCTTTAATCCCTGCAGCATGTGCAGCAGCACTGCCGACTGAATTCCAAAACTTGTGGTGAGCGCAAAACCAGCGCCAAACTGCTCTAGGGCCCAGCTCAGCTGTCCAACGGCGCTCTCGCCCTCCAAGGTTTGCTGAATTGCTTCCAGGTCCCCCAGAGACTTCACAACAACCACTACCAAATTCCCTTAATCCCAGCCTGCCGCATCAACGGCGGCCCCCCTAGCTTGACCCCAGGGGTGGGTTCAGCGTGATGGCACCGGTGGTGATTATCGGCGGAGGTTTCGGGGGGCTTTACACCGCCCTGGAACTGGCGCGTCGGCCCGGCCATCCGCCGTTACTGCTGCTGGAACCAAGGGATCGCTTCGTTTTTCTGCCCTTCCTTTATGAATTGCTGAGCCAGGAGCTGCCGCTCTGGCAGATCGCCCCCCGCTACGACGCCCTGCTGGCCGGCTACGGCATCGGCTGGCTGCGGGACCGGGTGGTGGCGCTTGACCCAGACCAGCACAAAATCAGCACCCAGGCCGGTCAAACCATTAGCTACAGCCGCCTGGTGTTGGCCTGGGGGGCCGAGCTCCACAGCTGCGGCGTACCCGGGGTGCTTGAGCATGCCCAGGGGTTCCGCAGCCTCGCCGACGTGGAACGGCTGCAAGCCCTGGTCCAAAGGCTTAAGGCGGCGCCGCGGCCGCTGCAACGGCTGGTGGTGGTGGGGGCGGGGCCGGCAGGGGTGGAATTGGCCTGCAAGCTGGCAGACCTACTCCAGGGGGCGGCCCTGGTGGAGCTGCTGGAGCGGGGGCCCATCGCCCTGCCCCAGGCCCGGTCCTTCAACCGCGAACAGGCGCTACTGGCGCTGCAACGCAAAGATGTGCGCCTGCGTTGCCATTGCCAGGTGCAGGCGGTGACCGCCGAGGGCCTCATCCTTGGCCAAGGGGAACAACTGGCGGCGGCGGGGGTGATCTGGACCGCCGGCCAGCGCAGCCAGCCGCCCCTTGGGATCAGCCCCGGAGCGGTGCCCTGCAAAGCCACCCTTGAGGTGGAGGGCCTTGAAGATGTTTTCGCCGTAGGTGATGGGGCCGCTGTGGCCCACGAACCGCCCTTGCCCGCCACGGCCCAGGTGGCCTTCCAGCAGGCCCCTCTACTGGCAAGCAACCTGTTGCACTCCCTGGCCGGGGAACCCCTAGAGAATTTCCAGTGGAAAGACCTGGGGGAAATGCTCAGCCTCGGCATCGGTGAAGCCAGCCTCACCGGCCTGGGCTTTACCCTGGCCGGCCCCGCCGCCCAGCAGCTACGGCGCTGGTCTTACCTCACCCGCCTGCCCGGCAACAGCCTGCCCCTCAAGGTGGCAGCGAACTGGCTGGGCGACTGGTCCGCCAACCCCCTGCCGCGATGACCGCCCCCCAGGCCCTGCTGCTTGATGCCATGGGCACCCTGATCGGCCTGCGCCGCAGCGTCGGTGAGTTTTATGCCGAAGTAGCCCTGGAGCACGGCCTGGAGCTGGCCCCAGAGCAACTCGATCGCTGTTTTGCGGAGGCCTACCGCCAGGCCCCACCGCTGGCCTTCCCCAGCACGGCCCCAGCCCACCTGGAGCAGGCGGAACGGCACTGGTGGCAGCAACGCATTCAACAAACCTTCCAGGGGGCTGGGGTGAGCCAGCTGCCCATGGGCCTGAGCAGCGACCTGTTTGATCGCTTTGCCAGCCCTGAACCCTGGGCGGTTTATCCGGAAGTGGCTGCCGCCCTGGAAAGATGGCGCCGCCGAGGCTTAAAGCTTGTGGTGGTGAGCAATTTCGACCAGCGGCTGCACCGGCTGCTGGCCCTGCTGGGGCTGCGGGAGCTGCTGGATGGGGTACTGGTGTCGTCGGCCCTGGGGGTGGCAAAGCCTGATCCGGAGCCACTGCAACGGGCCCTGGCCCTGCTGGAACTCTCGCCGCCCCAGGTCTGGCATCTGGGCGATAGTGCCGCTGACCGCGACGCCGCCGCCGCCGCCGGCATCCGCTACCTCCAGCTAAACCGCCCCGAAGGCTTGCTCGTTAGGCCAGCTGCCGCAGCCGCTGCTCCAGCAGCCCCGCCGTTTGCGCCCAACTGAACTGGGCCGCCCGGGCGGGGCCCGCCGCCGCCAGCTGGGAGCGCAGGGCTGGTTCGGCCAAGAACGCCCCCAGGGCGGAGGCCATCTGCTCGGGATCTAGGGGATCGAGGGGCAGGGCCGCCGCCCCCACCACCTCGGGCAGGGCCCCAGCGGTGGAGGCCAACACGGGGGTGCCGCAGGCCATCGCCTCCAGGGCCGGCAGGCCAAATCCCTCCCAAAGGCTGGGGATCAGCAGGGCCTGGGCGCGGTTAAGCAACTGCAAGCGTTCGTCATTGCTTACCCAGGCGGTCCAGTGGCAGCGCTCGGCCACCCCCAGCTCCTGGGCCAGCCGTTGCAAGGCAGGGGTGTAGCGGCGGTCATGGGGCCCCACCAGATGCAAGCCATGGCTGCGGTCTGGCAGCAGCGCAAAGGCGCGCAGCAGCCGGGCCAAGTTTTTGTGCGGATCGTGGCGGCCCAGCACCAGGAAAAAGGGCTGGCGCTCCAGGGCTAGGGGCCGCAGCAACCCCGGCGAAAACCCCAGGCGCAACACCGATAAACGCTTGAGGGGCACCCGCAGCCGCCCATGAACCTCCCGGGCGGTGGCTTCGGAATTGCAAAGCACGTGGCGGGCGCGATGCAACACCAGGGGCACATAGGCCAGGTGATAGGCCAGCAGCGGGGTGAACTGGGGGAAGCGCAGGGGCAGCAGGTCGTGGGCAAGCACCACCGAGGGCACCCCCCTGGCGAGGGGGGCCTCCGGCAGGGGCGACAGCAGCAGCGGCGCCCCGCTGGCCCGCCAGAGCCGCGGCAGCTGCTGCTGGGTCCAGATCAACCGGCGGCGGTGGCCCCGGGAGCCCTGGTCTGGGGATAGGCCTTCGGGCCAAACCGCCGGCAGCAATTCCGGCCCAAGGGCCGCGGCCAGGTCGCGGGCCACCACACCAATGCCCGTGGGCTTCTCCCCCACATAGCTGCCGTTGAAAAGGGCCAGGGGGCTGCGCATCGAACCACGCTGTCACAGCAGGGCCAAGGGTTTATGCCAGCATCCAAAAGCTGCTTTGCAGCCTGCGTATCAAGCCAAATCGCTGAGCTTTGCCATGGGCACCACGGTGCTGGGGCTGATGAGTGGCACCAGCGCCGATGGGGTGGATGGGGTGCTGGTGCGTTTTTCCGGTAGGCCCCGCCAACCGAGCTGGCAACTGCTCAACTCCGGCCACCACCCCTACCCCCCTGAGCTGCGCCAGGCCCTGGTGGCGGCCGGCCAGGGGGAAGCCCTGCCCGCCGCCCGCTGGCTTGAGCTGGAAGAAGCAATCACCGAGGCCCAGGCCCACTGCGCCCGGGCTGTGGACCCCCAGGGCCAGGCCCAGTTAGTGGGCTGCCATGGCCAAACCCTCTGGCACCGCCCCCCCAACGGCGAGCAGCGGGGGGCCAGCTGGCAAGTGCTGAATGGGCCGCTGCTCGCCGAACTACTTGGCAAACCCCTGGTTTGTGATTTCCGCAGGGCAGACCTGGCCCGCGGCGGCCAGGGGGCGCCGCTGGTGCCGATCACCGATGGGGCCTTGCTGCCCCGCATCGGCGGCTGGCGTGCCCTACTCAACCTCGGCGGCATCGCCAACCTGACGCTGCTGCCCCCGGAGCAGGGGCCAGACCGGGGCGCCCCGATCCGCGGCTGGGACTGTGGACCGGCCAACACGCTGCTGGACCTGGCCGTCCAACGCTTCAGCGCTGGCCAGCTCAGCCATGACCACAACGGCAGCTGGGCCCTGGCCGGTCAGGTGAACGAGGCCCTAGTGCAGCAATGGCTGCAGGAGCCCTACCTGCAACAGCCGCCACCGAAATCCACCGGTCGGGAACTGTTTGGCCGCCACGACCTGGATCGACGCCTAGCGGCCATGGGCTCCCTGGACCACGCTGCAGCCCTGGCCACCCTGGCGGCCTTCAGTGCGGCGGCGGTGGCGGCGGATCTAGGGCGGGGGCCCCGGCCCCTGGAACTGTTGGTGTCTGGGGGGGGCTGCCGCAACCAGGCGCTGATGGGCCAGCTGCGCCAACGCTGCCGCGGGCTCTGGGTGCGGCCCCTGGCCGAACTCGGCATCGCTGATCTGGAAAGGGAGGCGCTCGCCTTTGCCCTGCTCGCCTGGTGGCAGCTGCTGGGTATCCCGGCGGGCCAGCCGGCGGTTACGGGGGCCCGGCGGGCCGGAACGCTTGGGGTGCTGATTCAGCCCTGAGGGCCGCGCAGCCGGATGCGCTTGGGCCTTCCCCGCAACCTGGGGCTGGGGGCCTGCTGCTGGCGTTCCAGCTGGCGGCGCAAGGCCTTGCCGCTGGGAACGGCGGCGGGTCCAGGGCCCTGGAGTCGATCCAAGCCCTGCTGGATCAAGACCTTGGCCATGTTGCTCACGGTGCGACTGTCCCCCTCCGCCGCCGCGGCCAAACGATCAAGCAGCTCCTCCGGCAACACCACCTGGATGCGAGGCGACTTCGGCTTGCCGCTGCTGGAGGTTTGACGGGTGGCCAAGGGGGAAGGAGCCCAAGAAGGAGCCCAGGCAGAAACCCAGGCTCAGTCACACCCAGAAGTGTACTGAGATAGCAATGGATAGTATCCGCCACTATATTTGGCGAACCGATACGACGGTCGCCCCCGCCCGGTCGCCCCCGCCCGGTAGGCACCCCCACTCCCATGGCCACCCCCGCCCAAAAAAGTGACGTGCAGGTTTCCGCGGTGATCAGCACCTACCTGCTCACCCACCTGCATCACGTGCTGCAAAGGGCTGAATACGACGCCACCCGCGAAGGCCGGGTCGCCACAGCCCGCAACTACGCCCAGCTGCGCAAAGCGCTCTGCCTCGATGCCCGCACGATGAAAAACGCCGCCGCCTCAGAAAACAACGAAGATCTCGCCGCCTGAGCGCTAAGACCCAGCCAGTTTTCTCTCGGAGATAAGCAAAGCTGATGGCCTGGCGTTTTCCCCAGGGGGGCGCACTTTTCCGCAGCCAAGCCAGGGGTTTTCCCCAGGCTTGGCTGGCTGTCCCTTGCGGGGGCCTGGCGGCTGGGGAAACTGCGATGTGTCGCCCATCACCCCTTGACGCTGGGGTCCCACGGCTTTCTGGGGCCTGGCCAATCCACGAACCAGCTGAGCTTTCAAGCGCTGCCAGGCAATTTCGGGCCTGAGACCCTTGGGATCTGCCGCCGGCTCTCCCCTTTGACGATCGCCCCTTGCCGTGGCGAACTGGTGCCAACTACCCAGCGCAGCTGCCGATGGCAACCCTCTCCACCACTTGCAGCGAAGCGCTCCTAGCCCCCACCTCAGCTGGAGGAGCCGCATTGGGAGCCGCAGTGGGAGCCGAAGCAGTGGTGAGCTTCCAAACCCCCCTACCCGCCCCCCTGTTCCAGGCCATGGGCAACTTCATCGAGGGCCATCCCCAATGGGACCAATACCGGCTGCTGCAGGCCGCCCTCGCCGGTTTTCTGCTGCAGCAGGGGGTCCATGAGCGGGCCCTAACCCGCCGCTACATCGGCAGCATGTTTGGCCGGGCTTAACGGGGCGCTGGGGTCTGATGCGCTGGGGTTTGCACTGAAGGGGAAGAGGGCAACACCCGGGGGGCACGGCCCCCCTGGGCCCAGCTGAAAAACAGCCAATAACTCACAATCGCCAGCCCCGCCGCCACCACAAGGGCCGTGATTTGTTCTAAGCGCCTCAAAATGGTCGGCCCCCAGTGGCGTCGCTACGGGGAGTCTGCCGCTCCCCATGCTTGGTAGGGTCGCCCCATCGGAGAACCTGTAGTGCTGCGGCTGGAGCGCGTTAGCAAGATTTACCCCACCGGCGAGGTGCTGAGGGATGTCACCTGGGAAGTGAAGCCCGGGGATCGCATCGGTCTGGTGGGGGTGAACGGCGCTGGTAAGTCCACCCAGATGCGGATCATCGCCGGCCTGGAGGAGCCCAGCAGCGGCCTAGTGGTGAAGCAGGGGGATCCCCGCATCGTTTACCTGCAACAGGAATTCGACGTGGACCCGCTGCACAGCGTGCGGCAGGAATTGTTCCAGGCCTTTGGCGAAGCCGCCCAGGTGCTGAACCGCCAGCGCCAGGTGGAGGAGGAGCTGAGCAGCGAAAAAGCCGCCACCGACCCGGATCACCTCGATGAACTGATCCACGAGCTGGGGAATCTGCAAACCCGCTTCGAATCCCTGCATGGCTATGAACTCGATGCCCGCATCGACAAACTGCTGCCGCTAATCGGCTTTACGCCCGAGGGCGCCGAAGTGCTGGTGGGCGACTACTCCGGGGGCTGGCAGATGCGCATTGCCCTGGGCAAGATCCTGCTGCAGGAGCCGGATCTGCTGCTGCTTGATGAACCAACCAACCACCTGGATGTGGAAACAATCCAGTGGCTGGAGGGCTACCTGATTGATCAGACCGTGCCCCTGGTGGTGATCAGCCACGACAGGGCCTTTCTGGATCGGGTTTGCAACCAAATCGTTGAAACCGAACGGGGGATCTCGCGCAGCTACCTGGGCAACTACAGCCAGCACCTGGAACAAAAGGCCTTTGAGCGCGAGTCAAGCCAGGCCGCCTTCGAACGCCAGCAGAAGGAACTCAGTGCCCAGCAGGCCTACATCGACCGTTTCCGGGCCAGCGCCACCCGCAGCACCCAGGCCAAAAGCCGCGAAAAGCTGCTCGACAAGGTGGAACGGATTGAGGCGCCGCTCGAAGGTCTCGGTGGTCCCCGCTTCGAGTTTCCCCCCGCCCCCCGCTGTGGCCGCCAGGTGGCGGTGCTGGAGGACCTCAGCCACAGCTATGGCGACAGGATCCTTTTCCTCGGGGTAGACCTCGAGGTGGAACGCGGCGACCGCATCGCCTTTGTGGGCCCTAACGGCGCCGGCAAATCGACGCTGTTGCGCCTGGTGATGGGCACGGAAACCCCAGACGACGGCAGCGCCCGCCTGGGGGAACACAACGTAATCGCCGGCTACTTCGAGCAAAACCAGGCCGAGGCCCTGGATCTCCAGAAAACCGTGATCAACACCCTGTTTGAGGCGGTGCCCGACTGGACCCAGACCCAGGTGCGCTCCCTACTCGGCAGCTTCTGTTTCAGCAACGATGCCGTGTTTAAGGAGGTGGGCCAGCTCAGTGGCGGTGAAAAGGCCCGCCTGGCCTTGGCGCTGATGCTGCTCACCCCCTGCAACCTGCTGGTGCTGGATGAACCCACCAACCACCTAGACATTCCCGCCAAACAAATGCTTGAGGAGGCGCTGATGGAGTACGAGGGCGCCGTGCTGGTGGTATCCCACGACCGCTACTTCATCTCCAGGGTGGCCAACAAGATCGTGGAGCTCCGCGATGGGGAGCTGGTGGTTTACCGGGGCGACTACGCCTACTACCAGCAAAAGAAGGCAGAGGAGGCCGAACTGCTGCTGGAGGCCGAGGAAGAGGAGGCCCGGGAAGCCCAACGGGCCGCCAACCGCTCCAAGCAGAAAACCAAGGCCGAGGCCCGTCGCAAACGCCCCACCTGAGCGAAAGCTACGCAACTTCACAAAGGACTAGGCAGGAAGACTCAATTACCTGGACCAAACAGCTTGGTGTTCATATGCTGACAGTATCCCTCGCTACATCCAGCCATGGATCGCGCCCCCAGCTACGGCCCCCGGCACTCCGCTGCCCAGCACGGCCAGGAACAAACCTGGGATGCGGTGCAAACCTATTTCGAATGCATCACTGAGTGCTCCCTTGATGACGGCGCCTGCGTGACCCGCTGCGTCGAGGACCTGCGCCAGGGTGACGAAGTCAGAACAAAAACCGAATTCCTGTAGCTGCCGCTACGCAAGCAACTGAAACACTTCTTACTATATGGGCAGTTGACGGGTGCATCATGGACAACGCCCTAAGCCTGACCCTGGGCCAAAAGTTTGAAGTGGAGCGCATGAGCAGGGCCATCGACGCCGAGGCCGACCTGCAGGTCTTGCGGGGACTGGCCAAACAGCTCCTGGAGGCCTGGCACACCCAGAAGGCCGCCACCAGCTGGGTCATGCGCCAGCAGCTTTCAGCACCGCTGCCCCCCCTGGGGTGAGCACGGAGCTGTGATGGGATAGGGAAAGCTTCTCCCTATCCCCCCTTATCCCATGGACTGGATTTCCGAGCCGCAAAGCAACGGGCCCCAGAGCCCAGCGCCGACCCCCCCAGCAAATTTCTCCTATCGGGATGCTGAACTGCTCAGCCGCCCAGCCGACCTGCTTGATGCCGCCGAAACCTGGGAGCAACTGCGGGACGACGACCTCGATGACCGCGCTGATTTGCCTTGGGAATAACTCGGCCCCGGCCTAGTTCACTGGGCCTGGCTGCGCAGTAGTCGACCCATTTCCACGGGCACCACGGTTACCGCAAAAGCCTTGCCATCCCGCTGAAACTGCAGCGCCAAGGGCTCGCCAACGCCACTGGCCTCCACCTGCCTCAGGAACTGGGCTGGATCGCGCACGGGCTGACCAGCCACCTTGAGCAGCAGGTCCCCGGGCTGGAGGCCGGCCTTGGCCGCCGGCCCCCCAGGCAGCACTGAAGCCACCCGAGCCCCCCTGGGGTCCAACTGCAAGGAAAGGCCCACTAGGGCATGGCTGGCGCGGCCTGTGCGCACCAGCTGATCGGCGATGGTTTTGGCCCGGTTGATCGGAATCGAAAAACCCAGCCCGGCCCCAGGTCCCGAACGGACCAGGGCATTAATCGCCACCACCTGCCCTTCCGAATTGAGCAGGGGCCCACCGGAATTACCTGGATTGATGGCGGCATCGGTCTGGATTAAATCGAGGCGCTTATCGGTGATGCCGAGCTTGCTGGCGTTGCGGTTGGTGCTGCTGATGATCCCGAGGGTCACGGTGTTGTCGAGGCCAAAGGGATTGCCCACCGCAATTGCCCAATCCCCCACCTGCACCGCATCGGAATTGCCCAGGGGGGCCACCGGCAGGGGGGTGGCAGAGGCCACCCGCACCACCGCCAGATCGGTGATCGGATCAGTGCCCACCACACTGCCCTCCAGGGTGCGGCCATCCACCAGGCCGACGCTGACGCGGCTGCTGCCCTCCACCACATGGGCATTGGTGAGGATCAACCCATCCGCCTGAAAGATCACGCCGGTCCCCTGGCCCCGTTCGGTGCGCTGGCTGGGCTGGGCCCCCAGGGCGGAACCGCCAAAGAACTGACGGAACAAAGGATCGAGCAGAAATGCCTGGGGAACCCCCCCGCCGGTCGTAACCGTGCGCTCGGTGTCAATCCGCACCACCGCAGGGCCTGCCCGCCGCACGGCCTCGGCCACAAAGGAACTGTGGGCCCCTGCTGAGGGCGGTAAGCCTGGTTCGGCTAACGCCGGCAACAGCAACGGGCCCTGCAGACAGAGGGCCGTTGGAATCCCCAGTAAAGGGACGATCCGTTGCATCAAAGCGGCAAAGTTTTCCACTGTTTGAAGGTATTCGTTTCCTGGGCATCCGCCAGGGGCCGGAGACCGGAGAGTTGTGTCCAGTTGTGGCACAGGCCCTGGGCGACGGCCCAGAATGAATCCCAGAGGTTTCGCCTGGATCCCAACGGTTGAATCAATTATTTCCCCTGGTTTATGGGGCCTGTATGGCAGTGCTGCTCTGGCAGGCCTTCCGGGTCATGGGGCAGGGCTTTTCGGCGGTGGCCACTCCCCCGCCAAGGCCAAAGGTGACCATTCACCCAGAGCTGCTAGACGCCGAAGGGCAGATCACCCGGGAGGAGCTGCTCACGGTGCGTTTCAGCGATGAAACCGGGGCGAGCCGGCCCGAGCCCGACCCGGAAAGCTAAGTTCACCGACCAACTACTGGCATTGCTGCACCTCGATCACGCAAGCTGGGTGCACCTGCCTAGATGAGCTGATGCAGGCCGGAGGAGTCCAGTTGGATCAGAGAACGAAGGTTGTGGCGGCCGTCCTCAAGGCGGTGAAACTGCCACCGCGGTTCCGGCTAAGGCTGGTGAAAGAAGATCCCGTACGCCTGGAGCTAACGATCACCCCTGCCTACGGCAAAGATCCGATCCTGGTGGGCCTGGTGGAATCCCAAGACCTGGTGGCCCGCCGGGACCGGGAAGGCCGCATCCCCAGGGACCTCCAGGGCACCTGGGATTGGACCGTGCGCCACGGCAAGGTGTCCACCGGAGGCTGGAATCCCTACCTGAAGGAGGCGATCCAGACCATGTTTGAAACGGGGCTGCCGGCGATCGTGTTTGAGGAAACCACCGGGGAGGTGTACCACCCGGTCGATGGCACCCGCCACGTGCGCTGAGCCGGGGGGCTTTCCAACTAATTGCAAAGTGGTGCGAAGCGACACCGCCTGCCCCCTGCCCAGGGGCTAAAAAGGAGTCAGCAAAATCTTTAGATTCTGTTCATGTTCTCCTCCACCCTCCTGGCCGGCTCGCTTGTCCGACTGCTGGCGGCTGTTGGCTTGGTGAGCTCAGCCCTGTTTGCCCTGCTGTTGTCGTTGGCGGCGTAGGGCCCACTGGGCTTGGAGCTTGCGTTCCAGGATCGCCGCCGAGGCGGGGAAGGTCACCAGATTGGCCGCAAACACCGGCCAGTCCCGATTCAGATAGCCGTAGACCCCCCAGCCCGTGATCCCCAGGGTGAAGAGTAGATACATGCGCAGGGAAATCCCCCGGGTTTCATTGGTGCGCAGCGTCTTGATCGCCTGGGGATAGAAGCTGCAGGTGGTGAGCAGCGCAGCGCCGTAACCGAGAAGCTGTACTGACGAATTCATCTCAAACCAGCGGGGAGAGCAGCGGCCCAAAACCAAAATGGGCCAGGCCCTCCAGGATGCCGCCACAGCCATGGGCGCGGGCCAGATAGGTATTACTGAGTTGGGGCAACTGGGCCCGCAGGGCTGCTTCGGCATTGCCCACCATCACCCCCGGATAGCCCGCCTCAAACATCGCCAGGTCGTTGAGGCTGTCGCCGGCCACCAGCACCGGCACCCCCTCCAGCTCCAGCAAAGCGAGCACCCGTTGCAGGGTGCTGCCTTTGTTCACCCCGGCGGGCAGCACATCGAGATAGCGGCCATCAGAAAACAGGCAATCAACCCCCTCCAGGGCCAGCCGTTCTAGGAGCAGCGGATCAAGCAACTCCGGATCGGCATAGAAGGCATGGCGCCTCTGGCTCCACAGCGGCTGGGGACTCAGGCCAGGCTGGCCGTCGGTGAGGGCCCGCACCCGCGGGGCACAGGGGCCCCAGAGCGCCTCAATCGGCTCCACCAGCATCGGCACCACCTGGAGGCTTTCGCCACAGGCCACGGTGCAGCCCACATCACTGATCACCAGATGGGGCTGGCGCAATTCCGGGTGCTCAGGGTCATGGAAGAGGGCGGCAATCGAGCGCAGCTCCCGACCGGTGGCGTAAATATGCAGCACCTGCTCCCGCCGGTCGGCCAGCCAGCGATAAAGAAACTGACGCTCTTGGGGGTCACCGGCCAAGAGGGTGCCGTCCAGGTCTGTAACCAGTACCAGCCTGGGGTCCTGGGGTAGGGCCACCTGCACCTGGGCCTGGAAGCGGGCGCGACTGGCCAAGGGCTTCAGCCTCCGGGGAATCCCCTGCTTAAACCGAAGTCCAGAGGCTGTCAAACGAAGATAGTCGCCCCAGGTATCGCCCAACACTGTCAAGGATGCTCAAGGATTCGTTACAATTCCCGCAGTTCACCTTTTGAGCACCCCCCATGGCTGACACCAACCAATCCCGCTTCGGCTTCGTCGGTTTTGCTGAAACCTGGAATGGCCGCCTGGCCATGCTCGGCTTCGTGATCGGCCTAGGCACCGAACTGCTGACCGGCCAAGGCGTCCTTTCCCAGCTGGGTCTCGGCTGAAGCGGTCCCTTGAGTTGAGTTTTGGAGGGGGCCTAGCCCCCTCTTTTTTTTGTATCCCGCCCAGGCTCGATAGGCTGGCAACTCAGGTTTCAAATTCTTGCGACTGCTCGAAACCAACCGGCGCGATCGCTCCCGCCAGCTCAGCCACTGATGGAGCTGCCCAGCTACTCGGTTCGCCAGCTCAACGAAGCAATTGGCCTGCTGCTGGACCGAGGCTTTGCCCCCCGCTTCCTGCTGGAAGCCGCCGTGATCAAACCGGTGCTGAAAAAGGGCCACCTCTGGCTCAGCCTCAGCGATGGCGATGCCTCGATCCCGGCCGTGGTTTGGGCCTCCACCCTCAGCCGCCTGGCCTATCGCCCCCAGGACGGCGATGGGGTCACCGTGGTGGGGAAACTGAATTTCTGGGCGGCCAGGGCCAGCCTCAGCGTTCAAGTGCTGGACGTGCGCCCCAGCCTTTCCACGGTGCTGAGGCGCTTTGAAAGCGTTAAGGCGCTCCTGGCCGCCGAGGGCCTCCTGGCGCTGGAACGCAAACGGCCCCTGCCGCGTTTCCCCAAGGCGATTGCCCTGCTCACCAGCGTGCCCAGCTCTGCCCTGGCAGACCTGCTGCGTACGGCCCAGCAACGCTGGCCCGCCTGCGCCCTGCGGGTGGTGGCAATTCCCGTGCAAGGGGACGTAGAAGCCGAGATCTGTCGGGTGCTGGAACAGCTGGAACAGCACTGGCAGGCCCTGGGCATTGAGGCAGTAGTGCTGGCCAGGGGCGGTGGCAGCCGTGAAGACCTAACGGTCTTTGACGGCGAGCAACTGGCCCGTTGCCTGGCCCGCTGCCCGGTGCCGGTGGTCACCGGCATCGGCCATGAGGACGACATCACCGTGGCCGACCTGGTCGCCGACCATCGAGCTGCCACGCCGACGGCGGCCCTGGTGGCCCTGCTACCCCACCGCCAGGAACAGATCCTGCAACTGGATCAACTGAGCCGGCTCTGGCGCCAGCAAATCAGCGGAGCCCTGCAACGGGAACGGCAACGGCTGCTGGCTGGCCGCCAGGGGGAACGGCGGCGCTGGGCCGCCCACCGCTGCCTGGAAAGACGCCAACTGCAATTGGCCGGACAAACGGCCCTGCTCAAGGCCCTTGCCCCTGAGCGGCTACTGCGCCGGGGCTACAGCATCCTGCGCAATGGCCAGGGCCAGGTGCTGCGCCGCGGCGCAGGCCTCAAACCAGGAACGGCGATCAGCGCCCAGCTCAGCGATGGGGTCCTGCAGCTTTCCGTTCAGGCATGGCAACCTGAAACAAACGGGGAAGCCTGATGGCTAGCGCTGCAGCCAAGAAAAGCAAACCCAGCCCTAGCAAGCCCTTGAGCTATGCCGAAGCCCAAGGGGCCCTGGAACGCACCTTGGGGCAACTTCAGAACGAAGAACTGGAGATCGAACAGCTGCCGGAGCTGTATGCAGAGGCGATGGTTTACGAACAGCGCTGCCTAGAAGTACTGCAACAGGTGACCCAGGAAATCCAGCAACTGGACCCAGAGAACCTCAGCCTCAGCCCCCTACCAAGCATCAGCCCCCTGGCCCAAACAGAGGCCTGAACCAGAGACCAATCACCGAGGAGTACAGGAGCAGCGATGAGCACAACGGCGCCGTCCCCCGCCCCAAACCTGGTGGCCAGCCTGCTGGATCTACCGATTGTTTCCGCTGGCTTACAGCGGGCCCAAAGCCAAGGCATCCAATGGGGCCGGCGGCTGCAGCAACAGCATCCCGATAGCCATGCCGATGGCCTGGTGGAACAGGCGATTCAAGCCGCCATGTGGCGCACGGCTGGCACCGGGGCCTTGGCCGGCCTGGGGGGGGTGCTTACCCTGCCCGCCGGCGGTGGGGATCTGTTGTATTTCCTTTACGCCGAAATCGAACTGGCCGCGGCGATCTTCACCCTGTTTGGGGTGGAGCTGGAGGCAGAACAACACCGACCGATCCTGCTGGCGGCGGCGATGGGCTTAGGGGTGAATGAATTAGTGCGCTTACTAGGTAGTCGTCTGGGGGAACAAGCCGCCCGCAAACTATTACTCAACCTGTCACGGGAGGCCTCCCGCCGCCTGCAACGGTTGCTCGGCGAAAAACTTAGCCTGGCCCTTGCCAAACGCAGTTGGCTGGGGCTGGGGAGACTGCTACCTGTGGGCGGAGCCTTGGTGGGGGGCGGTTTGAATGCTCTGCTGATGCGCGGGGCAGGGGAGGCCATGCGCCACACCGCAAGGCATTACCGCAGCTTTCTAGATGAAAGCATGGCCGTAGAAGAAGTGTGCGTGGTGGTGATTGAAGAACGGCTGGAGTTCTAGGGAGGGCTTGGAAAACCAGCAAAGCCTTTTAGCCTAGGGAGTAAAAATCCATCCCATGTCCTTGGCAGCCAACTCGCACCAGGCAGTTATCAAGATACTTCCCAGATACCGAACGCAACCTCAATGCCACTGGTGGCAGTCATTTGCAGCTCGTGATTATTGCTGCCTGTAAATTATTGCTGGCTTTAAATCATTAGCTGCAGATCAAAGCCGAAAGCGCACATCGCGCTCCATCCAGCGCTCCACCAAGGCCAGCAGTTCCACCAGGGCCCAGGCCGATAACACCACCCCCACGCCAGCCACCAGGCTGAAAAGCAACAGCACCAGGGCAGGCACCACAGTGAGCAACACAAGCGGCACAAACAACAAGGTTCCTACCGTTACCACTGCAACCACAGGCAAAGACAGCCGCCGCCGCCTGATCAACACGAGTCGTTCCATGGCCCAGTGGCGATCAACGCCAAATGAATAACCATTCTGACCAGCATTTGACCGTTGGGATCAAGTTTCCGGATGCGGATCCCCGCCCTGGGGCCGCATGGCCAAGGCCACGGCAGAGGCCATGCCAAAATAAAGAATTAAGCCCACCAACCACACCCAGAGGGTGAGAAGAATCACCCCACCCACCAAGCCGTAGGCCAGAAAGCGGGAGCTAGCCCACACCAACAGCCCCCCCAGCAAGGGATTTACGAGGGTAAGTGCTGTGGCAATCAAAATAGCCCCTGGCCAGAGCAACAACAAAGGCGGCCGGCGGCTGGGCAAATAAAGCAACAACAACAACGAAATAAATAGCAGGCCAATCCAACTGCCCACGGCAAAAGTAAAACTTCTAGCCGGCACTTGCCAAAAGTCTGGCAACACCAAAGACCAATTGGAAAGCGCTTCCCAAAGGGTCAAAAGCATCAACTTAAGTGGTGTGGTTACTTGGTTAATCAACAAAAGTACGGAAAGCAATAAAGCACCCCCAACCGCCTTTAGTCGCTGCTTCAACATATCTCGTAAATGCCAACCAAAAGAATGGGGAGCCGACACCTGAGGGTTATGGGCACGCCAAAGACGATCAGCCCCCCGCTGCAAAGAAAGGGTGGCATTACTGGCAGTAACCATTAGGACTAGCCCCCCAACCAGCCCCGCCCCTCGCCCTTGGCGGTATAACTTCGCCAAGGCCTCACTAATGATGCCACTTGTGCCAGGGGGTAATAACTGCTCAGAGGCTTCTATTATTTGATGAAAAGCACCATCTTCCTGGCCAAACACCCTTGCCCCAACCCCCATGCAAAGCAACAGGAAAGGAAAAATCGATTGGAGACTATGAAAAGCGAAAGCAGCACTTAGATCAACACAACCATGGCGATTCCAAATAGCGATCACCCGAAGCAACAGGCGCCAAAAAACTTTAAATAGGCTGCAGTTCATGGCACCAGGGCAGGGATCAAACGCAGCCGCCTGATCAGCGATTTCAGATTAACGATAGGACATAAAAAAAGCCACCCCATCCGGGGTGGCTGATTAAAAAAAAGAGAAATTTTTACCTGGCATCGAGCTATTTTTGCAGGGGGCTACCCCCCAACTATCGTTGCCGCTGCAGTGTTTCACCTCCGAGTTCGAGATGGATCGGTGTGGGACCACTGCGCCATGGACACCAGGAT
>CAJAQB010000007.1 GCA_903943975.1 Synechococcus lacustris | reverse complement strand
CTGCTTGCCTGCAGGCTCCTCATCCAGGCGTTGGGCCTCCAGATCACCTTCCCAGGCCAGACACCCTCGGAAAGCGCGAATTTCTGTCTGCTGCTGCAGCTTGACCAGGGTGCGCAGCCCCAACTCCACGGCTTCCCGCTTACTGCGGGCACCACTGGCCTGCATCGCCTGCTTCATCAGGGTGTCGTCGATGACGATGTTGGTGCGCATGACACGAGCACTCAAGCCGGTGTGTAGAGCTTAGGCCAGGCATACACATTCTCAGGGCTGGATCTAGATGGTGACGAGACGCTTAACTGCTTGACAGAGGGGGTTGGCGACTTTGGCGTCGATGCAATACACATCTCTGAAGAGTACGATGGAGAGTTCACCGTCAGCCTCTTTCAAGCCAAATACAAGCACACCGACTTCTCTGGCAATTCTAACTTTCCTGAGTCAGGAATCAATGGCTTGATTCGAGCCATAGGCCTCTTGTTCAATCCTGCTGCCGAGCTTCAGCATATCAACGCACGCCTCTTAGCCAAAGTCGAGGAAGCGAGAAGCTTGATCCGGGATGGATTTATCCCACAAGTCAGATCTATTGCCTGCAATAATGGACTCAAATGGAACTCCGGCCCAGAAGAACTCTGCAACCTCCAAATCGCAAACCGTACGGTCCGTACAGAACTCAAAACTGACCGAATCAACATCCCCGCCCCCTAGTCGGTTACATCAGGCTCAACTGCGGATACCAGAGGGGATCCCCCTTCCAGCGCCAGTCGTAGCTGTTGGCGAGCTGGAGTTGCACGGGGCGGCCAGCGCCGGCGGCCAGGTGGGCCACGGCGGTGTCCACACTCAACACTTCTTGGCAGCGGCCAACTAGATCCAGAGTTTGTAGCCAGCAGCGTTCCGGTGCTGCTAGCCCCAGCCGCCGGTGGGTTTCAAGTTCATCGGTTTGCAAACTAATCAGCGGCAGGGCAGGGCTAGCAACAGCGCCAGCGCTAGAGCTAGCGCCAGCCAACAACTGTTCTGGGCTACTGCTCTTGTAGTGGTGCATGCTGCGATCCCCAGGGTTGCTGGCCCAACAGAGCCCCCGCGCCCCGGCCGCCGCTGGGCCCGGCATATCCCAGGTGGGTCCCGCCCAGGCCCTACCCCAGCTGGTGCTGGGATCAAGCACAGGGATCAAGCTCATCAAGGGCACCTGCGGTCCGGCCAGGTGATCAATCCGTTTGCGATCTACCACCTGGGCCAACGGCCAGCAAAGCCGTTGTTGAAACAGGGCGATCTGGCTTTTATCCACGGCAAACACCACCCGTTCCCCCCGCTCCAACAACGGCAGCGTGTAGCGCACGAAGTGGAAGGCATCACCCATGCCCACGTCGTTCCATACCACCAAGCGTTTGCCATTTAGCGGTTCGCCCCGCCACAAAGTTTGCAGAAAAGCTTCCCCTTCAAATCGCTGGCCATGCCAGTGCCAGCCCTCCTGCCATTCACCCCGCCAGAGGTGCAGGAAACCAAGATTTTTACGGGCACTGCGACGGGTGCGTAGGTCCTTAGAAGTTAAGGCCAACCGATAACAACGTTCAGCTAAATCCGGCTGGCCCCGTTGCATTAGCGCCAGCCCTAAATTCACCAGGATGCCCAGTTGATCAGCCCAAAGCCGATAACCTTTTTTCAGTAGCAGTTCGGCCTCAGCCGGATCACCATTGGCAAAGGCATCGAGGCCGGCGTCATTGGCGGCGGCGGCAGCCTCAGTGTTCATCAGGCCATCAAGGCATCCACCAGTTGCAACTGTTGCTTCAAGCAGCTTTCCAGGTCGTAGCCGCGTTTCAGGATCGTTTGCCGGGCCTTTTTGCCAAGGGCCAGCCGACGTTGGGGATCAGCCAACAGTTCATCCACCCGGGCGGCAAGGCTTTCGGGATCAAAGAAATCCACCAGTAACCCCTGTTTGCCGGCGCTAATCACCTCCTGCACCGGTGGCGTGTCGCTAGCGACCACAGCACAACCTGTGCTCAGCGATTCCATCAGCCCCCAGCTGAGGATGAAGGGGATCGTCCAATACACATGCACCCAGCTGTGCTGCAACACCTTGCGGTAGTCGTCGTATTGCAGGGGCGGCAGCCAATGCAGACGACTGGGGTCAAATTCAAAACTATCCAGCGCCCATTGGCGCCAGCTGCGGCCATCACCGCGGGCGGCGCCATAGGCCACCTCATCGGAACCCACCAGCAACACCCGCACCTGGGCATTGCGTTTCATCAGCAGGCTCAAGCCTTCCGCCACCTGGGGCCAGCCGCGGTAGGGCTCAAAGCCGCGGGTGGTGTAGGTAACCAGGGGCACATCACTGGGTATATGTAAATCGCCAAGCGTCAGGCCCGGCTGGCGTTCGGCTGGCGTAAGCGGCCGGAATAGTTCGGTGTTGATCCCATCAAAGATCACATCCAAGCGTTCCTGCAGGAACTCCGGGAATTGCTGGGCCTGCCAGCGGGTGGGGCAAAGGGCACGATCGCTGAGGCCCAGATCCATCACGATCGGGGCGTTGTAGGTGTGCACCCGGCAGGCGGTATCTGGGCTTACCGGATCCTTTTCGCCGAAGCCCACATCCGAACCATTGGTGCGGTAGTACCACTCGAAATAACCAAGAAAGCGGGCCTCGGGCCACACCTCCTTGAGGTAGAGGGTGCTGCCAAAGCCGGAATGGCCCACGATTAGATCTGGGGTGAAGCCCCCCTGGCGCAGTTTCATCGCCTCCCGCAGGCAGGCCTGCCCCGTTAAAACAGCGCTTTCAAAGCGCTTTAGGTAGGGATGGCAGAGGGCCCCCTGGGGGTCGCGGCCCAGTTGATAGCGCTGCAGCTTTACGGAGCCATCACTGGGGGCTGTCCATTCTTTGCCCTGGCTGAGGAATACCACCTCATGCTCACCACTGGCGGCGTAGTGCTGGCTCAGGTGCCGAAACTGGGCGGGATAGTTTGAATGAACAAAAAGGATGCGCACGCGTACCCCGATCAGGCCGCCACGGCCATGCTGGTGTAGCGCTTGAAGCCTTCCAGGAACCAGGCCGGCAGGTTTTGATCTGGGTTGGCCAGCTGCACTGAGCCGGGGATATTGAACAGCAAGGCCGCGGCAAACCGCTGGATGCCGCCGTCTTGGTGGAGGCTATTGGGGGTGCGGCTCAGCCATTGCTGGATTTCATCGCGTTTGGCTGCTTCTCGGGCATCCAGAGCTTCTTTTTGCACACCGCTCTGGGCCATGGCCCAGTAGCGATCACCAAAATCACCGCTGAAGTGCTGGCCCAGCTGGTCGCGGTTCACGCTTATCAGCAGGTCTATGGCCTGGAGCCGCACCTGGCGTAGCTCCTGGAGGATCTCCTGGTCTTCCGGATCGATGTAATAAAGGTTGGAAAGCCCCAGGATCCGGTTCAGGAAGATCCGATCGCTGAAGCTGGGTTCACCACTGGGGGCCGCCTGGGCCTGGGGCGCCTGGGACCCCCAGGCGATGGTGGGCGGCTCATAGCGCAGTTTGTAGAGCTCCAGCAGCCAGCCGGGCAGCTTGGCGGCGGCGTCTTCCACCTTGAGGTTCTGGGGCGGGAAGAAGGGCATCAGTGCCAGCAGCAACCCTTGGCCTTCAGGCCCCTGGAAGCCACTGAGCCTTAACTTTTGGCTGAGTTCCTGCTTGCGTTGCTCTGCTTCGTTGCCAGGTAGCCCCTGGGTGCAGCAACGCTCCAGAAATAGCTTAAATATGCGACCAAAGGGGCTGCCCAGCAGCGGCTCCAGAAAATCGCCGGGGCAGGCCTCCACAAAGCGAGAAAAGCCCAGGGCCAGCGGGGCCGCATCGTTTGGGGCAGGGGCGGGTTGGCCGGCAAGGGCCTCAGCCTGCTGCAGGAGCCAACTCATGGACTGTTGAATGGGTGGGCCCAGTCAACCACAGCGTTGGATTTGGGCCGTTTCCCCGGGGTTGGTGTGCGGATCTGCCCATGGCTCCCTTGACCAAAGGGTCGCATTTGCGTAGTTTCAAAGCGTGACTTAATGTCTCCTGCGGGTTTGCACCCTCAAATCCCTGTCCAGTTCAAGCCGTTGGCGGCTTGAGTTCATCACTCCACCAACCCTGCCCCCACGGCACCTCCCTGAATCCATATGGCGACCTTCAGCAGCACGATCCAAGGCTCGAACACCGGCGACACGCTGATCGGGACAGCTCCTAATCAGTTCATCAACGCCGGCACCGGCAACGACAGCATTTCGACGAGCTTCAGCCTGAGCTGCCTGGTGGGCAATGCCGGTAACGACAGCTTTGCTGGTGGAGCGCTCGGCGACAGCCTCTATGGCAGTAGTGGCAACGACAGCATTTATCTGCTGAATCCGCTCACCAGCGTGCTGGTGACTGGCCAACAGGACAACGACACGATCGCTGTGATCGCCTCGGCAAGCAACTCCAGCATCTGGGGCGGCTCCGGTGATGACAGCATCCAGATCGCCGGCACGGCGACCGGTTACTACCTTTCCGGCGATGCCGGTAACGACACGATCGCCATCACTGAGTCGCTGCTGAGCAGCACCGTGCTGGCGGGCGATGGCGATGACCGCATTTTCGTTACCAATACGCTTAATGCTGTGTCGGTGTCTGGCGGTTCTGGCACGGACAGCCTCAATTTCCGGCTGCAGGTAAGTGGCTCCACAATCGCTGGCGATGTCGGAAACGACACTCTGGTTTTCACCGAAACGGTTAGGAGCAGCTCGATTTCCGGTGGAGATGGTGCAGACACGATTGCGCTGCTTGGTGGCTCCAGCCTGGCTATTGTTGATGGTGGCGACGGTGATGACTCAATTTCGTTAGCCGTTACAGCAATTGCAAGCACCGTGCTTGGTGGCAGTGGTAACGATCTGATATTGCTAACTGGTGATGCGGCGAGTGTGTCGATCAGCGGTGCGAGCGGTAACGACTCGGTG
>CAJAQB010000006.1 GCA_903943975.1 Synechococcus lacustris | reverse complement strand
TGGCAGCACACTGCTGCATTTCTGTTATGTAGTGCTGAGTTTAAGCGGCATGGGGGCAAGTTAGAGCAGATGGTTGAAAGCTGAATTGGTTCCACTGAGCGTTAAGCCAGCTCCATCGCCACCCCAAGTGCTGTTGTGGGGCGGGATTGTGGCAACAGATTGCAGGAGGCGTCAAATGAGCCAGCAACCGCTGCGCCGCAGTGCCAGCCTCTTCCGTAATGGCCGCAACCAGGCCTTACGGCTTCCACGGGAAATGGAATTCGATGCCGATGCGGTGCTGATCGAACGGCATGGTGACGCCCTCTTGATCCGTGCCCAGCCACGCAACTGGCAGCATTACTTGGCTACGGCACCATTGTTGGATCCCGATTTCCCAGTCGATATACATGATGTTCCGGCGGAAGAACCCAATGGCGAACTGGGCTGGTGAAACGCTGGATGCTTAACACCAACTCTTGCATTGCAGTGATGACGGGCCGGGAACCAGCGGTGCGGCGACCCAATTGGTGCTAATGATTTGCTGATTGGCTGCCATGCTTTGCAACTTCAGCGTGTATTAGTAACTCACAATGTTCGCGAATTTGACCGGATCCCAGGGCTAAAACTGGAAGATTGGGCTCAGATCTGATCAATCTGCTGGCAGCTTGCGGCCTGCTTGAGCTAGCTGCAGTCGTTTTGATCGAGATTAGATTTGGTGGGATTATTGGCGAGCTGCACATCCATTGCATTTACAGCAGATGGATGCCTGCATCTAATCGAGGTGCAGACAGCCAAGCCAGTCCCATGGCCACCATCCCCTTCCAACCCCCCACTGCCCTACCCCCAGAGTTCTTCTGCCGTCCCGCAGAAGAGGTCGCCCCCGAGCTGATCGGCTGCCTGCTGGTGAAACGCCAAGCGGATGGTGAGCTGCTGTGGGGCGTGATTGTGGAAACAGAGGCTTATTGCCAGAGCGAGCCCGCTTGCCACGGACACCGCCGGCGCAGCCCCAGTAATGAGACGTTGTTTGGGGAGCCTGGGCATTGGTATGTGTATCTCACCTATGGCATCCACCACTGCGTCAATGTGGTGACGGATCGCCACAACTGGGCCAATGGCGTGTTGCTCCGCGCCGTGGCGCTGCCCGATGAGCCTGCGAGGGTGGCGGCTGGGCCGGGACTTTTGGCGCGCCGTTTTGGCATTGATCGCTCCCATAACGGCCTGCCGGTGGCGGAGGCTTCGGGTTTGTGGTTGGCACCGAGGTCGCCAGAGTTGGGCGCACTTATGTTGACTGATCTAGTGCAAACCACCCGCATAGGCATCAGCCAGGGGCAGGAGTTGCCCTGGCGTTGGTATCTGCGCAGCAGTGGCAGTGTTAGCCGCCGGGCAGGGGGAAGTTCTGTTTAGTCGCCGTAGTGGTAGCGGCAGGCAAGAATCACCAAGCTATTGGCATCCACTCGATAAACAAGGCGATGACAGGCGTCGATCCGTCGGCTCCAACAACCGGAGAGATTTTCCCTCAGGCGTTCGGGTTTGCCGATGCCACGGCTGGGGTCGCGCAGGCAGCCCTCAATTAGCTGATTGATCCTTCGCAGCATTTGCTTGTCTTGGTTTTGCCAAAACAGATAGTCGTCCCAGCCGTTGGTGGTCCAGCTCAACCGCTCAAGCATCAGGATCCAGCAAGCCCCGCTCCAGCAGTTCCCCAGCTTTTGCCTGGTGCAGTGATTGCTGTAGGTGAGCTGCATTGGCTGGAGAACCGAGTAGATGCACGGTTTCCATCAGGCTGTTGTAGGTGTCGAGCGACATCACAACGGCGCTGGGGGCATGGCGCCTGGTGATCAGGGTCATGTCGGCATCGTTGCTCACCCGATCCAGCACCGCCTTGAAGTGTTCCCTGGCTTCGGAAAAACTCACCACATCCATGCTGTTGACCTATAGGTCGTACAACCATAGGTACAGCGCCCACCCCCGCTGGCCAATGGCGCCCCTCCCCTTACCTTGAGGGTGTTTGCGCTGCGTTGTCTTGACCCGCTGGTCCCACCGCCATGTGCTTGATCTGGCGGCCTTCAGCAGCCACGACTACGCCACCGTGCTGGAGCTGGCCAGCCGTTTCCATGCCCTGCCCACCGCCGGGGCCCGGCGCCTGCCGGCCCTCCAGGGCCGTTTGGTAACCACCCTCTTCTTTGAACCCAGCACCCGCACCCGCAGCAGCTTTGAGCTGGCCGCCCGGCGGCTCTCCGCCGATGTGCAGAGCTTTTCCCCCGCCAGCAGTGCCCTCAGCAAGGGGGAAAGCCTGCTGGATACGGCCCGCACCTATGTGGCCATGGGTTCCGATGTGCTGGTGGTGCGCCATAGCTGTGCCGGCGTACCTGCGGCCCTGGCCCGCGACCTAGACCAGGCCGGTGAACGGGTGGCGGTGCTAAACGCCGGTGATGGCCTCCACAGCCACCCCAGCCAGGCCCTGCTCGATCTCTTCACCCTGGCCCGCCATTTCGCCCCCGAAGCCCCCAGCCCCGAGGCGTTGCGGGGCAGGCGCATCGTGATCGTGGGCGATGTGTTGCATTCCCGGGTGGCTCGCTCCAACCTCTGGGCGCTCAGCGCCTGTGGCGCCGAGGTGGTGCTCTGTGGACCGGCCACCCTGTTGCCCCAAAGCTTTGCCGATTTTGTGGCGGCCCCACCGCCGGGTCAGGAGCACGATCCGATTGCCCAGCGCGGCAGCGTTCGGCTGGAACGGCGCCTGGAGGATGCCTTGCCTGGGGCTGATGCGGTGATGACCCTGCGGCTCCAGAAGGAACGCATGCGCCAGCACCTGATCACCAGTTTGGAGTCTTACCACCGCAGCTATGGCCTTAATCACCAACGGCTGGAGCTCTGTGGCAAGCCCGTGCCTGTTTTGCATCCGGGGCCGGTGAACCGCGGCGTGGAACTCAGTGGCCCGCTGCTGGATGACAGCAGCTGCAGCCTGGTGGAGGAACAGGTGCGCAACGGCATCCCGGTGCGCATGGCCCTGCTTTATCTGCTGAACGGCTAGGCCGCAGTTCCCTCTACTGGGCTGCTGCCACTGGCGCCGGCTTTGAAGTTTTCGATCGCTTTTTCCAAGGTGCTGTCTAAGGCGGCGAAGGAAGGTTGCTGGCCTTGGCCCATCGGGAAGGGGGCATCGCTGCCTTCCAGCCCCACGTGTTGGCTGGGGAGCCCGGTGATGATCAGGTCACTGCGCTGTTGGGTGAGGATCGCCCAGAGCCATTTCACCAGCAGGGTGATGCGGTTCTCGTCGTCGGGCATGAAGGCAAGGTGGGCCAGGGCCCAGAGGGCCCAGCCAGCCCCCCCAGCAAACTTGAGGCCCCGCAGGTCGGCCACGGCGTTGATGCGACCCAGCACCGCCATGCTGCCGAAATCAAAGAAGGAGAAGGGGGCCTGGCTGCCGCCTTCCAGCTTGGCGCGGATGTCCTTGGCCACCCAGCCGCCCATCTGGGTGGCGGGGCCGGCCATGCCCGGGAGGGGCTTGCCATCGGCGGTGTGGTTGAAGCTGCAAAGATCACCCACCACCCGGATTTCCGGGTAATTGGCAATCGAAAAATCGTCTTTAACGATTACTCGGCCGCCCCGGTCCAGTTCACAACCGGTCACCTCCTGCAGCTTCTTGCCCAGGTGCGAAGCCTTGACCCCGGCGGTCCAGAACACATTCGCCGCCTTGATCTTTACCTCGCCATCGGGGGTGCCAATTAGCACCTCCCCCGGCACTATCTCTTTCACCCTTCCCTGAAATAGCAGTTCCACCCCAGCCGATTGCAGGTGCTTCGCCGCCGCCGCCGATAGTTCCGGAGACATGGCCCGCAGCAGCCGCTCGCCGGGATCCACCAGCACGATCCGGGTGGCCCTGAGGTCCATCTGCTTGAAATCCTCGGCCATGGCGTTGCACATCAACTCCGCCACCGCCCCGGCCAGCTCGCAGCCGGTGGGGCCACCGCCAACGATCACCACCGTTTGCAGGAAATTGCGCTCCCCCTGGTCTGGGGTTTGTTCCGCTTGCTCCATGGCCATCAACAGCCGCCGCCGGATTTCCGAGGCGTGTTCGAGGATCTTCATTGGCGGGGCAATGCCGCGCCAGTCCTCATGGCCGAAATAGCTGCTCCCCGAGCCGGTGGCCAGGATCAGCTGGTCATAGGCCAGGGTTTTGTTGTTGAAGCTGATCTGTTTGGCGGCGGCATCAATTTCCGACACCTCCCCCAACAGCACCTGCACATTGCGCTGGGCCCCCACCAGCAGCCGCAGGGGGGTGGCCACATCCCCTAGGCCCACCAGGCCGGTGGCCACCTGATAGAGCAGGGGCTGGAAAAGGTTGAAGTTGCGTTTATCGATCAGGGTGACGCGCACATCAGCCCCCTTAAAGGCCTTACAGGCCTTTATCCCGGCAAAACCACCGCCCACGATCACCACATGGGGCTTATCACGCAATTCCTCCACTGGAGGTTCCAGCTCGAGATAAAACCGCTGGGGGGCGTGGGCCATAGGGCGCTGCAGAAATGCGTGATTACAAGCTATGGGGATTTTTGTTTGGCGCGAGAGAACGTGCTCAGACGCTGGCTTTAAAGCCCTCCAGCAGCAGGCCGTAGATCAGGCCGATCCGGGCCATGTCCAGCAGGCCGAGGCTGAGCCGGTCGCCCCCCTGGTTCAGCAAGGGCCGCCGCAGCCGGATGGCCAGCTCAGCGATCCCCACGCAGAGCAGCGCCGCCAAAGGATCCAGGAAGGCGAGGGCACCAGCCACGGAGCCAAGGCTGGCGCCAATGCTGAAGCCCCCCAGCAGCACGATCAGCAGCAACGACAGCCGCCGCCAGGGGTTGGCGGCCCAGCCCTCCAGCCGCTGTAAGGCCTGGGCCCCGTAGCGCTGGAGTCGGGTGTTTTGCATGGCTGAGACCCATGGGATTCGGTTTGTGGGCTGGCCCTTGCTATTGCCTTTGGCCGCTTAATTAGGCCAAGCTCGCCGCACTTTGCCCTACCCCTGATGTTGCCGTTGTTTTTTGCTTCCCTGCAAGACCTGCCCCCCCAGGAACCGCCTCCGCCCCTGGCCAAGTTGGTAAGCACTGAACCCCACCTGGAGCTAGCCCCCACCCAGCAGCGCGATCAGGCCGGAAACCGCCTCTGGGAACTGGCCCTCTGGCGGGGTAAAGAGCTGTTGAAAACCTGGCCTTCGGTGTCTGGACGCCCTGAAACAGAGCTACAGGATCGCTTTAATCGCCCTGGCAACCGTGCCCCCCTGCCGCCGGGGGCCTACGCGGTGGGTTTGCCTTTGCGGCTTAACAATTCAGATCATTATGAGATCGGTCGCAGCTGGTTTATTCCGATCAATCCCCTGTTTCAAACCCCCCGCAGCCATTTCGGCATTCACCAGGATGTGAGCCACGATGGCACCGATGGCTGCATTGGTTTAGCCAGTCGCCCGCTCACCGAGGAGGTGGCCGACTGGGTGCGGTCGGTGGGGGCCCGTTACCTCTGGGTGCGCAGTTGAACTGACTTCAGGAGTCTGCTTCCTTGGCCTTGCGGGAGGTTTTGCCCTCCAGCAGTTCCAGCAGAGCCTCCATCTGGGCCATTACCCCCCGCACCTCACCGGCCTCGGGCAGGAGGCCATCGTCCATAACGCCCTGGTGCATTTCACGCAGTTCCTGGCGGATGTAACGGAGGTGGCTCACCACCTGTTCGCGCTTGGACTGCGACATAAGTGAGAGTTGATGAATGGTGACTCTTTTTACCTTATGGCGGCGCCTGCTACCGATATGCTCTCGCGCCCTTGGGGCAAACCCGCCCCAGCAGGCGGCTGCCCAGGGTGAAGGGTTTCTCCGCAAACCAGTCGCCGGCATCCGCCGCCGGGGCAATGATCTGGGCCAGATCGCTGCCAGGGGCTAGGGGTTCACTCAGCCGTCGCAGCCGCCGTTGCTGGCAATCCAGCTGATAAATCACGGTCCAGCGGCCGCTGCCGTCCTTGCGTTCCCTTTGGGTCCAAACCCAATCGGCCGGGGCAGCTTTCGGGGCAGGAATTTGAAAAATCCGTTCCTGATCGGTCTCCAGCAGGGGGCTGCCGAGCTGGATGGCCGCCGCCAGCAACCAGGTCAGGGAGTGCATGGGCATGGAGAATAGGGGACTCGAACCCCTGACCTCTGCGGTGCGATCGCAGCGCTCTACCAGCTGAGCTAATTCCCCAGGGGGAACCCAAAAGCAACGTATCACTCATGTCCCAACCCGTCGCGATCACCGAGGCCCTGCTGGCCGCCCAAACGGAAGAGACGGTGGCAGCCCTGGCCCGGCGCCTCGAGGACGATGACTATCCGAATGCCTTTGACAGCCTCGCCGACTGGCATTTGATGCGCTCCTTGGCCATTCACAACCCGGAATTGGCGCGCCCCTACGTGCACCTGGTGGACCAGGAACCCTTCGATGAAGAGTGAGCCCCTAGCGGGCCGGCGCATCCTGGTGGCCGTGAGCGGCAGCATTGCTGCCGTCAAGGTGCCAGCCCTGGTGAGCGCCCTGGTGCAGCGCGGCGCCCAGGTGCGCTGTGTGCTCACCCCCAGCGCCGCCCGGCTGGTGAGCCCCGTGGCCCTGGCCAGCCTCTCGCGCAATCCCTGCCTCCTGGAAGACCACCAGTGGGCCGCTGGTCAGCCCAGACCCCTCCATATCGAGCTGGCCGAATGGGCGGAGCTGGTGCTGCTGGTGCCGCTCACGGCCAGCACCCTGGCCCGCCTGGTCCATGGCCTCGCCGACAACCTTGTGGCCTCCACCCTGCTGGCCTGCCGGGCGCCCCTGCTGGTGGCGGCGGCAATGAACACCGACATGTGGGAAGCCCCGGCGGTGCAACGCAATTGGCAACAGCTGGCGACGCTGCCCCTGCTGCTGCCCCTGGCCCCCGCCGCCCAGGGGTTGCTGGCCTGCGATCGCCAGGGGGTGGGTCGCATGGTGGAGCCCGCCCTGATCCTGCTGGCGGCCGAATCATTGCTGCTGCATGGGCCCAGCCAAGACCTGGCCGGGCGCCGGCTGCTGGTGACCGCTGGCCCCAGCCGTGAAGCCTTTGATCCCGCCCGCTTCCTCTCCAACCCCTCCAGCGGGCGCATGGGGGTGCGGCTGGCCCAGGCGGCCCGGCTGCGGGGGGCCCAGGTGCGCCTGCTCCATGGCCCCCTCGAGGATGACCCGGCCCTGATGGAGGGCCTGGAGTGCCATTCGTTCAGCACGGCGGCCCAGCTGCAGCAACTGCTGCGGGAGCAGCAGCCCTGGGCGGAGGCGGTGCTGATGGCGGCGGCGGTTGCCGACCAGCGCCTGCGCCAGCCCCTGGCCGAAAAGCTGCCGAAACAACAACTGCAAGACCTGCTGCTGCGGCCGGAAAGCTGGGAGCCGGTGCCGGATCTGTTGCAGGAGTTGCTGGGGCGGCGTCCCCCTGGCCAGCTGCTGTTGGGGTTCGCCGCATACACCGGCAATGGCCTGGAGCAGGCCCGCCGCAAATTTGAAAGCAAAGGCTGTGATCTGTTATTTGCCAATCCCGTAGACCAGCCGGGGTTGGGCTTCGGCAGTGACAGCAACCAGGGCTGGTTGCTTACTAAAGAAGCTGAGCCCCTGGCCCTGGGCCCCTGCGGCAAGTTGGCCCTTGCCCACCAGCTGCTCGGGGCCCTAGCCAGCCATTGGGCTTAGCTAACGAGCTGCTCCATGAAGGCCTTGAGCTGAGGCCGCGGGATATAGGGCCAGCCGCCGCTGTTTTCGATCGACTGCAAGAGGGCATACAACTTCTGGCGATCGTTGGGCAGGCTCGCCCGGAAGGGCCCGTCTAAAAGGTTGCGATGCAGCTGTTCCAGTTGCCTTAACACCGTGAGCAACACCAGTGGCTCACCACTGGCTTCCTTTGCCAGGTTTTCGGCCTCTTCACACCAGGCTCCATAGCGGCTGCTCCAGTCGGTCTCGGCGGCGGCCATTAAGGATGTTGAGAGGCGCGACATCCTATCCGGCCCAAGGGTTATCAGATGTACGATCGCGCCCACGCCATCCTGTCGGTTCCCATGCGTCGCCTGCGTACCCTGCTGCAGACAGCCGTTGCCCTTTGTCTGGCGGCCTGTCTCACCCTGCTCACCGCCTGCAGCGGCGGCGCAAAGGCCGTTGACCGGGCAAACCTCACCTACGAAGACATCCACAACACCGGGCTGGCCAATGACTGCGCCACCCTGCCTGATTCAGCCCGGGGCAGCATCCCGATTCAGGCCGGTAGCCGCTATCAACTGAAGGAGATGTGCTTCCACCCCAGCGCCGTGGCCGTGAAGGGGGAACCAGTCAACAAGCGCCAGGAAGCGAAGTTCGTTGATGGCCGCATCCTCACCCGCTACACCTCAAGCCTGGATTCCGTTTACGGCGACCTAACGGTGGAAGCCAATGGCCTGCGTTTCAAGGAGCAGGGCGGCATTGATTTCCAACCGATCACCGTGCTGCTGCCCGGTGGTGAAGAAGTTACTTTCACTTTCTCCAGCAAGCTGTTAGATGCCAAGGCCGAGGGCCAGGCCATTTCCACCAGCACCGACTTTGAAGGCAATTTCCGCACCCCCAGCTACCGCACCAGCAACTTCCTTGACCCCAAGGGTCGTGGCCTTACCACCGGCTACAGCAGCGCCGTGGGCCTGGTGCCCGATGGTGACGACCCCCGACTGCTCAAGGAAAACGTCAAGCAGTACGTGGATGGCACCGGTTCGATGAGTTTCTCGATCACCAAGGTGGATGGCCAAACCGGTGAATTCGCCGGCGTCTTCACCGCCATCCAGCCCTCCGACACCGACATGGGTGGCAAGCAGGCCGTTGACGTGAAGGTGAGTGGTGAGATCTACGGCCGTCTCGAACAGGCCTGATTCAGCTGATTTTTAGGCGGGATTGAGGCTGTAATCCAGGCGGAATTCTGCTTCGTTGCCAGCCTATTTGTGTTTTCCACCCATCTATTTCCCGGGGCCCCTCAGGGCCCCTTTTTTTTAGCCATTCCCAGCGCTCGGCCGCCGCTCTGGAAGAATTTCCCCTTGGCTTCCCCTTAACCCTCCCCCTCCCCACCCCCCATGACGAGCATCGCCACTGCCGCAACGGACTCTCCGTCTGGAACGGCTGCCCAGGCCCTGATCGCCCCCCATGGCGGCGTGCTGGTGGACCTGCGGTTGGCGGCGGAACAGCGCCAGGCGGCGGTGGCGGCCGTTGATCACGTGGTCGAGTGCTCCGATCGCAACGCCTGTGACGTGGAGCTCTTGATGGTGGGTGGCTTCTCGCCCCTGCTCGGTTTCATGCACCAGGAGGACTACCTATCGGTGGTGGAGCATTTCCGCACCACCAGTGGTTTGCTGTTTGGCCTGCCGATCGTGATGGACACCGATCGCGAGGAAATCAGCGTTGGCCAGCGGCTGCTGCTCACCTACCGGGGCCAGCAGCTGGCGGTGCTCACGGTGGAAAGCAAGTGGGAGCCCGATAAGGCCCGGGAGGCGCTTGGTTGCTACGGCACCACCTCCCTGGAGCATCCGGCCGTGAAAATGATCGCCACGGAACGGGGCCGTTACTACCTGGGGGGAGCGATCGAAGGCTTGGAGTTGCCTGGGCGCCCCTTCCCCTGCAAAACCCCGGCCGAAGTGCGAGCCAGCCTGCCCGCCGGGGAAGACGTGGTCGCCTTCCAGTGCCGTAACCCCATCCACCGGGCCCACTACGAGCTGTTCACCCGCGCCCTGCATGCCACCAATGTGAGCAAGGCGGGGGTGGTGCTGGTGCATCCCACCTGTGGCCCCACCCAAGACGACGACATCGCCGGTGAGGTGCGCTTTCAAACCTATGAACGCCTCGCCGAAGAGGTGGCAAACCCCCGCATCCGTTGGGCCTACCTGCCCTATTCGATGCACATGGCCGGCCCCCGCGAGGCGCTGCAGCACATGATCATCCGCAAGAACTACGGCTGCACCCACTTCATCATTGGTCGCGACATGGCCGGCTGTAAGTCGTCGATCAGCGGCAGCGACTTCTACGGCCCCTACCAGGCCCAGGATTTCGCCCGCGACCAGGCCACTGAGCTGGGCATGGAAACCGTGCCTTCCCTCAACCTCGTTTACACCGAGGAGGAGGGCTACGTAACCGCTGAACACGCCGAGGCCCGGGGCCTGCATATCAAGAAACTGAGCGGCACCCAGTTCCGGCAGATGTTGCGCAGCGGTGAGGAGATCCCCGAGTGGTTCGCCTTCCGTAGCGTGGTAGAGGTGCTGCGCGCCTCCTGACGCTCAGTTCCGGTTAACATTCCTTTACTTCTGGGGTAGGGCTGTGGCAGCCAATAAGCGCTGGCGTAATGCGGGTCTCTATGGGCTCCTGGTGGTGGTACTCATCGCTTTGGGCACCGCCTTCATGGGGGGCCGTCCCAGCGCAGACAACAGCCCCCGCAGCCTGCGCTATAGCGATTTCGTTGCGTCTGTTCAAAACAACCAGATCTCCCGGGTGCTGATCTCCCCCGACCGGGGCACAGCCCTGGTGGTGGAGAGCGATGGCCAGCGGGCCCAGGTGAACCTGGCCCCCGATAAAGACCTGCTGAAACTGCTCACCGACCACAACGTTGATATCGCCGTTCAGCCCACCCGCCAGGCGCCGGTGTGGCAACAGGCCCTCGGCAGCCTGCTCTTCCCGCTGCTGTTGCTGGGTGGTTTGTTCTTCCTGCTGCGCCGGGCCCAGGGGGGCGGTGGCAATCCAGCCATGAGTTTTGGCAAGAGCAAGGCCCGGGTGCAGATGGAGCCCCAAACCCAGGTCACCTTTGACGACGTCGCCGGCATCGAGGGCGCCAAGCTCGAGCTCACCGAGGTGGTGGACTTCCTCAAGAACCCCGATCGTTTCACCGCCGTCGGCGCAAAGATCCCCAAGGGGGTGCTGCTGGTGGGTCCGCCAGGCACCGGTAAAACGCTGCTAGCTAAAGCGGTGGCTGGCGAAGCCGGGGTGCCCTTCTTCTCGATTTCCGGTTCTGAATTTGTGGAGATGTTCGTGGGCGTGGGCGCCAGCCGCGTGCGCGATCTGTTTGAACAGGCCAAGAAGAATGCCCCCTGCATCGTCTTCATCGATGAAATCGATGCGGTGGGTCGCCAGCGGGGGGCTGGCCTTGGCGGTGGCAACGACGAACGGGAGCAGACCCTCAACCAGTTGCTCACCGAGATGGACGGCTTTGAGGGCAACACCGGCATCATCATCGTGGCGGCCACCAACCGTCCCGACGTGCTGGACCAAGCGCTGATGCGCCCCGGTCGTTTTGACCGGCAGGTGGTGGTAGATCGGCCTGATTACTCCGGTCGGCTCCAAATCCTCGGCGTCCATGCCCGCGGTAAGACCCTTTCCAAGGATGTGGACCTCGATAAGGTGGCCCGCCGCACCCCTGGTTTCACCGGGGCTGACCTCGCCAACCTGCTGAATGAGGCGGCGATCCTGGCCGCCCGCCGCCAGCTGGCCGAGATCTCGATGGATGAGGTCAACGACGCCATCGAGCGCGTCATGGCCGGTCCGGAGAAGAAGGATCGGGTGATGAGTGAGAAGCGCAAGCGGCTGGTGGCCTATCACGAGGCGGGCCATGCCCTGGTGGGGGCCCTGATGCCCGACTACGACCCCGTGCAGAAAATCAGCATCATTCCCCGTGGTCGCGCCGGCGGACTCACCTTCTTCACCCCCAGTGAAGAGCGGATGGAATCGGGGCTCTATTCCCGTTCCTACCTGCAGAACCAGATGGCCGTAGCCCTCGGTGGTCGGGTGGCGGAAGAGATCGTCTACGGCGAAGACGAGGTCACCACCGGTGCCTCCAATGACCTGCAGCAGGTGGCCCGGGTGGCCCGCCAGATGGTGACCCGTTTCGGCATGAGCGACAAGCTCGGCCCCGTGGCCCTCGGCCGCGCCCAGGGGGGCATGTTCCTCGGCCGAGATATCGCCGCCGAGCGCGACTTCTCGGAAGACACCGCCGCCACCATCGACGAGGAGGTTTCAGACCTGGTGGCCGTGGCCTATCGCCGCGCCACCACCGTGCTCTCCGGCAACCGTGCCGTACTTGATGAGCTGGCTGACCTGCTGGTGGAGCAGGAGACCGTTGATGCCGAGCAGCTCCAGGAGTTGCTGCTTAGCCGCGACGTGCATGTTGCCGACTACGTCTGAAGCAGACCCCGCCGGCCTGCGCCATTCCCTGGCCTCTGCCCCGTTGCTAGCGGTGCTGAGGCCCTCCGGCCCGCCCCAGGCCGAACGCCAGATCCAAGCCGTGGCCTCCCTGGGCTTTCGCCATGTGGAGTTGGCCTGGAGTGCTGAGCCCTGGTGGGGGCCCTTTGTGCTTGCCGCCCAGGGCCAATGGCCCCAGCTGCGTTTTGGTGCCGCTGGGATCAAACATCCAGATCAGATTGTTGGCTTGCCCGCCCTGGGGCTTGGCTTCGCCATGGCACCGATTGCCACGGATGCCTTGGTGCTCAGCGCCCGCCGCCAGGGGCTCACCCTGGTGCCCGGCGTGTTTAGCCCCAGTGAGGTGCATCACTTTGGCGTCAGCCTGGCGGCTGCTAGTGGTTTGGTGAAGCTTTATCCGGCGGCAATCCTGGGTCCGGCCTATTGGCGCCTGTTGCGCGGCCCGCTGCAGCCCCTGCCCTTCTGTATTGCCGCCGGAGGCCTTGCCCCCAGAGACGTGGGCCCCTGGTTGGAGGCCGGGGTGCAGGCGGTGGCCTTGGGTTCATCACTGTTTGATCGGCATGATGTTATTGCCGCCGCCGATGCCTCTTTATTGGAGTCGTTCGTGATCAGAACTACCCACCTCAACTGAGCAGTTGTCATTCAGCTGTTGCTATTCGGTGTTGCAAGTGCTACCTCTGAGTTAGAGCACTTTCCTCTTTGTTCATGGCACAGCTCACCATCAAGCTCAGCGATAAGGCCCTGTCGCTGATTGCCCAGCTTCAGAAAGAGATCTTCAACCGTCGCCGCAAGAAAGTCACCCCGGCTGGGGTGGTGGAAACCCTGGTGGAGAGTGGTGCCAAATCGCAGAGCGATAAGCGCTTTGCCACCTCCTGGAAAAACCTCGTTTCCGACATTGAAAAAGCCGCCAAGGTGGCCGATGCCCACGGTGGTAAACCCGCCAACCTCTCCGATGAGGAATGGTCCCTGGTGCTCAGCCATCGCACCCGTCCGGAGCGCAGCACCGCCCGCCGCACTAGCAGTGGCACTACCACCAGCAAGACCACGGCAAAGCCAGCCCCCCGCCCTAAGGCTGCCGCAAAACCAGCAGCAGCTAAAACTGCCGCAGTGAAACCAGCCGCCGCCAAGGCCGCCGCAGCGAAACCGGCAGTTGCCAAGGCTGCAGTTGCTAAATCAGCGAGCGCCAAAGCCAGTACAAAAGCCAGCGCTACAACCGCTAGCAAAGCCGCCACGAGAACCCCCAGCAAAGCCGCCAGCAAGGCCCCGGCCAGCCCAGGCGTAAAAGCGGCTGCCAAGCCAGCGGCTAAGCCAGTAGCCAAGCCAGTGGCCAAGGCGGCACCAGCAAAAACGACTACTGCCAAGGGCACCACCGCCAAAGCGACCACCGCCAAGGGCCCTGCAAAAGCGTCGGCGTCTAACTCAGTGGCCAAGCGGATGGCCAAGGCAGCCAGCAAGCTCAGCAGCCCGGCGGCGGCGGCATCGGTGGCGGCAGTGGTGGCCGCAGGGCCGGTGGCAACGGCGAACAACAGTCAGCCCTAGGCCCTTGCCCTAGGCCTTAACCCCTAAGGCTCAATCGAGCCCACATTGCCCCCGCTGGCGGAGCCAATGGTCGGCCAACACCAAGGCGACCATGGCTTCCACCATCGGTACGGCCCGGGGCAGCACACAGGGGTCATGGCGACCTTTGGCGGAGAGGGTGGTGGCTTTGCCGCTGGCGGTCACCGTCTGCTGTTCCTTGCGGATCGTGGCAGTGGGTTTGAACGCCACCCGGATCACGATCGCTTCGCCGTTGCTGATCCCCCCTTGGATGCCACCGGAATAGTTGGTGGCGGTGTGTAAGGAGCCGTCGGCAGTGGGCAGAAAGGCGTCGTTGTGTTCGCTGCCTTTCATCAGGCTGCCGCCAAAGCCGGAGCCGATCTCAAACCCCTTGGTGGCCGGCAACGACATCACCGCCTTGGCCAGGTCGGCTTCAAGTTTGTCGAACACCGGCATGCCAAGACCGACGGGGGGCCTCCGCACCACGCACTCGATCACGCCACCGCAGGAGTCGCCATCGCGGCCGATCGCCTCGATCCTTTCGATCATCTGCTCTGCCATGGCGGCATCGGGGCAGCGCACGATGTTGGCTTCCACCGCCGCCAGGGTTGGGCTGGCTGGATCGATGTTTGCCTCAAGCGTATGGATCCGCCGCACCCAGGCCAGCACTTCGGTGCCATGGCTCTGGGCTAGCAGTTGTTTGGCAATGGCGCCCGCCGCCACCCGACCGATCGTTTCGCGGGCGGAGGCCCGGCCGCCACCGCTGGCCGCCTGGATGCCGTATTTGGCCTGGTAGGTGGCATCGGCGTGGGAGGGGCGGAAGGCTACTTCCATCTCCTTGTAGTCGCCGGGGCGTTGGTCCTTGTTGCGCACCAGCATGGCGATCGGCGTGCCAAGGGTTACCCCATCCAGCAGGCCGCTGAGGATCTCCACCTGGTCGTCTTCCTTGCGGGGGGTGGTGATCTTGCTTTGGCCTGGTTTACGGCGATCCAGCTCCGCCTGAATGGCGGCTAGGTCTAGGCGCAGGCGCGGCGGACAGCCGTCCACGATCACCCCCACCCCACCACCGTGGGATTCGCCGAAGCTGCTGATCCGAAAAAGCTGTCCGAAGCTGCTGCCCATGGGGTACTAGCGCTGCCATGAGCCTAACGAGAGGCCCAGGGGCCAGCTTTGCGGGAAACAACTTCCCTTGGGCCGTTGTTAGGGTCCAGAACCCTCTGGTCGCCCGGTGGAATCCACATATCAGGATGGCGAGCGCGTTCTGTTGATCCGCCTGCCCTGTAATCCGATCTTTCCGATCGGGGCTGTGTACCTGGCCGATCACCTCCACAAATGCTTTCCCGCCCTGCCCCAGCGGATCCTGGACCTGGCGGCCGTGCCCCTGCTGGATGTGGAGCGGCTGTTGCGCCACCACATCGAGGCCTTTCGCCCCAGCCTGCTGGTGTTCTCCTGGCGGGATATCCAGATCTATGCCCCCGTGGACGGCCGGGGCGGCAACCCGCTGCAGCATTCCTTTGAGGTTTTCTATGCCGCCGAACCACTGCGGCGCCTGCGCGGCGCCCTAGGCGGCCTGCGGCTGATGGCCTCCTTCTATGGGGAGCTCTGGCGCAATCTGCGCCTGATTCGTCGCGGCCTGCGCCAGGCCCGCCGTTTCCAGCCCAACGCCCGGGTGGTGCTGGGCGGCGGGGCCGTAAGTGTTTTCTATGAGCAATTAAGTGGCCAGTTGCCCAAGGGCACGGTGGTTTCGGTGGGGGAGGGGGAGCCCCTGCTGGAAAAGCTGTTGCAAGGGCAGTCGATCGCGGCGGAACGTTGCTTTGTGGTGGGGGAAACGCCGCGGCCGGGCTTGATCCATGAGCAGCCCGAGGGCATGCAGAAAACGGCCTGCAACTACGCCTACATCGAATCGATCTGGCCCCAGCTGGGTTGGTATCTGGAGGGGGGGGATTTCTACGTGGGCGTGCAAACCAAGCGCGGCTGTCCCCACAACTGTTGCTACTGCGTTTACACCGTGGTGGAGGGCAAGCAGGTGCGGGTTAACCCCGTTGCCGAGGTGGTGGCGGAGATGCGTCAGCTCTATGACCGGGGGGTGCGGGGTTTCTGGTTCACCGATGCCCAATTCATTCCGGCCCGCCGCTATATCGACGCTGCTAAGGAGTTGTTGAGGGCCATCCAGGCGGAGGGGCTTACGGAGATTCGCTGGGCGGCCTACATCCGCGCCGACAACCTTGATGCCGAGCTGGCCGAGCTGATGGTGGCCACCGGCATGGATTATTTCGAGATTGGCATCACCTCCGGCTCCCAGGAGCTCGTGCGCAAGATGCGCATGGGCTACAACCTGCGCACGGTGCTGCAGAACTGCCGCCTGCTGGTGCAAGCCGGTTTCCATGAGCACGTGTCGGTGAACTACTCCTTCAACGTGATCGACGAGCGGCCAGAGACGATTCGGCAAACCCTGGCCTATCACCGGGAGCTGGAGCGCATCTTCGGGGCCGACAAGGTGGAGCCGGCGATCTTTTTCATCGGCCTGCAGCCCCACACCCACCTGGAGCAGTACGGCTTTGACCAGGGTCTGCTCAAGCCGGGCTACAACCCGATGAGCATGCTGCCCTGGACCGCCCGTCAGCTGCTCTGGAATCCGGAACCGATGGGCAGCACCTTTGGGCGCATTTGCCTTGAGGCCTTTGAGCTCAACCCCCGCGACTTTGGACGCACGGTGCTGGATCTGCTGGAGCGCGACTACGGCCTGGCTCCGCTTGAGGAGGCCCTGGTTGCCCCGCTGGAGGGCAAAAAAGCGATGGCTACGGCTGTGGGTTAACAGCGGTAGCCCACCAGCGCCTGCGCAACAGGAGCAGCGCCGCCAGCCCCAGCCAGCCCAGCCAGCCACCGATCGGATTGGGGCTGGGGCTGCCGGCACCGATCAGCCAGGCCGGGGTGGTGGCTGAGATCTGCAGCAGGCCGTGCTGCAGGGCGAACCAGCCGCCCACCAGGCCCCCATGCAGCCCCACCGCCCCCCAGAGAACACCGCCATCGGCGCGCCGTTGCAGCGCCAAGGCCAGCCCCAGCAGCACCAATCCGATTAGCAATGCGATTGCCTCCAGCCCCGGTAGCCGATACCAGGGGTGCAGCAGTGCAAATACGGCGGCCTGGAGGCCGATGGCCCGGCGCTTGCCCGCCAGCAGCTCCAATTCACCCCAGAGCCAACCGCGAAACAGCAACTCCTCGGCAAACCCCACCCCCAGCAGCAGGGCCAGGGCATTGAGTAATTGGCTAACGCCCAGGCCCCCCAGCCAACGGGCCTGGCCGCTCACCAGCAGCACCATCAGTACCCACCCCAGCAGAGCTAAGGCCTTGAGCAAACCGCGCCCAAATGCCTTGACGCCCCTGGCTGGTGCCACCACCACCCCCAGGGTCCGCCAGGGGCTGGGGCAAGCCCAGGCCTGCCGCAGCCGCCAGGGCAGCGTCGCCAGCAACAACAGCAGGGCGATCACCACCCCAGCCAGATTCAGCTGGTCGGGCCGCCAACTCTGAAACAGCAGCCCGAGGGGGCGGGAGACCAACCAGCCCACGCCATAGAGCAGGGGCACGTAGAGCACGGTGCCCCACCAGTGGATTGGCGCAGGGCTTAGGGGTTTCACTCCTCTGGCTCGAGGCTGCTGGTTAGGCCCTTGGCCTTGAGCGTTTCGCAGTAGAACTCCGCCGGCTCCAGATCGCAAACGATCACCAGGCCCAGGCCGGTGTTATGGGCCTCGAGCATTACGGCAATGGCGTCCTGTTCGCTCAGGGAGGGCACCACCTGGCGCAGGGTGGTGATCACGTATTCCATCGTGTTCACCGGGTCGTTGTGGAGCAGTACCCGGTACCGGGGCGAGGGTTTGCGGACCCGTTGCTCCTCTTTATCAATTACAGCCGCCCCCCCTGGGGAGCGGCTGGGCGTTTCCACAGATTTAATAAGCATGGCCGCAGCCAGACGGCATTTGATTTTAGAGACTGCGGATCCGCCGCATCGCTTCTTCCACGTTGGCGCGGCTGTTGAAGGCAGAAAGGCGGAAATAACCCTCGCCGGCGGCACCAAAGCCGCTGCCGGGGGTGCCAACCACATGGGCCTGCTGCAGCAGCTGATCAAAGAAGCCCCAGGAATCAATGCCGCTGGGGGTTTGCAGCCATACGTAGGGGGCCTGTTCGCCGCCATAAACAGCGAGGCCGGCGGCGCTGAGTTCGCGGCGGATGATCGCCGCGTTTTCCATGTAGAAGTTGATCAGGCCCTTCACTTGAGCCTGGCCCTCTGGCGAGTACACGGCCTCGGCCCCCCGCTGCACGATGTAGCTCACCCCGTTGAATTTTGTGCACTGGCGCCGGTTCCATAGACCCCATAGCTCCACTTGCTCGCCATTGCCGGCGCTGCCCATTAGGCCCCGGGGCACCACGGTGAGGGCGCAGCGGGTGCCGGTGAAGCCGGCGTTCTTGGAAAACGAGCGGAACTCGATGGCGCACTCGCGGGCCCCTTCGATTTCATAGATCGAATGGGGCAGTTCCGGGTCCTGGATGAAGGCCTCGTAGGCGGCGTCAAACAGGATCAGGGCGTTGTGGGCCCTGGCGTAGTCCACCCATTGCTGCAGCTGGACCCGGCTGGCCCCGGCGCCGGTGGGGTTATTGGGGAAGCAGAGATAGATCAGGTCCACCGGGCTTGACGGCAGCGGTGCCGTGAAGTTGTTGGCGGCGGTGATCGGCAGGTAGGTGAGGCCGCCGTATTGGCCGGCGCCATCGGCTTCGCCGGTGTGGCCCGCCATCACGTTGCTGTCTACGTAAACCGGATAAACCGGATCGGTCACGGCGATGCGGTTGTCGGTGCCGAGGATGTCGAGGAAGTTGCTGCTGTCGCATTTGGAGCCATCGGAGATGAAGATCTCCTCGGCGCTGATCCCACAGCCGCGGGCCTGGAAGTCGTGCTGGGCGATTGCTTCCCGCAGCCAGAGGTAGCCCTGCTCGGGGCCATAGCCATGGAAGCCCTCGCGGCTGCCCAGCTCATCCACGGCCAGTTTCATGGCATTGCGGCAGGCTTCCGGCAGCGGTTCGGTTACATCACCGATGCCCAGGCGGATCAGCGCGGCATCGGGGTGGGCTTCACTAAAAAGCTTTACCCGCCTGGAGATTTCGGGGAAGAGATAACCGGCCTTGAGCTTGAGGTAATTGCTGTTGACCTGAACCACGGGTGCCCTGCCGCAATAGCTGGCGCGCATCCTCCTATGGCGTTGGGACCCATACTCAAAGCCGTGCTGTGGCCCCGCCGTGACGGCCTTTGCGGAGTTGGTAAACGCCGGCATTTCCAGGCCGGGCCGCTACCTGGGCAATGAACTGGGGGTGGAGCCGCGGGATTGGCAGGCGGCGGTGATCCGTTGGGCCCTCACCTATCCCGAGGTTTACGAGGTGGGGGCCAGCAACCTGGGCCACATCATTCTCTATTCGATCCTCAATGCCCAGCCGCGGCAGCTCTGCGACCGCGCCTACCTGCCGGCCCCCGACCTGGCCGCCCGGCTGCGGGCCACGGCCACACCGCTGTTTGCGGTGGAAAGCCGCCGGCCGCTGCAGAGCTTCGACATCCTTGGTTTCAGCCTCAGCTACGAGCTCGGCGCCACCAACATCCTCGAGCTGCTCGACCTGATCGGGGTGCCCCTCTACGCGGCCCAGCGCGGTGGGGCACCCCTGGGCACCCCTGGGGCACCACCGTTGATTTTTGCCGGCGGCCAAACCGCCACCAGCAACCCGGAGCCCTACGCCCCCTTCTTTGATTTCATCGCCCTGGGGGATGGGGAGGAGCTGCTGCCGGAGATCGGTTTGGTGCTGGAGGAGGGCAAGGGGGCGGGCCTGTCCCGATCGGCCTTGCTGGCAGACCTGGCCGAAATCCCGGGGGTTTATGTGCCGTCGCTGGGGCGCCGCCCGGTGCAGCGGCGGGTGGCCACCCCCATGCCCCACTACGCCATGGGCCTGGTGCCCATTGGCGAAACCGTGCACGACCGGCTCACGGTGGAGATCCGTCGCGGTTGCACCCGCGGCTGTCGCTTTTGCCAACCCGGCATGCTCACCCGTCCAGCCAGAGACGTGGACCCCGAGGAGGTGGTGGAGGCGGTGGAAACGGGCATGACCCGCACGGGCTACAGCGATTTTTCCTTGCTGTCCCTCAGCTGCAGCGACTACCTGGCCCTGCCGGCGGTGGGGGTGGAATTGCGCAATCGGCTGCAGGAACACAACGTCAGCCTGGCCCTGCCCAGCCAGCGCATCGACCGCTTCGACAACACGATTGCCCACATCCTTGGCGGCACCAAGCAGGGCAGCCTCACCTTTGCCCCGGAGGCCGGCAGCCAGCGCCTGCGCGACATCGTTAACAAGGGGCTAACCGATCAGGAGCTGATCGAAGGCATCCGTACGGCCATGCGCAACGGTTGGCGCAAGGTCAAGCTCTATTTCATGATCGGCCTGCCGGGGGAAACCGACGCCGATGTGCTCGGCATTGCCGACACGGTGGAGCGGTTGCGCTTCGAGATGCGGGATATCGGCCGCCTTGAACTCAATCTAACGATCAGTAATTTCACCCCCAAACCGCATACGCCCTTTCAATGGCACAGCGTTGCCTCGGCGGAATTCCTGCGGCGCCAGGGGTTATTGCGCCAGCGCTTCACTGGTGTGGCTGGGCTGAAGGTGAACTACACCGATGTACGCCTCTCGGCGATGGAAGACTTCATCGGCCGCGGCGACCAGCGCTTGGCCGCGGTGATTGAGGCCGCCTGGCGGGCCGGGGCCGGCATGGATGCCTGGTTCGACAACATCGAGCGCACCTATGGCGCCTGGACCGCGGCGATTGAGGCCGCTGGCCTTGGCGGCCGTTACCGGGAGTTGGAGCTGGGCAGCTGGGCGGAACTCCAGGCGCTTAGCCCGGAGCAACGGCGCCAGCGCTGCGCCGAACCACTCCCCTGGGATCACATCGATTCCGGTGTAAGCAAGCAATGGCTCCAGGAGGATTTGGAGCGGGCCCTGGCGGCGGCGGTGCTGCCCGATTGTTCCTTTGCTGCCTGCAGCCACTGCGGCGTCTGTGGCGAGGCCCTGGGCCACAACGTGGTGGTGCCGGCACCGCCTTTGCCGCCGATTGAAAAGTCCCGCAAGCCCCCCAGCAACAAGCTGGCCCGCCTGCGGGTTTGTTTTGCCAAAACCGGTGAAATGGCCCTGTTCAGCCACCTGGATCTGATGCGGCTGCTGGAACGGGCCCTGCGGCGGGCGCGCTTGCCGGTCAGTTTCACCGGTGGCTTCCACCCTCTGCCCCGGTTGCAGATTGCCTTGGCCCTGCCCCTGGGGGCCGAGGCCAAGGCCGATTGGTTTGACCTCAGCTTCAGCGAAGCAATTGAACCCGGCCTCTTCCTGGAGCAGCTCCAGCCCCAGTTGCCAGCGGGGCTGCGCCTGCTCAGTGCTGAACCGATGGCCCCCAACGGACCGGCCTTGAGTCAATACATGCGCTCCGCCCGCTGGCGCCTGCTGTTCTGCCCGGCGCCGGAGCAGCCCCAGCCCGCTGAGCTCCAGTGGCAAGAGGCCCTGGGCAGCCTGCTCGGGGCGGAGCATTTACCCCTGGCGGAAGTTGATAAGCAGGGGCGCCGCCGCAGGCGGGATCTGCGCCCCTATTTGCTTGATTTGCATTGGTACCAGTGGCAACCCAGCGGGGTGGAGATCGGCCTTGATACCCGGGTGGAACCCACGGGCCGCAGCCTCAAGCCCGACCACTGCCGTCAATTGCTGGAGGAACGGCTAGGGGTGCCGCTGCGGCTGGAGAAGCTATGTCGAGAGGCCTTGAATCTCGCGTGCTAACGTTTCAACAAGGCGGAGGAACCGCCCACGGCACCCCACGGCACGTGGTTGCGTCCAAGGGCTTTTCACAATTCCGTTTTCCCCTGCGCCTGCAGCAGATCCTTAGAGCTGTTCAGCAAGCTTTTTATGGGGGTGGTTTGCCTTCGGGCGAACTGCATCGTTGAGATAAGTCCAGATCCTTTTTTCTTGAAACGCCGCCTCAGCCACCAACCGCTGAACGCCGCAGAGCATTCCTCCCCACCACCCTTTTCCTTTCGGTGACTCCGCAAGGGGTCGCCTCAGCCCATGCCACAGCAGATCGTCATCGCTGAGCAGTTGCGGATCGCCGCCGTACTCAACGACGAACGGGTTGATGAATTAATTGTTGCCCAGGGCCGTCACCAGATTGGTGACGTTTATTTTGGCACTGTTGAAAACGTTCTTCCCGGCATTGATGCCGCTTTCGTAAACATTGGCGAAAGCGAAAAGAATGGTTTCATCCACATCACAGACCTCGGCCCTTTACGGCTGAAGAAAGGCGGTTCTGGGATCACAGAACTGCTGGAACCACGCCAAAAGGTGCTGGTGCAGGTGATGAAGGAACCCACCGGCACCAAGGGGCCCCGCCTCACCGGCAACCTCTCGCTGCCGGGCCGTTTCCTGGTGTTGCAGCCCCATGGCCAGGGGGTGAATATCTCCCGCCGCATTGGTGGTGAATCGGAACGCAATCGTTTGCGGGCCCTGGCGGTGCTGATTAAGCCCCCCGGCACCGGTCTGCTGGTGCGCACCGAGGCCGAAGCGGTCAGCGAAGAACAGATCATTGATGATCTGGAATCACTGCTGCGCCAGTGGGAGGCCATCCAGCAGGCGGCCGAAACCGCCCAGCCCCCGGTGTTGCTTAACCGCGACGAAGACTTCATCCATCGGGTGCTGCGCGACCTCTACAGCCCGGAGGTGCAACGGGTGGTGGTTGATTCCCAGGATGCGGTTGCCCGCGTTAATGCCTTCCTGGGGCCTGACCAGGCGAATCTTCAGGTGGAATACCACGAAGACGCCAGCGAAATCCTCGAGCACTACAAGGTGCATGCGGCGATCCGTGATGCCCTTAAACCGCGGGTGGATTTGCCCTCGGGCGGTTACGTGATCATTGAACCCACGGAGGCCCTCACGGTGGTGGATGTGAACTCCGGTTCCTTCACCCGCTCCGCCAATGCCCGGGAAACCGTGCTCTGGACCAACTGTGAAGCCGCCACGGAAATCGCCCGTCAACTGAAGCTGCGCAATATCGGCGGTGTGGTGATCATTGACTTCATTGATATGGAGTCGCGCCGGGATCAGCTGATGCTCCTGGAGCATTTCACCCAGGCCATGCGCGACGACCAGGCGCGGCCCCAGATTGCCCAGATCACCGAACTGGGGTTGGTGGAACTAACCCGCAAGCGCCAGGGGCAAAACATCTATGAATTGTTTGGTCGGGCCTGCCCCAGCTGTGGCGGCCTTGGCCATGTGGTCACCCTGCCCGGTAAGGACACCCTCCAGCCCCTGGCGGCCTTGCCGGGCTTGGTGCGTTCCGTTGCTTCGGCCCGGGCGGAGGTCTCCAGCCCCAGTGCCTCTGATTCCGGCGGCCGCCGCCGCCGCCGCGGTGGCCGCGGCAGCGGCGATGGCAGTGAGGGCTATGGCTCCGAGCTGGAAGCGCTGCCGCTCAGCAATGGCAGCACCACGGTTACGGCCACTGCCACTTCCATAGCTACGGCTGCGGCCACGGCCCCGGCGGAACCCCGCCGCAGTGACCCAGAGCTGCTGGCGGTGGCTATGGACGACACCCAGGAGCTGGTTTACGGCTGGTTGGGCCTGAATCCAGCCCTGTTGGCCGATCCGGCCCCCAGCGACCTCGACAACGTGATCGTGCGGGTGGTGCGGCCTGGCGAGGATGCCGAGCAGCTGTTGGAAGCAGCCCGCCAGGAGCTGGCTGCCCATGGCCCCCGCCGCCGCCGCCGCCAGCGGGGCAGTGGCGACAGCCGTGGGGAGAGTGGCCCAGGCGAAAGCAGCCACGATGAGGGCAGCCAGCTTGATGGCGGCCCCGATGAGGGTTACGCCCCAACGGCCATGGTGGAAATAACCCCGTTGGAGATCAGCCCCTTCGAGACGGAGCTGGTGCCGATTGAAACCCTGGTGACCTCAGAACCCACCTCCAGCCCCGCCCCGGCACCCCGGCGCACTGGCACCACAAAGGCCAAAGCAGCCCCGGCCCCAGCCCCTGAACCCGAGCCCGAGCCCGCCGCCCCGGAGCCCGAGCCTGAGGCTGATGCTGATGCGGCTGGGGAAGGCCGCCGTCGCCGCCGCCGTTCCTCCGCCAGCTGAGGTGACCCTGGCGGGGGTGGATGAAGTGGGTAGGGGCTGCCTGTTTGGCCCCGTTTGGGCGGCAGCGGTGGTGCTGCCGCCCCTGGCCTACGAGCGTTTAGCTGCTTTAGGGGTCACAGATAGCAAGGCCCTTAGCCCCCGCCGCCGGGCGGCCTTGGTGCCTGAGATCCTGGCCCAGGCCCAGGCCTATGGCTTTGGTCAGGGGTCGGCCGAGGAAATTGATCGGCTGGGGATTCGCCCAGCCACCGAGTTGGCGATGCTGCGGGCCCTGCAGCGCTTGCCCCAGCCGCCGGCCCTGGTGCTGGTGGATGGCAACTTGCCCCTGCGGCCCTGGCCAGGGCCCCAGCAGACCCTGGTGCGGGGCGACAGCCTCAACCTCAACATCGCCTGCGCCAGCATCCTGGCCAAGCAGGGCCGTGACGCCCTCCTGGAGCGCCTGGCCCGGCGCTGGCCGGCCTATGGCTTTGAACGCCACCGCGGCTATGGCACCCGCCAGCACCGCCAGGCCCTGCTGGCCCATGGCCCCACCCGCTTGCACCGTTACAGCTTCCTGGCGCCGGAGCTCAGGGGTGCTGCTGGCACCAGTGCTGAAAGTCTTGGATTAACTGTTGGCCCACCCGCCCCTTGATGCTGAGCAGGATGCCGTTGAGTAGCGATTCACCGGTGGCTTCCAACACCCGGCCGGGAATTAAGCGCAGCACCGGCGGTCGTGATACCTCCACCCGTAGCTCCGCTTCCCCGCGCAGGCCCTGGGGGGTGGTCTCCAGCCAGGAGCGCAGGCTCAGCTGAAAGTCTTCGCTCAGGCCTGGTACCCCCTCCAGGCTGCAGGAGAGCGAATTCAGTTCCAGCCGTCCGGGATGCTGGCAGGCCTGCAGGTCAACCACCGGATGAATGTGCAGTTGAAACAGCTGCAGGGGCCGCACGCAATAGCGGTAGAGCCCCGGCCCGAGGGCGGTGAGTTGTTCGGGGTTTAGCAATGCCCCCACCACCCGGCTTTCGTTTTCCAGGTAGGGCTGTAGCCGGTCCGCGGCCTGGGGCACAGGCAGATCAAGGCTCTGGACCGCCCGGAAGGCCAGAACCATTTGCCGAAGGGGAGATGGTGGAGGATCCTATAGGTCATGACCGAAGCCGTTCCCCTTCCGCCCAGCTCGATCGCCTATCTGGGGCCGGTGGGCACCTATGGCGAGCAGGCCAGCCGGCGGCTCGCTTTCCTGGCGGCCGCCCCCGAGGCGCAGTTGCTGCCGCAGATCAGCATTCGCAATGTGGTGTTGGCGCTGCTGGCGGGCCGTTGTGGGGCGGCGGTGGTGCCGGTGGAGAACTCCGTGGAGGGGGGGGTTTCCACCTGCCTAGACGTGCTCTGGGAATCCAGCCTGGGGCAGCAGGAGCCCCTCTGGATTGAACGCTCCTTAATCCTGCCGATTCGCCATGCTCTGCTGTCGGAGGGGGAGTTGGCAGACATCAGTGAGGTGCTCTCCCACCCCCAGGCGCTCGGCCAGTGCAGCCTCTGGTTGCAGGAGCATCTGCCGGCGGCCCTGCAGCTCAGCACCAGTTCCACGGCGGAGGCGGCCCGCCTAGTGAAGGGTTCGCGCTTCCGGGCGGCGATCGCCTCAGTCCCTGCCGGTCGTGAGCATGGCCTGCCCCTACGGGCCTATCCGATCAACGACCAGCCGGGCAATTGCACCCGTTTCCTCTTGCTGCGCCGGGGGGCACCACTGCTGGGCAGTGCTGCCTGCACGAGCCTGGCTTTCTCCTTGCGGGGCAATCAGCCCGGTGGGCTGGTGCAGGCGCTGCAGGTGTTTGCTAGCCGCCAGTTGAACATGAGCCGGATTGAATCGCGGCCGTCTAAACGGGAGTTGGGGGAGTATGTGTTCTTCGTGGATCTGGAAACCGCAGGCCAGGGGCCGCTGTTGGCTGAGGCCCTCGCTGCTTTGGCCCCCCTCTGTGAACACCTGGCCTGTTTCGGCAGCTACCCCATCACAGACGACACCGTTGAACTTTGAGTTGAACTCTGAAGTTGCACTCTGAACAGCCCGAATTGCATTAGGCCCCGGGCAAAGGCCCAGCGCATCAGCAGCAGGGTGGGCACCTCCCGCAGACCCTTGAGCAGTGCCGTTGGACCGAGGCTGAGCACGGCCCCAGGGCGGCGCAGGCCCTCCAGCACCGAATCCCCCCAGGAGGGCAGGGTTTCCCGGCTCCAGTCGCCTGTGCGCAGCTGCTCCAGGGGCTGGCCACTGGCCTCGAGATTGGCAGAGAAGGAGGCAATGCTGGAGAAGGCGGGGTGGGCCCATTGCACCCTGAGTTGCTCCAGCACCCAGCTTTCCAGGCCGTTGAAGGGCCGTTGGCGGTCATCCCGTTGGTTCCAATCGGCGGCTACTAGCAGGCCACCGGGCTTGAGCACCCTTAATAGTTCGTTGGCAAAACGCTGCTTGTCGGCGATGTGGGGGGCGCATTCCACGGTCCAAACAGCATCGAAGCTGGCGTCTGGCAGATCTAGGGCCAGGGCATCCATCACCGCAAAGCGGCAGGGGCCAGGGGCGTCTGTGAGGGCCTGGGCCCGGCTGATCTGTCCCGGGCTGATGCTCACCCCCAGCAGCTCAAAGCCATAGCGCTGGGCCAGCAGGCGGCTGCTACCACCGATGCCGCAGCCCACGTCTAGCAAGCGCGAACCGGGCGGCAGTTGGTCGAGGCCGCTCCAATGGGCGAGGGCTTCAACAAAATCGACCTTGGCCTGGCGAAAATCCCGGCGGCGGCGGGGCAGGCCGTAGTACCCCAGATGGATATGTTCGCCCCAGAGACGTTCCAGCAGCTGGTCATTGGTCCAGCGGTCATAGGCAGCGGCCACGCTGCCCACCTCAACGAAGCGACGTGGCAGCGCATACCAGAGGCCCAGGCCGAGGCAAACCAGCAGGATTGCCACGCCCAGGGCCAGCAGCAGGGCCGTCATTGCTCGATGTCGCGGAAGGTGTCCTGCAGAACGGTGCGGGCGGCCAGCTGCCGTCTGGTGTGATCGAGCAGGTCAAATTCCAGTTGCAGCCGCTCGCCGGTGGAGGTCATCTCCAGCAGCTGTTGCTGGTGGTCGGCCACGGCACCGCCGAGGTGGCCCCCCACCCAGAAGGACAGTTCCCGCGGTAATTCGGGTAGATCGTCGGGCAGCAAGGTTTTGTGGCCCAGCAGTTTGCTGGAGAGGTCCACCACATCCTGGAGAGCCTGGCGCACCTCTCCGGCCAAGGGATCCAGATCCACGTTGACCGGTTCGTCTTCCAGCCAGCTCACCAGGGCCACCATGAAGGGGGCCTGGCGCACGATGTTGAGCACCCGGAACCGTTGTTGCCCCATGGTGACGAGGTTGCTGCGGTCGTCAGCCTGGGTTTGACACTGGAGAATCTCGGCGCAGCAGCCAATCTCGGCCATGGCCTTGCGTTCCGGGTCCCAGCGCACCACACCGAAGCGCCGGTCGCTGTCGAGCACCGTCTTCAGCATCATCCGGTAGCGGTGCTCAAAAATGTGGAGGGGGAGCACCTCCTGGGGAAATAGAACTACGTCAGGAAGCGGAAAGAGCGGTAACTCCCGCACGGCCAGATCCGTCATGGCATCGGGAGATCAGCCTGCATCCTAGGCAGCTGAATCTCCCGCCGTGTCTGCGTTATTACCGCCTTGATCCTCAGATCAGAGCTTCACCTCAATGTCCACACCACTGGGCAGATCAAGCTTCATCAGGGCATCGATCGTTTTAGCGGAAGGGTTGTAGATATCGATCAAACGACGGTGGGTGCGGGTTTCAAAATGTTCGCGGGAATCCTTGTCCACGTGGGGCGAGCGCAGCACGCAATAGATCTTGCGCTTGGTGGGCAGGGGGATGGGACCGATGGCCGTGGCAGCGGTGTGATCGGCGGTTTCGATGATTTTGTCGCAGGAGAGATCAAGCATGCGGCGATCAAACGCCTTGAGGCGGATGCGGATCTTCTGCTGGGGGATGGCAGTGGACATGGGACTGGGGAAAAGGGGAGTGATTCAGTTGTCGAGGTGCGAGAACCCTGGGGGGATCTCTCAGCAAAGCGCAGTCAGCCAATGAAAAAGGAGCCTGCCACCGCCTCCTGGGAGGGGTGACAGGCTCCTGATCGATCAGGCGATGATCTTGGAAACCACGCCAGCACCGATGGTGCGGCCGCCTTCGCGGATGGCGAAGCGCATGCCCTGTTCAATGGCAACGGGGCAGATCAGCTCGCCGGTCATCTTGATGCGGTCACCGGGCATCACCATTTCCACGCTGGAGCCGTCATCGGCGGTGAAAGCGGTGATTTGACCGGTCACATCCGTGGTACGGATGTAGAACTGCGGGCGATAGCCGGCAAAGAAGGGGGTGTGGCGACCGCCTTCTTCCTTGGTGAGCACGTAGACCTCACCTTCGAACTTGGTGTGGGGGGTGATGGAGCCGGGCTTCACCAGCACCATGCCGCGTTCGATGTCTTCCTTTTGGATGCCGCGCAGAAGCAAACCAGCGTTGTCGCCAGCCATGCCTTCTTCGAGCTGCTTCCGGAACATTTCCACACCGGTAACGGTGGTGGTGCGGGTGTCGCGGATGCCAACGATTTCGACGGTTTCACCCACCTTGACCTTGCCCCGCTCAATCCGGCCGGTGGCAACGGTGCCACGGCCCGTAATCGAGAACACGTCTTCGATAGCCATCAAGAAGGGCTTATCGATTTCGCGCTCGGGTTCGGGGATGGAGGCATCCACCGCATCCATCAGATCGAGGATCTTGTCGACCCACTCATTTTCACCGCGGATACCCTTGCCGCCGCCTTGGATGTGCTCCAGGGCCTTGAGGGCGGAACCGGCGATCACGGGGATGTCATCGCCTGGGAAGTCGTACTTGTCGAGCAGCTCGCGCATCTCCAGTTCGACGAGCTCCAGCAGCTCCTCGTCATCGACCATGTCCTTCTTGTTGAGGAACACGACCAGGGCGGGAACGCCCACCTGCTTGGCCAGCAGGATGTGCTCCTTGGTTTGGGCCATGGGGCCATCGGTGGCGGCAACCACCAGGATCCCGCCGTCCATCTGGGCGGCACCGGTGATCATGTTCTTCACGTAGTCCGCGTGGCCTGGGCAGTCCACGTGGGCGTAGTGACGGCCTGCGGTTTCGTATTCCACGTGGGCCGTGTTGATGGTGATGCCCCGTTCTTTCTCCTCGGGGGCGCCATCGATTTCGTCGTAAGCCTGGGCTTTCGCCTGGCCGATCGAAGAGAGCACGTTGGTGATCGCTGCCGTCAGCGTGGTCTTGCCGTGGTCAACGTGACCGATCGTGCCGATGTTGACGTGAGGCTTGTTCCTCTCAAACTTCTCGCGGGCCATTGTTAGGGAAGAATCGGGGGGTAAACGAAGAGGGGGACAGGATCAGGAATTTCCCTGATTCTTGGAGATAATGGCTTCGGCCACATTCCGAGGAACCTCCTCGTAATGGCTGAACTCCATTGAGAATATACCCCTCCCCTGGGTCATGGATCGCAGCTGGGTGGCGTAGCCGAACATTTCGGCCAGAGGCACCTTGGACTGAACCTTGGAAAGGCCGTCGTCGATGGATTGCCCTTCGACTTGGCCCCTGCGGGAGGAGAGGTCGCCGATGATCGAGCCGAGGAAGTCCTCGGGAATCTCAACCTCGACCTTCATCATCGGTTCAAGCAGCACAGGATTGCACTTCTTGACCCCATCTTTGAAGGCCATGGAGCCGGCGATTTTGAACGCCATCTCCGAAGAGTCGACGTCATGGTAAGAGCCGTCGATCATCGACACTTTGACGTCGATCAGCGGATAGCCGGCGATCACGCCCGATTCACAGGTTTCCTTCATGCCAGCTTCCGCTGGACCGATGTATTCCTTCGGAACGATCCCGCCAACAATCTTGTTTACGAATACAAAGCCGGTGCCGGCTTCGCCAGGCTCCATCTGGATTACCACGTGGCCGTATTGGCCTTTACCACCGGTTTGCCGGGCGAACTTACCTTCACCCTTGGCGCTGCCCCGGATAGTTTCCCGATAGGAAACCTGGGGGGCACCAATGTTTGCTTCCACCTTGAATTCCCGCAGCATGCGGTCCACCAGAATTTCGAGGTGGAGTTCGCCCATGCCGGCGATCACGGTCTGGTTGGTTTCGGGATCAGTCCTCACTCGGAAGGTGGGATCTTCCTCAGCCAAGGATTGGAGTGCCTTGGAAAGCTTCTCCATATCCCCCTTGGTTTTGGGTTCCACGGCCACGGAAATAACGGGCTCGGGGATGAAGAGCGATTCGAGAATGATCGGATCATTTTCAACGCAGAGGGTGTCACCGGTGGTGGTGTCTTTGAGACCCAGCACTGCCCCCAGGTCCCCGGCGCGCAGCTCGTCTACTTCCTCGCGGTCGTCGGCCTTGAGCAGGATCAGGCGGGAGATGCGCTCTTTCTTGTCCTTGGTCGAATTCAGCACGTAGCTGCCCTTATGCAGCACGCCTGAATACATGCGAATAAAGGTGAGCTTGCCGTAGGGGTCAGCCATCACCTTGAAGGCCAAGGCGCTGAAGGGGGCGTTGTCGTCGCAGGGACGCAATCCCTCGCTGCCATCGGGTAGGAGCCCCTGGATCGGGGGCACATCGATGGGGGCGGGGAGGTAGTCCACCACGGCGTCGAGCATCAGCTGAACGCCTTTGTTTTTGAAGGCGGAGCCGCAGAGAATTGGCACGAGCCCGTGCTTCACAACCCCTTGGCGAATGCCCTTGCGGAGCTGCGCTTCGCTGAGCTCACCTGTTTCAAGGAAGATCTCAATCAACTCCTCATCGGTTTCAGCCACCGACTCCATCAGCTTGGCGCGCCATTCGGCTGCCAACTCCTTCATGTCATCGGGAATTTCCTGCTCAAGAATGTCTGTGCCAAGATCATTCGTGTAGATGTAGGCCTTGTTCTTGACAAGATCCACAATTCCCGTCAAGTCATTTTCGGCGCCGATGGGCAGCTGAATCGGAGCGCCTTTGGCCCGCAGTCGATCCTTAATCTGTTCGTAAACCTTGAGGAAATTGGCGCCGGTGCGGTCCATCTTGTTGACGAACACGAGCCGGGGCACGTTGTAGCGATCAGCCTGGCGCCAGACGGTTTCTGACTGGGGTTGAACGCCACCAACGGCGCAGAAAACTGCCACCACCCCATCAAGCACCCGCATGGAGCGCTCCACCTCAATGGTGAAGTCCACGTGACCAGGGGTATCAATAATATTGATACGGTGATCTTTCCAGGCGGTGGAAATCGCAGCCGCTGTGATCGTGATACCGCGTTCCCGTTCCTGGGCCATCCAGTCGGTCACGGCGGCGCCATCGTGCACCTCCCCCATCTTGTGCACCACACCGGAATAGAACAGAATTCGTTCTGTGGTGGTGGTTTTGCCGGCATCGATATGAGCGGCGATACCAATATTTCTGACGCGGTCTAGGGGAAAGGCGCGAGCCACAGGATGCTCCTTAGGTGTGCTTGAAAAAGCGGGCGCAACTCTACAGGTCGAGCTTCAGTCAGCGGTTGGCCCGGGGCGCTGACTGACCGATATCAATAGCGGTAGTGGGCGAAAGCCTTGTTTGCTTCGGCCATCTTGTGGGTTTCTTCCCGTTTGCGAACGGCACTGCCGGCTTCGTTGGCGGCATCCATCAATTCGCCGGCCAATTTCTGGGCCATGCTGCGGCCATTGCGGGCCCGTGAGAAATTCACCAGCCAGCGCAGGGCCATGGCGGTACCGCGCTCCTGGCGCACTTCCATCGGCACCTGATAGGTGGCGCCCCCCACCCGCCGGGCCCGCACTTCAACTAGGGGAGTGGCGTTGCGCACGGCGGTTTCGAACACTTCCAACGGATCCACACCAGTGCGGTCGTTGATCAGGCCGAAGGCATCCGAGAGGATCCGCTGGGCGGTTGACTTCTTGCCATGCTTCATCAGCCGGGCCACGATCATCGAGGCCAAACGGCTGTTGAACTGGGGATCAGGAAGGACCGGGCGCTTCTCGGCGGCGTTGCGGCGGGACATGGGGGAGGGAGTTCAGCGAGTTGCTTTAAGGGAATGGAAGTGGAGTGAGATCACTCCTTGGGGGTCTTGGCGCCGTACTTGGAGCGGCTCTGACGGCGGTCCTTCACCCCGGCGGTGTCAAGGGTGCCGCGGATGATGTGGTAGCGGACCCCTGGCAGGTCTTTGACGCGGCCGCCGCGGATTAGCACCACGGAGTGCTCCTGCAGGTTGTGGCCGATGCCGGGAATGTAGGCCGTGACTTCAAACCCGGAGGTGAGGCGAACACGGGCCACCTTCCGCAGGGCGGAATTGGGTTTCTTCGGCGTAGAGGTGTACACCCGGGTGCAAACCCCACGGCGTTCGGGGCAAGCCCGGAGCGCTGGAGATTTGGTCTTGCGGGTGAGACTCTGCCGCTCGGTGCGGATCAGTTGCTGGATGGTTGGCATCTAGGACCGGGGGCAGGCCATCAGGCCGACCGGATTCGACAATCCAACACCTTACCCCCCTGACGGTCCGCTAGCCAGCAGCGGCGTGAAGGCAGCGCCGCAGGCGCAGCTGCGGATCCGACCGGGGCCCCGGATCAGAAAGCCGCCGCCATTCAGATCCGCCTGGTAATCAAGTTGGAGGCCCTGCAGCAGCCCCTGCTGCGCGCGGCGGCAATGGAGGGTGATGCCATCGGCCCGGGCCAGGGGCTCGGCGCCACCGTTGCCGGCCCGCAGGCGCAGGGCCCAGGTTTCACAGCTGCCGGCCAGCAGTTCCAGCCAGGCCAGGCCCGGTTGCCCGCCCACGGCGGCCAGGCGACAGAGCTCGGCGGCGGCCCGGGCGGTGAGCTGGAGGCCAGGGGTGGGTTCCATCGGCATCAGCGGGGATTGCGCACCACAATGCCAAGGCCGTTGTGGATGGCGGCGCCGATGCCGCGACCTTGGCTGCCCTGGCTGCCTTCCACCCGCAGGCTCGTGGAGCTGCCGCCATCGAGGTTGAGGGCCTGTTGGAGCCCCAGCTGCCGCACTAGTTCGCTGGCTTCCGCCAGGGTGGGCCCGGCATCATCGAGCCCCTCCAGGGCAATCAACCAGAGCTGTTCGCCATCACTGCCCACCACACTGCGGGGGGCCCGTTGGTTGAGAAAGGCGCCTCTGAAGCTTTCGGCGCTGCCATCTAGCACCACCTGGCCATCGGCCAGCAGTAAGGGACCGCCTTGGATCAGAAAGGGGAGCTCCGTGAAGCTGTCGGGGCTGAGCCGTTGGTTGAGCTGCAGGGCATCGCCCACTTGCATCGGCAGCGGGAAGCTCCCCCGGGCCACGATCAGCATCTGCCCCTGGCGCAGCGGCACACCGCCGGCCATGCGTTCGGTAGACCAGAGCTCGCTCACCTGGCCATTTTCCAGAATCAGGCCGGTTTCGCCGCCGGTGATTGGCCGATACACCGACCCCCAGAGGCGGTTGTAGTGGCCCAGGCCCCGCTGGGTATAGCCACTGTTGTGGACCCCGAGCGGCCAGCGGTTGCCATTGGTATCACTGAGCCATTCCTCCAGGCGCACCCGGCCGAAGCGGGGCAGGCTGCCCGACTGCCAGGCCATCGCCCCCCGGTTGAGGATCGGGCCGGAAAGCCAGTAGCCCTGGTCGCGCAGGCCGCCGAGGGGCAGTTCGCGGATGCGATTGAAGAAGCCGCCGTTGAGGGCGGCCAGGGCCCCCTGGGAGCGGGCCAGGCCCGCCAGGGAACTCAGGCCCTCCATGTTGTTGCGGCTCAAGGGCACCAGGGCAAAGGGGCCCCGCCGCGGATCGATGCGCACAAAACTGAGCTGATAGCGGCGCCCCCCCAGGGGCAGTAGCCGTTGTTCCAGCACCGGGCTTAGGCCCGGCAACGGCGAGGAAAGGCCCTCCCGGCCCGGGCTGGGGGGCACCCCCCCGGGTAGTTGGTCAAGCACCAGCCGGGCGGGACTGCCCAGGCTCAAGCGTTCAAGGCCCTGGGCCGGCAGCAGCAGCCGGCCGCCACTGCCCTGGGCCGCCAGCCCCTGCTGGCGCAGGGCGCTGGCGGCGGCTTCCGGGTTAACCAGATTCACCAGCAGTTGTTCCCCCTGGCGTTGCAGCAGGGTGGCGCTGCTCAGATCCAGCACCAGCCGCGGATTTTGGTTGAAGCGGCCGGTGCGCAGTTGGATAAAGCGGGCCGGGGGCAGCTCGAGGATCAGGCTTGATCCCCCGGCGGTGGCGGGCGCCAGGCGGGCAGTTACCCCCGCTGAACGCAGCAGCTCCCCCACCTCCATGCCCACTTCGTCCTGGAGGGGGCGTTGACGGTCGCTGGGCACCAGCAGCGTGCGGCCAAACCATTGCAATTTCAGGGAACCATCGGCCAGCCGTTCCTTTTCCACCCCCAGGCGGCTTTCCAGCAGATCAAGGGGTAGCCACAGCCGCGGCGGGCTGGCCTCCTCCCAACGCCAGGGGGCCTGGAGCTGCTCGCCATTCAGCTGGAGCGCCAGTCCCTCGCTGGCGCTGGCCTCGGCACTGATTACCAGCGCTGGGGGCTGCGGCGGCAGGCTGGGGGTCAGCACGGCGAAGCTCCCGAAACGACGGCTTTCAACCTAGCCATGGCGCCAACTTTTAGGATTTCGGTTTGACGTGGTTTGCCCTGGCCCTGGCGGCGGGGCAAACCACAGGTGCTGTCTTGCCCATGTCTCGCTCCCCCCAGGCCATTTGGCCCCATTGCGACAGCCCAGCACCGGCGGCGGTCGCGGGGGAAAAGGATGCCTGCGGAGTGGGGTTCCTGGCCCAGTTGCAGGGGCAGGCGAGCCATTGGTTGCTGCAGCAGGCCCTGCGCGGTTTGGATTGCATGGAGCACCGCGGCGGCTGCGGTGGAGACGGGGATTCCGGCGATGGGGCTGGGGTGCTCTGCGGCATCCCCTGGAGCTATTTAGAGGCGGTTTGGCCTGAGGCGGCGGCCCAGGCGGCGGCCCCCCGGGGGCTGGGGATGCTGTTTCTGCCGGCGGATGGGGCCCAGCGCCAGGGGGCCAAACGCTTCTGTGAAGAGGAGGCCGAGCGCCTGGGGTTGAGCAGCCTTGGCTGGCGCCCGGTGCCGGTGGACATGGCCGTGCTCGGCCCCCTGGCCCGGCAAACGGCACCGGTGATTGAACAGTGGTTGATCGGCGCTGAGCTTGGCGGAGATGCCTTGGAGGCATTGCTATTTCGCCTGCGCCGTCGGGTGGGCGACCGGGCCCGGGCGGCCTGGGGGCCGGGGCCGAGCGACCTCTATTTCGCCTCGCTCAGCTGCCGCACCGTTGTGTACAAGGGCATGGTGCGTTCGGCGGTGCTGCCGGCTTTCTATGGGGACCTGCGGGACGAACGTTTTGCCGTGAGCTACGCGGTTTATCACCGTCGTTTCAGCACCAATACCCTGCCCCGCTGGCCCCTGGCCCAGCCCATGCGACTGCTGGGCCACAACGGTGAAATCAATACCCTGCTGGGCAACCTCAACTGGGCTCGGGCCTCGGAGGCCCACCTCGATGCGGTTTGGGGTGAAGACGCCGCTGATCTCAAGCCGGTGGTGAACCCGGCCTTCAGTGATTCGGCCAACCTCGACGCCACCCTGGAGCTGATGGTGCGCAGCGGTCGGCCGATCACCGAGAGCCTGCTCACCCTGGTGCCAGAGGCCTTCCGCCAGCAACCGGAGCTGGAGAGCCGTCCGGCGGTGCAGGCCTTCTACGAGTTCAATGCCTGCCTCCAGGAACCCTGGGATGGCCCGGCCCTGCTGGTGTTTAGCGATGGCCGCAGCGTGGGCGCCACCCTCGACCGCAACGGCCTGCGGCCGGCCCGCTACTGCATCACCGCCGATGGCTTTGTGGTGATGGGCTCCGAAACCGGTGTGGTGGAGCTGGAGGAGAGTCGGATTATTGAGAAGGGGCGCCTGGGCCCAGGCCAGATGCTGGCCGTGGATCTGGAAAACGGCCGCCTGCTGCGCAATTGGGAGGTGAAGGAGGAGGTGGCGTCCCGCCATCCCTATGGGGCCTGGCTAGCGGAGCAGCGCCGCCAGCTGCCGTCGCTCCCCTGGACCGAGCAGCAGCAGTTTGGCAACCTCGATCTGCTCCAGCAGCAAACCGCCTTTGGCTTCAGCGCCGAGGACCTGGATCTGGTGATCGAGGACATGGCCGGCCAGGGCAAAGAGCCCACCTACTGCATGGGAGACGACATCCCCCTGGCGGTGCTCTCCGATAAGCCCCACCTCCTTTACGACTACTTCAAGCAACGCTTCGCCCAGGTCACCAATCCGCCGATTGATCCCCTGCGGGAAAAACTGGTGATGAGCCTGGAGATGCATCTGGGCCAGCGGGGTTCCGCCCTGCGGCCGGAGGCAGCTTCCGCGGCGGTGCTGCACCTGGATAGCCCGATTCTCAACGAGGCCGAGCTGGCGGCCCTCCCCCACCAGGGCATTGCCAGCAGCACGATCTCCACCCTGATGGCCGTTGGCGCTGGTCCCGACGGGCTGGAGATCGCCCTGAAGCGCCTGGGCAGCGAGGCCGAGCAGGCCGTGCGGGGCGGCAGCCAGATCCTGGTGCTTTCCGACCGCGGCATCAGCGCCAGCAGCACCTACATCCCGCCACTGCTGGCGGTGGGGGCGGTGCACCATCATTTGCTGCGGCTTGGCCTAAGGCTGCGCTGTTCCCTGGTGCTGGATACGGCCCAGTGCTGGACCACCCACCACCTGGCCTGCCTGATTGGCTACGGCGCCAGTGCAGTGTGCCCCTGGCTGGCGCTGGAAACCACGCGCCACTGGTGGGCCCATCCCAAAACCCAGTCGCAAATTGAGCGGGGCAAACTGCCGGCCTTGAGTATTGAACAGGCCCAGGCAAATGTGCGCAAGGCGCTTGAAGATGGCCTGCGCAAGATTCTTTCCAAGATCGGTATTTCCCTGCTGGCCAGTTACCACGGGGCTCAGATTTTTGAAGCGATCGGCCTCGGTGCTGATTTGATCGATTTGGCCTTCACCGGCACCACCAGCCGGGTGGCGGGCTTGAGCCTGGCGGAGCTGGCCAGCGAAACCCTCAGCTTCCATGCCAAGGCCTATCCGGAATTGAATCGCACCAAGCTGGAGTTCATGGGCTTTGTGCAATACCGCACCGGTGGTGAATATCACCTCAATAGCCCTGAGATGGCCAAGGCCCTGCACGCGGCCGTTAAGTCAGGCCCCGGCTACGACCACTTCAACACCTACAAAACGCTGCTGGAGAACCGTCCGGTCACGGCCCTGCGCGATCTGCTGCAGCTGCGGCCCGCCCCCAGCCCCCTGCCGATCGAGCAGGTGGAGAGCGTTGAGAGTCTCTTTAGCCGTTTCTGCACGGGGGGCATGAGCCTCGGCGCCCTTTCCCGCGAGGCCCATGAGGTGTTGGCCATCGCCATGAACCGCATTGGCGGCAAGAGCAATAGCGGTGAAGGCGGTGAAGATCCGGCCCGCTTTAAACCGCTCACTGATGTGGATGGCGAAGGCAGCTCCGCCACCCTTCCCGGCCTGCGGGGCCTGCGCAATGGCGATACCGCCTGCTCGGCAATCAAACAGATCGCCTCCGGTCGTTTTGGCGTTACGCCGGAATACCTGCGCAGTGGCCGCCAATTGGAAATCAAGGTGGCCCAGGGGGCTAAACCCGGCGAAGGTGGTCAGCTGCCCGGCCCCAAGGTGGATCCCTACATCGCCTGGCTGCGCAACAGCAAGGCCGGCGTGGCGTTGATTTCGCCGCCGCCCCACCACGACATCTATTCGATCGAAGATCTCGCCCAGCTCATCCATGATTTGCACCAGGTGCATCCCGCCGCCCAGGTGTCGGTGAAGCTGGTGGCGGAGATCGGCATCGGCACGATTGCCGCCGGCGTGGCCAAGGCCAATGCCGATGTGATCCAAATCTCCGGCCACGATGGCGGCACGGGGGCGTCACCGCTCAGTTCGATCAAGCACGCCGGTGGGCCCTGGGAGCTGGGCCTCACCGAGGTGCACCGGGCCCTGCTGGAAAATGGCTTGCGGGGGCGGGTGCTGTTGCGGGCCGACGGCGGGCTCAAGACCGGTTGGGATGTGGTGATTGCCGCCTTACTTGGTGCCGAAGAGTATGGCTTTGGTTCCGTGGCGATGATCGCCGAGGGCTGCATCATGGCGCGGGTTTGCCATACAAATAATTGTCCCGTTGGCGTGGCCACCCAGAAGGAGGCCCTGCGCAAACGCTTCACCGGCCTGCCTGAACATGTGGTCAATTTCTTCTTCTTTGTGGCCGAAGAAGTGCGTCAGTTGTTGAGTGTGTTGGGGGTTGCCCGCCTGGAGGATCTGATCGGTCGCACCGAGCTGTTGGAAGCCCGTCCGGTGGCCCTGGCCAAAACCAAGGCCCTGGATCTTTCCTGTTTGCTCAATCCAATCCCCGCGGCGGCCGATCGCCAATGGCTGCGCCATGCCACTGCCGCCCATGGCAATGGCCCGATCCTTGAAGACCAGTTGCTCGCCGACCCTGAACTGCTGGCGGCCATTGAGGGCCATGGCCATGTCGCCCGCACCCTGGCGATCTTGAACACCGACCGCAGTGTGGGGGCCCGGCTTGCCGGCGAAATTGCCGCCCGCCATGGCAACACCGGCTTCCAGGGCCAGCTTGACCTCACCTATGAGGGGGCCGCCGGCCAGAGCTTTGGTGCCTTTGTGCTCCAGGGCATGAACCTGCGCCTGGTGGGGGAAGCCAACGACTACGTGGGTAAGGGCCTCAATGGTGGCCGGCTCACGGTGGTGCCCCCGGCGGCGGTGCCGGATCCCGGTGCCCAGGTGATCCTTGGCAACACCTGCCTCTATGGCGCCACCGGCGGCGAATTATTTGCCCTGGGCCGGGCCGGTGAACGCTTTGCCGTGCGTAACAGCGGCGCCCGCACGGTGGTGGAAGGGGCCGGCGACCACTGCTGTGAATACATGACCGGTGGCGTGGTGGTGGTGCTGGGCTCCACCGGTCGCAATGTGGCGGCTGGCATGACCGGCGGGGTGGCTTTCCTGCTGGATGAGGAAGGGGCCCTGGCCGATCGCCTTAACCCAGAAATCGTCGCCCTCTGTGCCCTCACCACCCCAGAACAGGAGGCCCTGCTCAAGCCCCTGCTGGAGGCCCATCTGGCCGCCACGGGCAGTGGCAAGGCGGCGGCGATCCTGGCGGATTGGGGCAGCTGGAAAAGCCGCTTCAAGCTGCTGGTGCCCCCCAGTGAGCTGGCCACGGTGGGCTTGGCCCAGCGGCAGGTGGTGGCGGTTTAACGGGGGAACTGCCGCATCAGCCGTTGCACCTCGCCGGCGTGGTAGCTGCTGCGGGTGAGCGGGCTGCTCACCACCTGCAGGAAGCCCAGGCCTTCCTCCCCATGGCGGCGGAAGGCCTCAAATTGCTCCGGTGTTACGAAGCGATCCACGGGCAAATGTTTAGGACCGGGGGAGAGGTATTGACCAATGGTCACGATGTCAACCTGGTGGCGGCGTAGGTCGGCCATTACCTCCAAAACCTCGGCGTCGCTTTCGCCAAGGCCCCCCATCAACCCTGATTTTGTGTAGCAATGGGGCCAGCCTTGGCGCACCCGTTGCAGCAGTTCAAGCGACCGTTCGTAGTGGCCCTGGGGGCGCACCTGCCGATACAGCCTCGGCACGGTTTCGATGTTGTGGTTGAGCACCTCAGGGGCCCCGGCCATCACCGCCGCCAGGGCCCCCCAGTTGCCGCAGAAATCTGGAATCAGTAGCTCGATCGTGGTGGCTGCCGAGCGGAGGCGCACCTGCTCAATGCAGGCCACAAACTGACTGGCGCCACCATCGGCCAGGTCGTCGCGGTTCACCGAGGTGATCACCACATGGCTGAGCCCGAGCCGGGCCACCGCTTCGCCTAGCCGTTCAGGTTCAGTGGGATCTAGGGCCCGAACACTTTTATCGAAATCGATATCGCAGTAGGGACAGGCGCGGGTGCAGCCCGGTCCCATGATCAGAAATGTGGCCGTGCCCCCGGCGAAGCACTCGCCGATGTTGGGGCAACTGGCCTCCTGGCAAACCGTGTTGAGCTTTAGGTCCAGCAGCAGATCGGCCACCTCGCCGATCCGTTGCCGTTGGGGGGCCTTTACACGCAGCCAGTTGGGCTTTAGCAACTCGGTCTCCTAGGATCGCCCCATCGGGATGTGGCGCAGCTTGGTAGCGCACTTCGTTCGGGACGAAGGGGCCGCAGGTTCGAATCCTGTCATCCCGACTTGAATTGCCCCCGGGCAAGCCTCACTGCAATTCAGCCCCCGGATAACCCCTGGGGGTTAGTAAGCGGCCATCCACTAGGCGGGTGCTGCTGTTGCCCACCAGCACCAGGCTGAACATGTCCACCTGCTCCAGGGGCAACTGGTCTAGGCGGTGCAGGCTCAGTTTTTCCTCGGGCCGCGACAGCTGCCGACAGATCGCCACCGGGGTGCTGCCGGGGCGGCCCTGGAGCAGCAATTCCTGGGCCCGTTGCAGTTGCCAGTGGCGCTCCCGGGAGCGGGGGTTGTAGAGGGCCACCACAAAATCCCCCTGGCTGGCGGCCCCTAGGCGCCGTTCGATCACCGGCCAGGGGGTTAGCCGGTCACTGAGGCTGATGGTGCAGAGGTCATGCATCAGGGGTGCCCCCAGGCGGGCGGCTGCCATTTGGAAGGCGGAGATGCCCGGGTGCACCGCAAAGGCGGGTCGTTCCTGCTCCGGCAAGGCCAGCCATTCCTCCAGGGCAAGCCCAGCCATGCCATACATGCCGCTTTCGCCGCTGGAGATCAGCGCCACGGGAATCCCCTGCCGGGCCAAGGCCAGGGCCTGTTGGCAGCGCTGGCGTTCCTGGGTGAGCTGGCCCTCCACCCGGGCCTGGCCCGGGCGCCGCAGCGGTTCCAGCAGATCTAGATAGAGGCTGTAGCCCACCCACACCTGGGCCTGGCCGAGGGCGGCCCGGGCGGCGCCAGTGAGCTGGGCCAGCTCACCGGGCCCGGCGCCGATCAGTTCGAGGCTGCCCCGTTGGGGGGCCCAGGGGTTGGGGGCCAGGGCGATGGCCACGGTTACCGCCCCCTCGCCGGGGGCGCCCCGCTGGATCGTTTTGGCCACCAGCAGCTCGGCGCCGGGGCCGGCGGCCGCCAGGGCAGCGGCCTCTGCCACGCTGGCGGTGCCCACCTCCGCCGCCACCACCGCTGAGGGGTTTGGCACCGGGATTGCCGCCAGGGTCGCTGCGTCAAATAGGCGCAGGGGCCAGCCGTTGTGGCTGGCCAGGGCCAGCAGGGCGGGTTCATCCCCCTTAAGACTGATGCTGGCCAGCCCGGCCACGGCCTCAGCGGCCAGCCCCCCCAGGCCTAGGGCTGAGTTCAGCGCTGAACTCAGCAGGCTTTCACTGCTGTTGCGTTCACAGCCCACCCCCACCCAGAGCAGGGGCGGATGCCAGCGGCAGCCAGGACCCTGGCGGGGGCTGATCCAAAGATCACCTGGGGCAGGGGTTTGGCTGGGGCTGACCTCGGTTTGGCCGGCGCTTAGCTGGGTAGCAGCCAGGTCCCCTAGGGCAAGGCTTTGGCCGCCTTCGTTCACCAGCCCCAGGGGCTCGTCCCGGGCGGCCTGCTTCATTAGTTGATCCCAATCCCCCTGGCCGCGGCGCCAGCCCCAGCCCTCGCCAAAGCTGTCGAGGGGCACCCGGCCCAGGCTGCTGCTCAGGCCAGTGGAGATCACGGTGCAGCCCAGCAGGGCCGCCAGCCGATGGGCGGCCGCTTCCCCCCCGGCCCGGTGGCCCCCCAAGAGCGGAATCAGCTGTTGGCCATCGCCGCTCAGTAGCAACACCGCCGGGTCAAGCTGCTTGCCCTGGAGTAAAGGGGCCAGCAACCGGACCAGGGCGCCCGCCGCCATCGCCCCCACCAGCAACTCCAGCTGCGGCCAATGGCGCTCGAGCAGGGCGCCCTGACCCGCCGCCCCGTGGATAAGTTCGGGACGCTGGGGCAGTAACAGATGCTCCGGTACCGCCACCGCCTCCAGTTCACCGAGGGCCAGCAGCGGTTCCAGTTGGGCTAGCCCCTGGCGGGAGGCGCAGATTCCTAGCCGCATCAGGCGGGCTCCGGGCTGAGGTCGGCGCTGGGCTCGGCGGGGGCTGGGCTCAGTTCAGCGAGAGGAACTGAATCGGAATCCGAATCCGAATCTGTATTTGGTTGGATTTCGATTTCTGGCGGCGTTTCAGGGGTGGGCGGGGGCCCAGGTTTGGCGGCGGGGCTAGCTGCTGCCGTTGGCTCTTGATTGTTGGGCTCTTGATATTGGGGATTGATCAGGGCCTCTAGCTCAGGGGCGCTGAGCTGGTTTCGCAACATGCCTGGGGTACCTGAGAGCGGGGGGGGAACGGTTAGTTCCCTCACCAGATTGTTGAACGGCACCCCGAGGGGATTGCCAAGCGGATCAAGCAGCTCCAGCTGGAGGGCATGGCTACCCATGGCCAGGGGGCCCACCCACACCGGATCAGCCCGGTCCAGCAGCACGCTGGCTCCGTCAAGGCTGAGGCGTAGCCGCCAGCGGCTGTCTTCGGGCCTCAGGTTTTGGAGGGGGGCATTAAGCAGTAGCCAGTTCAGGGGCACCGGTGCCCCTGCAGCCAGCTGGGGGGAGGGCACGGCGATCAATTGGGGGGCCTCCGGATCGGGGAGGGCCAGGGGATTGCGGGCGGTGCGGTGCAGGCGCAATTGGGCCCGGGCTTCGGGAGCGGCCACCGCCTCCCCCCAGGGCAGGGCGGCAAAGGCCGTAATCCTGTGGCTGCCAGGGCTTAAGGCCTCCATTGGTATTTCCCAGCTTTCCGGATTGCCGCTGGGCCGGGCAAAGATGCGCAGCGGTGGCTTGTCATCCACCAGCACCACCAGCTGGGGGCCGGGGCCCAGTTCGGGCCGCTGCCCTAGGGGCCAATCCTGGAGCCGCAGCCGCAAGGACCAAGAACCATCCGCCAGCAGGCTGTCATTGCTGGGGGCCAGTAACTCGAGGCGGGGATGGCGCTCGCCCAGGGCCTGGGCCAGTTGCTGGGCGCCCCCCGGCGGGGCCACCTCCTGCAACGGCTGGTTATTGGTTTCGGTGGTCACTGGCTTGGGGCGCCAGGGCAGGGCGCTCACTGGGGCAACAAAGCCCAGCCAGAGCCAGATCCCCAGCCCCATACCCAGGGCAAGGGAAGTGAGAGAAGTGCGCAGGCGGGGAGGCACGGGTGGGCCGCAGGCTGACATTCCACCAGTGAAGCGCAACGCAAAACACCGAATAAACACAAGTTTCAGGATCAGAAGCAACAGTTAAGCCCTGTTATTCGCCGAAATTAGTTGTTACTCAGCCGTCCGCAGACCCCAGTCCAGGACAGGGATTGAACCTTTGTAACTCCCTTGGGAAGGGGCAATCTATGGCCCTTATACTCCCACCAGCGGTCCCCCAAGCTGGGGCCCGCGGCTCAGTGCTGGCAAGGGTTTTGCCCCTGCAAGCGCCGTGCCTTTGCGCCCCAGCGGCCCTGTGGTTAGCCCCCTCGGGCTGGCCCAAGGCCTCCGACCCACACCCTCGAGGAACGTCTCGATGACCATCAGCCCACCAGAACGTGGGAGCAAGGCCAAGGTCACGGTCGACCGGAACCCCGTGCCCGTCGATTTCGACGTGCTCGGCCAACCCGGACACTTCGATCGTGCCCTTGCTAAGGGTCCCAAGACCACTACGTGGATTTGGAACCTCCACTCCCGCGCTCATGACTTCGACAGTCACACCAGTGACCTTGAAGAAGTCTCACGCAAGATTTTCAGCGCGCATTTCGGCCACCTGGCCGTCATTTTCATCTGGTTGAGCGGCGCCTTCTATCACGGTGCTCGCTTCTCCAACTACTCCGGCTGGCTAGTCGACCCCCTGCACGTCAAACCGAGTGCTCAGGTGGTTTGGCCGATCTTCGGCCAGGAGATTCTCAATGGTGATGTTGGTGGCGGCTTCCACGGCATTCAGATCACCTCCGGACTTTTCCACGTTTGGCGTGCCTGGGGTTTCACAAACGAAACTCAGCTGCTCGCCACTGCCATCGGCGCCCTCGTAATGGCGGGCCTGATGCTTAATGCAGGCGTATTCCACTACCACAAGGCCGCTCCGAAGCTTGAGTGGTTCCAGAACGTGGAATCGATGCTCAATCACCACCTGGCAGGTTTGCTGGGTCTGGGCTCCCTGTCCTGGGCGGGACACCTTATTCATGTGTCCCTGCCCACCACCCAGCTGCTGGATGCCATCGATGCGGGCAAGCCCCTCAGCCTCGACGGCAAAACCATTGCTTCGCTGGCGGACATCCCCCTGCCCCACGCCTTCCTGAACCAGGACCTGATTGGTCAGCTGTTCCCGGGTATCAAGGAGGGTCTCACCCCCTTCTTCACCGGTAACTGGGCCGCCTACAGCGACCTGCTCACCTTCAAGGGCGGTCTCAACCCTGTGACCGGCAGCCTCTGGATGACGGACATCGCCCATCACCATTTGGCGATTGCCGTGCTGTTCATCGTGGCCGGCCACATGTACCGCACCAACTGGGGCATCGGCCACAGCATCAAGGAAATCCTTGAGGGCCAGAAGGGAGATCCCCTGCTGTTCCCTGCCACCCGTGGTCACGATGGCCTCTACGAGTTCATGACCACCTCCTGGCATGCCCAGTTGGCCGTGAACCTCGCGCTGTTGGGTTCGCTGAGCATCATCGTTGCCCAGCACATGTATGCGATGCCTCCGTATCCCTACATCGGCATTGATTACCCGACCCAGCTGTCGATCTTCACCCACCACACCTGGATCGGCGGTTTCTTGATCGTTGGTGCAGGCGCCCACGCCTCCATCGCGATGGTGCGTGACTATGACCCCGCCAAGCATGTGGACAACGTGCTTGATCGGGTGCTCAAGGCCCGTGATGCCCTGATCAGCCACCTCAACTGGGTGTGCATCTGGCTCGGCTTCCACAGCTTTGGCCTCTATATCCACAACGACACCATGCGTGCCCTGGGCCGTCCCCAGGACATGTTCAGCGACTCAGCCATTCAGCTGCGTCCGGTGTTCGCCCAGTGGATCCAAGGACTGCACGCGGCTGCCGCCGGTACCACTGCCCCCAACGCCCTTGCTGGCGTGAGTGAAGTGTTCAACGGCACCGTGGTTGCCATTGGCGGCAAAGTAGCCGCCGCCCCGATTGCCCTCGGCACGGCGGACTTCATGGTCCACCACATTCACGCCTTCACGATTCACGTGACGGTGCTGATCCTGCTGAAGGGTGTGCTTTACAGCCGCAGCTCCCGTTTGATCCCCGACAAGGCAAACCTCGGTTTCGCCTTCCCCTGCGACGGCCCCGGCCGTGGCGGCACCTGCCAGGTGTCTGGTTGGGATCACGTGTTCCTGGGTCTGTTCTGGATGTACAACTCCCTGTCGATCGTCATTTTCCACTTCAGCTGGAAGATGCAGAGCGACGTCTGGGGCACCGTCAACGCTGACGGCACCGTCCAGCACATCACCAACGGCAACTTTGCCGAGAGCGCCCTCACCATCAATGGTTGGCTGCGTGATTTCCTATGGGCGCAAGCCTCCCAGGTGATCAACAGCTATGGCTCCTCATCCAGTGCCTATGGCCTGATGTTCCTCGGAGCTCACTTTGTTTGGGCGTTCAGCCTGATGTTCCTGTTCAGTGGCCGCGGCTACTGGCAAGAGCTGATTGAGTCCATCGTTTGGGCTCACAACAAGCTAAGGATCACACCGGCCATCCAGCCGCGTGCCCTCAGCATCCTTCAGGGCCGTGCGGTCGGCGTCGCCCACTATTTGTTGGGTGGCATCGCCACGACCTGGTCCTTCTTCCTGGCCCGCATCATCGCGGTGGGCTGATTCCTCCCCTCTGACCTCTCCAATGGCAACGAAATTTCCTTCGTTCAGCCAGGGTCTGGCCCAGGACCCGACCACCCGCCGCATCTGGTACGGCATCGCCACGGCTCACGATTTCGAGAGCCACGACGGCATGACCGAGGAGAAGCTTTACCAAAAGCTTTTCTCCACCCATTTCGGACACTTGGCCATCATTGGCCTGTGGGTGTCGGGCAACCTGTTCCATATCGCCTGGCAGGGCAACTTCGAGCAGTGGGTCACTGATCCCCTGCACATCCGTCCCATCGCTCACGCGATCTGGGATCCCCACTTCGGTCAGGGGGCCATCGCGGCCTTCACCCAAGCGGGCGCTTCCTCCCCGGTGAACATTGCCTATTCCGGTTTGTACCACTGGTGGTACACGATCGGCATTCGCACCAACGCCGAGCTGTATCAGGGTTCCATCTTCATGATGATCCTGTCGGCCTGGGCCCTCTTCGCCGGTTGGCTGCATCTTCAGCCCAAGTTCCGCCCCAGCCTTGCCTGGTTCAAGAACGCTGAATCTCGCCTGAACCACCACCTGGCGGTGCTGTTTGGTTTCAGCTCCATCGCTTGGACCGGTCACCTGGTTCACGTGGCGATTCCTGAAGCCCGCGGCCAACACGTTGGTTGGGACAACTTCCTCAGCACCCTTCCCCACCCGGCGGGCCTCACGCCCTTCTTCACCGGTAACTGGGGGGTCTATGCCCAGAACCCCGACGGTCTTAATCAGATCTTCGGCAGCTCTGAAGGCGCTGGCACCGCGATCCTCACCTTCCTCGGTGGTTTCCACCCCCAGAGCGAAGCCCTGTGGCTCACGGACATTGCCCACCACCACCTAGCGATCGGCTGCATCTTCGTGATCGCCGGTCACATGTACCGCACCAATTTCGGCATCGGTCACTCGATCCGCGAGATCCTCGAAGCCCACAACCCGCCTAAGGGCACCCCCGGTGACCTGGGCGCTGGCCACAAGGGTCTTTACGACACCATCAACAACTCGCTGCACTTCCAACTTGGCCTGGCCCTCGCCTCCCTAGGCGTGGTCACGAGCTTGGTGGCGCAGCACATGTATTCGATGCCTTCGTATGCCTTCATCGCGAAGGACTACACCACCCAGGCAGCGCTTTACACCCACCACCAGTACATCGCCATCTTCCTGATGTGCGGTGCCTTCGCCCACGGTGCGATCTTCTTCATCCGTGATTACGACCCCGAAGCCAACAAGAACAATGTTCTTGGTCGGATGCTCGAGCACAAAGAAGCGATCATCAGCCACCTGAGCTGGGTCTCCCTGTTCCTCGGTTTCCACACCCTGGGCCTCTACGTTCACAACGATGTGGTCGTGGCCTTCGGTACCCCCGAGAAGCAGATTCTGGTGGAACCCGTTTTCGCCCAGTTCATCCAGGCGGCAAGCGGCAAGGCTCTCTATGGCTTCAACGTGCTGTTGGCTAATCCCGCCAGCTCGGCCAGCATTGCCTCTGCCAACATCCCTGGTCCCCACTACTGGTTGGATGCCATCAACGGCAACACCGACCTGTTCCTGCCGATCGGCCCTGGGGACTTCCTGGTACACCACGCCATCGCCCTTGGGCTGCACACCACCACCCTGATCCTTGTGAAGGGTGCCCTGGATGCCCGTGGTTCGAAGCTGATGCCAGACAAGAAGGACTTTGGCTATTCCTTCCCCTGCGACGGCCCCGGCCGTGGCGGCACCTGCGACATCTCGGCTTGGGACTCCTTCTATATGGCAGTCTTCTGGGCCTTGAACACCGTGGGTTGGGTCACCTTCTACTGGCACTGGAAGCACCTTGCCATCTGGCAGGGCAACGTGGCCCAGTTCAATGAATCCAGCACCTATCTGATGGGCTGGTTCCGTGACTACCTGTGGCTGAACAGCTCCCAGCTGATCAATGGCTACAACGTCTTCGGTTCCAACAACCTTGCTGTTTGGTCCTGGATGTTCCTCTTTGGTCACCTCGTGTGGGCCACCGGTTTCATGTTCCTCATCTCCTGGCGTGGTTACTGGCAGGAGCTGATTGAAACCATCGTTTGGGCGCACCAGCGCACTCCGCTCGCCAACCTGGTTGGCTGGCGCGACAAGCCTGTGGCCCTCTCGATCGTTCAGGCTCGCGTGGTTGGTCTGGCTCACTTCACCGTGGGTTACATCCTTACCTATGCGGCCTTCTTGATCGCTTCCACCTCCAGCAAATTCGGCTAATCAGCCCATTTGCTTGATTGGCTTCGGTCATCAACGTTCCTTGCTCAGCCCCCGGTTTCCGGGGGCTTTTTTTATGGCTATTGCCTTGATTGCCTCGGGGCTGATAACAAAAGTGTCAGTGGGCTTTACTGATCAGCTGGCTTTTCTGTGGTCGCCGGTTTCCCAGCCTTTCACCAGTTCATAGATCACCGGCAGCACAAACAGGCTGAGGGCCGTGGAAACCAGCAGGCCGCTGAATACCACAGTGCCAATGCTCACGCGGCTGGCGGCGCCGGCCCCCTGGGCCAGCACCAGCGGCAGGAATCCCGCCAGGGAGGCCACCGCAGTGAGCAGGATTGGCCGGAGCCGCAGGCTGGCGGCCTCCCGGATCGCTGTGCTCACGGGCTGGCCTTCTTTTACCCGTTGGTTGGCAAATTCAACGATCAGGATGCCGTTCTTGGCGGCCAGGCTCACCAGCACCAGCACCCCCACCTGGCCATAGACGTCGAGAAATAGGCCACGGCCGGCGAGGCCAATCACTACCCCCAGCATCCCTAGGGGAACCGTCACCAGGATTACCAGCGGATCCACGGCGCTTTCGTAGAGGGCGGCCAGCAGCAGATAAACCACCCCCAGGCCCAGGCCAAATAGCAGCCAGGTGCTGCCGGCCGCCTTGCGTTCCTCCCGGGTTAGGCCCGAAAAGTTCAGCTCAGTCACCGGACTGTTGCGGGCTTCCTGCACCGCCTCCAGGCTGGCGATCGCCTGGCCGCTGCTTATCCCCGCCTTCGGCAGGGCCTGGATCGCAATTGCCCGGTTCTGTTCGCTGTGGTTGATGCTTGTGGGCCCGTAACCCCGTTCCAGCCGCAGCAGGTTGGCCAGGGGGATCAGTTCGCCCTTGTTGTTGCGCACATTTAGGCGCAGCACATCCTCCGGACGGCTGCGGGCCTGGCCCTCCAGCTGCACCACGATCCGCCGCACCCTTTCATCTTCAAAGGTGTCGTTCACATAACTGCTGCCGAAGCTGTCCCCCAGCACCCCCACCAGCTGCTCAAGATTCACCCCCACGGCGGCCATGCGCTGCCGGTCTGGGATCAGTTGCAGGGCGGGGGCATCGGCATTGAAGCGGGTGCTTACCCGTTCAAATTGACCGGTGGCCTCGGCCTGGCTGATGAAGTCTTGGGCCTGTTCAGCAAATTCTCCGAGGCTGAGGCCACCGGCACTCACATCCAGCAGTTCCAGCTCCAAACCGCCTTCGGAACCAAAACCCCGCACCGGTGGTGGCTGGCTGAGGTTTACTTTGCCGGCACCCTTCAGCGCCTTGCGCAGCTGCGGATTGAGCGTTTCCATCACGGCGCTGGTGCTGTTGCTCTTGCCGTTGCCGCGTTTTTCCAGGGGTTGTAGCCGCAGGAAAAACACCCCCTTGTTTGGGGCACTGTCGCCAAAGGAACGGCCTGGGTAGAAGTTGCCTGTGCGGATCAAGGGCTCCTTGGCCGCCACCGCCCGGATCCGTTCCATGGCCTGCTGGGTGCGCACCAGGGAGGCCCCTTCCGGCAATACCAGCACCCCGCGGATCTGGCCATCGTCCTCCTGGGGAATAAAGCCCGTGGGCAGGCTGCGCAGGCCCAGGCCTGTCACCAGTAATCCCACCAAAAGTCCGATCACCACCAGGCGCCGTTGCCCCAGCACCACCTCCAGGGCCCGTTGGTAGGGGTGCTGTAGGGCTATCAACCAACCCTCCGTGCGTTTAAGAAAACGCTGCAGTTTTGCCAATTGCCGTGGTTCTTTGCCTAGCTTGCGCCCCAGCAGCACCGTGGCGGCCACCGGGGTGAAACTGAGGGCATTGACCATCGACAGCAGGATTGAACTGCCGATCACCACGGCGATCGGTTGATAGAGCCGACCCACCGACCCCGGCATCAGCAACACCGGCAGGAACACCACCACCAACACCAAAGAGGTGGCGATAACGGCTCCCCCCAGTTCCTCCATGGCATGGCGGGCGGCGTTGCCGGGGGTTTCACCCAGCTCAATGCGGCGGCCGATGTCTTCGCTCACAACGATGGCGTCATCCACCACCAGGCCGGTGGCCAGCACCAGGCCAAACAGGGTGAGGGTGTTAATCGAGCCGTCAAAGGCCCGCAGCAGGGTGAAGCTGCCCAGCAACGACACCGGTACGGCGCTGGCGCTGATCAGGGCCAGTCGCCAGTTGCCGAGGCCCAGCAGCAGCACGGCAAATACCAGCAGCACGGCATCCCTGAGGGCATCAAGGGCCTGGTGGATGCTTTCCCGTACGTTGTCTGCCACATCAATGATGGTCTGCACCGTCAGCCCAGGGGGGAAGTCGGGGCGGCTGTGCTCCAGCAATTTCTCCACCGCCCGGCTTAGTTCCAGGGCATTGCTGCCATCCCGCTGGTAGATCGATAGGGCTACGGCCGGTTGCCCCATGAGGTTGCTGGCCGTGGTGCTGTAGCTCTCTTCGCCGAGGCTCACCCGCCCCAGGTCGCCGAGGCGCACGCTGTTGCCCTCCCCGAGGGGGGCCACGATCAGTTCCTCCAGTTCCTTTTTGCTGCGCAGCCGCCCTTCCATGCGCAGGGGCAGGCTGTACTGCTGGTCGGCGGGGCTGGGGGCATCACCCACCTGGCCGAGGGCCGCCAGCACGTTTTCCCGTTGCAGGGCGGCGCTTACATCGTTGATTGTGAGCTTGAAGCGATCCAGTTTGTTGGGGTCAAGCCAGAGGCGGTAAGCGAGGGTGCTGGATCCCGAGAGGGTTACATCACCGATGCCTGGCAGGCGCAGCAGGGCATCGCGCAGGCGGCGGTCCACCCAGCTGCTGATGAATTGTTGGCTGTAGTTATGGCCTTCTTCGCTGAAGCTGAGCACCATCAGCAGGTCGGTGCTGGTGCGGCGCACCTGGAGCCCCTGGCGGATCACTGGTTGGGGCAGTTGCCGGGTAACGAGGCTGGCCTCGTTTTGCACATTGATCTGATTGAGTTCGCGGTTGCCCTCACTGAAGGTGAGTTCAACGCTGGCGCCATTGGCGCTGCTGGAGGACCGCAGGCTGTCGAGCCGTTCCAGGCTGTTGAGCTGCCGTTCCAGCAGGGTGGTAACCCCCTGTTCCACCACTTCGGCCCCGGCGCCGGGGTAGGTGGCCCGCACCGTTACCTTGCTGGGGGCAATCGGCGGAAGGTTTTCCACCTGCAGCCCACTTAGGCTCACCAGCCCCGCCAGCACTATCAATAGGCTGATCACCAGGGTGAGCAGCGGCCGTTTCAAAAACGGATCGGATACCGACATGGAGAAACGGTTGGCCGTAGGGCGCAACGTTGCCACAAAAAAGCCCCCGCCAGGGGCGGAGGCTTAAGGGTTGATTCGGATTGGGGCTGAATTTCAGCCCACGCTCCAAACGCCACCGGCAAGATTTACCAGGGGCAGCACCAGGGCGGTACCAGCCAGTAACCAGGCGAAGGCAGCGCCACCGGTACCTCCAAGCCAGAAACCACTGGCGAACTCAGCCCAGCCAGCCTTGGTGAAAAGGTCGGCGGGGGGATGGTCGATGGTCACATCGGCCGGTTGCACATTGGGACCACGGCCGGCGGTGCCGTAGATCGACAGACAGACGGTGAGGATCGAAATCAGGCCCACCGTGGCCAGCAGACCAGCGGTGGCGGCGTAGTCGGTGTGGCGCAGGGGGCCGGTGATGGCGAACGGTCCATACAGGAAGAAACCGTGTGCCAAGCCCACTTCCAGACCCCGACGATTGGGGGAAAGGGAGGGGCGGTAGGCCGGCAAGGCGTTCAGGAACGCCTTGGTGAACCAACTGCTGTTCACCGGGGTGGCCAAGTTACCGACGTTGGGGTCGAAGGCGGGAGTAACGGTCATGTCAGTCGCGAGCCTCGATCACATTGAAAAGCAGGGCCATGGCAACGGCAGGCAGGCCGATTCCCACAAGGGGAACGAACACTGAGGGCAACCAGGCTGCGGCAAATTCTCCCGTCATTGGTTGAAAACACCTGTCAGGACAGATGGAGCTCAAGCTCCAGCCAACGGACTGTAAGGATTTGATTTGCTTCCAGCCGCTGCCGCTGCGGGGGCGACATAAAAGTTCAATCCCCAGGCAGGCTCCCATGCTCCTTTTCTTACTGATGCTTGTTTCGCTGCTGGCAATGCTCGCCTGGCTTCTGTCTCGGCGGGGGTGGAGCCCAAAGGCCGCCCGCCGCCGCCGCAGCTGCGCCAACGACGGCTCCGCCATTGCGGCCCTGAACAGGGCCCAGCGCCAGCGGCCCCAAGGGCGCCCAGCGCTGCCGCCAGCGCCCTTGGCCCTACCCCGCACAGCCCTGGAGGAGCGCCAATGGCTGCGGCAGCTAACCCAGCTGAGCCAGGGGTCCCTGGCGGAGCGGCTGGAGGCGATGGAGCGCTGCGGCCGTTGGGGCGATCGCCGTTGTTTGCCCCTGCTGCGCCGGGGCCTGCGCGATGCCCATGGCGCCGTGGTGGAACAGGCGGCGCTGGGCTTGGAGCGTTTCCGCGGTGAACCGCTGGGGGGCTGGCCTGGGGGCGCTCAGGCCGGTAGGGGGGCCTTGCCCCGCAATGTGGCGCGAATGCGGTAGATCGGACGCCCTTGGCTTTCGTGGTAGGTGCGCATCATCAGTTCGCCCAGCAGGCCAAAGCAGAAGAGCTGCACCCCCGTTAGCAGCAGCAGCACGCAAAGGGTGAGCAGCGGCCGGTTGCCGATGTCATGGCCCAGCAGCTTCTCCACCAGCAGCATGCCGCCCATCACGGCCCCGGCGGCCATGGCCAACAGACCCCAGAAGCCGAACACATGCATGGGGCGCGTTAGGAAGCGCTTCATGAACCACACGGTGAGTAGGTCCATCAGCACCCGGAAGGTGCGGTCGATGCCGTATTTGCTCTTGCCAAAGCGGCGCGGTTGATGGTTCACCTTCACTTCGGTGATCCGGGCCCCTTCGATCGAAGCCAAGGCCGGCAGGAAACGGTGTAATTCCCCGTAAAGATTCAGGTCGGTGACTACTTCGCGGCGGTAGGCCTTGAGTGAGCAGCCGTAGTCGTGGAGCCGCACTTCGGTGACGGCGGCAATCAGTTTGTTGGCCAGCTTTGAGGGCAGCAGGCGGCTGAGGGCGGCGTCCTGGCGCTGAAATCGCCAGCCACTAACCAGGTCGTAGCCCTCCCGCAGCTTGTTCAGCATCAGCGGGATGTCGGCGGGGTCGTTCTGCAGGTCGCCGTCGAGGGTGACGATTTCTTCGCCGCTGCTGGCATCAAAGCCAGCGGCCATGGCGGCGGTTTGGCCGTAGTTGCGGCGCAGCAGCACCGCCACCAGTTCCGGGGTGGTTTCACTGAGCTGTTGCAGCACCCGGGCGGTGCCATCGCTGGAGCCGTCGTCCACCAGCACCAGTTCAAAGGCTTCCCCCAGGGGGCGCAGGCTGCCCAGTAATTGGGCCACCAGCATGGGCAGGCTCTCCTCTTCATTGAAGAGGGGAATCACCACGGAAAGGGTCACGGCCGAGGAGCGCTCAGGGGAGGTGGCTGCCATCGTGGCAGCGCAGCACTCTGCCAGCGCCGCGGAGCTCCTGCCGGTAATGGCAGGCCACCGGGTGTTGATCGCGGGGGCTGAGGCCATCGATGCCGATGCCGTTGCGCCCATGGCTGCGGCCGGAACTGTGGAGATAGCGGCCCTGGCCCAGGTGCAGCCCCACATGGCTGCAGCGTTGGCGGCTGCCAAAAAAGATCAGATCGCCAGGGCGCAGCAGGCTGAAACAACTGGGCTCCAGCGCCACGGGCTGGCAGAACCGTTCCTGCTGGTAGGCATCCCGGGGGATCCAGATGCCGGCGGCGGCAAAGGCCGTTTGGATCAAACCAGAGCAGTCGTAATCAGGCCCAAGGCTGCCGCCCCAGAGGTAGCTGTTGGCCGCCGCCGCCGCCGCCAGGGCAAAGCTGAGCACCGCCCCTAGCCGCGCTTCGATTTCATGCTCCTGCAGCAGTCGCGGCGCCTGGGGGGCAGAGCTCCAGGCTCGGCCCAGCAGTTGATCGGGCTCGATCCAGCCGCGGTAGCCATCCTCCAGCAGTTGCACCTGGAGGCGGCCGGCTTCGCTGGGTTCGGCCAGCAGGCGCAGGCGCCGGCCAGGGGCCGCCTGGGTGGCGAGGCCCTGGCCCCGGGCGCCACTGAATAGATCCAGGGGGGCCGTTAGTTGCCAATGGCTCTGGGGCCTGAGCAACTCCGGTGCCGCTGGAATCCGTTCGGAAAGTTTGTTTAGTCTCCCCACTGCTCTGCCCACCAAATCTGGATCGACCTATGGCGTTCTACAGCCAGGATCCCGACCTGGGAAACCACCTGCAGGCCAGTCTCCAGGATTTGGCCCAGGGGCGCCCCGGCTTGGAAGAGCAGCTGAGTGTTACCTGGCTGGCCTACGCCAGTTCCGCCCTTGATCAGGCGGCCTCCCTTAACCAGGATGATTTCTGGGGTTTGCCACTGGCCGGGGCCAGCCATGGGGGGGATCGGCCCCGCTATCCAGCGAGTGTGGTGAAGCTTTTCTACGGGGCGGCCCTGGAGGCCTGGCTGGCCCGGGATCTGCTGCTGGAGGGCCCTGAATTGCGCCGTGCTTTGGAAGACATGCTTGCCGATTCCAGCAATGACGCCACCTCCCTGGTGCTGGATCTACTCACCGGCAGCACCAGTGGCCCTGACTTGCCCGAGCAGCAATTCAGGGGCTGGGCGCGCCAGCGGCAGTTGGTGAATGACTGGTTTGAAGGCTTGGGCTGGCCGGAGTGGCAGGGCTGTAATGCCTGCCAGAAAACTTGGGCCGAAGGGCCCTATGGCCGCGAACGCCAGTTCTATGGGGCCGATCGCAGCAATCGCAATCGGCTCAGCAGCGATGCCACGGCCCGGCTGTTGCATGGGCTGATCGCCGGGGCCTGGGTGTCTCCCCCGGCCAGTGCCCGCCTGAGAGCACCGCTCAGCCGCAACCTCGATCCCCACGCCCGGGCTGCAGACCCGGAGAACCAGGTGGATGGCTTTTTGGGCGGCTACTTGCCCGAGGGCAGCTGCCTCTGGAGCAAGGCCGGCTGGATGAGCCAGGCCCGCCATGACGCGGCCTATGTGGAAGTACCTGGGTCGCGGCCCTTTCTGTTGGTGGCCTTTAGCGAAGGCGAAACCCTGGCGAAGGATGAAGGCCTGTTGCCTGAACTTTGCCAACGTTTGGCAGCGGCTTTGGCTGATTGAATTGAGGGGAGGGGCGGATTGAAGGCGCCCAGCGGCGATCAAGGCAGACGAAGTCATCCTGGTCATGCATCTGGCATCTCCTTAAGCACCTGACCAAGCGTTGCCTTTAAATCAGGCAACTCGGAATGGACAACATCCCAGAGGATGAGATGGTCGACGTCGTCGTAGACATGAACAAGACGGTTGCGCGTAGCAATAATCTGCCGTAGCTCAGGGATCACATCCTGAATGGCGGTGTCGAGCTCTTGGGCTTTTTCAGCGCTTCGCCAATGATTTCAAACTTGCGCTCCACTGCGGCTTGCATCATGCTGTTTTCAAGGAATTGATCCAGGGATTGATTGGTCAGGAATCCCTGAATTGCTGTGATGGCATCAAGAGCATCCTGCAGGCGCTTACAGAGTTGAGGTGTCTTGTCAAATCTCCAGCAACGGCCTGCGACTGCGCTGCACCTCGGCCTTAAAAAAGGGATTGCGAATCATCCTTTCGGTTAATAGATCTACCGGTCTCTGGTATAGGGCTTCCAGTTCCTCGGCAAACCGGCAGAAACGGCGGGCGTAGCCTGGTTCGCGTTCCCCCTGCATCTGAACAATGAAATCCAGATCGCTACTCGTGGGGTCAAAGAGGCCTCTGGCGGCGGATCCAAACACGTCTAGCCGTTGCACGCCATAGCGCTGGCAGAGCAAGCGAAGCGGATCCAGTTGCTCCGAGAGCAGGCCGGGCAGTGGTGGCAAACTTGGCATCGGGTGTCATCTTCTTCAGTATCGGTAGCGCCACGCCGAGGGTGAACTGTGCCAACGATCTTCTCATGGGATCCCGTTGGATCTTGTTATTAGCCAGGCGGCGTCCTCATGGCCATTTGATCCTGCCGGGAAGATCCTGACCGTGCTGGAGGTGGGTATTGGTGATTTACTGGAGGTTGTTGAGTATTAATTCTGAATTTCACAAGATGCATGCCCCGCTTGTTACTGAGCCAAGACTATCATCTGCTTGGCTCTAAGGATAAAGAGCGCCTCAAAAAATCTGAATCCATAGCCATTTCGGGTCAGATTAGATATAATTATCGAAGTTAAATCATGAGTACTCATGGGCCAGCGAGGATTCTGGGGCAAAGAGCAACGCATCCAAAAGCTTCAGGATAAAAAGCCAGTACTTGTTCTGCTTTCTGCTCAGATCGAAGAGTTGTTTGAACTGTTCGATCAACATCTACGCGCCCAGGGCTACGAAGCGCGCGGAGGTCGGATTATTGATGCAACTCTGGTGCCAGTTCCATAGCCGCTAGGCTTCTGCGAAGCAATAACAACGCAGCACACGGAAGGAGAACGAGACCATCAAAGAGGGGGGTATCCCAGAAGAGTGGTTGGAACAGCCAAAACGGTTGCAGCAGAAGGATACTGATGCTAGGTGGACTAAGAAGAGCGGCATCAATCACTACGGCTACAAAAACAGTATCAGTGTAGATGTTGAGCATGGCTTCATCAGGAGGTACATCGTTACGTCTGCGAGTGTCCAAGATAGTCAGATGCTCCCAGCTCTGCTTGATCCAACCAACGACTCTAATCCTCTCTGGGGAGATTCAGCATTTGCAGGGCTTATATGCAGAGCGTTTCTTGTGAGATCAATGACCCGTGCACGAGTTGACCATGTTTTTGGTCAGTTGGTAATGACAATGAAGGGGAAATATACTAGGTTGATTGGGATCAATCGGATAACGGCCTCGTGGCGACTGCGCAACCTCGCTTTCAACTTCCTCCGGTTTATCCACAAGGAACAACAGCAGAGCATTCCTGCTTGATTAAAGTCTTACGGCCCTGCTGGTAGTAGCCCAAACAGGCTGATTTGCACGTGAAAATCATGCATTTTGGTGAAGCCCTGTGTCTTTTATTGTGCACTTTTATTCTGTTAAAGTCTAATTTTTCGAGGGGCCCAATATTTGGTTGGTACTGGCATCGGCAGGAGCAAGACTCAGTGGTTTGCTAGCCGTGGAAATCAGTGGGCAAGTAGTGCCACTCCCCTGATACCCCAGGACCAGCTCGATGACCCTGAACACTCCATGAAGTTTTGCAACGGTGCCGTGGGTTTGCTCCTGTCCCCACGACCTGCCCGATTCACCAGGGTCTGATCTGCCAGGGGGGCACCTGTGGCGGGGGCGTGAGCTCTTGGCGCCTGATGCTGTTTTTATCTACGCAAAACGAATCCCTGGGACCCATTTCCCAGTTGTGGTCTACGTTTTGAAGGGTTTTGGGCAGTTCTAGGACGGGAAACCCCATCCAGGAACTGCTTAAGAACGGAGAGGGAGGGATTCGAACCCTCGACAGAAGTTGCCTCCTGTAACTCCTTAGCAGGGAGCCGCTTTCAACCGCTCAGCCACCTCTCCAGCAGCCTGGAAAGCTTATCAGTGCCCCCTCCGGCTTGGCAGCCTGGGCAGGCGGTGCTTAAAGCCGCACAGCACCTCCCAGGGGATGCTGCCGCAAATCTCGCCCCAGGCTTCGGGGCCGATCTGGTCCCCTTCGCTTTCCCCCAGCAGGGTCACCACACTGCCCACCTCCAGCTCGGGCAGGGCCGTGGCATCCACCACCAATTGATCCATGGTGATGCTGCCCACCTGGGGCAGGCGTTGGCCCTGGGCTAGCACCTCCAGGCGGCCCGATAGCTGGCGGGATACCCCATCGGCGTAGCCAATCCCCAGCACCGCCAGGCGGCTGGGGCGGCTGGTCACATGGCGGTGGCCATAGCTCACCCCCACCCCGGCGGGCACATCCCGCAGCAGGGTGACCCGGGCCCGCACCGCCATGGCGGGCCGCAGCGGCAGGCTTTGGGCCAGGTGGGGGGCAGGGGCGTGGCCATAGAGGGCTAGCCCCACCCGCACCAGGTCGTAGTGGAGGGAGCGATCACTAAGGGTGCCGGCTGAATTGGCCAGGTGCCGCAGGCCGGGCTGCAGATCTAGGTCTTGGAGCCGCTGCAGCACCCCCTCGAAGCGTTGCTGCTGCTGGCGGGTTAGGGACCCCTCTAGCTGATCGGCATCGGCTAAATGGGAATAAACCCCCTGCACCTGCAGGCCCTCCAGGGCGCTGAGGGCTTCCAGCAGCTGGGGGCCTTGCTCCCAGGCCACCCCTAGGCGGGCCATGCCGGTGTCGAGCTTGAGGTGGGCCTCCAGGGGCCTGCCGCCGGCGGCCCCCACCTGGCTGCAGATCAAGCCCTGGCCCAGGCCGCTGAGGGTGGGCATCAGGCGCCAGTGCAAACAGCAGCGAAATTCTTCGGGCTGTTGCAGGTTGCCCAGCACCAGGATCGGGGCCGTGAGCCCGGCTTGGCGCAGTTCAATCCCCTCGGCCAGGGTGGCCACCCCAAAGCTGCTGGCACCGCCGGCCAGGGCGGCCTCTGCCACGGTTACGGCCCCATGGCCATAGCCATCGGCTTTGACCACGGCCATCAGGGCACAGGCTGGCGCCAGGGACCGTTTGAGGCAGGCGGTGTTGTGGCTGATCGCCTCGCGGTTGATCTCCACCCAGGCCCGTTGTTGGGGCCCCACCAGCAGTTCCTCCCCAGGGGCGCGCCCATGCATCTGGTACGACATTCACGGTGCCTGGGATTTCGTTAGCATGCCGTCATCCAGCTGGGCTGGCATGGGTCACGTTCTTGTCCTGAATGCGTCCTATGAGCCGCTGAATATCACCAGTTGGCGACGGGCTGCTGTGATGGTCCTCAAGGGTAAGGCCGAAGGCCTTGAACATGAGGACCACGCTTTGCGTGCGGATTTCTTCCTGCCCACGGTGATTCGGCTGCGTCAGTTTGTGCGGGTGCCCTTTAAGGAACTGCCGCTCACCCGTCGCAATGTCTTCCAGCGGGACCGCCACACCTGCCAGTACTGCGCTTACAAGGGGGAACAACTGTCCATTGACCACGTGATCCCCCGCAGCCGGGGCGGCCAGGACACCTGGGAAAACGTGATCACCGCCTGCATCCGCTGCAATGTGCGCAAGGGCAACCGCACCCCCAAGGAGGCGGAAATGCCGATGGCTTCGGTGCCGCGGCGCCCAGCCAGCACCCTTTATTTCGAGGCCACCCGTCAGATTCGCAACGGCCGCTATGCGGAATGGCGCAAATACGTGATTGGCGCCTGAGCGGATTTTCTTAGCTCGTTTGGGCCAGCTGTTCGAGCTGTTGCTGCTGGTCTGCATGGACGCAGGCATCGATCAGATCCTTGAGTTGGCCATCAAGCACCGTTTCCAGGGGGAAGTTGCGACCTAGGCGATGGTCGGTGGTGCGGTTGTCTTTGTAGTTGTAGGTGCGGATTTTTTCGCTGCGATCGCCACTGCCCACCTGGGCCCTGCGGGCGGAGCTTTCGGCGGCATCGGCCTCGGCCTGCTGCAGGGCCAGCAGCTTGGCCCGCAGGATTTCCATGGCCCGTTCGCGGTTTTGCATCTGGGAGCGTTCCTGGGTGCAGAACACGCGTATGCCGGTGGGTTTGTGCATCAAATCCACGGCGGTTTCCACCTTGTTGACGTTCTGGCCGCCGGCGCCGCCGGAGCGGGCCGTGCTGATGTCTAGGTCCTTGGGATCAATCTGCACATCCACCGGGTCGGCCTCTGGCATCACCGCCACCGTGGCGGTGGAGGTATGCACCCGCCCCTGGGATTCGGTGGCGGGCACCCGTTGCACCCGGTGCACCCCCGCCTCGTATTTGAGCTGGCTGAAAACACTGTCGCCGCGGATGGCCAGGATTAGTTCCTTGAAACCCCCCAGTTCCGCCTCCGAGGCACTCACCGGCTGCACCTGCCAGCCCATGGTTTGGGCATAGCGCTCATACATGCGGGCCAGGTCACCGGCCCAGAGCGAGGCCTCGTCACCGCCGGCGCCGGCCCGGATTTCCAGCATCACACTGCGTTCATCGCGGGGGTCGCGGGGCAGCAGGGCCAGGCGCAGCCGTTCTTCCAGCACCAGCCGTTGGCTTTCGAGGCTGGCCAGTTCCTCCTGGGCCAGCTCCTCCAGCTCTTTGTCATGGCGGTGTTCCCTGAGCAGTTCGCGGGCCTGCAGGGTTTGGTGGTTGAGGTTTTGCAGCTGGCGGTAATCCAGCACCAACGGTTCGAGCCGGGAGCGCTCCCGGGCCAGGGTTAGCAGCTGATCCGGATCGGCCGCCACGCTGGGGTCCGCCAGTTGACGGTCGAGGGCCTCAAAGGTGCGGCAGGTGGCCTCAAGCCGTTCGGTAACGAAGGAGCTATCCACGGATCAGAGGGGAGGCCAGGGGAATGGGGCCCCAGCAAAAAACCGGATGCCCCCAGGGGAGCATCCGGCCTGGAACGATGCAGACAAAAAGGATCAGCCTTTTACGGTGGTGGCGGTGGCCGCATCGGTGCTGGCACCGGCCATGCCGTACTTGCGCATGAAACGGTCCACCCGACCCTCGGTATCCAGAATCTTCTGGGTGCCGGTATAGAAGGGGTGGTTGCCGCTCCACACGTCCACGTGCAGTTCGGGCTGGGTGGAGCCGGTGGTCATCACCACTTCTCCGTTGCAGATCACCTTGGCATCGGGATACCAGGTGGGATGGATTTCGGGCTTGGCCATGGGAGGGATCAGCGCTTGGAGAACTGGGGAGCTTTGCGTGCCTTCTTCAGGCCGTACTTGCGACGCTCCTTGGCGCGGGGGTCACGGCTGAGGTGACCTTCGCTCTTGAGCGGTTTGCGGTTATCTGGGGAAAGGTCGCAGAGGGCGCGGGCCGCCCCTTGCTTGATGGCATCGGCCTGGCCGGTGAGGCCACCGCCGCGCACATTGACCAGGAGGTCGTACTCCTTGCCCAGCCCCAGGGTTTCCAGGGGCGCCTTGACGGCGCTCAGGTAGCTGGGGTTGTAGTTGAGGTAGTTATCGCCAGGACGACCGTTGATCGTGATCGCACCACTGCCGGGCACTACCCGCACCCGGGCGACAGCCGTTTTACGACGGCCGGTGCCCCAGTACACAACGCGCTTGCTGCTGCTGATGGTCATTTGACAGTGGCTGCGGGGTTGAGCTGTAAGGGCTGGGGCTGCTGGGCGCCATGGGGATGTTCCCCACCCTTGTAAACGTGGAGCTTGCGGAACAGCTGACGGCCAAGGGAGTTGTGGGGCAACATCCCTTTGATCGCCTTTTCGATGATCCGTTCAGGGATCCGGGCCTGAAGGGCGGCGAAGGTTTCCACCTTCATGCCCCCAGGGCGGCCGGAATGGCGGCGGTAGACCTTGTCGTGGGCCTTGTTGCCTGTGACCTTCACCTTGTCGGCGTTGATCACGATGACGAAGTCACCGGCGTCAAGGTGGGGGGTGAAGGTGGGCTTGTTCTTGCCCCTCAGCACCTGGGCCACTTCACTGGCAAGGCGACCGAGACACTGATTTTCCGCGTCCACCACATACCAGTGGCGTTCGAGGGTTGCAATAGATGGGACGACTGTTTTGTTCATCGCGCCGGCAGGCCGGAATCACTCGGGGCGTGTCCCACCACAGGGGTGGGAACTTGGACAGGGGCTGGAGCTGGAATCCAGAGCTGGATCCCAAGATCGCTGGGCCATAACCGAACGTAGTTCAACGAACGTCCGTTGGTCTGGGCCCGGTTAGATCTCGGGCGGCGGATCGGAAATCTCCAGCCGATACCGCGGTTGGCAATCATACCACGCACCCTCTGGGAACAGGCTTTCTGGGTAGCCCACCCGCAGCAGGCAGAGCCCCTGGGGAGGGGCGGATTCCTTCACCTCATCTCGCCGTTGTTGCCGCCAACGGCGCTCAAAATCCGCGGGGCTGAGCCGGCCCTCGCCGATGGCCACCAGTTGGCCCACCAGCAGCCGCACCATGCCGTAGAGGAAGCCGCTGGCCTGGATCTCCAGGCTGATCAGGTCCCCCTCCCGCCAGAGGCCCACCTCCTGCACGGTGGTGCGGCCGTGGGGGCGGCTGCTGCCGGCCCGCTGGAAGGCGGAAAAATCATGGAGCCCCAGCAGCCCTTCCAGGGCCAGGGCCATGGGCTCCTCCCCGAGGCGGCAGCTGTAGCGATGCCAGCTGTAGGGGCTGAGGAAGAGGTTGGGGCGGCGACCGTTGTAGATGGTGTAGCGGTAGCGCCGGTAGTTGGCGGAAAAGCAGGCGTGCCAACCCGCTGGGGCGGCAACGGAGGCCCGCACCCGGATGCTGGCCGGCAGCCGGCCGTTCAGGGCTGCGGCCCAGCGTTCCGCCGGTATCGGCCCATAGGCATCGAAATGCAGCACCTGGGCGGCGGCATGGACGCCAGCATCGGTGCGCCCCGCCGCAAAGCTGCGGGATCGCCCCAACTCTTGGGCTAGGTGTTTGGGGAGCGGATCAAGGGCCCCGATCGCCTGGTCAAGGGTCTCCTGAACGCTTACTTGGCCCCGTTGGCGCTGCCAGCCACAAAAATGCCCTCCGTCGTATTGCAGACAGAGGGCAATGCGTTGGGGAGCTGAAACTGGACTCAAACCAGCTCGATGATTGCCATCTCGGCACTGTCACCGCGGCGGGGCACGGTGCGGATGATCCGGGTGTAACCGCCGTTGCGGTCGCTGTAGCGATCAACTGCCTTGTCAAACAGGGCATGCACCAGCTGCTTGTCGTAGATGTAGCCCATGGCGCGGCGACGGGCGGCCAGGGTGCCCTCCTTGGCGAGGGTGATCATCCGCTCCGCTTCATTGCGCAGGGCCTTGGCCCGGGCCTTGGTGGTGGTAACCCGGCCTTCGCGAATCAGCTGAGTGGTCAGACCACGGAGCAACGCCTTGCGTTGGTCGGCGGGGCGTCCCAACATGGGGACTCGGCACTGGTGGCGCATGGGTCTAAGAAGAATCTGTTGTTAAGGGCCGATCAGTCGTTTGGGCCGATCAAGCGTTAGAGCTGATCAAGCAGTGGTTCTGCTTTGGGGCAGGGAGATGCCGATCCGCTCAAGCGCTTCAATCACTTCATCGGCCGACTTAGAGCCGAAGTTCTTGATCTCTAGCAGGTCTTCATAGCTGAAGCCCATCAGGTCGGAAACGGAATTGACCTGGGCCCGCTTGAGGCAGTTATAGGCACGAACTGAAAGATTCAGTTCTTCCAGGGGGATTTGGCTCTCGGCGGAGGGTTCTGGTTCGAGGCCGGGCTCCTCCACCATCGAAAGGGTGGCTAGGGGTTGGAACAGGGTGATGAGCTGGTTGGCCGCCTGGGCCATGGCGTCATCGGGGGTCATCGATCCATTGGTATGGATCTCCAGGCGCAGCCGTTCCCGGGCGGAGCCCCCTTCCCCCACAGCGGTTTCATCCACCGTGTAATTGACGCGACGCACGGGCATGAACACCGCATCGATCTGCAGCATGTCGAGGGCGGCGAGATCTTCGCTACCCCGTTCGACGGGGCGGTAGCCCACGCCCCGCTCCACATGCACTTCAAGTTCGAGCGAGTGGCCGTCGGCCACGGTGGCGATCGGCCGTTGGCTATCCACCACAGACACCTGGGAGGAGAACTGCAGGTCTGAGGCCTTCACCTCGGCGGGACCATTCACCACTAAGCGGCCGATCTCGGTGTCGCGGCTGCGGCTGTTAAGAATCAGTTCCTTGCAGTTGAGCAGGATGTCGAGCACATCCTCGCGAACGCCAGGAACGGTGGCGTATTCGTGGTTCACCCCGGAGATGCGCACGGCGGTGACCGCTGTGCCCTCAAGGCCGCTCATCAGCACCCGCCGCAGGGCATTGCCCAGGGTGGTGGCTTGGCCGCGATCAAGCGGACCAATCACGAATACCCCGGTCTGGGAACGGTCTTCGCCGATCTGATAATCGACGCGGTCTATTTGAAACTGCAGCACGGTCGGTAGATCGGAAAGAGCGAAGGACCCCGAAGGGCAGGAAAAGACGTAGCGAACTCAGACGCGACGGCGCTTGGCACGGCGGCAGCCGTTGTGGGGCAGGGGGGTGACGTCGCGGATCAGGGTGATCTCAAGACCAGCCACCTGAAGGGCGCGGATCGCAGTTTCCCGACCGGAGCCAGGGCCCCGCACCAGCACTTCGATCTGACGCATCCCCTGTTCCAGGGCGCGGCGGCCGGCGGCTTCCGCCGCCGTTTGGGCAGCGAAGGGGGTGCCCTTGCGGGCGCCCTTGAAACCACTGGCCCCGGCCGAGGACCAAGAGATCACCTCACCGGCCGTGTCGGTAATCGACACGATCGTGTTGTTGAAGGTGCTCTGGATGTGGGCCACGCCGTTGGGAACGTTGCGCTTCTGCTTCTTGGGGCCGGTTTTTTTGGCTGGCTTCGCCATGGCGGGAAACCCTTACGGGTGGGGAAGGACGGGGGGTGGGGAAGGGGGATCAGAAGGGGTTTATTTCTTCTTGCCGGCAACGGTCTTGCGGGCGCCGCGACGGGTGCGGGCATTGGTGCGAGTGCGCTGACCCCGCACCGGCAGACCCATGCGGTGCCGACGGCCCCGGATGCAGCCGATGTCTTGGAGGCGCTTCATCGCCATCCCTTCCTGGCGACGCAGGTCCCCTTCAAGGGTGTAGCTGTCAGCGGCGCCGCGCAGCTTCTGGATATCGCTGTCGCTGAGATCCTTCACCCGGATATCGGGATTCACGCCGGTTTGCGCGAGAATCTTCTGAGCGCGGGAGAGACCGACGCCGTAGATGTAAGTGAGGGAGATCTCCACCCGCTTGTCACGGGGGATATCGACGCCGGAAATCCGAGCCACTGGGGAAATTTCGTATGGGGTGAGGGCGCGGGCCCTGGGGGGACCGGCCGTTGTTCAGGGGTGGCCCCTGGGGGCCTGGGGCCAAAAGGCTTAGATCCTTGGGGGGATCAGCCTTGGCGCTGCTTGTGCTTGGGGTTGGTGCAGATCACCATGACCCGGCCGTGGCGACGGATCACCCGGCACTTGTCACACATGCGCTTCACTGAGGCACGCACCTTCATTGGTGGGCTCTCCTTTTTACAAACAAACAGCTTATCATGCCGCCCTAGGCAAGCGCCAGCTGGACCTGGGCAGCGACCGCCTCGACGCTGCCGTAGCTGGGCAGGCGCTTCAGCTGGCCGCGGGCCTCGTAATAGCTGATCAGCGGAGCTGTTTGCTGCCGATAAACCTCAAGGCGATGGCGGATCACCGCTTCGTTGTCGTCGGCCCGGCCCCTGGCCAGCAGCCGTTCCACCAGCTCGTCGTCGGCCAGTTCCAGCAGCAACACCTTTTGCAGGGGCTGGTTTAGCTCGGCCAGCAGTTGATCCAGGGCTTCGGCCTGGGCCAAGTTGCGGGGGAAGCCATCCAGTAGCCAGCCGCCGCCATGGGCGACCAGCCGCCCCCGCACGATCGCCAGTACCAGGTTATCGCTTACCAATTCGCCGCGGGCCATCACCGCTTCGGCCTCCTGGCCAAGGGCGCTGCCGGCCTGCACCTCCGCCCGCAGCAGATCGCCGGTGGAGAGATGCAGCAGCTGTTGGCTCTCTGCCAGTTTTTGGGCCTGGGTGCCCTTGCCGGCCCCCGGGGGACCGAGGAAAAGCAGTCGATGGGTCATTGGCGCACCATCCCTTCGTAGCGCTGGGAAATCACGTAGGTCTGTACTTGCTTGGCCGTGTCGATGGCCACCCCCACCAGGATCAACAGGGAGGTGGCCCCGAGGCCCTGGAAGGTTTTGACATTGGTGGCCCCCTCCACCGCCGCGGGAATAATTGCCACTGCCCCAAGGAAGAGGCCCCCCAGCAGCGTGAGTCTGTTCTGGACCCCACCGATGTATTTGGCGGTGGCGGTGCCAGGACGCACCCCTGGAATAGCGACGCCGCCCTTCTTGAGGTTGCTGGCGATGTCCTGGGGGTTCACCGTCAACGAGGCATAGAAGAAGGAGAAGCCGGCGATCAAGCCGAAGAACACCAGGGCATAGACCCAGGGGGTGCTGCTATTCGGATTGAGATAACCAGCCACCTTGATCAGCCATTCATTTTTGGTGAGATTGGCGATCGTGAGCGGCAGGAAGATCACTGCCGAGGCAAAAATGATCGGCATCACCCCACCGGCATTGAGCTTGAGGGGCAGGTAGCTCTGGCGTTCCGGCAGCATGGCGCCGCTGCCCACCTGGCGTTTGGCTGAAACGATCGGAATGCGGCGGTTGCCCTCCTGCACACAGACAATCCCAAGGATTGTGATCAGGAACACCAGCACCAGCACCACGATGCCGGCGATGGTGCCGCGGTCGCCGCTTTGGGCCAGTTCCACGGTGGAGCCCAGGGCCCTGGGCAGGGTGGCAACGATGTTGAGGAAGATCACCAGGGAGGCCCCTTGGCCGATGCCCCGTTCGGTGATCACTTCGGAGATCCACATCACCACCATTGAGCCGGTGACCAGGGCCAGGGCCGTTTGGATCACAAAGACGCTGTCTGGGATCGATTCAACGCTGTAGGGCCGCAGGATCAGGGCAAAAACGGTGCTCTGCAGAATCCCCCAGCCCAGGGCCACATAGCGGGTGATTTGGGCGATTTTGCGGCGGCCTGCCTCCCCTTCATTCTTCTGGAGATCCTCCAGGCTGGGCAGGGCTGCGGTGAGCAGTTGCAGGATGATCGAAGCGTTGATGAAGGGCAGGATGCCAAGGGCAAACACCCCCAGGGAGGAGATGCCCCCCCCGGTGAAGATGTCGAGGAAACCAATTAGTTGGCCCCCCTGCTGGATGAATTGCTGAAAGGCCACCCGGTCGATGCCGGGCATGGGGATATAGATGCCAAGCCTCACCAGCAACAAAAGGCCCAGGGTCGTGAGTACACGGTCCCTGAGCCCCTTGGCCTGGATGAATTGAGTGAGGACTTCGCCGGCGCTTGGGGTGCGACCCCGACTTACAACCATGGGGCGTGGACGGGAGGGGCGGTGGAGATCAGTCGATCAGTTCGCAGCTGCCACCGGCGGCTTCGATCTTTTCGCGGGCGGAAGCGGTGAAGGCAGCGGCGCGAACGGTGAGCTTGACCTTCAGATCGCCGTTACCCAGCACCTTAAGCGGATGCTTGGGGCTGGTGAGCAGACCTGCTTCCACCAGGGATTCCCGGGTGACCAGGCTGCCGGCCTTGAGTTCGGACAGCTTGGATACGTTCAGCACAGTGAACTCTTTGGGGTTCACCAGCGTGAAGTGCTTCAGCTTGGGAATACGGCGGTAGAGGGGCATTTGGCCCCCCTCAAAGCCGGGGCGGGTGGGACGACCGGAGCGGGATTTCTGGCCGCGCATGCCGAAACCACAGCTGGCGCCCTGGCCGGCGGCGATGCCGCGGCCCTTACGGAGCTTGCGGCGACGGGCGCCTTTTTGGGGCTGGAGGGTTTGGAGACTCAGGGACATGGCTACGGACTCAGGAATAGATCTGCTCTAGGGGGATGCCGCGCTCCTTGGCGGTGTCCTGGTGGGTGCGGAGTTCCCGCAGGGCCACCATGGCAGCCCGGGCGTTATTCAGCGGAGTTTTGCTGCCCAGGCGCTTGGCCAGCACGTTCTTGATCCCGGCCAGTTCGAGCACGGTGCGGATCGAACCGCCCGCGATCACCCCGGTACCAGGGGCGGCGGGACGCATCAGCACGCTGGCGGCCCCATCGCGGCCGGTGCTCATGGTGGGAATCGAGTTGTGGCGAGTTAGAGGCACCTTCACCAGATGCTTCTTGCCGTCGGCCACGCCTTTTTTCACAGCACCGATGACGTCGCCGGCCTTGCCGACACCAACGCCCACCTGGCCCTTTTCATTGCCGACGACAACGATGGCCCGGAAGCTCATCTTCTTGCCGCCTTTGACGGTCTTGGAGACCCGGCGGATCTGCACCACGCGCTCCTGCCATTCGGAGTCGCGCTCTTGGTTGCGGCGATCACCACGGCCACCGCCGCGGCCCCGTCGCTCGCCCCCCCGTTCGCCACCGCGGCCGGCGCCACGGCGTTCGCCTTGGCCCTCAGCTGCTGCAGGAACGTCGGCTGCCCCGGGAATGTCCTGGGCCTGGATCTGGTCGTTGGATTCGGTCATGGTTTCGCAGGATCAGAACTGAAGGCCCGCTTCCCGGGCGGCATCTGCCAGGGCCTTTATGCGGCCGTGGTACAGGTTTCCCCCGCGGTCGAAGACCACCTGCTGGATGCCCTTGGCAAGGGCGCGCTTGGCCACCAACTGGCCAACGGCGACGGAGGCGTCGCAATTGGCACCGTTGGTAAGGCCGGTGCGCAGATCCTTGTCGAGGCTCGAAGCCGCCGCCAGCGTGTGCTGGGCCGCGTCGTCGATAACTTGAGCGTAGATGTGCTCGTTGGAGCGGTACACCGCGAGCCGGGGACGGTCGGGGGTGCCGGCGAGATGGCGCCGCAGGCGCCGGTGACGGCGCTGGGTCTGAAGTTTGCGGGAAGTGGAAGACATGGCTGGAAAGCAGTGTGCTGAAGAACGGCCTTATTTCTTGCCGGTCTTTCCGGCCTTGCGGAGGATCCGCTCACCCTCGTACTTGATGCCCTTGCCCTTGTAGGGCTCGGGGGGACGAATGGCCCGCACTTTGGCGGCTTCGTTGCCCACCAGCTCCTTATCGGAACCGGAGACCGTGACCTGGGTGTTGTTTTCCACGGCGAAGGTGATGCCGGCGGGGGGCACCATCTCCACCGGGTGGCTGTAGCCCGCATTGACCACAAGGGTGCTGCCCTTGACCGAGGCGCGGTAACCCACGCCAATGATCTCAAGCTTGCGGGTGAAGCCCGTGGACACCCCCTCGACCATGTTGGCCACGAGGGTGCGGCAGAGGCCGTGCCGTTCCCGGGAACGGCGGCTGCCGTCGGCGGGATCAACAGTAATGATGTTGTCTTGCTGGGCCAGCACCACCCCTTCGGGCAGCACACGGCTGAGCTCGCCCTTGGGGCCCTTCACCTTGACGGCGAGGCCATTGATCTCCACTGACACCTTGGTGGGTAGTGGGATCGGATTTTTGCCTATACGTGACATGGTTTTGAGCTCCGATCAGTAGACGTAGCAGAGCACTTCACCGCCGACGCCTTCCTTACGGGCGTCGCGGTCGCTCATCACACCCTTAGAGGTGGAGATGATCGCCACCCCCAGGCCGCCGAGCACCTTCGGGAGTTCCCGTCGGTTGCTGTAGATGCGCAGGCCGGGTTTGCTCACCCGTTGCACGGAGCGAATTGTGGGCTGGCGTTGCTTGCCGCTGTACTTGAGCGACAGCACCAGCTCCGTGCGCACCCCCTCGCCTTCCTCGGCAATTTCCGAGATAAAGCCTTCCCGCTGCAGCACCCTGGCGATGCTGCGGCACATCCGGGAAGCTGGGATGCGGGTGGTCTGGTGACGTTTTTCACACGCATTGCGAATGCGGGTGAGCATGTCTGAAATCGGGTCGTGGTTGGCCATAGCGGTGTCCGGAACGTGAGCGATCAGTTGCTGCGGAACGGCATCCCCATCTCGCGGAGAAGGGCGCGGCCTTCTTCGTCGTTACGGGCGGAGGTCACGATGGTGATGTCCATGCCCCGGATGGCGTCGATCTTGTCGAAAGAGATTTCGGGAAAGATGATCTGTTCCCGCACCCCAAGGGTGTAGTTGCCCCGGCCGTCGAAGCTTTTGTCACTCACCCCGCGGAAGTCGCGGATGCGCGGCAGGGCGAGGTTGATCAGGCGCTCCAGGAAGGCATACATCCGGTCACCCCGAAGGGTAACGGCGATGCCGATCGGCATACCGGCGCGAATTTTGAAGCTGGCGATAGCTTTCTTCGCCCTGGTTACCACAGGCTTTTGGCCCGTGATGTTGGCGATTTCCGTGAGGGAAGCTTCCAAAGACTTTGCGTTTTGGGCCGCTTCTCCGAGTCCCCGGTTCACGGTGACTTTCGTCACCTTGGGAACCTGGTGCATGTTGGAGAAGTTGAGATCCTTGAGCAGCTTTGGCTGGATCGCTTCCCGGTAGCGCTGTTTGAGTGACATGGCTGGGGGGTGGTGCTTCTGGTCTGGGTCAGAAGCGAATAGGTGAGTGGTTATGAAAAGAGCGGGGAACCAGGTCTAGGCGAACTAGTCGAGGAGCTCACCGGTCTTTTTGAGGCGGCGTTTTTTGTTGCCGTCCTTGTCGGTGACAAGTTCCACTCGGCTGGCCACCTGCTTGCTGTTGGAGTACAGCATCACGTTGGAGGCGTGCAGAGAGGTTTCCTCTGTGACGATCCGACCGGTTTCCCCTTCCTGGGTGGGCTTCACGTGTTTGGTGCGCAGGTTGATCCCTTGCACAATCACGCGGTTCTCCCAGGGGAGGGTGCGAATCACTTCACCGGTTTTTCCCTTGTCCTTTCCAGCGATCACCTGAACGGTGTCACCTTTGCGGATCCTCATCTTGATCCGGATGGGGGTGGAGGTAGCCATTTCAGATCACCTCCGGAGCAAGGGAAACGATTTTGGTGAAATTGCGCTCACGCAATTCCCGGGCGACGGGGCCGAAGACCCGGGTGCCTTTGGGGTTGTTGTCGTTGTTGATGATCACCGCTGCGTTGTCGTCAAAGCGGATCGAGTTGCCGGTGTCGCGACGGAGGGTATGGCGGGTGCGAACCACCACGGCCTTGACCACATCCGACTTCTTGACGCCCATGTTTGGCATGGCGTCTTTAACGGCGGCCACAATCACATCGCCCACGTGGGCGTAGCGACGGTTTGTACCCAGTACACGGATGCACTGGATGCGCTTGGCGCCGCTGTTGTCGGCAACGTTTAGGTAGGTTTCCTGCTGAATCATGGTGGGAAGTCCTCAGCTGGCCCCTTTGGGGGTGGTCATGATCTCCGCCACCTGCCAGCGCTTGGTGCGACTGAGGGGGCGGGTTTCGGTGATGCGGACCCGGTCGCCAAGTTGGCAACTGTTGTCCTCATCGTGGGCCTTGTAGCGGGTGGTGCGGCTAACCGTCTTTTTGTAGATGGGATGGGGGAAGCGGTTTTCGACCGCCACCACCACCGTTTTGTCCATCTTGTCGCTGACGACGGTGCCGACCCTTTCTTTGACTGCCATGGTGATCGTGGGGGTCAGATGGTGGCCGTGGCGGAGCTGGAGCGCTCCTTTTGCACCGTCAGCAGCTGGGCCAGCTTTACGCGGGCGTGACGGAAGCGGTGCGGGGTTTCCAGGCGGCTGGTGGCCCGCTGGAAACGCAGATCAAACAGCTCCCGGCGGGTGCCGTTGATCTGCTCGGTGAGTTCGCTGTCGGTGAGCTTGCGCACCTCGGCGACTTCAGAAAAGGCCATGGTTAGGACTCCACTGCTGCGGGTTGTGCGGTGGCCTCGACAGGGGCCTCCTCTTCTTTGACGATGAATTTGGTCTTCAACGGCAACTTGTATTGGGCAAGGCGCATGGCCTCCTTAGCCTGTTCCTCAGTGATTTCCGGGCCGCCGATCTCAAAGAGAATGCGACCGGGCTTGATCACTGCCACCCAGAACTCGGGGTTGCCCTTACCGGAACCCATACGGGTTTCGGCGGCCCGCATGGTGACGGGCTTGTCGGGGAAGATCCGGATCCAGATTTGGCCGCCCCGTTTGGTCTGGCGGCTCATGGCCCGGCGGCAGGCCTCAATTTGGCGGGAGGTGATCCAGCCACATTCGAGGGCCACAAGGCCATAGGTGCCAAAGGAAATCGTGTTTCCCCGGGTAGCGGTGCCGCGCATGCGGCCTCGCTGTTGTTTGCGGAATTTGACGCGACGTGGACTAAGCATGGTTCAGGCCTCCCTCACTCCTCGTTAGAGCGATCTTCGAACTCTTGGGGCCGCCGGCTGGTCCGGCGACGGGGAGCGGCACCCACGGGCACTTGCTCCTTCTGGCCCGGCAGGACCTCACCTTTGAAAATCCAAACCTTGATGCCCAACACCCCATAGGTGGTGCTGGCCACTTTGGTGGCGTAATCAATGTCGGCCCGCAGGGTGTGCAGGGGAACCCGACCCTCACGGGTCCATTCCGTCCGGGCAATTTCTGCACCGTTAAGACGGCCGCCCACCTGGATCTTGAGACCCAGGACCCCGGCCCGCTGGGCCCGTTGGACGGCCATGCGGATCACGCGGCGGAAGGCCACGCGCTTTTCCAGTTGCTGGGCGATGTATTCGGCCAGCAGGAAGGCATCGGCGTCGACCCGCTCCACTTCCACCACATTGATGCGCACCTGACGGGTGCTATCTCCGATGGTTTTTTGGATGCCGGTGCGAAGTTCCTCAATGCCGCTGCCTTGGCGGCCAACCAGCACGCCGGGGCGTGCGGTCTTGAGTTCCACCTCGAGCTGGTCAGCTTTGCGGGCGATGTGCACGCTGCTGATGCCAGCTGCGGCGTACTTCTTGTTGATGAACAGCCGAATCTTCTCGTCCTCTTGGAGGAGGAGCGGGTAGGTCTTGGCGGGGGCGTACCAGCGCGAGCGATGTTCCTGGGTGATCCCCAGGCGCAGGCCGGTCGGGTGAATTTTGTGTCCCATCGGTCTTCTCCTGGGGGTCAGGCGTCTTGGGGAGCCACACCTATGGAGATGTGGCAGGTGGGCTTTTTGATCGCGAAGGCCCGCCCTTGGGCGCGGGGGCGGAAACGCTTCATAGAAGGTCCCATGTCGGCACTGGCCACGGAAATGACCAGGTTGCTGGGGTCCATGCCGAGGTTGTGTTCGGCATTGGCCACAGCAGACCGGAGCACCTTCGTGATTGGTCCGGTGGAGCGGTAAGGCATGAACTCGAGCATGATCAGGGCGTCGCGGTAGCTCCGACCCCGAATTTGATCGAGTACACGGCGCACCTTGGACACTGAGCCGCGCACGTAGCGGGCATGGGCCAAGGCCTTGGTGGTGGTGTTGCTGGTTGTGGTTGCCATCTCAGCGCGCTCCTTTCTTGTCCTTGATGTGGCCCCGGAAGGAGCGCGTCGGGGCAAATTCCCCGAGCTTGTGGCCGACCATTTGCTCGGTCACATAGACCGGCACGTGGGCTTTGCCGTTGTGGACCGCGATCGTGTGGCCGATCATCATCGGCAAGATCGTGGAAGCCCTGGACCAGGTCTTGATGACGGGCTTTTCGCCGGCAGCGTTGTTCTTCTCCACTTTGCGGAGAAGACTGTCGGCAACGAATGGTCCTTTTTTGAGTGAACGTCCCATGGCGGTTTAAGCGAACAGCATGCAGAGGTGAGTCATCAGGAATCCCGTCCGCCACGGCTCCGCTTGGATGTGCGGCGACGCTTCCGGAGGACGAATCTGTTGCTTGGCTTGTTCCGCTTCCGGGTCTTGAGGCCCAGGGCGGGTTTGCCCCAGGGGGTGACAGGCCCAGAACGGCCAATCGGAGCCTTGCCCTCACCACCACCGTGGGGGTGGTCGCAGGGGTTCATCACACTGCCCCGCACCTCAGGACGGCGACCGAGCCAACGTTTGCGGCCGGCCTTGCCGAGGCTGGTGTTGCGCACCTCGGCGTTACCCACTTCGCCAAGGGTGGCGAAGCACTCGCGGCGCACCAGGCGCACTTCGGTGGAAGGCAGTTTGAGGGCGACGTAATCCCCCTCCTTAGCCATCACCTGGGCGCTGGCGCCGGCGGTGCGCACCATCTGACCGCCCCGACCGGCATAGAGCTCCACGTTGTGGACGCTTGAACCGAGGGGGATGGCAGACAGAGGCAGGGCATTACCCACTTCGATCGGCGCTTCGGGACCGGAGATCACCTCCTGACCCACCTGAACCCCAGCGGGGTGCAGGATGTAGCGCTTTTCGCCGTCTGTGTAATAGAGCAACGCCAAACGGGCGTTGCGATGGGGGTCGTATTGGATCGCGGCGACGCGACCAACTACGCCGTGCTTGTCACGGCGGAAGTCAACAATCCGGTAAAGGCGTTTGTGACCACCACCGCGGTGACGGCAGGTGATAACGCCGCGGTTGTTGCGACCCTTGCGGCGGTGTTTGGCCACCACAAGGCTCTTTTCAGGCTTGCGACGGGTGATTTCACTGAAATCACTCACCACCCGGGCGCGGGTGCCGGGGGTGTAAGGGCGGAAGGTACGGATTCCCATGGCTAACGCTCCTTAGGACTCAGGGAAAAGCTGGATGCTGCTGCCTTCCGCCAGACGCACCACGGCCTTTTTGACCTGGGCGCGGCGACCGGAGAAGCGACCGACTCGGCGGGTGCGCCGCGGCGGGTTCATGGTGCTGATCCCGACCACTTTCACGTTGAACAAATGCTCAACGGCAGCTTTGATGTCGGGTTTTGCAGCCCTCGGGTCCACCTCAAAGGTGTACTGATTCAGCTCGAGGGCGCGGGTGGCCTTCTCGGTGATCAGGGGCCGACGGATCACATCCGCCAGGCGATCGGTGAAACGCTCAGCCATTGCCGTAGACCTCCTGGATCTTGACGAGGGCGTCTTCACTCAGCACCAATTTCTTGGCATTAAGGAGATCGAAGACATTGAGCTGGTCGGCGGGGATCAGCTTCAGGTTGGGGAGGTTGCGCACCGAAAGCTTCACAGCCTCGGAGACATCAGCCAGCACCATCAGCACCTTGGTGCCTTCGGGAATACCCCAGCGACCAAGGGCAGCCACCACCTCACGGGTTTTGGGCTTTGCGAGCTGATCGGTGAAGGACTTCACCACCACCAGATCTTCGCTGCGGCTCATCAGGGCCGTGCGCAGGGCTAAACGGCGCTCCTTACGGTTCATTCCCAGCTCATAGGAGCGGGGCTTGGGACCGAAGACCACGCCACCGCCGGGGCGCAGAGGCGTGCGGATCGAACCCTGGCGGGCGCGACCGGTGCCCTTTTGCTTGTAGGGCTTGCGGCCGCCGCCACGCACTTCGGCCCGGGTGAGGGTGCTGGCGGTGCCCTGACGGGCATTGGCCAGTTGCCGCACCACAGCCCGATGCACGATATGGGCGGCGGAACTTTCCTTGGCGACCTTCAGCTCGAGGGAGGCCTTACCGGCCTCTTTCCCTTGCCAGTCGTGAACAACACAGTTGACCATCGTTTCGTCCCTCACTTCGTGGCCTTCGCACCGACCCGCTGGGCGGGACGGATGCTGAGCAGAGCACCGGGTTTACCGGGCACTGATCCCTTCACCACCAGCAGATTGCGCTCGGCATCCACCTTCAGCACCACCAGACCTTTCACCGTGGTGAGGCTGCCGCCGTAGCGACCGGCCATCCGTTTGCCGGGGTACACCCGACCAGGGGTGGTGCCGGCGCCGGTGGAACCGGGCTCACGGTGGTTCTTGGAACCGTGGGTCATCGGGCCACGGCTAAAGCCGTGACGCTTCTGGTAACCAGAGAAACCACGGCCCATGGTGTCGCCGCTGACGTCCACTTTTTGGCCAGGCTCAAAGGTTTCCACCGTGAGGGCGGAACCAAGCTCAAGACCTTCGGTGGAATCGACGCGGTACTCCTTGAGGTGACGCAGCAGCTCTTCGCCCGATTTGCCCAGGTGACCCTGGGCCGGACGGTTGACGAGCTTGGCGCGTACGTCACCAAAACCCACCTGAACGGCGCTGTAGCCGTCGTTGGTGGGGGTTTTTAGTTGGGTGATGCGGCAGGGACCAGCTTCGATCACAGTGACCGGGATGGATCTGCCTTCTTCGTCGAAGAATTGGGACATGCCCAATTTCTTCCCGAGAATGCCGATAGACATGGGTAGGGGAAGCACGCCAGCTGGAAGACCCAACGGCAAACGGCGCACCGTTTCCCCTTGGGCGATGGATCTGTCTCAAAAGCTTGAGGCAGGCTTGGCTGGGACTTTGCACCGCTGCCCCGGGGGGCATGGACCGGCGTTAGTTTCCCGGCAGATTCCTCCTTTCCAAGAGGGCTGCACTGGCCAAAAAGGACGCCATCACCTGTGATGGCTCCCGGCAATTCCGCTGGAGGCCCGGCTAGCGGTCGGGCACAGCATCAAATGCACAAGCAAATAACATACCTCATCACTCCCGACTACCCCCTAGACCACTGCTGCCAGACTGCGGGCATCGATCTGGTGCACCCCCATGCCCCTGCTGCTCACCGGCCGTAACTTTCGCCGGGATCTCGAGCGGGAGCGGGCCCTGGCCCTCTACGCCCCCCTCGAGGGCGGAACGGAAACCCGTTTGCTGCGGCGCCTGCGGGCAGCTGGTTATCACACCGAACTCAGTTCGGTGCGCGGTTTGGGCGATCCCGAGGCGTTCCTGCTGGGCCTCCACGGCATCCGTCCCCCCCACCTCGGCCACCAGCGGGTGGGTCGCGAGGCGGCGCTGGGGGAGGTGCAGCTGGTGATGCCCTTGCTGGGGCCTGCCCTGGCTGGCACCAGCCCGGTGCTGATCTGGTTGCTGGAGGGGCAGGTGTTGTCTGATGCCGAACGGCTCAGCCTGCTGGCGATTTGTAAGCGTGTACCCCGCCTCCACATCGTGCTGGAAATGGGCGGTGCCCGCAGCCTTCGCTGGACCCCCCTTGCCGCCGTACCCGCTGGTTGAGCCAGGGCCCTGGCTGGACCCGGCCGAGGCCCTGGCCAGCGGGCAGTGGATCAAATGGATTGGCGGGGCCAGTAACCACGATCTAGTGGCCCTCGAGGATCTGGCGGCCCTCGCCAGCTTGGCGGGGGCCCATTGCCTTGATGTGGCCGCCGATGCGGCGGTGGTGGCAGCGGTGCGCAGGGGCATCAACTGGGCCCTGGCCCAGGGTTTGCCCCGCGCCCCCTGGTTGATGCTCAGCCTCAGTGATGGGGAGGATCCCCACTTCCGCAAGGCGTTTTTTGATCCGGATCGCTGCCCAGCAGCTTGTCCGCGCCCCTGCGCCCGGGTCTGTCCGGCCCGGGCGATTGCTGCCAGTGGCGGGGTCCATGCCGAGCGCTGCTATGGCTGCGGCCGTTGCCTGGGGGCCTGCCCCCTGGGGCTAATCGAGGAGCAGCAGCAAGTGCTGGCGGCGGAGCAGCTGGCGCCCCTGCTGCGCAGCCTGGGCCCCGATGCGCTCGAGCTGCACACCAGCCGGGGGCGGGGGGCGGCCTTTGCCCGGCGCCTGGGGCAGCTCCAGGCCCTCGATTTACCGCTGCAACTGCTCTCGGTGAGCTGTGGCGAAGGGGCTGGAGCGGCTGGGGGCCCTTTGCCGAGCTTGCCGGCCTATCTCTGGCAGCTGCATGGCCTGTTGCGCAACAGCGGCTGGCCGCTGCTTTGGCAGCTGGATGGTCGCCCGATGAGTGGCGATCTGGGGGCGGGCAGCGCCCAGGCCGCCGTGGCCCTGCTGCGCCAGTGGCGGCCGGAGCTGCCCCCGGGCCTGGTGCAGTTGGCGGGGGGCACCAATGGCGACAGCCGCAGGCGGGTGGCGGCGGCGGGCTTGGCCGCAGCCCCGGTGGCAGGGGGCATTGCCGGGCTGGCCTATGGCGGCAGTGCCCGCTCCCTGCTGCAGCCCTACCTGGTGGCGGCGGAGCAGCGGGGCCAAGGGCTGTTGGCCTGCCCAGACCTCTGGCCCCTGGCCCTGGCGGACCTGCGGCAGCTCTGGGCCCTGGCTGGCTAACAATTACTTGAACCCAGAAACCCGGGGCCCCCAGTGCTGGCAAATTCCGAGCCCGCCCCGATCACGATCAGTGAACAACGGATCACAGACGACCTAGACCGCCTGCTGGCGGTGCTTCCGGCGGTGGTGCAACAGGCCCTGGCCGCCCCGGCCCAGCGCCAGGGGCTGCTGGAGGTGGTGCTCGATCTCGGTCGGCTGCCGGAGGCCCGCTATCCCGATCGGGCCATGGACCTCGGCAGCCAGCCAATTGATCGGGCAGACCTGCGGGGGGTGATCGAGCAGCTCGGTTGCTTCGGCGGCGACAACCGGGCCGGGATCGAACGCACGCTGCATCGCATCAGTGCCCTGCGAAACCGGTCGGGGGAGGTGATCGGCCTCACCTGTCGGGTGGGCCGGGCTGTGTTTGGCACCGTGGCGATGGTGCGCGACCTGCTGGATTCCGGTGAATCGTTGCTGCTGCTGGGGCGCCCTGGGGTGGGCAAGACCACGGCCCTGCGCGAGATCGCCCGGGTGTTGGCCGATGACCTGGGCCGGCGGGTGGTGGTGATCGACACCAGCAATGAAATCGCCGGTGATGGCGACATTCCCCATCCGGCCATCGGCCGGGCCCGGCGCCTGCAGGTGGCCCGGCCCGATCTCCAGCACCAGGTGATGATCGAGGCCGTGGAAAACCACATGCCTGAGGTCATCGTTATCGATGAAATCGGCACGGAGCAGGAGGCCCGGGCGGCCCGCACCATCGCCGAACGGGGGGTGCAGCTGGTGGCCACCGCCCACGGCAATGCCCTCGCCAACCTGCTGCGCAATCCCACCCTCAGCGACCTGGTGGGCGGCATCCAGTCGGTGACCCTCGGCGATGAGGAGGCCCGGCGCCGGGGTAGCCAGAAGGCGGTGCTGGAACGGGCGGCGGCGCCCACCTTCCCCCTGGCGGTGGAGATGCACAGCCGCAGCCGTTGGTTGGTGCATGGCGATGTGGCGGCCACCGTCGACCGACTGTTGCGGGGGGAGCAGGCCCAGCCGGAAATCCGCGAGGTGGGGGCCGACGGCATCCTGCGGGTGGAGGCGCCGTCTCTATCGCGGCCGCTGCGCCCTAGGCCCCAGCTCGTGCCGGTGCCCTTACCCCCGTTACCCCTAGGGGCGCGGGCCCAGCGTTCCCCAGGGGGTGGTCCCTTGCGCATCTACTGCTGCGGCATCGCCCACCGGTTGCTGCTGCAGGCGGCCCGGGGCCAGCAGGGGGCTGTGCAATTGGCCGAAGCTTTGGACCAGGCCGATGCGGTTTTAGCTGGGCGCCATCAGTTGGGTCGCCAACCGGAGCTGCGCCGCCAGGCGCGGGAGCAGGGGGTGCCCATCCATGTGATCAAGGCCGACAGCTTGACCCAGGTGCAGAGGGCCCTAGAGCGGCTGTTGCGCCATCACAGCAGGAGTTGATTCTGGCCAGGAGTTTGACTGGAGCCCCGTCGCTATGGCTAGATAAGTGCTCGGGACGCCTTCGGGCGTTGCTTCCCATCCCGATGGGTCGTCGCCAAGCGGTAAGGCAGCTGGTTTTGGTCCAGCCATTCCTAGGTTCGAATCCTAGCGACCCAGTTTTTTAATTTCCCCTGTGCTGGTCACGGATTTCGACGGCGTTGTCGTGGATGGCATGGCCGAGTACTGGTGGGCTGCCCGCCAATGCGCCCTGCAGCTCGACTCCTCCTTGGGGGCCCTGCCGGAGCTGGTGCCTGGGGCTTTTCGTTTGCTGCGGCCCCGGGTTTTGTCTGGTTGGGAGATGCCGGTGCTGGCGGCCTCAATTGGTGGGCAGGGCCCTGCCCCTGGGGCCTTCATGGCCGACTACCCCAAGGCCCTGGCGGCTGCCCTGGCGGGGTTGGGCTGGCAGGCCCAGGGGTTGATCCAGCTGTTGGACCAGGTGCGGCACCAGGCCCTTGTGGAGGACCGCCAGGGCTGGCTGGATCGTCACCAGCTCTATCCCTGGATGTTGAGGCGCCTGCGCCAGTGCCAGCTGGAGGGGGAACCCTGGCGGGTGCTTACCACCAAAAGCGCCGCCTTTACGGCGGAATTACTCAGCGCCCATGGCCTGACCCCCCAGGCGATCCATGGCCGCGAGGAGGGGCCTAAACCTGCGGTGCTGCTGCGCTTGCTGGCGGAGCTAAGGGAGTTGGGGGCGGGGCAGCGCTGGCTGTTTCTGGAGGACCGGCGGCTCACCCTTGAGGCGGTGCGGGCGACGCCGGGGCTGGAGGCGGTGCACTGTCTGCTGGCCAGCTGGGGCTACCTGTTGCCGGAGGACAGCGAGCAACTGCCCGCCGGCCTCAACTTGCTCACACCTGAGCTACTGGCCACCCCCTTGGCCAACTGGCCCTGAGGCGTTACAATACATTTGAACTATCGGAGTGATCCCCGCCGGCCGTTACACCGGGCGCTGGGGGTGGCACTTCATCACCAGTGGTCGCACGATGGCCGGACTTGTCCGGGGCAGCGTTACGCGACCCGTTCCTTCGCTGTTTAGCAGACATGACTGCCGATTCCAAATCCGTGCAAGCGGCCGCCGCCGCCGCCGCTTCCGCCGCTGCTGAGCGGGAGAAAGCCCTCGGTCTGGTGCTCAACCAGATCGAGCGCAACTTTGGCAAGGGTTCGATCATGCGCCTGGGGGATGCCTCCCGGATGCGGGTGGAAACCATCTCCACCGGGGCGCTCACCCTCGACCTCGCCCTCGGGGGCGGTTACCCCAAGGGCCGGGTGGTGGAGGTCTATGGGCCGGAGAGCTCCGGCAAAACCACCCTCACCCTGCATGCCATCGCTGAGGTGCAGAAACGGGGGGGAGTGGCAGCCTTTGTGGATGCTGAGCACGCCCTGGATCCCCTCTATGCCGCCGCCCTAGGGGTGGACATCTCGAACCTGTTGGTCTCCCAGCCGGACACCGGCGAGATGGCCCTTGAAATCGTTGATCAGCTGGTGCGTTCCGCGGCGGTGGACATCGTTGTGGTGGACTCCGTGGCGGCCCTGACCCCCCGGGCGGAAATTGAAGGGGAGATGGGTGATTTGGCCGTGGGCAGCCAGGCGCGGCTGATGAGCCAGGCGATGCGCAAAATCACCGGCAATATCGGCAAGTCAGGTTGCACGGTGATCTTCCTGAACCAGCTGCGCCAGAAGATCGGCGTTACCTACGGCAATCCGGAAACCACCACCGGCGGCAATGCCCTGAAGTTCTATGCCTCCGTGCGCCTGGATATCCGTCGGATTCAAACCCTGAAGCGCGGCACCGAGGAATACGGCATCCGCGCCAAGGTGAAGGTGGCTAAAAACAAGGTGGCGCCGCCCTTCCGCATCGCCGAGTTCGACATCCTGTTTGGCCGCGGCATCAGCACCCTGGGTTGTCTGCTTGATATGGCGGAAGAAACCGGCGTAGTGGTGCGTAAGGGGGCCTGGTACAGCTACGACGGTGACAACGTCGGCCAAGGCCGTGACAACACGATCACCTGGCTCGAGCAGAACCCCGAGGCCAAGGAGGTGATCGAGGTCAAGACCCGTCAGAAGCTCGCCGAAGGGGCCGATGTCACCGCCAATTCAATGAAGCCCCTGGCCGTGGCTGCGGCCAAGCGCAAGGAGGGGCCTGAACGGGAGACGGCGGTGGCCCTGGATGAGGCGGTTACGCCGTTGGCGGAGGCGAGTTGATTTCGTCCCGGTGCCCAGGGGGGCGGCCCTGACGGTTGCTGTTTTTGGGGGGCTGGGGGCTCCCCTCGCTCCGCCGTTGCTTTTGGATGGCGCGCAGGTGCTTGCCGAGGCGGTCCAGTTCCTGGATCGCTTCCGAGCCTTCAAGCTTCACCAGTTCAACCCCGTGGCGCATCTCCACCCAGTTGATGCCGTAGTCAGACACCAAAAAACGCACGGCGTGGCCATCGAGTAGGTCTGCCACGAAGGAGGCCCCTTGGCTGCCGTCGCTGCAGCTGCCGTCGCCGCAGCTGTAGCAAGAGGCATGGACCCCCTCCTTCTGCAGGCTCTCCGCCAGGGCCTGGAGACTTAGCACCAGGTCCTTGACCAGATCCTGGTATTGGGCACCTAGTCGTAAAAACACGCGGCGGCGGCAATTCGCGCCATTCTAAGGATTTTTTTTAGATTTCGCAGGTTGAAATACCTAGGGCGCGGCCTGGGTCAGTGAATCGGCACGGTTCAGGTGGCTATTTAGCCGTCCGCCAGGGTCCACCAGCCAGCGGCGGGGCCGATGAAACGCACCGTTACCCAGAACAGCACCAGGGCGCCGATGCCTATCCAGGCGCCTCGGGTGCTGACGCTCACGAACTGGCGCGCCTGGTTTTGGCTGAAGGGAAGCCACTCCACCAGCCGGGGGGAGGTGTCCTTGGGGGTGGTTGATTTCGGCTCGCGCGGGGGCAGCCCCTGGGCGGAACGGCGACGGGCTTCACCCATGGAGAGCAATCGGCAGATCAGCAGTGTTGCAGTGGCCGTTGCTTCTGGGGGCTAATCAGGCAACAAACGATCTAGGGGTTCCCAGGGTTCCAGGGCTTCCAGCACCCGTTGGCCCCAGCTGCGGCCCCGCAGCCGCCCATCCAGCACCGCCACGCGGCTGCCCTGGCCCCGCAGTCCGGCCACGGCCTGCTGGAGCCGTTCCAGGGCTTCGGGTAACAGCAGTTCCCGGAACCAATCCCGGCCGCTGCGGCGCAGGGCTTCCACCCGCGCCGCCGTGAGTGGATCCTCGAGGCTGGCAATCGGCAGGGGGCCGAGCAGTAGCTGGCAGGGCAGGGGTAACTGTGCCTGGTGCTCCAGCCACCAGCTCCAGCGACAGCAGATCACGCCATTGCTTTCGGGGGCGGTTTGTTCGTGGTCGACCCGGCGGCCGAATTCCGCCGCCAGGGCACTGGTGAGCCATTGGCGCAAGGGATCGTCATCCACCAGCAGCACCGATAGCCCCGCCTGTCCCAAAATCAGCCGTCGGCATTCCTGCAGCAGGTGTTGCCCATAGCGGGGGCTGTTGGGCAGGGGCTGCAGGCTGGGCACATAGAGGGGTAGCGGTTCCTGGCACTGGGGGTCATGGAGCGGCACCAGCACCGGTTGGCGCAGGCCCAGGTCGTGGAGCCGTTGCCCCTCGGGCATCCAGGCCCCCACCAGCACGGCCCCCCGTTGGCTCAGCAGCCCATCAAGGCTTTGCAGGGGCCGCAGCGGTTGCCGTTCCCAGCTCCACTGCAATAGCTGTGGATCGGTCACCGCCCAGCTGCTCCAGCCACTGCCGCCACTTTCCAGCCAGCGTTGCCAGGGTTGGGGTAAGGGGCCCTGGTCCTGAAGCAGCAGCCGCAGGGGGGCTTCGTCCTCCGGGGCAATCGCCAGTCGGGGGCTGCGGCCCAGGGGCCTATTCAGCAGCCGGCGGCTGAGGCGCTCGTGCAGGGTCAGCAGTGCTGGGGCCAGCGGGGGTCGCGCCCGCGCCAACTGATCCCAGTGCTGGGGGGTGATCACGATTGCCTGGGCCTGACGCAGCAGCGATTCCAGTTGTTCCGCTTCGGCGCACACCAGTTGGTGCTCCCCCAGCTGCCCCTGGCGCCAAACCTGCACCAGTTGGCCTGGATCCAGCAGCCAGAGCCCCGCTTCCCCTGGCGGGTCGCTGCCCTGCCACAGGGGTCGCGTTAGGCCCACGGAGGCCAGCCGTGGCAGCTCCCGCTTCAGCAGCCGCCGCTGCAATTCCTGGCTGGCCACCAGGGCCACGGGCCGTTCGGTGAGCATCACCGGCAGCAGTAAACCCAGCAGCCAGCTGCTGTCGCAGTCGGCACTGATCGGAAACAGGCTGTGGTCCCCCCGCCGCAGGCTGCGGGCCACCAAGCGGGTGAGGGTGAGGTGATGGGGCCAGCGGGATCCATCACTCACAGTCAGGAGTTGCTTGAGCCTTTGGTGGGCCTGGGCTTCGAGCATCCCGAACTTTGAGCAGCCAGCCCAGATGGATTCGGCGATCGTAGGAAGCTGGGCCCCTGGCGCCGTGCCGAAGATGACAGCAGCAATCAAGCTTCAGCAGCTCCTAGGGGGCGCACCGATCGGAGTGGTGGGCCTTGGCTTGATCGGAGGCTCCCTCGGCCTAGACCTGCGGGCCCAGGGCCTGCGGGTCCAGGCGCTGGTGCATCGAGCCGCCACGGCGGAGCGGGCCCAGGAGCGGGGCCTGGCCGATGCGGTTAGCACCGATCCCCAGGTGCTTGGGGGCTGCGGCCTGGTGGTGCTGGCCCTGCCGCTGGATCGTTTGTTGGATCCGGATCCAGCCCTGGTGGCGGCCCTACCCCCGGCGGCGGTGGTTACGGATGTGGGTTCGGTGAAGGCGCCGCTGCTGGCCCGGTGGGAGCCGCTGCTGGCGGGGCGATTTGTGGCCGGCCATCCGATGGCGGGCACCGCCCAGGCCGGGGTGGAGGCCGGTGAACGCCACTTGTTTGAGGGCCGCCCCTGGGTGGCCACCCCCAGCGCCCGCACCGACCCCGGCGCCCTTGCCCTGGTGGAGGCCCTGGCGGGGGCCGTGGGGGCCCGCTGGTGCTGTTGCGCAGCGGCAGACCATGACCGGGCCGTGGCGATGATTTCCCACCTGCCGGTGCTGCTGGGGGCCGCCCTGCTGCAGGCCGCCGCCACTGCTGGGGGGCCTGTGGGGGGGCCTACTGGGGACAGCTCTGAAAACAGCCAGCTGCCGGCGCTGCTGCGCCAGTTGGCCTCCAGTGGCTTTGCCGACACCACCCGGGTGGGGGGCGGTAATCCGGAGCTGGGCACGCTGATGGCCCGTTGCAACCGAGAGGAACTGTTGGCGGCCCTTAACCAATACGAAGGCCAGCTGCAGGGGTTGCGGCGCCTGGTGGAGGCCAGCGATTGGGCTGGTTTGCAGGCCTCGCTCAGCGCCTGTGCCCAAGAACGACCGGAATTTCTCTGACGGAATTTCCTTGATTTAGCCCAGGGATTGCAGCAATTGACGGCATACCATCTCCGCAGAGAGGCTCACCCCCGCCGTGCCCTCCCCCGGATAGATCGCGTCGCCGCAGAGCCATAGGCCGGCCAGGGGGCTGCGGCTGGCCAGGCCAAAGGGGCCAAAGCGGCTGGGGTGCTGGCCTAGGCCCCCCACAAAACCAAAGGGGCGGCCGGTCCAATGGGCAAATGCCCTGGGGGTGGCCAGTTCCCGCTGGAGCCAAGCGTCCGCAGTGATCCCCAGTAACTGCTGCAGGCCGGCTTCGATCCCCGCCTGCACTTCCCGTTTGCGGGCGGCGTAGGCCTCTTCCCCCAGCTCAAACCAGGGCCGGGCCGGGCTGAAGACACTGGCGATCACGGTGGCCTGCCCCTCGGGGGCTCGGCCATCGCCCTCCTGGCTTATGGACACAAATAGGGAGCCCGGCTGCTCCCAGGCCAATTGCAGGTGGCTGGCACAGCCAGGGGGCAGGCTCTGGCGGGCCACCGCCCCATAGAGCACCAGGGCCCCGGAGGGGTCACCAAAGCTGGCGATCCGTTGGCCATAGGCCGGGGGCATTTGCTCCGCCAACAACTGCGGCAGGGCCTGGGGCGCCAGGCTGCAAACCACTTGGCGGGCCCCCAGTTCAAAACGCCGCTGGCCTGGGCCGCTGCCGCTTAGCCGCCAACCGTTTGGGGCCAGCCGCAAGCTTTCAACCCGATGGCGCAGCAGCAAGCGCCCGCCCCAATGGGCCAGGGCGGTTTCCAGGGCAGTGCTTAGGGCTTGCATGGACCCCTGCAGGTGCCAGAGCCCCAGCGGTTCCTGGGCCATGGCCAGCACCGTGGCCCCATAGAGGGCGGCGGTGCGTTGGGCTGGTTCCTGGGAGTAGAGGCGCAGCTGCAGATCTAAAAACTGCCGCAGCCGTTGGTCCCCATGGCAGCCACAGAGCCAGAGCAGGTCGCTGATGCTGGCGCCACTGAAAAGGCCACTGGCCAGGGTGCTGGGTCCGAGGGCCGCCAACAGTTGGCCCAGGTCCCAGGGGCTGCGGGGGGGCAGCACCGGCTGGCGGGCGGCAAAGGCCCAGTTGGCTTGGTGCAAAGCAGCGCAGAGCCGCCAGAAGCGTTCACTGCCCGGAAATTGTTTTTGCCTTTCCTGCCGCCAGCGGCCGGGATCGCGCCAGAGCTGGATTGGCGCCTGGCCGTCATTGAGGTCCACCACGCAGCCGGGGTCCAGGGGGACGGCGGCTGGCAGGGGTACCTGCAACTTCTCAAACAAGCGCCGGTGAATGCCGCCGGCCTCCCAGCCCGCCACCTGGGTGGCACCCACATCAAAGGTGTAAGGACCACGCCGAAAGGTGCCGGCACAGCCACCGCTCTGGTGGTGCGCCTCCAGCAGCAGCACCCGTTGGCCCGCCTGGGCCAGCAGCGCTGCGGCGGTTAGGCCGGCGATGCCTGCCCCCAGCACCGCCACATCCCAGCTTTCGGAACTGGATTCCAATGTTGTTTGCACCCAGTGGCTTGCCCAGGCTGGCCATGCTGGCAATTGCAGGGGCAAGACGCGGATGGGCCAAGGCCAAGCACCCGAAGGCCAAGCCCCCCAGGGGCGCTTGTTTCGCAAGCTTCTACCCGCTACCCAGCTGCCGCGCTTGGAGGCGGAGGCCGAGGGGCTGGCGGCCTTGGCGCTGGTGGCTGGGGAGTTGGTGCTGCCGAGGGTGCATGGCTGTGGCCTGGTGGCAGGCGGTACCCAGGCGGAATTGCTGCTCGAGTGGCTTGATCTAAGCGGGGGCGGCAGTGCCGGCTGGGCGGCCCTGGGGGGCGGCTTGGCCCAGATGCACCGCCGTGGCAGCGGCGAGGCCTTTGGCTGGCGGGGGGACCGCTTCATCGGCGCTGGCCCCCAGCTGGGCGGCTGGAGTGAGAACTGGGGTCAGTTCTTTGCGGAACGGCGCCTCGCCCCCCAATTCGCCCTGGCGGCCCAACGGGGCCTGCATTGGTCTGGCAGTGGGGCCCTGCTCCAGCGGCTACCTACCTGGCTGAATGGCCATGGGGCCGAGCCGGTGCTGGTGCATGGCGACCTCTGGGCTGGCAATGCCGGGGTGCTGGCCGATGGTCGCGGCAGCCTGTTTGATCCGGCGGTGTCGTTTAGCGACCGGGAGGTGGACCTGGCCATGGCCCAGCTGTTTGGGGGCTTTCCCCCAACATTTTTTGATGCCTACAACAGCGAATGGCCGCTATCGGTAGGGCACCGGCAGCGGCGGGATATTTACAACCTCTTTCACTTGCTCAACCACGCCAACCTGTTTGCTGGTGGCTATCGCCAGCAGTGCACTGCGCTGATAGAGGCGCTGCTGGCCCTCGACTAATCAGCCCAGGTATTCCTGGCGGAGCTTGTTCACCTGCTGGATCAATTGATCGCGTTTGCTGCTGGTGCTGAGGTTGTTCCAGCTCCAGTTGCCCACCACCACCACGCCCAGCAGTTCCAGCAGGCCGGGCACCACTGGCAAGAGATTGATGGTGTCGAGCACCCCCTTGATCAGCACCTGGGCCACGATCACGGCCACCAAGATGCCCGCCGACTTGCCGATGCGTCCCACCTGGTTCCAGTCCACCCCTTCCAGGGAGCTGTTCACCTTGCCGATCACTTCGCTGTAGCGCTCCTTGAAATCGGAGGCGGCATCCTTGAGGTCCCCCAAGGGGTTCGCTGGGGACTCGGTCGCTTCGCTGCCCACCTCATGGACTTCCGTTTTGACTTCGGTCGTCTCGGTCATGGACCCTGGGAAGGAAAGATTTGGGCCCAACGTATCGAGTCCTTCAGCTTTTTACCAGCTCTGCTGACGCTCGATCCGCATTGGCTGATGGTTCTGGAGCAGGACCTGCGGCTGGCATTGCCGGAGGAGGGCTGCGCCCTGCTGCTGGGATCCCGCCAGGGACAGGGCTGGGAGCTGCATTGGGTGTGGCCTTGCTTGAACCGCTGGCAGCCCCGCCAGGAACGCCTGAATCGCTTTGCCGTGGATCCGGCTGAACTGGTGGCGGCCCAGAAATGGGCTCGCGCCAAAGGCTGGTTGCTGCTCGGGGCCGCCCACAGCCATCCCCAGGGGGAGCCGCAGCCATCGGCCACCGACTGTGAATGGGCCTGGGAGGGGCAGCTGATGTTGATCTGGGCTTTGGAAGCAGAGCAATGGCGGGCCTGGTGGCTGGAGCCCACGCCAGGGGGATTAAGGCCCCGGGCCCTGGATTTGGGAGGATAGAAAAAATCTGCGGTGCCTTCCGCACCTCTCGGCCGTACATGCTCCCCCCCGATACCAGCGGCGTTCAGCTCAGCCCCGACGAAATTGCCCGCTTTTCCCGCCACCTGATCCTGCCCGAGGTGGGCATGCAGGGGCAAAAACGGCTCAAGGCCGCCTCGGTGCTCTGCGTGGGTACCGGTGGCCTGGGTTCCCCGCTGCTCCTTTATTTGGCCGCCTCCGGAGTGGGTCGGATCGGCATCGTTGATTTCGATGTGGTGGACCACAGCAACCTGCAGCGCCAGGTGATCCATGGCACCAGCTGGGTGGGCAAACCGAAGATTGAATCGGCCAAGCACCGCATCCATGAGATCAACCCCCACTGCCAGGTGGATCTCTACGAAACGGCGCTCACCAGTGAAAACGCCCTGGCGATCATCGAGCCCTACGACATCGTTTGCGATGGCACCGATAACTTCCCCACCCGCTACCTGGTGAACGACGCCTGCGTGCTGCTGGGCAAGCCCAATGTGTATGGCTCGATCTTCCGTTTTGAAGGTCAGGCCACGGTGTTCAACTATTTGGATGGTCCGAACTATCGCGATCTCTATCCCGAACCGCCGCCGCCGGGTCTGGTGCCCTCCTGCGCCGAAGGCGGTGTGGTGGGGGTGCTTCCCGGCATCATCGGCCTGATCCAAGCCACCGAAACGATCAAGCTGATCACCGGCATCGGCACCAGCTTGAGTGGCCGCCTGTTGTTGTTTGATGCCCTGAAGATGAGCTTCCGGGAGTTGAAATTACGGCCCAGTCCCGAGCGGCCGGTGATTGAGCGATTGATCGATTATCAGCAGTTCTGTGGGGTTGGTGGTAGCGCCCCGGGCCAGGAGGAGGCCGGAGCCGTGGAAAGTATTTCGGTGCTTGAACTCAAGGCCCTGCTCGATAGCGGCGCCAGTGATCTGCTGCTGCTAGACGTGCGCAATCCGCCCGAAGCGGATATCGCCGTGATTAAGGGGGCCGTGTTGCTGCCCCTTGATCAGATCGAAAACGGCACGGCGATCGAGCGGCTGCGCCAGCTGGCTGCGGGCAAACGCCTCTATGTGCATTGCAAGCTTGGCGGGCGTTCCGCCAAGGCCCTGATCGCCCTGAAGCGCGAGGGCATCGAGGGCATCAACGTGGCCGGGGGCATCGATGCCTGGAGCAAGGAGATCGATCCCTCCGTTCAGCGCTACTAGCCCATGGCCACCCTGGCCCTGCCCCTGCGCCTCTGGCCCTATTTCGGCCGTCAGCGGCTCCTGGCAGGGCTAGCGCTGCTGTGTGTTTTGCCCGATCCGATCTTGATGATCGGTATCCCGGTGCTGCTGCAGGTGGTGATCGACCAGGCGATCACCCCGGGGCAGCCCGCTCGCGCCCTGCCGCTGCTGGTGCTCCCCTGCCTCTGGCTGCTGTTGGCGGTGGTTTGCAACGGCCTGCAGGTGCGGTTGTTTGCCCAGTTAGGCGGGGAGCTGGGCACCGAGTTTCGCCAACGCTTGTTTCGTTCTCTGCTGGAACGGCAAAACCCAGCCAGTGGCGAAGAGGAGGGGGAAGAACAGGCCCTGCTGGCCCAGCAGATCCCCACCCTGGAATCGGCGGTGGTGGTGCAACTGCCCCTCTACATCTGGACCATCGCCCAGTTGCTGCTGGGGGTGCTGTTGATGGTTTACACCGACTGGCGCCTCGCCCTGGTGGCGGTGGTGTTAACGCCGCTGCTGCTGGTGAGCCAGGTGGCCTTCACCCCGGCAATGGCCCGTCGCGAGGAGGCGCGGGTGGCCATTGCCGGCAGCCTGCTGGCCTTTGCCGCTGAACGGCTGCGCAGCCGCGAGCTGTTGGATCTGTTTGGCCTGCGCGGGGCCAGCCGGGCGGAATTCGGCCGTCGCAATTTGGAGTTGATGCGCTGCGGCCGCCGGGTGGGTTTGGTCTCTGGTCTGCAGAACGCCGCCCTCACCGCTTCGGCCCTGCTCACCCTGGTGAGTGTGTTTGCGCTCGGCACCTGGCTGGTGTTGCAGGGGCAACTGAGCGTGGGCAAGTTGGTATCTGGCCTGGGGATCGCCACGGCCCTGGTGAGCGGCATGTGGCAACTGGGGCCGTTGATGTTGCCGCTGCAGGCGGCTAGCACCGCCCTCGATTTGCTGGAACGCCAGCTTCCCTCGGCCAGGGGCCCGCAGCGTCGGCCCGCAGCGCCAGCCCTGCCGGCCCCACCTGTGCTGGCGGAGGCCCTGGAGTTGCGCCAGGTGCAGTACCGCTATGCCGAAGGCGGCGGCCTCTCGGAGCTGAACCTGCGCATCGCCGCCGGTCAGTCCCTGGCCCTGGTGGGCCCCAGTGGCGGCGGCAAGAGCACGGTGCTGCGCTTGTTATTGCGGCAGCTGGCGCCCCAACAGGGGGAACTGCTGCTGGATGGCAAGCCCCTGGCGGGCTACGACCGGGACCAATGGCTGAAGCAGGTGGCCCTGGTGCCCCAGGAATCGGTGTTATTCGATCTCAGCATCGCCGAAAATATCCGCCTGGGCCGCCTAGACGCCACCGATGCCGAGGTGGCGGCGGCGGCCAGCGCCGCTGAGCTAGATGGCCTGCTGGCCGGTTTGGCCGAGGGCCTGCAAACCCAGGTGGGCAGCGGCGGCGGCCGCCTCTCGGGGGGGCAACGCCAGCGCATTGCCCTGGCCCGGGCGATGTTGCGGGATCCCCAGCTGCTGCTGCTGGATGAGGCAACCAGCGCCCTCGATCCGGCTACGGAAGCGGCGATCAACGCCACCCTCAGTCGCCTCGGCCAGGGCCGCACCGTGGTTTCTGTGCTGCATCGGCTGCGGGCCGCCGCCAGCATGGATCAGGTGGCCGTGATCGCCGACGGCCGGGTGCTGGAACTGGGCAGCCCCAGCGAGCTGTTGGCGGCGGGGGGGCTCTATGCCTCCTTCTGGCATCGGCAGATGAGTGGTTTTGATATCAGCGCCGGCCAGCGGGTGCGGATCACCCCGGAGCGCTTGGCCACCATCCCCCTGTTCCACGATGTGGAGCCGGCGGTGTTGAGCTGGCTGGCCGCAGAGTTTGTAAGTGATCGGGTGCGGCCGGGGGAGGAGGTGTTTCGGGAGGGGGATGCCCCCGACAGCTTCTATGTGATCGTGGCCGGCACCCTGGAGATGCTGCAGGCGGACCTCTGGGGGGGCTTGCCGGTTAAGCAGGGGGTGCTGGAGGAGGGGGATTTCTTCGGTGATTCCGGCCTGCTGGAGGACCGTCCTCGCTCGGTGACCGTGCGGGCCCGGGGCGACGGCCTGCTGTTACGGCTGGATCGGGATCGCTTCCTTGATCTGTTGGAGAAGGACCCCGATTACCGGCGCTTCTTCAGCCATTCCGCCAGTGCCAATGTGTAGAGCTGGCCTGCTGCTTAGCGGCGGCCTAGTGCTTAGCGGCGCTCGCTTTGCTTCTGGCTAATTGTTGGGGAAGGGTTTCAACTGTCATACAGGCTTCCCGGGCTTGGGGCCCCAGGCAGGCAGGATGGCTAAACATTTATTTCCTCGGACCTGTGGTCAGTATCCGTTGTTTGCGTTTACCCCTGGCTGCCGCCCTGCTGCTGTTGTCGGCCGCAGTGCCAGCCCTGGCCGAACGCCAGATTCTGGTGAACCTCAAGGATCGATATCTCTATGTGTTGGATCTCGATCCAGCTAAGTTCCCCGCTGAGATTGCTTCCTCCGGCGTGGTGCTCAAGGCCCAGCCTGATGCCGCCAAGGTGCTTGGCAAGTTCCCTGTGGCGATCGGTGCCCCGGAATCCCCCACCCCCACCGGCTTCTACAGCATTCTCGAGAAGATCAAAGACCCCACCTACTTCAGCCACAGCAAGAACGCCCTGCTACCCCCGGGCCCCTGCAATCCGGTGGGCAACCGTTGGATGTCCTTCAAGGGTTCCGATGACAATGCCTACGGCATCCATGGCACCGCTTGGCCCGAATGGGTGCAGCGCCGGGAAGCGGTGAGCAAGGGCTGCATTCGCATGTTCAATGCCGATGCCGTGAAGGTGTTTGATCTGGTGAAGCTCGGCACCCCCGTGCGCATCACCGTGGATTGAGTCTCGCCTCTGGACTCAGTAGTCCAGAACGCTCAGTAATCCACGCCGCGCTTGAGGTCCACACCCCGTTCGGCGTAGTGCTTGTGGCAGACCATTTCGGAGTGGACGCTGGCCAGGTCGAAATAGGCGGGGGGATTTTTGCAGCGGCCGGTGATGATCACTTCCGTTTCGCGGGGTTTGCGCAGCAGGGTTTGCACGATTGGTTCCACCGGCAGCAGTTCGAGGTCCACGGTGGGATTGAGCTCATCGAGGATCACGGTTTTGTAGAGGCCGCTGTCGATGGCCGCCCGGGCGATTTCCCAGGCCCGTTCCGCTTCCACATAGTCGATCGGTTGTTGCTGACCCCGCCAAACGATCGCGTCGCGACCGGAACGCAGGTGATCCACCAGGTGGGGATAGCTCTCGCGCAGGGCGGCGATGGCGCTGTCTTCCGTGTAGCCGCTCCCCCCCTTTAGCCACTGCAGGATCAAGACCCGGTGGCTCTTGTCTTGGCTGATGCCCTTGCCGATCGCCTGCAGGGCTTTGCCCAGGGCGCTGGTGGATTTGCCCTTGCCTTCCCCCGTGTAGATCTCGATGCCTTCAACACCGATGTCAGCGGCGCTGGCGTGTTGGTGGGCGCGCATTTCTGAATGCAGATCCGCCAGGTTCACCAGGGCCCTGGGCGCCCCCCGACCGGTGGCAATCACCTCCAATCCCGGCGGTTTAGCGGCCAGGGTGCGCACCACCTCGGCTTCATCGAGCAGGCCCAGGTCGAGTACGGGATTCAACTCATCGAGCACCACCACTGAATAGAGGGCACTGGCGAGGGCCCCCCGGGCGATGTCCCAACCCCGTTGGGCCTCCTGGCGATCAAAACGGGTTACCTCTTCGGCGGTAAAGAAATCAGCCCGGCCGGTGCGCACCTGATCAATCAGGTGGGGGAACCCCTGCTGCAGGGCTTCGATGGCGGCGTCTTCGGCGTAGGCGCGGCCAGGACCCTTGAGAAACCGAATCAGTAACACCCGGGTGCGTTTCTTTTCGCAGATGCCCAGGCCAATGGTGCGCAGCACCACCCCTAGGGCCGCCTGGCTTTTGCCCTTGCCATCGCCGTCGTAAACATGCAGTTGGCCGTGGCTGCGTTCATCGCTGCCGGCGGCGGTGCGGATGCCGATGCCACGACCGCTGGAGGTGGTCATGGGGATTGGTATCCAAGCGTGGTTGCCGGATTGTATCGAGGCTGGATAGCGTTATCTACAAGCATGGTTTTGTGTGGTCCTGCCGGTTACCGATCCCCGCCCCTGGCATCCCCTCGGCGAGACGCTCACGGCGGAGCGTTTGCAGCAGTTGGGCCAGTTGCGGGCCTTGATCTGCAGCTATGGGACGGTGCTGGTGGCCTATTCCGGTGGGGTCGATAGCAGCCTGGTGGCGGCCCTGGCCGCCGAGCAGCTGGGGGACCAGGCGGAAGCCGTAACTGGGGTTTCCCCAGCGCTGGCACCGCATCTATTGGCGGAAGCCCGTTGGCAGGCCGGCTGGCTGGGGCTGCGCCATCGGGAGCTGGCCACCGAAGAACTGGCGGATCCGGCCTATGCCAACAATCCCGCAGACCGTTGCTATGCCTGCAAACGGGAATTGCACAGCTTGCTGGTGCCCCTGGCGGCAGGGGCCACCCAGGTGCTGGACGGGGTAAATCTTGATGACCTGGGGGAGCATCGGCCCGGGATCCGGGCTGCCCAGGAACTGGGGGTGCTATCGCCGCTGGTGCTTTGCGGCATCAATAAACAGGGGGTGCGGGAACTTTCCAGGGCCCTGGGCTTCCCCTGGTGGGATAAGCCGGCCCAGCCCTGCCTGGCCTCGCGTTTTCCCTATGGGGAAGAAATTAGTGCTGCCCGGCTCGGGCGGGTGGCCCGAGTGGAACAGTGGTTGCGGGAGCGGGGTTATCCCGAGCTGCGGGTGCGCAGCCAGGGGGAAACCGCCCGGATTGAGTTGCCGGTTGCAGCCCTTGATGGGTTTTTCCAGGCCATAGACCGCCAGCAGCTGGTGGCGGTCTTCCTGGACCAGGGATTTACGGCCGTGAGCCTTGACCTCGAGGGCCTGGTGAGTGGAAAGCTCAACAGGTCCCTCGGCGATCAGGTTCGCGGCGATCAAAGCCCTAGGACTTAGACCCCGATTGGTTCCCGCTGGGCCTCCGCCACGGTTGAAGGGGTGCGGCGGCGGAAACTTCGCAGGTTTTGCCGGGTAGATCCCAGTTCCTCGCTCAGCACAGCACAGGCCCGCTCCGGCATGGTGTGATCCCCACAGGTGAATACATCCACAGCGGCATAGCCGGATTCCGGCCAGGTGTGGATCGAGATGTGGGACTCAGCCAGCAGGGCTAAGCCTGTAACCCCTTGGGGTTCAAAGCGGTGGGTGATGAGATTGAGAAGGGTGGCGCCAGCTCGCTTGGCTGCTGCGGTGATGGCGTCCCTGAGAAATGCTTCGTCGTCGAGTCGACTGGAATCACAGTCGTAGAGCTCGAGAATGCAGTGTTTGCCCACCATGTCCGTGGAGATGGTCTCCTGGGAAGCAATTTCAGGACGTCCTGGATCAGGGTGCAGACAGAGGGCTTCGGCCATTGAATCGGGCAAAACAGCTCCTAACCTTAGCCCCACCAGTGGCACTTGTTGGTTTTGTTGTCTTCTCAATGCCTGCAGGCCTTGGCTCGGCAGCGGCGGGCCCCCTCCTCCGGTCTCACGGTGGGTGAACTGTTGCTGATCCTTCTGGTGGTGGCCGTGGCCATTGGGGGCACCGTGCTGGCTTTCCTCGGCCTCTCGGGCCCTAAGCCCCCCCAGCGGCTTGTTAATCCCCCGGCTCAATCGCGCCAGCTCTGATCTGCACCAGCTGGGCCCGGTGGCGCCAGTCGCTCACGCAGCTCTGCAGGTGGGTGGCGCTCACCAGGCACTGGTGTCCTTCGCCAATGGCCTCCAGCAGCAGTTGCTGGCGCTGGGGATCCAGTTCGGCGAGCACGTCGTCGAGCAGCAGCAGCGGGGCAATGCCGCTCACCTGGCGCACCAGCTCCAGTTCCGCCAATTTCAGGGCCAGCACCAGGCAGCGTTGTTGGCCCGCAGAGCCCAGGCGCCTGGCCGGTTCCCCCCCCAGCAGCAGGGCGACATCGTCGCGCTGGGGGCCAACGCCGCAGTGGCCCAGCTGCCGTTCCTGCTGCCGTTGTTCCTTCAGCTGCAGCAGCAGGCTCTCCTGCCAGCCCTGTTCGTCTTCTGGTTCCGCCAGCACACTGCCGGCCAGATAGCGCAGTTCCAGGTGTTCGCGGCCGCCGCTGAGCCGTTGTTGCCAGGGGGCGGCCAGGGGTTCCAGCCGGCGCAGGGCCCTGTGGCGGCGGCGATGCAGCCGGGTGCCCACCAGGGCCAGCTGCAGGTCAAAGGCATCCAGCAGTTCCTCCAGGCCGGGTCCCGGCCGGCGCAACAGCTGGGAGCGTTGGCGCAGCAGGCGGCCGTGGCGGCTGAGCAGTTCGCCGTAAACGGGCTCCAGCTGTTGCACCACCCGGTCGAGCCAATGGCGCCGCAGGGAGGGTTCGCCGCGCACCAGCTCCAGGTCGAGGGCGCTGAAGCCCACACAGCGCAGGGGCCCGATCAGGTCGGCCTGGCGCTCCAGGGTTTTGCCATTGCGCTGGGCCCAGCGGCCCCCCTGCTGGCGCAGTTCCAGGGTTAGTTCGTCGCCCCGATCGGCGCCCACCAGGGCCCGCAGCCGGCTGCGGGACGCGCCCCGCTGGATGATGTCTTTGTCGTTGCTGCAGCGGTGGGAGCGCAGGCTGCCCAGCAGTTCCACGGCCTCGAGCAGGTTTGATTTGCCCTCGCCGTTGTTGCCAAGCACCAGCAGCCGTGGGGCGACCAACTCCAGCTGCAGGTGGCTGTAGTTGCGGAAGGCGTTGAGCTCCAGGCGATGGAGAAGGATGGGGCTGGCCCGCTGCCCAGCTAAGCTACGCAACTGAGGGCATGTAGCTCAGTTGGATAGAGCGTCAGATTCCGGTTCTGAAAGTCGGGGGTTCGAGTCCCTCCATGCTCGTTCCCTCAAACCCGAGCCCTTGGTTGGATCAATTTGCTGATCTGCCTAGAGGTTCAACCCCATGGCGCGAATGCCATTGGGGTCGGTAATAAAGCCATAGGTTTCCAGCACCGGCAGGGCCTCCGGCACCGCCGCCAGGGAAATGCTGCAGCCCGGCAGCTCCTTGCGCAGGCGGCAAAGGGCGGCGTGCACCAGCACGGCTAGGAGCTTTTCCCGCTGGGGTTCCTCTGGCAACACGGCCAGGTCCCAGAGGTTGGCATTTAGGGCCTGGTCGCTGGTGATCCGTAGGAAGCCCACCAGTTGATTTTCCCGCTCTAGTCGCATGGTCCAGGCGCTGCGTTCCAGGGCCAGGGCAATCCGCCCATCGGGCCGGGCCGGGGCGCCACAGCGCTGCAGCAGGGCATTCACCGCTTCAGCATTTACCGGCAGGTCTTCGCAGCTGAGGCCATAGCCCTGGGGCAGCCGCGGCGGCGGCGGCTGGCTGCGGAAGTAGGGCATCATCCGGTGTTTCGCAGACCGGCGGCGATGCCATTGATCGTGAGCAGGGCACCGCGCAGCAATTCACTGCGGCTGTAGGTGCGATTGTCTTCCCCCTGGGTTTCATTCATGGGGGGCTGGCGGGTTTGGTTGCGCAGCCGCCGTAGCAGGGCCACCTGCAGGAAGCCGAGCGGCACGATGGTGCGGTTGCGCAGCTCCACGGAAATCTGCAGGCCGGGGTCGCCATCGAGCAGGCGTTTGTGGCCGGTGATCTGCAGCACCAACTCCCGGGTGAGCTGGTACTCGGCGGCAATCACCGCAAAGATGCCCTCGAAGGCCTCGCGGGATTCGGGGCTGCCCAGGGCCTGCACGTAGTGGTGGGCCAGGGCCAGGTCCACCTTGGCCAGGGTCATCTCCACCTTGGAGATCAGCATCCGGAAGAAGGGCCAGCGCTGGTAAAGGGTGCGCAGCATTTGCAGCCGCTCGGGCTCCTCATCCAACTCGTCCTTAATGGCTGCCCCTACCCCAAACCAGCTGGGCAGCAGGAAACGGCTCTGGGTCCAGCCAAACACCCAGGGAATCGCCCGCAGGGCCGAGAGATCACGGCTTCCCCGCCGGCGCCGGGCCGGCCTGGAGCTGATTTGCAGCTTGCTGATTTCTTCGATCGGTGTGACCTGCTCGAAGAAATCCACCAGGTCGGGGTTGTCGTGCACCAGGGCGCGGTAGTGCACCCGGGAGCGGCCCGCCAGCCGTTCCATCAATTGATTCCAGCTCTTGGTTTCATCCAGGTCGGAGGCCAGCAGGCTGTTTTGGAGCACGGCGGTGGTGACCGTTTCCAGGTTGTAAAGGGCCAGTTCCGGCAGGGCGTATTTGGAGGCAAGCACCTCCCCCTGTTCAGTGATCTTGATGCGACCGCTGAGGGTGCCGCTCGGTTGGGCCAGGATCGCCTGGTAGGCCGGCCCGCCACCGCGACTCACGGAACCGCCGCGGCCGTGGAAGATGCGCAGGCCGAGGCCATGGCTGCTGCACAGGGCTTGGAGGGCCATTTGGGCCCGGTGGATCTCCCAATTGCTGGAGAGGAAACCGGAATCCTTGTTGCTGTCTGAGTAGCCCAGCATCACTTCCTGGAGGGGCACCTCCTCGTTTTCGAGCAGCCGCCGGTAGAAGGGGGCCTCAAACAGGCCACCCATCACCTGGGGGGCGCATTTGAGATCTTCCACCGTTTCAAACAGGGGAATCACCTGCAGGCGGGTGCTGCCCTCCACCGGATCCACCAGGCCCGCCTCCTTAGCGAGCAGCAACACCTCCAGCAGGTCGGACTGGGTGTGACACATCGAGATCACATAGGTGCGGCAGATGCGGTTGCCGAATTCCTGCTGCAGCCTTTCCAACATGCGGAATACCGCAAAACTTTCGGCGGTGGCGGCACTCCAGTGGGGGCCCGTGGGAATCAGGGGTCGGCGGGTTTGCAGTTCCTGGAGCAACCAGGCCACCCGTTGGCCCTCATCCATCTGGTCGTAGGGGAGGGGCAGCTGCAGGTATTGGCTTAGTTCCGTGAGCGCTTCGCTGTGGCGGGTGCTCTCCTGGCGGATGTCTAGGGAGGCCAGGGAGAAGCCAAAGATCTGCACCTGGCTGAGCAGCCGTTCCAGTGGTTCACAGCTGAGGCCAGTGACCTGCAGGCTGTTGCGGATTAGTTCCAGGTCACTGCGGAAATCCTGGTGGCAGCGGTAGTGGAGTTCCTGCTGGCCGCCGAGGGCGCCAAGGCTCACCTCCAATTCGGCGCCATCGAGGGGGGCCTCCCAGCCGGCATCGGCCAGCAGGCCATTGCGCTTCAGGCTGAGCTGCAGCCGTTCGAGGGTGTAGCAAAGCTTGAGCCGGTAAGGCTCAAGCCGGTAGCGGGCCGCCAGCCGTTCGTAGATCTCCGGGAAGCGCAGCCGGTCCATCTCCAGGGACTCCAGCAGCGCCGGACTCACCTGGCTCCATTGCATCGAGATGCTGAGCTGATCGCGCAGCAGGCCCACGGAACTGATGTAGCTCTCCAGCATCAGCCGCCGCTGATAACAGGCGGTGCGCCAGGTGATGTCTGGGGTTACCGAGGGGTTGCCATCGCGGTCGGCCCCCACCCAGGAGCCGAAGGTGCAGAAGCCATCCTCCGGCGGGGTCACATCCGGGTAGGTCTGGGCTAGGGCCTTGCGGATGCGTTCGTGCAGCAGCGGCATCGCCTGGAAGAGCACCTGCTGGAAGTAGTGCAGGGCGTAATCCACCTCATCGAGCACCGATGGTTTGAACTGGTGCAACTCATCGGTGCGCCACCAGAGCCGGATCTCCTCCTCCAGCTGTTGACGCAACACCTGGCGATCTTCAATCGGTCCGAAACCGCGGTCGCCCCCTTCCAGTTTTTGGATCAGGTTGGCCACCCGCCGTTGCTTGTGGCGCACGGTGTGGCGCACGATTTCGGTGGGGTGGGCGGTGAACACCAGCCGCACATCCAGTTCCCGCAGCAGCGGTTCCAGCAGGCCCGGCGGCACGTTTAGGGCCCGCAGGCGCCGGAACAACCGCTGGAAGGTGGCTGGTTCGTCGTGGTTGGCCAGCTGGGGTGTGAAGGGGCCTTCCGCTGCTTCGTTTCCCCCCTGGCCCCCGTCGGCCATGCTCGCCAGGTAGCTGTCTTCCTCGATGTGCTGCTCGAGGATGTTTACCAGCTGGAAATAAAGGGAAAAAGCCCGGGCGGCGGCGATCGCCTCGGCCAGATCCATCTCCACGATCAGCCGCACGATCTCCTGGGAGGTTTCCTCCTCCCGGCAGAGCTGTTTCAATTTCAGCAGCCGTTCCGCCTGGTCGGGGGGGCATTCACTGCGCAACACCGTGCGCCAGAGGTCCTCCACCAGCTCCAGCCGCTCGTTTAATTGCCGCAGGGTTCTGCGACCGATCAGGGCATCGGTGCCGGGCAGCGTTGGCTGCATGCGGGGACCTGGAGCGGCGGGGCCCATGATCATCCCAAAGAACCTGCGCTGTCGGCGCAGAGCTTGGATACCAAATCAAGTTCCTGGGCTTCCATGGCGGCGGCGCCACTGCTAAGCAGCTCACCAATGCTCTCGCCGGCCCGGTGGCGGGCCAGCCAAATCATTGCTTGGTTGCCCTCGGCCAGCAGCTGGCCGAGCGGTTGCAGTCGGTCGTGGAGTTCCCCGGGGCCGGCCCAATTACTGAGCTGTTGCAGTTGAGCTTCCAGCCAGTGGCGGGCAGATAGCTGTTCACCATTTGCCCAGTGGTGCAATGGGGCCTCGAGGCTGGCCTGGGCGGCAGCGCGGTCGTTGGCATCGGCCAGGGCCTCCAGCCGTTCCAGCGACAGCGAGCTGGCCGTGAGGGGGTCGTGGCCCCCATGGTCGAGCAGTTGCAGCAGGCGCAGTTCGGCATAGGCGGTGATCGCCAGTAGCTGGATCGGATCTGTTACTAGGTCGCAGATGCGCAGTTCCACTCGGTTCAGGTCATGGGGTCGGTCATTGCCATTGGGTCGCACCGAACTCCAGAGATGGCGCACATTGCGCATGCTGCCGGCCGCCAATTGCTCTTCCATCCAGGCGATGTAATGGCCGTGGTCCCGGAACAGGGGCACCAGCGCCGGGGTGAGCGGAAACTGCAGCCAGCGTTGGGAATGGGCGCCGCTTACCTGGCCATCAAGGAAGGGGGAGCTGGCGCTGAGGGCTAGCAGCAGCGCCGCCTCACAGCGCAATAAGCGGCAGGCGGCAAAGATCTCTTCCGGCGAGTTCAGCCCGAGGTTGATGTGCACACTGGCGGTGACCACCCGGGTGCCATAGCTCTGCTCAATGAAGCTGTGGTAAGGGTTTTGCGGGTCTGAGCGTTGGAAACTACGGCTGTCCCCCAGGCTCAGGGTGCTGCCGGGCAGCAGGGTGAGGCCCCGCTGGTGGAGCCACTGGCGCAACTGCTGGCGGGGTTTGAGCAGATGGCAGAGCTGGCGGCCGTAATCAGCTTCGGGGGGGGTGATGTATTCGAGGTTGCGCTGGTCGGGTTCGGTCACCACCCCCGGCAGGGCGGCCGCCGCCGCCGTTGAGCAGCCCACCACGGTGCCGTTGGGGCGACCGGTAAACATCTCGACTTCAAAGCCCTTGAGCAACTCAGCCCTCATCGCTGTTCCCCATCCAGGCAGGCCAGGGCCTTCAGCAGGCCGCGGGCCTTGTTGAGGGTTTCTTCATATTCCGCCGTTGGTTCGGAATCGGCCACGATGCCAGCCCCCGCCTGCACCTGCACCCGCCAGCCCCCCTCCGCCGCCGGTAGCACCACCATGGTGCGAATCGTGATGGCGGTGTTCAGGGCACCGCCCAGGTCCATGGCGCCATAAACGCCGGAGTAGGGGCCCCGGGGCCCTGGTTCCAGGTCGTGGATCAGCTGCATGGCGCGGATCTTGGGGGCGCCACTCACCGTGCCGGCCGGGAAGGAGGCCCGCAGCAGATCCCAAACGTCGAATTGCTCCTGCAGCACCCCTTCCACCTGGGAAACGATGTGCATCACGTGGGAATAGCGCTCGATCACCATCAACTCCTGCACCTTCACACTGCCGGGCCGGCAGACCCGCCCCAGGTCGTTGCGGCCCAGGTCCACCAGCATCACGTGTTCGGCCCGTTCCTTGGGGTCTGCCAGTAATTCCAGTTCCAGGGCCTGGTCTTCGGCCTCGTTTTCCCCCCGCCGCCGGGTGCCGGCAATTGGCCGCACCGAGGCCTTCACCCGGCCATCGGCCTGGGGATCAGCCTTCACCATCACTTCAGGGCTGGAGCCGATCAGATACCAGCCGTTGAAGCTGAAGAAGCCCATGTAGGGGGAGGGGTTCACCATGCGCAGGCTGCGGTAGAGCTCAAAGGGATCCCGTTGAACCTGGGCCTCCAGGCGTTGGCTCAACACCAGCTGGAACACATCTCCAGCGCCGATGTGGCCCCGGGCCTGGCGCACGGCCGCTTCAAAGGCCGGCTGACTGGTGTTGCTGCTCACGGCCAGGTCGCTGGCATTGCGGTCGTGCCAGCGCAGGGGGGCCACTGAACTGGGCAGGGGTTGGTGCAGCCGTTCCTCCAGGGCCGTGAGCCGTGCTTCGGCGTCGGCATAGGCGGTCTCGGCATCGGTGGCGCCGGCCAGGTTGGCGTAGGCCACGGCCGTGATCTGCCGGCGCACCTGGTCGAACACCAGCAGGCTGTCGCAGAGCATCCAGCAGCCATCGGGGGGATCGGCCGCGGCGGTGGGATGCACCGGCACCGTGGCTTCGATCCAGTGGATCAGTTCGTAGCCCCAGAAGCCGAATAGCTGACCCACCGGCGGCAGGCCAGGGATCGGCACGGTGTTGTAGGCGGCCAGTTGTTGGCGCAGCAGCTCAAAGGGATCCCCCCCAAGGGTTTCGCTGCGGCCATCGCGGTGCTGGAGGCTGGCCTGGGCCCCCCGGGCGGTGAGCACCCAGAGGGGATCACTGCCCACAAAGCTCCAGCGCCCCAGCTGGTCACCCCCCTCCACCGACTCCAGCAGCAGGCCATAGGGGCGGCCATGGCCCACCTTCAGCCAGGTGCTTAGGGGCGTATCCAGGTCTGCGGGCCAGCGGCGCCAGAGGGGGATGAAATTGGCCCCAGTGGCGGCCTGCTGCAGGAAGCTGACGCGATCGGGGCTGGCCATCGGGGCGTCGGCAGACAAATCGACAGACAAAAAAAGCGGGACCGCAGCCCCGCCTTTATAGAACGTGGTTTGAAACGATCAGGCGTCGAAGCTGTTGCGACCGCTGAACTTGATCGTGGCAGGGTTGGGGTTTTGGCCGATGCGGCGGGGGTTGTGGCCCACCAAGGAACGACCTTCGTTCACCTTCTCGGGGAACACGCCATCCTTGGGGTGCAGCAGTTCGGTGTCACCACCGGGGTAGATGCGATAGATCTTGTAATCATCGATGCGGGGCTTGAACTTGGTGCGCAGCTGGGTGCCGAGGGCCAAGGCCTGTTCCTTGCGGGCGAAATGAAGGATGTTTTCGCCAGCGTTCATGATCGCTGCACCGCCGGTGGGCAGCTCAAAAGCCTGGGAGTTGGGGCTGCTCCAGGTGATGGCGTACTTTTCCTCGGTTTCAGCGGAGTTAAGCAAGCCACCGGTGCTACCGATGTAGCCAGGGAGCTGGCCGGTGAGGGTTCCTGCCGTCGACATGAAAGCCAAGGAAGTGATTTGACCGGAAGTTAGCACTGAGGTTGGGGAGAAGCTGAAGAGCCGCCGCTCTCTTCACAGCCTTCAACAATGGGGGCCACCGGTAGGTAGAGGGTGAGGCTGCTGCCCTGCCGTTCCGTGTAGCGCCCCCCCAGGCTGGCGAACAGCTGCTGGGTGGCCTGGGGGCTCAGTTGCAGGCTGCCGGTGGCCGGATCCCAGCTGAGCACTGGTCCCACCGCTGCCCCTGGCCCCGGGGTTTGCTGGCCTTGGCTGGGGCCACTGCTACTGAAGCGCAGCTTCAGCCGATCCCCGGCGGCCTGCAGTTCCACCTGTACCAGGGTTCCCTGGCGCAGGTTGCGGCTGAAGCGGTCCATCAAGCCCCCCAGCATTTTTTCCAGTAGGGCGGGGTCGCTCATCACCGCGGGCAGGCCCTGGGCCACCAGGAGTTCCAGCTGCAGCTGGCGCCGTTCCAGTTGCCTTTCCCAGGTGGGGCTCAGCTGGGGCAGCAGGGCCGCCAGGTCGGTGCGGGCCAGCAGCCGATCGCCGGCGGGGCGCCGTTGCAATTCGGCCGCATGGAAAATCAGGCCAAAGCGGTCGATTTGTTCACTGCATTCGGCATCGATCTGGCCCAAGCGTTTCTGCACCAGCGGCGGCAGTTCCTGGCGCCGCTGTAGCGAACGGATCAGGGTGCGGATCGTGGCCAGGGGGGTGCGCACCTCATGGGCCAGGGCTTCCAGCAGATCCAGTTGATCCCCGGCGGGGTTATGGGCACTGGTGGTGGCGCTGAGCAGGGTGAGGCTGGGGGCTGCCCCCGCCAGCCGTTCCGCTAGGCGCGGCCAGAAGCGTTCGGCGGCCTGGGGGTGGTTGGCCAGGGGGCCGAGGGCTTGCAGTTGCTGTTGCAGGGCCCGGGCCGCCAAGGGGTTGTCGTGTTGGAGGCGGTGGCCCAGCAGTTGCAACAATTCCGCCAGTAGTTCCGGCTCAAAGCGCACCAGCAGCTGACGCCGCTGGCGATCGCCGTGCAGGGCCATCGCCACCTGGAGCTGACCGCTGAGCAGGATCAACAGCGGATCGGTGCCGTCCTTGGCCTCGAGCGGTAGGCACCAGAGCTGGGGGCCTGGGGGGGCGTTCTCTACCCCGTGGCCCGGCAGTTCCGGCGGCCGTTGGCCCCAGGGGGCCGGCGTCCAGATCCAGCCCTGGAAGCGTTGCAACAGTTCTGGTTCGTGCAGGGCGGGCAGGGGGGCGGCCAGCCAGAGCCCAGCGGCGCAACCCTGCTCCAGCAGTTGCTCCTGCAGCACCGCCAGGGCGCCCCACCATTGGCGCCGGGCGCCCTCCTCATCGGCTTGGCCGGGGGGAACCCCCTGGACGAGCCGTTGGCGCAGCTCGTTGAGGCTGGGGGGGGCAGTCAACGGGCTAAGAGCTGGCGAGTGCCGGAGCGCCGCTGCACTGAGGCCACAAGACCAATGCTGATGAAGTTCACCAGCATGGCGAAGCGGCCGTAGCTCATCCAGGGCAGGGGAATGCCGGTAACTGGGCCGAGACCGATCGTCATGCAGATATTGATCACCACCTGGAACATCAGCATCGCCAGGATGCCCACCACCACCAAAGATTCAAAATCCGTGCGGGCCCGCCCGGCGATCTGCAGCAGCTTCCAGGCCAGCACCGCGTAGGCGATTAGCAAGATCAGGCAGCCGAGGAAGCCCCCCTCTTCGCCCAGGGCACTAAAGATGAAATCAGTGTGTTGCTCGGGGATGAACTGCAATTTGGTGAGGTGACCATGGAGCAAGCCGGTGCCAAACAGCTGGCCTGAACCGATGCCGATGCGGCTCTGGATTAGGTGATAGCCGCCCCCGAGCGGATCCTTGGAGGGATCCAGGAAAAGCACCAGCCGATCCTTTTGATAGTCCTTGAGACCGTGCTCCCAGAGCAGCGGCGTGATTAAGGCGAAGCCGCTGTTCACGGCGAGGCTCACCGCCAGGCCCAGGCGTTTCCAGGGCAGGGAGCGCCAGGCCAGGTAGGCCAACAGCAGAAACCAGGGGACCAGCGCCAGTTTGACTGTGCCGGCCAGGATCGCCGTGGGCAGGGGCGAGAGCAGCAGCACCAGCCAGGGCAGGGGCAGGCCCGCCCAAAACAGCATCACCAGCACGATGGCGCCATAAACCAGGGAGGTGCCCAGGTCTGGCTGGATGAAGACCATGGCCCAGGGCACAAGAATCACCCCCAGGGGGCGCAGCAGGTCGCTGGGGCGTTCCACTGGATGGCGGGCCAGGATCCCGGCCAGCAGCAGGATCGCCGCCAATTTGGCGAATTCCGAAGGCTGCACATGCAAGCCGCCAATCGAGATCCAGCGCTGGGCCCCCAGGGCGCTGGTGCCCACTACCTTCACCGCCAGCAGGCTGCCCAGGGTGAGCAGATAAACGGGTAGCAGCAGGTTTTCCAGTTTCTCCAGGTCGATGCGGGCCAATACAGCCGCTAGGGCCAGGCCAATGGCGCCGGTGATCCAGTGGTTTTCCCAGTCCGCCAGGGGCGAGTCGCGCTGGGTGCTGGCGATCAGCACCCCGGCCAGCAGGGTGATGGCAATCGGGATCCCCCACAGCACCGGATCGCCGGGGAGCAGGGGGCGACGGTTGCCGCGCCCCTGGGGGGCAAAGAGGCGCTGGCGGTTCCCCTGGAAGGTCATGGGTTCAGGGGCTGGTGAGCTCCAGCAAACGCCGGGCGATCAATTGCAAGGCTGCCGCCGCGGCGCTTTCGGGGTGGGCCAGGGTGACAGGGCGGCCACTGTCTCCCCCCTCCTGCACCGGCAGTTCGATCGGGATTTGCCCTAGCAACGGCACCCCGGCGGCGGTCGCCAGGGTCTGGCCGCCGCCGCTGCCAAAGATCGGGTAGCGCCGTTCTGGTTGGTCGGGGGGGCTGAACCAGCTCATGTTTTCCACCACCCCCAAGACGGGCACCCCCAGCTGCTCGAACATGGCGAGGCCGCGGCGGGCATCCTGCAGGGCCACCTGCTGGGGGGTGGTCACGATCACCACGCCGGCCATGGGCACCGCCTGGGCGAGGCTGAGCTGGGCATCGCCGGTGCCGGGGGGCAGATCCACCACCAGCACATCGCGGTCACCCCACTCCACTTGATAGAGGAACTGGCGGATGATGCCGTTGAGCATTGGCCCCCTCCAGATCACCGGTTGATCAGGCCCGATCAGTAAACCCATCGAGACCATCGCCAGGCCACAGCTTTCGATCGGGATCAGCTGTTGACTGTCGCCGCTGCCACTCACCTCTGGGCTGCGGTCTGCCACCCCGAGCATCGTTGGCGCATTGGGGCCATAGATGTCGGCATCGAGCAGGGCCACCCGCAGCCCCTGCTGGGCCAGGGCGCAGGCCAGGTTCACCGCCACGGTGCTTTTGCCTACGCCCCCCTTGCCACTGCTCACGGCAATTACTTTGCGCACCCCTGGAATCGCCTGCAGCGGTGCCGGTTGGCCATGGCCGGCGGCGCCAATCGGCGCAGCGGCTGGGGCCAGTTCGATCTGCACGTCTTCGATGCCATTTAGGGCCAGCAGGGCGCTGCGGGCTTCATTGGCGATCCGTTCCCTTTGGCCGTTGGCAAAGCCCGGCAGGGCCAGCCGAAACACGGCGCGGTTGGCTTCAAGCCGCAGTTGCTGGATCCACTCCAGTTCGAGCAACCCCTTGCCGCTGCCGGCATCCCTGAGGGGTTCGAGCGCCTTGAGGGCCTCTTCCACCGTGGCCATCACTGCCCTTCCACTGGGGCCGGATCCTAGGCAGCACGCCCCGGGCGCGAGGGCCGCTCCCCTTACAGCCGCTTACAGCCCCTTGTCGATGGACCCGGCGAGCTGAAAAGGTGAGGCCACTCCTTTTCTTAAGGGCCGTGGCCACTGTGACCCCCCCCGCCGATTCCCGCAGCCGCATGAAGGCGCTGCTGATGGGGCTGCAAGACAGCATCTGCGCCGGCTTGGCCGCCCTTGATGGGGAGGGCAGTTTCGAGGAGGAAAGTTGGCTGCGGCCCGAGGGGGGCGGTGGCCGCTCCCGGGTGATGAAGCAGGGCCGGGTTTTTGAGCAGGGGGGGGTGAATTTCTCTGAGGTGGAGGGGGATAACCTGCCGCCTTCAATTCTTAGTCAGCGGCCTGAGGCGGAAGGCCAGCGCTGGTTTGCCACCGGCACCTCGATGGTGCTGCACCCGCGTAATCCCTACGTGCCCACGGTGCACCTCAACTACCGCTATTTCGAAGCCGGCCCTGTGTGGTGGTTTGGTGGCGGCGCTGATCTCACCCCCTACTACCCGTTTCTGGAGGATGCCCAGCACTTCCATCGCACCCTTAAGGGGGCCTGCGACAGCGTTGATCCCGCCTATTACCCGGTGTTTAAGCCCTGGTGCGACGAATACTTTTTCCTTAAACACCGCAATGAAACCCGCGGGGTGGGCGGGATTTTCTATGACTACCAGGAGCCCGGTGGCCAGCTCTACCGGGGTCAGGACCCCCAGGGGCCGGCGGCCCAGCTGGCGGCGGCCGCCACGCCGCAGCGCAGCTGGGAGGACCTCCACAACTTGGCGGCGGCCTGCGGCAACGCCTTTCTGCCCAGCTACGCGCCCATCGTGGAAAGGCGGCAACCGCTGGCCTATGGGGAGCGGGAGCGCCAGTTCCAGCTCTATCGCCGCGGCCGTTATGTGGAGTTCAACCTGGTGTTTGATCGGGGCACGATCTTTGGCCTGCAAACCAACGGCCGTACGGAGTCGATCCTGATGTCGTTGCCGCCGCTGGTGCGCTGGGAATACGGCTATAGCCCCGAGCCCGGCAGCCGCGAAGCACTGCTCACCGACCTGTTCACCAAACCCCAGGCTTGGCTCAGCGATGACTCACTGGCGCAGCGCTGTGCCCCCCACGGGGCCATGGGCTAGGCCCTTCTGCAGGGCATTCACCACCCGCTCGGCGATGGCGTTGAGGGTTTGATCGCGGCGGCTGGGGTCCCGCAGGCCGTTTTCCAGGCGGCCTTCCAGCTGCCCGATCTCCAGCATTGAGATCCCCCGGCGGGGGGCGCCGAGCATGCCGCGGTGGTCGTAGGGGTAGCCACCGAATTCATTGGCCAAGGCTTCGTCGAGGCTGGAAAAGCCGTTGAGGACGCTGGGGATGATTCCCGGGCCAATCCCGTGGGGGGAGTAGGCGTCGTAGTGGATTTCCACGGCGTAGCCCCCCTGGGCCGCATGGTTGGCGCCAACGCTCCAATTGCTGCGGGGGTCGTTTTGGTCGAGGATCGTGCGGAGACCCGGGTCGTAGTACTGAATATTGAGGCCCCGTTGGCGCCCCAGCTCCACCACCCGCTGGGCTGTCTGCAGGTTCCAGTAGAGCTCGTCGGTGATGCCAGCTTCCATCGGCGCGGCCCCGCCCAGCCCCACGGCAGCCCCAGGGGTGCCGGAGCCGCGGATGCGCTGGGAGTCGGCATGGCCGGCCATCACCAGCAGCGGCAAGCCAGGCGGATGGATGCGGGTTCCCACCCAGTTTTTGCTGCGGCCGGGCTGGGCTGGCAGCGGCGGTAAGCCGCTTTGATTTGCCGGTGCCGCGGGGGGGGCAATGCTGTTGAGCAGGTCCAGCAGGCCACTGGCCCTGGCAGGGCTTTGGCTGGCCCCACTGGTTAGCACTAATGAAGCCAGCAGCAGTAAACGCAGCGGCAGAGCGGTGCGACCCATGGCAGTGGTTAAGGGCCCCCATGCTGCCGTTAGATCGGCGAACTCAGCAAGGCGCCGTCGCTTTGCAGGTTTAAGGGGCGACCTAGTTCTTGCTCGATCGCAATCAATTCATCCCGGTGGGCCCGCAACCGCAGGGTGGTGGGCACAAACCCTTGGGGGGGCATGAGGCGCAGCTCCAAGGCCTCCTGGCGCCTGGCCCGCTGGCGGTAGAGCAGGCCGGCGAGGGGGCCCAGCAGCACCAGCAGCAGCGGCCAGAACTGCAGGCTGGGCAGCAGTTGGCGCAGCACCAGGCCCAGGGCGGCGGCGCCTACGGCCCCCAGGCCACTGAGCAGTAGTGCCAAGGGCAGGCTGGCCTGCACCTGGCCTTCAAAGCGCAGTAATTGGCGTTCGGGATCCCCGGCCACCGCCCGCCAGCCCCGCTGCAGCAGCCAATTGCTGAGGCCATCCAGCACCTCCAGGGGGGGGCGGGAGCTGCAGACCTCCACCACCGTGGTGCGATCTTTGCTGGCTGCCCGCAGAAAGAACAGCAACCCCACCCCCATCAGCAGGGTGAGCATCAGGGTGGAGCTGAGCACTGGCATGGCTGGGAATCCCATCGGCTGCCTGGAGCCATTGTTGCCAGGCGGGCAGCAGGGCGTGGGCTTCGCTGCGGTAGTTCTCGTGCAGATGCAGCATCCGCCGCGGTCGGCCGCGGCTGGGGCAGCGCTGGGTATAGCTGTCGAGGGCCCCCTGCTGTTCCAGGAAGGCCAGTGCTTGCTGCAGCACAGTTTCGGAGAGGCGCAGGCGCGGGTGCTGTTCCGCCAGCAGGCCCATCAGGGCGGTGGGATAGGAATCTGCCTGCATTAAGCAATCGAGGATCCAGCACACCGCTAGTTCCAGGCCGAGGTGCTGGAGCGGGGGCTGATCAAAAAATCGCTTGATGTCGTTGAGGCCGTGCTTGGCCAGGAGGCGCCGGTGGGGCATGGGGGGACACATTGGTCTTACCAATCACTAGCTCAGTCTCGTTCTGATTTCCAAGTGAGAAAGTCTGTTAATCGGTCAGCATGGGGGCGACTGACCGGATCCCATGGCCCCTGAAAGCCGCCCCGCCCCCGCTGAATTCGCTGTATTTGACGGCGATCTTGACCACGATTGGCTGGCCCGCTATGGCAGTTCCGCCGCCTTGGCGGTGGACACCGAGGCGATGGGATTGGTGCATGGCCGCGACCGCCTCTGCCTGGTGCAGATCTGTGATGACCAGGATCGGGTCTGTTGCATCCGCATTGCCCGCGGCCAAACCGAGGCCCCGCGCCTGCGGGAGTTGATGGAGGCGGAGGCGATTGAAAAGGTGTTCCACTTCGCCCGTTTTGATGTGGCGGCCCTAGCCGAGGGCCTTGGCATCCAGGTGAATCCGATCTTCTGCACCAAGGTGGCCAGCCGCCTGGGGCGCACCTACAGCCCCCGCCACGGTCTCAAGGATGTGGTGCAGGAATTGGTGGGCATCGAACTCGACAAGCAGGCCCAGAGCAGTGATTGGGGTCGGGTGGAGGAACTCAGTGATCAGCAGCTGGCCTATGCGGCCAACGATGTGCGCTATCTGCTGCCCGCCCGGGATCGGCTGCAACTGATGCTTGAGCGGGAGGAGCGGCTGGAGTTGGCCCAGCGTTGTTTCCGTTGTATTCCCGTGTTCTCGGAGCTCGACCGCCAGCATTTTGGTTCGATCTTTGAGCACCGCAGCTGAGCCAGCCCCGCTAGGGCAGTAACAGTCGTTTTTGGATCAGGGCGGCAATCCGTTCACTGCCCCCGGCGGGCCCCATGCGGGCCTTGCCAATGGCGCCCAGCTCGGCCCTAAGGCTGGGTTGGGCCAGCAGCAGCTCCAGCTTTTTGGCCAGCTCGCTAGGGGAATTACACACCTGCACGGCCCCGCCCAATAGACGGCTTTGGCGCCGGGCAAATCCCGCCTTGAATTGGGGGCCCGGTCCCGGCAGGGAGAGGGCCGGGATGCCCAAACCCACCAATTGTTCGGTGGCGGTGCCGGCACAGGCCAGGCCGAGCTGGGCCCAGGGGCCCCAGCGGCCAAACAGGCCAGGACCCACCAGCAACAGGCCAGCGGGGCCCCGCCAGGCGCTGGCGGCACCGCTGGCGGCGGGCATTGGGGCGGGGCCGTAGCCGGCCTTTGCCAGCAGTGGGGCCAGTTGCTCGGGGCTGGGCCTGGAGCCGCAGGCCAGCAGCAGGATTCGATCCTTCGCCGGCGGCAGGGCCCCCAGCAGTCTTTGCAGATTGCCGAGGGCCTCCGGGCAGCGGGAACCGGGTAACAGCAGAATCCGTTCGCCAGCGGCCAGACTGGCCGGCACTGGCTCCAGGTTGAAGCCATCCATCATTGGGTTGCCGGGGGCGAGGGCCGCCACCCCATGGCGGCGCAGCCCCCTGGCCGTGAGCCCGTCGCGGCAGATCACCAGCCGACACTGGCGCCTGCCCATCAAGGCCCACTCCCAGGGGTCCCATTCACTGCCCTTGAGGCGGTGGTAGGCATCGGGCAGGGGATCGCGGCCAGGGCCACTGCGCCAGGTGTAGTCGCTTTTCGGGGTGCCGATGAAGCCGTAGGGCAGGCCACTGGCGGCGGCCAGCAGCAGGGGCAGCAGGTCACCCACGGCCAGCACCGCCCCGCCGCCCCGGCGCCAGCGGTGGAGGCTGTGCCATTGGCCCAGGCTCAAGCCCGCTAGGCCGGCCCCAAGGTCCTGCAGCAAACCCCGGAGGCTCTGGTTGCTGAAACCACCGCTGGGCAGGGCCTGCAGGGGGCCCAGCCGTTGGATTGCTGCCTGGTGGTGGAGGCTGTTGAAGGCGCCCCCCTGGCCCACCAGGGGCAGCAGGCTCAGCTGCAGTTGGGGCTGCAACCGCTGCAGCGGCTCGAGAATCCGCGCGGCGATCAGATCTTCCCCGTGGCCATTACTCAGCACCAGGAGGCGAGCGGTCATGGCGCCACTGGTACGATCGAATCCAGGGAGTTTGGCTCCCGGGCCGGCGGCATGGCCAAGTGGTAAGGCAGAGGACTGCAAATCCTTTATCCCCAGTTCGAATCTGGGTGCCGCCTTTTTTCTTTATTATTGAAGGCCGGGGCAGCCTTAAGGAAGTCTTCGGGGGAAAACGGCTGCAGTCAGCTGATAAAGCAGGCAAAATATTTGCTTGTGCTACTCAAGCGTTGGCCGAGTTTAGGGAAGTGCCAGCCAAGGCATTCAAATGGCGAAACAACGGCGAACTGAGCGCCAATGATCTGCACCAGGTGGTAGAGCTGCTCAGCAAGGTGGAAAGCCCTGCCCACTCAGGGGAGCTTCAACGGCTGGCGCTGTTGCGCAGCCAGGGCTGCCAGCGTTGATGGCGGCCGGAGCATATCCCTGATTTTTAATTCCTGGATTTGGCCTCCATCTACATCGGTCTGCGTCAATCTGCATCAATTTTCGCATCTATGCTCACGCAATTTATTAGTAGATCTTGATACCCTTGCTTGCCTATTTCCTTTTAAGATGTCTGAAATTCATGGCCATGGCTTGCCCCGTGGCTTAACGACGGCCGAATAGATCGCTCCATTGGGTTGATAATTTTGTGCGGAGGGATCGGAGGTTGTGCCGGCTATCGGTAAGTTGAATTACGCCTTGATCCATGAGTCTGCCTAGGCGTATGGCGGTGGCCTCTTCGGTGCGACTGAATTGATTCTGGTGATCAGCCACCCAGGTCACCTCGCTGGCGGTGATCAGGCCTGTGCGCAGGGAGCCAAGAAATACTTCTCCGACGTTCATGCTGGAAGGGAGCGAAACTTCCGCTAAATATCGCCGGTTTGACTTGAAAATGGATCAAAAAACAGCTGATCTGCCGCATCAAAGCGGCAAACGGTCAAAACCTGCAATGCATGTTCATTGAGACTTGTTCATTGAGACTTGTTCATTGAGAAAAATAATTGCCAGCCACCAGAAGTTCGCGTTATGAAATGTTGCTTGCCGCCCTTGCTTGACTCTGGTTCGGAGTCCGTCGTTAAGGGCTTTGGCCGGCCAGTGTTTGCTAATTACTGAAAAACTTCTGTTTCCAGGCTTCGTCCCGGCTTAGCCAGCTCCAGTAGGAGGATTTCAGTTCCCCTAGGGAGATCTTAAGTTCGGTCTTGGAGAAGGCGTAGCCAAGGGTTTTGCCTAGGGCCACCACTGCATCGGCGCTCTCCAGGGTGGCCACTGTTTCCTGTAGGTCAGGTCGTCTTGCCACCTCTGCCGAGAAGTAGTGAAGACTGTCGGATGCCATTGCTCATTCCTATTGCCTGCAGCCTAACCGCAGCACCAACGCCTTGGCTTGCTCGCTTCAGCAACTGGGCGCTAATAGCTGGCTGTGGCCTCCCAGCGTTCCCCCTGAATGGCGCGGGCACTGCAGCTCACGGAGCTGGCGTCAATCCGGCAGGTTCCCACCACGGGCCAGGCCTTGGGCAGCCCTTCTGCCACGCCATTGCGGTCAAAGATCACTTCGCTGAGGCTGCTCAGTTCCAACTCCACGGGGCCGTTGAAACTGCAGCGATTGAAGCGGCAGTTGAGGGCCCCCTTGCTATTGCCCGCAAAGGTGAGCTGGTTGCTGGCGTCTGGGTGCTCCCCCCGGGCGATGAAGCGCACGGCCAGCAGGTTGCTCTGGATTTGATCAAGCATCAGCCGGGCACAGCCTTGGGGGGGCTGAGCATCGAGGTTGCGGCTGCAAGCTTTGGTCACAATCGCCAGCTTGCCCACATTGTCGAGCTGGGTCTCGGCTCCGGAGGCTGCCAGGGGCAGCAGCAGGCTGGCCAGCAGCAGCAATGGCAGGGGGCGCTTCATGGGGGGCAAGCGGGGATCGCATTGTGCCCGCACATCCTCCATGGTGGAGCGGCCTGGGGCTGTGGTCATGGCGTTTTCTCTGCCGGGCATTGGGGCCGGCACCTGGGCCTGGGGTAATCGCTTCCTCTGGAACTACAACCCAGCCGAGGATGATGGCCCGATCCTGGCCGCTTTCCAGGCGGCGGTGGCGGCGGGGGTGCGTTTTTTCGATAGCGCCGATTCCTATGGCACCGGCCCCCTGGCCGGTCGCAGTGAGCTGCTGCTGGGCCAGGCCGTTGCCAGCCTGCCCGCGGCCCTGCAGGCGCAGCTTTTGATTGCCACCAAGTTGGCCCCTTTCCCCTGGCGCCTGGGCCGCCGCGGCTTCGACCGACCCTTCGCCGCTTCCCGAGCTCGCTTGGGCGGCCGTTTGGATCGGGTGCAACTGCACTGGAGCACCGCCCGCTATGCCCCCTGGCAGGAGGGGCCCCTGCTGGAGGGTTTGGCCGATTTGGTGCAGGCGGGGGTGGTACGGGAACTGGGGGTGTCAAACATGGGCCCCAAGCGCCTACGCCGTTGGCAACGGCTGTTGGCAGAGCGGGGGGTCCCCCTCACCAGCGTTCAGGTGCAGTTTTCATTGCTTTGCCGGGATCCGTTGGGCCCAGGGGGGGTGGCGGAAATCTGCCAGGAGTTGGGCCTAGAGCTGATTGCCTACAGCCCCCTGGCCCTGGGGTTGCTCAGTGGCCGTTGGCAGCTGGGGGGGACGCTTCCCGCCGGGCCCCGGGGCCAGCTATTTCGGCGTTTATTGCCGGCGATCGAGCCCTTGCGGGCGGAAGTTGCCGCCGTTGCCGGGCGCCAGGGGGCCACGGCCCCCGAGGTGGCGCTCAACTGGTGCCGGGCCCATGGGGCCCTGCCGATCCCCGGGCTGCGTAGGCCGGAGCAGGGGGCGGCCGTGGCGGGGGCCCTGGGCTGGGTGTTGCCGGAGGAGGAACGCCAGCGCTTGGATCAGGTGGCTGCCAAGCTGCAGGGGAGGATGCCCGCTAACCCCTTCGGCAGCGCCTGATGGAGCCGATTCCCAGCCACCTGCTGCGCCGTGCCTTGCTGCTCGACGTGATCCTTTGTTTGCTGATGCTGGTGTTGTCGCTGCACAGTGGCCAGCAGCTCTGGCGCTTGCTCTGGGGGGCTGGGGCCCTGGTTTCTGTGCTGGATGCGCTGCTGGCTTCGCGGCTGCTGGGGGGCAGGGGCGAGTAGGGCTCAGAGGTCGGGGGTTAGTACCACCGGCAGCACCAGCGGCACGTTTTCGGCCTCCGCCAGTACTTCCCGGGGCAGGGGCGGCACCAAGGGGCTGGGCAGGGGCTCGCTGCCGCTGTTTTCACAGGCGGCGAGGGCTTCCTGCAGCAGGGAATCAAAGGTGGCCCCTGGCAGTCGGTGGCGGGCCACCTCCAGGAAGGTGCGGGTTAGGGATTCACCGGCGGCCGCCTGCAGGTGCGGGTTATCGCGGCGGCGCCCTTGCTCCTGGGCCACGGCGCGCAGGAAGCGATCGGTCACATCCCGTTTGGTACAGGCGCGGATCAGCCCGTCGTCGCGGGGGCCCTGGCCTAACAGCAGTTCCAGTTCGGTGATGCGCCTTTGCAGGCTTTCGAACACCTCCTGGGCTTCCTTACCCACTGTTTCCAGTTGGCCATCAGACATCTGGGGCAGGTCTGCCACATAGACCTTGCCGTGGTCCGGAAGGCTCAGGTAGGTGGGACGCGGTCCTGTTCGGGGGGCATCCCCTTCGCCAAAACGCTGGGGGCGGTTGGGGGGAATCGGACCGGCTGAACTACGACGACGGGTAAGGCGAGATTCGCTTAACGACACGGGCTACTACTGGAACTTTCTTGTCTTGCAATCATCATGCCAAGCCTGTCGACCCATAGGGGCCGCTCAGGCGCCAGCGGGCAGACCGTTCACCCCGGAGCTCTGGGCTTCCACCACCCCCAGGTGCCAGCCCTGGAAGCCGCTGGCGGCCACCACCGCCAGGGCGGCGTCCACCGCCGTGGTGGGCAGCACCAGCACGTAGCCCACCCCCAGGTTGAAGGTGTGCCATAGGTCTCTTTCCGGGATTTCCCCCAGGGCCTGGAGCCAGCGGAACAGGGCGGGCCGTTCCCAACTGAGCGGATCCAGCCGGGCCCCTAGGCCCTCCGGCAGGCAGCGGGGCAGGTTCTCCGGCAGCCCACCGCCGGTGATGTGGGCCATGCCATGGAGCTCTACGCCCCCCTGGAGGAGTGCTTTAACGAGCGATGCATAGAGAAAGGTGGGCCGCAGCAGGGCGTCGGCGGCGCTGGCCCCCCCTAACTCCGCCTGGGGGGCGTGCAGGTCGATCTGGTGATCTTTAAGGATGCGGCGCACCAGGCTGAAGCCATTGCTGTGCACGCCACTGCTGGCCACGGCCAGCAGTTGGTCCCCGGCCTGGATCTGGCGGCCGTCAATGCGTTCGTCTTCCTCCACCACGGCCACACAGAAGCCGGCCAGGTCGTAGCGGCCCGGGGGGTAGAAGCCCGGCATCTCGGCGGTTTCACCACCGAGCAGGGCGCAGCCGCTCTGGGAACAGCCGTCGGCAATGCCCACCACCACCTCGGCCATTGCCTCGGGGCTGAGCTTGCCGGTGGCGATGTAGTCGAGGAAGAAGAGCGGTTCGGCGCCGCAGGTGATCACATCGTTGGCGCACATGGCCACCAGGTCGATGCCCACCCCGTGGTGGCGCCCACAGTCTTGGGCCAGTTCCAGCTTGGTGCCCACCCCGTCGGTGCCGGCCACCAGCAGCGGTTTGCGCAGGCCTGCCGGCAGCCGACAGAGGCCACCAAAGCCGCCGAGGCCGCCAAGCACCTCCGGGCGGCGGGTGGCTTCAACGCTGCCGCGAATCCGCTCCACAAAGGCCCGGCCGGCCTCCACATCCACCCCTGCGGTGCGGTAGTCCATGGCGGTAGCGGCGCTGCTTAAACATTTTCATGTTGACCTAGCGCCGCCCCAGGGGCAGCCGAGCCCCGAAACAACCGATCAACCGGGTGGACGGTGCCCCGATCGTCCACTGTCCAATCACTGCGCCTTATGAGCCCCATCGGATTTGCTGATGGCCAGTTTTTGATTTGGCGGCGGAGAAGCCCCTTGGGCAGGGGGATTAGCCGACTGATTTCATTTACTGATCAACGATTAGAGCCGAATGCCAATTGGAACTCTTCTGAAAATCGGTTTAGGTTCTCCCCGTTGTTCAAATCGTTAGGAACCACAGCGGGCGTTTTCTCATTTGGAGAAGGCGAATTCTTTACTCGCTGGGGGGATCGGATTCATTCCATCTCTCGCTGCATTTGCAGTCGGTTTCGTTTGTTATGCGTACACGCCATTTCGCTCTTGTTCTCGGCGCCGCTGCCCTGGCTTGCTTGCCCGGTGCCCGCCCCGTCCTTGCCCAGGAGCCCACTGACGCTCTGCTGCAGCTCACGGCCATGGCCCAACCCCTCCAACTGGAGGACCTGGAAGCCCCAGCCCTAGACGCTCCGATCCCCCAGGCCCCCCGGCCGGCCCAGAAGCCCGCCCCCCGCATCACCGCCACCCAACGGGGGGAAGCCAGCTGGTATGGCCCTGGTTTCTTCGGTAATCGCACCGCCAGCGGCGAGGTGTTGCGGCCCGGCACCCTCACCGCCGCCCACCGCACCCTGCCCTTCGGCACCAAGGTGCGCGTTACCAATCTCTGGAACGGCCGTTCCGCAGTGGTGCGGATCAATGACCGCGGTCCTTTCTCTGGGGCCCGTTTGATCGATCTGGCCCACGGCGCCGCCCAGGAACTAGGCCTAGTGGCCAGTGGCACGGCCCAGGTGAAACTCGAGGTGCTCCAGTAGAACCCCCTTGCTTGGGTTCGATTTGCTGATGGCTGCCCCGCTGCCTCTGCTGCGCTCTTTGGCGGAGCTCAGGGCCTGGATTAAGCAGTCCCCCGAAGCGATTCAGCTTGTGCCCACCATGGGCGGCCTCCATGCCGCCCATGGTGGGCTTTTCCGTGGGGCCCGGCGTTTCGGCGGTCGGGTGCTGGTGAGTGTGTTTGTGAACCCCCTCCAGTTCGGCCCGGGGGAGGATTTCGAGCGTTATCCCCGCTCGCTGGACCAGGATTTGGCCCTGGCGGCCGCGGCGGGGGCAGACGCCCTCTGGGCACCGCAATTGGAAGACCTGTATCCCGCTGGGCCCGAGGGCTTAACCCAGGTGCAGCCCGCTGCGGCCCTAGGGGCCCAGCTCTGTGGCCCCTGGCGACCGGGCCATTTCCAGGGGGTTTGCACGGTGGTGGCCCGGCTGCTGGCCCTGGTGCAGCCCCAACGACTCTTCCTCGGCGAAAAGGATTGGCAGCAATTACAGGTGTTGCGCCGCATGGTGGCCGACCTGGGCCTACCGGTGGAGATCGTTGCCTGCCCCACCCAGCGGGAGGCCGATGGGCTGCCCTTCAGTTCCCGCAACAGCTATCTATCGCCGCTTGAACGCCAACGGGCCCAGGCCCTGCCCGAGGCCCTCGCCCTGGCCGCCGCCGCCGCCCGGGCTGGGGAGCAGGATGGCCCCAGGTTGCAGCAGCTGGCCCTCGCCCACCTGCGGGCCCGGGGCCTGCAGGTGGAATACCTGGAGTTGGTGCAGCCCCATAGCCTGCAGCCGCTGCCCCGGCTGGAGCGGGCGGGCCTGCTGGCCGCCGCCGTGCGCTGTGGCACCACCCGATTGATTGATCACCTCACCTTGATGTCCCGTTCCCCCATCGTTGCCATCGACGGTCCCGCTGGCGCTGGCAAAAGCACCGTTACCCGCCTGGTGGCCCGCCAACTGGGCCTGGTGTACCTAGACACCGGCGCCATGTATCGCGCCGTGACCTGGCTGCTCCAGGACCTGGGCCTGGCGGCCGAGGAGAGCCCCGAATTGGCTGCTGTGCTGGGGCAACTCGACCTGCGGCTGGAGGCCCAGGCGCAGGGGGATCAACGGGTGCTGCTGAATGGCAAGGACGTAACTGCCGCGATTCGCACGGCGACGGTTACTTCAGCCGTGTCTGCGGTGGCGGCCCTGCCTTCGGTGCGGGCGGCGCTCACAGCTCAGCAACAGCGCTTCGGCAGCAGCGGCGGCCTGGTGGCCGAAGGCCGCGACATCGGCACGGCGGTATTCCCCCATGCCGAACTAAAGGTATTTCTCACGGCCACCGTGGCTGAACGGGCCCGGCGGCGGGCCGCTGATCTGGCCGCCCGCGGTCTTCCAGTGCCGTCGCTTAGCCAGCTGGAGCAGGAAATTGCCGAACGGGATCAGAGCGATTCCAGCCGCGAGGTGGCACCCCTCTGCCGGGCTGAGGACGCCCTGGAGCTGGTGAGTGATGGCTTGAGCATTGAGCAGGTGGTGGAGCGGATCGTGGGCTGGTTCCAGGAACGGGTGCCGCTGGAGGCGATGGCCGCCACCAGGGCTACTGCTGCTGCTGGGCCTGCTGGCGCTGAAGCGAGCTGAGCAGGCCGGCACAGGCATCTTCCAGTAGATCGAGCACCTGCTCGAAGCCTGCGTCACCGCCGTAATAGGGGTCTGGCACCTCTGGGCTGTTGAAGCGCTGGCAGTGGCTGGTGAGCGCCTGGATGCGGTGCTGCCAACGGCCGCTGGGATCAAGGGCCCGCACGTTTACCAGGTTGTCGTTGTCCATGGTGAGGATCAGATCAAAACGCTGCAGGTCTGCGGTTTCGATCTGGCGGGCCCGGCTCTCCAGGCTCAGGCCCCGGGCGGCGGCGGCGGCGCGCATGCGTGGATCGGCGAGTTTGCCCTTGTGCCAGCCGCCGGTGCCGGCGGAATCCACCTCAAACTGCCCAGCAATGCCCTGCTGTTCCAGCAGTTGCAGAAACACCGCCTCCGCGGCGGGGGAGCGGCAGATGTTGCCCATGCACACAAACAACACCCGCAGTTTGGTGGCGCTGCTCATCGGGCCCCGCTGAGATTTTCCAGGGCCTGTTGGGCGCGCAGGTAAACCACAGGGGTGTCTTCTTCGCTGGTCAGGGCGCGCTGCTCCAGCAGGCTGCGCCCTTCCTTGGCGATGGCCCCAGGGATTCCAGCGGCGCTGGCTTGGGGCAGGAAACCCTCCAGGCCCACCACGGCGGCGTAGCGCACCACCCATTCGCCATCGGCGCAGCCCAGGGCCAGGCCCCGCAGGCAACGTTCCACGATGCGGGGGCGCTCAGCGGCCAGCAGTTGCTCCAGTTGCAGGTTGCCGAGGCCCCGGGCGGCGGCGCGGCGCACGCTGGGGCCGATGTCTGTGGCCACGGCCCGTTCCAGCACCGGCAGGCCCCGGGGGTCGCCAATGCTGGCCAGGGCCCTCACGGCCCAGGCCCTGGCGCCGTAATTGTGTTCATCCAGGTTGTGCAGTAATGGCTCCACGGCGGCGTTGCCGCAGGCGATCAGGCCATCCACGGCGGCCACGGCGGCCCCAGGGTTGTTGGTGCCCAGCAGCTCCAGCAAACAAAGGATGGCGGCCTGTTGGTCGTTGGAATGGGGTTCCAGCTGGGCGCAGAGGCTCACCAGGCTGCGGGTGGCGTGCAGCAGAGCTTCGCTGCTGGCCGCCTCCTCCACCGCCTGGAGATGTTCGTTGACATTGGGGGAAAGCTCAGGGTTCACAGCAGCTGATCCATCAGGTTGAGCAGTTCCCGTTCGGGGGCGCCGAGGGCTTGGGGGGCAGGGCAGCCCAGGGGGGCTTCCACCAGACCCTTAAGGGCAATCAGTTTGAGGCTGTTTTCCGCCAGGCAGTCGGCCAGGGCCTGGCCTGCCGGACGCCAGCCACTGGCCCCCAGGTCCATCAGGGCGGCCCGCCGCACCTGCAGTTGGCCATCGTGCAGCAAGGTCAGCATCGGCTCCGCCCAGCGGGGGTCGCCGCTGAGCTGTAGCAGGGCCCGGCAGGCGGCGCTGCGCACCACCGGACGGCTGTGGTGTTGGAAGCCCTCAAGTACGGCGCTCAGCTCTGGGTTGGCTTGGCCTTCGCTGAGTTCCCCCAGGGCTTCTAGCAGGGCTTCACAGGGTTCCCCCAGGCGTAGGCCGCCGCTGGCGGCTTCGGCCGCCCCGGGGAGCTGGAGCCGGGCCACCAGGGCGGGGATGGCGGAGGCATCACCCAGTTCACCGATCGAACGGGCGGCGGCCTCCCGCAGGCCATGGTCTGGGTGCTGCAGGGCCCGCAGCAGCGGTGGCAGGGCGCCCTTGGCCTCCAATTTTCCGAGGGCCCTGGTGGCATTCCTGGCCACGAAGAGCAGGTCGGGGTCGTTGCTGGGGGCGTCTAGGGCGCCATTAAGGGCCTGGAGCAGCAGGGGAATTGCTTCCGGGTGCTGGCTGCGCATGCGGCCGAGCCACCAGGCGGCGTAATACCTCTGGCTGGTGTCTTCCTGTTGGCGGAGCCGACTCAGGGCTTCCTCCTCGCTGATCGGCGTGCCTTGGGGGCTGGATGGGTCCATGGGAGGGGGTGGGCGAATTCCTGAGCCGTTATTAACGTGGCGATAACAATCTGCTGTATCCCATGGCGCTCTCCTCCTCGGGGTTAGACCTGCAACAACGCCTGTTTCTGGCGTTGTTGCTCACCATGGATGACCAAGAGGCCCAGCTGAAGCGGCTGGCCGACCAGGGACGAGCCGCCGATCGCCAGGCCCTAGTTGAGGAGCTGGGCGATTGGCTAGAGCTGGACCAAGGCGAGGTGGCACCCATGTTGATTGCCCAGCTTGGGGCTTTACCCAGCCACTGATCAAGGGGTTGCCAAAAAAAAAGGGCCCCGTTGGGGGCCCTAGGCGCTTTCGCGGGATCGGTAAGGATCAGACGAGGGCGTTGATGGCGTAATCGATGTAGTTGTTGGCGATCACACCGGGGTCGCCGGAAACACCGTGGTTGGCCTTGATGTAG
>CAJAQB010000005.1 GCA_903943975.1 Synechococcus lacustris | reverse complement strand
GCTTTTTATCCTGAAGCTTTTGGATGCGTTGCTCTTCGTCCCAGAATCCGCGCTGACCCATGAGTACTCATATTTTACTGCGGTAATTATATCTAATCTGACCCGAAATGGCTATGGATTCAGATTTTTCGAGGTGCCCTTACGATGATTAACTCCCGGTTTGGCCAGGTCTGGAGTTGAAATGCTCTGATTGATCTGGCCACCAGCAGCGGATTGCCCCGGGTGGGCATCAGGCACGACAGCAATGGTCCAGCAGCATTGAAGCTGCTCAGCGCCCTGCTGCTGCTAAATTCTCCGCTGCTAGGGAATCCGCGTGCTAAACGCATAAAGTGCACTTGCTCCACCCGCCATCTCCTATTGCTTCAATTAGGGCATCTTTAGAGCTTAATTGAGCCAAAGCCTGCCTCGGAGTCGTTGTTTGTATTTAATTATTGCCATTTTGGTTCGGTTCAAATCGAAGTTGTCTTCTACGCCCACCTCCAAGCCCACCGGCTACAGGCAGATCGACCTTGGAAAGCCCTCCGCTTGAAAAGCTATTTGTCCTGCTTGAATTTCTCTGGTATATATTTTACCCTTGCGTTATTCTTTGTGATTAGCTCGCTGGCAACATAAGCCCCGCCTCGTCTTAGCATCTTTTTCCGCCAGATCTCGTTGCTGCGGAAGAATTGATTGCCTGATTCGTAGAAGCTATCATTTTGCTCGTACACAGAATAAGTGTAGACTTGCTCTGTATCTGCGCGTAACTCCCCCTCTAGGCATTTGTCGGTAAGCCACAGGTTTAACTGGAAAACAGACTTGGTGTTGTTGTAAAATTGCAAATCAATGTAATTGAAGAATACCGTAGACCCGCTGCCGAATGGCAATATTCTGTTGTTGTCTGGGAAGGGATCGTAGCCATGGTGCGAGCGTTCTACAATTTCCAGATCACTGTGAAGGATTAACCAGTAAATCAAATTTGATATTTGGCAAATTCCACCGCCTATGCCTGGCCTTGCCACCCCCTGTGATATCTCCATGCCCTCCTTGTAGCCCTTTCGCTTGGTTGGCAGGCCAACTAAACGGCAAAAGGAGAAAGTTTCACTTGGCCTAATCAGAATTCCATTTAGTTCTTTGATCGCAATTCGTAAATTATCAATTTTATTATACTGTAGATACATTTCTGATTCGCCTAGCTTGCGTATCAAGACGGATGAATGCTCCTTTACTTTGTATTGCAGCCGTTCCTGGCCCAGTTGGGGGCAAAACTTTTTGCCCCCAAGCCACCAGGCAAGATATCGCTTAAATCGATACAGCCTTACTGCAATAAAGTAAATGATTGGATGCCGCTGACTCAGTAGCATTGCCAGGGGCGCCTATTGCTTGAGTTGAGCTATGGATACTCCAAAAGCCTGTGCAACACAAGCGACCCTGGTGCTGCCAAGGTGTTTCGAGCTTCGAAAACCCAGGGCAAAAAATAAAAAATTAAATGGAGCCAAGCGGATTCGAACCGCTGACCCCCTGCATGCCATGCAGGTGCTCTACCAGCTGAGCTATGGCCCCATTTTGCGTCGGCCGGGGCCGTTCGCGTGATCAAGCATACAACTCAGACCTGCCGCCACACCGCCACGAGCTTGCCCTGTAGGGTCACCTGTTCCGCTGGCAGGGTGATGGGTTTGTAGCGGGGGTTGGCGGCCTCCAGCCGCACCTGATTCCCCTCCCGGTGGAAGTGCTTGAGGGTGGTGCCGCTGCCGGCCACCAGGGCGCTAACGATGCTGCCGGGTTTGAGCCGTTGCAGATCGTTTATGGGTTCCATAAGCACCACGTCGCCATCGGCGATGTGGGCATCTTCCATGCTGTCGCCATTCACGGTGAGGGCAAATAGGCCCTGGCGTTCCAGCAGCGGCTGCAGGTCGAGGTGTTCTTGCACGTCGTCAAAGCTTTCGATCAGGCCGCCGGCGGCAACGCTGCCCAGCACCGGGATGCCAGCGCGGCTGGCCTCGCCCAGTAATTGCAGGGTGCGGGCCTGGCCCTCCTGCCAGGTGATCCAGCCCTTCTGCTGCAGATGGCGCAGCCGACTTTGCACCGGCGCCGGCGAGCGCAGGCCCATGGCCTCCATCATCTGGCGGATTGAAGGGCTGTGGCGGTGCTCCTGGATGAAGCCCGACAGCCACTCATAGAGCTCCTGCTGGGCAGTGGTGAGAGCCTCCAGGGCCATGCAGTTATGGGCAGCTAATACATTTGTCCCACTTTTTGGTGGATCTGTCTAGGGGGTGGCGCCAAGTAGGGCTGCCAGTAGGGCCTGTTGGGCATGCAGGCGGTTTTCGGCCTGGTCAAAAATGCGGCTGGCGGGCCCCTCCAGCACCTCGGCGCTGATTTCCTCGCCCCGGTGGGCCGGCAGGCAATGCAGCACGATCGCGGCGGGGTCGGCGGCGTTTAGTAATTCTTGGTTTAGGCAAAATCCCTCGAAGGCTTTCTCCCTATCGCTCTGCTCTTGTTCTTGACCCATCGAGGCCCACACATCGGTGTAAATCGCCTGGGCGCCGCTTACTGCCGCCCGGGGATCTGCCAGCACCTCCACTCGACAGCGCCCCCCGGCCAGGGCCCTGGCCTGGGCCAGCACGGCGGCATCTGGCTCGAACCCCCCTGGGCAACCGATCCGCACATTCACCCCCAGCAGCGCCCCGCTGAGCAGTAGCGAATGGGCCACATTGTTGCCATCACCCACATAGGCCAGGGTTAGACCCTCCAGCTGGCCGAAGTTTTCCTGGAGGGTGAGGTAATCGGCCAGGGCCTGGCAGGGGTGTTCCAGGTCTGTGAGCGCATTCAGCACCGGGATACTGGCGGCCTTGGCGTAGTGCTCGAGGTCGGCCTGGGCAAAGGTGCGGATCGCCAGGGCATCCACATAACGACTCAGCACCCGGGCGGTGTCTTCAATCGGTTCGCCGCGGCCCACCTGGGTGACCGCCGGGTTGAGATCAACGGTTTGGCCCCCCAGCCGCGCCATCGCCACCGTGAAGCTCACCCGGGTGCGGGTGGAGGCCTTGGTGAAGATCAGCCCCAGCACCCGGCCATCCAGCCGCGGCCGGCTGTCGCCCCGCTTGATCGCTGCCGCCAGCTGCAGCAGGGCCAGGGTCTCGGCGGCCGAAAGGTCGGCGGAGGAGAGCAGGTCAGCCCCGGCAAGGGCAAGGAGCTCTGGGGGCATGGCCAGGCCTAAAGAACACTTATCCGGGATAAGCCTCGCTTTCGTCAAGGGGTTAGGCCGCTACCGCCTCCGGCAGGTGGCTGCTGCTGAGCAGTTCCTTCAGTTCATCGCCTTCGATTACCTCCTTTTCGAGGATCCGTTGGGCGATGGTTTCCAGCAGGTCTCTGTTGGAGTTGAGGATCCCGAGGGCGGTGTTGTGGCCGTTATCTACCAAGGCGCGCACCTCCTTGTCGATCGCCTGGGCGGTGGCATCACTCACCACCCGGCGCGGGTTATTGGTGCCGCCGAGGAAACGGCCGCCCCCCTGCTTGTCGTAGGCCAGCGGCCCGAGGGTGTCGCTCATGCCAAAGGTGCCCACCATCTGCTCGGCGATGTCGGTGGCCCTTTGCAGGTCGTTGGCGGCGCCGGTGGTGATCTTGCCGAAAACCACCTCCTCGGCGGAGCGGCCCCCCAGCAATGTGGCGATCTGCCCCTGCAGGTCTTCGCGGGAATTAAGGAAGCGGTCTTCGGTGGGCAGCTGCAGGGTGTAACCGAGGGCGCTCATGCCCCGGGGCACGATCGAAATCTTGGCCACCTTGCTGCCGCCGGGCATCAGGTGGCCAACGATGGCGTGGCCCACCTCGTGGTAAGCCACCACTCGCTTTTCGTCGTCCTGCAGCACCCGGCTGCGTTTTTCAAGGCCCGCCACCACCCGTTCAATCGCTTCGTTCAGGTCTGCCTGTTCCACCGTGGTGCGGTAGGCGCGGGCGGCCAGCAGGGCGGCTTCATTAACGAGGTTGGCCAGGTCGGCGCCGGCAAAGCCACTGGTGGCCGCTGCGATCTTCTGCAGGTCTACCCCTTCGGCCAGCTTCACTTTTTTGCCATAGATCTCCAGGATCGTGAGCCGGCCGGAGAGGTCGGGGCGATCCACCAGCACCTGGCGGTCGAAGCGACCGGGGCGCAGTAGGGCGGCATCGAGGGTTTCCGGTTGGTTGGTGGCGGCCAACACAATCACCGGCTTGTCTTTGGAGGCAAAGCCATCCATTTCGGTGAGCAGCTGGTTGAGGGTTTGCTCCCGTTCGTCGTTGCCGCCCACCACGCCCATGGAGCCGGAACGGCTTTTGCCGATCGCATCGAGTTCATCGATGAAAATGATGCAGGGCGCTTTTTTCTTGGCCTGTTCAAACAGGTCTCGCACCCGGGCGGCCCCGGCCCCCACAAACAGCTCCACGAATTCGGAGCCGGAAATGATGAAGAAGGGCACATCGGCCTCGCCGGCCACCGCCTTCGAGAGCAGGGTCTTACCGGTGCCCGGGGGGCCCACCAGCAGCACGCCCTTGGGGATCCGGGCGCCGATGGCGGTGTAACGCTCGGGCTTTTTAAGGAAATCAACGATTTCGGTTAGTTCGGCCTTGGCCTCATCCACGCCGGCCACATCGGCAAAGGTCACCCGCGACTGTTCATCGGGCACATAGACCTTGGCCTTGCTTTTGGTGAAGCTCAGGGCCCCCTGGCTACCGCCACCCCCCATGGCCCGGCGGGCAAAGAACTGCAGCACCACGATGAAGATCAGCGGTGGCACGATCCAGCTGAGGGCCGTGGTGATGAAGCTGGGGCGCTTGGGGGGGGCCGCTGCGAATTCAACGCCGTGCTGCTCCAGCCGGTGGGGCAGCTCCATGTCGAAGATCGGCGTGGTGGCCAGCACCGAAGGCTGGCCTTCCACTGGCGTGGCCAGTTCGTAGCGGATCTGGTCTTGGGTGATGAAGGCGCGCTTCACGGAGTCAGCGTCCACCTGGTTGATGAACAGCGAGTAGGGCACCCGGGGCACCTGCTGCATCCCCTGGTTTGGCAGGAAACTGCTCAGCAGCAGCAGTACGCCCACGCCGATCAAAACCAAATTGATTACGCCGAAGCGTCGGTTGGGCTGGTTGTCGTCCTGGCGGATGGCCATGGGCACAGGTGCGCGATCAGACCAAGCTAGGGGGCCAGGTTTCAGCCAAAGGTGTTGATTCCACGCCACCGCTTCTATTCCGCCCTGCTGCTGCTCTGTGGCTCGTTGCTGGCGGTGCTCAGCTTTCCCTCCAACCTGCGGGGGCTCAGTTCGATTGGCTATGCGTTGTTGGCGCTGCTGCTCTTGGTCGGGCTAGCGGCACCGCTGAGCCGGGGCCGGATTGGCCTGCGGGATCGCTGTTTCCCGCTGTTGGGCTTGGCGGTGCTGGTGAGTCAGCTGGCCTGGAGCTTCACCACGGCGGCCCATGGCGGTGAGGCAATTCATCTTTTATTGCTCTGGGCGCTGTTCACCGCCCTGAGTACAGCCCGCCTGGTGCGGGCCATGGCCCAGGAGCGGCAAATCACCCAGGCGGTGCTAATGGGGGCTGCGGCTGGCTACTTGATGTTGGGTATTGCCGCTGGCCTGATGTTCAGCGTGTTGGAAACGATCCATCCGGGCAGTTTCAGCAACATCCATGACCAGCACGGTCGGCTGCTGGTTTCAATTCCAGATCTCACGGTCCCGGGGAGAATGGTGTGGGAGCTCGATTTCGTGAGCCTCAACTACTTCGCCTTTCAGTGCCTCACCACCGTGGGCTTCGGCGACATCACCCCGATCACTCGGCCGGCCCAGATGCTCAGTGTGGCCACAGCGGTGGTGGGGCCCCTCTATCTGGCGGTGGTGATGGGGTTGTTGATTGCCCGGCTCACCTCGAGTCAAACCAGTGCGGAGGTGGAGGAAACCTTGGAGGAAATGGATGATCGCCGTTAATAATTATTCCCGTTAATTTCCAGTTGCCAAAGTAGGTCGGGCCCCAGCTGCTGCAGCCCCTCGCCGCTTTGTAGGCAGGCTTCCGGCACTGCCAGCAGCCCCAGGTCCCCCAGGGGGGTGCGGGCCGCCAGGCCCCCCAGCAGTTTTGGGGCGATCACCGCCGCCAACTGCTGCACACAGCCCTGGCCCAGGGCCGTGGCCGCCAGCTCCGGGCCGCATTCCCACAGCACCCGGTTACAGCCCCGGGCCGCCAGGGCCTCCAGCAGGGCCAGGGGTCCGCAGTGGTCCAGCTCCAGCCGTTCCACCCCGAGCTGATCAAGCCGGGCCCGGGCCTCCCCTGGGGCCCCGGGCCCATGGGCCACCAGGGTGGGGGCCCCGCTGGTATCCCAGAGTTGGGCGTTGGCCGGCAGCTCCAGCTGGCGGCTGAGCACCAGCCGCAGCGGTTCTGGGGAGCGTTGCCCTCGGCTGGTGAGTAATGGGTTATCGGCCCGCACGGTGCCACCGCCCACGATCACCGCATCACAGCGGGCCCGCAGCCGGTGCACCCAGGCCCGGGCCTCGGGGCCGCTGATCCATTGGCTGGCCCCATTGGCTAGGGCGGTGCGGCCATCGAGGCTCATCGCCCATTTCAAAATGCCCTCGGGCCGGCCCTTGGTTACCCGATGCAGGAAAGCGCTGTTTTGGCGGCGGGCTTCCGCCGCCCCCACCCCCTCAATCACCTCCAGCCCCGCCTGGCGTAGCCGGGCCAAGCCCTGGCCCGCCACCCGCGGGTCTGGGTCTGCCATGGCCACCACCAGCCGGCGCACGCCGGAGGCCAGCACCGCCTCGCTGCAGGGGGGGGTGCGGCCCTGGTGGCAGCAGGGCTCCAGGGTTACGTATAAACAGCCGCCGCGGGCTTCAGCCCCGGCTCGGGCCAAGGCCAGGGCCTCGGCATGGGCTTCGCCGGCGCGGCGGTGGTAGCCCTCCCCCACAAGCTCGCCAGCGGCGTTGAGCACCACCGCCCCCACCAGGGGATTGGGGCTGGTGTGGCCAGCGGCCAGGGCGGCCAGGCGCAGGGCCCGGCCCATCCAGTGGCGGTCTGGGCCCGAGGCGCTCATGGACGCCTCATGGGCGCCGCTCGGCGCCGGGGATGGGCTGCCAGCCGGTGTGGGTGGCCCAGAGGGCCCAGATCGCCATCGCCCGCAGGTAATGGCAGGCCCGGAAGGTGTGGTTGGCGGTGATCGCTTCTGGGGTGCGGAACTGCAGCCCGCCGCTATACACCTGTTCCACCACCGCCGTGCAGATCGCCAGGGCCGTGGGGCTGTCACCCATCAGCCGGTAGTAGGCGGCCAGGCCGAAGTTGATGCCGGTCCACACCTCAAGGGGATGGGTGCCGTTGGGGTCCAGGGGAGTGCCATCGCGGCGCAGGCCATTGGCCACGCCGAGCCGCCCCCCCTCAAAGCCTTCGAAGCAGGCTTCTTTCACGGCCTTGAGCGAACTCAGGGCATTGCTGTCGCTCACCACCGGCGGCAGGCCCAGCAGCCGGGCATAGAAATCACCGCAGAGCTGGTCGGCCATCACCACCGGCGTGCCGCTTTCGGCATCGATCCGGTAGTACTCGCCATTCCAGAGCAGGCGATCGAAGTTGCTGCGGGCCTGGGCCAACCATTGGCTGAACTGCCGCTGGGCCAGGGCCGTGTCTAGGCCCAGCTCAAGGCTGAGGGTCTGGCCCATGGCCAGGGCCGCCTCCAGGGCGGCGATCCAGAGGGCGCCGCAGTAGGCACTCACCCCCTGCAACGCCCAGTCGTCAAAGGTTTGGTCTGGGGCGCCGCCGTTGTCGGGCAGGCCATCGTTGTTGGCGTCAAAGCCCTTGAGGTATTCCAGGGCCTGCACCGTGGCCGGCCAGCAATCGGCCAGGAAGTTGAGATCCTTGCCATCGGGGGCCAGTTGATAGGTGCGCCACACCTGCAACACAAAGTCGCTGGCCAGGTCTTTCCAGAGGTTGCAGTCTTGGTAGGCGGTGTAGTTGGTGGCGTCGAAGGGGCGTTCGTTGGGGGCGCCCAGGTCGTGGGGGGTGGCGCCGGCCAGCTTGCGGGCCGCCTCCACCCGCCCCTTGCCCTGGGTGAAATACCAGCCGATCGGCCGCAGGCTCGGGTCGGCGGCGGGGATGGCCCGGGCAAAGCTGCGCAGCACGGCCCGATCCAGGGCTGGCCAGAGCTGCAGCAGGGCAAAGGAGCCGTAAAGGCGGACGTCGAGGCTCTCGTACCAGGCGTAGTCAAGACATTCAAGAATGCCGAAACGGCCCTGGGGATCGGCGCTGCTGGCGGCGGTCCAGAGGCTGCCGCCGCTGGCCAGGTCGTAGAGCTCGTTGAATAGGGCCATGCGCAGCGGTTCCGGCAGGTCGCTGCGGGCCAGCACCGGCGCCTGCCACTGGTCGATCTGTTGGCGCCATTGGGGCCATTGGCCTAGGCCCTCGGCGGCGATGGCAGCGGCATTACTGCCATCGGTACCAAAGAAATCGGTGTAACGGCGCAGGTCGCGGCAGCCACTGGCGAAACTTGTTACCGGCAGATCCCAGCTGATCACCACTGGCAGCTCCAGCTCGGCGCCGGGGGCGAGGGTGAAGCGCAGGGCGATGGCGCCGGCGAGGGGGTCAGCGGCGCCGCTGCGGCGGTCGTTGTTGCTGTTGGGAATCGAGCCGTCTTGGCTGAAGGAAGCCCAGATTTCCTTGCCATCACCGCTGGGGTTCCAGCGGCTACAGCGCAGCAATTCCACCCCGGGGAGCTCCTCTGGCACCGCCAAACACCATTGGCCCTGGCCCTCGGCCACGGGGCTGCTGCTTTCCCCTTCCAAGAGCAGGCCCCGCAGGCCGTTTTGATCCAGCCAGCGGTTGCGTTGCCCCTGGGTGCGGCCGATCGCCGGCACATAGTTGTGTTCCGGACTGCCGTCATCGCGGAAGGTCACCGCTGCGCTGGGGTCGGTGTTGGTGAACCAGCCCACGGTGTTGCGCCAGCTCAACAGCAGTGAGAGCTGCAGCGGTTCGCGGCTGGGGTTTTTGAAACGCCAGCGGAATACGGCCAGGGGCAGGCTGGTGTCTCGGTAATTGCCGGGCAGGATCGGGCTGAAGCTTTCGCATTCCACCTGGGCCTGGAAGACGTTGCGGTAGCGGAACCAGCTGAGCGGATAGCGGGCGCTGTAGCTGCCAGTGCTTTGTTCGGCGGTGCTGGCCGGGTACCACTGCCAGCTGGAGAGGGGTTCGCCGGCGGCGGCGGAAGCATCGGGCTGGGGTTTTACGGCCAGGGCATGGGCGCGGCTTGTGTGGCCGTTGTCTTCAAACAGGGCGAATTGACAGTCGGGCAGGGCGCCAAACCAGTGTTCGCCACCATCCAGGTGCCAGAGGTTGAAGTCGCCGCGGGAACTGCGGCCCAGGCAGCCGGCGCCAAAGCCGCCCAGGGGGGCCCCATGCCAGGGGCCGTCATCGAGGTTGCTGGCGTAGCGCACCGTGTAGGGCTTTTCCCAGCCCAGGCCAAAGGGGCGACTCCAGCTGGCGGGGGGGATTTCCTGGCCGGAGCCGCGGCGCATCAGCTGCTTAAGCGCGCGCAGGCCCGGCAATGCCATGGAAGTTCAGAACAAGGCCGCCAGCATCGCATCAACGCCCCAGGCCCAGCGCCCCAGCCTCAGCGCACTAAGGGATCCCCGGCCAGCCAGCCGGCCCCGAGCCGCTGGGCGGCAACGGCCCGTTGCTGGCCCACCTCGGCCCGGGGGGTGTAGGTGCTGAGCACGGCAAGGCCAAAGGGCAGCAGAAACAGGCTCCAGCTGGCGAGGCTCACCAGCAGAAAGGCGCGGCTGCGGCTTGGCGAAGGGTTCAAAAGGCGACCTGGGTAATCGAGGGGGCTTGTGCCACTCTTGCAGGTGTCTGTCGTCCTGGCAAGGGCGGCGGCCGATCATGGCCCCAGGAATAGGGGGGCTTCTGGGGCAGCAAGGGCGCTTGGAGGTGATCGGCACCGACGCCGGTGGTGTCTCGGCCCTGCCGGTGGCGGCCCAGCAATTGCTGGGCCAGGCCCAGCTGGTGGCGGGCCCCAGGCGCCTGCGCCTGGCCATGGATCTGGGGGCTGGCCAGCGGTGGCTGGATAGCGATCAGCCGGAGCAGATCTTTGAGCCGTTGGCCGAGGCCCTAGCCGCTGGCCAACGGGTGGTGCTGCTGGCCAGCGGTGATCCGCTGTGGTTTGGCATTGGCCGTTTGTTGTTGCAGCGCTTCAGCCCCCAGCAGTTGCGCTTCCATCCGGCCCCCTGCTCCCTGCAGCTCGCCTTCGCCCGCATCGGTCGCCCCTGGCAGGACGCCAGCTGGATCAGCCTCCATGGCCGCGAGCCGGAAGCCTTGGCCGCAGAACTGCAGAAGCGGCCGCCGGCCCTGCTGGTGCTCACCGACCCCAGCCGGGGTGGCGCCGAAAGCGTGCGCTTGATCCTGCGGGCCTCAGGGCTGGAGGCCGCCTATGGCTTCTGGTTGGCGGAGCGCCTGGGCCATCCGGCCGAAAGGGTGCAGCAGCTGGCCCCTGGAACGCCCCTGCCGGCGGACCTGGATCCACTCCACCTGGTGCTGCTGCTGGCGGAGCCCCCCGCCGAAATCGCTGCCGCCGACCTACCGCTGTTTGGCCTGGAGGACGGCCTGTTTCTGCAGCACGCCGATCGCCCCGGGCTGATGACCAAGCGGGAGGTGCGCATCCAGCTGCTGGCTGAGCTGCAATTGCCGGAGCGGGGGGTGCTCTGGGACCTGGGGGCCGGCGTCGGCAGCGTTGGCCTTGAGGCCCTACGGCTGCGGCCGGGGCTGGCCCTCTGGGCCCTGGAGCGCCGTGGCGGTGGCGCCGCCTTGATCGAGGCCAATGCCCGGCGCCTGGGGGTGCAGCCCGCCGGGGTGCTGGAGGCCAGCGCCCCCGGGGCCCTGGCCCAGTTGCCGGATCCGGATCGGGTGTTGATCGGTGGCGGCGGCCGCCAGCGGGCCGAAATCCTGGCGGCGGTGCTGGGGCGCCTGCGGCCGGGGGGGGTGGTGGTGCTGCCTCTGGCCACCCTGGAGGCCCTCGCCGAGCTGCGGCCGCTGCTGGAACAGGCCGGCCTGGCGGTGCGGGTGGGTCAGCACCAGGCCTGGCGGGGGGCAGCCCTGGCCGATGGCACCCGCCTGGCGCCGCTCAATCCAGTGCTGCTGCTCAGTGGATCCCTTTCTTAGGGGATCACTGCCGCACTGCCCACCGTGAGCCCCAGCTCCGCCGCCCGACCCGCCTGCAGTTCCACCACCCCATCCACCGCTTCGCTGGCTTTGTAGCTGGGGCAGGGCAGCCGCGGGCAGGCGGGCAGCTGGGCTTTTATTTCCACCACCTTGCCGTCCCGCAGGAAAACCAAATCGAGGGGCACCAGGCATTGGTGCATCCAGAAACCGACGCTCTGGGCCGGGGAGAAGCGGAACCACATGCCGCGCCAGGGCCCCAGCGCCGGCCGTTGTATCAGGCCGCGGCGGTATTGCTCCTGGGTCTTGGGCACCTCCAGGTCGAGGCAGCCACCGCTTAGGCACCACTGGGCAGAAACCGGCAGGAATTGGGGTGGTGCCGGGGCGGCAACGCTGGCCAGGGGGGCCAGGCTCAGCAGCAGCGCCAGGCTCAGAAACCGGCGGGGGGAAGGGGGCATCGCGCCAATCAAGGGGGGGAACTGCGCAGGCAATAGCCCTGGCCGCGCACGGTGTGAATTAGGCGGCGTTCGCCCTTTTCCTCCAGCTTGCGGCGCAGGTAGCGCACATAAACCTCGATCACATTGCCGTTGCCCTGCTCCTCCGCTTGACCCCAAACCTCCTCAAGGATCGCCTCGCGGTTCACGGTTTCGCCGCGCCGCTCCAGCAGCACCAGCAGCAACGCATATTCCCGGGCGGTTAGCTGTAATTCCCGCTGGCCCCGCCAGGCCCGCCGTTGTTTTGGATCCAGCCGCAGATCCCCCTGCTGCAAAAGGTTCTTCTGGGCTGGGGCCGCCAGGGGGGCGGGCTGGGCTTGGTGGGCCTGGAGGTGTAAACGCAGGCGGCGCAGCAGATCGCTGGGGGCGGCATCCCGCAGCCAGAAGTCGCTGGCGCCCCAGTTGAGGCAATGGCTGCGGGCGGCCACGTCATCGTTGGCCACCTCCAGCAGCAGCGGCACCTCCACCGCGCTGCTGAGCCGTTCCCGCAGGGGGCCGGCCAATTCGCGGCCCTCATCGGCAAGCACCACCGCCAGCACCGGTTCGAGGCTGGGGCCCTTGGCCGCCAGCAGGGCTTGGGCCTTTGGTAGGGGCCAGCAGCGGGTTTGATAGCCGGAGGCTTCAAGCCGGGTGGCCAGGGCGACGGCGCTCTGGCCCACCAGCAGCAGGGGAACGGCGCTGCTCATGCTTCCTTAGACCCCGGCTTGGCCACGTGGGGTAAGCCCCAGCCCAGTTTTTCGCCCAATACCCGGAAGAATTCGTGGTCCTGCAGCCGCAGGAACCGGGCCGGTTCATCACTACGTCGGATCAAAACCCGGTCTTCCGGCCACACATAACAACCGGCGCTGCCATCCACCACCATCATCAACCGCTCGGGGGTGGCAGGAAAAATCGTCACCGGTTCGCTGTCGCTGAATACCAACGCCCGGGAGGCCAGGGAGTGGGGGCAGATTGGCGCCAGCTCCAGCACCGGGCAGTCGGGGGCGATCACCGGCCCGCCGGCGCTGAGGGCATAGGCGGTGGAGCCGGTGGGGGTGGAAAGGATCACCCCGTCGGCGGAAATATCCACCGGGGCATGGCGGCCGATGGCGATCTCGAAGTGACACATGCTCGTGAGCGGCTCCCGGTGCAGGGCCATCTCGTTGAGGCAAAGCACCTCCCAGCGCCGCTGATCGCCGCGCATCACACTCACCACGAGCATGTTGCGTTCTTCCACGCTCCAGCGGCCAGCGATCACCTGGTCGAGGGCCTGGTCTAGGTGGTCCAGGTAGGTTTCCGCCAGGAAGCCCATGTGGCCGGTGTTGATCGTGAGCATCGGCACCCCCACGGGCGCCGTTTGCCGGGCCGCCGACAGCACCGTGCCATCGCCCCCCAGCACAATCGCCAGGCTGAGTTTGCGGGTGAAGCCCGGCGGCACACAGGCGGCATAGCCGAGGGTGCGCAGGTGCTGGTCTGGGTTGGCGAAGCCCACCATGCCGCCGGCACTGCTAACGCGCACCAGGGTCCAGCCCGCATCCTTGAGGCGGGCTTCAATCCGATCAGCGGTGGCGACGGCCAAATGCTTGCCGTCGTTGACGATCAGTCCAGCGCAGGGCACCGATCGACGGCTCAGGGGGGCAACTGATCCTAGGCGGGTTCCCGACGGCAGCCTTTAACGGTCAGAACTGCTCCAGGAAGCGCAGATCACTGGTGAAAAGCCGGCGGATGTCGTCGATGCCATGGCGCACCATGCAGAAGCGTTCAACGCCGAGGCCGGCGGCAAAACCACTCCAGCGCTCCGGATCGAGCCCTAGGCCCTCCAGTACCGCCGGATCCACCATCCCGCAACCCATCACCTCCAGCCAGCGGCCGCGCCACTGCACATCCACCTCGGCGGAGGGTTCGGTGAAGGGGAAGTAGCTGGCCCGAAAGCGCACGGGCAGGTCGCCAAAGAAGGCCTTAAGGAAGTGGGTAACGGTGCCACGCAGGTGGCTGAAATCAAGCCCCTCATCGATCGCCAGCACCTCCACCTGGTGGAACACCGGTGAGTGGGTGGCATCCACCGCATCGCGGCGGTAAACGCGGCCGGGGGCGATCACCCGCACCGGCGGCGGATTTGCCTCCAGGTGGCGGATCTGCACCGGTGAGGTGTGGGTGCGCAACAGCCTTTCTCCGGGGAGATAGAAGGTGTCTTGCATGTCCCGGGCCGGGTGGTCGGGGGGGATGTTTAAAGAGGAGAAGTTGTAGTGGTCGGTTTCGATGTCTGGCCCTTCCACCACCCGATAACCGAGGCCGCAGAAGATATCCACGATCGCGTCTGTGGTGCTCAGCAGCGGATGGCGATGGCCGGGGGGGCCATAGCTGGCTGGCATCGTTATATCAAGGGTTTCGGCGGCGATTCGGGCGGCTAAGGCCTCCGTCCGCAGTTTCTGCAGGCGTTCCTGCAGCAGGCCCTGCACCTGTTCTTTAAGCACGTTGGCCCGTTGGCCCACCAGGGGGCGCTGGTCGCCGGGCAGCTTGCCCATGGCCCCCAGCACGCCGGAGAGCTTGCCCTTTTTGCCCAGCAGCTCGATGCGCAGTTGCTCGAGGGCGGCCCCATCGGGGGCGGCGGCGATGGCGGCGGCGGCCTCGGCCTCCAGGGCCTCCAGTTGCCCGGTGAGCTCCTCCAGGGTCAGCGCAGTGCTCACAGGGGCGGCGGCGGGGCCTGCGACTGTAGGCATGCGCTTAGTTTGCGCCCAGCTCCCTTCCCTGCCTTTCCCGATGGCGGCCCCCCTGCGGATCCTGATCAGCAACGACGACGGGGTGTTTGCCGAAGGCATTCGCACCCTGGCCCAGGAGGCCGCCGCCCGGGGCCATCAGGTGGCGGTGGTTTGCCCAGACCAGGAACGCTCCGCCACCGGCCATGGGCTCACCCTGCATAGCCCGATCCGGGCGGAACGGGCCGATGGCCTGTTTGGGGCGGGCATCCAGGCCTGGGCCTGCAGTGGCACCCCCTCCGATTGCGTCAAGTTGGCCCTCGGCAAGCTGTTGGCGGAGCCCCCAGACCTGGTGTTGAGCGGCATCAACCACGGCCCCAACCTCGGTTCCGATGTGATGTATTCCGGCACGGTGGCCGCCGCCATGGAGGGCACCCTTGAGGGCCTGCCAGCCATGGCAATCAGCAGTGCCTGTTTTGATTGGCGCCAGTTTGATGGGGCGGCCCAGCGGGCCCTAGATCTGGCGGAACGGGCCCTGGCCGGGGGCTGGCCCGAGGGTTTACTGCTCAACCTGAATGTGCCCGCCGTGGCCGCCGATCAGATCGGACCGGTGCGTTGGTGTCGGCCGGGGCTACGCCGCTACATCGATCAGTTTGATGAACGGCTCGATCCCCGCGGCCGCACCTACTACTGGTTGGCGGGTGAGGTGGTCAACGACCTGGAGGCGGCTGGGGCTGGCCCCAGGGAGTGGCCCACCGATGTGGCCCAGGTGCAGGCGGGCGGCATGGCCCTCACCCCGTTAAACCCGGAATTGTTTTGGCGGGGGGAACTACCGCCGCTGAATGCGTTGATTTAGCCAGAGGCAGATCCAGAGGCCGATCAGATGGCCGGTGAGCGCCTGGGTGTTGGCTAACACCGAAAACATCTCCAGGGAGGTGATCGCGTTGTTGCCCATGCCCACGGCCCCCACCACCCCCGGCTGCTGCATCGAGGCCTGGAAGGTGAGGCTGCCGGCCAGGGCCTGGTAGCCCACGGCGGCCAGGGTGACGCCGCTGAGGCTGGCAAGGATGTGGCGCTTAAGCCGGGCGGCGGTTTCCCCCTTTGAAGGGCGGGCGGCGCTGGCACTGGCGAGGCCACGGCTGAGCTTGATCAGGCCCCAGTCCTGCCAGATGCTCCAGGCCAGTAGCAGCAGAGCCAGGGTGGTAAGCGATAGGCCGGGGCCGAGGCCGATGGCCCGTTCGCGGTTGCGCATCAGGTCGTTGCCGATGCTGTTGAAGGTGAGCACCCCGCCGCACACCACCGCCATCGATAGCTGGCTCCAGAAGGCGATCCAGCCCATGGTGCGAAAGGCGGCGGCAATGCGCTGCAGGTCGAGACGATCGCCCATGGGCCTGGCCAATTGACCCCCAAGTTGCCATGGGAGGATGCCAATGGCAGGCCCGCTTCGTTGATTCACCTGCGCGCACCCCAGCAAGCCGAGACGCCAACGGCCATTGCCCTGGGCAGTTTTGATGGTGTTCACGCCGGCCACCGCCGGGTGATCGCCGCCGCCGTGGCGGCAGCAACGGCCGCCGCCGCCAGGGGCCAAGCCCTGGTGCCAACGGTGTTGTCGTTTTGGCCCCACCCCCGCGAAGTATTGGCGGGGGAAGCGCGTTTAAGGCTCGACCTGCCGCAGGAAAAGCTGGAATTGCTGGAACCCCTCGGGATCCAGCAACTGGTGCTGGTGCGTTTTGACCTGGCCCTGGCAGCCCTCAGCCCCGAACAATTTGTGACCGAGGTGCTGCAGGGGCAGCTGCGGGCCGGGGCGATCGCCGTGGGCGAAAACTTTCACTTCGGGGTGAACCGCAGTGGCGGGCCGGCGGATTTGCAACGGCTGGGGGCGGCGGTGGGCATGGCGGTGACCCTGGTGCCCCTACTGGCAGACCAGGGCCAGCGCCTCAGCAGCAGCCGCATCCGGGCGGCCCTGGCCAAGGCCGAGCTGGGGGAGGTGCAGCGGCTCTTGCAGCGCCCCTATCGCTTCAGCGGCCTGGTGGTGCGCGGCCGGGGCCTGGGGCGGGGCCTGGGCTGGCCCACGGCCAACTTGCAGGTGGATGGCCGCAAGTGTTTGCCCAAGGAGGGGGTCTATGCCGCCTGGGTGCGAAGGGCCGATGGCCAGCCCCTGGCGGCGGTGATGAACCTGGGCCGCCAGCCCACGGTGGACCCCGAGGCCCCCTCTGCGGTGGAGGTGCATCTGCTGGGGGTGGAGCTGCAGCTGGAGGGGGAACAGCTCAGGGTGGAACCGGTGCGCTGGTTGCGGGGCCAGCAAACCTTTGCGTCTTTGCAGGAGCTCAGTGGCCAGATCAGCCGTGATGCGGCCGAGGCCACAGAGCTGCTGGCGGCTCAGGCCGCTGGATAGGCGTGGGTGAGCCCCCAGGCAATGAAGGCGCCGATGCCGCCCAGCAGTACGGCGCCAGAAATAAGCACCAGGGTGGGGCTGTCGGCACTGGAAGATCCCGGCAGGTTCTTGTTGTCGTCCGTTTCCGGGGCGGCCAAGGGCGCTCTCAGATGGGCCTACAGGCTAAACAGTATTGATGCTCTGCACCACGGCTGTTGACCATTCCCAACGCTGAGGCGGCCGTGCTGCGGTTGCTAGACGCCAACCTCGACCGGGCCCGGGAGGGTTTACGGGTGGCGGAGGACTGGGCCCGTTTTGGCCTCGACCGCCGCGACCTGGTGGTGGGCCTCAAGGACCTGCGCCAGCAGTTGGGCCAATGCCACCGCGACGCCTATCGCCAGGCCCGCCACAGCGCCAGTGACGGCGCCACCGGCCTGGCCCATCCCGCCCAGCAGGGCCGGGTGAACCCCCGCCAGGTGGTGGCGGCCAACTGTGCCCGGGCCCAGGAGGCCCTGCGGGTGCTGGAGGAATTCGGCCGTCAGCCCGATCCGGAGCTGGCGGCGGTGGCCGAACGCTGTCGCTATCGGCTCTACGACCTGGAAACCCAGCTGCTGGCTAACCAAGACCGCCGCCAACAGCTAGCCCAGACCCGCCTCTACCTGATCAGCTCACCGGTGCCGAATTTGCTGGCGGTGTTGGAGCAGGCCCTGGGGGCCGGGGTGCGGCTGGTGCAACACCGGGCCAAGGGCCTAGACGACCTTGAGCGCTACCGCGAAGCCCTGGCCCTGCGCGAGCTCTGCGCCGCCCATGGGGCCCTGTTCATCGTGAATGACCGGGTCGACCTGGCCCTGGCGGTGGAGGCCGATGGGGTGCACCTGGGCCAGGGGGATCTGCCCGTGGCCCAGGCCCGCCGTTTGCTGGGGCCCGATCGCCTGATCGGCCGCAGCACCCATGGCCTTGCACAGTTGCGCCAGGCCCAGCTTGAAGGCTGCGATTACCTCGGGGTTGGTCCGATCTATGCCACCCCCACCAAGCCCGGCCGAGAGCCGGTGGGGTTGGCTTATCTGGAGCAGGCGGTGGCGGAGGCCCAGGTGCCCTTCTATGCGATCGGTGGTTTGGAGCTCAGCAACCTGGGGCCGGTGTTGGCGGCAGGCAGTTTTGGGGTGGCGGTGGTGCGGGCGGTGATGGAGGCGGCAGACCCTGGGGCCGCCAGCCGCGCCTTGCTGGAGACGCTCCATGGCTGAAGCGCTTGAGCCCCCCTCTCCCGCCAGCTGTCGTTTACGGCTGAATGGTGAGGAATGCCTGTGCAGCCCAGGGCTTTCCCTGCCGGAGTTGCTCCGCAGCCTTGGCTATCGCCCCGAGTTGGTGGTGTTGGAATACAACGGCGAAATCCTGCCCCGCCCGCGCTGGGCCCAGCAGTTGGTGGGCGATGGCGACCAGCTGGAGGTGGTCACGATCGTGGGCGGCGGCTAACGGCGGCGCTACAGGCGGAGGTCCGTACCTGTTTGCTAGGGGAGCTTCCTAGAGTTTTGTCAGCTTCAGTCCCCCAAGGGGACGTTTGCTTTGGCCCTGCCTGCCTTTCTTCGTCCCCGTGCCCTGATGCGCCTGCTGTTGTTGTCGTTGCTGCCCCTGCTCACCGCGGGCTTGCTGGGCTTGGGCCAGCCCCAGGCGGCGGAGGCGGCCAGCGGCGGCCGCATCGGTGGCGGTAGTTTCCGCTCCTCCAGCCCCTCCTTCCGCGGCGGCGGCTCCTATGGCGGCGGCGGTTACGGCGGCGGCGGCTACGGCGGTGGTTATCGCAGTGGCTATGGCGGTGGTTTTGGCGGCGGTGGGATTGGCTTTCCTTTCCTGATTCCGTTCGGGTTCGGCTTCGGTGGGGCCGGTCTGTTTGGTTTTCTGATCCTGATGGCGGTGGTGGGTGTGCTGGTGAATGGCCTGCGGGGGGCCATGGCTGGTGCCGGCTCCGGGGCGGGCCCTGCCCTGGCCAGTGGCAGCGTTGATGGGCCAGTGACCGTGGCCCAGCTGCAGTTGGGCTTGCTGGCCAGCGCCCGCGACCTGCAGCAGGACCTGCGCCGCTATGCCCGCACGGCGGATACGGGCACCAGTGCGGGCCTGCAACAGGTGCTCCAGGACGCAACTTTGGCCCTGCTGCGCCATCCCGACCAATGGGTGTACGCCAATGTGGAACTGGGCCAGGTGCCGTTTTCAGCGGCGGAAGCCACCTTCAACCGCCTGTCGATGACGGAGCGCAGCAAGCTCAGCAGTGAGATCACCAGCAATGTGGATGGCCGCCGCCGTGATGAGGGCGACCCGGCCCTGGCCCTGGCCGGTGATGCCGATGCCAGCAACGACTACATTGCCGTGACCCTGCTGGTGGCCAGCCGCCAGCGGCTATCGATCAAGGGAGTGGAAAACGCTGAACAGTTGCGCGATGCCCTGGCCCTGCTCGGAGCTGTGCCTGCAGCGGATCTGCTGGCCCTCGAGGTGATCTGGCAGCCTGATGCCGCCGGCGATGTGCTCAATGCCGATGAGCTAATTACTGCTTATCCGCAGTTGAAACACCTTTGAGTTAGACGCCAGCGCCTAGGGCCGCAGGTCAAGGATCAAGCGTTCAGATAAGGCGCGGATGTGCTGCATCTTTCATATGGAATGTGTTCGGCGATGCTGGTGTTCCCTATTCAGGGTTGAGAGAGTGAATGACCCGAAAGGGTAGGTTCATGAGCTTGCTCGAGCTGGAACGCCTCGTGGATGAGGCCGAAGCGGATTGCAGCATCCGCAAAGCCCTGCGTGGTTGCAACACTCGGCCGGAGCTGATCCTGGCGGCAAGGCGCTTGGGCTATCGCATTACCCGTTTGGATCTGCAGCGCGCCTTTAGCGAACACCAGCAGGAACAGGAGGAGCTGGCGGAGGACGCCAAAAGGATTCGCTAGGCAGCAGATCGCCCCATGGGAATGCAAACTCACGCTGTAGCGCTGCCAGTGGGCGTGAGAAAGTGTTCGGCGTACTGTTGCCACCACTGCTCGATTGTGGTGGCGGGGCGGCCGGTCAGGGTGGTGAAGTCTTGGCTGATGCGGGCGGCTTTACCTTCGCGAAAGGCGTCCTGGTGACACATGATGCCGATGTCAACGGTGTCATCCGTGAAGGCGCCCCAGTTGATCATCATCGCTCGGAAGTCTGCGCGGTCCATGTCGTCTAAGGCAATCGGGCGTCCGAGGGCCCGGGAAGCTGCCGATGCGGCATCACTCCAGCTAACAGCTTCTGGGCCAGTGATTATGTACTCGCGGCCCTGGTTTTGTTCAATGGGCTGGGTGAGCACAGCAACAAATGCATCGGCCACATCCTGAAGCGCCACGAAGCCAATCTTGGCATCACCGCAGCAGGCAATGATGGCATTTTCCTGCTGCACAGCGGTGCGCCAGGGCAGAAAGTTTGACTCCATTACTGATTGGGGCCCCACGATTGTCCAGGGCAGCCCGGAGTTGCGCATCACAGCTTCAATGGCTCGCCCGGCATCACCGAGGGCGTCGTCATGTTGCACGCCACCGGTGAGCAACACAATCTGGGCGTTGTTACCAGCCCGCTGCATCGCCTCAATCACATTCCGCTCGCGGCTTTCCTTTGCGCTGTCCATGGGGGCATTCACAAGCACCCGATCAACGCCAGCCAGCAGCGGCCCAAGTGAGGCCGGGTCGTCCATGTCGGCGGCCACGAGTTCTACGCCGGGGGCGGCGAGTCCCTGAAGGCTTGCAATGTTGCGTGAGCTTGCGCGCACCGGCAGCCCCGCTGTGCTAAGGGCACGCACGACGGCTGAACCAAACATTCCAGAAGCTGCGGTAACGAGAATCATCTTGAAGTTGCCATCCCTAGCTTCTGACTCTTTATCTTGATCAAGGGGCCCGATTTGGGCAATTAGCTTATTGAAATGCTGCAATATCGGAGGTGCCGCAGGCTCAATGCTTTACTCGGTGGGGCGGTGGCATTAATTCAGCTGCGGTAGAGGTCTGCCAGTTCCAGCGGCTGCCGGAAGCCAATCAAGTGACAACACTTTGTCTCGCTGGCTCTGTTGCTTATATTGTAAACGAGTTCCTCGGGTCGCAAGGCGCAGTTTTAAGGTCTAAGTAGGGACCCTACTCCTGATAAAGACAAGCTTTTTCATTAAGTTCAATTAGTTCGCCTGTTTCAATCAGGGAAAGCTCTGACGCGTATTGATGCAAGGCAACTACTTTTTCCCGCGCTTGGGAAATCGAGGCGTTATTCAACTTAAATGAGTGGGAAATAGTTGGTCCCAAATTACCAGCCCCCTTAAGCTTTGAGAGAATAATCACCTTAATGATAAGCCCTCATGAATTTTTTGTGTCAAGCATTTTCGCGATTCTTGCCGCTGATTTTGTGGGCCCACGCGCCCTGCAAGCGGTAGCGGCGATTGTCCCTAATAGGCAGCCCTTGAGGCCAGCTGCACAATGAAGGGGCCTGGGCGTAGCCCTACCAACAGGGAATGTGGGGCAAGGGGATTTAAGTTTTGGATGACCCATTAGTGCACCGCTAAAACCAAGCGGACTTCATAGCAGTTAGAGGGGTGAGCCAATCGGTTCGCAGCGCTGGTGGTGCTGAATCAACCGTTCGATCCTTGGATGGCGCCGGTAGAGAAGCTGGAAATCAGCAATAACAGTGGTACAGGTATTGAGTTTAATTGCGTGACTGCTGATCGGATCAGCCAAGCATCTGTCGAAGCTAAGCAAAATACTTGTTGACACCTGCGAACAACAAAGATAGCGTTGTTCGCAGAAGTTCAGAAGTGACTATTCAATGGGCACCAAGTTTTCAACGCGTAGGCCAGGCACCCGGGAAAATTCAGCGGTGTTATTGGTCACCAGAGTCGTCCGTAGGCTCAGAGCATGGGCGGCGATCATTGTGTCGAGGGAGCCAATAGGTGTTCCCCGGCGTTCGAGATCAGCGCGCAGTTCGCCATAGGTCCACACAGCTGGTTCATCAAAGGGAAGAATAGTTAATGGGGCCAGAAACATTTCTAGGGCCTGACGGTTGCGGACTGAGCAACTCTTGGCCACCCCAAAAGCCAGCTCGGCGGCCACCACACTGCAGAGAGCGATCTCACCCATGCGGTAATGCCTAAAGCGTTCCAACACGGCTGTAGGCTTCGCGTTAATGATGTAGATGCAAATGTTGGTATCAAGT
>CAJAQB010000004.1 GCA_903943975.1 Synechococcus lacustris | reverse complement strand
TCGGCTTGGCTATCAGTAACTGGCGGCAGCCTTTCGCTCACTCAAACCATCACTGATCGTGATGGTGATACCGCCACTTCCGCTGCCCTTGATCTCGGCAACGGCCATGTCTTCTCCGTTCAAGACGATGGGCCCACTGCCCATGACATCCACGTAACAGGCATAGGTTCAATAGGTGCTAAAACAAACATTGAATTGGTAATTGATATTTCCGGGAGCATGGCAGAGGCAGCTGGTGTGGGAAGTATGACGCGCATGGATCTCCAAAAGAATGCAATTCTAGAACTGATAGAACAATATGAAGCCCTTGGACCAATTGCTGTGCGTGTAGTTATATTCAGCACCACAGCAAGCACCATAGGTAGCACATGGGCGTCAACCGAGACAGATCTAGCAGCACTTAAGGTAAGCATACTTGCCCTGAAACCTACAAACACCACGAACTATGATGATGCATTAAATACTGCCTGGAATGCATTTGGATCACCTGGAAAAATTTCTGATGGACAAAATATTCTATACTTTTTCTCAGATGGCATACCAAATGCCAACAGCCTATCGTCCAGCCCCCAAAATTCACCCCTTGGTGGAGGTAATGGCATTGATCCAGCAGAAACCGCTGCTTGGGAAGGATTTCTCAATACAAATGATATAAATTCATTTGCGATTGGCCTTGGCACAGGCGCCATTGTGTCAGAGTTAAATCCAATTGCTTACAACGGTTTTGGTACTGGCAGCAATACAAATGCCATTGTTGTCACCGATCTAAGCCAACTCGATGCCACAATCCTTGGCACAATCACTTCCTTGCCAATCAATGGCAATCTGATCACAGATCCCAATCCAGACGCCTCATTTGGCACTGATGATGGCTCAGTCGCCTCGATCACTGTTGATGGCGCAACCTACAACAAAGATGGCAGCCATTCCGGCACAAGCCATGGAACATTCGACTCAATAAACCACATTTGGAGCATCAACCTTTTCAGCATTAGTAATGCCAATAATGGCACCTATAAAATTGACATGGACAATGCGTCCTACACCTATACACCACCAGGCAGCTTTGCTGTTCCCATCAATGAAACTATCGGCTTTATTTTGATAGATCGTGATGGCGATACAACTGGCGCAACTCTAACCATAGATATCAGCGCAAATGGTGCATCTGCACTTGTTGTACGCGATGACTTGGTGCTCACTAATCAACCAACTGAATCCGGAGCGGATCAAATTAATATCCCCCAATGGACACTACTTGCCAACGACACAGGCGGTACTGGCATACCAACAATGACAGTAGTAGGCAGTGCCACCGGCGGTAGTGCGACAATGGTTGGACCAGATGTAGTATTCACCGAGTCAAACAGTAGCGACATCAATGGTGGCCGTTTTAATTATACAAATACAACAGGTACTGAAACAGACACTGCCAATGTTGAACTTACACGTAGCCCAGGCAGCAGCACGCTAACTGGGAGTTTTAGGAATGAAGTGTTGGTTGGTCGTGACACTGCCGCCGACGTACTCAATAGCGGCGATGGTGATGATGTTATCAGTGGTCTTGGCGGCAATGACAATATCAATAGCGGGACGGGTAACGACATTCTCAGTGGCAACCTTGGCATTGATCAGCTAACTGGCGGCACTGGGGCCGATAGATTCATGTTCTTCAAGGGAGAAGGCGGCAGCGACCGTGACACAATTACCGATTTCATTACAGGTACCGACACGATAGTGATCAATGGATCAAACATTCAATCAGTGCAAGTAATTACAGATAGCATATCCGGGGCCACGCACAACTACACGATACAAGTCACCTACACCAATCTAAGCACAGAGGTTTTCAAGGTAGCACTAACTAACAACAAAATACTTAGCGATGCTGGCGGCTCACCCTCAATCCAAATTACAGCCTCTACAGCCACAATTGATGGCACAATAGTCGGTGCAACTCTCTACCTAGACGTAAACCACAACAACCAAGAAGACCCAGGAGAATGGCTTGGTGTAAGCAATCAAAAGGGTGAAGTGCAATGGGTACTAAATCTAAATGCCCTAGATAGTAACCACGATTCCCAGTTCACAATCGGAGCGGCCCGTGCGGTACAGAGCGGTGGCATTGATGCAAGTACAGGCATCAGCTATGACATCAATCTCTATGGCCAGCTGGGCGGCTCAGTGATCACGCCCTTGAGCAGCCTATTGCAAACTCAGTTAGAGGCGGGGGTTGAGTTTAGCCGTGCGAATGAAAGCCTAGCTGCCCACCTTGGCCTAGCCAGCGGCACTGATTTAAGCATTCTCAACCCACTGGAGAGCAACAACCAAACCCTGGCACTAAATGGTGCTGTGATGACAGTTGCGGTGCAATTTGCTGAGCTGACAGCTCTGCAGCTGGGCATCAATGAAGCCCAGGCATCATTTCCAGTATTTCAAGCGATTGGCCATGCCCTGGAAAACTTACCCGCCGGGGAACAAGCAAACTTCAGTGATGCTGCTTTGCTTAGCTCCATCGCCCAAGAACTAAATCTCGGATCTGGGTTCAACCAGGAAATCCTGGATTTCATGGTGGCAAGCCAGCATGCCATTGAATACAGCATGGAGGGTAACCTTTCCAGTGCTGAGGCCCTAACAGCATTGAGTGCTGTTCAACATCTCACCCAAGGCTCCTACGCCCAAGTGTTGGAATCTGTAGCCAAGGGTACGCTCTCAAGCCAACCCCTCGGTGAACTTACCAACATGCTTAATGTCTACAGCCAGGGAGATCTCGTCCTTGAACAACTTAGCAACTTTGATTATCAGCTACGAACCGCCAACGACGACAGCAAGATCAGCAGTGCTGAATTCGATGCAGCATTGGCACTCAACCCCCTTAGCACTGGCGATCATGCCAACAGCATAATCAACAATAATCCAAGCCTAAATGTCCCTGACCTCAGTCCCAACGAAGCAAGCAAGGTTAGCTCAACGGAATTCGATGAAACTCTTACACTCAACCCCCTTAGCACTAGCGAGCACACAAATGATTTAACCGGAAACAACCAAAGCCTGCATACTACTGATCTCAGCAATTCTATTGATCTTAGTAATTCTATTGATCTCAGTGATACCACTGACCTCAACAACAACAGCGTCCTCAGCCACAATAGCCATGGCAATATCAGCACTAGCGAGCACACAAATGATTTAACCGACCACAGTGCAGGCACCCATAGCCTTGATCTAAACCACCTGGTAGATCAGGCCATAGCCCATCCAGAGCTAATTGCCGCCGAAGCCAACCCAGGCAACGCAGCCTTGCCAAACAGCACACTGGATCTCACCCCCAGTGCTGACGTTGGCCATCTGGTTGATATTTTCATTGCCAGCGAACCAATCACAGATAGCCATGTGGCTGAAATCCAACAAGAAGTGAACCAGCACTTCTCCGAGCCCAGCTCCAACGGTGAGCTAAATGGCCATGAACTTGGCACAGATAGCACAGCGGAGCTTCACCAGGCCGATGGGTCAGCCATTGAACTGGCAGCGCACGAACAGCAACTCAACATCCATATCGATGCCGCTGATCAAAACCACAGCCCCATAGAAAGCTATAGCCATCCAGCGGCCTGAGCCGCTGGATCAGGCCCGCTCAGGCGGGGCAGAATTCTATCTGCCCCCCAGGGGTAATCTGGGCCTCAGCGAAAAACAAAGCCATCTCTTCCGAGATCAAACCTTGGTGGGCCAGGATTTGGCCAATTCTGGCCCCATTCAACTGCTGTTGCGCCAGGGCATCCCTCAGTTGTTGCTCAGTGATGCAACCCATTTCCAGCAACCGTTCCCCTAGGCGTTTCTGATTGAATCCTCCCTGATCAAAAAGGCTGGGATTTAGCAACAAATCCAGCACCGCAGGGGATACGCTCTGATTCAGCCTGAGAAATTCTCCAAACCGCTGGGAAGCGGCAAAAGGACGATATTGCTCCAGCAGCTCGTCAAGCTCCTTGAGCTGAAGCACACCTGTGCGTACTAATTTAGTTCCAAGGGGTAAGGAGTCAAAACTGCGGGCTGGGCCTTCGCTTGCTTGGAGTTCCCCCTCTAGCAACAGGGTCGTATTGAAATGCTCCTGCACCCAGTGATCGGTTTTCAAGAAGCTAAATAAGGCAGCTGGATTTACATTGAGGCTTCCAAACTCCTCCTTCATCAGTTCTTCTAGAAAAGCCACTTCACTGCTGGAACCAAGCACCTGAAACGGTTGTTGGTCACCGGAACCATGGGAGACCAACTCCACCTGCACCTGGTCTGCCACCAATCGAAAACGCTGCATGGCCAATGCCCCACCAAATACCATAACTATCGGAGCAGCCAGCCCATAAGGGTAAAGAACTCAGCAAATCAACGACACTTTGCCCCGAAACTGCCGCAGATCTGCCGCTGCTGCAGTCAGGAGCAGCAGAAGCCATTTTAGTGGTGTATCCAGTGCTACTGAGCCTAGTAACTGGTGCTGCAAAATCAGCCCTATCCAACGGCAACGTATCGCCCATGCGGTAGATGCGCTGCATTGATGCGTTTGCCGGATAAGTGCCACTGGATCGAACCCAGGATGGAGATCGAGTCTGAAACTCAATCCATGGCAGATGCGCTGGGCGACTATCTAGAGACCGTGAGTCGAATTCCGCTACTAACGCCAGCGGAAGAGGTGCATCTGGCCCAACGGGTACAGCGCTGGCAACAAAACCCCGCCCCAACGGCCAATCTCGAACGCACGGGTCGCCGGGCCATGAACCGCATGGTGCAGGCAAATCTGCGGCTGGTGGTAAGCATCGCCAGGAAGTACCAATCGGCCACGGTGGAGCGCATGGACCTGATCCAGGCCGGCAACATCGGCTTGATGCGGGCGGTGGAAAAATTTGATCCCACCCGGGGCTACCGCTTCTCTACCTACGCCTTCTGGTGGATCCGCCAGGCAATCACTAGACACTTGCGTGAACAGGGAAGTGCCATTCGCCTACCAACGGAATTGATTGATCTTGCCGCCCGCGTCAGTCAATTGCAAAATGCTTCCCCCGTGCCCCTGAGCATGGCAAAGCTAGCTGAGCTTGTAGGTGAAACAGAGGAGCGTTTGAAACATGTGCTGGCGATCCGTGAACGCAGCCAAGCTTTGTCGTTGGATCGGATCACTGAATCAATGGATGGTAGCCGCACGCTGCTTGATAGTGTTCCTTCCACGGATGAACCCGATTGCTTAGATGACTACCAATGGCTGCATTCCCAGGTGTCTGGCCTGGACTCTAGGGAGCGCACAGTACTCAAGTTGCGCTATGGGAAGCTCGATTCCCTCTCATTTGTTCGGGTTGCCCAATGCACGGGCCTAAGCCGCGATCAGGTGCAACGCATAGAACGGGGGGCCCTGAAGAAACTGCGGGCCCGGCTCACCCCTGTGCTGTTTCCCTAAATCCGCCCCCCAAGGAGGCCATGCTGCTGATGCGCAATCCTGCATCAGCAGCAGCGAGCTTTGCAGCACCGGCAAGCTGACCGCTGCCTGTTTCTTCGTCTATAATGAGTTAAAACGATCTAAGCCACTTTGAGGAGAATTACGATTCAAGTTCAAGACGATGCCCATCGAGCACTGAAACTGCTTGGCATCCTTGAAGGTAAAACCACTGGGGAACTAAGCAGCGAAGCAATTGATCTCTATCTCAAATCCAAGGGCGCCTACGAACTGGGGGTGGCACGCAGCAAGAGCTGAATTTTAAATGCATCGCTGCAAGCGCAAATAAGCAGCAAGTGTGAATAGCACTGCTCAAATCTCCCAGGGAGCAGTAACGTTATACTATATATGCATAAAATTAGATAGACCCCATGGACCTTGGAGCCGACGAAGAGATTACTGACCTCAACCCCAGCCGCTTTCCCCGGCGCCTTGACCTGGATCTATCAGACGCCAGCTACAACAAACTGCTGGAGCTATCCAGCCAGTCTGGACGCTCCATTGGTGAGATTGCCTTGGGCCTCATAGACTCGCTTCTCCATCAGGAAAACAGTCCATAACCCCATCAAGCTTGCCAAGCTTCAGCAAACACGATTAAGCATTAATGGCCGTGACGATGGCCATCAGATGTGGGGGATGGCTGTTGTGTTTGCATCTTTACAAAGCCATTTAAGCGGCCTATATCCGGCTCCACCACTGCGATGGGCGGGATTTCTGGTTGCACCAGTCCATTTTCCAACAGATAGGCAGCCAGATTCGAGACAGAACGCCCCTCAAGGTCTGATCTGGCAATCAGGCGATCGTAAGTGGACTGGGAGATGGTGATCGAAATCCGCTGGGGCTTGCGCCGCAGCATCGACAGTCGATCCATTGGGGGAGTAGCTGGTTCAGGCATGGCCGTACTGCAATAAAGCCCTGATCCAACGCACAAGGCGTCTAGACACCCTATATGTAGCGATTACAGGCAAAAAGTCGGACTTTGCGACGAATCTGCCCCAGGGCTCCAGAATTTTCGCGGCAACCTGGCGCATGTCTGCATCGTTACCAGGGCCTCCGCCAGGTGCCCCTGCCCAAAGGGGAGCGAACCGTCATGCCGTTGATCCGCCATGCCCATGTATAGGCATATCTCTCTCTTACGGGCCCTGGCTACCAACAGGGGTTTCTGCTGCTATCACAGAACTGTGCTTTCGGAAGCCTGAATGAAAGCCGCGGCAGCCGCCCCCATAGCTTCTGAGGCCACTGCAGAGCAAAAGCGCATCAACCGACTGGTAGCCCAGAACGGCTCCAGCCCTGATGCCCTGATTGAGGTGCTGCACCAGGTCCAGGAGATCTATGGCTATCTCCCTGAAGCGGCCCTTAGCCAGGTAGCCCAGCAGCTGCGCATGCCCCTGAGTCGCGTGTATGGGGTGGCCAGTTTCTATAACCTGTTTCACCTGGAGGCCCCCGCAGCCCACAGTTGCGAGCTCTGTATGGGCACCACCTGTTTTGTGAAGGGAGCCAGTGAGTTGGTGCCCCTCTTGGAGCAGCGGCTTCAGCAGCAGCTCGATGGCCCAAGCGCCGCCGATGGCTGGGTGCTGCGCCAGGTGAGCTGCCAAGGGGCCTGCGGCCAGGGCCCGGTGTTGGTGGTGGATGGCCAACTGATCAGCCAAGCCACGGGCCAGGGGCCGGGGTTGCTCCAAGGCCAACTGGATGCCGCTGGCTTGCCTAACCGCGCGCCTAAGCCCAGCCTGGGGGCCCCCTAACCGTGCTCAACAGCATTTCCCCCTCACTGCAAAGGCCCCGGCTGCGCTGCTGCGATGCCAGCAGTTGTCGCTCTGCAGGCAGTGGGGCGCTACTAAAGGCCCTGGAAACAGCCCGCAGCAATGCCGGCGAGGCTGCTGAGCCACTTGACATCGAACCGGTGGGTTGCCTGCGCCTCTGCAGCCAGGGGCCCCTGGTGGCCCTGGATCGCCCCGAAGGCAGTTCGCTCTTTGGGGGCCTCTCCGCCCCGCTGGCCGGGGCCCTGGTCGACGCTGGCAGCGGCACTGACAACAACAGCAGCCTCAACGACCACGCCATCGACCTTGAGCAGCCCTTCTTTGCCCTGCAACATTCGGTGGTGCTGGAGGGTTGCGGCCAGGTGAATCCTGAGTCCATCGACTCCGCCATCGCCCACGGCAGCTACGAACAGCTGCGCCATTGCCTGCAGGAACTCTCCGCCGCTGATGTGCGCGAACAAATCCGCCGCAGTGGCCTGCGGGGCCGGGGCGGGGCCGGCTATCCCACCGGCCTGAAGTGGGACACCGTTGCCCTGCAGCCGCCAGGCCCCCGCTTTGTGGTGTGCAATGCCGACGAAGGCGACCCCGGCGCCTTCATGGACCGCAGTGTGATGGAAGGCGATCCCCATCGCCTGCTTGAAGGTTTGGCAATTGCCGCCTACGCCGTGGGGGCTGATCGCGGTTTTATCTACGTGCGGGCCGAATATCCGCTGGCGATCGAACGGCTGCGGCTGGCCCTCAGGCAAGCGCGGCAACGCAACATCCTGGGGAACAACATCTTTGGTAGCCAGTTCGACCTGCGCATCGACATTCGCGTGGGTGCTGGCGCCTACGTATGCGGCGAAGAAACCGCCCTGATGCAATCGATCCAGGGGCGTCGCGGCAGCCCCCGGCCCCGGCCCCCCTTCCCGGCCCAGAAGGGGCTCTGGGGGGCGCCCACCCTGATCAACAACGTGGAAACCCTCGCCGCAGTGCCGGCGATCCTGCGGGAGGGCGGCGACTGGTACGGCGCCATCGGCACCGATAGCAGCAGGGGCACCAAGGTGTTTGCCCTCTCTGGCGCTGTGGTTAACACCGGCCTGGTGGAGGTGCCCATGGGCACAAGCCTGCGCACGGTGGTGGAAACCATGGGCGGTGGCGTGCCTAACGGCGCTGGGGTGAAGGCCGTGCAAACCGGTGGCCCCTCCGGCGGCTGCATCCCCGCAGCCCTACTAGACACCCCCGTGGACTACGAAAGCCTGCGGGCCCTGGGCTCGATGATGGGTTCCGGCGGCATGATCGTGATTGCTGAGTCGATGGCCATGCCCGAGTTAGCCCGCCACTTCATGCGCTTCAACGTGAATGAAAGCTGTGGCAAATGCTTGCCCTGTCGGGCTGGCACCGTGCAACTGGAGCAACTGCTAACCAAATTTGTGGCAGGTAACGCCCAGGCCAGCGACCTGGAGCAACTGGAGCAGCTCTGCCAGATGGTTCAAACCACCAGCCTCTGTGGCCTCGGCCAGGCGGCCCCCAACCCCGTGCTAAGCACCCTCAAATACTTCCGCCAGGAATACAAAACTGGTTGCGAACCAGCAACTGCGGGGCCCCAGCCATGGGCGTGATCACCCTGAGGGTTAATGGCGTGGAGCTGGCGGTGCCAGCCGGCTCCAGCGTGCTCACCGCCACCCGCCAGGCCGGGGCCCAGGTGCCTGTGCTCTGCCACCTCGACGGCCTCAACCCGATCGCCGCCTGTCGCCTCTGCCTGGTGGAGATCGAAGGCAGCCAGAAATTGCAGCCCGCCTGCAGCACCGAAGCCAGCGAAGGGATGGTGGTAAAAACCGACAGCGACCAGCTCCAGCATCTACGGCGCATGGCGGTGGAGTTGTTGTTTTCTGAAGGCAACCATGTGTGTGCCTTTTGCGTAGCCAGCGGCGCCTGCGAACTCCAAAACGTGGCCGTGGCCGTGGGTATGGACCATTCCCGTTTTCCCTACCAATACCCCCACCGACCGGTGGATGCCTCCCACCATCTCTTCAGCATCGACCACAACCGCTGCATCCTCTGTAGTCGTTGCGTGCGGGTTTGTGATGAGATTGAAGGGGCCCATGTGTGGGATGTGGCCAACCGCGGTGGCGAATCTCGGATCGTGGCCGGTCTTAACCAGCCCTGGGGGGAGGTGGAAAGCTGCACCTCCTGCGGCAAATGCGTGGATGTGTGCCCCACCGGCGCCATTTTCCATAAGGAAGACACCACCGCCGAGAAACATCCCCATGCCGAACGGGCCCAGCGCTTGCGCCAGGCCCGCGAGCAGCACCAGTGGCACCACCCATGACCTCCAGCCCCCCCCGCAAACTGCGCTTTGCCACCGTTTGGCTCGCCGGTTGTTCCGGCTGCCATATGTCGTTTCTGGATCTTGATGAGTTTCTGTTTGACCTGGCCGAAAAAGTAGACGTTGTTTATTCTCCGGTCGGTAGTGATGCCAAGCTCTACCCCGAGGCGGTGGATGTGTGCCTGGTAGAAGGGGCCGTAGCCAACGAAGACAACCTGGAGCTGGCCCTGCTGCTGCGCCAGCACACCGCCATGGTGATCTCCTTTGGTGATTGCGCCATATCGGCCAATGTGCCAGGGCTGCGCAACCTCTGGGTGGGCACCGAAGCGGTGCTGGATCGGAGTTATCTGGAACTGGCAGACCAGGGGGGCCAATACCCCCATGAGCCGGGCATCGTGCCGGAATTACTCCCCAAGGTGCGGCCCTTACATGAGGTGATCCCCGTTGATCTCTACCTGCCCGGCTGTCCGCCTTCGGCCGAGCGGATTCGGCTGGCGATCGCCCCGTTGCTGGTAGGTGAAAAGCCCCTGATGAAAGGCAGCGCCATGTTGCGCTTTGGTTAGTGGGATACCCCCTATTGAGATATCGCCATCAGAGAATCTGCCTAGGCAGAGAAACCGCATGAAAACCGCCCCCCCTCCTCTCCGTCGCAGCCCCCCATGACTCGCACCGTTGTGATCGATCCGGTGACCCGCATCGAGGGGCACGCCAAGATCAGCCTCCACCTTGATGACCAGGGGTATCTCAGCGATGCCCGCTTTCACGTGGTGGAGTATCGGGGCTTCGAGAAATTCTGCGAAGGTCACCCCTATACAGAGATGGCGGGTATTACCGCCCGGATCTGTGGCATCTGTCCGGTGAGCCACCTGCTGGCGGCCGCCAAAACCGGAGACAAACTGCTGGCGGTGCAGATTCCAGCGGCGGCGGTAAACCTGCGGCGCATGCTCAACCTGGCCCAGATCTGCCAGTCCCATGCGCTCTCGTTCTTTCACCTGAGCAGTCCGGATTTCCTCTTGGGCTGGGAAAGCGATCCAGCCCGCCGCAACGTTTTTGGCCTGATGGCCGCCAACCCAGACCTGGCCCGGGCCGGCATTCGCCTGCGCCAGTTTGGCCAGCAGATCCTTGAATTACTGGGGGGCCGCAAAATCAATGCCGCCTGGGCCGTACCCGGAGGCGTTCGTACCCCCCTTAGCGCTGAGGCGGAGGCCTGGATCCGCGAACGGCTACCGGAGGCCAAGGCCACCGTGACCCTTGCCCTTGATCTCTTCAAAAAACTGCTGGATGGCCCCCTCGAAAGGGAACAACGGGTATTTGGTGATTTCCCCAGCCTCTACATGGGCCTGGTGGGCAGCGATGGCCAATGGGAGCACTACGACGGGGTGCTGCGCTTTGTAGATAGCACTGGCCAGGTGGTAGCCGATGGCCTCAAGGAAGACGACTACCACGACTTCATTGGCGAAGCGGTGGAGCCCTGGTCATACCTGAAATTTCCCTACTACAAGCCACTCGGCTATCCCGCCGGCATGTATCGGGTGGGGCCCCTGGCCCGCTTAAACGTTTGCAGCCACATCGGCACCCCCTGGGCCGACAAAGAACTGGCAGACATGCGCCAGCGCTGTGGGGCAATTGCTAACTCCTCCTTCGCCTATCACCAGGCACGGTTGGTGGAAATCGTTGCTTGTTTGGAGGGCATCGAGGCTCTGCTCAACGATCCTGAAACCCATTCCCCCCGGATTCGGGCCCGGGCCCACCTCAACCAACTGGAGGCGGTGGGCGTGAGTGAAGCCCCCCGCGGCACCCTGTTTCACCACTACCGGGTGGATGCCAATGGCCTGATCGACCGGGTGAATCTGATCATCGCCACCGGCCAAAACAACCTGGCGATGAACCGCACCGTGGCCCAGATCGCCAAGGAATACATCCCCGGCCCCGTGGGCGCCAACGCCAGCATCCCCGAAGCGCTCCTAAACCGGGTGGAGGCGGGGATCCGCTGCTTTGACCCCTGCCTCTCCTGCTCCACCCACGCCGCCGGCCAGATGCCCCTGCATGTGCAACTGCTGGGGGCCGATGGTGAGCTGCTCACGGAGCGCTACCGCTGATGGGGCAGGCGCTGGTGATCGGTTTTGGCAACAGCCTGCGCGGGGATGACGGCGTTGGCTTGCACCTGGCCGCCATCGCCACAGAAATCTCCAGTTCACGCGTACGGGCCGTGGCCCAGCTCACCCCGGAACTGGCCCCAGAGTTGGCCGCCGCCGCCCGGGTGCTGTTTATCGATGCTTGGCAACAAGCGGGGGCAACGCCGCAACTGCAACGGCTCGAGCCCGATGGCCAGGTGCCGGCCTTCAGCCATCAGCTCAGCCCCCTGCAGCTGTTGGCCCTCAGCTCCGCCCTCTATGGCGCCCAGCCGATCGCCCACCAACTGCTGGTGCCCGCCAGCAGCATGGAGCTGGGGGAAGGCTTTTCCGCTGCCCTCCTGGCCCAACTGCCGGAGGCGGAACGCTTACTGCGGCAGTGGTTACACCCAGGCCAGCCATGCACGAACTGAGCCTGATGGAAACGATCCGAGACCTGGCCCTAAACCAGGCCCAGAGCCATGGGGCGGCCCGGATCGAAGCGGTGCGGCTGCGCATTGGCAGCCTGGCCGGCGTGGAGCCGGAGGCCCTCAACTTCGCCTTTGAGGTGTTGATGGCTAACACGATCGGGGCTGGCGCCCGCCTCGAGATTGAAACATTGCCGGCGGAATGGTTTTGCGCCCCCTGCGCCCGGCCCTTCAGGGCCGAGGATTACCTGGGGCTCTGCCCCAGTTGTGGGGCGATCAGCCGGGAGCTGCGCCAGGGCCGCGAACTGCAACTGACCTCCCTGGAGCTGAGCTGAGATGTGCCTCGACTGCAACTGCGGCCAGCCCCAAAACCACAGCCATGACCACAGCCATGACCACAGCCATGACCATGGCAAAAAGCACAGCCATACCCACCTGCAGCTGGGGCTAGACCTGCTGGCCAGAAACAACGAACTGGCCCAGCAAAACCGCCAACGCTTTGCCAGCAGCGGCCTCACCGTGATCAATCTGCTCTCCTCCCCGGGTTCAGGCAAAACCGCCCTGCTGGAACGGCTGGCCAAGGACTGGGCCCCCCAGCATCCCCTGGCGGTGGTGGTGGGTGATCTCGCCACCGACAACGACGCCCAACGGCTCCGCCGGGCCGGGGTGGAGGCCATCCAGATCACCACCGGCCAGGCCTGTCACCTGGAGGCGGCCATGGTGCAACGGGCCGTGGCCGAACTGCAGCTAAACGAGCTGGAACTGCTGGTGATCGAGAACGTGGGCAACCTGGTTTGTCCGGCCGCCTACGACCTGGGCGAAAGCCTGCGGCTGGTGATGCTCTCCGTTACCGAAGGGGAAGACAAACCACTCAAATATCCCTCGATGTTTCAATCTGCCGATCTGGTGTTGATCAGCAAGATCGATCTGGCCAGCGCCGTGGAGTTCAACCATGGCCTTGCCCACCGGCACATCAAGCAGGTGGCCCCAGCCGCCACGGTGCTGGAACTCTCCGCCAAAACCGGCGCCGGCATGGAACAGCTCTATGGGCTGCTCCAGCAAGGACGCGGCGGTTGAAAGCCCCGTTAAAAGCCCAGCTGCAGTTGCAGTGCCGCGGGGTGGTGCAGGGGGTGGGGTTTCGCCCCTGGGTGCAACGGCTCGCCACGGCCCTGGGGCTCCACGGGTGGCTGCAAAACGTGGCCGGGGCCGTGGCCATCGAACTCAACGGTGAGCGCCAGAACCTGGAGCTGTTTCTGCAACGGCTCAGCAGCGAATTACCAGCCCCCGCCCGGCTGGAGAGCCTGGAACCCCAGTGGGGGCCTTTCCATGCACAGCCCCCTGGGGTGGTTATTCGCAGCAGCCCGGCCGCTGGGGTGCCCCTGGGGGTGGGGCTGGTGGCCCCCGCCCTGGTGGCAGACCTGGCCCCCTGTGGCAGCTGCCTGGCGGAACTACACGACCCAGCCAACCGCCGCTACGGCTACCCCTTCATCAGTTGCAGCAGCTGCGGCCCCCGCTACAGCATCGCCACCGCCGAAGCCTATGGCCGGGCCCACACCAGCCTGGACGCCTTTCCCCTCTGCCCGGCCTGTCGCCAGGAATTTGAAGATCCCAACAACCGCCGATTCCAGGCCGAAACGATCGGCTGCCCCAGCTGTGGACCGCAACTGCAGTTCTGGGAAGAGACCAAGGAACACCAGGGGGAGCCAATCGAGCAGGCGCTAAGGCTGCTCCAGGGCGGCGGGATCCTCGCCCTCCAGGGGGTGGGCGGTTTCCAGCTGCTGGTGGATGCCGGCGATGCCAAAGCTGTGGCAAGGCTGCGCCAGCGCAAGGGCCGCCCCGCCAAACCCTTTGCCCTGCTGGCCGCCGAGCCCGCCTGGCTGGCCAGCAGCTGCTGGCTAAATCAAGCCGAAGAGAAGCAGCTGCGCAGCAGCGCCGCGCCGATCGTGCTGCTACGGCGCCGCTCGGCCCCCGGGGAGGCCTTTGCTGGCGTGGCCCCCGGCAGCGCCTACCTGGGCCTGATGCTGCCCGCCTCCCCCCTGCATCAACTGCTGGTGGAGCGTTTTGGCCGACCGCTGGTGGCCACCAGCGGCAACCCCAGCGGTGAACCGCTTTGCAGCGAGCCAACCGAGGCCCGTCAACGGCTCTCAGAGATCGCCGATGGCTTCCTCTACCACAACCGTCCCATCGCCAGGCCCCTAGACGACTCGGTGCTGCATTTGATCGACGGCCGTCCCGCCCTGCTGCGCCGCGCCCGCGGCTATGCCCCCGAGGCCCTGGCGATCGCCCCCGGCGCCGGCGTATTGGCCCTGGGGGGAGATCTCAAGTGCGCTCCGGCCCTGGCCCTCGGCACACGGCTCTGGCTGGCACCCCAGCTGGGGGACCTGGCCGTTCCCAGCACAGACCAACGGCTAACCAGGGGCATCGAAGAACTAATCGAGCGCCATGGCCCCCAGCTGGCCACCCTGGCCTGCGATAGCCACCCCGGCTACCGCAGCCAACAACTGGCGGCGGCCCTGGCCTTGCCCCTGCAACAGGTGCCCCACCACCTGGCCCATGCCCTGGCCGTAATGCTGGAACACGGCCTCGCAGCGCCGGCCCTGGCGGTGGCCTGTGATGGCCTTGGCTACGGCGAAGCCGGCGGTCTCTGGGGGGGGGAGATTTTCCAGATCGGCGCCGAGGGCCATAGGCGCCTCGCCTGCTGCCGCCCCTTCCCGCTACCGGGGGGCCCCGCCGCCCAGCGGGAACCACGCCGGGCCGCCCTGGGCTTACTCAGCGCCGCTGGCCCCCAGGCGCTCCAGCATCCCGGCGCCTGGCGCAGCCTCGCCGCCTTCAATGCCGAGGAACTGCCGCTGCTGTTGCAGTCCCTGGCCAGCGGCTGCAACAGTCCGCCCAGTTCCAGCCTGGGGCGCCTGTTTGATGCGGTGGCTTCCTTGCTGGGGCTAGTGCAACAGCTCAGCTACGAAGGCGAGGGGGGGCTGCTGCTGGAGGGGGCCGCCAGCCGGGAAAAGCCTGCCGCACCAAACCCTGCCGAGCCCCCCAGCCAGGCCTACCCCTGGCCGCTGCGGCCCCAGGGGGAGTTGAGCTGGCTGGATTGGCAACCGCTGCTCACAGCCTTGCTAAACGACTGCGCCGCCAAAGTTTCAATCGAGCAGTGCGCTGGCCGCTTTCAGCGGGGGCTGGGGCAGGGCCTCGCCAGCGCCTGCCAGCAGCTGGCCCAGCAGCAGGGCTGCCAGCGGGTATTTCTCAGCGGTGGTTGCTTTCAAAACCGCCTGCTGCTGGAGGAAACGATCATTGGCCTGCGCCAACGGGGGCTAGAGCCCTTCTGGCCCGAGGCCGTGCCTTGTAACGATGGCGGCCTCGGCCTCGGCCAGGTGGCAGCTGCCCGCCGTGCCCTGTCTATAACGAAGACAGAGCCGATCCCGCCCCGGAGTTGAGGCCATGTGTGTAGCGGTGCCAGGACGGATCCTCGCCATCGATCACCAGCCCCCAGAGGGCTCCAGCGAGGGGGAGGATCCCCTTTGGCGGATCGCCCAGGTGGATTTCGGTGGGGTGCGCCAGCAGGTGAGCCTGGCCTGCCTGCCGGAGGCCCAGGTGGGTGATCGGGTGATCGTGCATGTGGGCATTGCCCTCAGCCTCGTGGAAGACGACGAAGAAGCGGAAGTAGAAGCCAGGGGGACACTGCCATGACCAGCCGCACCATCGATGCCAATGAAGCGGTGGCCCGGGTGGCCTATCGCCTCAATGAACTGATCGCCATCTATCCGATCACCCCGGCCTCAGCCATGGCTGAATGGGCTGATGCCTGGGCCGCCGAGGCCAAACCAAACCTCTGGGGCACGGTGCCCACGGTGGTGACCCTGCAGAGCGAAGCGGGCGCCGCCGGCACCTTGCATGGGGCCCTCCAGGCGGGGGTGCTCAGCACCACCTTCACGGCCTCCCAGGGGTTGCTGTTGATGATCCCCAACCTCTACAAACTGGCGGGGGAACTAACGCCGCTGGTTATCCATGTGGCAGCCCGATCGCTGGCGGCCCAGGGGCTGTCGATCTTTGGCGACCACAGCGATGTGATGGCCACCCGGGGCACGGGCTGCGCCATCCTTTGCTCCGCCTCCGTGCAGGAGACCGGTGATTTTGCCGCCATCGCCAGCCGGGCCAGCTTGCGGAGTCGGCTGCCGTTTCTGCATATGTTTGATGGCTTCCGCACCTCCCACGAAATCCAAAAGGTGCAACTTATTAGTGATGAATTACTACAGGAACTGATCCCGGCCGAGCAGATTCAGGCCCATCGCCAACGGGCCCTCAACCCCGATCATCCGGTGATCCGTGGCACCAGCCAAAACCCCGATGTTTACTTCCAGGCCCGGGAGTCGGTGAATCTTTTCTATGACGCCGCCGCCGAGCATGTGCAGGAGGCAATGGATCAGTTTGCCGCCCTCAGCGGTCGCCAATACCACCCCTACGACTATGTGGGGGCCGCCGATGCTGAGCGGGTGCTGCTGCTGATGGGTTCTGGCTGTGAAACCGCCGAGGAAACGATCGCCGTGCTGCGGGCCAGGGGGGAAAAGGTGGGGGTACTGAAGCTGCGGCTCTACCGCCCCTTTGCCGGCGAGCGCCTGGTGGCGGCCCTGCCCGCCAGCGTCAAGGCTTTGGCGGTGCTGGATCGCTGCAAGGAACCGGGCAGCGGCGGCGAACCCCTCTACCTGGATGTGCTGGCCGCTGTGGCTGAACACTGGTCTGGCTGCCATGGGCCGCAGCCGGCACCGCTGCTGCGGGGCGGCCGCTATGGCCTCTCCTCAAAGGAATTCACCCCCGCCATGGTGAAAGCAGTGCTGGATCACCTCAGCAGCGCCCTGGTGGAGGGGGAACCGGCGGCGATCAATCACTTCACGGTGGGCATCAACGACGACCTCAGCCATCGCTCCCTAGCCATAGACGAAAGCTTTGTGACTGAGGCCCCCGGGGAGGTGCGGGCCGTGTTCTACGGCCTCGGTTCCGACGGCACCGTGGGGGCCAACAAGAGCAGTATCCAGATCATCGGCGAAAGCACCGAGCTCTACACCCAGGGCTACTTCGTTTACGACTCCAAAAAGTCGGGGTCTGTAACGGTATCGCACCTGCGCTTTGGGCCAAGGCCCATCCAGGCCAGTTACCTGATCCAGCGGCCCACCCTGGTGGCCTGCCACCAATGGGATTTCATCGGTCGCTTTGATCTGCTGGCTGGCTTGGAACGGGGCGGGGTGCTGTTGCTCAACAGTCCCTTTGATCCAGCCGAGAGCTGGGCCCGCCTGCCGGAGGAGCTGCGCCAGCAGATCCAGGAACGGCAACTGCAGCTGTGGCTGATCAATGCCACCCGGGTGGCGCGGGAGGCGGGCATGGGGCCCCACATCAACACAGTGATGCAGGCCTGCTTCTTTGCGGTGAGTGGGGTGTTGCCAAGGGAGGAAGCGCTGGACTGCATCCGCCAATCGATCCGCAAGCGCTACGCCCGCAAGGGGGAGGCGGTGGTGGCGATGAACCTGAAGGCCCTTGATGCCAGCCTCGAACACCTGGCCCAGCTAGATGTGGAAGCCGTCGAGGCCGAACGGCTGCTGCTGCCCGCCGGGCTCCAACAACCAATTAACAACGAGGCAGAGCAATCCCTGGCTGAACGTCTCGCCACTGCCCCCGCCTTTGTGCGGGAGGTGATCGGCCCAATGCTGGAACGGCGCGGCGATCAGCTGCCGGTGAGTGCCCTGCCCTGCGATGGCACCTGGCCCGTGGGCACCGCCCGCTGGGAAAAGCGCAACATCGCCGACAGCGTGCCGGTGTGGGAGAGCGACCTCTGCGTGCAATGCGGCAAATGTTTGCTGGTGTGCCCCCATGCGGTGATTCGGGCCAAGCTGATTGCGCCGGAGGACCTCAAGGCTGCCCCCGCCGGTTTCCGCCAGGCGCCCGCCCGGGACCACGGCTTTGCCGGCCAGGCCTACAGCCTCCAGGTGGCCATTGAGGACTGCACCGGCTGCAGCATCTGTGTGGAGGTATGCCCGGTGCGGGATCGCAACGACCCCAACCGCAAGGCGATCAACATGACCCCCCAGCGGCCCCTGCGGGCCGAGGCCCGCCAGCACTGGGATTTCTTCCTGAGCCTGCCGGAAATTGATCGGCGCCAGCTGAACCTGCGCAAGATCGGCCAACAACAATTACAGCAACCGCTATTTGAATTTTCCGGGGCCTGCAGTGGTTGTGGTGAAACCCCCTACATCAAATTGGCCACCCAATTATTTGGCGATCGCATGCTGGTGGCCAATGCCACTGGCTGTTCTTCTATCTACGGCGGCAACCTGCCCACCACCCCCTGGAGTGCCGATGGCCAGGGGCGCGGACCGGCCTGGAGTAATTCCCTATTTGAAGACAACGCTGAATTCGGCTTTGGCCTGCGGCTAGCGGTAGACCAGCAAAAGCAGATGGCCCTGGAGCTGCTGCAACAGCTGCAGCAACAGGATCAAGCCTGGCTGCCACCGGCCCTAGGGGCGGCGCTCACTAACGCCAACCAAACAGACGAAGCCGGCATCTACGAGCAGCGGCAGCGGGTGGCCGAACTCAAAAAACTTTTGCAAAACCAAGCGGCCGCAAGCTCGGCCGCCAGTGCGGTGTCACGGCTACTGGCCCTCGCCGATGCCCTGGTGAAACGCAGCGTTTGGATGATCGGCGGTGATGGTTGGGCCTACGACATTGGCTTTGGTGGCCTCGACCATGTGTTGGCCAGCGGCCGTGATCTGAATGCCCTGGTACTGGACACCGAGGTGTACTCCAACACCGGTGGCCAGATGTCTAAGGCAACACCGCGGGGGGCGGTGGCCAAGTTCGCCGCCGCAGGCAAGGCGGCCCCCAAAAAAGACCTGGGGCTAATGGCGATGAGCTACGGCACTGTTTATGTGGCCAGCGTGGCCATGGGGGCCCGCGATGAACACACCCTGCGGGCGTTCCTCGAAGCGGAGAGCTACCCCGGCCCCTCGCTGATCCTCGCCTACTCCCACTGCATCGCCCACGGCATCAGCATGGCCAAGGGCATGACCCAGCAGCAGCTGGCGGTGGACTCCGGCCGTTGGCTGCTCTACCGCTACGACCCCCGCCGCCAGGAGCGGGGCGAGAATCCGCTGCAACTCGATAGCAAGCCGGCCAAAATCCCCCTGGCCGAGGCGATGGCCACGGAAAATCGCTTCGGCTTGCTCCACTCAAATGAACCGGAGCGCGCCCGGGAGCTCAACCAGCAGGCCCAACGGGAACTAGACCGCCGCTGGGCCCTCTACAGCCACCTGGCCCAACCATGGCGCTAACCAGCCTGGCCAGGCAACTGGCCGCCACGCTGACCCAGCCCTGGACGCTGATGGAGGTGTGCGGCGGCCAAACCCACGCCATCGTGCGCTCGGGCCTGGATCAATTGCTGCCGCCGGGCCTGCGGCTGATCCATGGGCCCGGTTGTCCGGTGTGTGTAACGCCCGCCGCCACCATCGATGCCGCCCTGGGGCTGGCGGCCCGGCCAGGGCTGATCCTCTGCTCCTACGGCGACATGTTGCGGGTGCCGGGCAGTGATCCCGCCGCTGGTGATCTGCTCCAGCAGCGGGCGGCCGGGGGAGACGTGCGTTTACTCACGTCGCCGCTGCAGGCCCTCGCCCTCGCCAAGGCCCATCCAGAGCGCCAGGTGGTGTTTCTTGCAGTGGGATTTGAAACCACCGCCCCCGCCACCGCCCTGCTGGCCCGCCAGGCCCTCGCCCTCCAGCTGGGCAACCTCTCGCTGCTGCTGGCCCATGTGCGCGTACCACCAGCGATGGAGGCGATCATCACGGCCCCCGGCAACCAGGTGCAGGGCTTCCTCGCCGCCGGCCATGTGTGCAGCGTCATGGGGATCAGCGAACTGGAGCTGCTGGTGCGTAAACATCAACTGCCGGTGGTGGTAACTGGTTTTGAACCGCTGGAACTGATGCAGGGCCTGTTGCGCTGTGTGCAATTGCTGGAGGCGGGCACCCCCCAGGTGTTGAACGCCTACGGCCGGGTGGTGCGTGATGGCGGCAACCCCGCCGCCCGGGCCCTGGTGGAGGAGGTGTTTGAGCTGGTGCCGCAAACCTGGCGGGGCCTGGGGGAACTGCCCGCCAGTGGCCTCGCCCTCAGGCCCCCCTACCACCAACTAGATGCCCGCCGCCGCTTTCAACTGGGGCAAACCAGTGCCGTGGAGCCTGGCAACCCCTGCATCAGCGGCTTGATCCTGCAGGGTCAAAAAAATCCCGTCGATTGCCCGGCCTTTGGTAAACGTTGCCGGCCAGAGCATCCCCTGGGGGCGCCGATGGTGTCGTCGGAAGGGGCCTGCGCCGCCTACCACCACTACCGCCCATGAACGCCTGCATCCAACTGGCCCACGGCGGCGGCGGCACCCTGATGCAACAACTGATTGATCAAGAGTTGCGTTGTCTCTACAACGACCCCGAGCAGGTGCTGCACGACGCCGCCCGGCTCGAACGGCCGCCGGGCTTGCTCGCCTTCAGCACCGACAGCTATGTGGTGCAGCCGCTGGAATTCTGTGGGGGAGACATCGGCAGCCTGGCGATCACCGGCACCGCCAACGACCTGGCCATGGCCGGCGCCAGACCACTGCACCTCAGCGTGGCGCTGATCCTTGAGGAGGGCCTGCCGCTGGAGCTGTTGCGCCGGCTGGTGGCCTCGATGGCAGCCAGCGCCCGTAGCTGCGGCGTGGCGATCCGCACCGGCGACACCAAGGTGGTGGAGCGGGGTAAAGGCGATGGGATCTTCATCACCACCAGCGGCATCGGCGTGGTGGAAGCGCCCAACGCCATTGATCCCCTGGCGATTCAGGCGGGGGATCAGATCCTGGTGAGTGGCGACCTGGGTCGCCATGGGCTGGCGATCATGGCCGCCCGCCATGGCCTTGATCTGCAACCACCGGTGGCCAGCGACTGTGCACCGCTCTGGCCCCTGGTGGAGCAACTGCTGGCGGCCCAGGTGCAGCTCCACTGCCTCAGGGATCTCACCCGCGGCGGCCTGGCCAGTGCCCTGCAGGAGTTGGCCCAGGCCCGGGGGCTGGAATTTAAGATCGAAAATAAGCAACTGCCAGTGCTGGAGGCGGTGGCCCGCAGCTGTGAGCTACTCGGTTTCGACCCCCTGCACCTGGCCAATGAAGGCCGTTTTGTGGCGGTGCTGCCCCCCCAGCACCTGGAGCGGGCCCTGGCCCTGCTGGCACCGCTGGGGGGACGTCACATTGGTGAGGTGCGCGAGGGGCCGGGCCGGGTGCTGCTGCGCACGGAGTTCGGCACCGAACGCCTACTGCTACCGCTCAGTGGCGAGTTGCTGCCGCGAATCTGCTAAGGGCCCACAGCGCAGGCAGGGCTTGCTCACGCCTCAAATTCGGCAATCGCCAGCCGCGTGGCAATTACGGCATCGGGATTAAGGCTGATCGAATCGATCCCCTCCTCCACCAGAAAACGGGCGAATTCTGGATAGTCGCTGGGGGCCTGGCCACAGAGACCAATCTTGCGGCCACAGCGTTTGGCAGTGCGAATCGCCAGCCGGATCATCTCCTTCACGGTGGGATGACGTTCGTCAAACAAATCAGCCACCAGGGCTGAATCCCGATCTAGCCCGAGGGTGAGCTGGGTGAGGTCGTTGGAGCCAATCGAAAAACCATCGAAACGTTCAGCAAAGGCCTCTGCTCCGATCACATTGCTGGGCAATTCACACATCACATACACCTGCAAACCGTTCTCACCGCGCACCAAGCCACTGGCCGCCATCTCCGCCAGCACCCGATCCCCCTCCTCCGGTGTACGGCAGAAGGGCACCATCGGGATCACATTCAACAAGCCCATGCTTTGGCGCACCCGCAGCAGCGCCTGGCATTCGAGTGCAAAGGCCTCGCGGAAACTCGGCGAGCAGTAGCGGGAGGCCCCGCGCCAACCCAGCATCGGGTTTTCCTCCTGGGGTTCAAAGGCGGCCCCCCCCAATAAACGGGCGTATTCATTGCTCTTGAAATCCGAGAAGCGCAAAATCACCGGCCGGGGATAGAAGGCCGCCGCAATCCTTCCCATGCCCTGGGCCAGCAGATCCACGTAGTAATCAGCTGGATGTTTATAGCCACGGCTAAGGGCAGCGATCGCCTGGCGTTCACTCTCCAGGGCCACCCGTTCCGGCTGCAGCAGCGCCAAAGGGTGCACCTTGATGTGATTGGCAATGATGAATTCCAGCCGGGCCAGGCCCACCCCATCGCAGGGAATCGCCGCCAGGTTGAAGGCCTCCTCCGGGTTGCCCACATTGATCAGGATCTTGGTGCGGGTGGCAGGCAAATGCCCGAGGGCCTGTTCCTCCAATCGAAAGGGCAGCTCGCCTCGGTACACATGGCCCACATCACCCTCGCAACAGCTGGCGGTGATCGGGCTGCCATCGGCAATTACCCGGGTGGCCTCCCCGGTGCCCACGATCGCAGTGATCCCCATCTCGCGGGCAATGATCGCCGCATGGCAGGTGCGTCCCCCCTGGTCTGTGATCACCCCGCTCGCCTTTTTTAGGATTGGTTCCCAGTCGGGATCCGTGCGCTCGGTAACGAGCAAATCCCCCTGGCGAAAGCGGCCGATCTCCGAGGGATCGCGGATCACCCGGGCCACACCACTGCTCACCGATGCCCCAATCGCCCGACCACTGATCAAACATTCCGCCTGGTGGGGCTCCAGGTGCCAGCTGCGCAACACCGCCGCCTCTTTACGGGATTGCACCGTTTCAGGTCGGGCCTGGAGGATAAACAGCTGGCCACTAATGCCGTCTTTGGCCCATTCGATATCCATGGGGGTGGAAACCCCGCGCTGGGCGCTGTAATGGGCCTCAATGCCACAGGCCCAGCGGGCCAGGGTGAGCACTTCTTCATCGCTGAGGGCAAAAGAATCCCGCTCGGCGCTTGGCACCTCGCAATTACGCACGCCACTGCGGCCCAGATCATTGGCGTCGGGCTCCGCATAAACCATGCGGATCGCTTTACTGCCCAGCTGTTTGCTCAGGATCGGTGCATAGCCCTGGTGGAGGGTGGGCTTAAAGATCAACCATTCATCGGGATTCACCGACCCCTGCACCACATTTTCCCCCAGCCCATAGGCCGCCGTAAGCAACACCGCATCCCGGAAACCCGTTTCGGTGTCGATGCTGAACATCACCCCCGCCGAGGCCAGATCAGCCCGCACCATCAACTGCACCCCGATCGAAAGGGCCACCTCGAGATGGTCAAAACCGTTGTGCTGCCGGTAGGAGATCGCCCGATCGGTAAACAGGGAGGCATAACAACGGCGGCAGGCCTGCAGCAGCGCCGCCTCCCCTTCAATGTTCAGGAAGGTTTCCTGCTGGCCGGCAAAACTGGCATCGGGCAGATCCTCGGCGGTGGCACTGGAACGCACCGCCACCGCCGGGGAACCCAACTGGCGATAGGCCGTGAGAATCGCCAGTTCCAGCTCGGCGGGCAGGCGGGCCGCCAACAACAACTGACGGGCCCCCTTACCCGCCGCCTGCAACTGGGCCAGGTCATTTACATCCAACGAAGCCAAGAGCTGGCGCAGGGGTGTCTCAAGGCCATTGGCGGCTAGCACCTGGCGATAGGCCGCTGCGGTGGTGGCAAAGCCGCCGGGCACCCGCACCCCTTCGGCGGCCAGCTCCTGGATCATTTCGCCCAGGGAGGCGTTTTTGCCACCCACCTGGGCAATGTCACTGAGGCCCACCTGGTCAAAGGGCACCACCAAGATCTCGGAGCTCGCCATGGCACCATCTCCCTCGCAACAGCTGCACCTGATCAACTCTGGGACCAAACCAGAGCAGAATCCAGCTTGATCAAGCGATGTGATGCGTTCGCAACCCTGCGTGATCCTTGGTGGTTTTCTGATCCAGCCCAGCAGTTATGACGCCATGGGCTCCCTGCTGGAGGAACTCAGTGGTCAACCCGTCCAATTAATTCCAGTGTCAACGCTGGAATGGCTGCTCACCCTGGTGCCCTGGGGTTGGGCCCGGATCCTCGATCGGGTGGCCGTAACGGTGGGCCGCCTGGCGGCCAGCTCGCCCACGGGCAAGGTGACCCTGATCGGCCACAGCTCCGGCGGGGTGATGCTGCGTCTATTTCTCAGTGATCAAGCCTTCCAGGGGCGCCATTACAACGGCAAGGCCCTGGCCGATCAGCTGGTGATGCTGGGCAGCCCCCACACCAACATCAAGGGGGCCTACATGCGCCGCTGGGTGGATCGCCAGCTGCCTGGGGCCAGCTATGCCCCGGAGGTGCACTACCTATCGGTGGCCGGCGACCTCGACCTGGCCAAGGCCAGCCCCTCCAGCCAACGCTTCGCTGCGCTCTCTTATCGCAACATCAATGGCGACGGGGATAGCCAGGGTGATGGGCTGGTGCCTGTGGGGTCTGCCCTGCTCAGCGGCTCCACAAGCCTGGTGCTGAAAGATGTGGCCCATGGCAGCGCCTTTGGGCCCCAGTGGTACGGCAGTCCAGAGGTGGTGCGCCAGTGGTGGACAGCACTGAGCAGCCCTAGCCCAGAGCCCGGGCGGCAATCCACCAGCCCTGGGGGGTGTTAATTCAAGAAATCTTGGCTACTTGTGGATTGATTAGCAATGGAAACCATGTCGAAATCCCAGCTCAACGCATTTGTTGCAAAGGTGGGCGCCAGCCCTGAGCTCAAGGCCAAGGTGGATTCCGCCGGTAGCATTGATGCGGTTGTAGCCTTGGCCCAAGCCGAAGGCCACGACTTTTCAGCAGCCTCCTGGACCCGTCATCTCAGGGGATGACCTCTAGCTTGTCGGCCTGCCGATTCCAAAGGATGTAACGGAAGCAGCTGGGGATATCTCCCATGGTGAGCACCCGCACATTGCTTAGCAAATGAGCATTGCGCTCATGGCAGGCCCTCAGGTTGTAGTTAGGAATAAATTCCGAGAGGTGATGGATATTGTGGCAGCCAATATCTGCTGAAAACCAGTTAAAAATAGCTGGCAACTTCAGATAGCTACTGCCTTCTATCGCCCCTCGGTCATAACTCCAGCCCTCGGTGCGGTGGGCGTAGGAGCCCTCATAGTTGTGCTGCACAAAGAAGATACAGATGAAGATGGCCGCCGAAAGGGTCATCACAGTGGAATAGCTGATCCAAAAGCGGCCATGGCCAAGCCAGGCGCCCATCAGCAGCCAAACAGCAATGACGCCGATGTTGTTAAACAAAATATCCCAGAATTCAGCAGCGGTATACCAATGCTTGCTCTTATAGCTCTTAATCATGCCAGGGAAAGCAGCTAATCCCTGCTGGCGCAGCTGTTGGGCCCCATGGCCCAAAAAGTCAAAACCACCTAGTAGCAATGCCAGGCGGGGCTTGATGATTAGATAAAAGAACCCCCCAGGGAACAGCATCAAGGGGTGCCTCAAGAAGGCATAAAACCATTTGCCAAAGGGGCTATAACTTTCATATTCCTCAGTGGTTACCAGGGCGGAAGGCCCCTTATACATATCCCAGTCACCGTTATGTTTGTGGTGAAAAGCATGGCCCCTGGACCAGGGATACTGGGGAATCGCATTAACGATTCCAAACAGGAAGCCAGCGGCCCGATTCAGCCCACGACTCTCAAACAGGGCATAGTGGCCACAATCATGCATCAATGAGAAGCAGCGGGCCGAAAACAGCACCATCAGCGCCAGCACCGGCAAGGCCAGCAGTGGCGCCTGGCTAGGAATATTTGCCAGCAGTACCCAGAGCAACCCGTAGGGAACCAGCGTATTCAACAATTGAGCTGCTGCCCGGGCATTGCTGCTTTGGGCATAGGGCTTTAATACGAAGTCACTCCGGCGCACCGGTGAAATCGCAACTGGAGGGGCAGAAGAAGTCAGTTGTTTGACGCCAAAATTCGGCCAAGGGCAAAAAATCCCTTGGCCAGGATTCATGCAAGCTTACCGCGGTTTCTGAGACATGCGAGACCTAACAAGCGCCACCCCTCCCCTGCTGCCTGCAGCTGCAGCCTTTAGCCAACCAGTTCAGCCCTTCCAGGGCGAACGCAACGAAACCACATCCCACACCCATCCCGCCCAGCTCAAGGGCACCCGCGAAGCAAAGTTGGACTTGGGAGCCAGAACCGTATGGGTCCAGCAATAACCGCCCACCATGCTGATGGAGCCAAAACGAGTTTCAACGATCACTGTCCTTAACCCATATCACTTAGGAACCTTAGCCCTTTCTTAACCAAGGTCCCTGCATTTGCAGCGAATTGGCTGCTGATCTGTAGCATCCTAAGCTTTTTTACAGATTTACCCTGCCCCCAGGGGAGCCGCTCCGAAGCGTGTGGGCGCCGTACTGGAAGTGCTCACGCCCCCCGTTGATTGAGGTCATGGTGGTGGTCCGCCCCTGGATCACTGATAAGCTCAGCTAATTACTGTCACTTCTTTTGCCCCGCGCCCCTGCCATTCCTGCGGCTAAACGGCGTGCCCATGCGGTGCAGGCATTGATTGAGTTGGCCGGCTCGATCTCGCCAAACCAGATCACCACGGCGGCCATCGCCGATCGCATGGGGGTGAGCCATGCCGCCCTGTTCAGACACTTTCCCGCCAAAGAAGATCTTTGGGAAGAAACAGTGCGCTGGGCCACCAGCCAGCTGCGCACTGAATTCAAAGAGATCGAACAACAAGTAACGGCCAATCCCCTGGAGATCGTTGAAAAATTAGTACTGGCAAATGGAAGGTTTGTACAACAATATCCCGGCTTAATTCGCATGCTATTTGCCGAACTACAACGGCCTGAAACCAGTCCCACCAGGGAGGATTGCAAGGCTTACATGCAGCACTTTCGCCAACGGCTTGCCCACTGGATTGAGCGTAGCCAACAACAGCAACTAATTAGATCCAGCGTTGATGCCACCAGCCTGGCGATGCTGCTGGTGGCCAGTTATCAGGGGCTGATGTTGCAGTGCCTGGTGCACAACGACCTCTCCTCCTTAAGCGATCGCATCCGCCTGGCAGTGGCGGTGGTGCTTAATGGAGAGGGGCAGCCGCTTGCGGTTGGGGCCGTTCTAGAAACAGCACCAATGGAATCGCCAGCAGAAACACCAAACCCACCAACCTAAATACATCGCCATAGGCCAACAATGCCGCCTGGCGATCCACCTGTTGACTGAGCAAATGCAGCGCCTGATCCCTGGCCCGGCCTCCCCCGGGGGCCAACTGCTGCATCATTTCCTGCAACTGCCATAGCCGTTGCTGCAGCTCCGGCCGCGTTACCACCAGATGGGCCACCAGCTGGCTGCGATGCACCACCAGCTGGTGATCTAGCACCACCGTGAGGGCAGCAATGCCAAAGCTGCCCCCCAACTGGCGGGTGAGGTTATAAAAACCACTGCCAGCCCCCACATCCTGCTTAGGTAGGGGCCCAAGGGTGGCAAGGCTAAGGGGCAGAAACATCATCACGGTGGTGACACCACGGAAAATCAAGGGCCAGTAGAGGGAATCTTCACCGGTGTCGGAACTGAGGGTTGCCAACTGGGCCATGGTGACCACCATCAAGCCAGCACCGCTGGCAATCAGCAGCCGTGGGTCAAAGCGATTTATCAATTTGCCCAGCATTGCCATCGTTAGGGCGGAGGCAATGGCACCGGGTAACATCAACATCCCCGTTTGGGTGGCCGTGTAACCCAGCACCGACTGGGCAAAGATCGGCACCACAAAAATAGTGCCGTAAAGCCCCAAACCCAGCACCAGCGAAAAGACACTGCCCGCCGCCAGGGAGCGATGTCTCAACACCCGCAGATCCACGGCCGGCTGCCGTTGGCTTAATTCCCAGCCAACAAATACTGGCAGCGTTACCGCCACCAGCAGGGCCAACTGACGGATGCCAGCATTCTCAAACCAATCGTATTGATGGCCCTGCTCCAACAGCAACTGCAGCCCCCCCAAGCTGATCGTTAGGAGCAGAATGCCAAGCCAATCCACCCGGCGTTGAATGCTGTTTAGCTTTGGCTGATCAGCGGGCATAAAACTGAGGGCCATCAGCACCGCCAGCAGGCCAAAGGGCAGGTTTATGAAAAAGATCCAGCGCCAGCCCAGGCTGTCGGTGAGATAACCACCGAGGGTGGGCCCCAGGGCTGGGCCAGTGAGCACCACGATGCCAAAAACCGCCTGGGTCATCCCCTGCAGGGCCTTGGGCACCGCCTGAAACATGATCGCCTGGGCCTTAGGCAACAGCCCGCCCCCCAACAGACCTTGGAGAATCCGGGCCAACACCAGGGTGATCAGATTCGGGGCCAGCCCACACAACACAGAAGCAGCGGTGAAACCAATCAAACACCAAATGAAATAGCCCCGCTGGCCAAACAATTCACTGAGCCAGTCACTCAAGGGGATCATCACCACACTGGCCATGGCATAGCCGGTGACCACCCAGCCCACCTCCGCCAGGGTGGCTCCCAGGTTGGCCTGGATATTAATTAGGGCCACATTTGTGATGCTGGTATCTATCACCTCCAGCAACGCCCCGATCGAGGCGGTCATCACAATCGCCCATTGCCGCAGGCTGAGCTTTTCTGCCGTCATCGGCGCCGTACCCGCACATTGGCCGAAAGCCCAGGCACCAGACGCTGGGCCTGCTGCGGCGAGAGGTCATCAAAACTGATGCGGGCCGTGACCCGTTGCACCACCTTGGTGAAATTGCCGGTGGCGTTATCGGGGGGCAGGAGGGCAAAGCGGGCGCCGGAGGCCGGGGCGAGGCTGCGCACCTGGCCGTGAAATAGCTGACCGGGTAGGGCATCAATGCGAATCTCCGCCGGCTGGCCGGGGTAGAGGGAAGCCAACTGGGTTTCCTTGAAGTTGGCCTCCACCCAGGGCTGGGCCGCCACCAGCAGCATCAGCGGCTGCCCCGGCTGCAGTTGGCGGCCGGGCTCCGCCGAGCGGGCACCGATGCGGCCCGCCTGGGGGGCGCTGATCCGGGTGTAGGTCAACTGCAACTGGGCCTGGGCCAAGGCCGCCCGAATTTGATCAATCCTGGCCCCGGCAGCGGCAGCTTTCTTTTGATCGGCATTCACCTGGCTGTGGCTGGCCTGGGACTGGGAGCGACTGGCCTGGGAATGGGTGAGTTGACTGAGGGCCTGCTGGTTTGTGGAACGGGCCCGTTCCACCTCCTGCCTGGAAACACCCCCCTGGCGCAACAGAAACTCGAGGCGATTGAGTTCAGCCTTGCTGCGCACCGCTTCTGCCCGGGCCGCCTGCTGGTCGGCATCGGCCTGGCTGCCCGCCGCCCGGGCCTGGCTAACGCTGGAATTCACCTGGGCCTGGCCGGCCTCCGCCTGGCGTTGGGCCTCCTGCAAATCCGCCTGGGCCTGGCGCAGCCGCGATTTGGCATCACGGTCATCAAGGGCCACCAGCAGCTCCCCCGCCTTAACCAGCTGGTTGTCTTCCACGGCCACCCGGGCAATGGTGCCGGGGATGCGACTGGAGATTTCGGTGATATGGGCCTGGAGCTGGGCATTATCTGTTTCCTCCACCCCCCAGTGCAGCAACACCCAACCACCCGCCCCGAGGGCAGTGGCCAATATCACCGCCCCGGTGAACCAGGAACGTCGGCTAGAGCCGGAAGGGGGCGCCTCCGCCATTCAAGTGAGTGGCTACTCACTTGAATATAAAGCTGCCGCCGCAGTGGTCGGCAGGGCCGGGCACACTGAAAAAAATCGCAACTGGCACAAAGGATGAACCCCATAGACCACGCCCTGCGGCTGCGCAGCCTTTGGAACGCCTGGCTGCTGGCGATGCTTTTCCACGTGGAGCTGGGGTTGATGCCGCTCTTCCATGGCCTCTCAGCGAAAACCGAGAGCCAAATAAACCCTGCCCAGCTGCCACTGCTATTTGGCACGATGCTGATCTATTTCCTGGCGCCGCTAGCCGCACTCGTGCTGATCGCCTACGCCGCCAGTGATCCCAACGGAGTGCAGCGCTGGCGCCCCTGGCGACGGCTCCATTTCTGGCTAAGCCTTGCCTACACCGCCACCAATATTCCCCACCTGGCGGCAGACATCCTTGTGCCCGATTCGCGGCCGGACCAGGTGCTGCTGATGCTGGTGATGGTGGCCATCGGCCTGCTGATCAACCTGGAGGCCTGGCGCTGGTGGCGGCAATGACGACGCAGGCTGCCGCAGGGCAGCCGCAGACCCGCGTCAAATAGAAAACCTGCAGGAGGTAAAGATCCAAAAGAGTCAAGCGTCAATTGCTAAATCTATCGAAGTAGTCGTCAACTAAACTGCTGCAAGTTAGATTACAGATGGCATAAAGTAGGGCTAACCAGTGCTGTTTTCTGCCGATAGGCCGATTGCCTGCCTCAGTGCCGCCTCCGTATTAGAGCTTCTTAAAACTTCCAGCACGGGCCTGAGTGAGGTCGAGGCAAAGGACCGCCTGCTGCGCTTTGGGGCAAACCAACTGCCCCAGCTTAAAAAACGATCGCTCTGGTTTCGCTTCGTAGATCAGCTGCGCCACTTCATGGCGCTAATGCTTTGGGCCGCAGGCGCCATGGCTTTTATCGCCGGCACCCCTGAGCTGGGCTGGGCGATCTGGAGCGTGATCCTGATCAATGGGGTATTCAGCTTCTGGCAAGAGTTCCAGGCGGAGCGCACCCTAGAGGCGCTCACACGGGTGTTACCTCAGCAGGTAAAAGTGCGGCGCCAGGGCAGTGTGCAACTGCTGCCCGCCATTCAGTTGGTGCCCGGCGATCTGATTGAACTGGAGCAAGGGGACCATGTGCCCGCCGACTGCCGCGTTCTCCAGGCCAGCGAGCTCTACCTGGATGTGGCGCTACTCACCGGGGAATCAGTGCCGGTGGCCCGCCATGGGCTGCAGCTCAGCAAGCAAGTAAAAACAACAGAGGCCGCCAACCTGCTGCCCGCCGGCACCACCGTGGCCGCCGGCCGAGCCAGCGCCGTGGTTTATGCCACCGGTGCGGAAACGGAATTCGGCCAGGTGGCCCACCTCACCGCCACCACCCAGCGCCCCCCCAGCACCCTCGAGGGCCAGATCCGAAAGATCGTTCGCACGATCACCAGCCTGGCCGTGGGCCTGGGGGTGGGCGTATTCCTGGCCAGCTCCCTGCTGGTGGGCATGGGGGTGATGGAAAGCTTGGTTTTCGCCATTGGCATCATCGTGGCGATGGTGCCGGAGGGCTTATTGCCCACGGTGACCCTGGTGCTGGCCCTGGCCGTGAAGCGCATGGCAAAGCAAAACGCCCTTGTGCAAAGGCTTTCGGCGGTAGAAACCCTCGGTTCAGTGGGGGTGATCTGCACCGATAAAACCGGCACGCTCACCAGCAATGTGATGACGGTGCAACGCACCTGGATGGTGGCCAAAGCTGAAGCGCTGCTGTTGCTGGGCGCTGCCCTCTGCTCCAATGCCCACCTGGCCGTAGGCGATCCCACCGAAACGGCACTACTGGTGGCGGCCCTGGGGGCAGGGCTGGAACTAGAAAGCTTGAAAAAGCAACTACCACGGCTCCAGGAACTGCCCTTTGATTCCGAACGGCGGATGATGTCTGTGCTGCTGGATTGGCAGGCCCAGCCCCTCTGGCCCGAGCCAGTGCCCCTGCTGCAATTCACCAAGGGGGCACCGGTGGATGTGCTCACCTGTAGCAGCGGGATTTTGGTGGGGGGCCCCAATCCCCTGGCGGCCCTAGATGAAAAACAACGGGCCTCCGTGCTAGCCGCCAACGATGACCTGGCCCGCCAGGGATACCGGGTGCTGGCGGTGGCAGCCCGCCCCTGTGGCGGCAGCAAACTGGAGGAGAATGAACTGGTATTTCTCGGCCTGATCGCCCTCTACGACCCCCCCAGGCCCGGCGTAAAGGAGGCGATTGGCGAATGTCAACGGGCCGGCCTCAAGGTAACGATGATGACCGGCGACTACGGGCTTACCGCCGAGGCGATTGCTCGCCAAATCGGCCTACTGGGGGCTGATAGCAGCAGCAAATACCTGGATCCAGTGCGGGTAATCAATGGTGATTCATTAACACATATCAGCGATGTACAACTGCGCCAATTGATCAAATATCGCTCCCATTTGGTCTTTGCCCGCATGGCACCGGAGCAAAAGCTGCGCTTGGTGCAGGCCTACAAAGCCCTGGGGGAAGTGGTGGCAGTAACCGGCGATGGGGTAAATGATGCCCCGGCCCTGCGGGTGGCAGATGTGGGCATCGCCATGGGCCAGCACGGCACCGATGTGGCCCGGGAAGCCGCAGATATCGTGCTGCTAGACGACAACTTCGCCACAATCGTGATGGCGGTGCGCCAGGGCCGGGCCGTGGTGCAGAACCTCCGCAAGTTCATGACCTACATCCTGGCCTCAAATGTGCCGGAGGTAACTCCATTCCTAGCGATGGTGGCCTTTCGCCTGCCAGCAGCCCTTACGGTGCTACAGATTCTGGCCGTTGACCTAGGCACCGACCTGCTCCCCGCCCTGGGCCTGGGGGCGGAAGCCGCCGATGCAGCGGTAATGGACGCCCCGCCCCGCCGCCGGGATGAGGCGGTACTCAATCGCCCCTTGATGCTGCGGGCCTTTTTATTTTTGGGCTTAATCGAAGCAATGCTGGCCATGGCCGGCTATCTGCTCACCTGGCAAAGCAATGGGATCAGTTGGCAGGAATTACGCAGTCTCGCCCCCTCGCTCCTGCACCACACTGCCAGCGCCGAAGTGCAATTAATGCAACGCCAGGCCTCGGCCGTGACCCTCGGGGTAATCGTCATGGCGCAAGTGGGAAACCTGATCACCTGCCGCTCAGAGCGCCAATCGGTATTCAGTACTCCACTGTTTAACAATGCTTTGCTCTGGCTGGGCATTGGCGTGGCCCTGCTGGCCTACGGCGCCCTATTACTGCTGCCAGGCCTAAGCGATGTGTTCCAAATGGCCGCCTTCCCACCAATAATGCTTGGCTGGCTACTAATCGCTGGCCCCGTGGTGCTAATGGCCGATGAAGCCCGTAAGGCCTGGGTGAGGCGCAAGCGCTTTCTTATTACCTAGGCCAAAGCAAGTGGTATCTGCCCAGAGCCACTGCTGGCCTGGGCATGGGGGCTGTCGCTGTAGAGGCTGAGGGCTGCCTCTGCCAGGGCGGCGACACTGCTGTCTGAGCTCAGGGTGATGATCTTGATCTCTTCTGAAGGGGTCAGATCGCCTGGGGGCTCATCAGTTACAAGCACCAATTTGATCGGCTGGCAGGGGTTCTGCTCGCGGGCTCGGGCCAGGAAGCTGGCCACGCCCATGTCGGGAAGGGGGGTTGAAAGAATCAACACATCCACGGCAATCGAATCAAGAAGCACCAGCCCTGTTTCACCGTTGGTGGCTTCGCTCGCCACCTCCAGCCCCGCGTGGGCCCGCAGGCCTTTGCGGAGCTGAATCCTGGCCGCTTCTTTAGCATGCCCGCTGCCTTCAGGAGCAGGCTAAGCAGCAGTGCCAGCAGCCAGGCTTTGAGCAGCGGTCGAGCCACCGTGGCCAGGGGATGTGCCGATGGCATCAAACAACAACCCCTGTTAACTGCAGTAATACCTGGCGCGGGCGGGGACCATCAAGTTCCACGAGCAGCACCGATTGGTAGCGACCAAGCCCCAGTTTGCCTTCTACCACTGGTAGAGAGAGCTGGTTGCCAAGCATGAGGGCAATCAGGTGGGCATGGGCGTTGCGCGGTTCATCGGCAGGGACGTCTGGGCGGAGGTGTAGATCGTTGTGCTGGTAGGGCAGCCCGGGGGGAGCCAGCCTTAGAAAGTGTTGCTGAATATCAGCCAACAACCGTTGCTCTGATTCGTTGACCACCAAAGCTGTGGTTGTGTGTTGCCCCGCGGCAACCAGCACCCCCTCGCCGATGCCATTGGCGTCAATCCATGCCTGTAATTCGGCTGTGATGTCTTGGCAGCAGAAGCTTGAGGCGGTTGTTAGCTGGATCCTGCTTGAACGGAAAATGACCATGGCTATGGGGACAGGGGGATTAATCAGCCAATCCTTTCAGCCATGGCGGAAAGGATTGGACTCAACCTGGATCAACATCAATACCGCTGGCTCAGATCCAACTGCACCGGAGAGATGCCCATTAGATCCATCGGCCGAGCGACAGCCTTGATCGGCCCCGAAGGACAGCTCACCGGGACCCATTTCCACCCGCACACCATCCATTGTTTCAACATACCAACGGCCGCTAATCGGCACTATCCATTGGGGTACAGGATTTTCATGCCAGCCGTAATTTTGGCCAGGAACCAAATTCAAAAACAAAATGGTGTCACCCCCCTGCCGGGCCTGGGAACGCCAGACTTTAGGTATTCCATCGATGAAAGAAGTAAGGCTAAAATCATCCACCCATTCCCGCCTCTGGTGGCTGATGCCAGCCTCATCTCGCCAGACGTGCCATACATGGAAACCAGGCCTTGTCTCGGCACTCATTTAAGAGAAAGAAGCTATATCTATTATATCAAAGCAATGGAAGGCTGTCGGGGCCCTATCGATAAGCTACTCAAACGGATTAAATAACTCCACCCCAAACCCGCGAAAATCAACGACGTTGCAGCTCACCACTATAAGATTTTTCACCTTGGCAATGGCGGCGATCATCGCGTCTTCATAGAGCGTGTTGGGTTGGCGATGCATCAACCGGGCCCAGCAACGTAAAGCCGGGCCATCCATTGGCAAGATGTTGAACGTAAGGATCACGGCCCTTTGGCACCACTGGCGCATCAAAACAGCAACCAGGGGAATGCTCTAACCAGTTGCACCAGCAGCGATGCTCAGGCTCGCGATCTACGGCCGCCATCACGCCGTTCGTTTTCTTGGGAGTAATCCCGTTAGCGGCCTTCAGCTCCCCAGCGGCGAGGAACGCCCCTGCCCGCCAAGGGACCAGCACTTCTGGCTAGGGCCCCTGCGGGGCTTTAGCGAGGAGGGGGCGATCTGGATCCCCCGCGGTGGCAATGGCATTGAAAAGGTCCCAGCTGGATCTCTCCCCTGGGGCTGGCTACCGGGGGCCGACGGCGAACCTATTGACCTGCGCTGGGCCGCTGAACTACTCAAAGCGGAGGGCCTGCTTTCTTCAGAGCCTGATCGGCAGCTCAGCCGGCCCGCACCTGTTGCAACTGCCGTTCCAGGGGGTCATCGGCGCGATAGATCTGATGAACGCCATCCCGCTCGCAACTAAGCAGCCTAAGAACGGTAAAGGCAAACGCTCATCAGCATGCCTCTGATGATGCCGAAATCACCCATGCCCAGGGTTAGAGCGCAGCCCCGAGTTTGTCTTCCACCAATTTCCTGAGACTTGCAACCCAGGCAGGCCACTCCTGCCTGGGCAGCTGAACATCAAGGGGCATGTCTTCATAGCGATAGATGGTCGCCATGGGAGACAGATCGGCAATCTGCAGAAGATCATCAGGGAGACTCACTCCTGCATGATCAAGAAGTGCTAGCAGCACATTTAGGTCATGGCTACGGGGATAATCAAGCCCATGAAGCACCAGGAGGGCCTTGAGAAGTTTCTCCGCAGCTTGCTGAGCGTGAAAGCCAACTGCTTCATCGGCGATGGCTAGATCTTCCAGGAGACGCTCCAAGATGGCCTCATCTTGTGCGGCTTTACGTAGCAGCAAGCGCGCCTGATCAGCGAGCATCATGTAGCACTCTACCCTCTTTGGCAACGCGGTATTCGAGTGTTCCTGGTATCTGAGAACGTTCCAAGTAAAGATCTTCCGATGTCACCAGCAAGTCGATAGGCATCAAGACATCACCTAGCAATCGGCGGAGTCGCAATGCTTCGTGATACCTGCTGGTTACGGTTCGCTCAATAACCAACAGATCAAGATCATTGGCCTGGCCAAGATCGCCTCTGGCTGCGGAGCCGAACAAGATCAACCGCTTAGGTGCTGCATCGGCCATCAGACGTTGGACGACCTGGGCCAGCTTGTCGTCGGTGACAGCCCAGAGCTTGGCGGGTGGCGAGACAGCTTGCACCATGGCCCCATGCTAAAGCCAGAGACCAAATTCGTTCTGGATCGCCGCCCCAAAACAGCAACCAGGGGAATGCTCTACGTAGCTCAGCCGGCCCGCAACTGTTGCAACTGCCGTTCCAGGCGCTGCTTCAGGCGAGTTTGCACCAGCTCACAGAGGTCCTGCACTAGGGGGTCATCGGCGCGATAGATCTGACGCACCCCATCCCGCTCGCAACTAACCAGGCCGGCCCGCTGCAACTGCCCCAACTGACGGCTGATGTGGGACTGGCTGAAACCGGTGAGCTCAATCAGAGCTGCCACATCCATGGGCCCCTGCTTGAGATGGCAGAGCAATTGCAGCCGAGCCGGCTCGCTCAGCAGCCGAAAAAACTGACTGAATTCCTCCAGCAACTGGGGGCTTGGGATGGTCCCATCCGCAAGAACACCCATGGAACCACCAACAACGCTAAAGAGATTATGCAGCAAGCTCGCCTCTATGCGCACATAGTCATACGGCTTTCCGTCAAAGGCCAAGCCATTCGTTCTCGCGCTCCTCGATCGAGCCCTGGGCTGGCTCCCACACTGCTGGCAGAAATCCCGCCTGGCGGAATTGATCGGCCAATTGGTTTGGATCGCTGCCATGGGGCGGCCCGCCGGGACCAGCAGCCGCCCCACGGTGGCCAGGCTCCAGCACTCCGGCAAGGCTGCCGGGGACAAGCCTGGCGGCTTCAAGGGTGCCCTGATCAAAGATGTCTGCCTGCAACCAACGCCGTTGCGCTGTATCCGCCCCATGCAGGCACTTGGCCAGGGGGTTACCGCTGGGGCTGGAATATGGCATAGGTATTGCTAGCCCAGCTCTCCATATTCGCTGAGCAGCGCTATCAAGGCCCGCAATCGTTGACGTGATTCTTTGCTTGGCTCGAGGCTGTGCTGGAGCTGGGCCATAGTGCTGCGAGTTTGGCGTTGAGCTCGGCCAGCCTGGCGTTCTCTTTCTTCAGCTGCTCGGTTTCTTTCTTCACTTGCTCGCTGTCGTTCTTCAGCTGCTGAATCCGCTTCTCGGCGTCGAGTTGCCTCTGCTTCAAATCGGCTACGGGTCGCCAGTTTAGTGTCGACAAGAAGCGCCGCCAGGGAGGCAAGGAGGAGAGATAATCCCCATTGCTGGTTGAGCTGGAAGCTGGTGCCACCGGGGAGATCGACATGGTCATAAGCAGTAAAGAGAGTGATCAGGGCCAACAGGCCGCCAGCTGCCAGGGCAATGAGTGCTGACTGGTCGTAGCAGGGGGCGCGCAGGGGCAACGGATCTGCCATAACCGTAGCGAGGCTGGGGGGAAAGAGGCCAGCAAGAACCATGGTACATATGTACGACCTTGCTCCCCTGGGGGTGGGTGGGGATTTGCCAGCCTCCTGAAGCTGGTTAACTAGCCCCCAGGCCTGAGCTGGCGAATCATCAACCCAAAGAGATTTTCAAGAAGTTGCTGATTGCGCTGCTCAATCTCCTCTCCCCACAGCTTTAGATCATTGTGCAACTGCTGCACCCCATCATGGCCATGGGCCCCCGTAACAAGCTCAGGATATGCCTCAATCCAAGACGCTGCCATTGCCCTGGTGAACTCAGCGTGAAATTGAAGCCCCCAGCCACTGCCGATACGGAAAGCCTGTTCCCTGCAAACCAGATTTGAGGCCAGCAGCGTTGCGTCCAGCGGCAGGCGAACCCGATCGCCATGCCATAAGAACACCGGTTCACTGCGCTGCAAACCGCGCATTAATTCGGGTTCCCGATCAATTGTGTGGTGCCACAGAATGCTGCCACAACCCAACTCCATCCCAGGGGAATCAGCGGAGGGATATTTCAACTGCTCAACAGTGCCCCCAGCGGCATGGGCTAGCAACTGGGCCCCTAGGCATAACCCCAGCATTGGCAGATTCAAGCTCAGGCGCTGGCGGATTAACTCGATTTCCGCTGGCATCCAGCCATAACAAGCTGAGTTGCGATCACCCACCCCCATGCAGCCTCCAAGGATCACCAGGATCTGCCCTGGCTGATCTACCCCAGGCAGGGGCTCACCCTGGTCGAGGCGACAAATACTCAATGGCAAACCCAGGCGAGCGGCAACATCGGCCAGGGAACCTGGGCCAATCAACTCCTTGTGCTGCAACACAACAAGCTGAACCATGGCAGTAGCCCCCCGGCTGAGAGAATAGATCCTGACGCAGGTAAGGTTGCCGCTTCACGGCTTGCTGATTTGCGCTTAGGGCGGCTATAAAGTAATTGTCAAGGTATTTCCGCAGGGGCCTCACCGCAAAGTAGATCCACTAAATCAACAGCAAACTGCTGCCGATCAATACTGTGGGCATCACGGCCGTGCAGGATGTCTTGGCAGAGGATCACGTGCATCAGTGAGCCAATAAAGATACGTGCCATCAATTCTGGATCACGGCCAATAGCTGGTTTTAGCTGGCGAAATATCTGGCAAACGTGCTGAAAAATGGTCTGCTGCACCTGGGCCACAAAATCCTGGGCTAGGGCAGGAAAGCGCCCTGATTCTCCAATCACAAGCCGCAGAAATGAAAGAAACTCAGGCTGATCCTCATGGGCAATCAAGATGCGATTCGCCAATAACTGCAAAGCCAAACGCTGATTAGAAGGCTGTTCAACCATCAGTTCAGCGCTAAAATCATTGGCATTCAAATCATCTGTACCAAACACATTGGTAAAGCGTTGCTCCACCATTTCGCCCGTAAGCGCTTTAAACAAACTCTGCTTGTGCTGAAAGTGGCTATAAATCGTGGCCTTGGAAACACCAGCCGCTTTTGCGATGCGATCCATGCTGGTGGCGGCATAGCCGTGGGCCAAAAACTCCTGCATGGCACTGGCCAAGATCGCAGCAGACTTTTGCTTAGAGGGCTGGCGCCCAGGGAGTTTGAGCGCTGTAACAACCATGGGGCCGAGGTCGCCGCCAGCAAGTTAAACCATACTAAACGGTTTAGTATGGTCTTATGGCGAATCCCGCATCAGCCCCCTCCCCTGGTTTGACCATGGCCGCTCCGCCTTCGGGTCAACGCCCGCCGCCAAGGCTCAAACTTGTGCTCAGCGCTGTGGCAGCCGCTGGCCTAATCACAGCCATCGGCCTGGCAATCCGCCATTCCCAAATCCAGCGCCAACAGCAACAGCAGGCGGCGGCGGCCCTCGCCGCCCCAATCCGCACCGTTACGGCCCTGGGCCGACTCGAACCGCTCAGCGAGGTGCGCACGATCGCGCCCCCCAGTGGCGGCTCATTTGGCGGCCAGGTGCGCATCCGCGAGCTGCTGGTGGAGGAGGGCGATGCCGTGCACAAAGGCCAGCTGCTGGCGGTGCTTGACAACCAGCCCCGGCTCCAGGCGGCCGTGCTGGAGGCCGAAGCCCAGGCCAAGCTTGCCGAAGCAAAACTACAGATTGTTGGCGCTGATCAGAGCAGCCAGGCAAGTTCGGAGCTGGCCCAGGTGGAACGCCTAAGGGCCGAACTGCGCGTCGCCAGCGCCGAAGAAGTTCGTTATCACGCCCTTTATGGCAAAGGCGTTGTTTCAGCCTCCGATTTCGATGCCAAACGGCTCAAACGCGATGCCCTGGCCGCTGAATTACGCGATCAGCAAGCCCAGCTGGCCCGCAAGCTGAGCCGCAGCCCCGCCGCCCAGGGGGGAAACAGCCTCGATGTAACTGCGGCCCAACGGGAATTACAGCGGGCCAACGCCAGCCTGCAGCGGGCCCAGGCCGAACGGGACGACAGCCTGGTGCGCTCCCCCATTGACGGCCAGGTGCTGAGCGTGCTCGGCCGGCCAGGGGAGGCGGCCAGCGGCAGCGGTCTATTTGAGCTGGGCGAAACCAAGCGGATGCAGGTGGTGGCCGAGGTTTACCAGAGCGATATCGGCCGGGTGCAGCTCGGCCAACCGGTGCGGATCACCAGTCCAGCCTTAGCCGAGCCCCTCGAGGGCCGGGTGCTGCGCATCGGCGCAATTGTTAAACGCCAGGCAATTGTTAATACCGATCCCAGCGCCAATATCGACACCCGGGTGGTGGAGGTGCGGGCACCGCTAAATCCCGCCAGCAGCGCCCGGGCCGCGGCGCTCTCAAACCTGCAGGTCACGGTGGTAATCGGGCCATGAGCAAACGGCGAACGCCCCTGGGCTGGCTGCAGCTCAAGCACGACCGCGGTCGGCTGCTGGTGGCCCTGGCTGGCATCGCCTTTGCCGATGTTTTGATGTTTACCCAGCTGGGCTTCCAGCGGGCCCTCTACGACAGCAACACCCGCCTAAGCCGGGCCCTCAAGGGCGACATCGTGCTGATCAGTCCACGGGCCCTAAACCTCCAAAATCTGGCCAGCTTTCCCCGCCGTCGCTTACTCCAGGCCCGCGATGTACCTGGGGTAATCGATGCCCAAGGCATCTATCTAAATACACTCACCTGGAAAAATCCCCAAACCAGGCTTAATGCCACGGTGCAGGTGCTTGGCTTTGATCCCGATGGCCAGGTGTTGAGCCTGCCGGAGGTGGTAGCGCAAACAAACAAACTCAAACTGCCAGACACTATTTTATTTGATCGCGGAGCCCGGGGTAAATACGCCAAAACAATCGCCCGTGTAGATAAAGGCGACCTGGTAACCACAGAGGCCGAACGCCGCACCCTCACGATCGGCGGCCTCTTTCGACTCGGGGCCTCCTTCGGCGCCGATGCCACCCTGTTGGCCAGCGATCAAAGCTTCCTGCGCCTCTTCCCCCGCCGCGACCCGGGCAGCATCAGCCTTGGGCTGCTTCGTCTGGCGCCTGGCAGTGATGACAACCTGGTGGCCGAACGCCTACGTCGTCACCTGCCCGAGGACGTAAAGGTGCTTACCGCCGCCGGCTACGTGGCCTTCGAGGAGGGTTACTGGCGTACGGCCAGTCCGATTGGCGTGATCTTTGGCTTAGGCACGGCGATGGCATTTGTGGTGGGGATGGTGATTGTTTATCAGGTTCTATCCACGGATGTGAATGCCCACTTGGCCGAATACGCCACCTTTAAGGCGATGGGTTTTCGCAATCGCTATCTGTTGCTGGTGATATTTGAGCAGGCCCTAGTGCTGGCAAGTCTTGGTTTTCTGCCTGGGCTAATCCTGCCGCTGGGCATATATGTAATGGCCTCAAGGGCCACCGCCCTACCGATCTTCATGACCAGCTCCCGGGCCCTGTTTGTGTTCATGCTCACCGTGGTGATGTGCCTGGCCTCTGGGGCAATCGCCACCCGCCGGCTGCAGGCCGCCGATCCGGCGGAATTGTTCTGATGGCCAACGGCAGCACTAGTGCGGTGCTTATCAAACGCTTACAGCACCACTATGGCGATGGCGCCCTACGCAAGCAGGTGCTGAGCGACATCGATTTAGAGATCCAGGCTGGAGAGATTGTGCTGCTCACCGGACCCTCTGGCTCCGGTAAAACCACCCTGCTCACTTTGATCGGGGGTCTGCGCCAGGGTCAAAGCGGCAGCTTGATAATCCTTGGCCGCGAATTGATCGGCGCCCCAGCCAATCAACTCACCTTGGCGCGGCGGGAGCATGGCTACATCTTCCAGGCCCACAACCTGCACCGCAGTCTCACGGCCCAGCAAAACGTACGCATGGCCCTGGAAATGCGCGGTGACCTGGAAGCAGACGAAATGGACGAACGGGCCCGGGCCATGCTGCACAGCGTGGGCCTGGATGATCAGCTGGAAGCATTTCCGGATCAACTTTCCGGGGGCCAGAAACAGCGCGTGGCCGTGGCTCGGGCCCTGGTGGGCAACCCACCGCTATTGCTGGCCGATGAACCCACCGCCTCCCTCGACAGCCGCTCCGGCCGTGATGTGGTGAGCCTGATGCAGCGCCTTGCCCGGGAGCAGGGCTGCACGATCCTGCTGGTCACCCACGACAACCGCATCTTTGATGTGGCCGATCGAATCGTGGCAATGGAAGACGGCCGCCTACTGCAGCACTGAGTGGAGGGCAGCCACCAGTTCCGGAGTGAGCATCACCCCATGGTCAGCCCCAGTGGCCATAGGGACGGCCAACCGTAGGGGGATCTCAGCGCTGGGAATGGGCGTTAGGCCAGTGAGCTCAAACTGGGCCGAACCAAGGGGAATCTCAACGCTGCCGGAGGGCACCAGCTCTTCGCTGCGGTTAGCGAGTTGCCACTGGCCTCCCATGGCCTCCTGCAGCAGCAGCGGGCGCTGCTGATCAGGATGCTGAGCTGCCCCCAGAGCATTGAGCCGCAGCCGCCAACCGGCCTGGAAGTCCGGGTCGGGCTGCTCAAACAGGCTGATCTGCCAACGGTCGCCCAGTTCATCAGTGAGCGACCAACGCTGGATCCCAACGGCTGCCTGGAGCGGGCCAGGCAAAACCAAGAGCACTAGCAACAGCCAAACAGCCAGCACCCCCGGCAGCGACCGGCGGCGGCGGAAACTTTGAGTAGATTTACTCATCACCCTAATTGCGCATAAGGCCTTTTCAACGATAACGTTATAAAAGGGTCAGCTTGCTGATTCCGTTATCCCCTGTTCTGATCGCCATGACGGCAACCTCCCTTCTGCGTCCAAGGGGCAACCCCTGGACCGCCTTTAAGGACTGGATTACCAGCACCGAAAACCGCCTCTACGTGGGCTGGTTTGGCGTGCTGATGATTCCCTGCTTACTGGTGGCCACCACCGCCTTCATAATCGCCTTCATCGCTGCTCCCCCCGTCGACATCGACGGCATCCGGGAGCCCGTGGCCGGCAGCCTGCTCTACGGCAACAACATCATTTCCGCCGCAGTGGTGCCCAGCTCCAATGCCATCGGTCTGCACTTCTATCCCATTTGGGCAGCCAACAGCCTTGATGAGTGGCTCTACAACGGCGGCCCCTATCAGCTGATCGTTTTCCACTTCCTGATTGGCATCTTCTGCTGGATGGGCCGCGAGTGGGAACTGAGCTACCGGCTGGGCATGCGCCCCTGGATCGCCGTGGCCTACAGCGCCCCTGTTGCCGCAGCCACTGCTGTTTTGTTTGTTTATGCCATCGGCCAAGGTTCCTTCTCCGATGCCATGCCCCTGGGCATCTCCGGCACCTTTAATTTCATGCTGGTGCTACAAGCAGAACACAACGTGTTAATGCACCCCTTCCACATGCTGGGGGTTGCCGGTGTATTTGGAGGCTCATTATTCTCAGCAATGCATGGTTCCCTTGTTACCAGCTCCCTGGTGCGGGAAACCACAGAAACTGAATCTCAAAACCGTGGTTATAAGTTTGGCCAGGAAGAAGAAACCTACAACATCGTGGCCGCCCATGGCTACTTTGGCCGCTTGATCTTCCAATACGCCAGCTTCAACAACAGCCGCAGCCTCCACTTCTTTCTGGCTGCCTGGCCAGTGATAGGTATCTGGTTTGCCGCCCTGGCGGTGGTGAGTTTCTCCTTCAACCTCAATGGTCTCAACTTCAACCACTCAGTGCTAGACCACCAGGGTCGGGTGATCAACACCTGGGCCGACATACTCAACCGCGGCGGCCTCGGCATCGAAGCCATGCATGAACGCAACGTCCACAACTTCCCCCTGGATCTTGCTGTCGTGCAACAACTGCCCGTGGCCCTAAGTGCACCGGCGATTGGTTAGGAAGACTTTGAATCTTCCCCAGCCAATCACGGCATAGCCACCCCTGGCTGCCATTCCGCCCGGCCTCTCCTGAGTATGACCATAGTCACGTGACCCTAGTCATTTTCATTAGAGTGGGCGGAACAGCACGACGCCGAAGCCGATTGGCTTTTCAACCCAACAGCCACCACCGCTGAGCATGGCCAAACCCGGCAGCAGGCACCACCGGGTGTTGATCGTGGGCGGTGGTGCAGCAGGCCTAACGGTGGCGCACCTGTTGCTGCGCCTGCAACCGCAACTGGATCTAGCCCTGCTGGAGCCCAGCGCCGATCACTACTACCAGCCGGGCTGGACCCTGGTGGGCGGCGGCCTCTGTTCGCTCGAGCAAACCCGCCGCGATCAAGCCAGCCTGATCCCCAAGGGCTGCCTATGGATCCAGGCCGCCGCCACCGAGTTCAAGCCCGCTCAAAATCAGCTGCTGATCAGCACAGGCGAAACCCTGAGCTACGACGTACTGATAATCGCCACTGGCCTGCGCTGCCGCTGGGAACAGATCAAGGGCCTGCCCCAGGCCCTTGGTAGCCATGGCATTTGCAGCAACTACTCCCCCCAATACGCCAGCTACAGCTGGGAAACGATTCGTAATTTCCAAGGGGGTACCGCGATCTTCACGGTGCCAGAAACAGCAATCAAATGCGGTGGTGCCCCCCAGAAGGTGATGTACATGGCCGACGATTACTTCAAGGCCAAAAGCGGCGTGGGCGTAAACACCGAAGTGCTGTTTTGCACCGCTGGTTCAACGATGTTTGCGGTGCCGGCCTATGGCCGGGTGATGGCGCAGCTAGCGCTCCGGCGCGGCATCAAGCTGCTGTTGCGCCACAAACTGATCGAGGTGTTGGCAGAGCAACAGCTGGCCGTATTTGAAGTGAGTGATCAGGCGGGTAACGTCTCCCGCAAAGAATTCGGCTTCGATATGTTGCACGTGGTGCCGCCAATGACGGCACCGGATGTGGTTGCCAACAGCCCCCTGGCCAGCGCCGAAGCGGGGGGCTGGGTAGATGTAGACAAATTCAGCACCCAACATCGGCGCTACGCCAATGTTTTCGCCCTGGGGGATGTGGCGTCGCTGCCCACCGCCAAAACCGCCGGCTCTGCCCGGGCGGCGGCGCCAGTAACAGCGGCCAATGTGCTCGCCTTCCTAGGGGGCCAGCCGCTGCTGGCCCAGTACGACGGCTACAGCGTTTGCCCGATTATCAGCGGCTACGGCAGGGTGGTGATGGCGGAATTTGACTACAGCAAGCAGCCGGTGAGCTCCTTTCTGGTGGATCCCACCAAGGAACGCTGGAGCATGTGGCTGCTCAAAACCAGGCTGCTCCCCTGGCTCTATTGGCAGCGAATGCTCAAGGGGCTGCCCCATGAGGGCCGTTACCTCAAACCCCTGGCACCGCTGGTGCACTGGTTGCGCCTCGACTATCGGGCAAACCCCCAAGACCTGGAACCCCAAGCCGAAACCAGCGAAGGCTGCAGCTAAAAAATCGCTAACGGCAAGCCCCGAGCCCCATTGCCAAAGCGGCTTTATGCGCCTATGGTCATAGCAGCCAACGCCCATGGCCCATGACCCTTGCCCCTGCCCCGTTGCTTTCCCTGCGTGCCGCCGCCGGGGGTGGGGAGCTGCTCTTCCGCCAGTTGTTTGACGCCGAAACCGGCACCTTCAGCTACCTGCTGGCCGATGTGGCCTCCGGCGAAGGGGTACTGATTGATTCGGTCTATGAACAACACAACCGCGACCTCTCCCTAATCCGAGAGCTGGCCATCGACCTGGTGGCCAGCCTCGATACCCACGCCCACGCCGACCACATAACCGGCAGCTGGCTGATGCACCAAGCCAGCGGTTGCGCCATTGGCCTGGCGGCAGCGGCCAAAGCCGAAAATGTGACCAGGCCCCTGCAGCATGGGGACCGCGTTAATTTCGGCACTCGTTATCTGGAAGTTCGCGCCACCCCAGGCCACACCAATGGCTGCCTCAGCTTTGTTTTAGACGACCGGAGCCTGGCCTTCAGCGGCGATGCCCTGCTGATCCGCGGCTGTGGCCGCTGCGATTTCCAACAGGGCAATGCCCATACCCTCTATCGCTCGATCACCGAGCAGATCCTCTCGTTACCCGACAGCTGTCTGCTATATCCAGGCCACGACTACAACGGCCGCAGCGTTAGTTCAGTGGCAGAGGAAAAAGCCTTCAATGCTCGCCTCGGCGGCAGCGCCAACGAACGCGATTTCGTGGGCTACATGGACAACCTGCACTTGCCTCACCCACACCGGATCGCCGCTGCGGTGCCCGCCAACATGCGCAGTGGCAAGCCGGCCCAGGAACAAGTGCTGGCGGGCTGGGCCCCGGTGGAACAAAGCTATGCCGGCCTCCCGGAACTACGCCCCCACTGGGTAAACACCCATAGGGAAGAGTTATTGCTGCTCGATGTGCGCAGCAGCGAGGAATATCACGGTCCCGATGGCCATGGGCCCGACAGCCTGCTGATCCCCCTGGCGGAACTGCCGGCTCGCCTGGCGGAAATCCCCAGGGATCGTCCAATTGTGGTGCTCTGTCATTCCGGCAGCCGTTCGGCCCTGGCCACCCAGCAACTGCTGCAGGCAGGCCTCCACCAGGTGGCAAACCTGCGGGGCGGCCTGCGCGAATGGGCCCTAGAAGGGCTACCACTGGAATACAGCAACAACAACTGATTACGGGCCCCACGCCGTTGCTCCCACCACTGCCCCCTGCTTCAAAACCATGAGCTCAAATAACCAGCAAATCCTCCATCCCCACAGCCTTGCCGCCCAACAAAAGAGCGGTCAGATCAGCGTTGTTGATGTGCGTGAACCAATGGAGTATGTGGGCGGCCACATCCCTGGCAGCCACAACATCCCCCTGGCAAAACTACACAAAACCAAACTGCCGGCTGGCCCCCTAGTGCTCGTATGCCAAACCGGCAATCGCAGCAATCAAGGCTTAAGGGCCCTGATCTCCCAAGGCCATTCCCAACCCTTGGCTGAACTGGCCGGCGGGATGAATGCCTGGCAGCAGGCGGAACTGCCAGTTAACAGTCAAAAACACGCCCCCCTGCCGTTGATGCGACAGGTGCAGATCGCCGCCGGTAGCCTTGTTTTGCTCGGCGTGATCCTCAGCCAAACCGTGGCCCCTGGCTGGATCTTCCTGGCGGGCTTTGTGGGGGCTGGGCTGGTGTTTGCCGGTATCAGTGGTTTCTGCGGCATGGCCCGGCTGCTAGTGGTGATGCCCTGGAATCAGGTGCAGCGTTGATGCTCCTATTGATCGGCGGCTGCCTAATTGGCTTTCTGCTGGCAACCCTGGGGGCAGGGGGATCAATCCTCTTGATGCCTCTGCTCGTTAGTGGGGCTGGTATGGCCACCCAGGAGGCGGTGCCGCTCTCCTTGCTGGTGGTGGCACTTATGTCGATCGGCAACCTTGGCCCCTACCTCAAGCGCCACTTGGTGGCCCCACGGGCGGCCCTGGTGCTGGGGGTGCCTGCCCTTGCTGGCGCCTGGATCGGCGGCAGCCTGGTTAAGGCCGGCTGGGTGGGGGAAACCACTCAACTGGCCATTTTTGCGGCGGCAGCCCTCACCGCCGCCTGGTTCATGATTCGCCGCGATCTGCAGGAGCAACACCCCAAAGACCAGGGGGCAAGCCCCCGCAAACCAGCGCCGGCCCAGGCCCTGGCAATGGAAGGGCTGGTGCTTGGTCTGCTCACTGGCGTTGCCGGTGTTGGTGGTGGCTTTGCGATTGTGCCCGCCCTGGTGTTATTAGCCGGCCTGCCAATGCAACTGGCCAGCGGCACCAGCCTGCTACTGCTTTCAATCAACAGCCTCGTGGCCCTGGTGGCCATCGGCCACTGGCCCGCCGAGGGTGTAGCCGCCCTGCTGCCCCTGGGCGGCGGTGGCTTAATCGGCGCGATCGTTGGCCAGTGGCTGGCCCCCCGCACCCCCGAACGGCTACTGCGTCGGGGCTTTGCTGCCCTTGTGCTTGGTTCCGCACTGCTCACTGGCTACGAAGCCTGGCATCGCCAATCCCAACACTCCCCCACGCCAAGTAATGAACAACAAACGCCAATTTCAGTTTCGCCTAAAGAGCACACACCACTGCAACTCCACTAAAAATCCAAGCACTAGCGAAAGCAGTAATGAAGCCAAAAATCCAGCCTTGCTAGTGGAATTTCTTAGCGATTCCGGAGAATGGCAAGCGCAACAGCCGAGCCTCAGCACCCCCGGCTTTCGTCTCTACTTGCTGTCGCTGCTGCTCTGCCAACACTTCTACCTAGTGGCCAATGCCGAGGAACGCATGCTGCCACTGCGGCAAGTGCATGGCAGTTTCAAAGTAACCACAAGCAACGACTGGATCATTGATACTGTAGCTGGAGAATTCGAGCTGGAGCTGGAGTTGGATCTAAACATCACCGAAACAGCCATCAGCAGTGGCTACAGCAACGAGCTGAAATACATTGAAGAGCGCATGAAACTCTGCCCTGTATCGAAAAACCTGGCTCCCACGGTACTTAAAACAATAAAACTAAAGCTCTCCCCAGCAGCTGTACAGCACTGAACCGCGCCAAACAGGGCTGTGTCATCTGAATCACCACAGCCCCTCAGCATTCAAGGCAAGCTCAAGAGCTGTAATTAGGCTTGAGGCAGATGGGAAGGGCCCAGCCACCACAATTAATACTGCGCTGGCCCCAATGCTGGCCCTGGTTTCCACTCCTAGCCCTCGGCGCCTTTGCCAGCCTCAAGGCAGGGGGTCCTGCCCTCTACACCGCACTGTTACTGCTTACCCTTTGCATCAGCCTCAGCCAACCCCCCCAGGGGCGAAAGGCCGAAAAGCAGCCAAAAACCATTACCAGCAGCAATAACCACAATCAGGCTATTTAGAAAAAGCTATTTAAGTAAAGGACACCTCGAAAAATACCGAGCAGGCCCGGGCTTATCTAGCAAGAAAAAGCCTTCCTCGACTCTCTTGAAAATGACTAGGGTCAAATGACTAGGGTCATATTCAAGAGAGCAGCTCGATCATTATCGAGCAGTGTCGAGCAGCATTAGGGGGCGATTTTTCAAGGTGCCCTAAAGACTGTGTAAGTAACGGCCACTTAAGCAAAGACCATTCAAGCAAGAAGCTATTTGGATTTTGCAAAAATCTGATCCCAAAGGGCTCCATTGGCGAAAAAGATTTTATTTATTTTACTCCAGCCACCAAAATCTTTTGCCGTAAATAACTTAGCAACTGCTTGAAACTGTCCTTTGGTTTCAGCCTTCACCTGGGGCGCCACAGGACGGAAACCCTGCTTTGCAAAAATGCGTTGGGCCTGAGCGCCACTGAGATATCGAGCAAAGGCCTCCGCCACCCTACGGTTACCCTTGCGATCCACATTCTTATCTACCACCGCCACAGGGGCCTCGATCAGAATATTTGGGCTGGGCACAATAATCGGGGCAGACCAGATTCCTGATTTCTTAGCCAGGATCGCCTCGTTCTCATAATTCAACAGCACATCACCCTGGCCTCGCTTCACAAACATATCGGTGGCCTCGCGAGCGTCACGGGGCAAGGCATCCACATTCCGATATACATTGATCACATAAGTTTTAGCCTGCTGCTCAGTTCCACCGCTTTTAACTACCGACCCCCAGAGGCCAAGAAAATTCCAGCGGGCCCCACCAGAAGTTTTAGGATTTGCCGTAATCACCTGAACATTTTTATTATCAAGATCAGCCCAACCCTTCAGCTTCTTAGGATTACCTGGGCGCACAAAGAAACTCACCACTGAATTAGTAACAATGGCTTGATAGGGCAGTTTTGCTTCCCAGCCAGCTTTCACCAGTCCCGCCTGTTCAAGCTTAAGCAGATCAGCGCCAAGGGCCAAATTCACCACATCGGCATCTAAGCCATCGATCACCGCCCGGGTCTGGGAGCCAGAGCCACCAAAACTTGTCTTGAAGCGCAGCGTTTGGCCGGTCTTCTGCTTCCAATCGGCCACAAAGGCCGGAATGATCTGGTCATAGGCGCCGCGGGTCACGGCATAACTCACCAGCAGCAACTCCTGGTTCTTGGGCGCTAAAGGCTTCTGGGGCGCCGCCATAGACGGCAATGCCAGCAAAACTACGATCCCAGCCGAAAACGGATTCAACGACAGCGGCGCCTCAAGGCTCAACAGTAGGACCACGCACCCACCCAGGTGACTGAAGTCACACTGCAGAGCCGCCAGCCAAGCCAAGCTTGCAACAGTTCAGCTCCCCCGTAGACAGCCCCAAAAAAATGCAACCGCTACCCAGGAACAGTGGGGATCAGACCCGGCAGCGCAGCTCTGCCCCTAGAAACATTGGCCCCCTAGAGGCAAGACGGCTCACCTGGGAAGGGGCAACCCTGGCAATGGATCAGGGTCGCTCAGACGAGGTGCCAGACCTGAACTGTAACAAGGTTATTATTAATGAATCGATCACCAATAAACAGCTAAAACGCATACTGGTAGACCACAGGCAACCGATTCTGTGCCTAGCAAGCAGCCGCAGTCGCGCAGACTACATTGCCGATCGTCTCTGCGAACTGGGTTTCAGCTATGTTTACCTGGTAAAAAGCTATGGCAATTAAGTAACAAGAATTGAATCAGCAAGTCCAATTCTGCCTTAGCTCAATACTATAAGCGCCATCTCTCACATTCACTCGTTGTGGTATTAAATGGAGGGAATGAAGAATATTTACTTGCCCCTGCAAGCTCTCAAGGGTGGGGACATCCAGCGGAAGGATAGCGCGCTCCAAGCTTCTTCGCTGCAGCTCCTCAACACTGGAAGAAATAGCGCTGGAAGTAACACTTTGCTCCTCTAGCAACCTTTGGCTAACCCAGCAACCCGCCTCATTGACCTCTTCCAAAATCGCCTTAAGCAACCTCGGATAATCCCGTAACAATTCAGGAGTTGAATAATACAAGGTATGTAATTCGGCGCTGGCCTTGGCACCAAGCAAATCCTTAAGACTACCAAGCGAACGACCTGGATAGCGACGCCTTTCATCGGTGGGGGCATAGGGCATCCAAATTACCCAGGCATCCAACTTCCCATCAATAAATTGGGGCAAAGCTTCGTCCTGGGGCAGGTAAATGGGATCGATGTCGCCATAGGAAAGCCCAGCCAACTTCAAGGCCCTAATTAAAACATAGTGGGCACTTGATCCCTCGTCAAAAGCAACACGTTTCCCCCTTAAGTCAGCCACTGAAGTAATGGCTGATCCATCTGGCACAACAATTGTCTGGCCCTCTAGATCAGGGTATTTTTCCTTCGCTACTCTCACAAATACATGTTGTGCAGCCTGGGAGAAAATACTGGCTGTTCCACCACCCCCACAGAAATCAATCACCCCATTACTTAAGGCAGCCAGGAGCGTTGAAGCCGAAGGGAATGGGATCCATTCAATGCCAACACCCAAGGGTTGCAAACGCGCTTCTAAAAATTTCTGCTCACGCAAGACTTCAAAATTTGTCATCCCTGCTGGATAGCCAATCGCTAAATGACGTATTGATCTGCATTCCTTGGCCAGTGAAGCTTCTCCGAAACGATCAGACCACCTAGACAGCAGCCGATCGAGCAGCAACAGAAAAAGAATTCCGCCAAGAAGCAGAAGAATATTGTAAATCAGCTGCAGGGTTGTACCAGGGGGATAGGCCACCTGATTGAACCAATTACCCACGGGCTGCTCGCGCCCTGTGGTGCTAAATACCCAAGCAATGGGGAAAATACCGGCCAGAAAAAAAAGAGATATCCGGCGAGGCCAGGGAGCCATCGCCCGCCTCAACCAGTAGCCGACCATAAAATCTTGCTGACCCATCAGTAGAGAAGCCTAGGGAGAATCACGGGATTGAAAATACATCCACCAGCTGCCAACCAAGCCTAGCCTCAACTGGCAATCAAAGTGATGTGGTTGAAACTACATCGCCCCCGGCACTCGCCCCGATAGGGTCGCATGGCCACAAATGAACGAAGCTGATCTCTAGGGAATAGAGATGTTGTAGCTTCAGAAGTGTCAAAAAGAATGGATTGGCTTCCCGCAACTTTCCAAATCGCTTTTGGGGCGGGATTAGCTTCCACCTTTGACGACAACATCTATCTAACAGGCTTCTTTGGAGAGGTCAATAGAACATTTCGTCCCAAGCATATTATCGTCGGCGAGATTCTTGGCTTCAGCGTTCTCATCTTAATCAGCCTAATTGGCTGCGCCCTTGGCCTAGTAATACCGTCCAAATACATCGGACTACTGGGAGTGCTGCCTATTCTGATTGGCATCAAGAACCTCCAGGAACACATTAACAGCCCTAAAGAAAGCGACCAAGATAAAAAACGCAGTCGCAGAAAATTCGCAGAACTCAAAGGCTTTGAATCGCGCCAACTTAGCCTGGCCGAGGTGCTTCGGGATGGACAAACTTACAATGTCTCATTAGTAACAATTTCAAATGGCGGCAACAACTTAAGCATCTATATACCACTATTTGCCAGCCTGGGCTTTCCCAGGGTAGGCATTGTAATTGCAGTCATGTATGCATTCATTGGCACCTGGCTATTTCTAGCATTCCACCTTACCCGTATGCCCGGAATCGCGCTTGTACTAAACCGCTACGCAGGCCTTTTCTTCCCCTTTGTGCTGATGTGGCTGGGATTCAGAATTCTATCCGACACCCAGGCATTATCACTTCTTGCCCCCCTCTCCCATTAGCAACTACAAATACAAAAGCAAGGAAGCCTGGCCCAGCAGCTCAAAGCGGAAACTCTTAACCAAGTGCTCAACCGTGCAATCAACTAAACATTAAATTATACATTATATTAAACATTTTATCAACAAAATACCCCCTTATTCCCAGCCCCTTACTAGCATCAAAAAAAGTGACATGGCGTCCACCCGTAAATCACACCAAACCGACAGCAGCGGTAGCAGTATCACTAATATTGATCAAAGCAAGCAATTACCCCCGTCCATAGTGATGGATAATATCTCGCATTTCTGTTAGGAAGAAAGATGCCGCAAAAGCAAAACGCCAAATGCCTAATTCAATTAGTCCCCACCTGGCCCTAGGTGATGCGGCAGCCCGCCAGCTGGCCAATGCCACTAAAACAATCCCGCAGCTCCTGGGCATCTCGCCCCGCTGGCTTGTGCACTTGCTGCCCTGGGTGGGGGTAGAAGCAGGCATCTATCGGGTCAATAGAGTCAAAGATGAATCCCGGGTGCTCACCGCCTGCTCCCAGAGGGACGAAAGCGACCTGCCCGAAACATTTGTTGATTATGATGAACATCCCAGGGAATACCTGCTCAGTGCTGTTACCACCACAGTGGACGTGCACACGCGGGTATCTGACCTCTACAGCAGTCCCCATAATCAAATTGAACAACAGCTAAGACTGGCGATAGAAACGATCAAGGAACGCCAGGAGAATGAACTAATCAATAATCCTGAGTATGGCTTGATAAATAATATTATTCCGAGCCAGCGGGTTCAACCACTCACAGGGGCACCCACCCCAGATGATCTAGACGAGCTGATCACCAAGGTATGGAAAAAGCCCAGCTTCTTTCTAGCCCACCCCCGCACCATCGCAGCCTTCGGCCGAGAGGCCACTAGGCGCGGCGTACCTCCAGCAACCATCACCATTCAGGGATCCCCATTCCTCACCTGGCGGGGCCTGCCCCTTGTGCCCAGTAACAAGGTGGAAATCAAGAATGGGAAAAGCAGCATTTTGCTGCTGCGCACCGGCGAAAGCAACCAAGGTGTGGTTGGCCTCTATCAACCATCGCTGCCAGGCGAGCAGGGGATGGGGTTGTCGGTGAAGTTCATGGGGATCAGCCGTAAGGCAATTGCCTCATATCTGATCTCTCTTTACTGCTCCCTGGCAGTCCTCACCGAAGATGCCATTGCTGTACTTGAAAACGTAGAAGTAGAAAAATATCATGACTACAAGAATGACTACCGCTAACTTGGATTCGCTTACCAGCAGCGGGGGCATGCCCAGCGAGGCGGAACTAAGTCGCCTCGCCAATCAACTCTTTGGAGAAATTTCACAAGAACCAAAGCCAGTTGACCAGCATCCGATGGCCTTCCCAGCGAGCAGCGAGCCAACGCTGACTGCGGCTGAAAGCCTGCCATTTCAACTTCAGCCCCCCGGCGGCTGGCAGCCGAGTTTCTCCGCTTCCCAGCTAACCGCCCCCCAGCTAGGGCCAATACAGCCCCTAGACGCCTACCAAATCCGCAAGGACTTTCCAATCCTTGACCAACAAATTCACGGCAGACCGCTGATCTGGCTTGACAACGGCGCCACCACCCAAAAGCCAGAGGCTGTGATTGAGCGGCTCAATCACTTCTATCGCAGCGAAAATTCCAACATTCACCGGGGCGCCCACGAACTGGCAGCCCGGGCCACGGATGCCTATGAGGGGGCTAGGGCCACGGTGGCCAAGTTTCTTGGGGCCAGCAGCTCCGAAGAAATAGTTTTTGTGCGTGGCACCACCGAGGCCATCAACCTGGTGGCCCAGGCCTGGGGAAGACGGGAATTACAAACGGGTGACGAAATTGTGATCACCCACCTGGAACACCACGCCAACATCGTTCCTTGGCAAATCCTTTGTCAGCAAACCGGGGCTGTGCTGAAGGTGGCACCGGTGGATGACTATGGCCAGGTGTTGCTGGAGTCCTATGAACGGCTTTTCACCGCCCGCACCAAATTGACTGCATTCACCCAGGTGTCAAATGCCCTGGGCACGATTACCCCCGCCCAGGAAATGGTGCAAATTGCCCACCGCCATGGCAGTCGGGTGCTGGTGGATGGGGCCCAGGGCGTGGCCCATGAACAGGTCAACATGCAAAGCCTGGATGCCGACTGGTATGTGTTTTCCGGCCACAAGATCTATGGCCCCACCGGCATCGGGGTGCTCTATGGCAAGCGGGAGCTGCTCCAGGCCATGGGCCCCTGGCAGGGGGGCGGCAACATGATCAGTGATGTGACCTTTGAGCGCACCATCTACCAGGAGCCCCCCAACCGCTTTGAGGCCGGCACCGGCAACATTGCCGATGCCATCGGTCTTGGCACAGCGCTGGAATACGTAAGCAACCTGGGCCTGCGCAACATCGCCGCCGCCGAACAGGAACTGCTCAGCTATGCCACTGAGGGCTTGTGTTGTATCCCTGGCCTGCGCTTGCTTGGTCAGCCGAAGGAAAAAGCTGGGGTGCTCTCCTTTGTACTTGAGGGCTTCCGTTCCGAGGATGTGGGCTCAGCCCTGAATCAACTAGGGATAGCGGTGCGGGCTGGCCACCACTGTGCCCAACCGATTCTGCGCCGCTTTGGAGTTGAAACCAGCGTGCGCGCCACCCTGGCGATCTACAACACCAAAGAGGATGTGGATGCCCTAGTGGCTGGGCTGCTGCGGCTAACCCATGGCTCCCCTAGGAAGAGGCCATAGGGGGCTAGGTGCCTGAAAGCACCACCTAGCGCCAGGGGGCTGGGTACGGTCCGTTTAAACGGTGAACGGCTATGGCACGTTCGTTGAAGGTTTCGGTGGTCACTGAGACTTACCCACCTGACATGAATGGTGTGGCAATCACTGTGGCTGAAATAGTGGCGGGTCTTCTGGCCCGAGAACACCAGCTGCAGTTGATTCGGCCCCGTCAGCATGAGGCCGATCAAGGTCAAAGCCACCAAGGTTTTGAAGAAGTACTGGTGCCGGGAATTCCCATGCCCAGCTACCCAGGCCAACGGATGGGCTGGCCCTCCCTGGGGGTGCTCCATCAATTGTGGTCCCAAGAACGCCCAGACGTGGTGCATATCACCACCCAGGGCCCATTGGGTTGGGCAGCACTACAGGTGAGTTGCTCTCTTTCGATTCCCGTATCCACCGATTTCCGCACAAACTTCCACAGCTACAGCAACCACTATGGCCTCGGTTGGTTGAAGCAACCAATTCTCAATTATCTACGTCATTTTCACAACAGGTCCCAACGCACGATGGTGCCCACTGAGGCCCTGCGCAAGGAGCTAAGGCGGAGTGGCTTCCGCAACCTGCGGGTGGTGGCCAGGGGTGTTGATACGGAGCGGTTCGCGCCCCACCACCGAGACAATGCCCTGCGCAGCCGCTGGGGGGCCAGCGACCAGACGCTTGTGGTGCTCTGCGTGGGTCGCCTCGCCGCCGAGAAAAACCTGGAGACTTTGATCCAGGCTTTCGAAGCGATCCGCCGCCAACACCCAGACAGCCTGCTAGTGCTGGTGGGCAAGGGCCCCCTGGAGAAACAATTGCGGGCCCGTTGTCCCCAGGCGGTGCTGGCCGGGCGCCGCAGCGGCAAAGAGCTGTCAGCCCACTACGCCAGCGCAGACCTTTTTCTATTCCCAAGCCTCACAGAAACCTTTGGCAATGTGACCACTGAGGCGATGGCCAGCGGCCTGCCAGTGGTGGCCTTTGCCAATGGCTCAGCCTCCCTGCTGGTACGCAATGGCATCAACGGAATGTTGGTGGACTTCGGCAATAACGGAGCTTTTGTTGAGGCAGCGGTGAAACTTGCCACCCAACGGGCTCAGCTACCCTCCCATGGCCTCGCCGCCCGCCACAGCACGCTGCCCTTGAAATGGAGCACCGTAGTGGAAAGATTTGAGCGGGAATTGATCAGCCTTACTGTGCATGGCAAGGCGGTAATTCACAACACACCAGTGATGCCAGCCTGAGCCTACGGTGATTGAGCCTAGGTCCTCAAACACTGGCAATAGATAGCAGCGGGCCAAGGTGCCCGCTCTTTTTTTGCTACAACTTTGCCTAGGCTCGGGAAAAGTAATCCGAAGCACATACCCCGGCCCAAGCAAGCCCTAAGCTAACCACGATTTCCCGCTCGGGTTAAGGGTCTTTACCAATGGCTTTCCTCTCTGTGTCTCCTCGGGCCGCCTTGGCCACCCTGGCCACTGCTGTTATTACCAGCCTGGCAGCCCCAGGTCTGAAGGCAGCACCCGGGCCCAGCGGCGAAAGCATCGTGCCCAGCAGCAGCACGAACCTGGAATGGCTGAGCCCCACTGAAGCCGCCGCCGCCGCAAACTCTGGCCGCTGGAAAGTGCTCGACGTACGCACTGTGCCCCCCCTCGACTACATCAATGGCCACCTGCCCCAGGCGGTGCATCTAGCCGAACAAACCCTGCGGGGACCCAACGGAAAGCTGCCCTTCCAGATCTGGGCTGCCCCTGAGCTTGCCTCCCTATTTGGCCGGGCCGGCATCGGCAACAAAGATTCCGTCCTTGTTTACTCAGATGGCAGCAACATCCTTGGCGCCACCCTCGCCGCCTACACCCTTGAAAAGAGCGGTATCCCCAAAATCGCCTTAGTAAATGGCGGTTATACCGGATACAAGAATAGTGGTTCACCCACCACAAAAATCTACCCCAGCTATCAACAAGTAAGCTTCAAGCCCACAGCAGTTCAGGGCCTAGCAATTAAGCTGCCTGAACTCAGCCCCCTAATTGGCAAAAAAGACGTCATCATTGTTGATCCCCGGCCGAAGGCCCAATACGAAGGAATTGATCAAAGCTTCCAGCGCAATGGCCACATCCCAGGCGCCATCAATCTCCCCTGGCAACAACTTACAGAAGCCAATAATCCCGACGCAACCCAGCAGAATGCCAGTCAACTCAAATCCCTAGATGATCTCCGCAAAGTATTTGTAAGCCGCGGGGTAACTCCAGACAAAACCGTGATCATTTCCTGCAGCACTGGCCGGGAAGCCAGCCTGCAATTCCTAGTGTTGAAGCATCTGCTCAAATACCCGAATGTGAAGATTTACGAGGGCTCCTGGACTGAATACAGCGCCACCAAGTTGCCCCTAGAAACCGGCCCTGATCCGAGCCAAGCCCACTGAAGCAATAAACAGCTGCCATGGCCATAACGCCAATCCCCAACAACATTGGGCCCACATTTCTACTAATGATCGGGCTACCAACAGCCCCTGTTGGCATCGGGCTACCACTAATTCTGTTAGCCCTGGCACTGCTGCGCAACAGCGACAGCAGCCATGCCTTCCCAAAACTAGCCAACGGCTGGCTTGGGCTCAAATCAAGCTTTTCTATTCACACTATTAAACTTATAAAATGGTAACAACTGCCGCTGCCATCAACGCTGCCAAAGCCCACATTAGTGAAGTAACTGCGTCCCAAGCCAGGAAATTAATCGAAGCGGGGGCCCTGGTGCTGGATGTGCGCGAAGCTGATGAATTTGCCCTGGGGCGACTGCCAGGAGCCCTGCGGGTGAATGGCGCCAGCCTGCCCCTGCAAGCTGCTGGCATTGCCCCCAACCGTCAACAAGCAATCGTTATCTACTGCGCCCGCGGCAACCGCAGCGCCCTCGCCGCCCTTGCCCTCCAGCAGATTGGCTACAGCGCTGTGTTCTCACTGCAGGGGGGCCTCAGGGATTGGCCCTGGGCCCTAACTCGCCAATAACTTAAGCACTGCTACCTAGGCCAGGGCCTGGCGCAACAGCCGATCTAGCTGCTGTTCTTCCCCAAGGAAACCGTCATGGCCCAAATCGCTCTCGAGGCTGCTGAAGCGAGCCCCCCTAGGGATTGCCTCGGCCAACTGCTGTTGTTCAGAGCAAGGGAAAAGGCGATCGGAACTCACCGACACCACCGTGGCAGCCGCAGTAATTCTCTCCAGAGCAGCAGGAATGCCGCCCCGACCACGGCCCACATCATGGCCATTCATCGCCCTGGTGAGAGTTATGTAGGAATTGGGATCAAATCGCCTCACCAACTGTTCCCCCTCATCGGCTAAGAAATGCTCCACGACTTCGGCCTTGATGGGGGCATGGGGATGGGCAACAAAGCGGCCATTTAGTTCTAGGGAACAGCCATAGGTGAGCCGGGCAATGGCGCGGGCCAAGGCCAGGCCAGCCCGGGGACCACCCCAGGGGGAGAGGTAATAATCACCGCCCAGATAATGGGGATCCAGGCTGATCGCTTGAATTTGGGTGGTGTGAAACGCAATCGTTTCAGGGCTGCAACGGGCGGTGCTGGCCAGCACCACCAAGCTCTCCACCGCATCGGGATAGCTGATTGCCCATTCCAGTGCCCGCATCCCCCCGAGGGAGCCGCCAATCACCGCCCGCCAGCGGTTAATCCGCAAATGCTTCGCCAGGGCAAGATCAGCCGCCACCAGATCGCGAATCGTTAGCGCCGGGAATCGACTGCCATAGGCCTGACCATCGGCAGCCAAACTCGCTGGCCCAGTGCTCCCCTGGCAGCCCCCCAGCACATTGGGGCAAACAACGTAATAGCGCTCAGTATCTAGCGCCTTACCGGGGCCCACCAAGCCATCCCACCAACCCTCGGCAGGGTGACCTGGCCCCGGCGGCCCTGCCGCGTGACTATCGCCCGTGAAACCATGGAGTAGCAACACCGCATTGCTGCGGTCAGGGGCTAGACGCCCCCAGTGCTCGTAGGCAATGTGAATGCGGCCCAGCTGGGCACCGCTCTCCAAGCGCAGGGGGGTGCTATCAAACAGTGATGCCAGCTGGCGCTGCCCCGGGGGATCCCCCGGGCGCCAGTAAGCCCCATAACTCATCCCGCCTGTACAGCCCCAAAGCCCAATTCCAGATCGGCAATGATATCGCTCAAACTTTCCAAGCCCACGGAAAGCCGTACCAAACCAGGGGTGACCCCAGTTTTCACTTGATCGCTGTCCGAAAGCTGACTGTGGGTGGTGCTGGCCGGATGAATGATCAGGCTTCTCACATCGCCCACATTCGCCAAATGACTGAACAGCTTTGTTCCCTCCACAAAACGCTTGCCCGCCTCAATGCCACCGGGTAGTTCAAAGGAAACGATCGCCCCCTGGCCATTGGGGAGATAACGCTGGGCCAAGCCGTGCCAAGGACTGCTGGGCAAGCCGGGATATATCACCCGGCTCACATCGTGCCGGTCCTCCAACCAACGGGCCACCGCAAGGGCATTGCTCGAATGGCGCTCAATCCTCAAGGAAAGAGTTTCTAAGCCCTGAAGGAATAAAAAGGCATTAAAAGGAGAAACAGCATTACCTAGGTCCCGCAGCAGGGTGACCCGCGCTCGAAGAATATAACGAGCTGGAAACAAAGCTGCCGGCAGCTCAGAAAAGACCAAGCCATGGTAACTGGGATCGGGCTCACTAAACTGGGGGAAACGGCCACTGGCCTCATAGTTGAAGCGACCACCATCCACAATCACCCCACCAATCGAGGTGCCATGGCCCCCAATAAATTTAGTGGCAGAGTGAACAATAATATCAGCGCCATGCTCCAGGGGCCGCAGCAGATACGGGGTGGCCAAAGTATTATCAATAACCAGGGGAATTCCAGCGGCATGGGCCACAGAACTCACCCCTTCAAAATCAAAGATATCTCCCTTGGGATTGCCAATACTTTCACCAAAGAAAGCCTTGGTATTAGGCCGAATAGCTGCCCGCCAAGCATCAAGATCGCCCGGATTATCAACAAAGCTCACCTCAATCCCAAATTTGGGGAAGGTGTAGCGGAAGAGATTGTAGGTGCCACCGTAGAGGGAAGCACTGGCCACAATATGGCTGCCATGCTCAGCAAGATTCAGCAGGGCCAGGGTTTCCGCCGATTGACCGCTGGAGGTGGCCAGGGCCGCCACCCCGCCCTCCAAAACCGCCAGGCGCTCCTCAAAGACCGCCTGGGTGGGATTCATGATGCGGGTATAGATATTACCCAGTTCCTTCAAACCAAACAGATTGGCTGCATGTTCGGTGTCCCGAAACACATAGCTACTTGTTTGATAAATTGGCACAGCCCTAGCCCCAGTTACAGGGTCTGGACTGGCGCCAGCATGAATCTGACGGGTTTCAAAACCCTGCTGAGCAGTTTGGACCATGGAAAAAATGCAAGAACAAAGAAAAACAGAACTTCGATTCAGAAAGCGCGGGCGCGGGCCTGAATCCAGGGGGCAAACAAGAGCAGCACCCCCAACCCCAACAAACTGAGCGACTGGGTCGTGGCGGCTAGCGCCAGCAAGACAGTGCCACCGGCAAATTGCCGTACCACAACCCAGGGGGAAAAGGGTTCAGGGAGCACCGCCTCCACAGGCAAACCCGCAGCGCTCCAGGCGCCAAAACCACCAGCCAGCAGCGGAATGGCACGGGTGTAACCCTGGTCATGGATGGCCTCCGCCACCGCCTGGCTGGCAGCAGTGTTGGCACCAACCAAGAACAAATCCCCCTCAGGCCATTCAGCACTTAGCAGCCGTCCGGCAGGGATATTGACACTGCCAGGCACATGGCCAAGCCGATAATCAGCGCCACTGCGCAGATCAATCAGCAGCGGTGCAACGGCATGCTTCCGCGCCAGGTATGCGGCCAATTCCCTGGGTTCTAGCCCAGCATCCGAAAGAGCCCCCACGTCACCACCTCAGCTGAATTAAACCCATGCTGCAGCAGATCCAACGATTCACCGGTATTCCGGGTGACAAACCGCTGTATCCTGGAACCAGCTGGCTTCGGCTACGCCTTGCGGTCTAATTTCAGCAGGGATTTCATATCCAAGCCCCGCACGGAGTCGGCACCCACCACCAGTGGCAGATGGCCATTCCACTTTTCAATGGTCTGACGCTGCAGCACAGCGGGGGTGAGACCGGTTTGAAGCAGTTCCTGGGCCTGGGCTTCCCCCTGGGCCTGAAAGACCCGGGCCTCAGCCAGCCGTTGGGCCCGCAACGCTTCAAATTGCGCCCGTTTGGCGTTCTGCTCCGCCACCTGTTTCTCCTCCACCGCCTGGCGAAAATGATCAGAAAAATCAAACTGAAGCAAATCCACCCCATCCAGCACCAGGTCATAGGAGCTGAGCCTTTCCTGCAACAGGCCTGAAAGCAGCTCCCTCAGCTGATCCCGCTCGGTGACCAACTGCTCAGCGCTGAAGCGGGCAAACACCGCCTTCACCCCATCTTCAATCGCCGGCTGGATCACCACCGCCGCCACCTGGCTGCCATCGCCCAGGCGAGAAAACACCCGATTTACCTGGTCGGCATCTATATGCCAACGCACCGCCACCTGGGCGGCCACATCCTGGAGATCCCGGGAGGCTGCCGTCACCGCCAAGGGCAGGGATTGCACCCGCACACTCAGGGGGCGAACGCTATAAACCACCGGCAGAAGCGGATGAAGCCCCTCAGCTAACACCTGCTGCTGCACGGCACCGAAACGCAGCAGCACCCCCCGCTCCCCTGCGGGCACCACCACAAAAAAGCGACTGAGCAACACCAGCCCCAACAGGATCACAAACAACCGCAGGGCAGACAGGGCATTGCGAATCCGCTCCACCTTGCCAGCCCCGAGGCCAGCCTTGGGCTGGGTAGAAGGCAACAACGCTGGGGCTAGGGCATCCAAGGCGAGCACCGCTCACTCAGGAGCGACGATACGCACACCCCCCCTGGGGGGCAGGGTAGTTGAGACAACTCCACGATAAGCGGCAGTGATCCATAACAGAAGCGATCGCAGTTGCTCTTTCAGGGGGTGATTCATAGATTCTCAACAGAAACCCAGGCCATCAACATTTGTGAATCACCTGATTCTGCCCGGCATCGACAACCTTCTCAACACTGTTGTTTCTGCCATTACCGCTTTTTTTGCCACCAATCTCGACGACATCTTTCTGTTGTTGTTGTTTTTCTCCCGGGTGGATCAACGCCTGAAGGTGGGTCATGTGGTGGCCGGTCAGTTTCTCGGATTTTCCGTGCTGGTGGCCGTGAGCCTGGTGGGTTTCTGGGGCGGCACAATGCTGCCGGGCCCTTGGATTGGCCTGCTGGGCTTGCTGCCCATCAGCCTGGGCATCAGCCAACTCATCGAACGGCTGGAAGCGGCACCCACTGAAAGCGAAGAGCTTTCTAGCAACTCCCCCTGGGGAAAGTTGGAGGGCTGGCCCTTGGCGGAAGTCATCGGAGTTGCCTCGGTAACCATGGCTAACGGCAGTGACAACATCAGCGTTTATATGCCGCTGATGGCCCATGAAAATAGTGGTCAATTACTAATCACTTTGATTATCTTTGGCCTGTTGATGGGGATCTGGTGTTTGGTCGCCTGGAAGCTCACCCAGGCCCCCATACTAGCCCAGCTACTCAAGCAAAATGGTAGCCAATTGATTCCCGTGGTGCTGATCGGCCTCGGGGTACTGATTCTAGTAGATAGCCACACGCTTGAACAGCGTGGTCTTGCGGTATTTGCCATCAGCTGCGTAGGCCTAATGCTGCTCTCCCTCACACGACAACTGGGGGAATTGCTACAGCCAGGCATGGCTTTGCTCCGCAGCCGTTAATCCAGCCACCAACCCCTTCCCCCCTTTTCCAATGAACCCCCTACGAACCATGCTGACCACTGTTTTCGCCACCATCGGAGCCCTGCTCCTCTCCCTGTTGACCTGGCTGCTGCCTAGCGCTCCCGCCTTTGCTGATGCCGGTCACTATCTAAGCAGTGAATCCTATGGGGAGGTGGCCGCCGAATTGAAAAGTCTGCAACCGTTGCCCGGCAGCTCCAGCCGTCCCCTCAGCCCCGATCAACAACAGCGCCTTGCCGATCTTCAACTACTAGAGCAAACGATCGCCAACTCCGACGACCGCGCCCAGATCAGCAATGAAAGCAGCCATAGCGTTGGTATATTTGCCCGCTATAAAAAAGAACTTCCCAGCCAAGCTGCCAACTTCTATGTGCTTGCCCCAGGCAACAGCACAGACGATGACTACAACGTGGTGGGTCTCTATGTACCCGCCAATGTAAACCTGAGCTGGGGTGAAAACGGCAAGGCCGCTGCGGCCCAAGCCCCCCGGGTGGCAAGGGTGCTTGATGGGGAGGTGCTGAGCGTGACCGACAACCCCGAACAGGCCGATACCTACAGCCTCAGCCTGCCGGCCTTCTCCGTGGCGGCCCAGGTCAAGGGGCTGGCAAGCCTGCCCAACCTCGACCAAAGCAAGCTCGACCTCGAAAGGGAGACCGCCCCCGTTGACTGAAGGATCACTGCTGCCAGAGCGTCGCAATCCCAACCGGGTGCGCGACCACCTGGCAAACGAACGCACTTACCTCGCCTGGATGCGCAGCGGCATCTCTCTGCTCGGCTTCGGCGTGCTGATTGTGCGGATCCGGCTGCTGAAGCCACCCCTGGCCCCCCAGGGGCCAGGCAACGGCTGGAAACTGGGCCTGGCCTTCTCCCTGGTGGGGCTGGTGATGGTGGGACTGTCCTCTGTGCACTACTTCAATGTGCGCAACGACATCGAAGCCGACACCTACAACCCCCCAGATATTTGGGTATTTTTCTCCAGCCTTGTGCTGGTGGGCCTGGGCTTCTTTGTTGTTTTGTATGTGTTCAATGTTCCCTTTGATTTTACAAATAGCATCCTGGTGGACTGAGCTAGATCCCCAATTAATCCTGGGCAAGCTGGGAACAATTGCCTCCCTGGGTCTGCTGGAAGCCGTGTTGTCTGCCGACAATGCCCTGGCCCTGGCGGGCCTGGTAAAGGATCAGGAGCCAGCCCTACAACAACGGGTCTTGAACTGGGGCTTGGTGCTTGCCTTCCTATTTAGGATTTTGATGATCCTGCTGGCCATCTGGATCATGCGTTACAACGTAATTGGCTTGATCGGGGGGGCCTATTTGATCTGGTTGGCCAGCCAACATTTTCAAGGGGAACTCAGCGGCCAAGCAGCCGATGCCAGCAATGCTCGAGCCCAGGCTGGGGGCCCAGGCCTTTCCCTGCGGCTGATTGGCTTGGTGGCGCTCACCGACCTAGCCTTCTCCCTTGACAGCGTCAGCGCTGCCATTGCCGTAACCCAGGAGCGCTGGCTGGTGCTTACAGGGGCTGGCATAGGGGTGCTGATGCTGCGATTTCTGGCGGGCTGGGTGATCGGCTGGATGGATAGATTCAGCAACCTTAAGAACGCAGCTTATCTCACAGTTTTCAGTGTTGGACTAAAACTTGTCGCCAAAGCTTTAGCCCCAGCCCTGGTCCCCGACGAAGGCTTAATGATGGGAATGATCGCTTTATTCTTTCTCTGGGGATTCAGCCAATCTGCGGAAAATGGAGAATCTCCAGCTTCACAAGAAATACAATCACTAGGGAATAAAGTGTTGAACTTGCCAAACCGATGAGCAGTTCACGGGCCCGCCGCCGGGGCTTATCACTGTCATGAAAGATCTCCATGGCACTGGATTGCATCAGCAGAATTCCCGCCACATTGCTGCCCCAGTAACCCAGCACCAAGCCAGGGGTGAACCAGAGGGGATTTGCGAGCGCCAATAATTTCCCCAGCCCCCAGGCCAGGGGCAGATTGAAAACCAAATCGTTCCACCAGCAGAAGGGAGATAGCAACCAGCCCAGGGCCAACAGCAGCAAAGCCCCCAACCGGGCGAAAGGATTACCTTCCTGCAGAAACCGCCTCAACCGGGAAACCGCCGCCAGCATTTGCATAAGCGGCCACCGGGAAGCTCGAGAGTCCGGCAATCTAACCTCATCCCCTGAATCCCGATCGGCTTTTGTACCCATATCCACTGCCCCGCTGGCTTCTCCCCCTTCTAGCGCCATTATTTTTCCGCCATTGATGACCCTTTCTTGGCTGGCACTGCCCCTGGCCCTTGGCGCCCTAGGGGGCTTCCTAACGAAACGACTGCCTTTAGAACTGCTAGCGATGGGCGGCTGCGTGGCCGCCGTGCTGCAGGGCTGGCTCAGCCCCGAGGAGGCCCTGCTGGGCTTTGCCAATCCCGCCACTGTGACCGTGGCCGTGATGTTTGTGTTGAGTGCCGCGGTGGTGCGCACCGGCGCCCTTGAACCCCTGGAGCGCTGGTTAATCCAGGCGGGGGGCAGCTCCCTGCGCCAACAGTTACTGGCCCTAGGGCTGGTGGTGGGTCCCCTCAGTGCCGTGCTCAGTAACACCGCCGTGGTGGCGATGTTTATTCCAGTGGTGGAACGCTGGAGCCACCGGCTGGGCCTCTCCCCCGCCCGCCTGCTGATGCCCCTCTCCTTCCTCACGATCCTGGCGGGGGTGGGCACCCTGTTAGGCAGCTCCACCAACCTGGTGGCCAGCAGTCTTTCGCTGCAATTGGGCTATGGCAGCTTCGGGCTGTTGCAGTTCACCCCCCTGGCGCTCGCCACCTACATCTGTGGCCTGGCAATTTTGCTGCTGGTGGCCCCCCTGGCCCTGCACTCTGGCCCCAGCCAACCCCGCCCCCAGGAACTGGAACAGGACTACGGCCTGGGCAACTACCTCAGCGAACTGCTGGTGACCGCCGCCTCACCCCTGATCGGCAAAAGCATCGACGCCTCCCTCTTGCAACACAGCTTTGATGTGCGCGTGTTGGCCCTGATCCGTGAAGGGGAACACATCAGTCTTCCCCTCGGCAACCAACAGTTGCGCGACAACGATGTGCTGGTGGTGAAAGGTGAACAGCAACGGCTGCTGGCCCTACAAGCCCAACAGGGCCTGGAGCTGCTCCCCGAACTGCAGGTGCGCCTGGCGGTGGGGGAAGACCCCCAACAGAGCGAGCTGTCGATCATGGAAGCCCTGGTGCCGGCGGGCTCCCAATTGATTGGCCAAAGCCTGAGGGATAGCCGCTTTGCCCAGCGCTTCAACGCCTCGGTGTTGGCGATCCGCCGGGGGGGGGAATTGCTGCGGGATCGCCTCGGCCAGGTGCAACTGCGCCTGGGGGACGCCCTGTTACTGCAAAGCCCCACTGCAACGATCAAAGCCCTGCAAATCAGCCGCGAACTGCTTCTGGTCGATAGCACTGCGATGCCCCTCGACCGGGCCGATCGCAGGCCCTGGGCCCTGGGGCTGATTGCCATGGTGGCACTACTCACCCTCTGGCGCAGCGATGGCTTACCGATCTGGGGGCTCCTGGCGGTGGTGGGGCTGGCGGCCAGCCAAGTGCTCACCGCCGAGGAGATCTATGCCGCCGTGCGCTGGGATGTGGTGATCCTGCTGGCAAGCCTGCTGCCCCTCGCCAAGGTGATCACTCACACCGGCCTAGACCTGGCCCTGGTGAGGCAACTGCAACAGTTAAATCCACAACTATTAAGTCCCTACGCCCTGCTGGTTTGCCTTTACCTCCTAACGGCCCTGGTCACAGAGGTGCTCTCGAATCAAGCGGCAATCACCTTGATGCTGCCCCTGGGGTTAGGGCTCTGCCAGGGCCTGGAAGTAAGCGCCATTGCCGCCATGGCGGTAATGACCTTTGCGGCCTCCCACAGCTTCCTCACGCCAATCGGCTATCAAACCAACGCGATGGTCTATTCCCTGGGGTGCTACAGCTTCGGCGATTTTCTGCGGCTGGGCCTACCGCTCACCCTGGCCCTAGGCCTGCTTACCCCCGCCTTTGCCCTGCAACTAAGGCTTTAATACGGTGCGTCGATCGGGTTATAGGTGATAATGGGTCAAGTGCTGGTGGCCCATGGCAAAAAAGCTGACAACGGCCCAGGGCGGCAGGCCAGTAGAGACCGGGATCCCTAGGGGGATTAGCCAGAGGGCTGTATCGCTTGAGCTGAAAAGTTGTGACCATAAAAACCGATGAATCTGGATCAACTTCAGGTTTTCATGGCAGTGGCCAAGCATCTGCATTTCAGCCGCGCCGCCGAAGACCTTTACATCACCCAACCGGCAGTAAGTGCCTCCGTATCCAAGCTAGAGGGACAATATGGAGTAAAGCTGTTTCACCGGATTGGCCGTCGGGTTGAACTAACCGATGCCGGTGAATATCTGCAACAGGAGGGCAGCCGCCTGCTGGACGGCGTAGATCTAGTGGAACGGGGGCTTCAGGATTTCAATGCTCTTAAAAAAGGGGAGCTCCACCTAGCCGCCAGCCTTACTGTAGGCAATTACTGGCTACCTTCTCGGCTAAAAAACTTCTGTGATCAACATAATCAGATTGAACTTCGCTGCACACTGGCCAATGCAGAACAAGTAATCGATGGAACACTCCAAGGCAAATTTGACCTTTGCTTTGTGAGTGGAGACTGGGGGATGCAACTGCCTCAACAAAACACCGAGCTACATCTATACAAAGAGGAAGTAGGCCATGAGCACCTTCAACTAGTCGTAGGCAAAGGACACCCCTGGTTCGGCGTAAAGCAGGTAAATAAAGAGCAATTAGCAAACACGCCTTGGGTAATGCGTGAGCAGGGCTCCGGAGCCCAACAAATGCTAGAAAGCGCCCTAAAGCAAGCCGGTACAAATATCAACGAACTGAACGTTGTACTAGTGCTAAACAGCAGCGAAATGGTCAAAACCATCGCACTCCAAGGCGGAGTAAGCGCCGCCCTACCAGAAACCATGATCCAACAGGAAGTAGCCCTGGGCCTACTATGGCCAATCGAAATAGCCGAAGCCCCCCTCACAAAGCAACCTATCTGGATGCTAAAAAATAAACAGCGCTATCAATCAGAACTACTGCGCACCTTTGAACAGGTGATACGCGAAGGGGCCTGAGAACCAGGCCCAATAATCAATTAAAACTATATGTAGCCTGGGGCAATACATGCAAACGGGTGCCAATTGAAAGGGGAGTGCCTGTGCGTTCCACCTTTGCTCGGGTCAATTCCGCATGCAAAACCTGCCCGTCATCCAAAACCAACTCCAAGTGCACATCCTTGCCCATATGCACAACTCGCCTAATAATTACTGGCACACTTTTTGCCTGGGGAGCCGCATACAATTCCAACTCATGGGGCCTCACAAAAATCTCCTGGTCCCCATCATGCTGCCCATCCTGTTGGCCCTGGGCAGCCAAACCACCAGTGAGAAGATTGACCTCGCCAACGAAATTTATAACAAAGGGAGTTGCGGGGTGATCATAGATATCAACCGGGGAGCCAATTTGCTCCACATGTCCTTTGTTCATCACCACAATTTTGTCGGCAACCTCCATGGCCTCCTCCTGGTCATGGGTCACAATTACTGTGGTCACCTGCATCTCTTCATGGAGGCCCCGCAACCAGGTGCGGAGTTCCTTTCTAACCTTTGCATCTAGGGCACTAAAAGGTTCATCAAGCAGCAACACCTTGGGCTTCACTGCCAAGGCCCTGGCCAGGGAAACCCGCTGGCGCTGGCCCCCAGATAATTGCGATGGATAGCGGCTTCCGTAACCCTGCAGCTGGACGAGATTAAGTAGTTCCTCCACCCGCCAGCGGATCTTTTCCTTGGGCCATTTTTGCAACTCAAGGCCAAAGGCGATGTTTTGGCGCACAGTACGGTGCTTAAAGAGAGCAAAGTGCTGAAACACGAAGCCCACATGACGTTCCTGCACCGATCGGCCGGTAACCTCTGCACCATCAATCCAAATCTGCCCATGATCAGGCACATCCAAACCAGCAATCATGCGCAATAGCGTGCTCTTACCACAACCCGAAGGCCCCAGCAAAGCCACCAAAGAACCAGAATCCACATCCAAACTAAGGTCATCCACAGCCCGAAGGCCACTGAATGATTTAGTTACTTGCGATACTCGAATACCCATGGGTAAGCTCAGCGATTGGGTTGGGGGGTGAAGCGCAGGTAGGGGCGTATTTCAGTAACACCCTTTGGGAACTTACTGCGGGCTTCTTCAGTGGGAATGGAGGGCACAACCACCACATCCTCACCATCCTTCCAATTCACAGGGGTGGCTACCTGGTGGTATTCAGTGAGCTGTAATGAATCAATAACCCTCAGGATTTCCTGGAAATTACGGCCTGTGCTGGCGGGGTAGGTGATCTGTAAACGCAATTTCTTGTTCGGATCGATGATGAAAACCGAACGCACCGTAAGGTTGTTAAGGGCATTTGGATGGATCATCCCATACAAATCACTAACGCTCTTATCAGCATCGGCCAAGATGGGATAGTCCACCGTTGTCTGCTGGGTTTCGTTGATGTCGTTGATCCAGCCCCTATGGCTTTCAGCCGAATCCACGCTCAGGGCCAGGGTTTTCACATTGCGCTTCTCCCATTCAGGCCGCAGCCGTGCCACTTCCCCCAGCTCCGTGGTGCAAACCGGCGTGTAGTCAGCAGGGTGGGAGAAAAGCACCACCCAGCTGTCGCCAGCAAAGTCGTAGAGATTGATGGGCCCGAGCTGGGAGTCCTGGCTGAAATTCGGAACTGTGTCGCCGAGCTGCAGAGCCATGGGGCAGTGAAATTCAGAAACCCCATGCTGACCGGCCCCCTCACCTCAGACTGGTACCCCGACGCACCGACCCATGTGCCTTCAACTACACCGGCAGGAGGCGATGAAGCACTCTGCCCTGCTGTAGCAATAAAGCCTCCCCAGGCTGCAAAGGCTGCCATTGCTCATTGGAGGTGAGGGGCTCAGTGCTGATCACCGTCACCACATCGCCCGCCTGGGTCTCCCGCGAAAAGTCAACGGTGAGGTCTGCGTCAGCCAACTGGGCCACGGGGAAAGGAAAGCTGCGGGTGAGGCGATGCAGGCGGGTGGAGGCAAAGGCAAAAATCCAATCGCCGCTACTGAGCAAACAATTGAATGTGCCCAACTTATGCATCTCTAGGCAGAACCCAGTCAAGAGGGGAAACAAATCCTCAGCCGAAGGAAAGCCAGTAGTCCCAAAGGAATCAAGTCGCTCTAGCAACGCACAAAAAGCCGCTTCGCTATCTGTATTACCAAGGGGCTGATAATGATCGGCCCTCGGCACAGCTCCTTTGAGATCACCATTATGGGCAAAAATCAGATCCTGCCCCCGCCAACGCCGGTAAAAAGGATGACAATTAGGCAAGGCAACTTCCCCTTGAGTCGCCTTACGAATATGGGCAATAGTGCAGCAAGAACTAATATCAAGGCCTGCCAAATGGGCGGCTATAGGAGAAAAGGCAGCAGGCTCATCCTCTCGATAAATTCTTACTCCGCTACCATCTGGCTCATAACTTGCCAAGCCCCAGCCGTCAGAGTGATCACCGGTGGCGCCGCCCCTACGAATCAGGCCTTGAAAGGAAAAGCGACAGTCGGTGGGACGATTGGCGTTGAGGGCAAGCAGCTCACACATTCAAACCAATGGCCCCCGACCTTCCCAGGCCCGTCAGTTGAAGCAAGTATGCCACAGAAAACTAACATTCCCAAAACAGCTGGCAATCACCAGCCAACCGCCCCCTGAGGATCCCAAGACCCTAGATACCACTCCCTTCACCAAAAACCTCCTGGCGGGCCTTAGCCTGGGTGATTGTAGTTCCCGCTGGAATGCTACGGGTGATCCACACATTGCCGCCAATTGTGGCGCCACGACCAATGGTGATACGGCCCAACACGGTCGCACCGGCATAAATCACTACATTGTCTTCAATAATTGGATGTCGGGCCTCTCCCTTAATCAGGTGGCCATCGTCATCCACTGGGAAATGTTTGGCCCCCAAGGTTACCGCCTGGTAAAGACGCACCCCGTTACCGATAACGGCCGTACCTCCAATCACAACACCAGAACCATGGTCAATAAAGAAACTTTCGCCAATTACCGCGCCTGGATGAATATCCACGCCAGTAGTCGAATGGGAAATCTCAGCAATAATACGCGCAATTACAGGTACGCCTAGTCGATAGAGAGCATGGGCAAATCGATGATAAGTAATTGCCTTCACCCCCGGATAGCAAACCAGCACCTCGTCTAAACTTCCCGCCGCAGGATCCCCATGGAAAGCCGCGGCAATATCAAGCTCAAGCAAGGATCGGATCGCTGGCAACTGAGCGGCAAATGCCCCCACAACGGCCTGGGCCTGCCGCTTAAGAAGACTACTTATATCAGGATCAGAATTAAGATATGGGCTCGAAAAATTTAACTCTATGTGTATCTGATCCTCCAGCAAACGCAAGCTGGCATCCAAGGTGTGACCCACAAAATAGTCGGTCTCTGGAATACCTAATCGATGGGGGAACAACGCGTCATTAAGACCATCCACCACATCTGCAAGCAACTCCCGGGAGGGCAGCTGCAGCACGCACTGCTGATGCCTTGAGGCCAAGGCAGAACGCTCACGAATGCTACGCAACGAACTGACTATCACCTGAAGATTCCAATCCTCAGCACCTTCAGAATAATCTGCAACAGGCAAGCCATTAAGCTGAGCAATGGCCTGGGGAATCTCACTCATGGTGCCAAGCCATCAGCATTGAAAATCCCCTCAAATAATACGGTGCTAAGATAACGCTCACCGGAATCAGGTAATACCACTACAATATTCTTACCAGCAAAGGCATCCTCATGGGCAAGCCTCACAGCGACAGAAGCGGCTGCACCACTGGATATTCCGCCAAGAATTCCCTCCTCGCGGATAAGTCGCCGGGCAAAGGCAACAGCCTCTTCACTAGATACTTGCTCCACACGATCAACCAAATCTAATTGAAGATTTGTTGGCACAAAACCTGCACCAATGCCCTGGATCCGATGGGGGCCTGGTTGCACCGGTTGGCCGGCCTTGGTCTGGCTGATCACAGGACTCTCCACCGGTTCAACGGCCACAGATACCAGCGGCTTGCCAAGGGTTTGTTTGATGTAGCGACTTACTCCGGTGATGGTGCCACCGGTGCCAACACCGGCAACTAACACATCAACAGCTCCGTTGCTGTCATTCCAGATTTCTGGTCCCGTGGTGTCGTGGTGAATTTGGGGATTGGCAGGGTTGGAAAACTGTTGCAACAACACATAGCGCTGGGGATCAGCGGCAGCAATTTCCTGGGCAGCCGCGATGGCACCAGGCATGCCTCGCTTCCCTTCGGTGAGCACCAACTTGGCCCCATAGGCGGTGAGCAGCTTGCGCCGTTCCAGGCTCATCGTTTCCGGCATCGTGAGCGTTAGCGGTATGCCCCGGGAGGCCGCCACAAAGGCCAGGGCGATGCCGGTGTTGCCACTGGTGGGTTCAATCAGTTCCTTGCCAGGTCCCAGCAATCCATCCTTTTCCGCCTGCCAAATTAAGGCCGCACCAATGCGACATTTCACCGAGTAGGCCGGATTGCGGCCTTCGATCTTGGCGAAAACCTGGGCCTTGGCGTCCCCCACCACACGATTCAATCGAACCAAGGGGGTATGACCAATCGACAGACTGTTGTCCCCATAGATGGGCAGAGCCAGCTGGTCGGATGCTCTGGTTAGTTCAGGCGCCAAGGTCATGGCTTTCCCCATGGTGGTGATACCTAACTAGCCAGATTCAAAGCAACCTGGGGTAATTGCAATTACTACACAGCCCGCCAGCATCAAGCCACGGAAGAAAAATCTGCCTGCGGATCTCGCAGGGGGGAGCGCCGCCGCCGCCCGATCCTCACGCTCACATCGCGACTGCGGGCCTGATAACGATGCACCACAGGTAAACGCTGCTCGCCATAGGCAGCCAGGGCCGCAAGCCCCTCAGCCCCCTCCGCTGGGCAACGATTCAATTCAGTGGCCAGCACCAGGGCATCCTCTAGCCCCGCGGTCATACCCCGGGCCTGGGATGAGCTCATGGCATGGGCCGCATCCCCGATCAAGGCAACTCGGCCCTGGCTAAGCCGAGCCAATGGCTCAATATCAAAGTTCCAATTGCACACCGTGCTGGCTGCAGGGGTCCCGCTGATCACCGCTGCCGCATCGGCAGGTAAACGAGCTAAGGCCTCCGTCGGCACTGGCTCAGTCAACAGCCGCAGTTGCTCAGATCGCTGCTCAGGCAGGGGCTGCTCATGGAAAAATCCCCAGTGGGTAATATTCTCAGCCTTCTTATTTGGCCCAAGGTCAAAGAAGTTTGCGTAAATACCACGGCCACGGGCATACACAAAGAAATCACCATCAAGACAGAAATCTGGATCCGCAACCACCCCCCGCCAAACCCTATCACCGAGATAACACAATCGCCGTTCCGGCGCCACCGAACGGGCCACCCTGGAGAAAATACCATCAGCTCCAATCAGAATATCTCCATTCCAGTAATCACCATTTGCAAAAAAAGCAGACACTTCATTTTCCTGCTGCCGCAGACCTATCAATTCAGAATTACCCCTGAAATCACTGGCATCAAAGCAGTTCCAAAGGGCCGATAGAATTGCACTGCGCTGGATCAACTGGGAGGGCAACTCCCCGTCGGAAATATCAACTTCTGAACGGCTGATCTCACCACCCTTCAGGTTTCGAATTACAAAGCGACGGACTGGCTGACCAGCCCTCAGTAATTGATCTAGCAACCCAGGCACGGCTCCCTGGGCAATCGCCTCAAGCCCTGCACTAACGAGCAGAATGCCGCAGCCCTGGGTTCGAGGCGAGGCTGCCCTGTCAAAAAGTCGCACTGAGTGACCAGCCCTCTGCAGCAGCAGGGCCAGATAAAGCCCAGCGGTGCCAGCGCCAACGATGCCAATGCGCAAGGGAACTTGGCTCACAACAAGTCCACGATTAGCCAAATTATCGCCGGGATAATCAGTTTATGCAGTAATCAATCACACCCCTGACGCGGCAGTATGCAGCAAACTGATCGCTTGGGCCGGGCCAAGGTCTTGTGCTTTGTGGAACCCATGCTGGTAGCAATAAAGACCCAATGGCAAAGAATAATCAACGAGACTGGTGGAATTGACGAATGAAAAAGCGAATCCCAATTTCCATGCGAGAAATCATTTTTACAGTGGCGGAAACAAGTCCTAGCCACTACGAAGCAGTGGCTAGCCAATCCGAATGGACCGTGTCAGCCCCCACGGTGGAAGAACTGCGCCTTGAAGCCCGGGAACTGCTCATCAAACAGCTTGGCGGGGCACACATCACCTATCGGATTCGCCTAAAGCAGAAAAAAGCCCGACCTTGGTAGGCCGGGCAATATTCCTCAAGTTAAGAGAGGAGCCTCAACGGCTCTTGTTGAAGATTTCATCCCAAAGGCCACCGCTGCCAAAGAACTTCTTGTTTACGGTTTTCCAGCCACCAAAATCAGCAACGGTAAAAGTTTTAACTGCAGGGAACTGACCCTTGGCAGCAGCCTTAGCCTGGGGAGTCACCGGACGGAAACCGTTAGTGGCAAAAATCTTCTGGGCAAGCGGCGTATAAAGATACTGCGTAAAAGCTTCGGCCACCTTGCGGGTGCCATGTTTCTCCACATTTTTATCTACCACAGCCACCGGGCCCTCAATCACGATATTAGGGCTGGGTACCTTGTAGGGGGCAGTCCACTCACCGGTTTTCTTGGCGAGAATTGCTTCATTCTCATAGTTTAGCAACACATCGCCCTGACCCTTTTTCACAAAAGTGTCAGTCGCTTCCCGGGCATCCTTGGGAAGCACGTCAACATTCTTGTAAACGGCTGTAATAAATGATTTAGCCTTGTCCGCACTGCCACCGGTCTCGGTAACTGAGCCCCAGAGGCCGAGGAAATTCCATTTGGCGCCCCCGGAGGTCTTGGGATTAGCCGTGACTACGTCAACGTCTTTGTTATCCAGATCAGCCCAGGTGCTGATCTTCTTGGGATTGCCAGGCCGCAGGAAAATTACTACCACCGAGTTGGTGATAATCGAATTATTCGGCAGTTTTTTCTGCCAGCCAGACTCAATCAGCCCAGCATCTTCCACCTTGATCACATCACCTTCTAGGGCCAGGCCCACCACGTCGGCCTCTAGGCCATCGATCACGGCCCGGGTCTGGGAGCCGGAACCGCCAAAGCTGGTTTTGACGACGACTGTTTGGCCGGTTTTCTTCTTCCAGTCAGCGATAAATTTGGGAATAATTTCGTCGTAGGCGGCCTTGGTTACCGCGTAGCTCACCAGAAGAATTTCTTGGTTAGCGGGGGCCGCCAGCGCCGAGCTGCTGGCCAGGGCCACGGCCAGGGGTAGACCAACAAGGCCACCAAGGGCTAAACGGGTGGCCGTACGACGGCCCAGCTTCGCGGAATCAAAAACCACGGTAGTCCGATAGGGTGCCTTGGGAATTTACACCGCAGACTGGCTTGCCAGGGTAATCCCCGCTACTTCGATAGGGATTTGCGCTGCAATCCCTCAAAAGAGCGGCGGGCTTAGGCACAATCATCTAACAATCCCCGTGACGGCCAAGGCTGTGAGCTTCAGCGCAAAAACCGATTACGGCCTCGTGGCCCTGCTGGAACTGGCCTCCACCTACGCCAGTGGCCAGGTGCTTCAGGTGGCGGAGATCGCCCAGCGCCAACAAATCCCAGACCGCTACCTGGAACAGATGCTCACCAGCCTGCGCCGGGCAGGCATTTTACGCAGCATCCGCGGCCCCCGCGGTGGCTACCAGTTGAGTCGCGCCCCCAGCGACGTCAAGGTTTCAGAGGTGGTGGCCTGCCTGGAGGGGGACAGCAGCAATAGCGATGCAACTAAGCGGCAGTCACCGGAATTCCAGGTGCTGGAAAACCTGGTGGGCCAGCTGGAAAAAGCCCGCAACAAACTGCTGGAATCCACCAGCCTGCAAGACCTGCTGGAGCAGCGCGATCAGCTGGCCCAAGCCCAGGGCATGTATTTCATTTGACCGCCCCCAGGCCAACGGGCTAATTCCACAGTTGACCGATGGGCAAACGGTGCTATGGTGTTTCCACAACGTCGCCAGGCGCCATGAGCTGTTGTCTCCGAATGTCATCGGCCAGCACCCCGCTGGCCCCAACACCCCTATCCATGACCACCAATTACCTAACCGTTCAAAGCCATGACCATCAGCATCGGCACTCGCCCCCTCCAACTCACCCTCCTTCCCAATGACGTCCTTCCCGAGGGCCTGAGCTGGAAAATCCAGGAGGGTTACATCCGTACCGTCGCCTGGGACCAGGAAGGTGATTCCATCACCCTGGGCCTCTGGGGACCCGGCGAATGGGTCACCACTGCCTACTCAGCCCTACGGCCCATTGAAATTCAATGCCTCACCACGGTGGTGGTGGAGCAAACCAAGCCCACGGCAGATCAGGTCTCGCAATTTCTGGCGGATCACATCCGCACAGTGGAAGAGATCTTTCGTATTAATCGCATCAAGTCTGCGGAGGAACGTCTGCTCCAACTACTCACCTGGATTGGCAGCCGTTTCGGCATGGTGAGCAGCAAAGGCTACCGACTCTCCCTTAAGGAACTAAACCTCACCCATAAGGCCCTTGGCGATATTTGCGGTTTGACCAGGGTTACAGTAACCAAAAATCTCAGCCTAATTCGCACCAAAGGCACACTTCAACAGATCAGCAATGACGATCTGTTCATACCCAATAAACTAATTCCAGCGATCTAGCCCAAAACAACAATTATCGTTCCACACCCAAACCCCATCGAGAGAATTCCCATGGCCGCTGAAGTAATCACCGCAAAGCGCAACTCAACAGAAATTCAACGTTTCACGCTGATTTTCAAAAATGGCTGCCTTTTAAAGAATCAGACCACCCTCTCCCTAGCTCAATTTCGTTCCGATGCCCGCCTGGCTGGCTTCGAAGTCGAACGGGATTGATCAGTGACACTGATCAAATGGCGTAGTCAGGCTCAAAGGTGCGTGCCTGCCTTGAAGTGATGTACAAGCGATCGCCGGGGTTAAGGCTGGCGTAGTCCAGCCGTTCCCGGGGTAACACCACCATCACCACATCGCCCCCCTCCAGAACCAACTCCGCCTGCAGATCACGCCCCATATGGGTTAAGCGACGCAACTGACCCGGCACACTATCCGGCTGGGGACTCAGATGTAGATCGAGATCGTGGGGGCGAATAAAGAGATTACTGGCCAAGGGATCCGAACCGAGCTGCTGGCCCACAGCCCCATAGGGCAACACATTAACGCTCCCCACAAATCCCATCACAAAGGGGGTGGCGGGCTGATCGTAAATTTCCGCAGGGGAACCAATCTGCTCGATCCGCCCATCATTCATAACCACAATCTTATCGGCCACCTCCATGGCCTCCTCCTGGTCGTGGGTAACAATTACGGTGGTTACATGCATCTCGTCGTGAAGATTGCGTAACCAGGCCCGCAGTTCCTTGCGCACTTTTGCATCGAGGGCACTGAAGGGTTCATCCAGCAGTAATACCCGGGGCTGCACCGCTAGGGCCCTGGCCAAGGCCACCCGCTGGCGCTGGCCGCCGGAAAGCTGGGAGGGATAGCGCTGGCCGTAGCCCTGCAGCTGCACCAGCTCCAATAATTCATCCACCCGGCGCCGGATCGCCGCCGGCTTCCAGCCGCGCAGCTCCAGGCCGAAGGCGACGTTTTGGCGCACATTACGGTGCTTAAACAGGGCAAAGTGCTGGAAAACAAAACCCACCTGCCGGTCTTGAACCGAGCGGTTGGTGGCCTCCTCGCCGGTGATCCAAACCCTGCCGGCATCGGCCTCCTCTAGGCCGGCAATCAGCCGCAGCAAAGTGCTCTTGCCCGATCCAGAGGGCCCCAGCAGGGCCACCAGGGAGCCACTATCCACATCAAGACTCACGTCTTTAACGGCCTGGAAGTCTCCAAACGACTTGGTGACGTTGGCGACGCGGATGCCCATGGCCCAGAGGCTCAAACGAATAGCTGAATTCAAGCCTGCCGAGAGCAAGCGAGGATACTTCTCAATCCCGGTAGCAGTACCGTAGATTAGGGCCGCTTCCCCAGCGATTTACCCCTTGGTCCCGATTGGAGTCCCCCTGCCGCGGGGCCTGGCGTTGCCACCTCTGCCCAGCTGGCCCTGGCGCATCACCTGGGCCTATCTCGGCCTGGTTCTGTTTCTTCCCATCGGTGGCATGGCCCTCAAGGCCGCCCACGTGGGGCCTTCGCAATTCTGGGCCCTGGCCACCACCCCAGAGGCGCTTGCCACCTACAAGATCAGCTTCGGGCTGGCCTTCGTGGCCGCCTTGATCAATGGCTTCTTTGGCCTGATCATCGCCTGGGCCCTGGTGCGTACTCAATTTCCTGGCAAACGCATCCTCAGTGCCCTGATCGACCTGCCCTTCGCCCTGCCCACCGCCGTGGCCGGCCTGGCCCTGAGCGCCGTCTACAGCAGCAACGGCTGGATCGGGGCCCCACTCTTGGCCATGTTTGGCATCAAGGTGTCCTTCACCTGGCTGGGGGTGGCAGTGGCGATGATCTTCATCTCACTGCCCTTTGTGGTGCGTAGCGTTGAACCGGTGCTGGAAGCCCTGGAGGTAGACCAGGAGGAAGCCGCCTGGTGCCTCGGGGCCAACCGTTCCCAGACCCTCTTCCGGGTGGTGCTGCCCCAGCTCTCCCCGGCGATCCTCTCGGGCATCGCCCAGGGCTACAGCCGGGCCGTGGGCGAATACGGCTCCGTGGTGATGATCTCCAGCAACGTGCCCTTCAGAGATCTGATCACCCCAACGCTGATCATTCAAAAACTTGAGGAATTTGATTTCGACGGTGCCACGGTTATCGGCATGGTGATGCTGATCTTCTCCCTGCTCAGCCTTGTGGTGATCAACGGCATTCAGGTTTGGGGTCGTAACTGGGAAGCCAATCCTTCAAAATCATGAAAAAACTAATTCCGATTGTTGCCTGCCTTTATGTGGGCCTGGTGATTGTGGTGCCCGCCCTAAACGTGGTGGCCGGTGCCTTTGCCAAGGGGCTGGGGCCATTTATCGAAAACTTCGGCTCGGAGGACCTGCGGCACGCGGTGCTGCTCACCCTGTTGATGACAGCGATTGCCGTGCCTGCCAACACGATCTTTGGCCTGGCGGCCGCCGTCGCCATCGCCCGTAAACAGTTCCCCGGCAAGGCCCTACTGCTCAGCATCATCGACCTACCTTTTTCGATCTCACCTGTGGTGGTGGGCCTGATGCTGGTGCTGCTCTACAGCCCAAACCACGGCCTCTTCGGCTCGGTGGTGAGCGATCTCCATTGGAAAATCATCTTCTCGTGGCCAGGCATGGCCCTGGCCACGATCATTGTTACTTTCCCCTTCATGGCCCGGGAGGTGATCCCACTGCTGGAGGAAGAGGGCTGGGAACAGGAGGAGGCCGCCCGCACCCTGGGGGCCACCTCCTGGCAAGTTTTCTGGAAAGTAACGCTGCCCTCCGTGCGTTGGGCGGCGCTCTACGGGTTGATTCTCACCACGGGCAGAGCCCTCGGTGAATTCGGGGCCGTAGCCGTGGTGAGTGGCAACATCTCCGGCGAAACCCAAACTCTGCCGCTGTTCATTGAAGATGCCTACAAGCAGTACAACACCGAGCTGGCCTACGGGGCAGCCATGGTGCTGGGCGGCGTAGCGATCTTCTCTCTGTTTAGTAGGTTATTGCTCGAACGTTTTCTAACAAGCAGAAACTCCCCCTGAGTCTTGCCTGAAACGCTGTTTCCCGAAAGTCCCAGGGGACTCCATAGACAACCTGTTCCAGTTCTGCGCCTGCGTGATGCTGCTGGCCCTTTGGGGCTGGCTGATCTGCAGCCGCCGCAGAGACCGCTGAAGCCCGCCCACCGCCAAGTTCATCAAGCCTTAACCAATCAATCATTATTGATCTGTAGGCTCAGCTCAGTTGAATAAGCCTTGCTGTGCTTGCCCGTTTTCCGCTTGCCCTCCTAGCCGCCATCGGCATCAGCACTACTACAGCTGCTGCGTTCGGGGCGGATAAGTTAAGCATCAACGGTTCCAGCACCGTGCGGCCTATCACGGAGGAAGCCATCAAAGGCTTCAAGCAAACGGCTGAAGGTAAAAACGTAACCATTGAACTGAAAGAATCTGGCACCAGTGGTGGCTTCCGGCTCTTCTGCACTGAGAAGATCGCCATCAGCAATGCCTCGCGGCCGATCAATGCCAAGGAACTCAAGCTCTGCGAAAAAAATGGTGTGCGCTTTATTGAACTACCGATAGCCTTTGATGCGATCACAGTGGTGGTAAATCCCGCCAATAACTGGGCCAAAGACATCTCCGAATCAGAGCTAAAACGGCTCTGGAATAAAGACGCCCAAGGCAAAGTTGAGCGCTGGAGCCAGGTAAACCCCAGCTGGCCTGACAAGGCAATCAAACTCTACGGGCCCGGCAAAGACTCCGGCACGTTTGACTATTTCAACAAAGCCATTAATGGAGATTCCGAAAACTCCCGCACGGATTATACCGCCAGCGAAGATGACGATGTTCTAGTCAAAGGGGTGGCCACAGATCCGCTCGCCCTTGGCTACTTCGGCTTTGAGTATTACCAAGCCAACAAAGCCAAATTGCGGGCCGTAGCCCTTGAGCAGCCCGACGGCACCAAGGTATTACCGACCATCAAAGCGGTGCAAGACGAGTCCTATCGCCCCCTTTCGCGCCCCCTCTTTATCTATGTGAACGACAAACAGCTGCAAAGTTCCGCCAGCCTGCGGGCCTTTGTGGGCTACTCGCTAAGCAACGGCTACAAACTTGCCGATGAAGCCGGTGCCATTCCCCTAATTGCCTCCACCTACCGGCTAACTGAATCCAAGATTTACCGCCGCGTGTTAGGCAGTGCCTATGCGGGCAGTTTGCCCGTGGGCTTAACCCTTAAAGACATTCTCAATCGCAGCCTCGATCAAGACAAGCGGCCTGAATTCCGGAACTGAACCAGGCGCCTCAACCATAGGGATAGGTAAACAAGCGACACCAAAACCGGCACCTCAATCAAAGGGCCAATCACCCCCGCCAGGGCCTGGCCCGAGCTAACACCCCATACACCAACGGAAACAGCAATAGCCAGCTCAAAATTATTACCAGCCGCCGTAAAAGCTAGGGTGCTTGTTTTAGCGTAGTTAAGCCCTCCACGAACCCCAAGAAAAAAGGCCAAACTCCACATGATCAGAAAATAAAGCAGCAGGGGAATCGCCACCTTCAGCACCTCGAGGGGCTGGGATGTAATCGCACTGCCCTGCAGTGCAAATAGCACCACAATCGTAAATAGCAGGCCATAGAGAGCCCAGGGGCTAATCAATGGAATAAACTTGCTTTCATACCATTGGCGGCCCTTCAACCTCAGCCCGAGCCTGCGCGATAAATAACCTGCCCCTAGGGGCAGGCCCAGGAAAAAGAGCACTGCCTTAGCAATTTCCCAAGTTGAAAACTGTAGATCAAGGGTTTCAAGGCCCAGCCAACCCGGGAGAATTTTCAGATAAAAAGTACTAAGTAGGGCATAACCCAACACCTGTAAAATCGAATTAATTGCCACCAACAAGGCAGCCGCCTCCCTGTCCCCCTGGGCCAGATCAATCCAGATCAGCACCATGGCGATGCAGGGGGCAATGCCAATCACAATCAAACCGGTGCGAAAAGCCGGTTGATCGGGCAGCAATAACCAGGCCAGGCAAAACATCAAAGCTGGCCCCACCAGCCAAACCAGACCTAGCGACAAAGCCAACAGGCGTCGATCACTGGCCACATTCCCCAATTGCTCAAAACGAACCTTGGCCAGCACCGGATACATCATCATCAATAACCCCAAGGCAATCGGCAAAGAGGTATTGCCGATCTTCACCGCATCAAGCAGCGCCTGTAGGGAAGGAACCAATCGACCAAGCAATAGGCCAACGGCCATGGCCAACAGAATCCAAATCGGCAGATAACGATCCAGCCTCGACAACCTGGCAAGCGTTCGATCCATTGTTCTGCTCCTTAGTTACAGGGGTTGGCTTGGGCGCCACAGGCATCACTGAGTTGGTTCAACCAGGCCGCTAGGCCTTTAATTGCCTGCGGCTGCAGCCGGTAATAGATCCAGCGCCCGGCCTGGCGATCTAGCAGTAAACCAGCGTCCTTAAGCACCTTGAGATGAAAAGAGAGCCGCGACTGGCCAAGGCCCAGTTCCGTGGTGAGTTCGCAAACGCAACGCTCCCCCAGGGCTAAAGACTCGATCACCTGGAGCCGCAGGGGGTCGGCTAGGGCCTTCAACAAAAGCCTTGCCCGCTCAGCATCAATCGAGGCCAGCGGGGCCATGGCCGTTAATCGAACCATAAACGAATCAACTCAACTTGATGCGAGCCTAGGCGGATCAGCGGGCGAAAGCCATGAAAATTGGCATCAACGGTTTTGGCCGCATCGGTCGGCTGGTGTTCCGGGCCCTTTGGGGCCGTCCCGGCATCCAGCTGGTGCACGTCAACGACATGGCTGGCACCGCAGCCACGGCCGCCCATCTGCTGGAGTTTGACTCCGTTCATGGGCGCTGGCAGCAACAATTGAGCGCCAGCGTTAACGACCCCAGCGGCTTCAGCGTTGCCGATCAACGCATCGGCTACAGCCAAGAAAAAGAGCCCAGCGCTGTGCCTTGGCAGGGGGCCGGGGTGGAACTGGTGCTCGAGTGCAGCGGCAAGTTCAAAACAGCTGAAACCCTTGGGCCCTACTTCGAACAAATCGGCATCAAGCGCGTAATCGTGGCCTGTCCCGTGAAGGGGGTGATCGCTGGCGAAGAGGCCCTCAACATCGTTTATGGCATCAACCACCAGCTCTACGAACCAGCCCGCCACCGCCTGATTACAGCGGCCTCCTGCACCACAAACTGCCTGGCCCCGATAGTGAAGGTGATCCAGGAAAACTTCGGGATCAAACACGGTTCGATCACCACCCTGCACGACGTCACCAACACCCAGGTGGTGGTAGATGGCTTCAAATCTGACCTGCGCCGGGCCCGCTCCTGCATCCAGAGCCTGATCCCCACCAGCACCGGCTCCGCCAAGGCGATCGGCCTGATCTTCCCTGAACTGCAGGGAAAACTGAATGGCCATGCGGTGCGAGTACCGCTGTTGAATGGCTCCCTCACCGACGCGGTGTTTGAACTAAACCGTGCGGTAAGCGTGGAGGAGGTGAATGGCGCCTTTGCCGCCGCCGCCGCCGGCCCCCTCGCGGGAATCCTTGGCTATGAAGAACGACCCTTGGTATCAGTAGATTATCTCAACGACAGTCGCAGTTCGATCGTTGATGGCCTCTCCACGATGGTGATAAATGGCACCCAGCTCAAGATCTATGCCTGGTACGACAACGAATGGGGTTACAGCTGTCGCATGGCTGATCTGGCTTGCCATGTGGCCCAGCTAGAGCAGCGCTGAGCGGAGCAATCAGCATGACTAAGCCCCTATCCGCCCTGCAGCAGTACGTCGTGGTGACTGGGGCCTACTGGGCTTTCACGCTCACCGACGGCGCCCTACGGATGCTGGTGCTGTTTCACTTTCATCAGCTCGGCTACTCCAGCCTGGAGATCGCCTTTCTGTTTATCTTCTACGAATTCTTCGGCATCCTCACCAACCTTTACGGCGGCTGGTTGGGGGCCCGCTTTGGCCTGCGGCTCACGCTCTGGGCTGGATTGTTATTGCAGATCCTGGCCCTGTTGCTTTTAATCCCTGTTTCAGCCAGTTGGCCCAAGCTGTTTTCGGTGATCTATGTGATGGCGGCCCAGGCGATCAGTGGCATCGCCAAAGACCTAAACAAGATGAGTGCCAAGGGCGCCATTAAAACAGTGGTGCCGGAAACCCCCGGGGACCAAGACAAGGGAGAACAGCAGTTGTTCAAGTGGGTGGCGCTGCTCACCGGTTCCAAGAATGCCCTCAAGGGGGTGGGCTTTTTCCTGGGCGGGGTGCTGCTCACCAGCCTGGGGTTTGCCGGCTCCGTGGCGGCGATGGCGGCCGGTTTGTTTCTGGCTTTCCTGGGCACCCTGGGGTTGCCCGCAGACATCGGCAAGGTCAAAGAAAAATTGGCCTTCTCCTCACTGTTTTCTAAATCCAGGGGCATCAATGTGTTGTCGCTGGGTCGCTTCTTTTTGTTCGGCGCCCGGGATGTGTGGTTTGTGGTAGCGCTGCCGGTGTTCCTAGAGGCGGTGCTCGGCTGGCGCTTTTGGGAGGTGGGGGGCTTCATGGGCCTCTGGGTGATTGGCTACGGGATCGTGCAGGGGGCGGCCCCGGCCCTGAGACGCAGCTGGGGCAAGACAAGTGCGCCGGGGCCTGGGGCCGTGCAGTTCTGGAGTGCACTGCTCGCGGCGATTCCAGCCCTGATGGCTATCGCCCTCTGGCGCCAGGCTGATCCCGGCCTGGTGATCGTTGGGGGGTTAGCAGCCTTTGGCGTGGTGTTTGCGATGAATTCCTCGATCCACAGCTACCTGGTGCTGGCCTACACCGACGCCGAAAATGTGAGTCTCAATGTGGGTTTCTATTACATGGCCAATGCGGCGGGCCGGCTATTGGGCACGCTCCTCTCCGGCTGGATGTACCTGAGCGGCGGCATGACCGCCTGCCTGATCTGTTCCAGTGGGCTGGTGCTGCTTTCGTTGCTCAGCAGCCGCTGGTTGCCCTCCCCTAGGGCCGCTTAGCCGTTAGGGCCCAAACCAGCAGCAGGGGCGGCAGCCAGATCAAGTTATGCATGCTGAATAGGGCCTGACCGGTTTGCAGCAGCGGCCGCACCAGCCACTCCACTAAGACCAGCAGGAAACCCACCACCAACACCAACCAAGCCATCAGCCCAGCAGCTCCCCAGGAAATTCCACCGCCCCCTGGCGCAACAAACGCCAAGGATCGGTGGGATTCCCAGCCTGCCAAGCCAACACCGTGCTGGCCAGCCCCGAACCCCGGGGCCAGGGCAGGGGCCCCAACAAAGCCAACCCCGGGAAGGCGGCGGCCAGGGCCTCCGGGCTGGTGCAGGGGGGCTGGCCAGAAAGGTTGGCGCTGCTGCTGGCCAATGGACCACTGAGCCGCAACAGCGCCCGGGTGCGGCCACAGGCGGGCACCCGTAAACCCAAACTGCCGCCGCCAGGGTTGAGCGCCTCCGCCAGCGGCCCCCGGGCGGGCAGCACCAGGGTGAGGGCGCCGGGCCAGCCCCGGGCAGCCATGGCGCCCCAGGCGGGCGGTGCTTCCATGCCGAGCAGGGCCAGCAGGCTGGCCCCATCGGCCCCCAACAGGATTAGGGGCTTCCTGGCTGGCCGTTGCTTGAGCTGCCAAAGGGCCGCCGCCGCCGCCGTTGAAACCGCCAGGGCCGGCAGGGTGTCGGTGGGGAATGCCCCTACTTCCCCCGCCCGCAGCCGCTCAGCGAGGGCAGCGGCAGCCAGCAGGTTTAAGGGCGAGTCGAACGCCAAGGTCAGGCTCCCCCGGGCGCCCGGGCCAGGGCAAAACGGGCCTTGCCCTCCAGGTCTCTGGCCACCCGCAGCTCCTCCAACCCCGCCGCCGCCAGCAACTGGGCCACCGCCAGCGACTGGTCGTGGTGATGTTCGAGCAGCAGCCAACCCCCCGGGGCCAGGGCCCGCCGGGCGCCGGCGACGATCTCACGCAGGCAATCGAGGCCATCGCCACCGCCATCTAGGGCCAGCCAGGGTTCGTGGTCGCGCACCACTGGATCGAGGCCCGCCAGCAGCGCCGAGGGGATATAGGGGGGGTTACTCAACACCAATGGCAAACGTCCCCACTGATCTTCCAGGGGCTGCCACCAGGCCCCCTGCCGCCACTGGATCCGCCCATCCAGGCCCAGCCGACCCCCATTGGCCGCCGCCAGGGCCAGGGCTGCGCCACTGCAATCCACCGCCCAACCACAGCTCTCGGGCCAGGCCAGGGCCAGGGCCAGGGCCAAACAGCCGGAACCGGTGCCCAGGTCGGCCCAGCGGGGGGGGGCTGACCCCTGCTCCAGCCCAAGCCCCAGGGCCAGCTCCACCAGTAACTCAGTTTCCTGGCGGGGAATCAGCACCGCCGGCGCCACCTGCAATTCCAAATCCCGCCAGGGGCAGCGACCCACCAGGTATTGCAGCGGCTCATCCCCGTGGCAATGGCGCCACCAGAGGGCCTCCAGTTGCCCCAGGGGGCGCTCCAGTAGCAGGGGCCGCTCGGGATAGAGGCGACAGGCCTGCAATTGAGGCCAGCCCAGCCCCCCCTCCAGCTCCAAAAGCCAATCCAGGGCTGGGCCCCGATCGGGATAATCAAGCAACAGCCGCCGCCGCCAGGCCAGCAAGGCCGCAGCGCTGATGTTTTCAGCCATGGCTGGCGGCGGCGCTTCAGTCATCCGGCCAGGGCCCCCGGGCTAAAGCCATTGTGGCGGGGGCGCCAGCAAAGCCCTGCCGCCGGCTGCACCAGACCGGCCAGCTCCAACTCCAGCAATTGCTGGGCCAACTGCGGCAACGGTTGTTGCAGCCGCTGGCCCAGCTCCTCCAGGCTGGCCCCCTGGCCGAGGGCGGCCAAGAGGGGATGGCTGTCGCCGGGGGCCAGCGGCACGGGCGCCCCAACGCTGGCGGCCAGGGGCGCTTCGCCGAGGCTGGCCAACAAATCGGCGGGGTCCAGCAGCGGGGTGGCCCCCTGCTGCAACAGGGAGTTACTACCCCGGGCCGAGTCGCGGTCGGTGTCGGCGGGCACCGCCCAGAGGGGGATTTCCGCATCCCAGGCCAGCCGGGCCCCATGCAGCGCCCCACTAGCCAAGGGGCACTCCACCACCACCACCGCCTTGGCCAAGGCCACCAATAGGCGATTTCGGGCGGCGAAATTCCCCCGCTTCACCTCCGCCCCGGCCCGCTGCTCCGTAACCAACAGCCCCCGCTGGGCCACCTGCCGCTGCAGGCTGCGGTGATGGCGGGGATAAACCCGCCCGAGCGGGGTAGCCAGCACCGCCACCGGGGCTCCCCCCTGCTCCAAACAGCCCTGGTGGGCTTCCCCATCAATGCCCTCCGCCAGGCCACTAACCACCGGCCAGCCCGCCCCGGCCAGGGCCACCCCCAGCCGACGGGCCCAACTCAAGCCATGCAGGGACGGGCGCCTAGTGCCGATCACCGCCACCCCAAACCGGCTGCGCAGGGTGGGCCAAAGACTGCCGCGACCCTCCCAGTGCAACTGCAGGGGGGGGCGTTCCAGGGCCGCCATCCCGGGCGGAAAACCAGGATCCCCCGGCAAGAAAGTGCGGGGCGGACAGGTAAGCGGCAGCCCGGATGCCCCCAGGCGCAGGGCCAAGCGCGCCTTACTGGCCAGCAATTCAGGGCCAATCCCCGGCAGGGCAGCCAGGGCCCCCGGTTCGGCCCACCAGGCGGCCTCGAGGTCGCCGAATTCCCGCTCCAACTGGCGCAGCCGCTGAATTCCAATCCCCTCACACTGGGCCCAAGTCCACCACCAACGGCGCCGCTGCAGCCAGCCAAGCCCCAACCCGCTACCCATAACCCGCCCGCCAATACATCTGTACTAGCACAGTTAGCAGCCTTTGGCCAGGATCTCCAGGGCCCGGGCCAGGCGCTCCGGGGGCCGCCGCAGCGGTTTCCCCCGCTCGCGGTCCACCAGGGCCAGGGTCACCAGGGCCTCCGCCGCCAGCTCCCCTGCCGGGGTAATGAAACGGGTGTGAAAAGGCAAACGCAGCCCCTTCGCCCCACTGATTCGACTGCGCAGCTCCACGCTTTCCCCATGGCGCAGGGGGCGGCGATAGCGCAACTGCAACTCCACCACCATCAATTCCAAGCCAGTGGCGGAAAGCTCGGCATAGGCCAAGCCCGCCGCCGCCAGGGCCTCCACCCGGGCCTCCTCCAGCCAGGCCACATAGGCCCCATGCCCCAGCACACCGGCATGGTCGGCGTGCTGGGGAAGCACCTGCTTGCAACAACGCCAGGGCCACTCCGTTACATCCTTTTCCACAGCTGTCGCCGCCCAGGGAGCACCGCCATAGGCTGCCGACAGACCATCCCCAAAGACCATGTTCCGCAACCTCCTGATCGCCGATTCGGGCAAAGGTCACGTGGAGGAGATGGTGCGCATGCTGCGCGACATCCCCGGCTTTGCCCAAGCCCGCTTGAATCTGCTGCACGTGGTGCCTGAACAAGCCGGTGAAGACCTGCAAGAACACTGGCAGCGGGGGGCGGCACTGCTGGCGGCAGCGGTGGACAAGCTCGGCCTAAACCCTGCCGATGTGAACACAATCCTGCGCCAGGGCGACACCAAGCAAACCGTGCTGAAGGTGGCCGATGAACTGGATGCCGACCTGATCGTGATGGGCTCCCGGGGCCTGGGCCGCCTGCAATCAATCCTGGCCAATAGCGCCAGCCAGTATGTGTTTCAGCTCTCCACCAGGCCGATGCTGCTGGTGCGTGACGATCTTTACGTGCGCCATGTAAACCGCCTGCTGGTGGGCATCGACGGCACCGGCGTGGGCGATGACGCCCTCAAGCTGGCCTGTGAATTGGCCCGGGACATCCCCGGCTGCACCCTCACCGGCGTGCATGTAACCCACCACGACCTGACCCCCACCCGCCAGGGTCACAACCCCGTAGACAGCCTGCTGCAACAGGCCAGCCAGCGGGCCCGTGGCTATGGGGTGGAGCTAAACACCCTGCACAAAACAGGCGAAATCGGCCGGGTTCTCTGCGAAACCGCCAAGGAGGTGAATGCCGATCTGCTGGTGATCGCCTCCCAAGACCGGCGCCCCCTGGTGGCCAGGGGCCTAGTGGACCTCGACAAACTGTTGGGTGGTTCCGTTAGCGACTACGTGCGCGTCCACGCCCCCGCACCGGTTTTGCTGGTGCGGGAACCCTGAAACCGCTTACTGCCAGAGCGCTCAGCCCTTGCGGCTGCTGCTCTGGTTGTAGAGAACGATCAGGAACACGGCCGGCACCAGCACAAACAAAAGGCTGGCCACAAAGCCAAGATCGTTGGTTTCCATGACCGCAGGCGGAATTCCCAGGAGGGTATCAGCGCCAGACGGGGCCTATCCGCCCCTGTTTACAGCTCGTCGCTGATCTCCTCCGGCTCTGCGGCAATTACCCCCTCCGGCAGGGGCTCTAAGCGGGCCGTCTCCAGCTGGGCCTCCAGCTCCCCCCGCCCCGCCTGGGGCCGGGTGAGCACCGCCACGGAATCCAGCACCAGCACTTGGCAGGCCAAACGCCAGGTCTCAGGCCGGCGCCTCAATTTTTTGATCTCCACAGCCGTGGGGGCACTGAGCGCCCCGGGCTGGCGTTCCGCCACCACCTCCACGAAGCAGGTGATGCACTGCCCGCAACCGCCGCAATTACCAAGGCGTCCCTTCAGCCCATAGAGCTCGAGCCCCTCGGCCAGGGCCAACTCGCGCAGATTCGTTCCGGCAGGGCAATCCAGCTCACGGCCCTCCCGCACAAAACGAACAACGGGCATGGCAGATCGGCGGCAACCCCCATTCTGCAGGGCCAAGATTGCGATTTGTGACCGACTCTCAGGGAGACCCCAGCCCTGGGGGGGCCTGGAGAGGGTGACCAACTGTTTCCCTTTGAAACCAGCGGTCAGTCAACGGCCTGAAACCCTTACGATCACCGAACTTCGCAGCTTCTGCGGAGCTCCTGTCTCGTTTCCCCGCACCGAATCCAATGGGATTGCCCTGGTACAGGGTGCATACGGTCGTCATCAACGACCCGGGCCGCCTTTTGGCGGTGCACCTCATGCACACCGCCCTGGTTGCCGGCTGGGCCGGTTCGATGGCGCTCTATGAGCTCGCCATCTTTGACCCTTCTGACGCTGTCCTGAACCCCATGTGGCGTCAGGGCATGTTCGTAATGCCCTTCATGGCTCGCCTGGGGGTCACCGGCAGCTGGAGCGGCTGGAGCATCACCGGCCAAACCGGGGTGGACCCCGGCTTCTGGAGCTTCGAGGGCGTTGCCGCCGCCCACATCATTCTCAGTGGTCTCCTTTTCCTGGCTGCCATCTGGCACTGGACCTACTGGGATCTAGAGATCTGGCAAGACCCCCGCACCGGGGAGCCTGCCCTTGACCTGCCCAAGATCTTCGGCATCCACCTGCTGCTGGCAGGCCTCGCTTGCTTCGGCTTTGGCGCCTTCCATCTAACCGGTGTGTTCGGTCCGGGCATGTGGGTCTCAGACCCCTATGGCCTCACCGGTCACCTGGAAAAGGTGCAGCCCGCCTGGGGCCCTGAGGGCTTCAACCCCTTCAACCCCGGCGGCGTGGTGGCCCACCACATCGCCGCTGGCATCGTTGGGATCATTGCCGGCATCTTCCACATCACCACCCGTCCGCCCGAGCGCCTCTACAAGGCCTTGCGCATGGGCAACATCGAAACCGTGTTGGCCAGTGCCATCGCAGCGGTTTTCTTCGCTGCCTTCATCGTGGCTGGCACCATGTGGTACGGCAGTGCCACCACCCCGGTCGAACTGTTTGGCCCCACCCGCTTCCAGTGGGATCAGGGCTACTTCAAACAGGAAATCGCCCGTCGGGCCCAGGGGGCCATTGCCGAGGGGGCCAGTCCTTCCCAGGCCTATGGCGCCATTCCTGAGAAGCTTGCTTTCTATGACTACGTGGGCAACAGCCCTGCCAAGGGCGGTCTGTTCCGCGTCGGTCCGATGGTCAATGGTGATGGCCTACCCACCAACTGGCTTGGTCACATCAACTTCACAGACAAGGAAGGCCGCAACCTTGAGGTGCGTCGCCTGCCCAACTTCTTCGAGAACTTCCCTGTGGTTCTCCAAGACAGTGACGGCATCGTGCGCGCCGACATCCCCTTCCGCCGGGCAGAAGCGAAGTATTCCTTCGAGCAAACCGGCGTCACCGCCACTATCTATGGCGGTGAACTCAACGGCAAGACCTTCACGGATCCTGCTGAAGTGAAGCGCTTGGCCCGCAAGGCCCAGCTGGGAGAAGGCTTCGAGTTTGATCGCGAGACCTATCACTCAGACGGCACCTTCCGCAGTTCCCCCCGCGGCTGGTTCACCTTCGGCCACGTCGTATTTGCCCTGCTCTTCTTCTTCGGGCACATCTGGCACGGTTCCCGCACCCTCTACCGCGACGTCTTCGCCGGCATCGACCCCGACCTAGGCGACCAGGTGGAATTCGGACTCTTCGCCAAACTTGGCGACAAGTCCACCCGCCGCCTCCCCGAGGGCTTCGTGCCCCCGGCAGGCACCCCGCTCAGCTGACCCCTCCGGAGCCCCGCATCGATGGAAAGCTTTGCCTACATCCTGATCCTCGCCCTCGTTTTGGGCACCCTGTTCTTCGCGGTGGCCCTCCGGGAGCCCCCCAAGATCGGTAAGTGATCAGCCCTTGATTCCGCTCACCCCCCACGCCAGTGGGGGGTTTTTTATGTCTTAGCGAATGGTCTCGATGAGACCTATTGCGGCAAGGCCCTTCTCAAATGGATTCAATCTGTCTACACTTAGCCGGCTTGATTCAGGACAGCTTTTGCAGTGTCCCTCCTGCCAACACAGCGATAGCCGGGTGCTCGAATCACGGGCGGCCGACTCCGGCAGGAGTGTGCGCCGCCGCCGGGAGTGTTTGCATTGCGAACATCGCTTCACCACCTATGAACGGGTGGAAAGCGTGCCGATCACGGTGCTGAAGCGCAATGGCAACCGCGAAATTTTTAGCCGTTCCAAGCTGCTGCACGGCCTGATGCGCGCCTGTGAGAAAACAGGGCTGGAAACCCAGCGGCTGGAGCTGCTGATCGACGACCTGGAGGTGCTGCTCCAACAGCGCAACCAACGGGAAGTAAGCAGCCAAGAAATTGGAGACCTGGTGCTGGAACAGTTGGGCGATCTCAGCGAGGTGGCCTATGTGCGTTTTGCCTCGGTTTATGGGAAATTCCGAGGCGTGAGTGATTTCATCAGCACCCTCGACAAACTGCGCCAGCGCAGCAGCCTCAAGCGCCAGTTGGCAGGCATCGGCTGATAGGGTTACAGATTGCCGTTCTGCTTCGGCGGAGCCCCGAACGGCCTCCCCTATCCCTGCCCCAGGCAGGCCGCCACCACCCCCATGACCGTGACCTCCTCGTCTCCCGAATCCGGCGAACAGCTGGCTGAGCCGATCCTTGACCTCGAGCAGAGCCTCGATGCGATGGCCCTCGACCTGCTGGCCGATGAAATTCCCGAGGAGGTGCCCACCGCCGACGACGGCAACCGGGCCCCGAGCCGTAGCAATGAAGACGTCGGCTTCACGATCGACGACTTCGCCGCACTGCTGAGCAAGTACGACTATCACTTCAAGCCCGGTGACGTCGTTAACGGCACCGTGTTCAACCTGGAGCCGAAGGGCGCCCTGATCGACATCGGCGCCAAGACCGCCGCCTTCATGCCCCTCCAGGAGGTGTCGATCAACCGGGTGGAAACCCTGGAAGAGGTGCTCGAACCCGGCGAAGTCCGCGAGTTCTTCATCCTCACCGAAGAAAACGAAGACGGTCAGCTCTCGCTTTCGATCCGCCGGATCGAATACCAACGGGCCTGGGAACGGGTGCGCCAGCTGCAGAAGGAAGACGCCACCATTTACAGCGAAGTGTTTGCCACCAACCGGGGCGGCGCCCTGGTGCGGGTGGAAGGCCTGCGGGGCTTCATCCCCGGCAGCCACATCAGCACCCGCAAGCCCAAGGAAGACCTGGTGGCAGATTTCCTGCCCCTCAAATTCCTTGAGGTGGACGAGGAACGCAACCGGTTGGTGCTCAGCCATCGCCGCGCCCTGGTGGAGCGCAAGATGAATCGCCTCGAGGTGGGCGAAGTGGTGATTGGTACCGTTCGCGGCATCAAGCCCTACGGCGCCTTCATCGACATCGGTGGGGTCAGCGGCCTGCTGCACATCTCCGAAATCAGCCACGAACACATCGAAACACCGCACACGGTGCTGAATGTGAACGATCAGATGAAGGTGATGATCATCGACCTCGATGCCGAGCGCGGCCGGATCTCGCTCTCCACCAAGGCACTCGAACCCGAACCCGGCGACATGCTCACCGATCCCCAGAAGGTCTTCGACAACGCCGAGGAAATGGCCGCCCGCTACAAGCAGATGCTCATGGAGCAATCGGAAGACGAAGCCGAACCCGTGGCCATCAGCGTCGACTGAGCATGCGGCTCAACGGGCTTCCCCTGGGGGCCAGCAAAACTGCCACCGCGGCGGTGCTGTTCGACAAGGACGGCACCCTTTGCCGCAGTGACAGTTACCTACTTGCCCTGGCCCAGGCCAGGGCTTCTTACTGTGCCCAGTTGGCCGCCGATGCCAGCCTGGAAGCGTTGCTGCTGCGGGCCTATGGGGTCACGGCCACTGGCCTGCGCTGCGATGGCGCCACCGCCGTGGCCAGCCGCCACGACAACCTGATCTCCACCGCCACGCTGCTGGCTGCCGCCGGCCACAGCTGGGGCCAGGCCCGCCAATGGGCCAGCGAGGCGCTCCAGCAGGCCGACCGCCAATGGGCCGATCGCAAGCCGCAACTCACGCCCCCCACCCCCGGGCTCTACAGCCTGCTGGAGCGTCTGCAAGCGGCCGGCCTGCAACTGGCGATCATCAGCAGTGACCTGGGGCCCAGCCTGGAGGCCTTCCTGGCCGAACACCAACTGTGCTGCTATTTCCAAGCGGTGCATGGGGCCGATCGTCCCCTGGCTAAACCCAACCCAGCGGCGGCCCTTGCCCTCTGCCAGGAGCTGGGGCTTGCCCCAGCCCAATGCGGAATGATCGGTGATGCCAGTGACGACTTAACAATGGCCGCCGCCGCCGGCCTCGGCTGGAGCCTGGCCTACACAGGCGGTTGGGATCCGGCCCCGGCGCTCACGGGTAGCCATGGGCACATCCAGCACTGGGATCAACTAACCCCGCTGTAATCTTCAGCCCGCTGTTCACTACAGATTTATGGGTCGTCACGTCTTTACCTCGGAGTCGGTTACTGAAGGCCATCCCGACAAGATCTGCGACCAGGTGAGTGACGCAGTGCTCGATGCCCTGCTGGCCCAGGACCCCGCCAGTCGGGTGGCCTGTGAAACCGTAGTGAACACGGGCCTTTGCTTGATCACCGGTGAGGTAACCACCAGCGCCCGGGTGGACTTCAACACCCTGGTGCGCGGCGTAATCGCAGAAATTGGCTACAACGGCGCCCGGGCCGGCGGCTTTGATGCCCACAGCTGCGCCGTGCTGGTGGCCCTAGACCAGCAATCCCCAGACATCGCCCAGGGGGTAAACGAAGCCGATGACCACGACGGCGATCCCCTCGACAAGGTGGGCGCCGGCGACCAGGGGATCATGTTTGGCTACGCCTGTGATGAAACCCCAGAGTTGATGCCCCTGCCGATCAGCCTGGCCCACCGGTTGGCCCGGCAGCTGGCGGCGGTGCGCCATGACGGCAGCCTCGAATACCTGTTGCCTGACGGCAAAACCCAGGTGAGTGTTGTTTATGAAAACGACCAGCCAGTGGCGATCGACACGATCCTGATCTCCACCCAACACATCGCCGAAATCGACGGCATTTCCGACGACAAGGGCCTACGCGAACGGATCTCCGCCGACCTCTGGACCCATGTGGTGGAACCCGCCACCGCCGACCTGCCGCTCAAACCAGCCAAAGCCAGCACCCGTTTCCTGGTGAACCCCACCGGCAAGTTCGTCGTTGGTGGTCCCCAGGGGGATGCGGGCCTCACCGGCCGCAAGATCATTGTTGATACCTATGGCGGCTATGCCCGCCATGGCGGTGGCGCCTTCTCCGGCAAAGACCCCACCAAGGTGGACCGCTCCGCCGCCTACGCCGCCCGCTATGTGGCCAAGGCCCTGGTGGCCGCCGGCCTGGCCAAAAAAGTGGAAGTGCAGCTCAGCTATGCCATTGGCGTAGCCAAGCCCGTGAGCATCCTTGTGGAGAGCTTCGGCAGCAGCAAGCTGAGCAACGATGCCCTCACCGAACTGGTGCAGGAAAACTTCGACCTCCGGCCCGGCGCCATCATCGAGATCTTCAACCTGCGGGGTTTACCCCAGGAACGCGGTGGTCGCTTCTACCAAGATGTGGCGGCCTACGGCCACTTCGGCCGTACCGACCTCAACCTGCCCTGGGAGAACGTAGACGCCATTGCCGCCCAGCTCAGGGGCTGAGTTTGATGGGGGCCGGGGATCTGCTGGGCCTGGGGGTAGACCTGGGCAGCAGCGGCCTGCGGCTGGCCCTGGTGGGGGCCGATGGCCACAGCCTGGCCGAACGCTCCAGCGCCTACCCCCGGCCCTTTGAAGATCCGGAGGGCTGGCGCCAGGGCCTGGCAACCCTGGTAACAGCCCTGCCCCAGCACCTACGGCAACGAATCGGCGCCATTGCCATTGCTGGCACCTCCGGCACCCTGCTGCGTTGCAGCGCCGATGGCGCCCCAAGGGGGCTGGCCCTTAGCTATGCCACCGCCTGCCCTGAGCAAATCCCCACCCTGGCGGCCCTGGTGCCGGAAGGGGGACCCGCCGCCAGTGCCAGCGGCAGCCTCGCCCGGGCCCTGCGCCTCTGGGGCTCCTTCCCCCAGGCCCTGAACCCCAGCCAAGACCTACTGCGTCACCAGGCCGACTGGTTGATGGGCTGGCTGCTGGCGGATTGGCGGTGGGGGGAGGAAGCCAACAACCTGCGGCTGGGCTGGGATCAACAGCAACAGCGCTGGGCTGGCAGCATCGCCGCCCAACCCTGGGCCCAGGCCCTGCCGGAGCTGGTGGCCGGCGGCACTGGCCTGGGCCCCCTGGCAGCGGCTGTGGCCGCCAGCCTCGGGCTTCCCCCCAGCTGTCAGGTGGTGGCAGGCAGCACCGATGGCAATGCCATCGTCCTGGCGGCAGCCCCGGGCCCCGGCGATGGGGTGGCGGTGCTGGGCACCACCCTGGTGCTCAAACAATTCAGCCCCCAGCCGCTGGCAGGGGCTGGGGTGAGCAACCACCGGCTGGGGGGCCAGTGGCTGGTGGGGGGGGCCTCCAATGGGGGCGCCGGCGTGCTGCGTCAGTTCTTCTCAAACGAACAACTGGAACAACTCAGCCGTCAAATTGATCCAAACCGCCCCAGCGGCTTGGCCCTGCGCCCCCTGCCCGGCCGCGGCGAACGCTTTCCGATCGATGATCCCGAGCTGGCACCGGTGCTTGGTCCCCGCCCGGTGAGCGATGCCCTCTACCTACAGGCCCTGCTGGAGGGGCTAACGGAGTTGGAGAGGCTGGGCTGGCAAAAACTGCAGGAACTCGGGGCCCCGGCCGTGCAACGGGTGCTCAGCGTTGGGGGTGGAGCCAACAATCCCCAATGGCGCCTATTGCGCCAACGGTCCCTGCAAATCCCGGTGCTGAATCGAGCCAAGGCCTCGGCCGCAGCTGCCATGGGTCGATGGGCGCTGGCATCCATAGGCTGGGAACAACCAGCACCCCCTGAAATTCGCCATGAATGACCGCCTACGTACCATCCTCTCGATGGGCTTGTTTCTGGTATTAGCCGGCTATGTGACCTACAGCGGCCTGCGGCTGGGGCTGTTGCTTTGGCAAAGATTCAGCGCCGGCTGAGCAGCAATAGTCGCCAGCAAGGGGCGCCCCAGGCCACAATCGATCAAGCCCCTCGGGCTTTACCCACTTCCTAACTGCCATGGCCGCTGATCCCCTCACCGCTGCGGTGAGTGACCGCATTTGTTTGCACATGAATAAAGATCACGCCGACTCCGTGCTGGCCTATGCCCGCCACTACGGCGGCGTGGAGGCACCACTAACGGCGCGACTGCTGAAGGTGGAAAGCGAAGCGATGGAACTGGAAGTAGATGGGGAGATCCTGATCATTCGCTTTGACCACCAGCTCTGCGACAGCGAAGATGCCCATCGCACCTTGGTGGCAATGTTGCGGGCGATTGCCCCTGCAGCTGAATAGCACAACCCAATAACCCCAGGCGCTGCTGCCGGGGCCAGCCAAGAGCCTCAAAGGATCAAGGGCTTTGTCGAAGCCATCCAGTTCGGAATAAATAGTACCGCAAAACTAACGTACATACGCTGTTGGCAAAATGCGGTCGGTTTGATATGTTTAAAGCGACCCTCAAATTTTCCCAATGCTCACTGGTCAAGAATTGCTCGCCAAGGTCAAAGAAGCTGGCGACGGCTCCAAGTCAGACCTCGTCAAGGCCTGTGGCTATGTGTCCACCAAAAAGGATGGTGGTGAGCGGCTAAACTTCACCGCCTTCTATGAGGCCCTGCTGGAAGCCAAGGGAGTTAGCCTGGGTGAAGGCAGCAATGTGGGTAAAGGCGGCCGCAAGCTGAGCTATGTGGCCACCGTTCAAGGCAATGGCAACCTGCTGATCGGTAAGGCCTACACCGTAATGCTAAACCTCAAGCCCGGTGACGAGTTTGAGATCAAGCTGGGTCGCAAGCAGATCCGTCTGGTACCTGTGGGCGGTGAAGACGAAGGCGAAGAGTGATTCGCCTGCGAAACTCTGCCTGGCTTAGGCCGTAGAGATTTCGAAACGTCTTAAACAAGCCCAGGCGCCTTAATTGGTGCCTGGGCTTGCCATTTTTTAGGCCTAGGGGGGAATGCTTTTCCCATGCCCCTGCCCCCCTGGCTGGATCGGTTGCTATTGCAGCCCCGCTGTCCCCGCTGCCAGCGCCCATCCCCGCGCCGCTCACTTTGTATTTCCTGCCGCCGCAGCCTGGCCCTGGAACCCGATGGCCTGCGGGGCCAATGCCCTATGCCTTGGTGGGCGGTGGGCAGCTACGCCGAAGCCTGGCGCTCCCAACTACTGCAGCTGCGCCGGCAGCCCAACCCCTGGCTGGTGGAAGCCCTGGGCCGCCAATTGCTACAGCAACTGCCCGATCTGGGGGTGCCCCTGCTGGTAACCGCCATCCCCGCCCGCCGGCCGGGGGGCAACCCCCTGCCCCTGCAGCTGGCCCGGGTGATCAGCCGCGTGGGGGGCCATCAACTAGTGCCGGCCCTGGGCCGCCAACGGGCCTGCCTGGGCCAACACCACCTCAACCGTGCCCAACGCCAGGCAAATCTGCAGGGGGTGTTTTATTGCACTCGGCCCGCCGGCCCGCGCCTGCAACCCCTGCTGCTGGTGGACGACATCCTCACCAGCGGCGCCACGGCCCTGGCGGCCATGGCTGCCCTAGAGGCCGGTGGCCATGGCCTGCTCGGGCTCGCTTGCTTCGCCCGCACCCCAGCCAAAAGGCGTGAATCTGCCTGAGGGGGCCCTGCGGTGCACTAAGATCTTTCCTTGCCCACGGGCAAGCCGGGATAGCTCAGTTGGTAGAGCAGGCGACTGAAAATCGCCGTGTCCCCAGTTCAAATCTGGGTCCTGGCATTTCAAAATCAATCTGACCCCAGGCCCTGATGTTCTGAGTCCAGGTGAACCACCCGTTGGGGGAAAGGAATTTCAATGGCGGCCTGCTCAAAGGCATTCCACACGGCAATCCCCACTTCACTGGCAACGCCCACCCCATCCATCGGATTTTCAATCCAATAGCGGATCGCATAGGTAATCGCCGAATCGTCGTAACGCAGCAATAATCCCTTTGGTTTCGGATCAGCCAACACCCTGGGGATTGTTTGGGCTGTGGCTTCCAGCAGGGCAATCACCTGCTCGGGGGGATGGCGATAGGCCGCCCCTATTAGCACCTGGCCCCGCCGGCGCCGATCACGGATACCGCTGTAGGTAGACATCGACTGGGTGAAGAAAGTTTGATTCGGCACCACCAGCTCCACGTTGTCGCGGTCGCGCCAGAGGGTGGTGGCGCGCATGCCCAACTCCAGCACCTCACAGGGATCTTCGCCGTTACCTGATTCCAGCAACAACACATCCCCCGGCCGCACCGCCCCCTCCAGCAACAACCACAGGCCACTGATGAAGTTGCTAAACACCTCCTTCAAGCCGAAGCCAAGACCCACCGATAGGCCACCCCCCACCGCTGCCACCAGGGTGGGATTCACCCCCACCTGGGCAAGGATATATACCAGGCCAAGGCCCACGATCATGTAACGAATCAATAGGGCCGTAGCCCGATAGGCCGGCCCTTCAAGATTAAAAATTTTGCGGGTGATCCAGGCCAGGGCCAAGGCCGGCAGCGCTGTGCCTGCCGCCAGAAAATAAGTGCCAAACAACAACAGCGTCAAATCGCCAAAACTGATTACCTGCCCCCCCAAGGAGAACAACGGCGCCTGCATAAGCAGAGATAAATCACTAAGCTGAGCAAAGATGCTCAATAGCCCCCCTATGGTGAGCAGGGGACGCAGCACCCGCAGGTCGGCACGGCGTACCAGCTCCAATGGCAGATGCTGATACAGCACCACGATCAGCACTCGACTGAGCAGGCAAATTCCATAGAAACGAGCTAGGAATAGAGCTAGCCCCGCCACGCCAGTGAGCGCATCCAGCCCCCGGCTGGCGAGAATTAGCAACAACCACAACAACGTTTCATTGGCCAGGGGTTTAACAAGGCCCAACCAGGGGAATTGCCGTTCCAGGGGCCAAAACTTGACCTCCAGTCGCAAGACACCCTTAAGAGGGAACCAAAGCCCAATGACCAGCAGCAACACCAATAGCTGCCAGAGCACCGCCGGCCTAGAAAAATCGGAAAACAGATCGTTAAAAGCCAGGACCATCGAATTCATCGCTGCACCCCGGGTTGTGCCGCCTTAATCAAAGCCTCCAGTTTGGGGGCAGCCCACTCAGGCGGTCTGCCCCCGCTAATAACCTGATCTATCAAGGTTTGGGCTGGGGCCTCCAGGGCCTGGAACTGACGCTCCTGGGCCAGATTTAACCGCCGGCTGGAGCGCACCGCCTCATCTATCAAACCCAGGGTGGGATAGGCCTTCAATGGCAAGGCAATGGCTGGGTTCACAGGCAACACCGTGCCCAACTTCAGCGCCATGTTGCGCTGCTGCACCACATTGGAGTTGAACAACACCAGCTGGCGAGCCAATTGGTGTTGGTGGCTGCTGGACTGGGCCCCAAAGGCCCAGGTGCGCAGGTGCAGTATGGGTTGGGCAGCTTCCTTTGGACCGCCCGGCAGCAGGGATAGTCCCAGGCGACTGCCCAGCGCTTTCCTCAGGCTAGGTAACCAGCGCGTAGAACAACTCACCCATTGAAAATTACCATCACCCAAGCCCTGGCTTAGCTCAGCGCCATTGGTCACAAAAGTAATGTCTGGCTGCAAATTCGCCAAGCGCAACCAACTCAAGAAATCAAGCAAGGCGCCACTATTGAGACTCTCCCCTTGCGGAGGAAATAAGTTGCCACCGAAACCGCTGTACAGCCATTGCAGCCCCGGCAATGAAGATTCCAAACCAATGGCATGGCCCTGCTGGCCCAGGCGGATCAAGTCCGCCTGGTTTTTTGGGGGCTCTGGCATGAGCTGCTTGTTGTAACAGGCCAACCGCGGATATAGAAAAAGTGGCAGCCCCAATTGTTCGCCGTGGTTCTGTAATTGCAGCAGACCCTCAGGTCGAAAATTCAGCCGTTCCTGCTCAGAGAGGCGCACGGGTTTGATATAGCCCTTGCTCTTCAGGGGCAACAGATCATTGCCCACCAGTAGCAACAGGTCGGGCCCCAGCCCCCGGGAGGCCCGATATTGCAGCGCTTGCCCGAGGCCATCACTGCGCACCACCTCCAGCTGCACCTGCGTCCCAGGGTGATAGCGCCCAAATTCGTTAATTTGCTCCTTCATCATTTTCCGGCTGGCGATCCGATTCAGGGGCGCTGCCAAGTTCTCCTCCTCCACCAAGAGGCTGATGGTTTGGCCAAAGCCGTCCATGCCACTGGGCACTGAAGCGCCGCAGGCGCTCAGCAGGCCAGGCAGGAGCAGGGCGATCCCGCCACGCAGAAACCACATAACCCGGGTCAAAATCGCCAAGACCATTCGCCATATTTTGTAGCCTTTGCCAATGGCCAACCCCCTCGACCTCTGCCGCCAGCTCTGCGGTGAGTTTTGCAACCAGCAGCAAGCCTTCGACAACCCACCGATTTACGCCCACATCCAAGTGCGGGTGCGGCCCCTGCCCCAGCTGGTGCCGGGCTCACTGCTGCTGGAGCAGGCCTACACGATCGCCCCCGATCAGCCCTACCGACTGCGGGTGCTGCAGGTGCTGCTGGAGGAAGGCGAACTGCGCATCCGCAACAAGGCCGTGGCCAACGAACAGAATTACTGGGGTGTTACGGCGGATCCAAGCCGGCTAACAGCCCTCAGCGCCAACGAGCTCCAGCCCCTGGAGGGCTGCACCTATGTGGTTACCCCCGCGGGAGACGGCTACACCGGCACAATCGAACCCGGCTGCCGCTGCATCGTGGAACGCAACGGCCAGCGCACCTATCTGGTGAGCAGTTTCGAGATCAATGGCAACGGCATGCGCTCCCTTGACCGGGGCCACGACCCGGAAAGCCATGAGCTGGTGTGGGGATCCCTAGCCGGCCCCTTTGAATTTCAGCGCAAAGCCAGCTTCGCTGACGCCATCCCGGCCAGCTGGCATGAGTATTGGAGTAATGAAGCATTGTGAGGAGTGCGTAGCAAGGCCGATGGGTAGGAATACCTTGATCGTTAAGTTGCCGCACAGCCTTGGCCCTCGGTCTGCACAACCATTCCCTGGTCTCCCAGAACGCCCGCGTGGAGGGCTTCTTCCCCGGCGGCGATGAAACATCGCACCTACCCAGCGGAGCCACCGCCCTCGATGACTCCGAAAAGGACGCCCTGATTGAGGGCGCCTACCGCCAGCTCTTCTTCCACACCCTCAAGGTTGACCGCAACAGGATCCTGGAATCCCAGCTGCGCAGTAGCCAGATCAGCGTGCGCGAATTCGTGCGCGGCCTGGCCCTCTCCCCCAGGTTCCTGGATGGGGTTTACAGCTACAACGGCAATAAACAGGTGGCCCGCCACCTGGTGGAACGCCTGCTGGGCAGGCAGATCCATGGGGAGGCCGAGGCGATTGCCTGGTCGATCGTGATTGGTGAACGCGGCGTGGGCGCCATGGTCGACGAACTGCTTAGTTCCGAGGAGTATCAGACCAATTTCGGGGAAGATTCAGTACCCCAGCAACGCCAACGGGTATTGCCCGGCCGCAGTGTGGGCACCCTGCCCACCAACATCACCCTGCCCCGTTACGAGCACTATTACCGCCAGGTGCTAGCCAGTTTCCCGCCGTCCAGGGGCGGTGGCTTCCAGGGCGGCGGCCAGCATTGGGGGGCCCGGCCCAGCTTTATCAATTGGCCCAATGGCCTACCCCCGGAAAACATCCGCAAGATCTGGCTGGGCCTGATTGTGGTGGGGAGCCTGGAGCTGCTGCGCACCACCAGCGCCATCGTGACCGCCATCTTGAGCACCGGCGGCCAGTGAGGTAGGCCGCTGAGCTGGCCCTAGGCCAAGTCTCAGGCGGCCAGTAATTCGTCTTCCTCTGCCAACTGCTCCTCTAGGGGCTCCTCCAGTTGGTCATCCATAAAGAGCTGTTCGGGCTCGTCGGCAAACAGGCTGGCGGGCTCGATTTCTTTTTGAACCGCCTGGACCTGGGGCTGGTGCTGGGGTTGAGACCTGGCCAGAAAAGGGGTTGCCAGGGGGGAGGCGGCTGCCGATTCCGGCTCAAGCAACTCCTGAATGCGATCGATGCGGGCGTCCGCCGCCGCCAGCAGCACCTTGTCCCCCTCTGCCAACGCCGCCTGCTGGCCGCGCAGTTGAGCATCCATCCGCTGCATTCTTTCCTCCAGATCGAGCAAGCGCACCGTGAGGGTTTCATTCACCTCAGAGAGGGCATGCAATTGGCCCAGAAGCCGTTGCAGCGGGTTGGGGTTGCTCATGGCACCGACCAAGGGGGGTTGTGCCGGATGGTATCGAAATCAGACCAGCGGTCAAATCCGAGCTGCCCAGCCCCGCCGCCAACGGCCTTGGCGAAAGGAATCCACTAGCAGCAGCAGGCCGAGCCTGGGGTATCCGTGGGCACCCGCTGGGGTAAGCGAATGACCGTTTGTTAAGGGGGGGGACGACTAAGGCACTCCTGCACAAGAATCAGTGGGCTGAAACGGCCTTCGCGGCCATCGGCACCCCTACCCAACAAGCCGAGCCCTAGAGCCCCCATGTTCGACGCCTTCACCAAGGTCGTTGCCCAGGCTGATGCCCGCGGCGAATTCATCAACGCTGGTCAAATCGACGCCCTGTCGTCGGTTGTTGCCAACAGCAACAAGCGGATGGATGCCGTCAACCGCATCACCTCCAACGCCTCCAAAATCGTCACCAACGCTGCCCGCGAACTCTTCGCTCAGCAGTCTGCTCTGATCGCCCCCGGCGGCAATGCCTACACCCATCGCCGCATGGCTGCTTGCCTGCGCGACATGGAAATCATCCTCCGCTACGTGACCTACGCCGTATTCACCGGCGA
>CAJAQB010000003.1 GCA_903943975.1 Synechococcus lacustris | reverse complement strand
GGTTGGATGCCAAATATTACTAGGATCAATGTTGTTAGAATAGGCAAAGGTAATCAAGCCAGTGGCAGGATCAACGGAGATAGTGAAATAATTAGTGCCAGCAAGCGAACCAGTAACAACCCCAGCAGATTGGGTGAGTTGTATTTCTGCTCCTTTTGCAACTCCACCAGGCAGTAATGCAAAGAGCCCCGATCCAACCCCTGCGGTACCGTTAGCAGTTAGTTGCAGATTATAGCTAGGCGAGCCAGTGGCCCCGAGGTCAGTGCCTGGATCAGCTGAGCCGACAGAGAAGTAGCTGCTTAGATTAGCAGTTACAGAATAAACGCCATCACCACCATTGGCTGGCAATGGTGATTCATCAAGGGCGAGTATATTGAGATCTTCTCTGATTTGAGTGACAGAAGCAGCCTTAGGCCCATCATCTTCTATTGAGAATACATTTCCATTGCCTAGATCGAGCCCAGCCGACACCGCAGTATCACCATCACGATCGGTGATGGTTTGAGTGAGTGAGAGGCTACCGCCAGTTACTGTAAGCCAAGCTGGCTCATCGTAAGGGGATGCTGCAGTTGGGATTTGATGCCAGATATTTTCTGGACTAGTTGAGTTTGAATAGGCAAAGGTAACTATACCATTGCTGCTATTTACAGATATTGTGAAGAAATCAGTTCCAGCTAGAGAGCCAGTGATGACGCCAGTGAGCGGGTTTTGCGAAAGTTGAATTTCAGCGCCTTTGCCACCACCCGGCAGTAGGGCAAACAGTCCAGAGCCAACACCAGGGGAACCGCTATCGCTGAGGCTGAGGTTATAGCTAGGTGAACCAGTGGCGGCCAGATCAGTGCCTGGATCAGCAGTGCCTGCCGAGAAGAAGCTGCTGAGATTAGCGCTGACGGTGTAAACACCATCGCCAGCAGGTGAAAGAGGAGATTCATCAAGGCTGAGTGAGTTTAGATTTCCAGTTATTTGGCCTACGCTGCCTGCACTGGGCCCATCATCATTAAAGATGAATGCTTGGCCGATTGATATTTCGTTGCTGTCTGTGGCCGTATCTCCATCTCTGTCCGTTATGGTTATGGTATGGCTGAGTTTGATCAAGTCAGCAGCACCTAGTGTTACTTGATCATTGGGGTTGTTTGGATCTGGATGCTTAACAGCCCTTTGTTGGTCTAGGGTTACGTTGCCACTACTGTCAACGCTGATGCTAAATACCAATTCATTGCTACCGCTTGTGCGGCCTTCTACCTGTGTACCATTGGTTGTGAGATTAACGCTTTGGTTTGTTGCAACATCAATTAGGCCGCTAGGACCATTAATCACAGATAGAGCATAGCTTCCAGCACTGCTGCCGCTAGGTCCATCGTTACCGTAGTCCTCGTTGGAAATAGTAAAATTAGAGGCGAAATTTGCCGACGCATTCCCCGCGAGGTTTGTTTCATCTACTGTGAGTATTGGTAGTGGTTGTGATGTATTGGTTAGCTCTAGGCTTGGTCCATCATCCTGGATTGAGAAAAATCCAGCTCCTAGATTTATCCCTGCTGATTTGCTGTCACCATCGGCATCGGTGACTGTTTGCACTACTTGCAGGTCTGCCGGATTGCCAAGCAGCAGTGTTGTTTCTTCGTCAAAGCTGTTGCCTGGTGTGGGGTGCCAGATTGCTTGAAGTTGAGTGAAGCTTATTTCTCCACTACTTGTATCAATTGTAATCGTGAAGTAGTTGCTCCCATCTGCTGAACCGGTAATTGTATTGCCGGCTTGATTCAGCAGTATTTGTGTGCCCTGTCCGAAGCCGTCTCCATCGCTGGATGAGTTATCACCTGTTTGCAGTGCATATAAGCCTGAGCTAACATTACTGCCACTCAACTCCAGGGCATAGCTGTTGCTTCCAGGGCCATCGGCCCCATAGCCTGTTTGGATGCCTGCCACATTACTATCTACATCAAAAAGGGCGGCAAGATTGACACTGGCTACCGCCAAGCCTGCAGGCGCCTCACTTGTTTCACCTGGGCTGGCGCTGTCTGATCCCACAGGGCGAGTTTCATCAAGCACTAATTTGCCTATATCCCCCTGGCTTGCTTGCACATGGGGTTCGGCATCTATGATCAAGATTCCACCGCTGGCAATGGCCACATTGCCAGCACTATCTACCACTGATACATCAAATGGAATGGCAGCATCGCTGCCATTTATGTTTGGATTTCCTGGGGTGGCATTATCTACAGGCGAATTAAGAATGAAAGTATAGCTGATTATTCCGGTGCTGCTGTTGAAGCCTGTTAGGATAAGTGTTCCCTCTTGGTTGCCATCAGAGTCTCCTGGTTCAAGGGGAATTTGGTAGAAGGGGTCGGCGGGATTGATATTATTGAGTTGGCCAAGCGAGAATACTTTGCCGGCTATTGTTACTGAGACTATGTCTTCAATGCCATCTGGATCACCTATGGTGATTATTCCCTGGGTACTTGCTAGCCCGGCAAAACTAGGGCCTTCCAAGCCAAGCTCCGCCACTGTGCCAGGGCTCAAGTTAATGCTTGGATCCTCCCTGAGTTGATCATTGCTGACCACTGGGTCTAAGGGTGCTTCTGTGATGCTGATGCTTGGCGCTTGATTTATTACTTCCGCCGGGGGCACTGCCTCTGTGGCCACCGTTGTAACTATTGCCGCTGCCACAGGTGCAATACCCGTTGCTTCTGGGTTGCCAGCCACTAGCGCAGCTGCTGCCCCTTGGCGGCCATCAAAGGCAACAATCCCAGGGGTGGTTAGTAGCGCCGCTGGTAAACCAGTTACCAGCAAGCCGCCACCGCCGCCGCCGGAGTCGTAGTTGCTGATTGGTGGCTTATCGCTGGCTATAGCTCCAGTTGCAGCGATCTCGCCAATCGGTCCTAGCGGAGCTGCAGCTGGACCAAAGTTGTAGTTTGGTAGTGGTACCGGAGTTTCACCTAAGGGCAGTGGATTGCTGCCCACTTGATCGTGCACCAGCGGGCTGCCAAGTATTGTCTCGTCCTTGCGGTCGTTTGGATTGCCTACCAGCGGTTCGCTACCAAGCGGATTTATGGCAGACGGATCAGTGGCATCGGGTCCGGCTAGAAAGGATGAGGTCATTGTTACTTCTTCTCTAATTAAAAAGTACTCGTGCTGGTTCAGTAAATAGCCATCGATTTCCAGCTAATCTGCAGCAGTAATGCTGTAGATTAGCTGGAATGCATTTTTGGATAGTGCAGTCAAGGCGTGATTTGGCTATGTTACGAACCCTTTAGATGGACTCGCGGAAGGCGTTGTTCATGGTGCGTGTAAAGGGCTGGAATATATAGCGCAGTACGCTGCGCTGGGGCCCTTGGATATCTGCCACAAGGGGCATGCCCACCTGTACAGGCAGTTGATTATTGTTGATTTCCATGTATTGCCTTTTCAGTTGAATGCGCGCTTTGTAGTAATAGCGGCGATCATCTGGATCCTGCACAGTGGAAGGGGAAATGCTGAGTACGCTTCCCGGCACTGATCCATAGATTGTTGAATCAAATGGTTGTAATTTTATATCAACTTTTTGACCAGTCCTCACAAAGCCAATGTCCCTTGAGGGTATGCGCGCTTCTGCAATTAGTGTTGTATTTACTGGAACCACTGAGGTCACCACCGCCCCTGGGGCGATTACGCCGCCGGGAGCTTTATAGCGTAGATCACTGATGCGTCCATTTACAGGCGACACGATGCTGGTGCGCTCCAGTTGGTTGCGCACTTTTTTGATGTTTTCGTTGATTACTGCTTCTTCGCTTACTGATGCAGCAATCTGAGAGTTTTCTTCGAGGCGCAGGCCTGATTTAAGACTTCTCAACTTTGCTTCGGCTTCACTGCGTAGGCGCAGAGATATCTGGCGATCGCCCTGTAGTTCGGCTAATTTGGTATTTAGGGAGGCCAGTTGCTGTCTTGCGTTTACCAGGCTTAGCCTTGATCCGGCGCCACTGCCCGTTAGCTGACGGTACATCTCAACCTGTTCTGTAGAGAGGGCCCTTTCCAGCTGAAACTTACGTTCTTGTTGATCAAATCTACTGATCTCTGCAGTTTTCTGAGCCACCTGGGCTTCCACTGCTGATATTTGGTCTTTGGCATTATTTAAGCGGGTGGTAAGCAGGTCCTGCTGGGCTTTTTGCACTTCGCTTGTGGTTTGCCCAATTGAGTCTTCCCCCGCCAGTGATGCGCGCAACTGCTTTTGTTGGCTTTCCAGGTTGCCCAGCTGCTGTTGCATAGCCTTGTATTCACTCTCCAGTAGGTTTGGCCTTAGCTGCAGTAATAGTTGCCCCTTGCGCACCTGGTCTCCATCCTGTACTAAAACCTTTTCCACCAATCCCCCCTCCAGGTGTTGCACCACATTCACCTGGCCTTCTGGCATCACTTCCCCAGAGGCATGTACCACCTGAATTATTGGTGTTAGTGCCGCCCAGGGGATGAATATGACCACGGCCCCCGCCAGGCAATAAAGGCTGAGGCGTAGATATCTATTTTCTGGTTTTTCCTCCAGTTCCAGCGCCTGGCTTAGACGCTTGCGGCCCATCAGACTTACGTCGTCATTGATTACGGCGAGGCCATGCTTTGGCTGGGAGTTGCCGGTGATGGTTGAATGGGAGTTCATGGCTGTAGGTGTTGGTGAAGGGTGATTTTTTGATTGCTGCGTTGTTTGTCTAGTTTATTTATCTTGAATATTTGTTGTGTTTACTCATTGCACCCCCGTGGGTAAGGCTGGCTGTAGCCGCGCCTGCAGCTCCTTACCAGTCCCCTCGAATACGCTTACGCCTTTGTCTAGAATGCATAGCCGATCTACCAATTCGAGGATTGATTTATTCTCTGTGGCGATGATTACGCAGCGTTCTTTGCCGGTTACCCTGCTGCTGCGCAGTTTGGGAATGGTTTTTAGTAATATCTCAAATTCTTCTGGATTTAGGCCCTGACTGATGTCATCTATCAGTAGGATGGCGGCATCTTTAATCATGGCTTGGGCCAGTAGTATTAATTTGCGTGTGCCAATTGAGAGGGAGTAGAGCAGCTCCTCATCCAGTATGGTGAATACTCCGTTTGGAAGTTTTTCAAGACGCTCCTGTAAGCCTAGCTCAGCACAGACCTTTGCCACCTGGGCCTCAGTGGCATCGGCATTCAGGGCTGTTAGGTTTGACCAGATGCTGCCAGGTAGCAGCTCCGTTGTATCTCCCATGTAGCTGATATTCCGTTGTAGGCCCTCTGTATTGAACTGGCGATAGTCTTTGCCATCAAACATTATGGTGCCGTTACCTACTGGATATAGCTGATCTATTACTTTCAAAATTGTGCTTTTGCCGCATCCTGCTGGCCCGGTAATTGCCAGGATTTGTCCAGGGCTGGCAGCCAGGGATACCCTTGTAAGTGCTAGGGTCTGATCATTGCCTAACCTTACGGCAACCGCATTCAGGTTTAGGTTTCCCCGCAGCCTGAGGCTGAGGTTTTCTGTTGCAGACTGGCTTGGGCTGCGTAGTTTTAGGAAACTGTCGATCTGTTGGTATTGGCCTGCCATGCTGCTATAGCGCAGGAGGGCATTCATCAGTTGTTGGAAGGGGCTGAAGATCCGCCAAACAAAGAACATTGAGGCTATTAGGTTGCCCATTACTGCTGGGTTTGCTGGATTCATGAAGGCCAGCCAGGCCCCCACCCCGAGGGTGAGCACCCCCCCCAATTGGGCGGTGGTGTTTACAATTACCTGGAGCCTGCCCACCTGCCGGTTGAGGGTGAGGCCGCTCACGCTGCTTTCAGCCGAAAGCCCCCGCAACTTCTGTAACCACACCCATTCCAGGTGGCTCGTCTTCAGTTCAAGGAAACGATTTACCAGCTCCTGTTGGGCTTGGCCGATGCCTAGGCCACTGGCCTGGTTGATTTCAAGGGCCCCAGCGTAGTAGCGCGATAGCACCACCACTATGCAGCCACTGATTAACATCAACACAATTGGCACAATCACCAACCAGCCTGAGATTATTGCCACGGCGCCGAGATAGATAACGATAAATGGGAAATCCAGGCAGGCCAAGGCGAGGGGGCCCTGTAGGTAGCCCAGCAGGCTGTCTAGGTTGCGCATGCGGTTGTAGAGACCGCTGCGACCGAGATTTTCCACCTGGCGGTAATCCAAGGAAAACAGTTTCTCCACCAGACCTATGCCTAGCAGTGCTTCAATCCTTCCGGAAAGTAGGGCCAGTTGGCTGGCACGCCACTGGCGCATGATTGTGTCTAGCCAGAAGAGGGCCAGCACGCCAATGAAGATCCAGCTCGTGGATACAAGGCTATTACTGGGAATTGATATGTTGTAGATAGCCCTTATGTAGAAGGGCAGGGCCAGGGCCAGTAGGGCCAAGCCAAAGCTGATGCCATACAGCAGCCCTATGCGCTTGGTGAAGCGGTAGGCAATCTGTTTCAGTACAGGCACTCGCCCATTGGTTTGGCGTTCCTGCAGCAGCATCACCCTGCCGCCACAGGGCACCGTATCTAGCGGTTGGCGCCCATGGCCATGGCCAGCGATCACACTGCCATCGCTGTCTATATAGAGCATGTATGGCCTGTTTTCCGGGCTCACATACAGGGCAGGCAATAGCTGCAGATTTAGTTGGTTCCAACTGGGGATTGTTTCTAACCAACTGCTGTAGCCCAGATGCAGTAGGAGGTTGCGGGCATCCACCAGGTCCATGCGGCGTGGATCATGGCCGATCAGTTCAAATAATTCCTCTGCGGGGCCCGTCCAGTGCAGTTGCTGTAGCAAGAGCCGCAGGCAAAAGGCCATCGGTGCCTCGTTGCTGAGGCTGATGTCGCGGATTAAGGCATGGCGGCTTGTCATCAGAGCACCTGCTGGGTAAGGGTTGGTAGTTCGACCACTACATCGACCAAGGTTTGCAGTACGGATCCGGCCCCACAGATCAACACGGTTGTGCGACCTTTAGTCCGTTCCAGCATTTTTGTTAGCCCATTAATGAAGTCTTTGCCGTAGGAGCATTGGCTGAGATCCAGCAGTAGCACCTGGGGGCTAGCGGCTAGGCCGCGCACCAGTTGAAACAGCTGCAGGCTGTCCTTTGAGAGCCCTGAGGAGCCGTTATTCCCCAGGGGGGTGTCGTAGCCCATGGCCAGGCTGCGCACTTTGGTTTCCGTGCCGATCAGCACCGACCAGAACAGGGCGCGGCTGCGTAAACGGTTGGGCTGAAAGCGGGTGATGTTTTCCAATAGGCTGCCTTCAAAGAAGTGCTGGGCTGGATCTACATAGATTATTTTCTGGCGTAGATTTTCCCTTTGATAGCTGCTAATTGGTTTTCCATCTACTGTTAGGTCCAGATTGGTTTCAATCTGGAGAAGATTCAAAAATAACTGGCGCCCTTGGCCATTTGCGCCATTTTCGTGTAGCAATGCTGCTGTGCCGGGCTTGATGGCGGCCAGCGCTTTGCCAGCAATGCTGAGCTGCAGGGGGCTGTTTGCTGCCAGTTGTTCTGCCCCCCCGGGCGCTTCCGCCGGCAGGGCCATTAACTGCTCCAGTTCCTGGCGGGCGTGGCTCAGCCTGCGGTAACTACTCCAGAGGCCAAGACCCTCCTGCCAGGGTTGCAATATTTTGCCCCCCAGCAACAGGCAGGCGGCCAGGGCCCCCACCAGCAGATGTCCCTGGATAACCAGGAAGGCCCCCCAAGTTACTAGCGATGCCAGAGTTATCTGGCTCATCAGATAACCAAAAGCTTGGTATTGTCCCGTGAGCACATTGTTTTTCATTCGTTGCCTGGCCAGTTGCTCTTGCCGATCCTGGTTGCCCACCAGGAAGAAGCGTCCCAAACCATTCGCTTTTATTTTATCGACAGCTGCCATTAGTTGGGATTGATAATTTATTCTTTCCAGCTCTAAGCGGTCTCGGCGTTTGCTGAATATTTCAAAACTTCTGGCGTAATGGAGTGCCCGCAGGAAGTAGATGCCAATGGCCACCAGGGCAATTATGCCAAGGCTGCCGCCTATCATAAATAGAACTAAAACAAATAGCAGCGAGAAAACTAGGTCTATGGCGGTGGTGATCGCCTGTAGGGCACTTTCATCCCTAAGTAGATTGATGCTGTTGAAGCGTTCTAGATGGCTGCTGGGGGTGCTTTTCTGCACATCCTTTAGCTGTAGTTCGGTGAAGTGACTGAGGGCCTCTAAGCGGCGCCGGTGTTCGATGCGGGCCCCATCACCACCGGTTAGTTCTAGGCGCATTGCCTTAAGCCAGCCAGCTATCAGCATTAACACCACTACGCCGATGGTTAGGAGCGCCAGGCTTTCCGTAGATCCACTCGGTAATACTGATGTGTAGATGAGATTTATGTATAGGGGAGAAGCCAGTTCTAGTATATTTATCAGTACTGAAGCCACCAGGATCGGTGTCAATTGGTATTGAAGCCAATCGATCTTGCCGAGATTCCTGAAAAACGAATGATCCCAGAATTCCCGTACCAGTGCCTTGGTTCTGGCGTACTTCTGCCTGATCCCCTGGGCTAGGTCAGTCAGCTGCTCCCCTAGGGACGCTGGAACCAGCATCTGCAGCGTTTCGGCTTCACGGAGGTGTCTCACACTTTCCTTGGCTTGGTCTATGTAATTACTAATACTCATCCACGCCGGAAATGCTGTGCTCCTGCCAGAATTTGCGGCGCCACTGCGGCGCCACTGCTTCCTTAACGGCAGATCACCTGATTGCGGCCGTTCCGTTTGGCCTCATACATGGCTGCATCGGCGCGATCCACCAGTTCATCCACGCTTTCCTCTTCGCGCACCAGGGTTAGGCCGATGCTCATGCTTGTGCTCACTGGTCCTGCGGTGGTTTGGATTGGTTCGGCTATCGTTTTTATGAGTTTGCGGGCTAGGCCCTGGGCATTGGCTTCGTCTTGTACCCCCTCAAGGAAAACCAGTATCTCGTCCCCACCAAAGCGGGCCGCTAGGTCACCATTACGCAAGCAAGTTTGGATGCGTTCCGCCACGGCACAGAGCACCTCGTCTCCCACCCTGTGGTTGTAGGTGTCGTTGATCGATTTGAAATTATCCAGGTCGCAGAAAAGTAGGGCTGAGCGGGTGCCAGTGCGCCGGAGTTGATTTTTTATTCGTCTAATTCTTTCAAATGCTTGCTTTCGGTTGGCTAGGCCTGTGAGTGAATCAGTGTTGGCTAGCCATTTAAGTTCTTCTTCGTTTGTCTTGCTTGGGCTGATGTCTAGGTGGGTGCCGATCATGCGGATGGGCTTTCCTTTGTCGTCCCATTCCACTGTTTTGCCTTGATCATGAATCCAGTGGTAAGACCCATCCTTATGTTGCATGCGATAATCTATCGATATTGAGGGTTTTTCCTGTCCCCAGATTTTTTCCAGCTCCTCCAGTACTGCTTTTTTGTCGTCTGGGTGGATGCGGTTAGACCATTCTGTTGGGCTATCACTCCATTCGCCAAGTTTATAGCCTAGGTTGTGTAAATAGCCGATTGAGTAGAAGGTTTCTCCCTTTTCATTGTTTATGTCGTATAGGCCTAGGTTGGTAGATTGGCTGATGAACTCCCAACGTTTTGCCATAAGTTTCATTTCACTGTTGCTGCTGCTATCTGGCTGCTTTGCTTCTTTCCTTTCTGAACTTGCGGCGGCAAGGCCAAGGGCAGCGAGGCAAATTCCAACTAGGGTAGTTAGTACTTGGCTAGCCCTTGATTGGCCCAGGTTTAAGCTGCTACTAAGACTTGCGGTGATCTTTGGCACTGCAGTTGCTATGGGCGGCACCACAGGCTTGTAGGCGTTTAATTGTTTGATTTTACTGTTTTTCCCCCAACTGCTGGCTGCTGATATTGACTCTCTTTTGATGCAACTTGCTTCGGCCTGCCTCAGATCTGCTGCCCCAGCCCCCCTTGGGCGCCCGCTTGTCGCATGCTTGTATTTTATTTTGCAGCTTGTTGATGGCTGAGGCAGGATCGCGCCCTTGGGAATGGAACGAGGAACATGACAGACAACAGTTTTGGAATCTGCTTGCCCAGGGGGACGTGACCTGCCGCATGTGGTTTCTAGCGGGATACCTGCGCGGTCAGGCTGATGCTGGCCAGCTGGATTGTTCAGCGGATCCCCTGGCCCACTTCCCTTCCCTTAGCGACAGCTTTTTGGCGGGGCATGGTCAGGGCGGCCAGGGCTAGGGCCCCTAGGGCCGCAACACCGCTCAGCCCCAGCTCCGGCGCTGATAGGGACACCAGCCCCAAAAGCCTGCGCAGGGGTTCGATCGCTTCCAGCAATAGCCATAGCCCCAGGCCGAGGCCGGCGCCGAAGGCGGCATTCCAGCTGCTAACGGAACGGTTTAGCCACACCAGGCCGCCACTGCAGAGCAATAACACCGCAAACAATTGACTGCGTTTGATCTCTAGGGGGATTTGGGGCCAGAGGGCCAACAGCAACACCACCAGGCTGAGGGCAGCCCCCTGGCCCAGGGCCCGCCGCCAGGTGGCCCGATCAAATAGCGGTGCCTCCGGGGGCCGTGGCATTTGCTGCATCAACCCCGCCCTGGCCGGTTCCGCTTCAAAAACCACGGTGCAGGCGGGATCAATCACCAGGTGCAACACAGCTATGTGCACTGGCAATAACAACAGGCCCAGCCCGGGCCAGAGCAGGGGCAACAGGCTTAGGGCGGCGATCGGTAGATGAATCGCCAGGGTGTATTCGAGGCCGCGGTGCAGGTTGGCATCGATGCGGCGTCCCAGGGCCAGGGCTTGCACCAGATCGGCAAAGTTGTCGTTGAGCAGCACCAGGTCGGCGGCCTCCCGCGCCACGGCGCAGCCGCGCTTACCCATGGCCACGCCGATGTCGGCGGCCTTGAGCGCTGCGCCGTCGTTCACCCCGTCACCGGTCATCGCCACCACCTCACCGGCCGCCTGCAACGCCCGCACCAACTGCAACTTCTGCTCGGGCATCACCCGGGCAAACACACACACCTGCTGCACCTTTGCCGCCAGGGCCGGCCCCCCTAAGCCCATCAGCTCACTGCCACAAAGCACCTCACCAACGGGCAGTCCCGCCTGGGTGGCGATTGAACGGGCGGTCACCGGTCCATCACCGGTGATCATCACCACCCGCACCCCGGCCGCCCGGGCCGTGGCGATTGCTGTGGGCACATCGGGCCGCAGGGGATCGGCGAGGCCGATCAGACCCACCGGTTGAAATAGAAAACTGTGCAGATCCTCTGGGGGCTCCCCAGCGCCCAGCCCCTGGGGGTTTTCGTGTAGTGGTAGGCCCTCCAGCCCCTGGGCCACCGCCAGCACCCGCAGCCCCTGGCCGGCGAGGTAATCGCTGGCGGCCCGTAGGGCCTGGGCCCGGCGGGGGTCGAGGTGGCAGAGATCGCTGATTGCTTCTGGGGCCCCCTTGGCGGCCAGGTGACGCTGGCCCTGGTCATCACTCCAAAGTCGAGACATCACCAACAGATCGGCCTGCAGGGGATAGTCGTGGGCCAGGGGCCATTCCGGGTGCAGGTGTTCGCTGCCTTGCAGTTCACCGAGGGCGAGCTGGAGAATCGCCTGCTCCATGGCATCCACGGGATCCCGACGACTGGCCAACACCGCCAACTCCATTAGTTGGTGAAACGGTTCATCGAGGGCTTGTTTGGCTTGCCAGTGGCATTGATCCGGCCAGGTGAGCAGTTGCTGCACCGCCATCTGGTTTTGGGTGAGGGTGCCGGTTTTATCCACGGCCAAAACGGTGGCGCTGCCGAGGCTTTCCACCGCGGCGGGCCAGCGGGCCAGTACGCCGATCCGGGCCAGTCGCAACGCCCCCAGGGCCAGAAACAGGGCCAGCACCACCGGGATTTCGTTGGGCAGCAGCGCCAAGGCGAGGGCCAGGGCGGCCAGCAGGGCTTCGGCCCATTGGCCAGTAAACAGCCCCTGCCCCACGGCCAGGGCAGCACAGAGCCCGAGGGCAGCGATGCTGAGCTGACCGGTGATCCGTCGGGTTTGGCGTTGCAGCCGGGTGGGCGGCGGCTGCACAGTGGCCAAGCTTTTACCGAGCTTGCCCAGCTGGGTGTCGGCGCCCACGGCCACCACGCTGGCCCAGCCGCGACCACTGGCCACTAGGGAACCAGCTAGCAACAGTTCACCGGGAGTTTGTTTGCCCACCGGTAAAGACTCACCGGTGAGCAGCGACTCATCCAGTTGCAGCGCTAAACCCTCTTTAAATTCGGCATCTGCCGCCAGGCGATCGCCTTCCTCCAGCCGCAATAAATCACCAATTAGTACTTGATCAGCGGCCAGTTCCAGGTCTTGGCCGGCCCGCCGCACATGGGCCCGCGGGGCGGAAAGTCTGGCTAGCTCCGCCAGGGCGCGGTTGCTGCGCTGTTGTTGCACTGCATCCAGCAGGCTGATGCCCAGCACAAAACCCAGCAGCACAATGCCGTCGGTGGGGTCGCCGATCAGCAGATAGATCAGGGCACAACCCAGCAACAGCAGATTGGTGGGTTCGAGCAGAGCCATGGCGCAGGCTGATTTCTATTTGCTGGTTACTACTGGCTGGTTACTACTTGCTGGTTCCTAGAGGGGCCTCAAAATTTCGCAACTGCCCCGCTCTGCCCTGCTCAACTCGGCTCCGCTCTGCCCAACTCCCCTCCGCTCTGCCCAACTCCGCGCCCCACCCAACTCCGCCGGGCCGGCCAACCACCATTCCGCTCACTCTAAAGAAAATGACCAGGGTCAGATGACTAGGGTCAGATTCAAGAGAGAGCTGCTGGAGACTGCCTGCCTCAGCCAGGGGGCAACCGAGCTGAGCCAGCCGAACTGAGCCAACCGAGCCAACTGAGCCAACCGAACTAACCGAGCCAACCCGCCGCTGCAATTTGGGTATTCCAGCGAGGGGTCTTTAACAGTCTTGCCAGGGAAAGCCGAACTGGATTGGTCCCATTAACGTCGAATATGAGCCTTTCCCCCACCGACCCCTACTGGAGCTGGCCCCTAGCCCAGTTGTGCGAACAGTTGCAGCTGGCTGGTCAGAATCCCGAGAAGGGGCTGAGCAGCGCCGAGGCGGCCGTCCGACTCAACCAGTTTGGTCCCAATAGTCTCGCCGGCCGTGCTGGTGGTCGCTTTGGCAGCAGCGAATGGGGCCTGTTGTTGCGTCAGTTCAATAGTCCGATCATTTTGATCCTGTTGGCGGCGGCACTACTTTCCTTTGCGCTTGATTCGCCCATTGATGGCTTGATCATTTTGGTGATTGTGCTGCTTAGTGGGCTGCTGGGGTTCTGGCAGGAGCGGGGGGCGGCCCGGGCGGTGCAACAGCTGTTGAAAACGGTGGCGTTGGAATGTCGGGTGTTGCGAGATGGCGTTGAGCTGAATTTGCCCTTGCCGGATTTGGTACCTGGCGATGTGGTGTTGCTGGCGGCTGGCGCTGGGATCCCCGCCGATTGCCGTCTGCTGGAGGAACGGGACCTCTGCCTAGATGAAGCGGCCCTCAGTGGTGAGAGTTTTCCGGTATCCAAGGCGCTGGCGCCGGTGGCGGCCGTCAGTGCCCTGGCAGCCCGCAGCAATGTGTTGCACCTGGGAAGCCATGTGGTGAGTGGCACCGGCCTGGCTTTGGTGGTGCACACCGGTGCCGCCACCAGCTATGGGGCGATCGCCGCCCAGCTGCGGCTGCGCAGGGGGGAAACTGATTTTGAACGGGGGGTGCGGCGTTTTGGTTACTTGCTGCTGGAGGTAACACTCACTTTGATCGTGGCGATCTTTGCTTTCAACGTGTATTTGCAGCGGCCGGTGGCGGATTCGTTTCTATTTGCCCTGGCCCTTGGCGTGGGGCTCACCCCCCAACTCTTGCCGGCAATTATCAGCGTGAACCTGGCCCGGGGCGCAAAGAATATGGCCCGGCGGCGGGTGATTGTGAAGCGGCTGGCGGCGATTGAGAATTTTGGCAGCATGGATGTGCTTTGTGCCGATAAAACTGGCACGCTCACCGAGGGCCGGGCAGAGTTGCACCAGGCCCTGGCCGCCGATGGTAGCCCCAGTGAACGGGTGTTGTTTTATGCGGCGGTAAATGCGGGCTTTGAAACTGGCTTTAATAATCCGATTGATACCGCCCTGCGGGCCCTGGGCCAAAACCTGGAGGGTTGGCAGAAGCTCGATGAATTGCCCTTTGATTTTATCCGTAAACGCCAGAGCATTTTGGCGTTGCCACCGGGGGCAATGCAGCCGTTGCTGATCACCAAGGGGGCCCTGGCAAAGGTGTTGGAGGTGTGTAGCCAGGCGGAACTGGCCACGGGCGAGCTGGTGCCGCTGGCCCAATTGCGCAGCAGCATTGAGCACAGCTACCAAAGCCTCAGTGACCAGGGCTATCGGCTGCTGGGGGTGGCCATGGGCAGCTGGCCCCAAGGGAGTGGGGCAGCAACTGCCCATCAGCTTGATCGCCAGAGTGAACAGAACCTCACCTTTATGGGCTTGCTGGCCCTCAGTGATCCGCTCAAGCCGGCCATTGATGCCACCGTGCGGGAATTGGCCGGCCTTGGGGTGCGTTTGAAGTTGATAACCGGCGATAACGCCCGGGTGGCGGCCCGCATTGGTGCGGAGGTGGGCCTTGCTAATCCGCAGCTAATCACTGGCTCGGAGCTTTTGAAATTAAGTGATGATGCCCTGCCCCTGCGGGCCCAGCAATGCGACATCTTTGCCGAGGTGGAACCCAATCAAAAGGAACGCCTGATCCGGGCCCTGCGGCGGGCGGGCCATGTGGTGGGTTACATGGGTGATGGCATCAATGATGCCCCGGCCTTGCATGCCGCCGATGTGAGCCTCTCGGTGCAGGGGGCCGTGGATGTGGCCAAGGAGGCGGCCGATATTGTGTTGCTGGAGCCAGATCTGGGGGTGCTAGCCGCCGGTATCCGTGAGGGTCGTCGCACTTTTGCCAATACGCTCAAGTATGTATTTATGGCCAGCAGTGCCAATTTTGGCAATATGTTTTCGATGGCCGGTGCCTCGCTGTTGCTGCCCTTTTTGCCGTTGCTGCCCAAGCAGATCCTGCTCACCAATCTGCTCACGGATCTGCCGGAGATGACGATCGCCACCGACCGGGTAGATGCCGATTGGATTGAACAGCCCCGTCGCTGGAGCATCCCCTTCATTCGCCGCTTCATGTTGCTGTTTGGCCTGGTTAGTTCGGTGTTTGACTACCTCACTTTTGCGGTGTTGTTGTGGGTGCTGCACTGTGATGCCGCCCACTTCCGCACCGGCTGGTTTATTGAATCGGTGGTGTCTGCTGCTTCGATTGTGCTGGTGGTGCGCACCCGGGGGCCGATGTTTCGCAGTGCCCCTTCGCGGCCGCTGCTGCTGGCCACCCTGGCGGTGGTAGGCGGCACCCTGGTGTTGCCCTGGACACCATTGGGGGCATTATTTGGTTTTGTGCCGTTGCCCCCACTGTTTCTGCTGCTGCTGGCCATGATCCTGCTGGCCTACATAAGCGCGGCGGAGGCGATGAAGAAGCATTTTTATCGAGACTTGGGGGTTGTCAATCATTACTAAGAGCAGCAAATTTGCATCATTTTGAGCTGCCCAAGCGGCACTAAAGCCGCTTATCATTTAAAAATTAGAGCTGGGTTGTGGACTGTTTACCCCCCCCCCCCCCCCCCAAAAAAAAAGCACCCCAGCATGATCTCTTGGCTCAAGCACTATTTATCGGATATGTCTGATAATCGCTTCAGGCTGGTGATAGCAGTTCTATTGGTTATTTTTATAATTGATTGGATCCTGCCTTCGGAAATTATTTTATTGCCCTTCTATTGGATACCGTTGGTGCTGGCGGTGAGCTTTGCTACTGCCAAGCAGGAACTTGTAATTGGGACAATGACCCTTGTATTAGCCACAATCTCAGGGGCGCAGTGGTTGGCGGTCGGTTCCTTGGATTATTGGATGCGTCTTATCGTACTAATAACTGTGATGTTGATTTCGATAAAACTAGCCGGACTGAATCAGGAAAAGGAAAGGCAAATCCATCTCTCTGAAATGCACTATCGATTATTGGCGCAAAATACCTCTGATGTGGTGGTTCGTCTGCGGGAGGACATGATCATCTGGATCTCCCCCTCAGTCATGCCAATGCTTGGCTGGCTGCCAGAGGACTGTATTGGTCGAAATCCGAGTGAATTCATCCATGGCGATGATCTGCCGGTCTATGCAGTTAAATTAAAGGCAATTTCAGACTGTAAACCAATAACTCCGCCAGGGTGGGGGGCGATGAAATGCTGGTATTACTCTATGGGGTACAGGATCTAGACAATGCCGTAGCCATCGCTGAAAAAATCCGCCTGGCTATCGAAGCCCCGTTCCCCAGCGATGCCGGCCAGATCAATATCACCATCAGCATTGGCGCGACCCTGGCCCAAAGAGATGAGCCCATAGATGCGATTATCGCCCGCGCTGATATGGCGATGTTTGAAGCCAAGCGGGAGGGCCGCAACCAGGTAATCCAAATTCCTCCACCGCCGCCACCGCCTTCAGCCCCAGAGCAGCGTATACATGCCTGAACTTTGGCTGTGCCATGGCAATAGCTAGCTGGTTTGCAGTTTTAGCAAGTTTATCAATAGCTAAACCTTTTATTTTTCTGTTTTCTCCCCCAATCTTTATACGGCTGCCAGCTGCCGCTTATTCGTAGCACTTAGGAGCACTCTGGTGGCGCTACAGCTGCTTAGATTTAGTGCATTCAAGCCTGGGTCTTGGCAAATGCAATCCCCCCTGGGCGAATCAACTGGGCCGTTTGATATGGCTGAGTACCTTCTGGAGAAGGCTCCCACCGGTATCGATGGCTTTGATGATATTAGTGGCGGTGGCTTGCCGCGGGGCCGCTGCACCCTGGTGAGTGGTGGCTCAGGCTGTGGCAAAACAATCTTTGGCATTGAGTTCCTGGTGCAGGGAGCCCTTAGGTTTTCAGAACCAGGGGTGCTGATGAGTTTTGAGGAATCAAGTCTCACCATCAGTCAAGACGTGTGCGGCCTCGGTTTCAACCTACCGGAACTGATCAACAATAAGCAGCTTGTGATCGAATCCTGCCGCATCTACCCCGCTGAGGTGGTTACGGTTGGCGACTTTGAGCTTGAAGGTTTATTCCTGCGCCTAGACCAGGCAATCAATGCTGTGGGCGCCAAGCGGGTGGTGCTGGATTCGATCGAATCACTGCTATCTAGCTATGGCAATTCGCCAATTGTTCGGGCTGAACTACTGCGCCTATTTGATTGGCTTAACGATCGAGGGCTAACTTCTGTGGTGATCGGTGAACGGGGGCTCCAGGGGGAACTTTCCCGTTATGGCGTGGAGGAATATGTATCTGATTGCGTTATCTTGCTGGATCAACGGCTAGAGAATGAGATCTGCACCAGGCGGCTGCGGCTGGTGAAATATCGAGGTTCCGCCCACAGCACCAACGAGTTCCCCTTCATTATCTCCAGCAGGGGTTTTAGTGTGAGGCCGATCACGGCGGTGATGCTCAACTATGTTGCAGGCAGCGAAAGGATATCAACTGGCATACCCCAGCTTGATGAGATGCTTGATGGTGGAATCTATCGACATTCCAGCCTGTTGATCTCTGGTTACACCGGCACAGGAAAAACCACTGTGGTTTGCAGCATTGTATGTGAGGTTGCCCGGCGCGGCGAAAGGGTGTTGCTTGTTTCCACCGAGGAATGCCCCGATCAGCTGGTTCGTGACATGGCCTCGGTGGCGATTGATCTGAAGTGCTGGATTGATCTTGGCTTGCTGAATATTTGGTGTGAACGTACTACTGCTACTGGAGTGGAAGAGAGAATTGGCACCCTTGAGCAGATGGTTTTAAATTTCAAGCCCACTTTAGTTGCCATTGATAGTATTAGTAGCCTGATCCATGTTGGCAGTGAAACGGAAGTTAACTCAATTGCTGTTCGGGTGATTGATCTGCTCAGAAGCCACGGAATCACTGTGGTTTTGAGTGCTCTTTCCCATGGTAACAACTTTAAGGAAAGTGTCGTAGGTATATCGTCAATCATTGATACTTGGATACTAGTTAGGAACACTGAAGGCGATGGTGAACGCAACCGTTTGCTTACCATTGTCAAGGCTAGGGGGATCAATCATTCAAATCAAGTGCGCGAGTTTAAGCTCACCAGTAATGGGCCAGAATTAGTGGATGTGGTGATTGGCACAGACGGTGTGCTCACCGGCTCCGCCCGCAGCGCCTATCAAGACAGGCAGGAGCGTCTTAAGCTTCATGATATGAATGAAATCAAGAGCAAGCAGCGTGTTGCGCAAAGGAATCGCAGGGAGATTGAGAACAAAATCGATTTTCTTAGACAGCAACTCGAGGACGACTCGACCGAGCTTGAATTGATCACCTCTGAGTTAGAGGAGGCCAAGCTTGTTCTGGAGAGACAAACTTTGCTTCGCTCCCAGCATCGAGGTGAATTCCAATGACCATTAATACTGAGCCAACCAATTGCAATGAGAATGGCGACGAGCATTCTAAGCAGCGTTATCTGTTGACGCTTTATATCAGCGGTGCCTCCCACCGTTCCAGCGCCGCCTTGGCCACAGTCCAGGGCATTTGCGATCGCGAATTGAAGGGTCGAGTGGATCTCAAGGTGGTGGATATCCGCCTCCACCCCGAGGCCCTGCAAAAGGATCGTATTCTGGCAATACCAACCCTTGTTAAGCACCTGCCGCCACCGTTGCGTCAGATTATTGGCGATCTGGCCAGTGAACATCGGGTGAAGGTGGCGTTGGATCTTCTGCCCCCCCCCCCCCCTCGCCACAAATAGCCAGCAAGGTAGACAATTTGTGACTGAATCTTCTCTCCCACCTCAGGCCCCGGAGCTGGAACAATTGCGCACCGAGGTGGCAGAACTCCAGGAATTGCTGCGGGCGATTACTAGCGGTGAACTGGATTCCGTGGTGGTGGGGGATGGTGCTGAAAATCAGATCTACAGCAGTAGCACGGCCGATCGTAACTATCGCTTGATTGTGGAGGGAATGGGGGAAGGGGCGGTAATGATTTCGGCCACGGGCTTGATTCTATTTGTAAACACACGTTTAACCCAGTTGCTAGGTTGCAAGAGTGAAGCCTTGATTGGCCGTGCCTGCAACTTGCTGGTGGCTGCAGACCAGCAGCAGCAACTCTCGCAATTGCTTTCGCAACCACCTGGGGAAAGCAACAGTAAAGTTTTAGAGTTACATCGGGCCGATGGCAGTGCTTTGGCTGTGCTCGCTTCGGTAAACACCATGGATACCCCTGAGGGGGTGATGCGTTGTTTGATTGTGGCTGATCTCACGGAAATCCATCGCGCTGAGCAGGCCCTGGTCAATTCAGAACTTAGCTATCGGATGCTGGCCATGAACGCCCAAGATGGCATCTTGATTCTGGAATGGTGCAGTGGCCAGATCACCATGGCAAATCCTTACATCGGCCAAGTGCTGGGCTTGCCCCCCGAGCAGCTGATCGGCAAGCAGCTGTGGGAGATCGGCGCCTTTGTTGATAAGCAAAAGGCAATTGATATCTACGCAGAACTGCAATCCCAGGGTTACGTGCGTTACGAGGATCTACCCCTGCAAGCCCGCGACGGCAACCTCAAGGAGGTGGAGTTTGTAAGCAATGTGTACCTGGTGGGCGATCAGAAGGTTATCCAGTGCAACATTCGAGACATCTCCGACCGCAAGCAGGCCGAACGCCTTGCCCACCAACGCCAGGATCAACTGTTGCAGAGCATGCAGCAGATGGTTATGGCACTGGTGAGTCTTAGTGAGACGCGAGATCCTTACACCGCCGGCCACCAGGCCCGGGTGGCGTATTTGGCTGTGGCCATCGCCACGGAGCTGGGCCTAGAAGATAAGGAGATTGAAGGCATCAGGGTCACCGCCCTGATCCATGACATCGGCAAGTTTGCGATACCCGCCGAAATCCTCACCAAACCCACCGCCCTAAAGCCCCAGGAATATGACCTGCTGCGCACCCATGTGCAGCATGGCTATGAAGTGGTTGAGAAAATCAGTTTCCCCTGGCCGGTGGCGGAGATGTTGCTTCAACACCACGAACGGCTTGATGGCAGTGGTTATCCCAACCAGCTAAAGGGGGATCAGATCAGCCTGGGGGGGCGGATTCTGGCGGTGGCAGACACGGTGGAGGCGATGGCCACCGATCGGCCCTATCGCTTCTCGCTTGGGCTAGAGGCAGCCCTCGACTGCATTGAGGCCGGCAAGGGCACTATCTATGACCCTTTGGCCGTGGATGCCTGCTTGCATCTGTTTCGTAAGAAGGGCCTCAAGCTGATGAATCCAGCCATCTTGGGCAATTTGGCCCCCTTTGCCCCCCAGGCAGCTAAGGAGCTAGTTGGCTTAGGAACTGATGTGGATGGCACTGGGGGCAAAAAGAAAGACCCGATCGCTGATGCGTCGGGCCTCCCCATCAAGGGCGAACAACGCCCCTGAAACAAAATCAACAAACCGCTGGGCCTGGGCTGGCTCCAGCTGGGAAAGGTCTGCCACCACTGCGCTGTGGGCCTGCAAGGCCACCACAGCCAGCTCCGTCTCCAGATCGCTCAGGGGACGGAGCACAAGGATGTCGTGACCGTAGGGAGTGCCGAAGGGTGTCAGGGGGCTAGAAGCCGATGATCAATCTTCGCCATCTTCGTCGCTACCGCCCACGGGCACAAGCCGGATTTGCTTGCGGCCGAGCTTGATTTCAAACTCATCGCCGGGTTGCAGATTCAGCATGGCGGTGTAGGCCTTGCCGATCAGCAGGTTGCCGTTGCCCTGCACGGTGGCGGTGTAGCTCAGCTTGCGGCCGCCTTTGCCAACGCTGGTGCCACCAATTTCAACGCCCTTGGCTTCCAACAGCGCTTCATAGAAAGCGGTGAAGTTCAGACGATCACTGCCGTCTTTCTTGGTGCTTACGTAGCCGCAAGCTTTCACCAGGTCAGACTTGGAACCGTCGCTGAATTCCTTGACCTTGGCAAGGAGGTCTTGTCCGGTGAGCATGCTTCTGGAAGAAAGATTCGCCTCAATGTATCACTAGATCCGCCCTTGTCTAGGCAAACCAGCAACTCCAACCCTGGGGGTGGTCGCAAAATTACAGCGCCTCTTTGCAACGCAAAGCGCACCAGCCCGCCTAGAACACAGCCATGAAGCAACCTCCGTTTGCAATCCGGCGATGACCATCCCTGGGCTGCTCCTCTCGGTTTTGATGTTGTTTGCCCTGCTGCTGAGCCGTTACCTGCTGGTGGCTGGGGGCTCCTACTGGATTCTTTATGCCAGGCCAAACCATGGCGCCCCAAGCTCTGCGATCAAACGAGATATCTGGTTGTCTGTGGGGGCAACGGCGGTGTTTGCCCTGGCCGCTGCCCTGATCCTGCTGGCCGCCAACCATGGTTTCACCCGGATCTATCCAGATCTTCAGCGCCATGGCCTCTGGTATCCCCTCGCTAGCTATGGGGCGGTGTTGCTGCTCCAAGACAGCTACTTTTATTTCCTGCATCGCTTGTTTCACCAGCGGCGGCTCTATCGCTGGTGCCACCGGGGCCATCACCTCAGCCGCAGGCCCACCCCCTGGACCTCCTTTGCCTTCGACCTGCCAGAAGCCTTTGCCCAGGCCCTATTCCTGGCGGTGATCGTTTTTGTGATTCCTTTGCATTTGGTAACTCTGCTGGCGATTGGGATCACCATGACCGTGTGGGCCGTGGTCAATCACCTTGGTTTGGAGTGCTTGCCGGCCAGCTTTCCCCACCATTGGTTTGGCCGCTGGTTCATAGGGCCCGCCCACCATTCCCTGCATCACCTAAATCCGCAGCGGAATTTTGGTTTGTATTTCACCTTTTGGGATCAGCTGCTCGGCAGTGAGGATCCGGCCTTCAGATTGCTCGTACCTCCTGGCCGGGGGTCCTGATCGGCCGACGATGGGGCAGATTGCCGAAGTGCTCGCGGGCCAGGGCCAATAACTCACCGTCAGTGAGGCCATCATCGTTGAGGGTTTCAATGCCCACGATGCGATCGAGCAGTTCCCGATGGTGGTTTTCCAGGTAGTGCAGTAACACCTGGCGCATGTCACTTTCGCCGCTGCCATGGCCCAGCAGCAGCACGGCGTCTGCCTTGGCCAGGGCAGCAGTGATGCGACCCAGGTATTCGTTGTCCCGCGGGGCGCGCTGGCCGGCGATATCGCGGTCGTGGCGGTGGCTGAGGTTTTCGCCGCTGCCCCAGAGGCCATGGGGGCGCAGGCTCGCCTGTTCCACTTCTTCACCATCAAAACTGAATACATCGGTTTGGTGGTGGTTTAGATGCAGCACCAGCCGATGGCTCTGGTCCCCCCGCGCTGAAGCTGCTTCCCCTTCTGGATGGGCGGGGCTGATGCCTGCCTCCTGTAGAAAATGCCGCACCCGCATCACCGCCTCACTGTCGAGGTCTGGATGGTGGCCGCCGCCGCTGTGGATCCAGGTTTCACCCCCCTGGGGTAGCCGGATTTGTAGGCGGCTGTCACTCAGTTTTGTAATTTCCGCCCCCAGCTGGCGAAACAGCGCTTCCACCTTGGCGGCGCGCACCCCGTGCTGGAGCGGATGGGAAAACAGGGCCTGCAGGGTTTTTTGGTGGTGACGGTTCATTGGTTCCCCTGGGTAGGCATGTCCCTTTGTAGCCAGAAATGGGAAACTGCACAGGCCTGGGGGTGCTACTGCAACGCCGATGAATAAACCGTCAAGTAGTCGCCCCTCTGATCGGCGGCACTCCGATCACCAGCACTCTGATCACCGCCATGGCGATCGTCACCACTCTGATCGTCACCACTCTGATCGTCACCACTCTGATCGTCACCACTCTGATCGTCACCACTCTGATCGTCACCATGGCGAACGGCACAACTCCCATCGGGTCGGTTGGTTGCGGGCGGCGGTGTTGGGGGCCAATGACGGCACTATTTCCGTAGCCAGCCTGGTGGTGGGCATCGCCGCCTCCGGCGCCTCCGTCAACAACATCATGTTGTCGGGTTTGGCGGCCACCGTCGCCGGGGCGGTTTCGATGGCGGCAGGGGAATACGTTTCCGTGCAGTCTCAACTTGATACTGAGCGGGCAGACCTAGCCAAGGAACGCTACGAACTGGCCACCGACCCCCACGGCGAACTGGCGGAGTTAGCCCAGATCTATCGCCAGCGCGGTCTCGACCCCGAGTTGGCCCAGCAGGTGGCCGAGCAACTCACCGCCCACGATGCCCTCGAGGCCCATGCCCGCGATGAACTGGGCATCACCGAAACCCTGCGGGCCCGACCGATCCAGGCAGCTTTAACTTCAGCCCTTTGTTTTTTGGTGGGGGCCCTGGTGCCCTTACTCACGATTGCGGTGGCCCCCAAGGGGTCGATTACTGAGATTGTGACCTGTACTGCCCTTGGGGCCCTGGTGCTGCTGGGGGGCCTCTCCGCCTATGCCGGTGGCGCCTCAATCAAACGCGGCGCCGTGCGTATGTTGTTTTGGGGGGCCTTAGCCATGGGACTCACCGCAGTGGTTGGCCGCAGTTTTGGGGCGGCGGTATAGAGCAGAATTAAATACCCAAGCCCCGTGGCGGTGGCGTAATGCTGGCATTTGCTTTTGCAACGATTTTGGCTGCGCCAGTTTTGATGGTGCCAGTTTTGATGGCGCCAGTTTTGGCCGCTCCCCCAGTGCCGGCTGTTCCCCTGCCGCCGGAGTTAAAAGGGCTTTGCAAGCTCACTAAGGAATTCAAGGGGGAGGCCCCCTCGGAAATCATTGAGAAAAAATATGCCGAACGCTATGAATTTGCCCTGAAGGCCGTTGATTGTCGAGACGATGGCTTTTGCTATCAGCTCTGGGGTAAAAACTGCAAGCACTGAAGCAGCTAAATGTGAGCTTGCGCCGGCTGTAAGCGTGCAGCCTGAAACCTTAGCCCGCATGCAGTTGCACTAAGTGAGATCGTAACCCGCATGCAGTTGCATTAAGTGAGACCGTAACCCGCATGCAGTTGCATTAAGTGAGATCGTAACCCGCATGCAGTTGCACTAAGTGAGACCGCAACCCGCGGGCAGCGGCAAGCCGTGAGGCTTAACTGCGTGAGGCTTAACCCCAAAAGGCAGCTTGGCGACACTTCTCCGCCGACTCTAATGAAAATGACTAGGGTCATCTGACTAGGGTCAAATTCAAGAGACTCTGGCCCTAGGGGTGTCGCCATGACGCCATGCCTGCCATGGTGCCATGCCTGCCATGGTGCCGGCACGGGGACGATCAGGCTTTGTTACTGGGTTCTCCGCGGAAAACGAGCACGGGAATGGTGCTGTGGTTGAGCACCCGCTGGGTCTCGCTGCCGATCATCAGGGCCGATAGCCCCTTGCGTCCATGGGAAGCCATGAAGATCAGATCACAGCCATGGCTTTGGGCTGCATCAATTATTCCTTCGTAGACCAGAATATTTTCTGAGATTTCTGTTTCGGCAACAACGCCAGCTTGCTGGGCCAGATCCTTGGCCTTTTCGAGGATTGACGTGGAGAACAGCTTGTTTGCCTTGGCTAGGCTGATCGCTACGGTTGGATCAATGGTGAGTCCATCAGCCCCCACAAGGGTGGTGGCATAGAAATTTTCAAGGGCGTTGAAAAATGTGATGCGGGCCCCAATTGCCTTGGCAAATTGGATTGCTTCCTGAACGGCGGCGGCGGAGAGGTGGGATCCATCAATCGCCACCAGCAAATGTTTGTACATCACCAGTTGGGGTTTGCTAGGCCAAGAATAGGCCTGGCTACTGGGGTTTTCTGCTCCTGCCTCGGGAATGCTGCCGATTATTTGCCGAGTTGCTTGAGCCTCCCTGGCCGCCAGAGCTTGCCGAGGCGACGGCCTAGCCGCCAGAGCTTGCCCAGCGGCTCGAGCTGCCGTGCCCGCCCCAGCCCCCCGGGGTGTGGCGGGAGCTACTTGCCCCTGTGGTTTCGATTACATCAGTTGAATTTAAATAGACTATTGCTCGCGATCTTTGGCCAAAATTCTCCGCTAAATAAGGCTCAGATGTAATCGAAAATACCTAAATCTCTTCGCAGATGACTCTTTGTAAAATTCGTAGCTGATGCAACGGCACTGCTCGTGAGACTGCACCGGTGAGATGCAGGTGTTGGACCCTCGGTCCTTCACATTTTATGCATCTTTTCTCAATCTCTCGATTCCCCCCCCGTTGGGACCAGGAGCCCTTTCCCATGACTTTTGACGCCTTTACTAAGGTAGTTGCCCAGGCAGATGCCCGTGGCGAATTCCTCAATGCCGGTCAGCTGGATGCCCTTTCGGGTGTTGTGGCTGGTGGCTTCAAGCGTTTGGATGCCGTAAATCGCATCACCTCCAACGCCTCCACCCTTGTCACCAATGGGGCCCGTGCCCTGTTCGAGCAACAGCCTGCTCTGATTGCCCCCGGTGGTAATGCCTACACCCACCGTCGTCTTGCCGCCTGCCTGCGCGACCTAGACATCATCCTGCGTTACATCACCTACGCGGTCTACCTCGGTGATGCGTCCGTGTTGGAAGACCGCGCCCTGAATGGTCTGCGTGAAACCTACCTAGCCCTCGGCGTTCCCGGCGCTTCCGTGGCTGAAGGCATCCGCAATATCAAGGCAGCCGCCATCGATTTGGTCAACGATCGCAACGGCATCACCCAGGGTGACTGCTCGGCCCTGGCCTCCGAAATCGGCACCTACTTCGACCGCGCTGCCGCTGCAGTTTCCTGAGAAACTGTTTCCTGAGAAACCGTTTTCTGAGAAACTGTTTCCTGAGAAACTGTTTCCTGAGAAACCGTTTCCTGAGCAAGAGTTTCTAGTTAGTTCCCTTTCATTTCTTCTTCCTAACCATGTCTAAAACTCCTCTCACCGAGGCCGTAGCCGCCGCTGATTCCCAGGGCCGCTACCTCAGCAACTCTGAGCTGGTTGCTGCCTTCGGTCGCTACGAGCGTGCCGCCAATGCGATTACCGCCGCCAAGGCTCTCACCGCCAACGCCGATGCCCTGGTGAATGGCGCCGCCAATGCCGTTTACGCCAAGTTCCCCTACACCACCCAGCTCCAGGGGAATAACTATTCCCACGATGCCCGTGGCAAGGCCAAGTGCTCCCGTGACATCGGCTACTACCTCCGTCACATCACCTACTCCCTGGTGGCAGGCGGCACCGGCCCCCTAGACGACTACCTGATCGCCGGTCTCGACGAGATCAACCGCGCTTTCGAACTCTCCCCCTCCTGGTACGTGGAAGCCCTGAACTACATCAAGGCCAACCACGGCATCGCTGGCGACCCCGGTGTGATTGCCAACAACTATATCGACTACGCAATCAACGCACTCATCTGAGCTAGCAATTCAGATCTAGAACATCTGCGTTTCTGTTGCTTGGGGCCCCTCTGGGGCCCTTTTTTTGCTTATGTGCTTAGCAGTTCCCACTAAAAAGGGGCCATGGCTAGGCCAAGACCCCTAAGTACCCAACAAACTCGACCTGGGCCGAGAACTCTTTAATTCTGCTAGCAGGGTGGCTAACCCCCAGTAGCTGAAGGCACATGCCTAGCTATTTGAAAGCACATCTAAGGCTGTGGCTTCAGGCAGCTGGGTTGGGATGGGGATGGGTTGCCTCAGATTCGAACTGAGGACCGATCGGTTAAGAGCCGACTGCTCTACCGCTGAGCTAGCAACCCCCAAGCACCCTTTTTAGCGGAGTGCCCCCACCTCTGGCAAGCCCCAACGCCTAAAGATTTGCTATTTGCTAGTTTTCTCGGCTTTTTTGGGGCTTTCTAAATCATTTTTTAGGGAACTTTCCAGTAGGAAGGCTGCCAGGTTGCTGATTGAGCGGCCCTGTTTTTCGCTGGCCTTCAGCAACATTTCATAGGTGGCATTTGGAATGGTAACGGAAATGCGCTTTGGGGTTTTGAAATTCATTGCTATTTCTTGGTGATGCGGCAGCGGCTAATGGGGGGGTAGAGCTATTGGACTAGAAGGCATGGAGACTTGGTTGACACCACCATTACCCATTCCCTGTAAAGTTATCATGCGCTTTTGACTTTTTACCCCGTTTGCGGGGGGGGGGGGGGCTGATTTATGCATTAAATGCATAAACCCCGAGGAATCCTGGTGTTTCCGCCAAGGAAACCCCGAGCGCTCCCCAGGGTTGGCCCGGGGGCGGCTAGGCCGTCGCAATAAATCTCAATAAAGATTTATGACCTTTAGGCCTGTGAAGATTGCCGTTCCAGTGTCGACATCCCCCCTACCGCTTGCCTGTTAATCCCATGACCCTCGTTCAAGCGCCTGCCCTAGGCATTGACCGCTTCGCCAACGACCGCAATAAGGAGAATTGGTCTGCGGCCTCAGCCCAAGATCGCGATTCCATCATCCGGGCGATCTATCAGCAGGTGCTGGGTCAGCAATATGTGATGGACAGCGAGCGGCTTGGCGCTGCTGAGTCGTTGTTTCGTAATGGTTACCTGAATGTGCGTGAATTTGTGCGCACCCTTGCCAAGAGTGGCCTTTATCGGGCTCGTTTCTTTGAAAATTGCAATCCCTATCGCTTCATTGAGCTGAATCACAAGCATCTGCTCGGCCGGGCCCCCCATAACAAGGCCGAGATGCTGCAGCATTTCACCACCCTGCAGGGGCAGGGCTACGACGCTGAGATTGATTCCTATCTCGATAGCAATGAATACCAGGATCGCTTTGGCTCGGATGTGGTGCCCTTCCTGCATGGCTGGGATTACTCCAATGGCCTGCAGGGGCAACAGTTCTCCTGGCTGATGCAACTGGCCCGGGGGGCTGCCGCCTCAGTGAAGGGTGATGGTGCTGGCACCCAATTCAAACTGGGTCAAGCCCTGCACCAAAACCGTGCCGTGGCCGTATCTGGCATCCGCCCCCGTTTCTCCGGCACTTCCTACTTCAAGGCCACCCAAAGCAGTGGTTCCGACCTGTACAGCGATGCCGATCTGCGCACCGGCCGTGCCGATAGCAGCCCTATCCACGCCGAGCGGGCCCATGCCTTGGTTGGGGCCCAGCGTGGTCGGGTGGCGATCATCACCGCATCGGCACTCTGCAACATTGATGTGTCTCGCAGCAGCGACTACGTGATGCGTGTTCCCCTAAACCGCATGAATCAAGCGCTGGAGCGCATCTCCAAGCTTGGCGGTGTGGTGCTTGACGTGGCAGTGCGCTGATCTAGGTCCAGTTGCTAGGGGGCCCCATTTCGGGGCCCTAATAGAAGTCTCCGGGCCAACCGCCCCAGCCGCCCCAGCCAAAGCCATCAAAGTCTGGGTCTGTACCCCAATAGGGGGCGTCCCAGTCGACTGCTTGCTTAGCTGGACCCGCCGGTCCGGTCAAGGTATCCACATTCAGGGCTGGGGTATTAATAGTGGCGCAGGGGCAAATGCAAGAACCATTGCTACCCAGGTAACCCACTGTTGGTTGCGCGCAGGCACAACCGCAGGCCTGGGCCAGGGCTGGGCTGGGCCCATTTATAAGCGATAAGAAACTCAGGCCAATGCCAATGGCGGTGCCAAGGCTGACTCCAAGGAATGGGCCAAAGCGGGGGCCAAAGCGGGGGGCAAAGGCAGTATCAAAGCCGCCAGTTGAATTTGTGACTTTTATCATGGGTTAGCTCCGGCGTTGCATATTTTTTAGCGCCGCTGGGTTTGCAGCGACGCATAGTTTTCAGCAACCAGCTTCTCAGTTGCCGCTAAAAATAATGAACTCGATGATGTCGCCATCCTTGAGGGCATTGCTTATCGCCTTGCGGGCGGCAACCCGTTCGATCCGGGCATCAAGCACCCCTAGGGCCTTCTTGGCATCTACGCCTTTGCCGAGGGTGGCCACCACATCGCTAGGGCTCAGACTGCCGATGGCAATCACCGGTTGAGCTTTCACGGTGCCACCGATCAGATTGTCGGTGAGGTTGATGATGCCCACGGGGCTAGCGGTACCGGTGGCTAGGGCCAAGTTGGTGAGCCGGGCGGCAATGGTGGAGCAACGTAGTTCCACTGGGTAGCCCTTTATATCAGCGGTAACCAAGGCAATCGGCACGGCATTAGAACCGGCCAAGGGCGCTGCCTTCACCGAACTGGAGGCGGTGCCCCCCTCCGGGGCGGGCATGTTGCCAAGGGCAATCACATAGGCCGGGGCATTGGCAGGACCTGCCTTCAGGCATTGAAAACCATAGATTTTTGCCTGGGCCTGGCTAGGGCTGCTAAGGCCAACTGTGCCCACCAGGATGCTGGCACTGAAACCGGCGAGTAGTTTGGCGAGGGTCATGGGGTTGGTTGTTCTAACTGCTATGTTTATAGCATAAAGTTTAGGCCTATTTCTACTTTTGCTAGCCCCAATTTGCGAAGGCTAATTGCCTTTATCCCAATGGGGAATTGGCCGATGTTACGGTAGTTGCACTGCTACAACTTTCCAGTCCAGCAGGTTCTGGCGTTGCATGCTAACGCCAATAGGTTGCTTACTGCTGGGGTCTTGCAGTTGCATCTGGAATTGATTTATATTTTCGTAGCCAAATTTAAGTGATTTTAGCTCTTGAATGGTGCTGGTCATTGCTGGCTGCAGCCCTTGCGGGCTTGGGTTGTTTTGGAGATTGGTTTTATTATTAGCTTGCTCTAGGGTTGTTAAAAGTGCCTGTAAACCCCCAGGGCTTATGGCTTCATCTACTTTTTGATCTACCAGGGGATTGGCTACGGCCATGCCCAGGCCGGCCAGCCCAGAGGAGATGAAATTCTGTCCGCCCAGGGATTTTTCTAGTTCTTTATTAACCTTGGCTTTAACCTGGGGCCTGATGTTTTCCCGCAGGGAATGGAAATCAATTCCCGCTTCGATTTCCCTGGTGTTGTGCTCTGATACTGCCCGATATAGTTTGTATAGGCTTATGAAAGGGCTAAAGTATAGATAGCCGCCAACTCCGCTTAATAGCAAGATGAGCAATGATACCCGATAGCGTCCTTTCATGCTGGAGTTCCTGGATTTGGCGACAGAGCCGCCCTTTGATACCAGGTTAGCCTCCGCATACGTAGTGGTTTGATTTTCCAAGGAATCTTTTCTCCACTCCCTGGTAGAGCAGTGCGGCTAAAATTGCACTGGCTGCAAGGCTCAGCAGTGAGCACCAGGCGGTTTCCTTGAAGTTTCTGGGTAGGCTGGTGATAAATATCTGTATTATTGGAAAGTGGATAAGATATATGCCATAGGATAGATCTCCAAATTTTAGTATATTTAGGGCTTGGGCCTGCGGTTTTGTTGGGTAAAATGAGACGAGTGTAATCAGGGGAAGCGTCAGAAAAAGTGGTAAGCCGGCTCCGCTTAAGCCGGTAATTGCTATGGCGCAAAGGGCGCGAATTTTTGGGTTGGTTGCTGGTAATTTCTCTAGATTATTGAGAATAGGCTTTTTCCAGTGGGAGACCCCTACGCCGGCCAGAAAGCAGAGTATTATTGTTGTGTATATAGGCATATTTGAGTAGATGCCAAGGGCAAGCCAGCTGCCAAGGCCGAGGCTTCGAGCTAAAAATTTTCCCTTGATCTGGGAGCTACATCCAATAAGTATTGGCAGGAGAAGATAGAAAACTAATTCATACTTTATGCTCCATAGGCTGCCGTTGACAGCGCAAAGATTCGGATCTTGGCCTAGGGGAAGTGGGTAGGCGCAGGGATAGCGAAAATTAAGGAACAGCAGGTTGTTGCTGAAATAATTAATTAGTGATTGAATTGATGTGCCTGGCGCCCTTGCTAGCATTGCTTTGCCCCACGCCAGCAAGCCGCCAATTACTACAATTGTTATGTAAGCTGGGAGAATTCTCCTTATACGCTTGCCTAGGTAGTCGCTGGTATTTTTTGATCTCTTTAGGCTTTCGCTTACCAGTAGTCCGCTTAGGTAGATGAATATTGGCACCGCAGGGATTGAGCCTAATGGTGCCAGTATTGGGGCATGGGCAAGGATCGTGGCGTGTTGGCAGACAACTGCCGTTGCCAGTATTAGGCGCACCAGGTCTAATTCATTGATTCTTGGTAGGTCCGGTTCGCTTGAATCAACCTCTGTGAGCCGTTTCTGCATGTTATTGATAAATAATTGTGGGATTTGAGTTCCCCTTATTTTCTGCCTCTTTCGTTGGTTTCAATCTCAATAATACACTGCTCCAGTTGATCTAACCGCTGCTGCGGGGAGCCTATCAGTTCAATCAGCTTTGGCCCATTCCGCTCTGGCAACAGATTAAAGCGCCCATCGCGATAGATTTCTTTGAAGATCCTATCCACTTCATCGCGATACTCATTATCTACGGGTCTGATGCCATCCTCCTCCATGGCCACGGGCCATTCGTCTGATTTGGGCACGAAGGCGAGAATGTCTAGGTGATCTAGGCACTCTTTTACAGCAGGAACCATAGACTCAACAAATTCAGTATCAATATCTGTGCTTCTCTGGTTGGCAGTGTATTGTGAATAGGCGATATAATCTACCGGTGACCGATCAAAGATAACCTGATCTGTTGGGTTTGAATAGCGATGAATGCGGCCTATGTTGTAATAAAGTTGTATGCCATTTTGCAGCCTAGTTGATAAATCACGAAATTTTATTTCGTAGGGTCCGTGCAGGCCAAGGGCGCGATAGGGCTCCTCCTCCCGTAGGTAGCTCGGCTGGGCCGCCACCCATTGATTTACGACCGTTGATTTGCCTAGGGAGTGGGATCCCGACACTGCAATGCGCACTTACATCCCTACGGGTGGTTGGTGAGCCCCGCTGGGGCAAAGGTTGGGAAGCCGGCTAACGGATTTGAACCGATGACCTTCGCTTTACAAAAGCGCTGCTCTACCACTGAGCTAAGCCGGCGTAGCTTCAGTTTACTGCTGTGACTGCAGCCACCAGGCCACCAGGGCAGTTCTATTTCTGGTGCGGCTGCGCCGCAGCAGGGCCTCCACGTGGGTTTCCACCGTGCGCACCGAAAGCTGCAGCTGGCGGGCCACCTCCCGGTTGCTCCAACCCAGCAGCAGGTAATCGAGCACGCCCCGTTGGGCGCGGGTGAAGCGGTTTGGTTCCAAGGGCTGCGGGGCCTAGGGCCCAGGGCAAACAGACCCTCAGGATTCCCCGCTGGCCAGGGTCTGTAGCGCCGTGTCTTTAACCCGCCGGATCGGCAGGTTGGCCACCAGCGCCGTGGTGCGTTCTTCGGTTTCCAGGCTCACGTCGCCCCCCTCGAGGTCGAGCTCCACGTATTTGCTCACCACCTCAAGGATTTCCTTGCGCATTCGTTGCAGTAACTCAGGGTTGAGGTCACTGCGGTCATGGGCGAGCACCAGCTGCAGCCGATGTTTTGCGGTGGGGCCGCTGGCCTGCTGGCGGCCCAGGAGGCGATCAATTAGGTCTCGCAAAGTCATCGGCTCAGAAGATTTTCGTTTGCAGCAGCTGGCGCACCTTGGCCCGCAGCCCCCTGTTGAGCTGGGTGGGGTCTGGCAGCGGAATCGTTTCCCCCTGCAGGCGCCTGGCGATATTGCGATAGGCCACCGCCGCCGGAGACTTGCCGCCGTTGAGGGTGAGCGGTTCACCGCGGTTGGTGCTCACGATCACCTGCTCGTCCTCCAGCACCAAGCCCAGCAGGGGTAGGGCAAGGATGTCGGTTACGTCAGACACCCCCAGCATTTCTTGGTTAACCATCATCTTGGGCCGCACCCGGTTGAGCACCAGCTGGATCGGCTCGATGTTGCGCACATTCAGCAGGCCGATCACCCGGTCGGCATCACGCACCGCCGACACCTCCGGGGTGGTAACCACAATCGCCTCTGAGGCGGCGGCGGCGGCGTTTTTGAAGCCGTCCTCAATGCCGGCCGGGGCATCGATCAACACCACATCGAAATGGGGTTTGATCAGCTCCACGATCTTTTGCATGTCTTCGGGCTTGAGCCACTCGAGCATGCGCGGGTTGCCGGCGGGCAGCAGCGCCAGGTTGGGTTCCTGCTTGTGCTTCACCATCGCCTGCTCGAGGCGGCAGCTGCCGGCCAGCACCTCCTGGGCCGTGAAAACGATCCGGTTTTCCAGGCCGAGCAGCAGGTCAAGGTTGCGCAGGCCGAAGTCGGCATCGAGCACGGCCGTGCGCACCCCCTGGGAGGCCAGGGCAATGCCGAGGTTGGCGGTGAGGGTGGTTTTGCCCACTCCCCCCTTGCCGGAACAGATCAAGATCGTGCGCGGGGCGGAAGCGGTCACGGAAACAGGAACATCGGCGGGTACGGCCGATGGGATCGGTGTCGGAAAGTTACAGCGGCGCGGCCTCGGCCGGAGCATCCTGAGAGTCAGTGCAATGAATCGAAGCCCCAATGACCACAGGTGTAACCAGCCTTGGCCACCAGCAGCGCCTGCTGGTGATGCCCGACGACGGCGCTGTGGCGGTGGTCGCCTTGATCGACCAGGCTAGTGGCGAACTGCGTTTAAAGCAATTCAAGCTGCAGTCCGAGGCCATTGAGGCCGCCCTGCTGCGGGCCAAGGAGCGGGGGGTGCGGGTGCGGGTGATGCTCAACCCCCACACCTCCGGCGGTGACCGCTGGAACGATCAGGCCTTTGACCGGCTCCAGGGTTGGGGCATGGAGGTGGCCTGGACCAGTGAGTCCTTCCCGGTGACCCATGAGAAGTCGATCGTGTTCGACAACAGCGCCGCCCTGATTGCCACCTTCAACCTCTCCGATAAGTACTTCACCGAAACCCGTGATTACGGGGTGGTCACCTATGCCCAGGCGGCGGTGGATCAGGTGATCGCTGGCTTTGAGGCCGACTGGCAGCGTTCATTTTTTGCCCCAGACCTCAGCGTTGGCCTGGTGTGGAGCAGCGCCCACAGCCGCGGCCAGATGGCGCGGATCATCGATAGCGCCCAGCGAACCCTCTGGGTGCAGCACCCCAAATTTGTGGATGCGGTGATCCTTGATCGCTTGATTTCTGCCCGGGAGCGGGGGGTGAAGGTGCGGGTGCTCTGTGGCGGCAAGCACGGCATCTCCGATTGGGATATCTATGACACTTTCTCCAGCCTGCGGGTGCTGGAACGCTTCGGCGTAAAGGTGCGCCGCCAGAAGCACCTCAAATTGCACGCCAAACTGATCCTTGTGGATGGCAGCGCCGCCCAGATCGGTTCGATGAATATCGACCGCAGTGCCTTTGATTTGCGCCGGGAATTAGGCATCGAAACCGATGCCCCCGAAGTGGTGGCCCGCTGTGTGGAGTTGTTTAGCTACGACTGGCAACAGGCGGAGAAATATCACGCCCCAGACCCCCTAGATCCAACTCTCCACGAAGAAGGCGAGCTGCCCCCAGATCCCCACTTCATCCACGATTGATGACCCCTGCACCCCTGGGCCCTTCCCCCAGCCGCCGCCAGTTGTTTTTAGGGATGTTGCAGGTGGCGCTCTCCGCCTTTGGCGGTGGCCTCTCGGCCTGGAGCCAGCGCATCGTGGTGGAACAGCGGCGCTGGATGACTAACGAATCATTCCTCACCGGTCTCACCGTGGCCCGCCTGTTTCCGGGCCCCAATCAGATAAATATGGCGGTTTATATCGGCGCCTACTTCCGGGGCTTGCCGGGGGCGCTGGCGGCGATCGCCGGCATGTTGTTGCTGCCCTTCAGCCTTTTGATGCTGGTGGGTTTTGTTTATTTCCAGTTCCATGCCCTGCCCGCCGTTGATCGGGTGCTCACGGGGGTGGTGGCCGCCGCCGCCGGCATGGCCCTCTCGATGGGCTTCAAAATCCTCGATGAATACTGGAAAGATCCGCTGGCTTTGCTGCTGGCGGCCCTCACTTTTATTGGCTTGCAATTTCTCCATCTTCAACTGATTCCAGTGGTCTTAGTGGGCGGCCCAATCGCCATGGCCCTCTATTGGCCCCGGCAGGCCAAACCGAAACCATGAGCGGTTTAGATACTTTCTTCCAGGTGATCTGGACCTTCCTGCGCCTGTCGTTGTTTTCCCTGGGGGGGGGCAACACTTTGCTGCAGGAATATCACCACCTGGCGGTGAATCGCTTCCACTGGATCACCAATAGCCAGTTTGCGGATCTTTATGCGCTGGCGGAGGCGGCGCCGGGGCCCAGTTCGATGATTGTGGGCCTGCTGGGTTTGGGGGCCGGTTGGCCCCATGGGCCGCTCTGGGGCCTGGGCACCGGGGTGGCCGCTGAAATTGCTGTGCTGTTGCCCTCCACCCTGGTGATGGTGATGGCGGCCTTGAGCTGGAGTCAGCTCAAGGATGCACCGATCCGGGTGGCCTTTGAGCGGGGCCTGGGGCCGATCACCTTGGGGATTCTGTTTTCCGTGGGGGTCACGGTGCTGCGCACCTCCGACCACCACCTGCCGGCCTATCTGGTGTCTTTGCTGGTGTGCGCCCTGATGTTGTTTACCCGCATCTCGCCCCTTTATTTCATGGTGGTGGCCGGCCTTTTGGGGGCGGTGGGGATCATCCAGCGTTGAGGGCTCGCCCCAGCTGGGCGGGGCTGATCTGGATTTCGCCCGCCAGCAGTTCCGCCTGTTCCGTGAGTCCTTCGGGGGGTAGATCTTCCGGACCGCGGGCCACGGCATCGGCGATGCGCAGTTGCAGGGGCCGCAGCTGGAGCGCCACGATCCGGGCGGCGCTGTTACCGCGGCAGCCGGCGTGGGCGATGCCCCGCAGCCGTCCCCACACCAACACGTCGCCGCTGGCACTCACCCGGGCGCCGGGGTTCACATCGCCCAGCACCAGCACGGCCCCCTCCACCTCCAGGTGTTCCCCCGCCCGCAGGGTGCCGCGCTGCACCTGCAGGGGGCGGTTGCCCAGGGGCTGCGGGCTTGGCGCCCCAGTGGTTTCCGCCTCCACGGGCCAACCCCTGGCCGTGGCTGCCACCAGGGTGCTGGGGTTTTGGCTGATCAGTTTTTGCAGCTGCAGATTGCGCTGTTGCAGCAGCAATTCCAGGGCGCTTAGGTCCCGTTGGCTGAGGGGCCAGTCGCGGGCCCAGAGCTCCAGTGCTCCGGCTGGGCCATCGGCCCCTAACCCCTGGCGGGCGATTTCCAGGGGGGAATGCTCGGAGTTGTGGTAGGCCCCGAGCTCTAGCCGGTGGGGCCAGCCGCTGGCGGGTGCTGCGTCGAAGCGGGCGACCATGGGGGCGGCTCAGCACCGGTCAAGCTAGGGCCCCCTGGGAATAACAGATGGCACCCCCCGCCGCCACGATCTTCTGTGATTTCGACGGCACGGTCACCTCTGAAGACACCTTCGACGCGGTGGCCGCTGCCGTGGCCCCCCAGGTGTGGTGGCCCCTGAAGGAACGCCTGTTCAATTTCGAAGTAAACCTGCGCGATGCCATGGCCAGCCTCGCCTCCGCCCTCAGCCCCGCAGACCTGGAGGCGATGGTGGAACACATGGCTGAATTCGAGCCCCGGCCTGGGTTTTTGCCCTTCTTAGATGCCCTAGACCAGGCCGGTTTGCCCTTTGTGTTGGTGTCTGGGGGGCTGGTGCCCCTGGTGGAAAAAGTGCTGGGCCCCCACCGCCATCGCTTGGAGCAGCTGGTGGCGGCCACGGTGCAGCCCCACCCCGACCCTGACCAGGGGCTGGAGTTTCACTCCCCCTTCCGCAGCAGCGAGGAGCTGGTGGCCAAGGCGGAGGTGCTGGAGCGCTATGGCCAGGGCCTCCGGGTGGTGATTGGTGATTCGATCACCGACCTGCGCATGGCCGAGGCGGCGGATTTGGTGTTTGCCCGGGATCCGCTTTGCCAATGGCTAGATCAGCGCGGCATCGCCTACCACCGCTGGCAGGATTTCGATGATGTGGCGGCGGTGCTTAGGGCTGAGGGGTTGCTGCCGGCAGTTGTTGCCTGAGCTGCTGACGCACCTCGCGGGGGTGCAGCACCCAGGCCAATTCCTGGGCCTGGCTAAGACTTGCCACCAGCGGTGACACCTGCTCCAGCGCCTGGAGTTGCTCGCCATTCCAAAGCCGCAGGCCGCCCACGTAGGGCCGATAGCCGCGGCTGCGCCGTTCCCGCAGGCCGCAGCAGAGTTCTGGGTCCATACCCTGGGCCCGGGCCAGCCGTTGGGCCAGGGCGAGGGCCTCCAGCCGCTGGCCGCTGTTGAGCTGGCGCACGTCGGTGGCCTGGAGCAGGTTGCGCTCCAGCAGCCTTTGGCTCAGTTCCTGCAGGGGGGCAGGCCCCTCCTCCCGCCAGCGCAGCAGGTGGTAACCGGTGCGCAGGTCGTCGTTGGCCAGGTATTCAGCGCTGCTGAGCTCCTCGGTGTGCCAGAGCCAGCGGGCCAGCACCGGATCGGCAAACAGCTGGCCGGGGCCCAGGCGTCGGGCCTGGCTCACGATCTGATCGAGCAGCCAATTGCAAACGATGTTGAGCCGGTGGTTGTACACGCTGCCGTACATCAAGCTGCGCACCACCAGGTAGTGCTCCACCGCCGTGCGGCCGCGGGGGTGCAGGGCCAGTTGGCCATCGGGGGCGAGGGTGAGGGCGCCGATCAGGCGATCGAGGTCTAGTTGGCCATAGGCGGTGCCGGTGCTGTAGCTGTCGCGGCGCAGGTAATCGAGCCGGTCACAGTCGAGCTGGCTGCTCACCAGGGCGGCGATCGCCGGGTGGGGCGCACGCCCCTCTTCCAGCAGCAGGGCCACCGCCTCGGCAGTGCCTGGGGCATAGGCCTCCAGGGGCCCGTGCAGGTCTGGCCGTTCTCGGATTAGCCGCGCCGACCAAGCCTCGTGGCGCAGGCCAAACATCTCTTCCCCCGAATGGCTCAGCGGGGCATGGCCCACGTCATGGAGCAGGGCGGCCCCGTAGAGCAGCCCCCGGTGGGCCGCCAGTTCCGGCGCCTGCCTTTCCAGGTGGCCGAGGGCGCGGCGGGCCAGGTGCAACACCCCGAGGGAATGGGTGAAGCGGCTGGATTCCGCCCCATGGAAGGTGAGAAAAGCGGGGCCCAGCTGGCGAATGCGCCGCAGCCGTTGGAAGGCGGGCGCATCGATCAGCGCCATCGCCATCGCCTCCGCCGGTTCGGCGTTGTCGAGCACGATCTCGCCGTGCAGGGGGTCGTGGTAGGTGCGGCGGGTCATCAGCTCTGTTGTTGTACCAGCTGTTGCACCAGCTGTTCGGTGGCGGCCTTCAGCCAGGGGTCCTCGTCACTGCCTAGGGCACTGCCGCTGGCTTCTGGGCTCTCGAGCTCAATGTCTGGGGTTAGGCCCTGGCCCTGGATGGGGTGCCCCGCCGGGGTGAGGTAACGGGCCACTGTTACCGCCAGGGCGCTGCCATCGCCCAGGGGCAGCAGCGTTTGAATTTCGCCCTTGCCAAAGGTGGCGGCCCCCAGCAGGGGGGAACGGCCGTTGTCTTGCAGGGCCCCCGCCAGGATTTCGCTGGCGCTGGCCGTGCCGCCGTTCACCAGGGTGAGCATCGGGCCGTCGTAGAGGCGTTCACTATTCGACTGGCGCCGTTCATTGATGCCATTGCGGTCTTCGGTTTCCATGATCACCTCGCCGGCCAGCAGGTCGTCGGCCACCGCTAGGCCAGCGCTGACCAGGCCCCCGGAGTTGTTGCGCAGGTCGAGCAGCAAGGCTTCGATCCCCTTCGCCTTGAGGTCGGCCAGGGCCTCCTGCACCTCCTCGGGTACCGGCTCACTGAACTGGGTGATCCGCAGGTAGCCCAGCGTGTGCTCCCCCAGCCGCAGCCGGCGGCTGCGCACCGGCCGCAGGTCCACGGCCCGGCGTTCCAGGTCGAGGCTGCGTTGCTCCCCCTTGGGGCTGATTACTTCCAGGTGCACGCTGCTGCCGGGGCTGCCCCGCAGCAGGGCGGCGCTGCCATCAAGGCCCAGTTCGCTGCTGGCTTGGCCGTTGATGCTCACCAGGGTGGTGCCATCACCGAGGCCGGCCTCAGCGGCGGGGGAATCCTCCAGGGGGGCGATCACCAGCACCTGGCCGCTGGCCTGGTTGAGCCCCAGCTGCAGCCCCACCCCGGTAACGCTGCCTTTGGTGGCCGCCTCCAGCTCGCCATAGGCATCGGGCCGCAGCAGGTGGGTGTAGGGGTCATGCAGGGGCTCGAGCATGGCGTCGATGGCGTCGTAGGCCTCGCTGCGGTTTTGGATCGGTTTTTCCAGGGCTTTCTGGCGTAACCGTCGCCAGGGCACCGCCCCAAAGCTTGGATCCACGTAGCTTTCGTTTACTAGTCGCCACACTTCCACCACCAGCGCCTGGTCATCGCTGAGGGCCTGGGCGGGGGGCAAACCCCAGGCCCCCAGGCCCAGGAGCAGGCAGAGCACCGCCGTTAGCAGGGTTCGCCAGGGGCGGAGCAGGGTCACAGTTGGTTCCTTAGCTATCGGTAGAATCTCGCCACCCCACCCTCACGGGCAACCCACCTCCGCTGCATGGCGAATTCTTCCCCGGTCTACGACTGGTTCCAGGAACGGCTGGAGATCCAGGACATCGTTGACGATGTGTCTTCTAAGTACGTGCCGCCCCACGTCAATATCTTTTATTGCCTTGGTGGCATCACCCTGGTGTGCTTCCTGATCCAGTTCGCCACTGGGTTTGCGATGACTTTCTATTACAAGCCCACGGTGGTGGAGGCCTACACCTCCGTTCAGTACCTGATGACTGACGTGAGCTTCGGCTGGTTGATCCGCTCGGTGCACCGTTGGAGCGCCAGCATGATGGTGCTGATGCTGATCCTGCACGTGTTCCGCGTGTATCTCACCGGTGGCTTCAAGCGCCCCCGCGAGCTCACCTGGGTCACCGGGGTGACCATGGCGGTGATCACCGTGGCCTTCGGCGTAACCGGCTATTCACTCCCCTGGGATCAGGTGGGTTACTGGGCCGTGAAGATCGTTTCCGGTGTGCCTGCGGCGGTGCCGGTGGTGGGCGATTTCATGGTTGAGCTGCTGCGCGGTGGTGAAAGTGTTGGTCAATCCACCCTCACCCGCTTCTACAGCCTGCATACCTTTGTGTTGCCCTGGTTGCTGGCGGTGTTCATGCTTACCCACTTCCTGATGATCCGTAAGCAAGGCATTTCTGGCCCGCTTTAAGTCTTACTTATCTTCCCTTTGCCCCTCCGGCCATGCATATCCTCAAGGCGCCCGATCTTTCCAATCCCAAGCTGCGGGCCAAGCTGGCCAAGGGCATGGGCCACAACTACTACGGCGAGCCCGCCTGGCCCAACGATCTGCTTTACATCTTTCCGGTGGTGATCCTCGGAACGATCGCTTGCATCGTTGCCTTGGCTGTACTTGATCCGGCGATGCTGCTGGATAAGGCTGATCCCTTTGCCACCCCCTTGGAAATCCTGCCCGAGTGGTACCTCTATCCGGTGTTCCAGATCCTGCGGGTGGTGCCAAACAAACTGCTGGGCATTGGCCTGCAAACGATGATTCCCCTGGGGCTGATGTTGGTGCCCTTCATTGAGAGCTTCAACAAGTTCCAAAATCCCTTCCGTCGGCCGGTGGCGATGGCAGTATTCCTCTTTGGTACTGCGTTCACCATCTACCTGGGCATCGGTGCCTGCCTGCCCATCGATAAGTCTCTGACCCTCGGCTTGTTTTGAGCCGCTGGCCATAGACCTGAGGCTTTGCCCCTAGGCTCGCCAATCTTTTCTACGTTCCGGCCCGCTATAGGCGGGCTTTTTCTTGGCTGAAAGTTCTAGGCTGCCGTCGGCATCTAGGTCTAGCAGGGCCACATCCTCCGGGGCCTTGCGCAGGAAGTGGTGCAGCAGCAGAAAGCCAACGATGGTCCAGGTTTGATGGGTGCGGGCCTGTTGGCCCACCCAGGTGCCGGTGGGGCCATCAAAGTATTCCGCCCATTGTTGTTTGGGCAACTGATTTAACTGTTGCCAGTAACACTCCTCCAGCATCGTGCGGGTTTGCCCCACCAGCAGCACATCATCATTGGGGTAGTTGTGCTTGTGCATTAGTACAGCGGCCGCCAGGGGCCAGAGCAGGCTGGGCCAGTGGCCGCCGTTGTGGTAACTCCAGGGCCAGTTTTTGCGGTCCATGCCGGTTTTATTGATCCATTCCTCCCTTTCCATGGGCGGGTGACAGATGCGCATGGGCATTTCCGCCATCAGGTGTTGGCGGTTATGGATTACCAAACGAAACAAGGCCCGTTGTTGGGGTCCAGTGAGCAAACCAAATAGGGAGCCCAGGGAATTTCCCAGGCTGTAAAAACGAAAATCTGGCCGGCCAGTGCGCATGTTGCCGATCAGATAACCACCGCGGTTTTCCAGCCATTCCTGCAACCAATGGGGGATCACCTCCGGCTGCACATTGAATTCATTTTGGGATTGGGATTCCCCATATTGTTCGGTGGGCCGCCGCCGCAGCACCTGCATGGTTTTACTGGTGACCCAGTAATGCTTGAGCAGAAATACCCGCAGGTCGCGGATCCAGCTGCGGGTAAGTTTCAGCCGTTGTTGAGTTATGTTTTCCCCCTCAGGTTCGGCCGGCACCAGTTCCATCAGACGGCAGCAACTCTTGAGGCTGCCAAATAGCAGTGCCTCCACCTCCAAAGGAGCACCCCACACATCCATGGGGCGATCAATCATGAAGGAGCAATCCGGCACAAATAGCACCGGCGTGCCATCAAAGGTGGGGTTAAGCACCAGGTCGAGCAGCAGTTGAATTCCCTGCTGCACCGGCCCACTGGCCCCATAGGCGCGGTCACCGCTGGCGCGCACATAGATCCAGCAGAGCACTGGCCACCAGAGGCTTGCATCCACGGAGCTGATCCGACCGATCGAGCGCTGGCCGTAGTCGGCCACGATCTCGCCCTGCTCCTCCACAAAACTGGTGGGAAATACGCCGCGGTTGCGATAGCTGCGGCTCTGCAGTTCAAGGCAAAGATCAAGGAAATGACGCACCAGCTCAAAGCGCCCCTGCAGCAGCAGGTAAACCATCACGGGCACGTTGTCCCGCAGGAAGATTTCGCTGTAGTTGAGCGAAGAGTTGTGCAGCTTGCTTTCGAGCGTGGCCACAGACCCGGCCAGCTGGCCGCGAACGCTCACCAGCGTTTTTTCAAACAGGGCCTCTGCCGCCGCCACCACCCGGTGTTCCCCCGAGTTTGGGCGCGTGCGCCGTTCCACGGAGCGGATCAATGCCATGGGAAACGGCAGCAACCCGCAAGTTAGGCAGCTCAGCCAAGGGGCGCCAAGCCCTCAAAACTTTCCAGCACCGGCCAGGGGCCAACCAACTGTTCGGGATTACCGGGCCTTTGGCTGCCACAAACCTGGAAGCCGGCGGCGGCGGCGGCGTTTAGCTCCGCGGCCACATCACTCACAAACAACAGTTCGGCGGCGGGGGTAACCAGGGCCTCCGCCAATCTTTCGTAACTGTGGCTTTCCTTTTTGGGGCCGAGGCGGGTGTCAAACCAGCCACTAAACAGGCTGCGCAGGTCGCCTTCGCTGCTGTGGCCATAGAGCAATTGTTGGGCTGCCACCGAGCCACTGGAGTACACCGCCAGCAGTAATCCCTGGCTGTGCCAGCGCCGCAGGGCCGGCACCACATCCCTGAATAGCTGGGCCTTGAGGGCCCCCTCGGCATAGCCCTGCCGCCAGAGGAGCCCTTGCAATTCTTTTAGGGGGGTGAATTTGCGGTCTTGGTCGATCAACCACTGCAGGTAGGCCACCAGTTCCGTGGGGGCGCCGCCAGCGCTTTCGGCGGCCATGGCCTGCTTAACCTCCGCCAGCAGCGGCGCCAGCTCGGGGTCGTTGCCGTGCTCGGCCAGATAGGCGGGCAGGGCCCGGCGGGCGTAGGGGAACAACTCACCGCTTACAAAATCCACCGGACAGGTGGTGCCCTCGATGTCGAGCACCACGCCTTTGATTTGCTTGAAGCTCACGGTCATGGCATTTTTTTAGTGGTTTGCTTACCCAGCAACCCCAGCCCCTCCAGCAGCAGCTGGCGCCAGCGTTGTTCCAGCAGAAATTCCAGAATCTCCAGGTGGCGTTTGGCTTGGGCCAGGTCTTGGCCCCAGCCATAGAGCCCATGGCCGGCAATCAGGATCCCCTGGGGGGCGCTGGCTAGCAGCGGGGCGGCGGCGGCACTGAGCCGGGCCAGGTCTTGGTCATTGGCCAGCACCGGCAGGGTCACCCGGCTGGCATGGCTTTTGATGCCCTCCAAACCCTTGAGCATTTCCAGGTCTTCCAAGCTCAGCCCCCCCTGGGGTAGGGCCCATTGGGAGAGCAGTGTGCCGGCCTGGGAGTGGGTGTGCAGCACCGCCCCGGCGCCACAGCGGCCAATGATTTCCAGGTGCAGCAACGTTTCGGCGCTGGCCTTGCCGTGGCCGGCCACCACGGCGCCATTGGCAGCCACTTCGATCAGATCCCCCGGGGCAACGCTGCCCTTATCCACGCCACTGGGGGCCATCAGCAGCCGTAAGGGATCACGGCTGAGCACACAGCTGAAGTTGCCGCCGGTGCCGTCACACCAGCCCCGTTGATGGATCTGGGCCATCACCGCCAGCAACTCTGATTTCATGGTTGGCAGGTGGGGCACCAGTGGCTGCTGCGGCCCCCCAGTTTCTCCCGGCGCAGGGGGGTGCCGCAGCGGCGGCAGGGTTCCCCGCCGCGGCGATATACCCAGGCCACCCCGCCGTAGTTGCCATTGCTGCCGGTGAGGTCGCGGAAGTCGCTGAAGCTGGTGCCGCCGGCGCCGATGCTGGTTTCCAGCACCTCCAGCAGGCAAAGCCGCAGTTTTTCCAATTGCTCGCCGCTGAGCTGGCCGCTGGGGGTTTGGGGGCGGATGCCAGCCATAAACAGCGATTCATCGGCGTAGATGTTGCCCACCCCCGCCACCAGCCCCTGGTCCAGCAGGGCATTTTTGATCGGTCGCACTGAACCCTTGAGCTTCTGGCGCAGGTGCTGGCTGCTGAATTGTTCGCCAAAGGGTTCGGGGCCCAGGCGCTTCAGGCCGGTGATCACAGTTTCCGTGGGGCAGCCGGGGGGCACCCACCAGAGTTCCCCAAAGGAACGCAGGTCTACAAAACGCAGTTCCCGCCCTGTGCCCTCGGGGTCTACCCCATGGAAACGCACCCGGGTGTGGGCACAGGCGGGCCGTTCCGCCGCCGCCAACCACTGGAATTGACCGGTCATGCGCAGGTGGGCCCCCAGCTCTCCGGCGGCACTGCCGTTGCGTTCGAGGCCGCAGATCAGATACTTGCCGCGCCGGCGCCACTGGCCCAGTGCGCAGCCCACCAAGGCCGCAGCAAAAGCCGCGCCATCACCGCGGGGGGCGGCAACGGCGCGGCTGCGCAGCACTTCCACTTGCTCCACACAAAAACGGCCCACCTGCTGCTCAAGGCCGCGGCGGACCGTTTCAACCTCTGGGAGTTCAGGCACCCGCCTCAGGCGGGGTCGAGCTCGACTTCGGCGAAGTTGTTGGTGTTCACGCCACCGTCTACCCCGGAGAAACCGTTGTAGTTCACCTTCTCAAAGCGCACCACCACTGGGTAGCGGATGCCTGAGCTGTCGACCGAAGCCACAGTGCCCACTTCATTGAACCAGTAAGACTCAGGACGCTTGATGCGTACCTTGTCGCCGCGGGAAATCGCCATCGCTGGGCTGGAACAGGTCTTTCGCCATGAAATTACCGCCAGTTGGCCGTGGTTGGCGCTGTCCCGTCATGATTCGTCGCGGCACCCTTTGATTTGATTCCTCCTTGGCCGCTTCCCCCTCCCTGGAACCCCCGGTGCTGCACCTCGAACTGCCCGATCCCCAGCAGGACGACCTCAGCAGCCTCGAGTTCCACGCCCGTCTTGAACAGGCCTGGGAGCTCTGTGATCGTTTCGACCTGCAAACCGAGATCTGGCGGGGTCGCATCCTCGGTGCGGTGCGCGACCGGGAGAAGCGGGGCGGTGAGGGGCGCGGCGCTGGGTTTCTGCAGTGGTTAAGGGAGCGGGAGATCAGCAAGACCCGTGCCTATGGCCTGATTCAGCTCTCGGAATCCGCCGACAGCCTGGTGGGGGAAGGGCTGCTGGCTGAAACCAGTGTCAACAACTTTTCCAAGCGCGCCTTCCTGGAAACCTCCCAGGCAGACCCGGAGGTGCAGCAGATGATCAGCGAGGCCGCCAACGAAGGCCAGCAGATCACCCGCAAGCAGGTGCGACGGCTCACCGATGAATTCACCGCGGCCACCAGTCCGCTGCTGCCAGACGAAATCCGCGAACGCACCCAGCAAAACCTGCTGCCCCCCAAGCTGGTGGCCCCCCTGGTGCGGGAACTGGCGCGGTTACCCGAAGCCCAACAGGAGGACCTGCGCCGGGTGCTGCGGGAGGAACCTGAATTGGAACGGGTCAAGGATGTGACCCTCACCGCCCGCTGGCTCAGTAAGGCCGCCGAAGCCGGCCTGGCCGTGCGGGCCCTGCAGCATGAATCGATCGACCTGGAGAAGGCGATGCAGGAGGCCCAGCGCCTTGATGTGTTGGGTTTGGTGGCCGATCTGGTGGGCCAGGCCCAACAGCTGGAGCAGGCGGTGCTCAAGCTCCACACCAGTTGGCGGCGGCTGGGGGGCCTGCACGAACGGCTCTGGCTCGAAAGCGGCAGCAGCACCCCCTATTTGCGCAGCCTGTTGCAGGGGCTGGAGTCGCTCAGTGGCACCAACCTGCGGGTTTCGCTAGGGGAATTGGCCGGTGGTAAAAGCCTGCGGATCCAGCTGGTGGAAGAGGCCGCCGACCATTTGGAGCCGCCGCCGATGCCCCTGGCGGTCTAATCCCGTTGCCGGTAGGGTCCGCCGGTGAAGGATCACCTCCAGGCTGCCCTCAGCAGCCATTTCGGCTACGACGGCTTTCGCCCCGGCCAGCGGGAGGTGGTAGAGGCCCTACTTGAGGGCCGGGACTGCCTGGCGGTGCTGCCCACCGGCGCTGGTAAATCGCTTTGCTATCAACTGCCGGCCCTGGTGCGTCAGGGGTTGGTGCTGGTGATCTCCCCCCTGGTGGCCTTGATGCAAGACCAGGTGGCCCAGCTGCAGCGCCGGGGCATCGCCGCCGCCTGTTTGCATGGGGGCCTAAGCGCTGGCGAGCGGCGCCAGCTGCGCCAACGGCTTCAAAACGCTGAGTTGCGCCTGTTGTATCTCGCCCCCGAGCGGCTGCAGGGGGAGGCGAGCCGCAGCCTGATCGATGAACTTATTGACCAGGGGCAGCTGGTGGCCCTGGCGGTGGATGAGGCCCATTGCATCAGTGCCTGGGGCCATGATTTCCGGCCCGATTACCGGCGCCTGGGCCAGTTGCGGCGCCTTTGTCCTGGGGTGCCGCTGGTGGCCCTCAGTGCCACGGCGCCCCCGCGGGTGCGGGCAGACATCATCCGGCTGCTGGAGCTGCGCCGCCCCCTGGTGCAGGTGCGCTCCGCCCAGCGGCCAAACCTCAGCTACCGCATGCTCTGGCGGCCGGCCGACCCGCTGCCCCTGGTGTTGGAGCAGATCCAGGCGGCCCGGGGGGCGGTGCTGATCTACAGCCGCACCCGCCGGGCGGTGGAACGCTGGGCTGGCCTGTTGCGGGGGGCGGGGCTGCCGGCCCTGGCCTACCACGCCGGCATGGATGCGGAGAGCCGCCTGCTGGCCCTGCAGCAGTTTCAGGAGGAGCCGCAGCCGGTGCTGGTGGCCACCGTGGCCTTTGGCATGGGGGTGGATCGCCCCGATGTGGGCCTGGTGTTGCACCTGGAGCTGCCGGGCAGTCCGGAGGGCTACCTCCAAGAATCAGGGCGGGCCGGCCGCGATGGCCTGCCCGCCCAGGTGTTGCTGCTCTATGGCGACTCAGACCGTCGCAGCCTGGCCTGGGCGATCCGCGCCGCCAAAGACCCCGAAGCGCGCTTGCGCAGCCGCCAGGCCCAGCTGCAGCTGCGCCTGATCGAATCGGTGGCGGAGGGGGCGATTTGCCGGCAACAGGCCCTGCTGCTGGCGGTGGGTGAAATTGCCGAGCCCTGTGGCCACTGCGACCGTTGCCTCAGCCCGCTGGCCCGGGTTGATGGGGCCGCGGCGGCTGGGCCGCTGCTGGGGGCCCTGGCCGCGGCCCCCAAGGGCCTAGACAGCAGCGAGCTGGCCGCCGACCTGGCCTCAGAAGCTGAACCGGCCCCCCTTTGGCGCTGGCGGCTGCGGCGCCTGGTGGAGGCTGAGCTGCTGGCCGACGATGACGGCGGCCAACGGCTCTGGATCACCGCCGCCGGTGAGGCTTGGCTGCGCTGTCCAAGGCCCCTGCGCTGGCCTGAGCCCCCCTGGCCTGGGGATCAACCCTTCTGCAACGAGGCGTCGCGGCAAACGGCCCCCACCAGTTCCTTTTCAAAATCTTGGGAGGGGGCATCCCAGGTTTTCCAAGCCCCGGCGGGGCCGGTCACATTGAGCTTTTTGGCACCGCAATTCACAGCCACATAGAGGGGTTGCCCCTCCTTGTTGATGCTGGGGGCCACCAGGCTGCCGGCCATGGTGCGCCAGTTGTTCCAATCCACCTGCAGCGGGCCGTAGTGGCGCCAATCGGGGCTGCCGGATTTCTTGGCCACCGCCGCTGGCGCTGCTGCCGGGGCTGCTGCCGGAGTGGCTGCTGCCGGAGTGGCCGCTGCCGGAGTGGCCGCTGGGGTGGCAGCCGGTTTGACAATCGGGGCCGCTGCCGCCGGGGTCGCCTTAACCACCGGAGCAGTCGCCGCATGGGCCGCCGCCGGGGCAGCAGCAGCAGGGGTGCTGCCAGTGGCTATGGGTTTAGTGCCAGGGGGCAGCTTCAGGCTGGTGCCCCATTTCACCTTGTTGGGGTCTTCGATGCCATTGAGGCTGATCAGTGTGGCCAGGGGAATGCCATAGAGCCGGGCGATGGCACTGAGGGTTTCCTTCTGCTGCACCACATGCACTGGCTCCTCAGCCCGCAGGGGCAGGGCGGATAACAGCAGCAGCAGGAGGGCGAGCAGGGGGGCACGCATGGCTGAATAAAGGGGCTAATGAAGGCACCTTAAGGAGCTGGGCCGGATCCGCCAGCCCCTCAGCCCAGCAAACGGCGCAGCATTTTTAGGCGGTCGCCATAGGGGGCATAGCGCCAGGGCAGATCGAGGGCGAAGGGGCGTTGCAGCACCGATCGCAGGTTCGAAAGGCTGTCGAAGCCACTCTGGCCGTGGTATCTGCCCAGGCCACTGGCCCCCACCCCGCCAAAGGGCAGGGCCGGTAGCCCCGCCTGGAAAACCACGTCGTTGAAACAAACCCCCCCCGATTGGCTGCAGCGCAGCAGTTGCTCCCGGGCGGCCTCGCTACGGCTAAACAGATAGAGGGCGAGCGGGGCGGGCCGCCCCCGGATGAAATCAAGGGCTTCCCCCAGGTGGGCCACCTCCAGCAGCGGTAGCACCGGTCCGAAGATCTCCTCCTGCATCAGCGCCTGGTCTGGCTCCCCCCGCACCAGGGTGGGGGCCAGATAGCGGCTGTCCCGGTCGCGCTCGCCGCCCTTGAGGATCTCCACCCCCGCCAGCAGCCGATCAAGCCGGTCGAACTGCTGGTGGCTCACCAGCCGGCCGAAGTCGGGGGACTGGCGCGGGTCGGGGCCAAAGAAGCGATCGATCGCCTCCCCCAGGGCCCGTTCCAGCGGTTGCCGTAATCCCGGCGTCACCAGCACATAGTCGGGGGCCACACAGGTTTGGCCGGCATTAAGGAAGCGCCCCCAGGCGATCCGTTTGGCGCTGGTTTCTAGGTCGGCATCGTCGAGCACGATGCAGGGGCTCTTGCCCCCCAGCTCCAGGGTCACCGGGATCAGCTGGCGGGCGGCGGCGGCCATCACCCGTTTGCCGGTGTTGCCGCCGCCGGTGAAAAAGATGTGATCAAAGGGCTGTTCCAGCAGCGCCTCGGCCACGGCAACGCCCCCCTGCACCACCGCCACCACCGTGGCTTCGAAGTGCTGGGCCACGGCCTTGGCGATCACCGCCGCCACATGGGGGGTGTGCTCCGACGGTTTAAGCACCGCCGTGTTGCCCGCCGCCAGGGCCGCCACCAGGGGCTGCAGCGTTAGCAGGAAGGGATAGTTCCAGGGGCCGAGGATCAGCACGCAGCCCAGCGGTTCCGGCTGTACCCAGGCCCGGCCGGGTTGTTGCACCAGGGGCACGGGCACCGGCCGCGGCGCCAGCCAGCGGCGCAGTTGGCGGCGGCAGAGCGCCAGTTCCTGGGCCACCCCAGCGATTTCCAGGAAGGCCTCCACCGGCGGCTTGCCCAGGTCTGTGGCCAGGGCCTCCAGCAGGGGCTGCTCCACTTGCTTGAGCAAGGCCGCTAGACGCTGCAGTTGCCCCTGGCGCCAGGCCAGCGGTCGGCTATGGCCCTGGTGCACTAGGGCGCGCATCGGTGCAAGGGCAAGCATTTATTGGTTCACGGTGACCCCCATGCTGGCGTGGCCGGCTTAGTCTCCGGGCACTTTTGTGTGTTGGCTGGTGCGGTCCTTTTCCAGAACCCCCGCGGCCCTGTTGCTTGGCCTGCTATTTGGCCTGGGCGGCTGTGCCGGTGGCCAAGACCAGGGGCCGGGGGCCGGTCGCCTGGCGGCGATCAAGGCCAGGGGCACGCTCAGCTGTGGCGTAGACGGCAAGCTGCCGGGCTTCAGTTATCAAGACAGTGACGGCAAATATGTAGGCATTGATGTGGATGTGTGCCGCGCCCTGGCGGCGGCCCTCTTCAACGATCCCAACAAAGTGGAATACCGGGAACTCACCTCCAGTGAGCGTTTCACCGCCCTGGCCAGCGGTGAAGTGGATGTGTTGTCTCGCAATTCCACCCGCACCCTCAGCCGGGATGCCAGCGGCGGCAACGGCCTTGAGTTTGCCCCCACCATCTATTACGACGGCCAGGGGGTGATGGTGCCCGTGGCCAGTGGCATCACCAGCCTTAAGCAACTGGCCGGCAAAACGATCTGCACCGAAAACGGCACCACCACGGAGCTAAACCTGGCGGACCGTTTCCGGGAACAAGCAATCCCATACACCCCGGTGAAATATCAAACCGGTGATCAAACCTATGCGGCCTATCTGCAGGGCCGTTGTGCGGCGGTCACCAGTGATCGCTCCCAGCTGGCGGCTAAAAAAACCAGCTTCCCTGATCCGGCGGCCCACACTTTGCTGCCGGATGTGCTCAGCAAGGAACCGCTGGGGCCAGTCACCGTAAACAATGATTCAGGCCTCAGTGACGCCCTGCGTTGGGTGCTATTTGCCACCATGCAGGCGGAAGAATCGGGGATCACTTCCAAAAACATCAAGGAGAAGCTGGCCTTCGCTAAGGCGAATCCAAACCAGGCCGACCTGCGCCGGTTCCTGGGGGTGGAGGGGGAACTGGGCCAGCAATTGGGCCTACCGGCAGACTTTGTGCCCCGGATAATTGCCAGCGTCGGTAATTACGGCGAGATCTACAGCCGCAATGTGGGCTCAGAGTCCAAGCTGAAGCTCGACCGGGGTTTGAACCGTTCCTATAAAGACGGTGGCCTGATCTATTCGCCCCCCTTCCGTTGACGGCCCTTCCCTGGTGGCGCGACAGCCGCAAGGTTGGCTGGTTGGTGCAGGCGGCCGTGGGCCTGGGGCTGCTGCTGGTGGTGGCCCTGTTGCTCAGCAACCTTGAGCACAACCTCACCCGGGCGGGGCTGCGGCTAACGCTGGGTTGGTTAAACCAGCCCGCCGGTTTTGACATCGCCGAAACCCTGCTGCCTTACAGGGCTAGCGATAGCTATGGCCGCGCCCTGTTGGCGGGGCTGGTAAACACCCTGCGGGTGGTGGGCATCGGCCTGGTGCTGGCCACGGGCCTCGGCGTGGTGGCGGGGGCGGCCAGCTTCAGCACCAACCCACTGTTGCGGGGCCTCAGCCGCACCTATGTGGAGGTGGTGCGCAATATCCCGCTGCTGTTGCAGCTGGTGTTTTGGTATTTCGCGGTGTTTCTCACCCTGCCACCGGCCAACCAAGCCCTGCAGTTGCCGGGGCTGCAGCTGGCCAAAAGTGGTGTGTATCTGCTGGGGGCCCGGCTGGTGAATGGTGAGCTGGTGGGGGGCTGGCGCCTTTCCCTGGAGCTGGCCGCTTTGCTCACGGGCCTGGTGATCTATTCGGCTGCTTTTATCGCCGAGGTGGTGCGCGGTGGCATTGCTTCAGTGCCCAAGGGCCAGTGGGAGGCGGCGGAGTCGCTGGGGCTGAAACCCCTGGCCACCCTGCGGCTGGTGGTGCTGCCCCAGGCCCTGCGGGTGATCGTGCCGGGGCTGAATAGTCAATACATCTCCCTGGCCAAGAATTCCTCCCTGGCGGTGGCGATTGGTTATCCAGACCTCTACGCCGTGGCTGAAACCACCCTCAACCAAACCGGCCGCGGCATTGAGGTGTTTCTGTTGCTGATGGCTGTGTATTTGGGCTTGGATCTCTGCATCTCCGTGCTGATGAATGGGCTGGAGCGACTTGTGAGCTTGAAAGACCGATGAGCCGCCCTTCCCTGCAGAGCTGGCGCCGCCAGTTGTTTGGCAGCGTTCCAGACACGCTCCTCAGCCTTGGCCTTGGCGCCCTGCTGGTTTGGGCGGCCTGGGGGTTTCTGCATTGGGCCTTTGGCCAGGCCCAGTGGTTGGTGCTGCGGGCCAATGCCGCCACCCTCACCATTGGCCGTTATCCGGAGGCGCAGGAATGGCGGCTCTGGCTGTTGCTGGGCCTGTTGGTGAGCCTCACGGGCTTGAGTTGGGGGCTGCTGCGGGGGCGGGCCACTGCCGCTGGCTGGCCCCTGAACGACCGCATCGCCGCGGGTCTGCTCAGCCTGCTGACTCTGGTGGTGCCGCCATTGCTGGCCTTTGGCGGCCTAAATCAACTGCGCTTGCTCTTTTTGCTGGGCCTGCTGCTGCTGCTGCGGGGGCTGGCCGGCCGTTGGCTTGCCCATCGCTGGGGCCAAAGGCTGGCCCAGAGCTGGCCCCTGGTGTGGGCTGGGGCCTATCTGCTGGGGCTTTGGTTGATCGGTGGCGGCCTTGGCCTTACCCCGGTGCGGCCCAGTGACTGGGGGGGCTTGATGTTCACCCTGCTGATCACCAGCCTCACCCTGCTGCTGGCCCTGCCTTTGGGGGTGCTGCTGGCCCTGGGGAGGCGCAGTGAATTGCCGTTGCTGCGCTGGGTATCGGTGGCCTACATCGAAGTGATCCGGGGGGCGCCCCTGATCACCCTGCTGTTCCTCGGCCAAAACCTGGTGGGCTTCCTCCTGCCTGGCGGGCTGGCGCCGGATCGGGTGTGGCGGGCGGCGGCGGTGCTTACCGGCTTTGCGGCGGCCTATGTGGCCGAGGCCGTGCGCGGCGGCCTCAATGCCGTGCCGAGGGGGCAGCTGGAGGCCTCCCGCTCCCTGGGCCTATCCACCGCCCATACCCTGGGGCTGGTGGTGCTGCCCCAGGCCCTCAAGGTGGCCCTGCCGGCCCTTGTGGGCCAATGCATCGCCCTGCTGCAAGACACCACCCTGCTGTCGATCATCGGCCTGTTTGACCTGCTGGGCATTGCCCGCAGCGTGCTGGCCAATCCCGATTGGCTGGGCCGTTATGCCGAGGTTTATCTCTTGCTGGCGGTGCTCTACTGGTGCTCCTGCTCGGCCCTTTCTTTAGGGAGCCGCGCCCTCGAACAACGTTTGTCGTCCTCAAACCTTCGCCCCGCCCACCGATGACATCCAGCCAGCTGATGATCGAAGCCATTGGGGTAAACAAGTGGTACCCCAATGGTTTTCAGGCCCTGCGGGGGGCGGATCTGGAGGTGCGTCGCGGCGAGAAGGTGGTGATCATGGGGCCCTCGGGCTCGGGCAAAAGCACCTTCCTGCGCACCTTCAATGCCCTGGAAGACTTCCAGGGGGGCAGCGTTGTTGTAGATGGCATCGCCCTGAATAACGACCTGCGCAACATCGATGCGATCCGCCGGGAGGTGGGGATGGTGTTCCAGCAGTTCAATCTTTTTCCCCACCTGTCGGTGCTCGACAATCTCTTACTGGCGCCGGTGTGGGTGCGGAAGCGGCCGCGGGCGGAGGTGCGGCAGCAGGCCCTGGCCCTGCTGGAACGGGTGGGCATCGGCCCCCAGGCCGATAAGTTCCCTGGCCAGTTGAGTGGCGGCCAGCAGCAACGGGTGGCGATTGCCAGGGCCCTTTGCATGGAACCGCGGATCATGCTTTTTGATGAGCCCACCAGTGCCCTCGATCCCGAGAAGGTGCGGGAGGTGCTGGATGTGATGCGCCAGCTGGCCTTTGATGGCATGACCATGGTGGTGGTAACCCACGAGGTGGGCTTTGCCCGGGAAGTGGCTGATCGGGTGGTGTTGATGGATGAGGGGGAGGTGGTGGAGGTGGCACCGCCCCAGCAGTTCTTCAATGACCCCCAGCACGAACGCACCCGTCGGTTTCTGGCCCAGATCCTTTGAGCCCAGGGGTTGATTTATGCAAATAGTGCATAAACGACCCTGCTCCTAGCTGCTAAAACGTTTTTGCAGGCGGAATTGAGTTAAAAAGCACTGGAATCCCAGTTGCTGGTCGCTTGATAAGCCTTGAAGCCCTAGAAGCACTCGATTACCTGCTCTGGCTACGCACGGGTAATGGGGCCTCTGAGGCGCTTAGGAAAAGTCAGAGCAGCATTAGCCGCCAGTCCCGCGAGACGCTGATTGCCTTTGGCCTGAAAATTCACCGGCAGGAAGGGGAGTGGCAGCTCAAGGGTCCCAAGGATCTGTTGCAACTGGAAAGGGAATTGCATCAGCTCTATCGCTTTCAGCGGGGTGGACCACTGCGGCTAGAGGCGCCCTACTGGTGGCAGCGGGCCCTGGATCCCGCCCCTGAGGGTTGGTGCACCGGCGTGTTTGACCATGTGGGCATCCAGCGGCCCCAGGAGTTGCTGCGCCAGCGGATCGTGGATGCCTGGCTCTATGCCGCCCCAGATCTGCCGCCAAGCGATGACCCGGATTTGCAGGTGTTTCGCCTTTCCGCCATGCCCCTGTATTTGGTGGCGGCCCCTGACCACCCCCTGGCGGGCGAGCACAACCTATCCCTCCAGGATGTGGCGCGTTTTCCCACCCTGGCCCTGACCTCCGGTGCGATCCCCCAATCCGAGCAGCAGTTGCGGCAGCTGGGCCTCTGGACTACGCCCATGCGGATGCGCTGCTACGACGAAGCCTCCTGGGAGGGGAAATGCAGTGATGGGCTCACCATCACCTATGGCCATGGCCTCTCAATGCAATTGCAACCCCAGCTCAGCTGCCTAGATCTCCCCCTGGATTTCCCCACCGGCGATGCCCTGGTGGTACACCGCGATGTGGCTTCCTTTTGGGCGATTGAGCTGCTCTTGCTGGAGCTGCGTAAGCGGCTGGCGGCGGTGGCCTTGGCCCAGCCCAGTTTTGAGCTGCTCTCCTGTTGATGGGGCCGAGGCTCCTGCATCATGGGCCGATCGAGATGAGTATTGATGGCTCTGCAGCGCTACCTGAGTTATCTGTTGTTCCCCCTGGCCTGCTGTGCCGCTGGGCTGGTGGTGGTGCTGGGTTTGCAGGGGCTGGAGGCGGCCTGGATCACCCTGGTGCTGCTTTTGCTGGAGATCTCTCTCTCCTTTGATAACGCTGTGGTGAATGCCCGGGTGCTCGACAAGCTCACCCCAGGCCAGCAGCGCTTCTTCCTTACTTGGGGTTTGGTGATCCCAGTGTTTGGGGTGCGCTTCATCGGCCCCCTGGCCCTGGTTTCTTTGGCCGGCGGGGTGGGCATGGGGGAAGCCCTCGATGCGGCCCTGCACCATCCGCAGCACTACAGGGAACTGCTGGACCTGGCGGAACCGCGGATCCTGGCCTTTGGCGGCATGTTCCTGTTGATGGTGTTTTTGCGCTACTTCTTTGACGAGGCCAAAACCCTGCATTGGCTCAAGCCTTTGGAACGAAGGCTCAGTGATGCCGGACGGATTGAGGCCCTAGAGGTGGCCCTCGCCCTGATCATCCTGCTGCTGCTGGTGGCCGCTATTCCCAACGGCCTTCGCGCTGAGGTGATGATCAGCGGTGTGATTGGCCTGGTGTTGCAACTGCTCAGCACTTCCTTGGCCCAGGCCTTTGGCACCGAGGAGGAAGCCGCCGGACGCTTGGCCGCTGGCGGTGGTTTGGCAAGCCTCATTTACCTGGAGCTGCTGGATGCCTCCTTCAGCCTTGATGGCACGATTGGCGCCTTTGCAATTTCCCAGCACCTCGGCTTGATCCTCACCGGCCTTGGCCTGGGGGCCCTGTTCATCCGTTCACTCACCTTGATGCTCAGCCGCGAGAAGGCCCTAGATAAATTGGTGTATCTGGAGCATGGCGCCCACTACGCCATTGGCGCCCTGGGCCTCTTGATGTTGACCGGGATCCTGTTGGAACGTTGGCAACTGAATGTGCCCGAATGGCTGAGTGGTTTGATCGGCGTGGTGTTACTCAGCTTTGCTCTGTTTGATTCCCTGCGCCAGGGCAAGAGGGCGGCGTGAAAATCCCCAGGCGAAGCCTGATTTAGTCAATGTAATTGTCATTACCGTGGCTAATATTGTGGAAAATATTGTTGTCGATTTGCAGCCTGGTCTTGCTGGTCGAGGCCATGGGCTGTAATCAGCTGAGGGCCAGCCGCGTCGCGCCCGTAAGTCTGCGGCACCGGAGCCAACCAGCTGTTGCAGCGATTGGGCCTTTTCGTGCCTTTTTTGGTGTCCAACTCAACTTGTCCTTGCTAGTCAAATAGTCGCCCAAAGACACAACAAAAACCTGTTATTTAAAGCCATTGAAAATGTATTGACATTGCCAGTATTCAGTTTCTTGGGTCTAAATGAGCTGTCTTTGTGGTTAGCTAAAATGCCTGGTAAGCCAGTGGAGGACTTGGTTTACCCTGGGCCAGTTAGGCTAGATTCTTAGGTTTACCGCAAGCCAATCAGGCTAAACTCTTCGTTTGGGCCATCATTTGAGCCTGAAGTTTTCAAAGCCCTTGACGAGAATTGAACTCGTGACCTCTCCCTTACCAAGGGAGTGCTCTACCGCTGAGCTACAAGGGCATGTGGAAGGTGGGCCGGGTTGGATTTGAACCAACGTAGGCAGAGCCAGCGGATTTACAGTCCGCCCCCATTAACCACTCGGGCACCGACCCGAACCACATCCCAAGAACTTACCAGCTGGGGTGCCGGTTTCAGGCCCCGGCGGTGGGCGCCCCTACGATCGACCCAAGCCTCCCCTTAACCATGCGGATCCTGGTGGTCCACGGCCCCAACCTCAACCTGCTCGGTAGCCGTGAGCCAGGGCTCTATGGCAGCGACACCCTGGCGGCCATCGATGCCGAATTGGCCCAGCAGGCCCAGCGGCTCGGGGCCAGCCTCAGCAGCTTCCAGAGCAACCACGAGGGGGCCCTGGTGGACCGGATCCAGCTGGCCCGGGGGGAGGAGGACGGCATCCTGATCAATGCCGGTGCCTACACCCACACCTCCATCGCCCTGCGCGATGCCCTGTTGGCGGTGGGGTTGCCGTTTGTGGAGCTACATCTCAGCAACGTCCATGCCCGCGAACCCTTCCGCCACCACTCCTACCTGGCCGACAAGGCGGTGGGGGTGATCTGTGGTTTCGGTCCGATCAGTTACTACCTGGCCCTGGAGGGGATGATGGCCCACCTCAAGGCAAGGGGCCTGTGAGCGGCGCCGCTGTTACACCAATCCGCTGGTTGGCGGCCCCCAGCTCCGAGGCCTGGCTGCAGCAGGCGATTGCCCATCCAGCTGAACTGCTGATCGACCACGCCCATTGCGAACGCAAGGCCGCCGGCGCCGCCCTGCAGCTGATGTTTCGTTATCCCTCCAGCGAAGACCTGGCGGCGGTGCTCAGCCCCTTGGCCCAGGAGGAGCTGGAACATTTCGACCGGGTGCTGGCCCTGCTCCAGCGGCGTGGCATTGCCCTAAGGCCCCTGCCGGCCCCCCCTTACGGGGCTGGGCTCACCAAGGAAATCCGCCGGGAGGAGCCGCTGCGGCAACTGGATAGTTTCCTGGTGGCGGGCCTGATTGAAGCCCGCAGCCATGAGCGCATGGCCCTGTTGACGCAGCACCACCCCGATCCGGAATTACGCCAGCTCTATGGTGATCTGCTGGCCAGCGAAGCCCGTCATTTCGGCCTCTACTGGCGGCTTTGTGAAAGCCGCTGGCCGCGGCCGCTGCTGATCGAACGGCTGGAGCAGTTGGCGGCGCTGGAGGCGAAATTGCTCGAAAACCTCTGGCCGGAACCGCGATTTCATAGTTAGTTCTTTTAATAGTTGAGCCCTTCCCCAGCCTCGCTGCAGCCTTAACCCTTTGGCTGCAAGGTTTGGATCTGCCTCCCCTGAGCCCATGCGTGCCCCTGCTCTGCTTGCCAGCCTGCTGATTGCGGCCGCTGTGCTCCAGCCGCTGCCGGAGGCCAGGGCCCAGGAAAGTAATTCGCCAGCGGCCAATGCCCCTGCTGCCAACCCCGCCGCTGGCCTGGCGCTCTCTGCTGACCGCTACCGCGCCGTGATCGGCAACCCACCGGCCGCCGGTAGCCGCGAGGAGGCCGACGACCTGGCGATCCTGCGCTGGAACCAACGCAGCCGCTACCCGGAGGGGGTGGTGCACAGCTGGCGTTTTCTATACCGCAACCTCAGCAGTTTTGATGCCGCCGTGGGCTCTGATCTCTCGAAGGCTTCACCCACGCTCTTCAAGGGACTGCCCTCCTTCCTCAAGGCCATTGATGAGCTGAAGGATCAACTCAAGGACGCCGTGGCCCGCCCGCGGCCCTATGTGAGCCACCAGGAGTTCCAGCCCTGCCTGCCGCTGGAATCCACCTGGTCGTACCCCAGTGGCCATGCCACTTGGTATGCGGCCACGGCCCAGTTGTTGGCGGATCTGTTGCCGGAACGGCAGGAGCGGCTGCTGCAGGTGGGCCTGCAGGGGGGCTATGCCCGCTCCTACTGCGGTGTGCACTACCCCAGTGATGTGCTGGCCAGCCAGCGGTTGGCGGCGGCCGTGGCTAAAGACGTGATCGCCTCCCCCCAGTGGCAGACCTTCAAGCAGCAGCTGAAACCCGAACTGCAAAAACTGCTGGTGGCTCCCCCCGCTGGATTGCCGCTGCTCACTGATTGAGCGGCGATGGGGCTTACTGGTTCAGCAGCGGAAAGCGGTTGGCGATCAGGTCGCCGGTGAAGTTGGCCAGCCAGCCTTCGCTGTTGTTGAAGAAGCGCAGGGCGGTGAACTGGGGCTTTGCCCCCATGTCAAACCAGTGGCGGGTGCCGGCGGGCACGCTGATCCAATCGTTGCGTTCGCAGAGCACCTGCAGCACCTCCTCAGCTTCAGGGGCATGAACGCAGAAGAGCCCCCGGCCTTCCACAAAGAAACGCACCTCGTCTTCGGCGTGGGTGTGTTCGGCCAGAAACTTTTGGCGCAGGGCAACGCGGTCGGGATTGTCGGCGTTGATGCTGATCGCATCCACGGTGCCGTAGCCCCCGTTGGCTTGCACCCGGGCAATTTCAGGGGCGTAACTGGCCAGGATCTCGGCCGCCGGGGTGCCCGCCGCCAGGGGCGGCCGGGTGGCCCAGCGCTCGAAACGCAGGCCCCGGGCCGCCAGTTCAGAGGCAATCAGCTCCGGGTCTGTGGTTTGCAGCTGGGGTATCGGTTCTGCCCCAGCTTTGATCGGTTGATCGCTGTAGATGCTGAGTCGGCTCACGCTGGCTGGCTGGGCTGCGCTTCAGCCTAGAAAGGGGCCCCGGCCTTTTCCAGTTTTGACCGCTACCCCCACCGCTGGCCTCACCCTGGTGGGGGTGGGCCCCGGAGATCCGGAATTACTCACGGTGGCCGGCCTGCGGGCCCTGGAGGCCGCCACGGTGCTGGCCTATCCGGTGGCGCGGCCAGGGGCGGAGGGCATGGCCGCCCGCATCGCTGAGCCTTGGATCCAGCCCCAGCAGCGGCGGTTGCCCTTGGTTTTTCCGATGGTGGAGGCGGCGGCACCGCGGCTGGAGGCCTGGGCGGCGGCCGCTGATCTGGTGGCGCAGCAGGTGGCGGCGGGGGAGCGGGTGGTGTTCCTCTGTGAGGGGGATGTGTCTTTGTTTGCCAGTGCCAGCTACCTGCTGTTGGCCCTACGCCGGCGCCATCCCGCCTGTGCCGTGCGCCTGATCCCTGGGATCACCGCCGTGGCCGCCGCCGCCGCCGCTGCGGCCTGGCCCCTGGCCCTGCAGCAGGAGCAGTTATTGATTAGCCCCACCCCAGACACCCCGGAAGAGCTGGCACTGCTGCTGGCGGCCGCGGCGGCCACGGGCCAGCAGCTGGCCCTCTTAAAGCTGGGCCAGCGTTGGCGCTGGGTGCGGCCCCTGCTGGCCGACCGGGGCCTGCTGGCTTCGAGCCTGGTGGCCGAGCGGGTGGGCTGGCCGGAGCAACGGCTATTGGCCGCAGCCGAGCTGAACGACTCAGAACTGCCCTATTTCTCCCTGCTGTTGGTGCGTCAGGGTTGGCCGCCGGTGCTGCCTTGAGCTTGGAGATTGCCTTGAGCCTGGAGGCTCCGCTGCGCCCCCCGCAGCAGTTCTTTAGTGCCTGCGGCATCGGCGCAACGCATTAAGGAGTGACGCAATTGCGGTGCCCCGGGGAAGCCCTGGCAGGTCCAGCCCAGGTGTTTACGGGCGATCATCAGCCCGTGGTCGCCGCGCTCCTGCAGCAACAGTTCCAGGTGTTCCTCGGCTAGGCGCAAACGGCCGAGCGCATCGGGTTCCCCCGGATCGGGGCGGCCGGCTAGCACTGCCTGGAGGCGGCCCACCATCCAGGGGGCCCCCATGCTGGCGCGGCCCACCATCACCCCAGCGGCGCCGGTGATCGCTAGGCAGCGCTGGGCGGCCTCGGGGCCGGTGATGTCGCCGTTGGCGATCACCGGAATCTTGAGCGCCTGCCGCACCTGGGCGATCGCCTCCCAATTGGCCTGGCCCTTGAAGCCCTGCTCCCGGGTGCGGCCATGCAGGGTGAGCGCCTGGGCCCCGGCGTTCTGCAGCAGCAGAGCAAAGCCCACCGGATCGGCGGAGTTGCTGCACCAGCCCAGGCGGGTTTTAACCGTCACCGGCACGCTTACGGCGGCGGCCACGGCCGCCACGATTTGGGCCGCCAGCTCGGGGCTGCGGATCAGGGCACTGCCGCCTCCTTTTTTGGCGATCTTGGCCACTGGGCAACCCATATTGATGTCGATCACCACGGCGCCGCAGGCCTCGGCCCGGCGGGCCGCCTCCGCCATCGGCGCCGGCCGGTGGTCAAATAGTTGCACCCCCACCGGGCCTGGTTCCTGGGCCAGTTCTTCCAGCTTGTAGCGGCCGTGGCCCAGCTCCAGGCTGGTGGCATTAACCATTTCGGTAAACAGCAGGGCCTCGGGGGCCCAGCGGCGCACCAACTGGCGAAAGATGCGATCGCTAACGCCCGCCAGGGGCGATTGCAAAACAAGAGCTGGGCTCATAACCGGGGCCTTGGCCGGCCTGGTTGCCCTGGGGAGAAGAAGTTCAGTGGAACCATTGGCAGTGCAACCATTCGCAGGGAAGCCATTTCTGCTTTGTTCATGCTGCCTGGTGCCAGAGCGATTTTTAAAAGCCCGCTGCGAGCCTTGGCCTTTGGGGTTGCGGCCCTACTGCTCAGCATCGGCCTGGCGCCACCGCTGGCGGCCCAGCCCCTGCAGTTGATCCTGCTGCGCCATGGCGATAAGGACCCCAGCCGCAGTGATTACAACCTCTCCCCCAAGGGATTCCTGCGGGCCATTGCCCTGGGGCGCCTGCTGCCCGCCTGTTTCGGGCCGGTGGAGCGGATCGGCACCTTTGAGCTCAACCCCAGCGACCAGCAGAACGCCCGCAGTTATCAAACGGCGGTGCCCTTGGCCGTGGCCACTGGGGTGCCGATTCAGATCTTCTGGGGCTCCCGGGATGATTCCTCCTTGGTCGCCCGTCAACTGCTGGAGGATCCGGCCTTTGAGGGGCGCTCGGTGGTGCTGTTTTGGGAGCACCAGCGGATGCCGCTGCTGGCCCAGGCCCTCGGCTGGCCAGGGATGGAAGCGATTGATGACAATGACTTTGATCAGTTGATTCTGCTGCGTTTCAGTGGGGATACCCCTGGCAGCCCCCAGGTGCAGCTGTTGAGCCAAAGGCAGTTGTTCAAGAGCGCCTGTTTCCGCAAAGGTCTGTCCCCCCTGCCCACTACTTCCCTGCCATGAATGATCCGTTGCCCGGCTCGATCAGCGATGGGCTGCTCTGGGAAATCCTCAACGACAAGATCGAGGATCAGCAGGTGTGCCAGCTGATCTGGGAGCGGCTCGGTTATGTGCCCGCTGGCGAGTTGCCCTGGCCGGCTGGTCCCCAAACCCCCGGCGCTTGGCGAGACTCCTATCCCACCGCCCCCAATTTCATCGCTGAGCGGCCCCCCACCGTGATGCTCACCCGTTCAATCCCGGCGGCCTACAAACAACTGCTCAAGCAGGAGCTGGGCTTCAAGGGGTACCGGATTGGGGAGCTGATACCCCGCCGCACCCGCCGGGCCACGGCCGTTAGTTGGCTGCTGGCCTGGCGGCGGCAGCTGGCTGATCAAAGCTGAATCGTCACCGGGGTGCCTGGGCTAACCCGTTGGTAGAGCCATTTGGCTTGCTGGGTGGGCATCCGCACGCAGCCATGGCTGCGGGGCACCCCGAAGGCTTCACCGGCGGCCTCCTGCCAGGGGGCCCCGTGCAAACAAATCATGCCGCCGTCTAGGCAGAGGGCCCAAGGCACGCCAGGGGCCACATAGTCGCGGCCATGCATGGTTACCGTTTCGTGCTTGGACTGCACCTGGCTGCTGTAGGTGGGGGTGGGGGTGCCAGCTTTGCCGGAACTCACCGCAATGGCGCGCACCAGTTCGGCACCGTTGTAGGCGTAGAGCTTTTGGTCGGAAAGGTCGACCACGATGCTGGTGATTAGATCGAACATCGCCAGGGCGCCGATGGGCGCAGGCAACTGCCCAAGGGCTAGCAATAAAAGGCCCGGCCCCTCGGTAAACAGAGCTAATCTCTTTGGCTTGATTAAGCCTTTTAAAGGAAAAATAAACAGCTCAGGAAATAGCTCAAAATTTCACGCTGGTGCCGAAACCAAGCACCGTGGCATCCGCCAGGCTTGAGCTGCCATTGGGCCGCACCGACCATTGCACAAATGGATAGAGATCCAGCCAACGATTGAGGGCGATGTGATAACCACCCTCCAGAAAAACCGTGGAGGTTTTTACTGGGCCGGGGTTGTAGGGGGAGTAGGCGCCGTAGGCGATCGAGGCGACCAGGGCATCGTTGTCGCGGCCGGGAATCAGGCCCGTGTAGTTGAGTCCGGTATGGAAATAAAGGGGGAATTGATTGTTTTCCTCGGGGGCAAGCATCAGCATGTTGAAGCTGGAGAGTCCCTGGATTTCGCTGCCGGCTTTGGCATCCCCCTCGCGGCTCAGTTGCTGATCCAGCTGCAGGTAGGCACCGGTTTGCAGCCCGTAGTTGGCATTGCTTTTGGCGGCGGATCTACTGGTCACGTTGTTGTAGCTGTAGCCCCCCAGGGTGATGCGGCCGGGCAGGCGACCGTGGTCTAGCTGGGGCCGCAGGCTGAATTCCACCATGGCCATCAGGCTGTTTTGGTTGCTATTCACATCCCCTTCAAACCAGAGGCCGTGGTTGCTGGAGGCGGTGGCCGTGGGATAGGCCATGAATAGCCCAGCTTTGAAGGCCAGGGAGGGGTCTGGGTTTAGTTGGGCCATGGCGCCCCAGGTGCTGAGGCTGCTGGAGAAGGGGATGTTGCCGCCGATCCCCTTGGCGCTATTCACCGCATTGTTGAGGAATTTGTCGCTTAGGGGTTGCAGGGCGAATTCATAGCGGGGCTGCACCCAGCCCCCCTTTAGCCAGAGCAGGTTGGGACTGCCGCTGCCGAGGGAATCACTGAATTCAGCATTGGCCTGCAGGAAGCGCCAACCGGTGCCTGAGGCCCAGTTGGAGGGATCAAACATGCTGTTGCCAGCCACATAGGTGTTTGGGTCGGCATAGAGACTCGGTTCCCGCCAACGGCCCTGCAGGTTGAACTTCAGCTTTTGCAGGGCCGGGATCTGTAGCAGTCGGCCGGCATTGAGGCTGAGGTTCAGTTGGCCGCCATCGTCCCAGGGGCTGGCCGCTCCACCGGCCGAGTTTTGGATGCCGAATAGGGCGCCGTAGTACTTGCCCCCCAGCTCCAGGCCCTCAGCTTTGAGGCCCTTCAGCGGCCCCGCCCCCGGGGCAAGCAAACCTTCCCCTTCCCACCATTCCGCCAGGCTCGGGTAAGCGCCGGGCTGCTCCTCGGCCGCCAAGGCCGGGGTCAGGGGGATCAAGCCAGCGGTCAGAAGCAACAGGCAGAGCAGGCTTCCCATCGCTGGAACCGCATTTGAATTGCTCTGGTTGTAGGAAATTGTGTTTAAGGCTTACCTGTAGGGTCATAAGAACGCAATACATAAAGGAGAGGAGCCGTGGCTCTGCCGGTGGTGGCCATCATCGGGCGACCCAATGTGGGCAAGTCCACGCTGGTGAACCGGCTCTGCCGCAGTCGGGAGGCGATCGTTCACGATCAGCCCGGCATGACGAGGGACCGCACCTACCAGGAGGGTTACTGGGGGGATCGCACTTTCAAGGTGGTGGATACCGGGGGGCTCGTCTTCGACGACGACAGTGAATACCTGCCGGAAATTCGGGAGCAGGCCCGGCTGGCCATGGCCGAGGCCTCGGTGGCCGTGGTGATCGTCGACGGTCAGCAGGGCATCACCGCCGCCGATGAAACGATCGCCGAATGGTTGCGGAGCCAGACTTGCCCGGTGCTGCTGGCGGTTAATAAGTGCGAGTCCCCCGACCAGGGGCTGTCGATGGCGGCCGAGTTTTGGGGCCTAGGCCTAGGTGAACCCCACGCGATCTCGGCCATCCATGGGGCCGGCACCGGCGATCTACTCGACAAGGTGCTCACCTTTCTGCCCCCCAGCCTCGGCGATGAGGCCACGGAGGAGCCGATTCAACTGGCGATCATCGGTAGGCCCAACGTGGGCAAATCCAGCCTGCTCAATTCAATCTGTGGCGAGAACCGCTCGATCGTGAGCCCGATCCGGGGCACCACCCGCGACACGATCGACACCACCATCGAGCGGGAGGGCAAACCCTGGAAGTTGCTGGATACCGCTGGGATTCGCCGCCGCCGCAGCGTTAGCTACGGCCCTGAATTCTTTGGCATCAACCGCAGCTTCAAGGCGATTGAGCGCAGTGATGTGTGTGTGCTGGTGATTGATGCGGAGGAGGGGGTCACCGAGCAGGACCAACGCCTGGCGGGCCGCATCGAGGAAGACGGCCGCGCCTGCGTGGTGGTGGTCAACAAGTGGGACTTGATCGAGAAGGACAGCCACACCCTGCCGGCGATGGAAAAGCACCTGCGCTCCAAGCTCTATTTCCTTGAATGGGCGCCGATGTTGTTTATCTCCGCCCTCAAGGGGCAGCGGGTGGAGCGCATCTTCCCCCTGGCGGCCCTGGCGGTGGAGCAACACCGGCGCCGGGTGTCCACCTCTGTGGTCAACGAGGTGCTGCAGGAGGCCCTCAGCTGGCGCAGTCCACCCACCACCCGCGGCGGCCGCCAGGGGCGCCTTTATTACGGCACCCAGGTGGCGGTGCGACCCCCGAGTTTCACCCTGTTCGTGAACGAACCGAAGCTGTTTGGCGACACCTACCGCCGTTACGTGGAACGGCAGATCCGGGAGGGCCTTGGTTTTGAAGGCTCCCCCGTGCGTTTGTTCTGGCGGGGCAAACAGGAACGGGACGCCGAGAAGGAACAGGCCAGGGCTGCTAATCGCTGATGGACTGGCTGCGACAGCTGCCGATTGGCCAGTACGTGGATGGGGAAGGCGGCTGGTTGCGGCGGCTGGATCCCCGCCTCAAGTTCGCCTGGACCCTCGCCTTTTTGCTCACGCCGGTGCTGGCGGGTCCCGGTTGGCGCTTGGGACTGGTGGCTTTGTTACTGGTAATTACCGTTGCCAGTGGCCTGCCCCTGCGGCTCTGGCGCCGCAGCCTCCCCGGGCTGCTGGCCCTCAGCCTTTGTGTGGGGCTGCTGGCGGCGTTGCTGCCCAGCAGCCAGGAGCGGCCCCTGCCGCTGCAGCGGCCCCCCCACGAACTCTCGGTGGCGCCCCTGCCGGCGGGCCCCCGTTGGCTACTGCTGGAGGCGGGGCCCCTGCGGATCACCCGCCGTTCGGCGGAGCTGGGGGTAAACACCGCCAGCCTGTTATTCACCGTTATCCATAGCGCCAACCTGCTGCTGGTGAGCACCCCAGCGGAGGAATTGGCCTGGGCGATCAGTGCCCTGTTGCAGCCCCTGGCCCGGCTGGGCCTGCCGGTGGATCGGCTTGGTTTTGAGTTGTTACTGGCCCTGCGCTTTTTACCCCTGGCCCAGGAGGAGTTTCAAAACCTGCTGCGCTCCCTGGCCACCCGGGCGGTGAACCTGCGCCAGCTGGGTTGGAATGGGTCTTTGGGCTTGGTGCTGGCGGTGGGGGAACGGCTGCTGGCCAATGTGTTGTTGCGGGCGGAGCAGGGGGCGGAGGCTTTACTGGCCCGGGGGGGGGGCTGGCGGGCCCCCAGGGAGTTGCGCCTGCCCCCGCAACCGGCGGTCTGGTTGGATGGGGCCGGTTGTTTTGTGTTGCTGCTACTGCTAGCCCTACGGCTGCAGTTCGGCAGCGTTTAAGCCGGATTCCATGGGAGAAGCACCCAGTGAGCGCTGAGAGATATCTGAATCACCCCAACTTCGGACTGCTGTATCGGGTTTGTCCGGCGGGGGAGCACCAGGAGGTGTATGCCACCCTTTATGCCCAACGGATGTTTTTCCGGGTCACCCACCAAGCCCGGGGGGCCAGTTTTGATTCGATACCGCTGCTGGATGCCCGTTTCCTGGCGGAACAGAATCTGATGCGGGAACGGCGGCAGCAGTCCGTTGATTTAGCGATGTGGCAGAAGCTGTTTGATCTCACTTTCATCTGAGTTGTTAGGCCTGCTTTTTCTCCTTTGCCCTGGCGGCTATGGCCTCCCCCCTGGTTGAGCGGCTGCGCTTGTTGCGTCAGCAGTTGCCCCCGGCGGTGCAGTTGCTGGCGGTGAGCAAGGGGCAGCCGGCGGCCCAGATCCGCGAGTTGTATGGCGAGGGCCAGCGCAGTTTTGGCGAAAACCGTCTGCAGGAGGCCCAGGCCAAGCAGGCCGAGCTGCAAGACCTGCCAGATCTGGATTGGCATTTCATCGGTCGAATCCAGGCCAATAAGGTGCGGCCCCTGCTGGCCTGTTTCAGCACCTTCCATGGGGTTGATGGCGCCGCCCTAGCGGAACGGATCAGCCGGATTGCCCTGGAGGGGGGCCATGGGCCGCGGCTCTATGCCCAGGTGAAGTTGCTGCCAGACCCCACAAAAACCGGCTTTGACCCCCAGGAACTGCGGCGCCTTTGGCCCCAGCTGAGAACCTTGCCGGCGCTCAACTGGCTGGGGGTGATGGTGATGCCGCCCTTTGGTCTTGAGGCCCAGCTGCTCACGGCCCTGTTTGAGCAGGCCTGCCAACTGGGGACTGAGCTGGGTTTGCCGGGCCGCTCCATGGGCATGAGCGGCGACTGGCCCCTAGCCGTTGCAAGTGGCAGCACCCTGGTGCGGATCGGCGGCGGCCTGTTTGGCCAGGCCCAAAACCCCGATAAAATCCCAGCAACCTGTGACTGAAAGGTTGCAGCGGTCGCTTCTGGACGCTATCTAGGGGCATCACGTCATGAGAGGCCCAGACGGTGTCGTTGTTTTCACGTCTGAAATCGGTTGTCACCGGCGATGACTACCTAGACGGTGACTACGACGACGACCTGGAGTACGAGGAGCAGGTGGAACCGGCTGAGTCCAGTTTTGGCCGCGGCGGCGCCCTGGCCTCGATGGGTCAATTTGATGTGGGTGACAGCTTTATCGGCTCCAACGTGATTGGCATGCCGGGCATTTCCTCCGCCGCTGCGGAGGTGATGGTGATGGAACCCCGCAGTTTCGATGAAATGCCCAAGGCGATCCAGGCCCTGCGGGAACGCAAAACCATCATCCTTAACCTCACGATGATGGAACCCGACCAGGCCCAGCGGGCGGTGGATTTCGTGGCCGGCGGCACCTTTGCCATTGATGGCCACCAGGAGCGGGTGGGGGAAAGCATTTTCCTGTTTGCCCCCAGCTGTGTGACGGTGACCACCGCCAGTTCCGAGGAATCCGCTTCCCCCAGCGTGATGAGCCGAGACAGCAGCGCCGATCAACCGGCAGCCCCCAGCCCCGCCTGGGGTCGCCAGGATGTCATCAGCGGCTGAGCTTTCCCTTGGGGTGATCGGCCTGGGCCGCATGGCCCAGGCGCTGTTGCAGCCCTTGCTGGAGAGCGGCGAGCTGAGCCGCCCCCAGCTGCAGGCCTGTGTGGCCAGCGCTGCCTCGGCCCAGCAGCTCAGTGACCGTTTTGAGATCAGCGTGGGGCTTGATCCCCGCCCCGCCCTTGGCGCCAAGTTTGTGTTGCTGGCGATTAAGCCCCAGCAGCTCGATGCTTTGTTGCACCAGTTGGCCCCCTTGGGCCCCCCTGCCCCCCAGGCCAACGGCGACGCCCCCCTGTTGATCTCCGTGCTAGCGGGGGTGCGGCTGGAGCGGTTGCAGGCCAGTTTCCCCGGCTGGCGGGTGGTGCGGGCCGTACCCAACACGCCAGCTTTGGTGCGCCAGGGCCTGGTGGGGCTTGCCTATGGAGGGGATGTGAGCCCTAGCCAGCGCCAGCAGGTGCAGCGCTGGTTTGGCCTGGTGGGGGAGGTGTTTGAACTGCCGGAAAGCCAACTGGATGGCTTCCTGGCCCTCACCTCCTCCGGACCGGCCTTTGCGGCCCTGGTGGTGGAGGCCCTGGCCGATGGGGCCGTGGCCGCCGGCTTGCCCCGGGCCCTGGCCACCCCCCTGGCCCAGAAGATGTTGAGCGGCAGCATGGCCCTGCTGGAGCAGCAGGGGCTGCACCCCGGGGAGCTCAAGGACATGGTGAGTAGCCCAGCGGGCACCACCATCGCTGGCCTGCGGGTGCTGGAGCAGGCGGGGCTGCGCTCCGCCCTGATTGAGGCGGTGCTCACCGCCTCGGAACGCAGTCGGGCCTTGGGCTAATTCGCTACCTGGCCCTCGCTTAGGTTTTGCTGCCGATGCGGGGCTCCGTGCCCGCCAGCAGCCGTTGCAGGTTGCTGCGGTGGCGCCAGATCACCAGCAGCCCCGCCAGCAGCCCGAGGGCTAGGTAGGCGGCCGGTGCCCCGGCGGCGAGCATCAGCAGCGGCAGGCTGAAGGCCGCCCCGAGGCTGGCGAGGGAAACGATCCGGCTAATGCTGAACAGGGCCAGAAAGATCCCGAGGCAGGCCAGCCCCACGGCCGGCACCAGCCCCAGCAGCATGCCAAGACCCGTGGCCACCGCCTTACCCCCCTTACCCCCCAGCCACAGGGGCCAGCTGTGGCCAGCCAGGGCCCCTAGGCCGGCGGCCACCAGCCAGCCATGGGCATCGGCCCCCAGTAGGGCCTTGGCCAGCAGCACGGCGGCCGTGCCCTTGAGCACATCCACCAGAAACACCACCAGGGCGGGGCCTTTGCCCACCTGGCGCAGCACGTTGGTGGCGCCGGTGGAACCGGAGCCGAGTGTGCGCAAATCAATGCCGGCACACCAGCGCCCCGCCAGGTAGCCGCTGGGGATTGAGCCGAGCAGATAGGCGGCCAGCAGCACCAGCGCTGGCAGGGCGAGGTTGGTTAGGGGGTCGTTCACAGCAGGTCCTCTTCGTAGGCAAGTTCCTGGGCATCGGCGGCAAACACCAACCAGAGCGGGAATTGCAGGATCGGGATCTCTACGGAGAGTTCCGCCGCATCCACCACGATGAAGGGCAATTCCCCCCGTTCCTCAAGGCGGTCGGCCCGTTCCACCAGGGCATCTGAACGTTCAAACAGCACCACCCCACTGTTGGGCCCGAAATCCTCCCGGGTAAGCCCGAGGCAATCCTGTAGGCCCCTTCGCCATTCCCCCAGCCGTTCCGGTTGGCCGGCCAGCACCAGGGTTTGGAAACGGTCGCCGTAGAGCTCCCCCAGGAGGCTGATGGCGGCAGAGGTCACCAGCACGTTGCGACTGCGGCTGCCGCCGCTGGGTTGGGCGCCGCGTCCCCCCTGCTCCAGGAACCAGGTTTGCAACACAGCCACGGCGGCGTCATCCAGGCTGCGGCGCAGCTGCCAGGGTTCGGCATAGAAGTCGGGGCTGTCGCGATAGCGCCCGAGGCGCTCGCCAATTAATTCCGCTTCATTGCTGAATAGGCCGCTGGCGACGCTCGGGGCCGCTTCCGTTGGCGCCGCAGCGCCGCTGCTGGCTAGCTGGTCGAGGGGTGAGGGCTGCACCTTCAGGGTTTCTGGCACCAGTTGCAGCTGTTCGGCGCTCTGGGCGAGCTCCTGCAGGGCACCGTTTAGGTACTCCTGGAAGCCCTTCACCCGGCGGCTCAGGCCATCGGCCTGGCCAACGAAATGGCTGTCGATCTCTTTTTGCAGTTGCAGCCGGCGACTTTCGAGGCTGCTGATCTCGCTTTCCAGTTCCTGGCGCTTTAGTTGCAGCTCCTGGAGGGCCAGCTGCTGCCAAGGCTCATCCACAGCGCTTTGGGGGGCTGGGGGCAGTGTGGCACCGCCAGGGCAAGGGCGGAGCTAATGTGTTTCAAGATACAAAGTATCCCCCCCTGGCGGGGCATGTTCAAAGTCGACCCGAGTATGAACAAGGGCAGAAATTCATTAGCTTCGCCAATGAACCAGGGTGTATCTCTGTCGATGCAGCGCTTGATCCGTAGGCGGTTGAGTAAGGCCCTGGGGGGCCAAGTGCAGTTGGTAAGTGCCCAGCAGGGACTAGGAATCGCCAACCTGAGTGGCTTTTGCGTGCGGGCCGGCGAGTTGTTGCACTTCCGCTTTATTCGGGCTGGGAAGGAACTTCAGCTGAAGCCGCAGTTGCAGTTTCAGCGCTGGGAGCGCAGGCCGCTGGCCTGCTGAGGCTGGGATCCAGGCGCTGGTTCAATTCGCTGGCCAGGGTGGTGGCATCAAAAAGCACCGGCAGAAAATGGATACTGTTTACTTCCCTGAAATAAAAGAGCAGCGGCAGCGGCGGCCAAAACAAGCGCCAACTGCGCCAATCGCCATAGGGGAAGCGGCGGATTTCCACCGCCTGGCGCAGCACCACCAGGGCCTCAGGCTCAAAGCGCAAGCGCAACAACGCCGTTTGCAGCAGTAGAAACAAGCCAAACAAGCCCAGGCCTGCGGCCGCAGGCCACCAAATCAGCAGCAGCACCCCGGCCAGGGCCAGCAGCCCGAGGGCCAGCCAGGGGCGGGGGGCGAGGGTCACCGCTGGCAGCGCTGGCGGCATTGGTTCAGCCATGGGGAAGTTCAGCCATAGAGCAGTTGAGTAAGCACCACATCAGTGAGGGCGATTACCACCAGAGTCATAACCACGGCCCCGGTGGTGCTGGTGCCCACTTCCTTGGGGCCGCCCCGGGTGGTGAGCCCCCAGCCGCAGGCCAGGATCGCAATCTCCAGGCCAAATACCGTGGCCTTGAGCAGCATCGAGGGCACATCACTGGGCTGCATCCAGGTGCGCACCGAAGTCCAGAACACGTTGGGGGGGATTCGGTAGAGGGCGGTGCTGCTCAGCTGCCCCGACCAGATCCCCACCGTGAAGAAAAGCAGGCACTGCACCGGTGCCATCACCAGAAGGGCCAGCACCCGGGGCACCACCAAATACTCCACGGGATCGGTGCGCAGCATCGTGATCGCATCGATCTGCTCGGTCACCTTCATCGTGCCCAGGGAGGCGGCATAGGCGGTGGCCACCTTGCCCGTGAGCAACGTGGCCGTAAGTAGCGGCGCGATTTCCCGCGAGAGCCCTAGGGCGAGGATGCCGCCCACGGTGGAGGCGGCCCCCTGTTTGGTGAGCTCCGCGGCCACCTGGATGTTGAACACCGTGCCGGCGGCCAGGCCGGTGATCATCACCACCAGAAAGCTGGAGGGGCCAGCCTCCATCAGGTTGTCGGTGAGTTCCGAGAGATTCACCTTGCCCTTGGCCACGGCCGCCAGGGCCTGGCCACCAATCAGGGCACTGCTGCCCAGGCGCCGTAACCAGCGGGGTGCTTTCACGGCTGTAGCCCGTGGGGATGTACCCGCCGCGGCCAGCGCCGCACCACCAGCAGCCCCAACACCACTAACACCGCCGGGATTACGCCCATGCAAAGGCGAATGGTGGTGAGGGCTGAATCCGGTTGCACCATGCCAGCGGCCGCCCGGTAGCCGCTCAAGCTGAGGCCATTACCCAGCATGAACACACTGAAACCGATGCCGATTTTTTGAATGATCACCATCCAGGCGGTGTAAAGCCCCGCTGGTTTATCGGGGTCAGCGTCGATCGCATCGGGCAGTAGCGACCAGGGGATCAGGTATGCGGTGGCGGCCCCCAGGCCCACCCCCATGATCGTGAGCACCAGCATGATCAAGCCAATGCCGTTGCCCAGGGATCCAAACGGCGGCAGGGCCCCGTTGAGGGGCACCAGCACCATCGCCACCAGGCAGGAACCAACCCAGATCAGCGAGCCACAACGCAGGGCGGGGATGCGACCCCAACGGCTACTGACCCAGCTCCACAGCTGTAAACCCGCCAGGGCACTCAGCTGAAACGGCACCAGGATCCAGGTGCTCCAGCTCTCGGGCAGGTGCATCACCACCGAGAGGTAGAGCAGGGCCACCGGCTGCATCAACTGCAGGGCGCCCCAGAGCAGCAGGTACAGGCCCAGCACCTGCAGGAAGCGGCCGTTGCGGGCGATGCGCAGTAGTTGTTGGCCCAGTGGTTCTGGCTTATTGCTGGGCTGCTGGCAAGAGGTGGCAAACGGTTTAAGTCCCCAGGCGCAAACCAGGGTGCCGAGGGCAATCACCAGGCCGCTGAGGAGTCCCATGCGCTGGTAACCAGCGGCACCATTGCCATTGATCAACCAGGCTGCAATCACGATGCCGGTGAGGCCCGCCAGGATTGAGCCTGTGAAGCGGGCGGCGTTGAGCCGGGTGCGCTGGTCTACATCGCTGGTGAGCTCCGCCGCCAGGGCGGAGTAGGGCAGGTTTACGCAGGTGTAGGTGGTTTGGGTGAGGAAAGCGATCACCACCAAAAAGCAGAACTTCATCCACACCCCCCCCGGCGGCACCCACCAGGTGGCCATCACACAGAGGCCCAGCGGGATTGCCCCCCAGAGAATCCAGGGCAGCCGCGGGCCGAGTCGGTGCTTGGTGTGGTCGCTGAGAAAGCCCACAAAGGGATCATTCACCCCATCCCAGAGCTTCAGCACCATCAGCACTGAACCCGCCATCCAGGGGGGCAACCCCACCACTGAGGTGAAAAACACAAATAGGTAAAAGCCCATTTGGGTGGCTGCCATGCCCGTGCCGGCATCGCCGATGCCGTAGCTCCAGAGCAGTCGGCGTTGGTTGGGGCTGGTCAAACGAAGGCGTTCACGCGGCGCCCATCATGCTGCACAATGTTTGGGGCCCATGGCTTCTGAGCCACCCCTCAGAGCCACAGGCTGGGACCGAATGACGCGGGCGTAGTTTAGTGGTAAAACCTCAGCCTTCCAAGCTGATGATGCGGGTTCGATTCCCGCCGCCCGCTTCCTGTTCTCAATAAGGGTTTTCGGCTAAAAGCCTTTGCTGGTACTGGCTTAATGTATTCCAGTCTCCGCCAGCGCTTGTTTGCTCGTGCCAGGCTGTGAGACGAAACATCTCACCAAACGTCTCACATGCCGGCGGCCCGTGGCTGGGAGGACACGATCAGGGCGGTGGTGTCTCATGCCCTGTTTCAGAAGGGCTGCCGCCGTGGCTGGACGGTGCTCAATCACCGTGGTCATGCGCGCCTGAACATTGCTGCAGGAGCTGGAGGGGGCAGGCGCTGGCAGGTGCTGCTGCCTATTCCATGGGAGTGCGATCAGATCGACCAGATCCGCGATGCGGTGGTTCAGGTCTATGAGCAGTTTCAGCAGGGCATCGAACCAGATGCTTGCGTTGCACGCATGCCCCGTCCGGATGGATCGAGGGAAGCAGAGGGAGAGGCGGGTGCAGGCCGCAGTCCGCAGGCAGGCCACCCCGGTCGACCCAGGCACAGGGGAATGGCGGCGGTACTTGCGCCGGGGCACTGGGAAGAACTGATCGCTGCTTTCCGGGAGCACAAGCTGATCAGTGGTGAGATCAAGCCGTCGACTTGGCATCGGGTCTACCGGCACCACATGAACCACGTGCTCGGAGCCGTGGCTGTGGCGGCCCCGCCGCAGAACGCCAAGCAGCTGCTGGAGACCCTGGCCAGGATCTGATCCGATTGCCAGGGCGATCTGCAGGATCGCTGGAGATTGGTCGGGCGCGGCCTGCAGAGGACTAGACCTGTCTGGCTACCTGCCTAGAGACCTATTATTTGGTCTCGTCCTTTCCTGGTCCGCTGATGGTCCACCGCGTCCTGACCGAGACCGCTGTAAGCATCTCGGAACACAAAAAGAACCCCATGGCCACTGTGGCGGCAGGTGAAGGGATGGCGGTCGCGGTGCTCAACCGCAACGAGCCGGCCTTCTACTGCGTTCCGGCCCGGGCCTACGAGGAGCTGATGGATCTCGTGGAAGACCTGGAGCTCGGCCGCATTGCCGATGCCCGACTGGCGGATGGGCAGAAGCCGCTGCTGGTCAGCCTCGATGCCCTATGAGCTGGCCTTTCATCCCAAGGCCCTCCAGGAATGGCGAACCTTGACCGCAGGGATTCGGGAGCAGTTCAAAAAGAAGCTGGCCGAACGGCTGATCGAGCCGCGGATTCCCGCCAGCAAGCTGCGGGGCTCCAGTAATCGCTACAAAATCAAGCTTCGCGCCGCTGGTTTTCGTTTGGTCTACGAAGTGCGGGATCGCGATGTGCTTGTGCTTGTTGTGGCAGTGGGCAAGCGGGAGCGCAATGCTGTCTATGGCCAGGCCGATCAACGCTGAAGCCCTATGGCTCACTCCATGCCCTCTGAGCTGGATCAGCTGCGCCGGGAGAATGCTCGCCTGATTGGGCTACTGGAGACGCACGGCATCGCCTGGAGATCTGGCGCACCTGCCCCAACGAAACCCGAGTTGGTAGCGGAGGCAGCCCCTGCCAAGGGTCCCAGTTCCACGCAGGAGAAGTTGGCGCTGTTCCGGCGCCTCTTCCGCGGCCGTGACGACGTCTATGCCCTGCGCTGGCAGAGCAACAGCAGCGGGCGATCGGGCTATGCGCCTGCCTGTGCGAATGAGTGGCGGCCAGGCATCTGCGAGAAGCCACGGATCTCCTGCCGCGACTGCCAGCACCGTGAGCTGCTGCCCCTCAGCGATGCGGCGATCTACGGCCATCTGGCCGGAAACCACACCCTCGGCCTCTACCCCCTGCTGGAGGACGACCGCTGCCACCTGCTGGCCGTCGACTTTGACGAGCAGGACTGGCGGGACGACGCCCGGGCCTTTCTGCGCTCATGTCGGGAGCTGGCGGTGCCCGCAGCGCTGGAGATCTCCCGCTCCGGCGAGGGCGCCCATGTCTGGGTGTTCTTCGAGGAGGCCGTATCGGCGCGGGAGGCTCGCCAGCTGGGGGCAGCCCTGATCAGCCACACCTGTCAGGCATCGCGCCAGCTGGAGCTGAGTTCCTACGACCGCCTCTTCCCCAACCAGGACACCCTGCCTAAGGGCGGCTTTGGCAACCTGATTGCATTGCCGCTGCAGAAGGATCCCCGGCAGCGGGGCTGCAGCGTCTTCGTGGATGACGACCTGCAGCCCTATCCCGATCAGTGGGCCTATCTGGCAACCCTGCAGAGGTTGTCGGTGGCGGTGCTTCAGACCTTGATCCAGAGCGCCACGGGCGGTGCCCATCCCCTCGATCTGGCGTTTTTCGACGAGGAGGACCTGGGGACCCCATGGAAGGCGGTGGTGCCGCTATCGCGGCTCAGCGGACCGCTGCCCACCTCCCTCACGCTCACCCTGGCTGATCGCCTCTATGTGGAGCGCTCGGTCCTGCCGCAGCCACTGCTCAATCGCCTGATCCGCCTCGCTGCCTTCGCAAACCCGGCTTTTTACAAAGCCCAGGCGATGCGGCTCTCGGTGTGGGACAAGCCGCGGGTGATCGGCTGTGCTGAGAACTTTCCCCAGCACATTGCCCTGCCACGGGGCTGCCTTGAACCGGTGCAGACCCTGCTGCAGGAGCTGGGCATCGGCTTCGATCTGGTGGATGAACGCCAGAACGGCTCACCCCTGGAGCTGGTGTTCACGGGCCAACTTCGTGATGACCAGGAGGCCGCCGTGGACGCGATGCTGCGCCATGACATCGGCGTGCTGCAGGCGCCGACCGCCTTCGGGAAAACGGTGGTGGCAGCAGCGATCCTGGCGCGCCGCGGGGTCAATACCCTGGTGCTGGTGCATCGGGCCGAGCTGCTGCGCCAGTGGCGGGAGCGGCTGCAAGCCTTCCTGGACAGCCCACCAGAGGCGATCGGTTCGATTGGTGGTGGCAAGGCCAAACCCACCGGCCAACTCGACATCGCCGTGATGCAGTCGCTAGGGCGGAAGGGCGAGGTGAACCCCGTGGTGCAGGGCTACGGGCAGGTGATCGTCGATGAGTGCCACCACATCGCCGCCGCCTCCTTTGAAACGATCCTCAGGCAGGTGAAGGCCCGCTATGTGCTGGGGCTGTCGGCCACCCTGGTGCGCCGCGACGGTCTGCAGCCGATCCTGTTCATGCAGTGCGGCCCCATTCGCCACACCGCCCAGCGACCTGCCGGGGCGCCCCAGACCCTGGAACTGGTGAGCCGCACCCATCAGCTCGAGGGACTGCCAACCGATCAATCGATCCAGGAGCTGATGCGTCGGCTGGCGGAAGACCAACACCGCACCGATCTGATTGTGGCCGCGTCTCTTACTTGCTGGGTTGATGGCCGCAAGCTGCTGCTGCTGAGCGAGCGAACGGACCACATCACAGCGATCGCCGGCGCGCTGGCTGAGCAGGTGCCGAACCTGTTTCTGCTGCATGGTCGCCTGAGCGCACGCCAGCGCAGTGCCACCCTGGCCGCGCTGGAGCAGCTGCCCCCTGAGGCACCCCGCATCGTGCTGGCCACCGGGCGACTGGTGGGGGAAGGATTCGACCACCCGCCGCTCGACACCCTGATGCTGGCGATGCCCGTGTCTTGGAAGGGCACCCTGCAGCAGTACGCCGGCCGGCTGCACCGGCAGCAGAGCGGCAAGACAAGCGTGCGCATCATCGACTGGCTCGATCTCGGCCATCCCGTGCCGCAACGCATGTGGGAGCGGCGGCTGCGGGGCTATCGGGCGATGGGGTATGAGCTGACCTCGACTCAGCAGCCCATGTCAGACGGCGGCCACGTACGGTCATGCCCCGTACAATGAAGAGATCGATCTCTGGGGTGTCATGTCGCCTGTCGAGACCACGGTCCATGCGGCGATCGAAGCGATCGACGAGCCCCGCTCGGCTCGGATGGACCAGCGCACTAAGCCCTCGGTGAAGGCCAGCATTGAGGCGGCAGCAGACCTGATGGGCATCGAGGCCTCCGCCTTTGTGGTGATGTCGGCGTATGCACAAGCTCAGGATCTGCTCAGTGGCAGGCAGCAGACCCTGCTCAGCCAGGGCAATCACCAAGCACTGCTCGCCGCCCTCGACGAAGAGACCACGCCAACGCCCGCCCTGCTGGAGGCTTGGCAGCTGCACCAGGACCAGGTCGTGCGCTCCTGACCCGGTGGCGTATCGGATCGAAGCCTTTGACCCTGGCTTGCACGACACCAAGGACTTCCGCTGCGGCAGCGACAGCCAGGACAACTTTCTGCGCCGCACCGCCAAGCGCCAGCAGCGTGATGGCTACACCCGGCTCTACGTTGCCACTGACGCCGCCCAGGTCGACGAACCTCGGGCCTGCCTGGGCTTCTACGCCATCAATGCCCATGCCATTGGCGTGGCCGACGTGCCTTTCGATGCTGCCCCGCGGGTACCACGCTCGAATCTGATCCCAGGCGTTTTTCTCAGCCACCTTGCTGTCGACGGGAGACAGCAGGGCAAGGGGCTGGGGCGCATCCTGCTGGTGGATGCCATTCAGCAGTGCCAACGGGCGGGGCAGATCCTGGGTGTGCGGCTGATGTTGCTCGATGTGGTGGGCACTGCTGGAGAAGCGGAACGCGCTCGCCTCCACAGCTTCTACGCGTCGATGGGGTTCCGGCCCTTGCCAGGCCGACCGGAACGGTTATTCCTCTCTCTGAGTGCCCTCCCACCTCTGCAATCGGGCGGTTGAGGCCTCAGAACCTCAGATGCCGCCGGCTCCACCCAGTAATGGTGGCCTCCACGTTCTCCAAGTGCCACTGCAGGGGACCGCGTCCCTGGGTGCAGCCCCAACGCCTGTAGTGCTTGCCCGGGGTGAGCACCCCCCGCAGCCGCAGCTGGCGGGTTGGCGTTGTGGCGGTTTCCATCAGCCCCCTGCCAGCTGGGCGCGGCAGCGCTTGAGGGTGTCGATCAACCAGGAGCGGCGATAGCTCTTGACCTGGCGCGGGGCGCCGTCAACAAACTGTTGGCGGCGAGGGGGTTCTTCTTTGAACTCCTCGCGGTAAGCCCTGGCTACGAGCTTTCCGGCTGCGCAGAACTGGCTGCGCGGCAGCACTTGCTGGAACACCTCCAGCCAGGCATCCCCCAAGGTGAGCTCCTCGTCAGACGGGGTGCCGAGCAGCAGTCCCGAGCTCGCGGTCAGCACGTTGGGAGGCGGAGAGCGACTACTGCGGTTTCTGCCTGGCAGGCCTACTGGCACCACCACCGAGAACGCTCAACCCGCGCACAGGCGAACACGAGGGGCAGCCTCAGAGCACCGCCTTGGAGATGGAGGTGCTTTGGGCCGCCCGGCATCGCTTTGGTTTGCCGGAGGTGATCCGCTTCCTGCTGGGCTGCCTGCAGGCGCTGGAGCAGCAGGGCCTCAGGCCCAACGCCGTGCTGATCGAGGACGCCGCCAACGGGCCGGCGGTGCTGCAGACCCTCCGGCGCCGCGTGCCGGGGATGCTGCCGATCACCGCCCGTGGCAGCAAGGAAACCCGCGCCCATGCCTTCGCCCCCCTGGTGGAAGCAGGTCAAATCCGCTTCCACCACCGCGCCCAGCCGCTGGTGGAGGAGGCGATCCGCTTTCCCAAGGGCAGCAAGGACCTGGTGGATGCCTTCTGCCACGGCGCCCTCTGGCTAGAGGGCCGCTACTGGAAGGCCCAAGGCATCCAGCCGGTGGTGACGCCACTGCTGGTGAGCAGGTGAGCAAGCCGCTGGTGTCCGCGGTGCGGGAAGGCCTCACGCCATCCGTGAGGGAGAACCCACGCCCTGCAGTGCTGACTCCGGCTGTGCTGCATGAGCGGGGGGTGATCGATGGGGCCGAGCTGCGCCAGCAGTTGGGGCTGGCTGGCGAGGCAGGCTGAGTTCCAGTGAACCTGGAGCAAGGTGATGGATCACCGGATCGGTGACGAGGAGAACAACAAGTTCGTCGGGCTGTTCCTCGATGGCCTCAGCCCACAGGGCCAGAAGGCCGCTCAAGAGCCCTTGCTCTACACCGAGGCCATGGCGGGGGCATCGCCTTCCAGCCCTGCTCCAGCTCAGTCGCCACAGCGATCCAGGACGGCCTGGATCACCGCCGGAGCGATGCGGAAATCGCTGGCATGCAGGGCCGCGAACACGTCTCGGGCAGAAGCGATCAAGCCCCGTTGGCGGGCCAGGCCTATCACTGCGGCAGTGCCGGCCACACTGAGGCCAAGCTCCTGGGCCACCGCCCGCCCGGCGCGTTCATCAATCAGTAGCAGCACCGGCTCGCTGCTGCTCAGGGCCAGGCGGATGCTGGCGGCTTCTCCCTCATCGAGATCGGGCAGCGCCGGTTCGCTGGTTTCAATGGCAGCAGCCTGTAACCAGCCCGCTGCGAGGGCCTGCTGGATCGGGGCTTCCGTGTCCGGGTAGCGGCCCGTGAGCACCTCAGAGAGCACCACGTCGGTGACCACAACCTCGGTGAACAGCTGCTGGAGCCAGTCCAGCCCGTTCACCCGGGCCAGCGCGATCAGCGGACTGGCATCGGTGATGACGATTGCAGCCACTGCTCCAGGGTGTCGAGATCGGCGTTGGTTTCGGCAGACGTCAGGCGGATCGCTGGGATGCCAAGGCGGCCGAGGTGGGAGATGAAGCTGGCCACATCCAGCTCGGCCACGCGGGCGGCCCGCACCAGCG
>CAJAQB010000002.1 GCA_903943975.1 Synechococcus lacustris | reverse complement strand
TCATCTGACCCTAGTCATTTTCAAGAGAGTCGGTGAAACCTTGGCCTGACCATGAAAGCCAGCTGCTGCTCGGCGCTGATCGAGACACTCTCTTCAATCTGACCCTGGTCATCTGACCCTAGTCATTTTCAAGAGAGTCGGCGAAACCTTGGCCTGACCATGAAAGCCAGCTAATGATCGACATTCTTCGAGGCGGTGCCTGTTCGAGATACCTGTTCGAGATACCTGTTCGAGATACCTGTTCGAGATACCTGTTCGAGGTGCCTGTTCGAGGTGCCTCTTCTGGATGCCTGTTTGAGGTGCTTTAACGGGTCCCTCAAACAGGTCCCTCAAACAGGTGCTTTCAAGTGAATCAGTAGTGAATCGATTAAGCCAGCCTTGGCCTTGGCTGCCCACGCCCATAAAATCCGGCCAGCGTTTTAGCCCCCATGGAAGCCACCCCGGAGCAGGAACACCCCCCCACCAATCAGCCCGTGGTGCCCCCAGTAATTGAGTTGCCAGCCTTGGAGTTGCCAGCAGTGGAGTTGCCAGCAGTGGAACCAGTGGAGCTACCAGCAGTAGATCTACCAGCAGTGGAACCAGTGGCAGTGGTAACGCCCCCTGCCACGGTTACTACACCGGTTACTACACCGGTTAATGCCCCAGCAACCAGCCCAGAAAACCCAATAACAAGCGCAGCAGAAACCGCCCAGCCACCAGCCCCAAATCCGATCAAAACCACGGTGGAAATCCCCGCCAGCGATGCAGAAGGGGGCGAATGGCAACTGCTGCAGGCAAAGCTCAACGATTGGTTTGGCGGCGGCAAGGCCGCTGACCTTTGGGACCAAAGCAAGGGCCCGCTCAAGGCGTTGGGTCTGGCGATCCTGGTGGTGGTGCTGCTGCGCCTGCTGGGGGCCGTGCTGGGCACCCTCGAGGCCCTGCCGCTGCTGCCCGGCCTACTGGAGCTGGTGGGGCTGCTCTGGCTAACCGTGGTGGCCGGCCCCCGCCTGCTGCGCAGCGAAGAACGCAAAAAGCTGTTGGACACTACCCAGAGCGCCTGGAAGTCGTTTAGAGGTGGCGGCTGATTGATAACTTGACGTTTCACTACGGAAGGGGTTCTTGGTGAACATCCAGCTGGGTCGGTCACGCACCGTTCGCCGCGCCTACGGCATCGATGAGATCGCCCTGGTGCCCGGGGGCCGCACGGTGGACCCCGAGGTCACTGACAGCCGCTGGAGTTTGGGGGGCATCGAGCGGGAAATTCCGATCATCGCCAGTGCCATGGATGGCGTGGTTGATGTGGCCATGGCCGTGGAGCTCTCGCGGCTCGGCGCCCTGGGGGTACTCAACATTGAGGGCCTGCAAACCCGCTACGCCGACCCCAACCCGGCCCTGGATCGGATTGCGGCCGTGGGCAAGGAGGCCTTTGTGCCCCTGATGCAAGACCTCTACAGCCAACCGGTGCAAGAGGAACTGATCCGCCAACGGATCCAAGAAATCAAGGCCCAGGGGGGCATCGCCGCCGTGAGTGCCACGCCGGTGGCCGCCCTGCGCTTTGGCAAGGCCGTGGCTGAGGCCGGCGCCGACCTCTTCTTTGTGCAGGCCACGGTGGTTTCCACCGAACACATCGGTCCCGAAGGTCGCGAAACCCTCGACCTGGGCCGGCTTTGCCGCGAACTCGGCGTGCCGGTGATCCTCGGCAATTGCGTCACCTACGAGGTGGCCCTGCAGCTGATGGAGGCCGGTGCCGCCGCCGTGATGGTGGGCATTGGCCCCGGGGCCGCCTGCACCTCCCGCGGCGTGCTGGGCGTGGGCATCCCCCAGGCCACCGCCGTGGCCGACTGCGCCGCCGCCCGCGATGAATACGCCCAACGCAGCGGCCGCTATGTGCCGGTGGTGGCCGACGGCGGCATCGTCACCGGTGGCGACATCTGCAAATGCCTGGCCTGTGGGGCCGATGCCGTGATGATCGGTTCACCAATCGCCCGGGCGAAGGAAGCGCCGGGGCGGGGCTTCCACTGGGGCATGGCCACCCCCAGCCCGGTGCTGCCCAGGGGCACCCGCATCAAGGTGGGCACCACCGGCAGCCTTGAACAGATCCTGCGGGGCCCCGCCGGGCTAGACGATGGCACCCAGAACCTGCTGGGCTGCATCCGCACCTCCATGGGCACCCTCGGGGCCCGCACCATCAAGGAGATGCAGCAGGTGGAGGTGGTGGTGGCCCCTTCCCTGCTCACCGAGGGCAAGGTGTACCAGAAGGCCCAGCAACTGGGCATGGGCAAATAGAGCCTCTCGGGCGTCTTGTCAAGGGTCTTGGTGGTCGCGGGCGCTAGCCTGAGAAAGTGCGGCTTCGGCCTCACACTCCTCACACCACCCGCCCGGCGCGTCCGGGCTTTCGTATTTACCTTGCCAACGGCGGCGCCCGGTGTCTATAGGCACCATTGCTAGATTCCTAGCCCGATCACCGATCTGCGATGTCGAGTGCCGCTGCTGTAACGGATGCTTCCTTTGACCAGGACGTGCTGCAAAGCGACGTTCCCGTGCTGGTTGACTTTTGGGCCCCCTGGTGTGGCCCCTGCCGCATGGTGGCGCCGATTGTGGAGGAGATCGCCAAGGAATTCGAGGGCCGCATCAAGGTGGTGAAACTCAACACCGATGAAAACCCCAACGTGGCCAGCCAGTACGGCATCCGCAGCATCCCCACGCTGATGGTGTTCAAGGGCGGCCAGAAGGTAGACACCGTGGTGGGTGCCGTGCCGAAGACCACCCTCTCGGGCACCATCTCGAAATATCTCTGAGTGGCTGGCCCCCTACCGGAGGCCATCCGGACCCAACTCAGTGCCCTCGCCCAGGAACTCGATGACCACGCCCATGGGGCCGTGGCCTCTCGGGTGCTGGAAACCCTGGTGCAAATCAGCCGCTCCGAGGCGGATGCCGCCGATTGGGAAACGATCAGCGGCACCTTGGCCGACATGGCCGATGCCTTTGCGGTTTTTCATCCCCACCGCCACACCCGCAAGGTGGCGGTGTTTGGCTCGGCCCGCACCCCCGAAGACGACCCCGTTTATCGGCTAACCACTGACCTGGCCGCCGAGGCGGTGGCCGCTGGGTTTGAGGTGATGACCGGGGCCGGCGGCGGCGTGATGGAGGCGGCCAACCGCGGGGCGGGCCCAGGCCAGTCGTTTGGCCTCAATGTGCAGCTGCCCTTTGAGCAATCGGCCAACCCCTACATCGAAGGGGACCCACGGCTACTCACCTTCCGCTACTTCCATACCCGCAAGCTGTTTTTCCTCAAGGAAACCGATGCGGTGGTGGTGTTACCGGGCGGGTTCGGCACCCTTGATGAGCTGTTTGAAGGGCTCACCCTGATTCAAACCGCCAAGAATCCGCCGGTGCCAATCGTGCTGCTCTGCCCCGAGGGCGACGCCTACTGGGAGCGTTGGCACACCTATGTAGACCGGGCCCTCGGCGACCGCGGCCTGATTTCCCCCCAAGACAACTGCCTCTACGGCACGGCCCACAGCGCCCGGGAGGCCCTCCGCCAGGTGAAGCACTTCTATCGGGTGTTCCACTCCAGCCGCTTCCGGGGCGAGCAACTGCAACTGCTGCTGCATTGCCCCCTGCCGGAGGCCGAGCTGGCAGTAATCAATGCCCAGTTCTCAGACCTGGTGCTGGGGGGCGAGATCAGCCGTTTTGCCAGCCTCGAGAGCGGGGGGGCTAAGGGCGATTGCCTCCAGTTTTGGTTTGACCAGCGCCAGATGGGGCGCCTCTATGCCTTGATCCAGCATCTCAACGGCCTTGAGCTGCCCCCCTGCCCCCCCCTGGAGCACCCTGAACAAAGGCTGGGACAGGCCGCATGATCGGCGTAATTGATTACGGCATGGGCAACCTCCACTCCGTGGAAAAGGCCCTCAGCCACCTGGGCGCTAACCCCCAACGGCTCAGCCAGCCCAGCCAACTGGCCACTGTTCAGGCCCTGGTGCTGCCTGGGGTGGGTGCCTTTGACCCGGCGATGCAACGGCTGGAGGCCACCGGCTGGGTGGAACCGCTGCGCCAGTGGCACCGGCAGGGAAAACCGCTGCTGGGGATCTGCCTGGGGCTGCAATTGCTGTTTGAGGGCAGTGCCGAGGGGCAACGGCCCGGGCTCGGGCTGCTCAAGGGGCGGGTGGAACCGCTGCCCAGCGAAGCCGACGAACAGTGCCCCCACATGGGCTGGGCGCCGCTGCTGGCGGCCAGCCCCTCGCCGTTGTTGCAGCCTGGGGCAGCGGCCCCCTGGATGTATTTCGTGCATTCCTTCGCCGCCGTACCCAGCGACCCGGGCTGCATCACCGCCCGGGCCCCCTACGGCCGCAGCAGCGTGGTGGCCGCCGTGGGCAGCGGTGCCCTGCAGGCCACCCAGTTCCATCCGGAAAAATCCGGCCAGGAGGGCCTGGCCCTGCTGGAGCGCTGGCTACGCCAACTGCCATGAGCCTGCGCCTCAGCAGTGGCCAGCGGCTGCAGAGCCCGCCCGGCACCGGCGCCCGACCCACCACCGCCATCGTGCGCCAGGCGGTGATGAATGTGCTGGCCCCGCGGCTGCGCGGTTGCCGCTGGCTGGATCTCTGTAGCGGCAGCGGCGCCATGGCCTGTGAGGCGCTGCTGCATGGGGCCGCACGGGTGCAGGCCCTGGAGCAAGACCGGCGGGTGGCGGCGGTGGCCCGGCGCAACCTCGAGGGGCTCGGCCCCCGCTTCAGCGGCCTCTGGCAACTGGATTGCCGCGACCTGCGCCGCTGGCTAAAGCAAACCGCCACTGAAAAATTTGATCTGATCTATGCCGATCCCCCCTACGCCGCTGGGCTCTATGGGGCAATCCTGGAGGGGGTCAGCGCCGGAGGCTGGCTAGCCCCCGGCGGCGAACTCTGGCTGGAGGCGGCCGCCGAGGCCCCGCCAGCGCTGCCCAGTGGTTGGCTGGAGGCCGGCCGCCGTCGCTACGGCCGCACCCTGGTGCTGCAGTGGCTTAGGGCTTCAGCCGCCCAGGGCACTGCCCCCGCGGCGGTACTGGTTCCAGGCGGCCACGAAAAGGCCCACGAGGGTCACGGGGATCAGACCCAGAACGATGCCGCAGAGCAGGGGTTCGATCATGGACCGGATCCAGGGGAAAACTTGGCCCTGCAATCTATCGGCCGACACGCCAATCTGGTGGACGGTTCCGCTTGCTTGTGACCCTTTGACGGGCAGTGATGTGACTAGCAGCGACGTTTTGTCCAGCAGTGCCGGTGGAGCCCCGCCGCCCCAACCCCAGCCCCAACCCCAGCGCGGCCTGATCCCGGCCCTGCTGCTGGTGGCCCTGGCGGCGGCCCTTTGCCTGGGACTGCTGCTGGTAAACCAGAGCTCCCAAGACCCCTATACCCGCAGCAGCCTCGCCCTGCATGGGGACTTGGAACGGGGCACCAAGTTGTTTCTGATTAATTGCGCCGGCTGCCATGGCATTGCCGCCCAGGGGCTGGTGGGGCCGAATTTGCACGGGGTGAGCCAACGCAAACGCGATCCGGCCCTGATTCAGCAGGTGGTGAGCGGTCGCACCCCGCCCATGCCCAAGTTCCAACCGGATCCCCAAACCATGGCCGACCTGCTCGCCTACCTGCACAGCCTCCAGTGACGGCCCAGGTGGTGGTGGTGTTGGTGGAGCCGGCCGGCCCGCTCAACGTGGGCAGCGTCGCCAGGCTTTGCGCCAACTATGAGGTCAGCCAGCTGCGCCTGGTGGCCCCCCGCTGCGATCCAAACGACCCCCAGGCGCGGCTGATGGCGGTGCGCGGCGGTCCGCAACTGCAGGGGGCCCAATGCTTTGAACGGCTGGCCGATGCCCTGGCCGACTGTCGGCGGGTGCTGGCCTGCTCTGGCCGCAGGGAAAACCAGGAAAGGCCCCACCTGGCCCCAGCCGAGGCCCTGGCCTGGCTGCTGGAGCCCCAGCCGGGCCCCGCCGGGGTGGCCCTGGTATTTGGCCGGGAAGACCACGGCCTCCACAACGACGAACTGGACCAGGCCGGCCAGTTGTTGCGGATTCCCACCGGCGCCAGCTACGGCTCGCTCAACCTTTCCCATGCGGTGGCCATCTGCCTGGCGACCCTGGAGCAACAACGCCTAAGCACTTCCCCCAGCAGCAAAGTCAGCAGCAGCAGCCCCCTGCCCCCCCAGGGGGCCCTGGAGGCCACCCTCACGGACGCCGAAGCCCTGCTACTGGAGGTGGGCTTCCTCTACCCCCACACCGCCCGATCCCGCATGGCAAAACTGCGCCAGCTGCTGCTGCGGGCCGAAGCCAGCGCAGACGATGTGGCGCTGCTGCGGGGCATGGTGCGCCAACTGCGCTGGGCCAGTCGCCATGGCAGCAACGGTGGCAGCTCCCTTGGATCTGGGTAAGTTGGGCGGCGCAAGCGGTTAGCCGTGTCGAAGCGATTTCATCCCAGCCAGCGCGGCTTCACCAAGGCGGAGGGTGGCTGGAGTAAGCCGCTGTTACTGCTGTTGCGGCTGTTGATCCTTGGCATTGCCCTGGGGGTAATCACCGGCACCGCCTTGAAGCTGCTGGCGCCTCGGCTCAGCAGCGCCAGCCGCCAAGTAACCAGCGTGGTGCCCAGCAAGGGCCTGGGCCAATTTGAAGCCCGGGAGGAAAACAGCGTGCTCAGCGCCCAGCTGGCCTCGCTGGCCGCCCGTCAGCCAGACCTGAAGGTGGGCGCCTTTGTGCTGGTGCTAGACGACGGCAGCTTTGCCCAGCTGCACCCCGACCAGCCCCTGCCGGCGGCCAGTGCGATCAAAACGCCGATCCTGTTGGCGGCCCTAGAGGCGGTGGACCAGGGCAAGGTGCGGCTGAATGAACGGCTCAGCCTCAACAAAACCGTGGCGGCGGGTGGTTCCGGCTGGATGGGCGGCCAACCGCTGGGCAGCAAATTCAGCTTCCAGGAGGTGGCCACCGAAATGATTCGGGTGAGCGACAACACCGCCACCAACCTGTTGATCCAACGGCTGGGCGGTAAAACCGCCCTTAATGCCCGCTTTAAGGAACTGGGCCTCACCGGCACGGTGATTAACAACTGGCTACCGGATCTGGAGGGCCGCAACAGCACCACCCCCCGGGACCAGGCCCGCTCGATTGCCCTGGTGGACACCGGCAAAAACCTGTCGGTGCGCAGCCGTGACCTATTCCGCGAAACCCTCGGCACCTCCCACACCGACACCCTGATCCCCACTGGCCTGCTCAAGGGGCTGGGCGGCGGCGAGGGCAGCACCAACGACGCCCTGCAGAGCAAAGGGGTGCGGGCCTACAACAAAACCGGCGACATCGGCATCGCCTATGTGGATTCAGCCCTGATCGAACTGCCCGATGGCCGTCGCGCTGTGGCCTCCTTCATGGTGAAGGGGCCCTTCAATGACCCCCGCAGCACCGACCTGATCCGCGCCATGGCGGCAGCGATCGTGCCGGCTTTGCTGAAATGAGCCGCCCCTTGGTTTCTGCTGCGGTCTGGATTGGCGGCCTGGGTCTGGGGCTGCCGCTGGCTCTGGCAATGCCGCTGGCTCTGGCAATGCCGTTGGCTAAGGCCGAAACCCTGCCCCCGGCCCCCAGCGAGATCCTGCGGCCCCAGCAGGTGCGAGCCCTGCCCGGCCAGCTGGACCGCAGCCTGCTGGTAAATGACAACAACCCCGAGGTGGTGAAGGGCCCCGGGATCCTGCTATCCACCTTTGACGGCAAGGGCCGGGGCCAGGCGGCGGCCCACCTCAACCAACCCCTAGAGGGCAGCTTCGAGCTGTTTAGCCACCACATCTTTGCTGGCTCCGGCCCCAAGGCGGCCAGCACCCTTTGGCTGGGGGTGTTGGTGGGCAACCGCAGCGACAAACCGGTGCTGCTGCGCATCCCCTCCGGCGCCAGCTGGCTCTCGCAACCGGATGCCCCCTTCCTGCCCCTGCCAGGCCAGCTGGAACACGACGGCAGCAGCGTTTACTCGGGCCCCGGCGGCCGGGTGGCTGGCGATCTACTGGCTGGCGCCCCCCGGCCCACCGCAAGGCCCGCCGAGCTCCCCAGCAGCCTGACCCTGGCCCCCCAGGCCACGGAGCTATTGCTCAGCCTGCCGATCCCGGTGCAGGGCCTCGACCCCTTGCTCAACGGCCGCACCCTGCAGCTGCGTTTCGAGAGTGACGGCCCGGTATCGCTGGCCACCCTGGCCAGCATCGGCGACAGCGCCCCCAGCAAGGAGCAGTGGCTGACCCTGCTGGAGGGGGAACTGAGCGAGAAGGAGCACGCCCCCAGCCCCAAGGGCAGCAGCGGCCCGATCATTTACTCGCGAGTTAGCGGCGTGCAGGTGGGGCGCCTCTGGAGGGCGCGGCTCACGGATCCCGGCAGCCAGAGCCTCAGCGTTGGCGAGCAGCCGATCTCCTGGCCGATCGCCAGCCTGCAGCGGGGCACCTTTGGCACCGGCCAGGTGCAGTCGGCGCCGCTCAAGGTGTTTTATCCCAACACCGCCTGGGAGGCCCACGGCAACTACGGGGTGGAATACGACCTGGAACTGCCCCTACGCAACAACGGCAAACAGGCCCAACAGCTGGCGATTGCCCTGGAGTCACCGCTTAAAAGCGACCGGGCCGAAGGGGGGCTGCGCTTTAAGACGCCACCCGGCAAGCCGATCTTTTTCCGGGGCAGCGTGGAAGTGCGTGGCCTTGATGGCGCCCCCGGCCGCCGCTTCATCCACCTGGTGCTGCGCCAGGGGGACCAGGCGCCGCCCCTGGGCACCGTGAGCCTCGCCCCCGGCGAGCAGCGCAACCTGCGCCTGCGCCTGATCATTCCGGCAGACATCACGCCGGTGCAGGTGCTCACTGTGGCTCCGGTGGCGCCTGTGAAACAATCCGGAACCTGAGCGACCCCCATGGGGGATGCTTTCTCAGTTGTTTGTGCGTTGTCCGTGACTCAGGCCTTCAAGCGCAGGGTCTACCCCTTCACCGCCATCGTTGGCCAGGAGGAGATGAAGCTCGCCCTGCTGCTCAACGTGATCGATCCCCGCGTGGGCGGCGTGATGATCATGGGGGACCGGGGCACGGGCAAGAGCACCACGATTCGCGCCCTGGCGGATCTGCTGCCGGAAATCCCTGTGGTAGCGGGCGATCCCTACAACAGTTCCCCCACCGACCCCGACCTGCAAAGCAGCGAGGTGCGTGAACGGCTGAGCCGTGGTGAAGCCCTGAACGAGGCCAGCTGCCAGGTGCCGATGGTGGACCTGCCCCTGGGGGCCACGGAAGACCGGCTCTGCGGCACGATCGACATCGAAAAAGCCCTGGGGGAAGGGGTGCGCGCCTTTGAGCCGGGCCTGCTGGCCAAGGCCAACCGCGGCCTCCTCTACGTGGATGAGGTGAACCTGCTCGACGACCACCTGGTGGACGTGCTGCTTGATTCAGCGGCCTCCGGCTGGAACACCGTGGAACGGGAGGGCATCTCCGTACGCCACCCGGCCCGGTTTGTGCTGATTGGTTCCGGCAACCCCGAGGAGGGGGAACTGCGGCCCCAGCTGCTCGACCGCTTTGGCATGAGCGTGGAGGTGCGCACCGTGCGCGACCCGGAACAACGGGTGCAGGTGGTGGACCAACGCAGCAGTTTTGACGGCGACCCCGATGCTTTCCTCCAGCAGGTGGAAGCCGCCCAACAACAGCTGCAAGGCCAGGTGGTGGCGGCCCAGCAACGGCTGCCCCAGGTGCAGCTCGATCCAGACCTGCGCCTGAAGATCTCCGAGGTTTGTGGCCAGCTGAATGTGGATGGCCTGCGCGGCGACATCGTTACCAACCGGGCGGCCCGGGCCCTGGCCGCCTTTGAACAAAGGCTCGAGGTCACAGACGAAGACGTGGCCCGGGTGGTGGCCTGCTGCCTGCGCCATCGCCTGCGCAAGGATCCGCTGGAGGCCGTTGATTCCGGGGACCGGGTAATCAAGGTGTTTTGTCAGGTGTTTGGCCTCAACCCCGCAGACCGCGATGCCTTCCAGCTAGTGCTCAGCCGCTGAGGTGCGAATCCTGGGCATTGATCCGGGGTTAGCCCGGGTGGGCTATGGCTTGATCGACACCGGTCCCCCCCAACGGATGCTGGATTGCGGCATCATCCAAACCGAAGCCGGCCGACCAGAGGGGGAACGGCTAGTGGAAATCGCCAGGGATATGCGCCAGCTGCTGCGCAGCATGCGACCGGAGCTGGCGGCGGTGGAAAAGTTTTTCTTCTACAAATCCAGCAACACAATCGCCGTGGTGCAGGCGCGGGGGGTGTTGATGATGACCCTGAGTCGCTTTCAGATCCCGGTGGTGGAATATCCGCCCATGCAGATCAAGCTGGCCCTCACTGGTTCTGGCCACGCCGATAAAAGCGAAGTGCAGGATGCGGTAATGCGTGAACTCGAACTAGATAAGCGTCCCAAACCCGATGATGCCGCCGATGCCCTAGCCGTGGCCCTCACCGCCTGGTTTCAACGCTGAGCCCCCCTTGGGCTGGGCAGGGCAAAGCAGGGCGGCGAAGTTTGGCGAAACTCGGCGAAGCTTGGCGAAACTCGGCGAAGCTTGGCAAAACTCGGCGAAGCTTGGCAAACACAGTTCCGCTAACTCTATGGAAAATGACTAGGGTCAAGTGACTAGGGTCATATTCAAGAGGGACTCGGGCAGGAGCATCGCCAGGCGGCAGCTTTGCCTGTGCCCAAAGTTTGCCTGTGCCCAAAGTTTGCCTGTGCCCAAAGAAAGCTGACTGTCCTTCAAAATGCTGGGAAGCCCAGTCCGGCTAGCAGCTGATGGAGAGCAAAGATCAGCTACGCACACAGCTGCGTCGCCAGCGAACTGAACGGCATGCTTGTGCTGATTTTGCAGCTAACAATCAGGCAATCATTAAGCAACTTGAGGGGCTGCTGCCTCAACTTTTAAAAGGGCGGCCGGGCTACCTGGCCAGCTACTGGCCCCTGGCCGGTGAGCCCGACCTGCGGCCCCTGGCCAGCAGCGGCATACCCCTGGCCCTGCCCCGCACCCAGGCCAGCGGGCTGGTTTTCCACCCCTGGCAAGCCCACACCCCCCTGGAGCGCGACAGCTGTGGCATCCCCGCCCCCCGGGGGGAGCGCCCCCTGGCCGCCGAGGAGCTGGCGCTGCTGCTGGTGCCGGCCCTGGCCGTGGATCAACGGGGCATCCGCCTGGGCTCCGGTGGTGGCTGGTATGACCGGCTGCGGGCCGACCAGCACTGGCGGGCGGTACCGGCCCTAGTGGTGCTGCCCCAGGCCGCTGTGCTGGCCCAACTACCCAGCGACCCCTGGGACATCCCCTTCCCTGGCTGGATCACTGAACAGGGACTCCGCTGGGTGCAGTAGCCACAGCCCCAGGGCCGCTTGGTAACGGCAGTGTTACGTAACCGTGCGAAATCCTTCGCAGGGGGCCTGGCTTTGTCACCATGACGGAGTTACTCGTAACGCCCCCAGGGTTTTGCCGGTGTCCAATTCCGCTTCCCAGTCCAAGCCCCTGATCAAAACCGCTAGTGCCCCTAGGCCCCAGCGCCCCCAGCAGGCCCTGAGCCTGATGATCGGCTCGATGGTGGGCATGGTGCAAACCGGTCGCCACGACCGGGCCCTCAACAGCTGGTCAAACCTCTGAGTTGGGCCTACGGTCGCCCCAGCGGCGATCAAACCATGCAACCCATAACTTCCTTTATTCCTCCCTTGGGCGCCAGCCTGCTGGGTATGGCTGGCGCCATTGCCATGGCCCCTACCGCCAGCTGGGCCCACGGGGTGGAGACCAACTTCAGCTCGCTCCAGGCCAGTGGCCTAATCGAACTGCGCACTCAATTCTCCAGCGGTGAACCGCTGGCCGATGCCGAAGTGCGGCTGCAATCCCCCGATGGCAGCAAAACCTTGAAGCTGGGCCGCACCGGCAGCGATGGCCGCTTCAGCGCCAAATTGCCGGCCCAGGCCTCCCGCCAGTGGGAGCTGGTGATTGATGGCGGCCCCGGCCACCGCGATTACCTCGAACTCAATGGTCCCCAGGCCAGCCAGCAACGCAGCTGGGCCCATTGGTTGATCGGTCTGGGGGCCCTGGGCGGCACACTGGCCCTCACCGGACGACTCAGCCATGGTCAGCAGCGGCAGCGCCGCCCTTGATGAGATCGTTGCCAAGCTGAAAAGCAGCAACGATCAAAAGCGGCGCTACGAATATGTGCTTTGGCTGGCCAAGAAACTGCCGCCAGCCCCCAGCGAACTCCACTGCGAGGCCAATCGGGTCAAGGGGTGTGTGTCGCAGGTTTTTGTGCAGCCCCTACTAAATGAAGGCCTGTTGCAGTGGCAGGGCGATGCCGATGCCCAGATCACCAAAGGGCTGCTGGCCCTGTTGATCCAGGGGCTCAGCGGCCTCAGCCCTAGCGAGGTGCTGGCGGTGGATCCCGCCTTCATGGCAGAAACCGGCCTGCAGGCCAGCCTCACCCCCTCCAGGGCCAATGGCTTCCTCAATATCCTTCGCCACATGCAGGCCCAGGCGGCGGCCCTAGCCGCCGGTTGATTTCTAAGATCGCAACCAGCTGCTAAGGCCCCATGGCCATTGGAATCGGTCTGTTGGGTCTCGGCACCGTGGGGGCCGGGGTGGCCCAGATCCTCGCCAGCCCGGAGGGCCGCCATCCGCTGGTGCGGGAACTGGTGTTGCGACGGGTGGCCGTGCGCGACCTCAATCGCCCCCGACCGATTGAACTGGACGCCGCCCTGCTCAGCACCGACGCCGCCGCCGTGGTGGCCGATCCGGCCGTGGAGATCGTGGTGGAGGTGATGGGGGGGCTCGAACCAGCCCGCAGCCTGATCCTGGCCGCCATCGCCGCCGGCAAACCAGTGGTAACCGCCAATAAGGCCGTGATCGCCCGCCATGGGGCGGAGATCGCCGCCGCCGCCGCCGAGAAAGGGGTCTATGTGTTGATGGAAGCTGCCGTGGGCGGCGGCATCCCGATCCTCGAACCGCTAAAGCAATCCCTGGGGGCCAACCGCATCGAGCGGGTGAGCGGCATCATCAATGGCACCACCAATTACATCCTCAGCCGCATGGCCGAGGAGGGGGCCAGCTACGAGGCAGTGCTCGCCGATGCCCAGGCCCTTGGCTATGCGGAAGCCGACCCCGCCGCCGATGTGCAGGGGGGCGATGCCGCCGACAAGATCGCCATCCTGGCGGGCCTTGCCTACGGCGGGCTCGTGGATCGCCAAGCGATCCCCACCGAAGGCATCGATCAACTCCAAACCCGCGACATCGACTACGCCCGCGAATTGGGCTTCAGTGTGAAGTTGCTGGCGGTGGCCCAACGCCAGGGCAGTGACGCCGATGGCACCGAGGTGCTCGATGTGCGGGTACATCCCACCCTGCTGCCCAAGGACCATCCCCTCGCCGGGGTTAATGGCGTTAATAACGCGATCCTGGTGGAGGGGGAACCGGTGGGGCGGGTGATGTTTTATGGCCCCGGCGCCGGCGCCGGCCCCACCGCCAGTGCCGTGGTGGCAGACATCCTCAACATCGCCGCCATCCGCCAGGTGGCAGGACCCAGCGCCCAGCTGGATCCTCTGCTGGCGGCAGGTAGCTGGCGGCGTTGTCGCCTGGTGGACAGTGACCTCACCCAGCACCGCAACTACGTGCGTTTCCAGGCCGCAGACCTGCCAGGGGTGATCGGCCACATCGGCAGCTGTTTCGGGGCGGAGGAGGTGAGCCTCCAATCGATCGTGCAGTTCGAATCGGAGGGGCCTGGCGCTGAAATCGTGGTGATCACCCATGCGGTGGAGGAGGCCCGCTTCCGCCGGGCCCTGGGGGCGATCCTGGCCAGGCCGGAGGTGGAGGCGATCACCAGCTGCCTCCGCACCCTCTAGGCCGGGGCAATTGCGTTGATCTTCACAAAATCTTCAGGAAGGTTCATTATGGACATTGCCTTTCCCCTGGGTTGCGGAATCATTTGGCCAATCACATGAATCCCATGGCCCTCCACCAGGGCGATTGCATTCAGCTCCAGCGCGATCCAGACCTCTACCAGGTGATCGGCATCGACGACCGTCAGCAACGCTGCTGGGTGCGCCGCTGGCCTTTGCAACGGCAGGGGGGTTCACCGGTCTTTGAGGTGTCCCTGGAGGTGGTGGAAACTGGCGCCGAAACGCCTGTGAGGCCATAGCTTCTTGGCCTCGCTCGGGGGCTGGCGTGCAGGGCGGCAAGCAACGGGCCAAGAAACAGCTGGGGCTGGCGCTAGTGCTGCTCGGCCTCGGCCTGGCGGGCTGCAGCGACAGCTCCAGCCCCCGCTCCCCCCTGGTGGTGGCCGCCTACGGCAGCATCGACACCACGGACCCCGCCCAGGCCACCACCGTTAGCGCCCTGCAACTGCTCAGTGCCCTGGGCGATCCCCTCTATGCAATCCATGCCAACGGCAAGATCGAACCAAGGCTGGCCACCGCCCTGCCAAAGCTGAGTGGCGATGGCCTGCGGGCTGAGATTCCCCTGCGCCAAGACGTGCGCTTCCACGACGGCAGCCGCTTTGATGCCGAAGCGATGGCCTTCAGCCTGCGGCGCTTCCTCGCCATCGGCAAACTCAGCTATGTGGTGGGCGATCGCATCGAGGCGGTGCGGGTACTGGGTCCCTATCGGCTGGGGCTCAAGCTGCGCCGGCCCTACACCCCCCTGGCGGCCCTACTCAGCTCCGTGAACCTCACGCCGGTGTCGCCCAGGGCCTACCGCCAGCACCGGCGCAGCTATCTCACCGGCGGCTTTGTGGGCACCGGGCCCTACCGGCTGAGTTTCCACAGCTCGCAACTGCAACGGCTCGACCCCTTTAACGGCTACTGGGGGGAGCGGCCCCGCAACAACGGCCTCGCCCTGGTGAGCATGGGCACCTCCACCGGCCTATTTGGCGCCCTGCGCAGCCGCGATGTAGACGTATTGCTCTCCACCAGCCTTGACCCCGACCAGCAACGGGCCCTGCACCAGCAGGCCCAGCGGGGCCAACTGCGGGAGGGGGCCGGCCCGGCCCTGGAGATCGGCTACATCAGCCTGCTCAGTGATCGGCCACCGCTCAATAATCCCAAGCTGCGCCAGGCCCTTGCCCTCAGCCTCAACCGGGCCCAGATCGGCCGCCGGGTGAGCGATGGCCTGCGGCCGCCCCTGCGGGGGCTAGTGCCCCCCAGCCTGCCGGGGGCCGTTGCTGCCTGGCCAACCCACAACATTGCCGCCGCCCGCCAGTTGTTACGGGGGGAGGGCTACTGCGGAGCCAAGCCCCTGCAGCTCAACCTCACCTATCGCTCCAACGTGCCCACCGACCGGCTGTTTGCCCTCACCTGGCAGGAGTCGTTGCGCCAGGAGCTGGGCGATTGCCTGCAGCTAAGCCTCACCGGCATGGAATCCACCACCGCCTATCGCCAACTGGGGGATGGGGCCTTCCAGCTGATCATGCTCGACTGGATCGGCGATTATCCCGATGCCGATAACTACCTGATGCCCCTGCTGGCCTGCAGTAAAGCCAAGGGCCACAGTTGCCTGGTGGGGGCCAGCGCCTCCAGCGGCAGCTTCTGGGCAGCGCCGGGGTTGCAGCAGCAACTGGAGCAAACGGAAAAATTGGAGGGGCCCGCCCGGATCGCCGTGCTTGAAAGCATCCAACGCCGCACCGGGGCCGCCGTGCCCTACCTGCCGGTGTGGCTGGTGCGGCCCCGGGCCTGGGCCCAGCCACAGCTGAGCAGCCCCAGCTTTGATGGCTCCGGCCGGGTGCTGCTCAGCCAGTTGAGCCGGAGGCCCCAGCGATGAGCCGCCGCAGTCAATTAATGCGCTACCTGGGCAGCCGGCTGCTGCTGGCCCCAGTGATGCTTTGGCTGATCGCCAGCCTCGTGTTTCTGTTGTTGCGGGTGGCCCCGGGCGATCCGGTGGATGCCCTGCTGGGCAGCCGCGCCAGTGAGGCCGCCCGCAGCCAGCTGCGCCACCAGCTGGGGCTCGACCAACCGCTGCCGCTGCAATATCTGCACTTCCTCGGCGACCTGCTGCACGCCAACCTCGGCACCTCCCTGGTGAATGCCCGGTCGGTGGGGGCAATCGTGCGCGAATCGCTGCCGGCCAGCCTCGAACTGGGGTTGGTGGCCCTGGCGATCGCCATCGTGTTGGGGCTAACGGCTGGCTTCAGTGGCATCGCCCGGCCGGAGGGAAAGCTCGATCTGGTCGGGCGGCTCTACGGCATCGGCACCTATGCCCTGCCCAGTTTCTGGGCGGCGATGGTGCTGCAGCTGGTATTTGCCGTGGGTCTGGGCTGGTTTCCGGTGGGGGGCCGCTATCCCCCCACCCTGGTGCCCCCCACTGGCACTGGCTTCTACCTGCTCGATGGCCTGCTGAGCGGTAATTGGCAGGTGATAAGCGGGGCCCTGCGCCACCTGGCCCTGCCCGCCTTCACCCTCGGCCTGCTACTCAGCGGCATCTTTGACAACGCCCTACGGCTCAACCTGCGTCGGGCCCTGCGCTCCGACTACGTGGAGGCGGCCCGCAGCCGCGGCATCGGCGAACGGCAGGTGGTGCTGCGCCATGCCCTGCCCAATGCGTTGTTGCCGGTGCTCACCATCGCCGGGATCACCGTGGCCTCGCTGATCGGCGGGGCCCTGCTGATTGAAGTGATCTATTCCTGGCCGGGCATTGCCTACCGGCTGCAGGAGGCGATCAACCAACGGGATTACCCGCTGGTGCAGGGCATCGTCGTGGTGGTGGCCGCCCTGGTGGTGCTGGTGAGCCTGGTGGTGGATGTGCTGGTGGCCCTGCTCGACCCCCGCATCAGCTTCTAAACCCTAAAAACGCAGGCGATTCACCAGGCTGCGGTCGAGCACAAAGGCCCGCACCTTACCCTCGGCAAACTGACCCACCGGCGGGGGCGTGCCCGCCTCAAGGCTGCGCAGAAAACGGCTTTGCAGCTCCAACAACAGGGCCTGAACCTGCAGCGGATCCTTCCCCACCAAGTCTTCCCCGAATTGCATCAGCGGCTGCTCCCGCTCGAGGCGCACCGGCGAAAAATGACTGGCGCCCTCCACCAAGGCCAAACGGCTGTTGCTGTTTTGGAGCTGGCGGAAGGGCTCTAGCTGTTCGGTGGCAGGCGGGGTGATCAGATCAAGGCTGCCCCCCACCATCAGCACCGGCAACGTCAACGGCCGCAGCCCCTGGTCTGCCCAAAGCAAACTGCCGAAACCATTGAGCACCATCACCCCATCCAGCTGCTGCGGGGGGGAGAGCGGCGCCAGGGGAATCAAGGCCAACTGGCACTGGAGCAGGAATGAACTGTCCAGCACTGGAATGCTGCGCAGGGCCCGTTGGCAACGCTGCTCCAGCCCCGGCTGCAGCTCAGCCCCGGCCCAGAGCAGATCGCTGAGGCCGCCGAGGGAATGGCCGGCCAACACAAAGCGCGGCGGGGCGGCGCCATGGCCGAAACGCAACTTTCCCGATTCAAGGGCTGCGGTTACCGCCTGCAGGTCCAGCAGCCGATCGGGCAGGGTTTCCATGCCCGGCAACAGCTGGCGACCCTCCAACAGGCCGCGCACCGCCTCGCCATCACTGCCGCTGTGTTGCACCACCAGCACCGGCCAGCCCTGGGCCGCCAAGCCCCGGGCCCACCAGCCCAGCTGATCGCTGGAGCCACCAAGGCCATGGCTGAGCAACAGCCAGTGGTGGCGAAAGGGGCGCCCCTGGGGCCACCAGAGTTCCAGGGGTAGGGCCCCGGGGCGATGGGCCACCGCCAGCTGCAGGCGTTGGTGGGCCACCGGGCCAATGGCGGCTAATTCCGGCGCCAGCGGTGGCAGCTCCAGGGCCCGCAGGGAGCGTTGCAGGTTTAGCTCCCGTTGCAGCTGGCCCCGCAGCCGATAACCCAGCTCCGTGAGCGCATCGAGGTCAAGGCGCAGGCTGGGGGTGGGGGCCGCCCGCAGCAGGGCCAGGGCGGTGATGTTGTTGTTATGGCGCAACAGGTCGAGCAGCAGCGGTCCCCCCTCCTGCTCTGGGGGGCGCAACAGGGTGCCGAGCTGCTGCACCAGCTGTTGGCCGGCCCAGCTATCCAGCAGCGGCCCGATCGAGTTGCCGCGCAGGGGCAACGGTTGCTGCAGCAGCCGCAACAGATCGCGGCGGCTGCCGGGCTCCAGCAGGTTTAACCAGGGCCCCAATTCGCGGTTGCGCTGGGGATGCTGCACCCAGTCCTCCAACTGCTGCAGCTCCAGCGGCAGTTCCAACCCGCCGATGCGCACGGTGAGCCGTTCCGCCGCCTGCAGGGGTGCCAGGGGCGCCAGGGCCAAGAGCAATAGCCCGAGGCCATGGGCCAGAGTCTGCTGACGGAGGAAAAACAATGGTCAGGTGGGCCGGTTGGTGGCTCGAATTTCCCCGCAGCCTGCGGTTGGTGGCCCTGGTGAGGGGCTGTGCCGCAGTCGGAGCAGGGGGCATTCTGTTCCTCGGCCCCCTGGTCTTCCATCGCGAGGGGTTTGGCAGCCTCCAGATCGGCCTGGCCCTGGCCCTGGCCAGCGGCGGCGGCCTGCTGGCCAGGGGCCTGAGCGGCCTCGCCCTCGACCGCGGTGCCCCCCTGGCCCTGCCGATGCGAGTGGCGGCGCTGCTCTCGATCGCTGGCGACCTGCTGCTCTTCCATGCCCACCATTGGCCCCCCTTTGGGCTCGGCGAATTTTTCCTGGGGCTGGCCATGGGGGCCTACTGGCCAGCGGCAGACCTGGCCGTGGCCCAACTGAGTGCGCCGCTGCCCTCCAGCGAGGGTTTTGCCCTGGCCCGCAGCGCCGACGCCCTCGGGGTCTGCCTCGGCGCCCTGCTGGGTTGCGGCCTCGCCGCCGCCCTCGGCCCCCAGGCCCTGCGGCTGATCTATGCGGTTGATATCAGCGGCATGCTGCTGCTGTTGCTACTGGTGCGGCGGCTGCCCCGCCATGGCAGCCCAGCCGTGCGCTCTGGCCCGCCCTTGGCAGCGGGCCGGGCCTGGATCATGCCGTTATTGCCGCTGCTGCTGCTGGCCCTGCTGGGCAGCGGCATCATCAGCCTGCAACAGAGCGCCCTACCGCTAGACATGGCCCAAGGGGGCCTAGCCCGGCCAGGGCTGACCGAGGCCGGGCCGGGCCTCTTGATCGGCTTGCAACTGGGGCTGCTGCTGCTGATGCAATGGCCGGTGGGCCACTGGCTGGCCAGCAAGCCGGTGCGGCTGGGCCTGCGGCTCAGCCTGCTGGCCTTTGCGGCCGGTTGTGGGCTGCTGGCCCTCTCGGCCCTGCTCAGCAATGGCCTGTTGCTGCTGCTGGCGGCCCAACCCCTGCTGGCCTTGGCCAGCGCCGCCTTCCTGCCGAGCATCGCTGAAGCGGTGGTGGAAACCGCAGCCCCCGAACACCAGGGCCTGGCCCTGGGCCTCTATTCACAAACCTGGGCCCTGAGCGGCATCGCCCTGCCGCCCCTGGCCGGCTGGCTGCTGGAACAGCAACGCCATGGCCTAGGGCTCTGGCTGCTGATGGGCGGCCTCTGCCTACCAGCCCTGGCCCTCACCCACCAAAAAGCTGAGCCCAGGGCGCGAAACTACTGAGCGGGCTTCTGAAGCCAGGCCTCATGGGGTAGAGGTTCAGTGCCGTATTCCCAATCGTCGTAATCGGGGTCATTGCGGATCTTCTGGTGAAGCTCCTTCTGGGTATCGAAATCGTGGGGATGCACTGGCGCCGCATCCTGCGGCAGATCAAGGGGGTCCATGGCGGCTGAGGGCAGGGGGCTGAAATTCATTTTGCCGGACTTGCCAAGGCAAGGGCGGGCTTAGGTGCAGCTAAACAATGGTGCAGCTAATCAGAACTGCTGTTGATCAAGGGCCGCTGCTCAAGGGCTGCTGCTCAAGGGCCACTGATCTAGGGCCACTGCTCAAACGTTGAACAGGAATTCCATCACGTCCCCCTCGGCCACCACATACTCCTTGCCCTCACTGCGCAACCAGCCCTTTGCCTTGGCCTCCGCCAGGGAACCAGCCTCCAGCAACTGCTCGTAGCCGATCGTTTGGGCGCGGATGAAGCCCCGCTCAAAGTCTGTGTGGATCACACCGGCGGCCTGGGGGGCGGTCATGCCGGCCTCAATGGTCCAGGCGCGGGTTTCCTTCTCGCCGGTGGTGTAGTAGGTGCGCAGGCCCAGCAGGCTGTAGGTGGCGCGGATCAGGCTGCGCAGGCCGCCTTCGCTAACGCCGAGGCCCTCGAGGTAATCCTGGCGTTCGTCGTTGCCCAGCTCAATCAATTCCGCCTCCACCTGGGCACTCACCAGCACCGTTTCAGCCCCTTCCTTACTGGCCAGCTCGGCCACGGCCTTAGCAAAGTCATTGCCGGCAGCCAGGTCGTCTTCACTCACATTGGCGGCGTAGATGATTGGCTTGGCGGTGAGCAGCCCCAGGGGCTTAACCATCGCCTGTTCCTCTTCGTTGAGGCTCACACTGCGGGCGGCTCCGCCGGCATCAAGCACCACGGAAATCCGTTCCAGCGCCGCATCCTCCAGCTGGGCCTCCTTACTAGTACGTAGTTGTTTTTTAAGCCGATCCCGACGTTTCTCGATCTGGCTGGCATCGGCCAGGGCCAGTTCCAGGTTGATTATCTCCGCATCCCGCACCGGATCAACGCTGCCAGACACGTGAATCACGTCGTCGTCTTCAAAGCAGCGCACCACATGCACGATGGCGTCTACCTCACGGATTGTGGCCAGAAACTTGTTACCCAGCCCTTCCCCCTGGCTGGCCCCGGCCACCAAACCAGCAATATCCACGAACTCCACCCGGGTGGGCACCACCTCCTTAGAGCCAGACACCTGCCGCAACGGCTCCAGCCGCGGATCCGGCACGGCCACCACCCCCACGTTCGGCTCAATCGTGCAGAACGGGAAATTGGCGGCCTGGGCCACGGCGTTGGCCACAAGGGCGTTGAAGAGGGTGGATTTGCCCACGTTGGGCAGCCCCACAATTCCGGCTTTGAGCATGGCCGGAATCTAGGGGAGGGGGGTATCCGCCCCCCCAGCGGCCCCAGGGGCGGCAAACCAGTGAAGAATGGTTGCAGCGATAGCCACGGCCATTCTTTCCTTCCGCCGTAATTCCCCCCAGCTTCCCCCCTTGGACCTGCCCACCCCGGTGCTGACCATTCCCCCAAAGCAACTGCGACCCCAACGGCAGCGGCGCCGCTGGTGGGCGGCGGGCCTGGGGCTACTGCTGTTGGCGGGGGGAAGTTTTGTATTAGTGCGCAGGGGCCAAACCAGTAACCGCGATCTCAGCGCCTACACCACCACGGTGCGCCAGGGCAGCCTGGCGGGGGTAATTACCGCCAGCGGCGAAGTGGAGGCCGATCGGCGCGTGAATGTGAGCCCCAAGAGACAGGGCCAGCTGCTGGAGCTGTATGTGGATGAAGGCGATCAGGTGCAGGCCGGTCAACCGCTGGCCCGCATGGATCCCAGCGACATCCTCAATCGCATTGAGGAATTACAGGCCCAGGTGCAAGCCGCCCAGATCGATCTAGGGCGCAGCCGCAGTGAATTCGAACGGCGGCGGCAACTGTTTAGCCAGGGGGCCCTCAGTAACGACGACATCAGCAGATACCAGGCCAGCTACGACAGCAGCCTTACGGCCCTGGCCGCCGCCAAACAACGGCTGGCCCAACGCCAGGTGGAAGCCGGGGATCTGGTGGTGCGCGCCCCCTTTGCCGGCACGATCACCAACCGTTACGCCGACCCGGGCTCCTACGTAACGCCCACCACCGCCGCCAGCGCCACCGCCGGCGCCACCAGCTCCTCAATCGTGGAACTGGCGGCCGGCCTGCAGGTGAATGCCCGGGTGCCGGAGAGCGATATCGGCCGCATCCGGGTGGGTCAAGCGGCCCAGGTGCGGGTGGATGCCTTCCCCGACCGTCGTTTTGCCGCCCAGGTGCGCCGCATCTCGCCCCGGGCCGAGAAAATCAACAACGTGACCACGGTGAAGGTGGAAATCGCCCTGCTAGATACCCCCGCCAACACCCTGCGCATCGGCATGACCGCCGACATCGACTTTGACGCCGGCCGTCTACCCGCCCGGCCGCTGCTGCCCACGGTGGCCATCGTGACTGAAAACGGCAAACCGGGGGTGCTGGTGCCAGGGCCCAACCAGCAACCGCGCTTCAAGGAGATAACCCTGGGCAGCAGCAGCGGCCGCGACACCCAAATCCTCAGCGGTGTAACCCCTGGCGAAAAGGTGTTCCTCGACCTGCCCCCCTGGGCCAAGAAGCGCAAGGACGCCTAGGCGCAAGCCCTAGCGGCAGGCCAGATAGGCGGCACTGGCGGCCACGATCCGTTCACTGGCCTTGCCATCACCGAAGGGATTGTGGGCCCGGGCCATCTCCCCATAGGCAGTGGCGTCTTCCAGCAGGCGACAGGTTTCTGCTTCGATCACCGCCGCTTCGGTGCCAATCAGCCGGGCGGTGCCGGCCTCCACCGCCTCCGGTCGTTCGGTGGTGCGGCGCAGCACCAACACCGGCTTGCCGAGGGAGGGGGCCTCCTCCTGCAAGCCACCGGAATCGGTGAGCAGCAGCGTGCAGCCGCGGATCGCCGCCACCAGGCGGTCGTAGTCGAGCGGTTCGGTGAGGAACACGCGCGGGTGGTCCCCCAGCAGTTGCTGCAGCGGTTCCCGCACCGTGGGGTTTTTGTGCAGCGGCAACAACAACGCCGTATCTGGATGGCGCTCCAGCACCCGCAGGAAACCGGTGGCGATCTCTTTCAAGGGGGCGCCCCAGTTTTCACGCCGGTGCACGGTGGCCAGGATCACCCGCTGGTTTTCCCAGTCGAGGCCAGGCACCTCACAGCTGGGGGCGGCGGCGGCCATCTGCAACAGGGCATCAATCACCGTGTTGCCGGTCATATGGATCTCCCCCACCACCCCGGAGGCGCGCAGGTTGGCCGCCGATTGGGGGGTGGGGGCGAAGTGCAGCTGGGCCACCTGGGAGATCAGCCGCCGGTTCGCCTCCTCCGGGAAGGGGTCATAGAGGTTGTCGGTGCGCAGGCCCGCCTCCACATGGCCCACCGGGATCTGGTCATAGAAGGCGGCCAGGGCGGCGGCAAAGGCCGTGGTGGTATCCCCCTGCACCAGCACCAGGTCGGGGCGATGTTCGGCGAATTCCAGCCGCAGCCCCTCCAGGGCCGCACAGGTCACGTGGGTGAGGGTTTGGCGCGGGGCCATCAGTGCCAGGTCCCGGTCGGGGGACAACTGGAAGAGCGCCATCACCTGGGCCACCATTTCCTTGTGCTGACCCGTGAGCACCACCCGGGTCTCAAACAAAGGCGAGGCCTGGAAGGCGCGGATCACCGGGGCGAGCTTGATGGCCTCCGGACGGGTGCCCAGCACCAGCGTGACGCGCGGTAAGGGGGCCAAAGGCGGAACACAGCAGTCGAATGATCCTAAGGATCCTGGGTAAACCCTTCCGCCGCGGCCCGGGCCGATCCACCCTGGGGGTCTGCGTTATTGGCCAGGAAGCCCCGGATGACCCAACTGCCCCCCCTGCCCCTGCCCGAGGCCGCCGTAACCCCAAAAACCCTGGCGGAGATCGTTGAGCTGGCCCGCCGCAATGGCTACTCCGACATCCACATCAGCGTGGGGGAAGAACCACGCTTCCGCCAGCGGGGGGACATGCGCCGCAGCGGCTGGGCCGTGACCGATGCCGCCCAATTTGAGCGCTGGGGGGCGGAGATGTTGAGCCCAGGCCAATGGCAGGGCTTCCTGCAACAAAAAGAATTCGACGGCTCCTACGCCTTTGCCCAGGTGCGGGTGCGGATCAACCTGCTGGAAAGCCTGCTGGGGCCAGCCATGGTGCTGCGCCTGATCCCCCAAACCATCGCCAGCCTGGAGGAGCTGCAGCTGCCTGAGGTGCTTAAAAGCCTGGCGGATCGGCCCAAGGGCCTGGTGCTGGTGACAGGCCCTACGGGCTCAGGCAAAAGCACCACCCTCGCCGCGATGATCGACTGGATCAATCGCAACAAACCACTCCACATCATCACCATCGAAGATCCGGTGGAATTTGTGCACCAAAGCAAGCGCTGCCTGGTGCACCAGCGGGAGCTGGGCCAACACACCCTCGCCTTTCACAACGCCCTGCGGGCCGCCCTACGGGAGGACCCAGATGTGATCCTGATCGGCGAAATCCGGGATGGCGACACGCTCACCACCGCCCTGGAGGCCTCCCAAACCGGCCACCTGGTGTTTGGCACCCTGCACACGAATTCAGCGGTGCGCACGGTGGAACGGGTGTTGGGCATGGTGCCCCCCCAAGACCAGGAGAGCCTGCGCCGTTCCCTCTCGGAGTCACTGCTGGGGGTAATCGCCCAAGGGCTGATTAAAACCAACGATGGCAAACGCACCGGCTTCCACGACATCCTGATCAACAGCGACGCCTGCCGCGATTACATCCAGAGGGCAGACCTGGAGTCGGTGGAGGAAATCATGGAACGCAGCGGCTTTGAGGGGATGCAAACGGCCAACCAGTCGCTCCAGGCCCTGGTGGAGGCGGGCCGGGTGGAGGCCAGTGACGCCATCGCCCAAAGCCTTAAACCAAATGAACTGGCCCAGGCCCTACGCGGCCGTCAATAGGCGCCAGGCCACCAGCAGCAGCAGTCCCACGGAGAGGCCCAGCATCGCCAGCCGCCCATTCCAGATTTCCGCCTGGGGGGTGAAACCCCGGCGCCAGGCATTCAGTTCGTTGCGATCCACGGCCCCCAGCTGGGATTCCAGGCTGGCGCCGCTAGATCCGTCGTTGGTGATAGCCATGGCCAAAGCCCTCTAATTACGAAAGCCTAAAGGGATTTAACCCTCAGAAGGGGGGCGGCCCATAGAGGCTATTGGCTTCGGCCAGGGGCAGCCGGGGCGCCACCCCCAATTCGAGCGAAGAAATCTGGCCCGCCGCCAGGCGCCGACAGGCGGCCAGGCCCACCATGGCGGCGTTGTCGGTGCACCAGGCCAGGGGGGCCAGATGCAAAGCCAACCCCGCGGCCCCACAGGCGGCCCCGAGCCGTTGCCGCAACTCCTGGTTGGCCGAAACGCCGCCCACCACCACCAAACCGGGCAGGCCATGGTCGAGGGCACAGCGGACGCTGCGTTGCACCAACACCTTGGTAACCACCGCCTGGAAGGAGGCGGCCAGGTCGGCCACCGGCAGGGGCTGCCCCTCGGCCTGCCAGCGCTGCACCTCCCGCAATACCGCTGTTTTCAGGCCGCTGAAGCTGAAGTCGTAGGGGTGGAAGCCGCCCCCCGCCAGGGAAATGCGCCCGGGGGGGAAAGCAAATCGAGTTGGATCGCCCCCCCGGGCCGCCAGCTCCAACGCCGGACCGCCGGGATAGGCAAGCCCCAGCAGGCGGGCCACCTTGTCGAAGGCTTCGCCGGCGGCATCGTCGCGGCTGCCCCCCAGGCGTTCGTAGGCCCCCAGCCCCCGCAGGGCAATCAGTTCCGTATGGCCCCCAGACACCAGCAACACCAGCAGCGGCGCCGCCGGGGGCGGTTCCCCCAGCAGGGCCGCATAGAGATGGGCTTCTAGATGGTGGATCCCCAGGAAGGGGCACCCCGCCAGGCGGGCCAGGCTGCGGCCGGTTACTGAGCCCACCAGCAGGGCCCCGAGCAACCCCGGCGCCACGGTGGCCGCCACCCCATCGAGATCGGCAAGGCCGAGGCCAGCCCCCGCCAGGGCCCTCTCCACCAGCAGGGGCAGCGCCTCCACATGGCGGCGGGAGGCCAGCTCCGGCACCACTCCCCCCCAGCGGGCGTGTTCCTCCACCTGGGAGGCCACCTCACTGCTTAAAACCACGCCAGCGCGCACCACCGCCGCCGCCGACTCGTCACAACTTGTTTCGAGGGCCAGAACCGTTGGCATCAGGCTGGGGGAAGTGCAACTATTCTCCCCACAGCAACCGCGGAGCGGCACTGCCCATCATGCGACGACTCTTCGCCGTTCTTCTTTCCGGCTTTCTCCTCTTCGGCTTCGCGCCGTTGGCCCACGCTGACGTGGCAGGGCTGACCCCCTGCAGCGAAAACGCCCGCTTCCAGCAACGGGCCGCAGGGGCCAAAACCCCCCAGGCCGAAGCCCGCTTTGCCCGTTACAGCCAAGCTGTATGTGGCACTGATGGCCTGCCCCACCTGATCGTGGATGGTCGTTTAGACCATGCCGGCGATTTCACCATCCCTGGCATCGCCTTCCTCTACATCGCTGGGACCATCGGCTGGGCCGGTCGTACCTATCTGCTGGCGATCAAGGGTAAAGACGCCGCTACGAAGGAGATCCAGATCGACCTTCCCCTGGCGTTCAAGAGCACCCTGGCTGCCGCCACTTGGCCGCTTGCTGCCTTCAAAGAGTTCGCCAGCAACAAGCTCACGGCCCCCGACAACCACGTCACCGTTTCCCCCCGCTGACCCAGCGGTTGACCATCCATGAAAAAGTTCCTGACCACAGCCCCGGTGTTCGCCGCGATCTGGTTCACAATCACGGCCGGGATTCTGATCGAATTCAACCGCTTCTTCCCTGACCTGCTCTTCCACCCCCTCTAAGGCTGGATTCAGTTCAATCCTTCCAACCGGTGCTTAGCCACCGGTTTTTTTATGGCCATTTTCATGGCCTTTTTTTGTGGCTATTTTTTCCTACGCCAGGCCGATCAGCCGTTCCAACTCCGCCAAGGCCTTGGCCAGGTCACTGTTTTCCACCACGGCATCAAATTCCGCCTCCGCCTGCAGCTCTTCGCTGGCCCGCTCCAAGCGCCGCTGGATCGCCGCCTCCGTTTCGGTGCCCCGACCGCGGATGCGCCGTTCCAATTCCTCCAGGGAGGGGGGTTTCAGGAAAATCTGAAAGGCCTGGGGCCAGTTGCGCCGCACCTGGCGGGCCCCCTCCAGTTCAATTTCCAACAACACCGGCACCCCAGCCGCCAGCTGGGCCTCCACCGGCCCCCGCGGGGTGCCATAGCTGTTGCCGGCAAAACTGGCCCACTCCAGAAAGCCACCGGCCTGGGCCAGGGCCTCAAAACTCTCGGGGCTATGGAAGAAGTAATGCACCCCCTCCTCTTCCCCCGCCCGGGGTGCCCGGGTGGTGGCAGACACCGACAGCCACAACTCGGGGTGCTGCTGCCTCAGGGCCGTCACCAGGGTGCCCTTACCCACCCCGCTGGGGCCAGTGAGCACCGTGAGCCTTGGGGAATCAGGGGCAATCGGCATCGATAGGCGCGGGCAAAGCCAAGTTGCCCAAGAAACTAAGGCCAGCCAGCATCGCCCAGGGCAGCATGGGGCGATGCAACCCCAAGACACCACCAGCCTGCGGGCCGTGGTCACGGAACTCAGCCCCCTGTTGCTGCCGGCCCGCTTTGAAAAGGCCCAGCAACCCCAGCCCCAAGGGCTGCAGCTGGGGTTTCGCACCCTGGAGCAAAAGCTCTGGCTGGAATTGCACTGGCAGGCCGATTGTCCCCGCTTCCATGCCATCCCGCCCCCGCCGCGCCAGGGGGAGGGCAGCACCCTGGCCCAGCAGTTGCAGCACGGCCTCGGCGGCCTCGCCCTGGTGCAACTGGAGCAACCCCCCTGGGAACGGGTGTTGCGCCTTGGTTTTGCCGAACGGCCGGGGGGGGAGCTGCGCCGGGAACTGGTGGTGGAACTGATGGGCCGCCACAGCAACCTCTTCCTGCTCGATGAGCAGTTGCAGGTGATCGCCACCGGCCGCCAGGTGCGCGAACACCAGTCGCGGCTACGGCCGATCGCCACCGGCGACCGCTACAGCCCGCCCCCAGCGCTCCAGGGGGCCCTGCCCAGCCTCAGCGAAACGGAGCCCCAATGGCGGGCCCGCCTCGCCCTGCTGCCCCAACCGCTGGGCCAGGCCCTAGGCCAGAGCTACCGGGGGCTGAGTCCAGCCCTGCGGGACCAGCTGCTGGAGGATGCCGGCCTCGAAGCCAACCTCCCGGTGCAAAGCCTCAACCCCGAGGAATGGGCCCGCTTAAACCTGGCCTGGAGGTCCTGGCTGGAAAGCTGGGAAAAAGGCAGTTTCAGCTTTGGGCCCTGGCGCAGCGGCTACCGCTGCTGGCACACAAACGTTGGCGGCAGCAAGCCCGAGATCGAAACCGAGACCAAACCCCAGCAACAGCCCCTGGAGCTGAACCTGGCCCTGGCCCGCTACTACGGCGAAGCCGGCCTGCGGAGCCGCTGCCAGCAAAGGCGCCAACGCTTGGGCCAACAGCTCAGCCAATTGATTGCCCGCGAAAACCGTGAGCTCCAACACCAGCAAGAGCTGCTGGGTAACACCGGGGGGGAGGCACTGTTGCAACGGCAGGGGGATCTGCTGTTCTGTAGGCCCGATGTGGCCAGCAGCGGCCACAAAAAACTGCGGCTCGAAGACCCAGAAACCGGCGAAAAACTGGACCTAAAGCTCGACCCCCAGCTCAGCCTGGTGACCCAGGCCCAAAAGTTTTACAAGCGGGCCCAAAAACTGCGCCGTTCGGTGGAGGCGATCCAACCGCGGCTGGAGCACCACCGCCAGCGCTTGCAACTGCTGGAAAATAGCCAGCTGCAACTGGAGCTGAGCGGCGATAGCGGCGCTGAGGAGGAAGCCCTGCTGGAGGCCCTGGCGGAAGATTTGTTGCCCTTCCAGCAAACCAAGGGCCTCAGCCGGCGCCGCAGTGCCCCAGCCCAACACAGCCCCCAACCCCTGGAGTTACTCAGCCCTGGGGGGTTGCGGCTGCTGGTGGGTCGCAACCACCGCCAAAACGACTGGATCAGCTTCCGCCAGGCCCGCAAGGGGGACTGGTGGTTCCACGCCCAGGAACAACCCGGCAGCCATGTGGTGCTCAAGGGTTCCGAAGGGGTGGCGGGCGAAGCTGACCTGGCCGCCGCCGCCGACCTGGCCGCCCATTTCAGCCGCAGCCGCGGCAACCGGCGGGTGCCGGTGGTGATGGTGCCGGTGGAGCAGCTGCAGCGGATCCCGGGCCTGGCCGCCGGCCTAGTGCGCCACGGCCCTGGCGAGATTCTCTGGGGGGAACCGGATCGGGCCAAACCACTGCTACCTAGCCTGGGGCAATGACTTCGCTGGACAGCCTGCCCACCGCCGCCGGGGAAGCCCCCCGGGAGCCCGACTTCCCCGGGGAGGTGGAGATGAGCTTTGTGGACCACCTGGAGGAACTGCGCTGGCGGCTGTTGCGCAGCCTGGCCGCTGTAGTGGCGGGCGCGGGCCTCTGCCTGATCTGGGTGCGACCGCTGGTGAAACTGCTGGAGGAGCCGGCCCAGGGCATCCGTTTCCTGCAGCTGGCCCCCGGTGAATATCTTTTTGTGTCTCTAAAGGTGGCGGGCTATGCCGGGCTCACCTTGGCCCTGCCCTACGCCCTCTACGAAGGCCTTGGTTTTGTGTTGCCTGGCTTGAGCCGCCGGGAACGACGGCTGGTGGCCCCCGCCGTGGCCGCCTCGGCCGTGCTGTTCCTGGCGGGGCTGGCCTTTGCCTGGTGGGCCCTGGTGCCGGCCGCCCTGCGCTTTCTGGTGAGCTACGGGGCTGATGTGGTGGAACCGATCTGGTCGATCGAGCGCTACCTCGACTTTGTACTGCTGCTGATGGTGGCCACGGGTTTGGCCTTTGAGCTGCCGGTGCTGCAGCTGCTGCTGGGGGCCCTGGGGCTGGTGCGTTCCCGGCAGATGCTGGCCAGTTGGCGGCTGGTGGTGTTGCTATCGGCGGTGGCCGGCGCCGTGCTCACCCCCTCCACCGATCCGGTAACGATGTTGTTGCTAAGCGGGGCGATCTGCGCCCTGTTTCTGCTGGGGGTGGGGCTGGTGGCCCTCACCGAACGCCTGCGGCCCCAGGAGCACGCCTAAGGCCGGCGCCAGGCCAGCCGTTGCAAAGCGTTACCGGCCGGGAAAGGTTCATAATGGGCGGCACCTGAGGCGGTGCGCCCCCCCATGACCCAGATCTCGGCGAATGACGTTCCCGGAATGGGCCGTCGGCAGTTCATGAACCTGCTGACCTTCGGATCGGTCACCGGCGTTGCCCTGGGGGCCCTTTATCCAGTGGTGAACTACTTCATCCCCCCCAAGGCCATCGGTAGTGGCGGTGCCAGCACCGCCAAGGATGAACTGGGCAATGTGGTTACCGCCAGCGGCTGGCTAGCCAGCCACAACGAAGGGGACCGCAGCCTGGTGCAAGGGCTCAAGGGGGACCCCACCTACCTGATCGTTGAGGGCCCCGCCGCCATCGGCAGCTACGGCATCAACGCCATCTGCACCCACCTGGGCTGCGTGGTGCCCTGGAACAGCGGCGCCAATAAATTTATGTGCCCTTGCCACGGCAGCCAGTACGACAGCACCGGCAAGGTGGTGCGAGGCCCCGCCCCCCTCTCGCTCGCCCTCGCCCATGTGGCCGTGGAGAACGACAACGTCTTCCTCTCCCCCTGGACCGAAACCGACTTCCGCAATGGCGAGAAGCCCTGGTGGGCCTGATCATTTCCGCCTGATTCCTTCCCGCACCGTCCCTGCCTTCCGATGCGCCGTTCCCTCTCCCTGCTGCTGAGCTCCCTGCTGGTGGCCACCGCCCTGCTCTTTGGGCCCCAGGCCAGCTGGGCCTATCCCTTCTACGCCCAGCAGAACTACGACAACCCCCGGGAAGCCACCGGCAAGTTGGTTTGCGCCAACTGTCACCTGGCCAAGAAAGCCACCCTGGCCGAAGTGCCCCAGGCGGTCTTCCCAGACACGGTGTTTAAGGCAGTGGTTGAAATCCCCTATGACACTGCCATTCAGCAAGTTTCTGGTGATGGCAGCCGCAGCGGCCTGAACGTGGGCGCAGTGGTGATGCTCCCCGATGGCTTCACCCTTGCCCCCCAGGAGCGGCTCAGCGACGAGCTCAAGGAAGAAACCAAGGGCATTTATTACACCCAATACAGCGACACTCAACCCAACATCCTTTTGGTGGGTCCGCTGCCCGGTGACCAGCACCGCGAAATCGTTTTCCCGATCCTCTCCCCCGATCCGGCAACCGATTCTTCAATTCATTTCGGTAAATACCAGCTCCACGTTGGTGGCAACCGCGGCCGCGGCCAAGTAACCCCCACCGGCGAAAAGACCAACAACGGTCAGTTCACAGCTTCCGTTGCCGGCAATGTGACCGCCATCAGCAGCGACGACAAGGGCGCTTCGGTGGTGACCATCCAAAAGGCCGATGGCAGCAGCGTGGATGAAACGATCCCCGCCGGCCCTGAACTGCTGGTGAAGCAGGGGGATGTGCTGGTGGCCGGTGCCCCCCTCACCAACGACCCCAACGTCGGTGGCTTTGGCCAGCTGGATGTGGAAGTGGTGCTCCAGAACCCTGTGCGCCTCTATGGCCTGCTCGCCTTCCTGGCGGCGGTGGCCCTGGCCCAGATCATGTTGGTGCTGAAGAAGAAGCAGTACGAAAAGGTGCAAGCCTCCGAGGGCATCTGAGCTGATGCCCCCCCTCCTGGCCGGGTTGTTTGCAGTGTTCCAGTCCCCGGGACCGCTGCTGGTGGAGTTCGGTCCCCTGGTAATCCGTTGGTATGGCCTGCTGATTGCCCTGGCGGTGCTGCTCGGTCTTTGGATCTCCACAAAACTGGCCAAGGCCCGCGGCCTTGATGGCGGCTTGATCGCTGATCTGCTGCCGCTGCTGGTGCTGGCCGCTGTGCTGGGGGCAAGGCTTTATTACGTCTTATTTGAATGGCGCCAGTACCAGATCAACTGGCTGGAAGCCCTGGAGATCTGGAAGGGGGGCATCGCCATCCATGGGGCCCTGATCGGCGGCAGCCTGGCGATGCTGCTGTTCTGTCGCTGGCGGCGGCTCTCCTTCTGGACGCTGCTGGACGTGCTGCTGCCCTCGGTGGTGCTGGGGCAAGCGATCGGCCGCTGGGGCAATTTCTTCAACTCAGAAGCCTTTGGCCTACCCACAAATCTGCCCTGGAAGCTCTGGATTCCAGCGGCCAACCGCCCAGCCCAGTTCATTGATCAGAGTTGGTTCCATCCCACCTTCCTCTACGAATCCCTCTGGGACCTGGGCCTGTTTGTGCTGCTGATTGTGTTGTTTAACCGCAAGCAAGCAGGCAGCAATGAACCGCTGCTTAAAACCGGTGCGATCAGCTGTATTTATGCCATCGGCTACAGCCTCGGCCGCCTCTGGATTGAAGGCTTGAGGCTGGATCCCCTCTGCCTCTGGGGCAGCCTGATCGAAGCCAATTGCCTGCGCATCGCCCAGCTGGTAAGCCTGCTGCTGGCCCTCCTCGGGGCAGCGGGGCTGGCCTGGCTCTATGGCCTAAACCGCCCCCTCCCCGACCCAGGTCGCCCCACTTGATCGCCACCGGAAAAGTTTTGATCGTTGGCGCCGGCCCCGGCGCCCCAGACCTGATGACCCTGCGGGCCCTAAGGGCCGTGGAACAGGCGGAACTCCTGATCTGGGCCGACTCCCTGGTCTCCCCTGAAATTGTGGCCCTGGCCCCGGCCTCCTGCCAACGGCTGCGCAGCGGCAACCTCACCCTGGAGCAACTGGTTGAGGCCATGGTCAACGGGGTGCGCAGGGGCCTGCGGGTGGTGCGCCTCCACGACGGCGACCCCTGCCTCTATGGCGCCCTGCAGGAACAAATTGCCCGGCTCGCCGATGCCGAGATTGCCGTGGAGGTGATCCCTGGCATCAGCGCCTACCAGGCCACCGCCGCCGCCCTGAATGCCGAACTAACAATTCCTGGCCTGGTGCAAACCATCGTGCTCAGCCGCGCCAGCGGCCGCACCGGCACCCCGGAGCGGGAGTCGTTGGAACGGCTGGCTGCCCTGGGGGCCTCCCTCTGCCTCTACCTGAGCGCCCGCCATGTGGACGAGGTGGAACAGGTGCTGCTGCAGCACTACCCGGCAGATACGCCGGTGGCGGTGGGCTATCGGGTGAGCTGGCCCGACCAACGGCTGGAGCTGGTGCCCCTGCAGGGCCTTGCCGCCTACAGCCAGGCCCAGGGCCTGGAACGCACCACCCTGTATGTGGTTAGTCCGGCCCTGGCCGCCTCGGGGGTGGCCCGCTCAAAGCTCTACAGCCCAGAGCATGACCACCTATTCAGGCCCCGTGCAACTCCGCCTCAAACTGCTCGGCCCTGAACTCACAGCCCAGGCTCTTAACGATCGCCCGCAGGTCCTCCTCGGCATTGCCTAGGCAATCGGTGCCCCCCGGGCTAGGGGTCACGTTGAAAACAATTGGCGCACTGGTGCCGATGCGGGCTTCCCCCAGCATCAACTTGCGATTCCGCTTATCAATAAGTTGGGGCCGCACCCCGCCATAGCCCTCGGCAAAGCGCAGGTCGCTGAGTTGGGCCCCGGGCACGATCTTGCGCAGGTCTTGGAGAAACAACCAGCGCCGCAACCAGGGCACCTCAAACAACAGGTTCTTAAAGATGTAATTACGGATATCAGCCACACGAAACAATTGCCAAAACACGGCAAACACCGCCCCATCAAGGCGCAGCACCTTCAGAAACTCCCAGAACGAGGCCGGGTTGTAGCGCTCCAGCAAGGGCAGCAGCAGGGCGGTGGGACCAAAGCGGGTCTTGCCTGGCACCAACACATCCGGATCGCCGTGGATGGCGGCAAAGGGCAGCTGGTCGTTTTGCACGGTGTACACCTTGCCGTTGAGCAGCTTCGGGGTGAAGTAGAAGCTGCCAGCCACCGGTAAACAGGAGTACTCCAGCCCATAGCCCATGGCCTGGGCCAGCAGCAGGCTGTGGGCCCCAGCACTCACCACCACATAGCGGGCGGCGATCTCTTCCCCCCCCGCCTGCACCAGGAAGCCCTCCCCTTGGGGGCGAATCTGTTCCACCTTGCAGTTGAGCTGCAGGTCTAGCTGCCGCGGGCCAGCAGCCACGGCGGCCTGGGCCTGGCCCACAAAGGATTCCGCCAGGGCGCGGTAATCAATGGCGGAGGCACTGTTGGCGATGCCGATGGCCACCAATTCCTCCGGGCGGGGCTGGCCCTCCAGCAGGGCCACCGCCGGCTCCCAACGGGCGATCGCCTCGGCCTCCAGCAGCTCCATGGCCGGGAAATGGGGCGAGAACTGCTGGAACCGCTGGCGCAGGAAACTGCATTCCTCGGCGCCCACGCCAAGCACCATCTTTGGGAAGGAAAACAGCACCCCCTGGCGCTCGGGCTCGGCCAACAGCTCGCCGTAGCGCACGAGCATGTCGGCACGGCGTTTCACCTTGAGGGCCTTCTCCAGGGTGTAGTTGGTTTCGATGTCTCCGCAGTGGATCGTTTGGCTGTTGTTGGTGGCCTTGGAGTTGATCGCCGCCAACTCCGGCTCCTTTTCCAGCAACAGCAGGGAACCAAGGTCTGTGTAGCGGGCCAGGCAGAAAAGCAGGGCCGTCCCCGAAACGCCCCCCCCCACGATCAGCACATCAACCTGGCGCACAGCCTGGGGGCAGCAAGGTTCCATTGTTCCTTGCCGCTGTTCTGTGCCGCTGTTCTGTGCCGCCGCCGCAGGTCCGCCAAGGGGTAAGATTCAGGCCTACCGGGCGATTAGCACAGCGGTAGCGCACTTCCTTCACACGGAAGGGGTCACTGGTTCGAGTCCAGTATCGCCCATTTTTTTCGTCTCCCTGACGGCATTGGCCGCCACAATGGCGGGTACCATTAATGCGCGATAATCTGCGCAACTCGAGCCATTAACCGGGTGTCAGCGACTGATCCTTCCGCTGACCTGATCAGCCTTGCCAGCCTAGGCGGCCGCCTTAGGCAGGAACGGCTGCGCCAGCAAATTGAGCTCAATACCCTGGCCCAGCGGCTGCACATGCGCCCAGACCAGATCGAAGCCCTGGAAACTGGCGATCGGGGGCGCTGGCCTGAACAGGCCTTTGCGGTCGCCCAGCTGCGCCGCCTGGCGGAAGCCCTGAAACTTGATCCAGACCCCCTGGTGGCCGACCTGAGGGAACTGCTCAGCCAGCACCCCAGTGATCAGCCCAGCACGGCCGCCAGCGCTGTGATGCGAGCGGCGGAGCGGCGGGGGAATGCCCATGTGCCCAGGGAGGAGGGCCGCCGCGACTGGATCAGCGCCACCACCCCCAAGCCAAAGCCCTGGCTAAAACCGCTAGGGCTCCTGGCGCTGCTGGGCATCGGGGTGATCGGCGCCACGCTGTTCCTGCTGCGGCCCAGGCTCCAACCAGCCGGCCCCAACCCATCAGGTCAGCAAAAGCAATCCCTGGTAAAGCCCAGTGGAAGGACGCCTGAAAAGGCCATTGAGAAGACTTCTGAAAAGCCACTTGAAAAGTCCCTGCCAAAAACACTCCTAAAACCGCTGCCAAAATCTCTCTCAAAACCCCTGCCAGCCCTGCAGAAACTCAGCGCCAGCAGCCTGCAACTCAGTAGCAAGGAAACGGTTTGGTTGGCGGTGCGGGAACTCCCCAGCCAAAAGCGGCTGTTCCAAGGCAACCTCTCTGGAACGAAAAGCTTCCCGCTTGGCCTGGGCTTGCAGGTGCGCGCCGGCCGCCCCGACCTGGTGCAGGTGCAGCTAAATGGCCAAGCCAAGGGGCCGCTGGGCCAGATCGAGCGCATCGAATGGGTAACCCTTAAACCGCCAACGGCTGCCCCGGGCTTGGCTCCAAAGCCTTAGCCAGCCCACAGCTCAGGCCGATGCCGCAGGCATCCTGAAAAGCCTTGGCACAGCTATCGAGGCTCCAGAGTTCAAGGCTGAGGTCGTCCTCGGGATCGAGGGGCACCAGGCTGAGCTCAAGGCTCTTCTGGGCGCAGTGGGCCTGGAAGCTGGCGATGGTGGCCTCCGGCCGCCGGTCCATGGCCACCGCCAGCCGCAGCAGCAGCGAGAGATTTTCCACCAGTCGGCGCTGGTCGCGATCCAGCAGTAGCCAGCTCTCGTGGCGTTTTTTCGGCAGGCTACGGCGGTGATAACGGGCCAGGGCGGCAATCACCAGCTGTTCGCTCTGGGAATAGCCCAGCAGCTCCCCATGCTGGATCAAATACCAGGAGTGCTTGTGATAACCACTGGTATTGATGTGTAGGCCGCAGTTATGCAACAGCGCGGCGGCCCAGAGTAATTGCCGCGCCTCGGCGGGCGCCGGCGGGAAACAGCCCTTGGTTTGATCAAACAGGGCCACCGCATGGCCAGCAATCCGTTCCGCCCGGGGGATCTCCACCCCAAACTTGCGGGCCTGGTGCAACACCGTGCGCCGCCGGATATCGCTCTGGTAAGCGAAGCGATCAACGATCAGATCGTGGCGCAGCATCCAATCAACAATCAACCCCTCCCGCAGCGCCCTTTCACTGATCACAAACTCCGAGGCGCCCAGCAGCTCCATGGCGGTTTGCAGCACCAGCAACCCGGGCAAGAGGATTTCTGAACGGCGTTCATTGATGCCCGGCAACGCCCGGCGCTGCTGGGGGGTGAGCGGCAACACCCGTTCCACCAGGCCATCCAGCTCAAAACGGGTCACCCGGGAGCCATGCAGCCGCGACGAGGGCCGCGGGTTTGTGGCCGCCAAGAGGGCAGCCGCCGCCATGGCGGTGCCACTGGTGGCCACCATCAGCGGTGAATCCCCCTGGCGCAAGCGCTGTTGCACCTTCTCCACCGATGGTTCGAGCGAGCCCTGGATGAAGGCCCGCAGGAAAGCGACCCGATCCCGGGCCAGGGGCTCCCGCCGCACAAAATCCCGCTGCAAGCGCACCGCCCCCACCCGGGCACTGGTGAGCGCCCGGGCTTCACGGGCATCGGCCAGGATTAATTCGGTGGAACCACCACCGATATCAAGAATCAAATGGGGGCGATCACCAAACTCCATGCCGGAAAGCACCCCCAGATAGATCAGCCGTGCCTCCTCGGTGCCGCTGATTACCTCCACCTCCAGCCCCAATTCCTGGCGCAATTCAGCCAAGAAACTGAGGCCATTGGGCGCCTCCCGCATGGCGCTGGTGGCCACACAGATGGTTTGCTCCACCCCATGGCTGCGGGCCAGGTCGCGGCAGTGGCGCAGGGCCAAGCGGGCGCGATCCATGGCCTCCTGGGTGAGTTCACCGTTCTCGGGATCGCGTTCCCCCAGGCGGGTGGTGGATTTTTCCGCCAACAACACCGAAAAACTGCGCAGCACCGGATCCACCGATGCGATCAACAGGTGGGTGGAATTGGTGCCAAGGTCGATGGCCGCCACGCGCCGCAGGCCCTCCCCCACCGGAACGATCGGAGCCAACTGCTCCAACTCCGCCTCAACCGCCGCTGCCCGTTGTGCAGTCACCACAAATTCCGGGATGGCCGTGGCACACTCTCGCATCGTTACAACGCTACGGGTGGATACCAGCCCCAGCCCCGCCCCCAGCCCCGGCCAGCGCTGGCCCGCCTGGCTGGAACTGCTGCGTTGGCAGAAACCGACTGGGCGCTTGATCCTGCTGATCCCCGCCGCTTGGAGTCTCTGGCTGGAGCGCCCTGATCCCAGCCCGGGCCTAGTGCTCTTGATCCTGGTGGGGGGCCTGGCGGTTAGCGGGGCTGGCTGCGTGGCCAATGACCTCTGGGATCGAAAGATCGACCGCCAGGTGCGCCGCACCGCCCAGCGGCCCCTGGCCCGGGGCGCCATCTCGCCCCGGGCGGCCTGGGGGCTGCTAGTCAGCTGCCTACTGGTGGCCCTGGCGGTGGTGCTAGCCCTGCCGGCCCCCCAGCGGGGCCTCTGTATGGGGCTGGCCCTGGCCAGCCTGCCGCCGGTGCTGCTTTACCCCTCCGCCAAGCGCTGGTGCCCCCTGCCCCAGGCCCTGCTGGCCCTCTGCTGGGGCTTTGCGGTGTTGATTCCCTGGGCCGCCGCCGGGGGCAACCTGGCGGCGGGCTGGCCGCTCTGGGGCACCTGGCTGGCCAGCCTGCTCTGGAGTTTCGGCTTTGACACGGTGTATGCCATGGCCGACCGCAGCGACGACCAACGGCTGGGGGTGCGCAGCAGTGCCCTCAGCCTGGGCAGCGCCGCCGTGCCGGTGGTGGCCGCTTGCTACGGCGGCAGCTGGCTGCTGCTGAGCCTGGCCGCCGCCAGCGCCGGGCTGGGGCCCGCCTACTGGCCCGGGGCGCTGCTGGCCGCCCTGGCCTTCGGCCGGGAAAGCTGGCTCCTGCAACAACAGGAGAAGCAAGGGACACTCACCGTCGCCCGTCATTTCCAGCGCCAGGTGTTGATCGGCGCCCTGCTGCTGCTGGCCCTGATCCTTGGCCAGGCCAGCCGATGAGGGCGCTGCGCCATGGGGATCGGGTGCGACTAGTGGCCCCCAGCTCCGCCCTGGCCGGGGCAGAAAAGCTCCAGGCCGGCATCAGCTGCCTGGAGGCCTGGGGCCTGGCGGTGGAACAAAGCTTTGGGCTGGAACGGCGCTGGGGCTACCTGGCCGGGGACGACCAGGCCCGGCTCAAGGACTTTGCGGGGCAGGCCTCGCTCTGGGCCTGCGCCCGGGGGGGTTGGGGGTCGGCCCGGCTGCTGGAACAGGGCTGGCAACCCTTAGATGGCTGGCTGCTCGGTTTTTCCGATGTGACCAGCCTGCTCTGGGCCCAGGTGGCCGCCGGCCGCCCCGGAGCAATCCACGGCCCCCTGGTGACCACCCTGGCGGCGGAACCGGCCTGGAGCCAGGAACGGCTGCGGCAGCTGTTGTTTGGCGAGGCGGTGGCGCCCCTGGAGGGCCAGGGCTGGGGCGGTGGTGTGGCGGAAGGGCCGCTGCTGGTGGCCAACCTCACCGTGGCCACCCACCTGCTGGGCAGCCGCTGGTGCCCGCCGCTTCAGGGGGCGGTGCTGGTGCTGGAGGACGTGGGCGAGGCCCCCTATCGCATTGATCGGATGCTCACCCACTGGCGCCTCAGCGGCGCCCTGCAACAACTGGCCGGCCTTGCTTTCGGCAGCTTCAGCAACTGTGAGCAGCCCGAAGACGACGACCGGCCCGGTTTTTGCCTGGAGCAGGTGTTGAGGGAACGCAGCGCCGACCTGGGCATACCGCTGCTGGCCGATCTGCCCGTGGGCCACGGCAGCGTTAACGCCGCCCTGCCCCTGGGCCGGTGGGCCCGGCTCGATGGCAGCCGCGGCCGCCTGGCACTGCTCTGATCAAGCTCTGCTCAAACCCCGGCGCGGCGGCGCAAGAGGGCGGCGGCCAGTTCTAGATCAAGGGGATTGGTGACCTTGAGGTTGCCGGAGCCACCATCCAGCACCCGCACCGGCAGCCCCAGCCGTTCGAATAGGGCGGCGTCATCGGTCACCTCCCAGCCGGCGGCCAGGGCCTGGCGGTGGGCCTGGCGCAGCGGTTCCAGCGGAAACCCCTGGGGGGTCTGGGCGGCCCAGAGGCTGGCACGGTCGGGGGTGTGCTGAATCAAGCCCTGGCCGTCCACCTGCTTGATCGTGTCGGTGACAGGGGTGGCCGCCACCAAGGCCTGGCCGCCCTCCAGCAGGGCCGCCGCACAGCGATCAAACAGCTCTGGGGTGGCCAGGCAACGGGCGCCATCGTGGATCAACACATGGCTGGCCCCAGCGGGCAGGGCCGCCAGGCCCTGGGCCACCGAGGCCTGACGGGTCTCCCCCCCCTGCACCCATTGGACCGGCTTGGCGGGGGCCAGTTGCTGGAGAATCGTGTGGATCTCCTGGCGGTCGCACTCCTGGCCCACGAGGCCCAGCCACTCAATTGAGGCGCTGCCAAGGGCCGCCTCCAGGGTCCAAGCCAGCAGCGGTCTGCCCTCTAGGGGGATCAACAACTTGTTGCGGCCCTGGCCCATGCGGCGGCCACTGCCGGCGGCAACGATCAACAGATGCAAACTTTTCGGATCCAGATCCATACAATTCGACCACTTCCAGGCCCCTACCGCCGATGCGCATTCTGTTCCTGATACCGGGTGGCCCCCAGGAACAGCTGCGGATTCTGCCCCTGGCGGCGGCCGTGGCCCAGCAGCTCAGGGTCCAGTTACAGGTGGCCTGCCCGGCGGCCTCCGCCAGCGTTTGGAAACTGCTGCCAGCGGTGGAAAAGCTGTTGCCCTACGAATTCAGCAGCGGCGGCTCCCTGGCCGACTGGGCAAATCTGCTGGGCAGTGTGCGCGAACCAGACTTCCAGGCGGTGCTCAACTTCGCCAGCGGCTGGAGCATTGACCTGTTGCTGAGCTGCAGCCATATCCCCGTGCGGGTGGCCCGCGGCGGTTTCTCCTGCACCGCCCCCGTGGATGCCGGCGCCCCCGTCGAAGCTTTCCTCACCCCCCTGGGGCTGGCGCTGCCCAGCCAGCCCTTCCGGCTCAGCCTGCCCGCCAAGGCCCTAGAGAAAGCGGTTCAACAGCAGCCCGCCGGCCAGGGACCGCTGCTGGTGCTGGCCCCCCGGGGCGACAGCAAAGACTGGGACGCGGCCCATTGGCAGGCCCTGCCGGATCTGGTGCGCCAGAAATTACCCCAGGCCCGGGTAAGCAGCCTGCGCCCCGGCAGCCCCCTGGAGCAGGCCGCCCAGGTGGCCAGCGCCGATGTGCTGGTGAGCAGTGATCCCAGCGCCAGCAGCCTGGCCCAACTGAGCGGCGTCACCCTGGTGAACCTGGCAGCCCTGAGCCCCACCGGGGACCTGGGGCAACTGGAAAGCAGCCAGGTGCTCCAGGCCCTGGGCCTCACCTAGGTGGGCCGGGGTCCCCGTTCAACTAAGGCAGCCAAACAGCTCAGGGGACTGATCCGCAGCGGCCGTCGGCGCCTGCAACCCTTCAGCGGCACACCGCTGCTGCCGCTCCTGGGCCTGGTATTCACGGGGGCCGTGGGCTATCGAATCACTGAGGGCTGGGACTGGGGCGACTGCTTCTGGACCGTGTTGATCACGCTCACCACCGTGGGCTACGGCGACCAGGTACCGGCCCACACGGCGGGGCGCTGGGTCACCGCCCTGATCCTGCTGGGGGGCATCGTTGTGGTGCAACAGACCCTCAGGTGGCTGCTTGGCCTCCAGGAAACGGGATACTTCCAACGGCGGCGCCGGCAGCGGCACTTGCGGGAGCTTGAACGCATGCGAAACCATGTAATCGTTTGCGGCTATGGCCGCATCGGCAGGGAAATTGCCGAACAACTCAGTGCCGAACAGGTGCCGGTGCTGGTGATCGAATCCAACCCGCAGCGCAGTGACGCCGCCCTCGACCGCAACCTGGCGGTGCTGGCCGGGGATGCCACCCTCGATGAAACCCTGCAGGAGGCGGGGGTGGAACGCTGCAGGGCCCTGGTGGCGGCCCTACCCAGCAATGCCGCCAACCTCTATGTGGTGCTGAGCGCCCGGGGTTTACGGCCCAACTGCAGGCTGATCGCCCGGGCCGATAGCGATGAAGCCGAACGCAAGCTGCGCCAGGCGGGGGCCGACGCCGTGGTGTCGCCCTACATCGCCGGGGGCCGGATCATGGCGGCCAGTGCCCTGCGGCCCCTGGCCCTCAACTTCCTGGATCTATTGGCGGGTTCGAACTGCGAGGTGGAGGAATTCCAACTCAGCAATGACCGCCAACGGACCGAGCACCTCAACGGCCGCAGCCTGATTGAACTGGACCTGGGCCGCCGCACCGGCGGGGCACTGGTGCTGGCGATCCATTCCGCTGCGGGGTTGATCGCCAATCCGATCGGCGCCACCACCCTGGCCGCCGGCCAACGGCTGGTGGTGATGGGCAGCCTGAACCAGCTCAAGGCAATGGAAGAACTGCTGGGGGCCGCCCTAGATGCCACCAGCGTGGTTCAGGCCTGAGGTCTGAGCGCAGCGGCCAGCTGGCCCGTACGATCGCCCGCTAATACCTTCCCCTGCCATGACAGCCCCCGCCCCCCTGGCCGGTCAAACCGCCCTGGTCACTGGCGCCAGCCGTGGCATTGGCCGAGCCGTGGCCCTGCAGCTGGCCGAGGCGGGGGCCACGGTGGTGGTGAACTACGCCAACTCCGCCGCCGGCGCCGAGGCGGTGGTGGCGGCCATCAACGCCAGCGGCGGCAGTGCCTATGCCCTCCAGGCGGATGTGAGCCAGGAGGAGCAGGTGAATGGGCTGGTGGCCACGGTGTTGGAGCGCAGCGGCAGCATTGATGTGCTGGTCAACAACGCCGGGATCACCCGGGATGGCCTGCTGATGCGGATGAAGCTGGAGGACTGGCAGGCGGTGATCAACCTGAACCTGACCGGTGTGTTCCTCTGCAGCCGCGCCGTGACCCGGCCGATGCTCAAGCAAAAACGGGGGCGGATCGTGAACATCACCTCCGTGGTGGGGCTGATGGGCAATGCCGGCCAGGCCAACTACGCCGCCGCCAAGGCCGGGGTGATTGGCTTCACCCGCAGCAGCGCCCGGGAACTGGCCAGCCGGGGGATCACGGTGAATGCGGTGGCCCCCGGCTTCATCGCCACCGACATGACCAAGGATCTCCAGGCCGAAGGCCTGCTGGCCGCCATTCCCCTGGGTCGCTACGGGGAAGCGGAGGAGGTGGCCGGGGCCGTGCGGTTCCTGGCCGCCGATCCTGCGGCCGCCTACATCACTGGCCAGGTGCTGCAGGTGGATGGAGGGATGTTGATGGCGTAAGTTCCTCGCCCAACTGCTGCCGCAACAGCCGAATCCGTAGCAGCAAGCGCAGCCGCCGGCCCCGGGCCGTGAGGGTGAGGTAAATCCGCACAGGTACATAAACCAGTGCCATCAGCACCCCCAGGCCCGTTAACACCAGGAAGGTCATCGGCGTAACTCAGCGCCACTGCCCTGAAGCTATCGGCCCGGGGCACAGGCTGCAGGAGCTAGGCCGGCCACGTAGCGAGCCACCTGCAAATCAACACCGGTGATCGCCGTGCCCACCACCACCGCATCGGCCCCCTCCTCAAGGGCCCGGCGGGCCTGCTCAGCACTGGCAATGCCCCCCTCACAGATCAAACCGGTGGCGGCGGGCAGCTGTTGGCGCAGGGGGCCCAGCAGGGGCCAGGCCGGGGGCTGTTGCTGGGCGGTGGCCTCTGTGTAGCCATAGAGGGTGGTACCCACCCAATCGCAGCCCAGGGCCGCCGCCAGCAGGCCATTTTCAAGGCTATCCACATCAGCCATCAAGGGGGCCCCCAGCTCCCCCTTGGCCCGTTGCACCAGCTCCGCCAGCTGCTGGCCCCCAGGCCGAAACCGGGCGGTGGCATCGAGGGCAATCACATCGGCCCCCGCCGCCCACACCTGCTGGATCTCCGGCCAACCCGGGGTTATGTACACGGAACTATCGGCAAAGCTGCGTTTCCAGAGACCAATAATCAGCGCCCCGGGGCAGCGGCGGCGCACGGCACCGATGTGCTCAGGGCTTTCCAAACGCACCCCCACGGCGCCATTGGCCAGGCTGGCTTCCGCCATGGCGGCAATCACACTCGGCTCCCGCATGGCGGACCCCTCTGGGGCCTGCACCGACACGATTAAGCCCCGGGGCAGGGAAAGCTGACTGGTCATCGGGGCACTCAGGAAATTAGGTACTAAGGAAACTTAGTAATCAGGAAACTTTGCGGGCGGGGCCATCCCAGCTGGGGAGCCAGCCGCGCAACTTTTGGCCCTTTGCCAGGGCTGGAGTGGGGGCTGGGTTTGAGGCTTGCGTTGGGGTTTGGGCTGGGGCTTGGCTTGGGGTTGGAAGGTATAGCTCAATTGGAAGTGCTTGCTTGATTGCAAGTATTTCCTTTGCTGGAGGCAGCTGTTCGCTAGGTGCTTGCAGCAAAACTGGCGCCTCCAGCAATACTTCCGCCTGAACTTCCTTTGGAAATTCAAGCTGAACTTCTTCTGGCACTTCTTCTAGTGCTACCACTGGCACTTCTTCTGGTACTACCACTGGCACATCTTCCGGCATATCCACTAGAACTTCGCCAGGAATCTCTTCCTTAACTTCACTGGGAGTTTCTTCTTTAACTTCGTCTGGAAGTTTTCCTAGAACTTCCCTTGAAACATCACCCGAAACAGCATCTGAAGCCTTCGCCACAATTTGCCCTGGGGCCTGGAGCTGGGCCCACCAGAAGGCAACTTCTTCCGGGTTCTGGGCCAGTTTGGCTACGACGGCCCGCAGGGCCGCTGGTCCCTGGCGGTGCACCAGCCGCTCACTTAAGCGCCGCAAGTTATCTCCATCCCCCTGGGCCAAGGCCTGGCGCAACTGCTCCCACAGCTGGCGCTGCCGGGCGGAGGGGGAAAGCAGGGGGGCAGCCACGGGGAATCAGCTCAGTTTCCGGTCCAGGAGAGGCCGGATGGACAGGAACAGACCAACAGACAGCAGGGTGAGCACCAAAAGGCACTGGCCCGCCGTGAGGTTGCCGTAGGGGGCCTCCAACACCACCCGGGTCAGGGAGAACTGGCCCAGGTATGCGGCACGGATCGGTTCAATCGCGAAGGTAAGGGGATTCAGGGCCGCAAGCCACCCCAACCAGCTGGGCATGAAGCTGATCGGTGCCAGGGCGGTGCTGGCAAACAGCAGCGGCAGGTTCGCCACAAAGATCACTGCAATCAGTTCGATGTGACCTGGCAGGGCAAAGGCCAAACCGAGGCTGAGCGCCGTCACGGCTGCCACCAGCAACAGCAGGGTGCCCAGCACCACCAGCAGGCCAGCCCCCCCCGGCCAGCCATAGCCCAGGGCCCAGGCGGCCCCCATGATCGCCAGGCTCTGCACCAGGCTGAGGCTGGTGATGTACAGCACCGAGGCCAACACGATTGAAAAACGCGAGCGCAGCGGCGCCACCAGCAGCCGATTAAGAAAGCCGAATTCCCGGTCAAACATCACCGGCAGGCCGGCATTCAAGGCGGCACTGAAGGCGGTGAAAACAATCACCCCGGCGCCAAGGAAACGCCCATAGCTCACCCCACCGGGCAACAACCCCGCCGGCGCCTTGGCAAACAAAGCGCCAAACAACACCAACCAGATCAGCGGTTGCAGGATCCCTGCCACCAGGGTGGAAGGGCGCCGTTGCAGCTGCAGAAACAGGCGTTTGGTGAGGGCCAGGGTTTCCTGGCTGAGCTCCGCCAGGGCAGAGGGGGCCGGGGCTGGGGCTAAGGCAGGGGCTAGGGCGGTGGCGCCGGTCATGGCGAATTGGAAATAAGGAGGGAAATAAAGATGGGAAGGAAACGGGAATAAAACAGCGCCGTTAACGCATGGCCTGTTTTTTCTCCGCCTTGGGGTCTCGGCTCGCCACCGCTGCCAGTTCGGCGTCTAAGAGGGTGCGGCCGGTGGCCTGCAGGTACACATCATCAAGGCTGGGCCGACTCTGGGCCAGGGAAAACACCGGCAGGGAAGCCTCACTGAGCTGTTGCCGCAGGCGCTCCAGCACCTCATCCCCATCCACCACAAGGTTGATCGCATGGCCCTGGGCCCGGTTGATCACCACCTGGCGCACCCCCTTGCAACCCTGCAGCAAGCGCTGGGCCTGTTCCGCCTCCTGGGGGCTGGCAAATTCCCGCACCCGCAGGGTGACCCGATCGCCGCCAAGGTTGCGTTTCAGCTCGGCGGGGCTGCCCTCGGCGATCACCAGGCCGCCATCAAGAATCGCCAGCCGATCCGCCAAAGCATCCACCTCCTCTAGGTAGTGACTGCTCAACAAAATCGTGGTGCCGCCATCGCGGAGCTGCTGCAGCACCTGCCAAAGGGCCGTGCGGCTTTCGATGTCTAGGCCCACGGTGGGTTCATCAAGCACCAGCACCGCCGGGGAATGGAGCAGGCCACTGGCTAAGTCCAGGCGCCGACGCATGCCGCCGGAGTAGGTGCCACAGCGGCGATCCAGCCAGGCGTCCATCGAGAGCAGCTCGCTCAGCTCAGCGATGCGCCGCTGGCGCTGGGCCCGGGGCAAGTGATAGAGGTTTGCCTGGAGCTCCAGGAGTTCGCGACCGGTGAGGATCTTGTCGATCGCCACCTCCTGGGCCACATAGCCCAGCTGCTGCCGCGCCAGCCGCGGCTCGGCCAGGGCATTGATGCCCGCAATCGTTACCGCCCCCTGGTCTGGGGCCAGCAGGGTGCAGAGGATTCTCAAAACGGTGGTTTTACCCGCCCCATTCGGCCCGAGCAAGCCATAGAGGCAGCCGGCTGGCACCTCCAAACTCACCCCAGCCAGGGCCTGCACACTGCCGTAACGCTTACTCAGCTTCTCTAGTCGAATCACCGCGGGGCCTGGATACCGCTCCACCTTAAAAACCAGCGGCGGGAAACAGGGCGATCAGCTCAAACACTTGAAGGCTGAATTGCTCAGCCGCCTTGGTGCGGGCCAGCAACAGCAGCAAACAGAGGCCAAACAAATAGAGGATCGACCAGCGGAACAGGCCCTTGGCCCTAGTCATATCCGTGGGGTCCTGGCGCAGGTTATGGCCCATCTGCAGGAGGCGACCGTTGAAAGGCAGCACCATCAGGCCATAAAACAAGCCCCCAGCTGGCAAGGTAAAGATGCCCAGCAGGCTGGCAACGGTGGTGGCCCAGGCGTAGTGGCTGATCGCCCGGCTTGTGACCACCGGCCCCTTGACCACCGGCAGCATCGGAATCCCCACCGAGCGGTAGTCGTCTTCCAGCAGCAGGGCCAGGGCCCAGAAATGGGCCGGGGTCCAGAGCATCACCAGGCCAAACAACCACCAACCCCCCAAGCCGATATGGCCCGTGGCCGCCGCCGCCCCCACCAGGGGGGGGATCGCTCCGGCCAGCCCGCCGATCACGATGTTTTGGGGGGTGCGGGGCTTCAGCAGCACCGTGTAGAGCAGCACGTAGCTGCAAAGGCCCAGTAGCGAAAGACTGGCGGCCAAGCAGTTGACCCCCATCACCAGCAACAGGGCGGCGCTGCAGGCCAGGGCCACGGCAATGCTGAACGCCTGGGCGCCGCTCAGCCGGCCAGAGGGCAGGGCCCTGCCGCTGGTGCGCAGCATCCTTCCATCCAGGTCTTGCTCCCATACGCAATTCAGCACCCCCGCCGCCGCCGCCGCCAGGGCGCCGCCGCCAAGGGTGCAGGCCAGCCGGGGCATCGGCATCGGCCAGCTTTCCGTGAGCGCCATCCCCCCCAGGGTGGTGGCCAGCAACAGCGGAATCAGCCGCGGTTTCGCAATCTCCAACCAGGGGGGCAACTTCAGCCGTTGCCGGCTAGGCACCACCGCCTCGCGGCTGAGGGCAGCATTAACCATGGAGAGGATCCGCAGGGGGGAAGGGCCGCAGGGCGATGGCTGCGGCCGTAAGGGTGGCGATTAGGAGGGCGGCCACCAATTGGTGGGCCACGGTCACCAGCGGTTCCGCCAGGGCCAGGCGCAGGCTGAGCACCCCCAACATCACCTGCAGGGCAGCAAGCAGGCCAGCGGCCACCACTAGGCGCCGGGCCGGCAAGGGGCAGGGCTGGGCCAGCACCCAGAGGGCCGCCAGGCTGCAGGCCGCCGCCGCTGGGGTGGCCAGCAGCCGATGGGCAGACAGCCATTCGCAACCCTGGGCCAAACGCAAACAACTGCCACTGGCCCATTGGGTGGCCATCAGGGCCCCGGCAATGCATTGGCCGTAAACCAGTAGCCCAGCGCCGGCGGTGAGCCAGGCCGCCCCCTGGGGCCTGGGACCGGCCAGGGGCGGCTGCAGCAACTGGGCGGTGCCACTGAGCAGGGCCACCAGGGCCAGGGCCAGGGCCAGGTGGGCGCTAACGATGTCGAAACGCAGCAACTGGGTGACCGTGAGCGCCCCAAGGGCCCCCTGGGCGGCCACCAGCCCCAGGGCTATGGCACTCAGCCAAGGCAGCCAGCGGGGCTGGCCGGCCCGGTCGAGCAGGGCCAGGGCCAGCAGCAGCAGCAAGCCGATGCCCACCAGGAAGGCATCTAAACGGTGGAACCATTCCAGAAACACCTGGAGGTTCATTTGCCGGGTGGGCAGCAGGCTGCCGTAGCAAAGCGGCCAGTCGGGGCAGGCGAGGCCAGCCTCCATCACCCTGGTGGCACCGCCGATGGCCACCAGCGCCACCAGGGCCACCACCAACTGCCGGGTGAGGCGCAGGGGGGTGAACACAAAAGCGGAGAGGACTGGGGGGAAAGCGATCACGCCAAGGGCCACGGGGTTTCCTCTGGCGAGAGGATTAGGGGCAAGGTAGCGATATGCCGGGTCTGAAAGTCTCAGAAACCTGAACAGATCAGCGCGAGGTCAGGCTTTCAGCACCCCCAGCAGAAAGCCTGCGGCCGCTGCTGCCACCCCAGGCTGATTTTGTGGGGCTTGCCCTATCTCAAACTGATTAAACAAGGCAGAATCGCAACACTGGCCCCATAAGAGCCCATGGCCCAACTTGCAACCCTTGTGGGGGAGCCACTGCTCAATAAAGCCCGCGACCTAAGCAGTAGCAGTCCCGAACAGATCGCCAGGGCCTGTGGCTATGTGGGACCCGGCGGCCGTGTTTTGAAAAAAGCCTTCTACCGGGCCTTAGTGGAAGCCAAGGGTTTTGTTTTGCCCGAGGCGGAAAGCAGTGGCTTCCGGGGCCGCCAGGCGGAATACCGCACCCGCGTGCATGGCAACGGCAACCTGCTAATCGGCAACGCCTACACCCGCCGCCTGGGGCTCGAACCGGGCCAGGAATGCCGGATCGAGCTGCACCAGGAAACCGGCACGATCTGGCTGCGCCCCATGGGGGACGAGCCAGATCAGCCCAGCGATCAGGAGGCAGGAGCTGACGACTGAAGCTCGGGGCCGTGGGCTTTTTCCCCATGCAGCAGGCTGCCAAAGGCAATCAGATCAATGCCGGAGAAGAGGAAGCTCACGCCCACCAGGATGCCGAGCACCGAAAGCAGACCCCAGAACTTCATTGAAAGGATCAGCAAACCCAGCACCAGGGTCACGATCCCATTGGTCAAACCCCAGCCCCAGCCTTGAAATTCCCGGTGGCTGAGGGCGGTGAAGATCGCCAAGATGCCTTCCGCCAGAAAAACTATGCCGATGGCCACACTCAGGGCCGCCACCTGGGTAGCTGCGGGCACACCCCCTTCGGCGAATTGGCCCAGGATCGTGGCCCCGGCCACCAGGAACAGGGTGGAAACCACCAGGCGCCAAAACACCAACCAGCCCTTGAGGCCCTGCCTGCGGAAGATGTTGTTGATCCAGCCAACGATGCCGCCCACCAGGAAGGCAATGCCGACAACGGCGGTCACCCCAAAGGAGGCCACCACGGGAAAGATCAGGGCCAGCAGACCAAGCACGAGGAGTAGAACCCCCTCGGCAATGGCAAAAGATTTGAGCATGGGAAGGAAGAACTCCCTCGGAAACTAGGAAGCCCAGCCCTGCTCGGCCAGCCAACTGCTGGTCAATGTTGCACTTGATCCCTTGGGGGCGCCCGGCAGCTGACCCTGACCCAGCAGCCGTTCCACATATTTGGCCAGCAGGTCGGCCTCCAGATGCACCGCATCCCCCAACCGCAATCGCGCCAGGGTGGTGTGCTCCCAGGTGTGGGGGATCACCGCCACCCAGAAGCGGGAGCCAGCGGCGCTGCAGCCCGCCACGGTGAGGCTGATGCCGTTTACGGCCACGCTGGCCTTGTCACAGATGTAGCGGCCCAGGGCCGGGTCTTGCCAGGCCAATTCCAGGCGCCAGGAGTGGCCCTGGTGCTCCAAGGCCAATACCTCGCCAAGGCCATCCACATGGCCGCTAACCAGATGGCCCCCCAGGCGATCAGAGAGCCGCAGGGCCGGCTCCAGATTCACCCAGCCCCCCAGCCGCGCCTTGGCGCCCAGGGCAGTGCGCCGCAGGGTTTCGCCACTCACATCCGCTTCAAAACCATCGCTGCAGATGCGCCGCACCGTGAGGCACACCCCATCCACCGCCACGCTGTCCCCGAGGGCGAGGGGCGCCAGCTCCCCATGGCAACGCACCCCCACCCCAGCGGGGATGGGGCGCAGTTCCCCAACGGCCTGAACCAATCCGGTAAACATCTCTGATGTGCTCTGGACAGATCTGGCCATAATCATGGAATCTGTCGGCGCCGCTGCCATGGTGGAAATGACAGTGGCGGGCATTGCCCTTGATGCCGCAACCCGCAGCCCGATCGTGCTGCTGCGGGATCCCTCCGGCCGCCGCCAGGTGCCGATCTGGATTGACCAGGCCCAGGCCCACAACATCCTGGCGGGCCTGCGTCAGATCGAGCCACCCCGGCCCCTCAGCCACGACCTGATGGCGACGCTGATGGCCTTGGGGGACCTGGAACTGCAACGGGTGATCATCCACGCCATTGAGGAGAACACCTTCCGGGCGGTGCTGAAGCTGAGCGATGGCCAGGGGGAAAGCCACGAGATCGATTGCCGCCCCAGCGATGCGATCGCCCTGGCCCTGCGCACCGGCAGCAGCCTCTGGATGCTGGAGGAGGTGGTGGGTGATGCCTCGATCCCAGTGGATGCTGAGGCCGATGCTGAGGAAGTGGCCGACTTCCGCCGCTTTGTGGAAGGCCTCAGCCCAGCGGAGCTGATCCGCCACAAAGGCAAAGGCCACCGCGATCCCCATGCTGATGACGAAACCAGCCCCAAAAACCCCTAGGAGAGCCTTCGGCGCAGGGCCGGCGGTATCGCTGTTCAGCCTGGGCACCATGCGGGCCCTAGACAGCCCCGAACAGCTGGAGCAGGTGCTGGAGGCCGCCCTGGCGGCGGGTATCAACCACCTGGAGACCGCCCCCTCCTACGGCCCCAGTGAGAGCTATCTGGGCCGGGCCCTCAGCCGCCTGGGGGTGGCCAGAGACCAGGTGGTGATCACCACAAAAATTCTGCCCAACTTTGACTTTGAAGGGGGCAAACGCCAGCTACACCAAAGCCTTGAACGGCTCGGGGTGGAGCGCCTCGACAACCTGGCGGTCCATGGCCTGAACCTGCCGGAACACCTGGCATGGGCCACCGCAGGGCCCGGGGCCGAGCTGCTGGCCTGGGCCCAGGCGGAGGGGCTGGTGGGCCAGGTGGGTTTCAGCAGCCACGGCAGCAATGCCGTGATCGAAGCCGCCCTGGCCAGCGGCGCCTTTCGATTTGTGAGCCTGCACCTGCACCTCTTTGATCCGGGGCGGCTGCCCCTGGCCCAGCGGGCCCTAGGGCAGGGCCTGGGGGTGCTGGCCATCTCCCCCGCCGACAAGGGCGGCCAGTTGTATGCCCCCCCTGCCCAATTGAGCGCCGACTGTGCCCCCTTCCATCCGCTGGAATTGGCCTACCGCTTCCTGCTGGCCCAGGGGATCAGCAGCCTCACCCTGGGGGCCGCCCAAGCCTCAGATCTGGCCTGGGCCGGGCGGCTGGCCCATGGCGATGGCCCCCTGAGCACCGAGGAGCAGCGGGTAATCACAGGGCTTGAGCAACGGCGGCGCCAACGGCTGGGGGCCAGCTACTGCGGCCAGTGCCGCGCCTGCCTGCCCTGTCCCAACGAGGTGCCGATCCCGGCATTGCTGCGGCTGCGCAACCTGGCGGTGGGCCATGGCATGGATAACCACGCCAAGGAGCGCTACGCCATGGTGGGCCAGGCGGGCCATTGGTTTGAAACGGTCAATGCCGCCGCCTGCAAAAACTGCGGCGATTGCCTACCCCGCTGCCCCCTCGGCCTAGCGATCCCAGAATTACTTGCAGACACCCACCAACGGCTGGCCGCTGCCCCGGGGCGGCGCCTATGGGGTTGAGCCATTCCAGAGGACTGTGGCGGCCTGGCGCTCCGCCTCCGAGGCGGGCAGCAGGGTGCTGCAGCGGGCCAGCAGCGGCTCCGGCGGCAACAGCAGCTCGCTAAAGCGCTGGCGGGCCAGGGCCGCCGCCAACTTTTGGCGCTGCAGGGGTGGGGTGAAGCCCGCCCGCAGCAGCTGATCCAGCAAAGGCGACTGGCGGGGGGCCAACAGCCAGTCGGTGGGGGGCAGCACCCCGCCGCGGCGGGGTAGCAGCAACAGGCTCCACCAGAGGACACTGCCCTCCCGGGGCAGCAGCGCCCGCAGGCGGCTATCGCGGTTAAGCAAGGGCAGCACCGCCCCACTGGGCAGCACCGCCGCCTGGGCATCCCCGTTGAGCAGCAGGGTTAGGGCATCACGGTCGTTGAAGCCCAGGGCCTGGCGCCGCAAGCGCGGCAACACCTCCGCAGGCTCACCGATCCGCTTGGCGATCTCGATCACCAGGCGCGCACTGGCGGGCAACAGCAGCTGGCCCCGCAGGCTGGGGTCGAGCAGCAGCTGCCAGCTGTCGCCCACCAGATCAAAGCGATCCCGCAACACCAACAGCCAGGGGCCGAAACCCACGGGCAACCCCCAGGGACGCAGGGCCTCCGCCTGGGGTAACAGGCCCTCGCTGGCCGGCCCCGCCGGCCAGGGGGCAAATGAACTGGCTGGCAGCCCGGTGGCCCAGCCATCGCTGAGGGCCAGCAGGGCGGCACCGCTGGGGGGCGTCGCCGTCGCCTGCAGCTTCCAGGGCTCCACCCCCCAATCGCCAGGCAAGCGTTGCAACCAGGGTTTGGGCAACTGCCCCGCTGGCAGCGCCAGCCGGCGCCGGGGGCTGGGGGCGCAGGCCGTTAGCAGGCCCGTACCGGCGAGCAGGAGCAGCTGGCGGCGGGAAAGAAAAGGGCCCATTCCCCGACCCTAGGCAGCCAGCAGCTGGGCGCAGGCCCGATCACAGGCGGCGGCCAACAGCTCTGGCTCGATACCGGCCAATTCGCAGAGAAACGCCAGGCCCCCGGCCCCCACCCCCTCCTTCACATAGCCCGCCTCGTAGTCGCGCAGGGCCTGCTGCCCACAGCCAGCGAAGCGCAGGCTGCTGCTGAAGCTCAACGGTTGCAGCTGCCAGCGCTGGCCAATGCGCTGGAGCAGCTCCGCCAAGTTGCTGCCTGGCTCCTCCGCCACCCAGGCGGTGGTTACCAGCGCCGTGCGGGCCGCCAGCCGGTGACGTTGGGCCGGCGGCGCCAGGGCCAGGGCCAGGGCCAGCACGGCCGCCATCTGGCTGCCCCCGGCCAGCAGCAGCAGCGGCTCTGGCAGCTCCGCTCCAGCTTCGGCTCCAGGCTCAGCTGCCGCCTCAAACAGCCCCTCCAGCAGCCCGAGGGCCAAGGCCTGCATCGGATCGCCAAGGGCACAGAGCACCGCCAGGGGATCGTCAGGATCAAGGTCCTTAGCTTTTGCCAGCCCCTCGGCCACCAGCTGGGCCCGCAGGCCATGGGGGGGGCTGCGCAGGCTGCCGCTGAGTAAACCCTGCACGTCTAAACCGAGGCCCGTGAGCAGCGCCTCGGCGGTGCTGGTGCCCCCGGGCACACATTCCGCCAGCACCAGCAGGCCCCCAGATTGGCGCCGGCGCCAGCCGCGGCCGAGCCGTTGGCCGATGGCCCGCCGCCGGGCCACTGCGGCGGGGGCCATGGCCGCACCGCTGCTGAGGCACTGGGCCGGGGGCAGCCCCAGGCGCAGGTGGGGCACCGCCGGCGCCACCGCACAGCCGGCATCCAGCACCAGGGCCGGTAAAGCCAGGGCCTGCAGCGCCACCCAACTGATCAAGGCCGGACTCACCCCCGCCGGCAGGGGCGGCAGGGCATGGGGCCGCTGGGCCCTAGGCCCCAGCAAGAGCAACTCGGCATCGGCCGCCGCCGTGAACTGTCGGGCGGCCGGGGTGGCGCCAGCGGCGGAAATCCCAGGAACGGCGGCGGTGGCCGTGGCGCCGAGCACCAGCAGCAGCTGGGCTTTGCCCTGGCCCAGGGCGTTGCGGGCCTGGGCCCGCCAAACATCCCCAGGCTTAGAGGGGATCAAGGGCCAGCAGCGGTTGCAATAGCGGCGGCGGCGCCGGAAGCGGCTGGCCCAGCCTTGGGAAAACCCAATGGGCCACCGCATGGATCGCGCTCACATACACCAGGTTTTGGAGCAGCACGAGGCCAACGGCCATCAGTTGCACCTGTTGGAGATCCGGCGAGCTGAACAAATGCAATCGATCAGCCAGGGCTTCCAACACCCCCGCCGCCGCACTGGTGAGCACCACCCAGAGGTTCTCGCCCAGCAGCAGCGAGAGCACCGCCACCCGCACCAAAAACCCAACGGTGCCGATCACCAGCCCCCCTGAGATCGAGCACCACCAAGACCAGCCCCGCAACCAGCAATAGCCCAACCAGAGGGCCAGAAACCCATAGGGAAACAGCATCAAGGGACCGCGCACCGGCCCCATCAGCACCACCAGCAGCAGCAGCGCCACGGCCACCCCCTCCAGGGCCGCCCGGGGCCCCTGGCGCAGTTGCAAGAGGGCGAGGGGCAGGGGGATCGCCAGGCGAAACAGGGCGTCGCCAATCGGCAGGTAATAAATCGCCACCCAGAGCAGGCCAGTGCTGGCGGCCATATAGGCGGTTTCGGTGAGCCGCCGGGCCTGGCGCCGCCGCTGGGCCAGCTGCCGATCAGCGGCCATGGGCTGGGGTGGGCACAGGCCCAGGGCTAGGGGCCGCCGCCGGGCTCACCCGTTCAATCGTTTCCACCTCGAAGGGCAGATTGGCGGCCCGCAGGGCCCTGGTGAGGGCCTCCGCCGGGGCGGAAGGATCGGCCAGGGGCAAGCGCAGCACCACCCGATAGGGCACTGGAGTTACCGGCTTGCTGTCGGCCACGGGCTTGGGCTCAACCACAGGCTTGGTTTGCACCACTGGCTTTTGCTGCCCAGGGGGCTTGGTTGGCTGCTCTGGCTTAGCTGGCAGTTCTGGCTTGGCTGGCTGCACAGGTTTTTGCTGGGCCAAGGGCTTGGTGGCTGCCCCAGGGGTTGGGCTGGTCACTGGACCAAAGCTATTGCCCAATTGCTGGCCCAGGGGGGTATTGCTGCAGCCGCTCAGCCCCAGGCCCAGCAGCAGGGGCAGGCCGCGCCACAGGCCCTTCAAAAGAAGTGGCAGGCCGCAGGCCATCAGCTGTCGCCGATCCTGGTAACCCGCACGGCGCTGGCCCGGGGCCGACCGGTTTTGGTGGTAGCGGGAGGCTTCTTGGCGGCAGTATTCGTGGCCGTAGTTTTAGTGGCCGCAGGCTTCTTGGCTGCCGGCTTCTTTTCGGCGCTGCTGGCGGCGGGCTTGCGGCTGCGCCCCTTGGCCGTGGCCGCCTTAGCCGCCAGCAGCTCCACGGCCTGCTCCACAGTGATGCTCTCGGCGCTGGCCCCCTCGGGCAGGGAGGCATTCACCTTGCCCTGTTTCACGTAGAGGCCATAGGGCCCATCAAACACCTGGATCGCCTCCTCGGAGCCCTCTGGGGCGCCCAGGTCCCGCAGGGCGGTGCGACCGCCCCGGCCCTTCTTAGGAATCGCCAGCAACTCCAGGGCCCGGTCGATCTCCACGGTCAGCACATCGTCTTCCGCCTTGAGGGAGCGGTAGTCCTTTTCCCCCTTGCCCTTGTCATGGACCACATAGGCGCCGAAACGGCCCAACCCCGCCTGCACCTTGCCCCCCTCGGGGTGTTCCCCCAGCAGCCGCGGTAATTGCAGCAGGCCACAGGCGGCCTCGAGGCTGAGATCTTCCGGTTTGCTGCCCTTGGGCAGGGAGGCGCGCTTCGGCTTGGGGGTTTCCTCCGTGGCCTGGCCCCGCTGCACATAGGGGCCGTACTGGCCAAACAACAAATACACCGCCTCGCCGGTGGCCGGATCAACGCCAAGGCTTTCCGGACCCTCCGCCTTCTGTTTCAGCAACAGCTCGGCATGGTCGGCATCGAGATCAGCGGGGGTTAGCTCCTGGGGCAGGGTCGCTTTGATCAGTTCCTCTTCGCCGTCTTCCCCAGGGCGTTTGGCCTCCAGGTAGGCGCCAAAGCGGCCGATGCGCACCACACAGGGCAGCCCCTCCAACTCAATCGTGCGCGAAACAGTGGGGTCGATATCCCCCTCCCGCTGGGCCACCTGCTGCTCCAGCCCCGCCTCACCGCGGAAGAACTGGTCGAGATAGGGGAGCCACTCGGCGGAACCGTTGGAGATCTCATCGAGGGTGTTTTCCATCCGGGCCGTGAAGCTCGGATCCACCAGATCGGGGAAGTGCTCCTCCAGCAGGGCCGTCACCGCGAAGGCGGTGAAGCTGGGGGTGAGGGAGTTGTTTTGAAGGGTGGCGTAACCGCGATCACAGATGGTGCCGATGATTGAGGCATAGGTGGAGGGCCGGCCGATGCCCTCCTTCTCCAGCATTTTCACCAGGGCTGCCTCGCTAAAGCGCGCCGGCGGCTGGGTTTGGTGGCCGAGGGCCTCCACCGCTTGGCAGGCCGGCTGCCCCCCCTGCTTCAGGTGGGGCAGCAGCACCTCTTGGCCCTCAAGGGCGGCATCAGGGTCGTCGCTGCCCTCCACATAGGCCCGGAAGAAGCCAGCGAAATCAATGCGTTTACCGGCGGCCCGGAAGCGGGCGTTTTCCACCTCCAGCTGCACCGCCAGCAGCGTCAGCCGGGCATCGGCCATCTGGCTGGCCACCGTGCGTTTCCAGATCAGTTCATAGAGCGACAGATCCAGGCCCGCCAGGCCGCTTTCGGCGGGGGTGCGGAAGCTGGAACCCGCCGGCCGGATCGCCTCGTGGGCCTCCTGGGCGTTACGGCTTTTGGTGGTGTATTGGCGGGGCTGGGGGCTGAGGTGATCGGCGCCGTACTTCTCCTTCACGCAGGAGCGGGCCGCCCCGATCGCCTGGTCGCTGAGATGCACCGAATCGGTACGCATGTAGGTGATGAAGCCGCGCTCGTAGAGCCCCTGGGCCGTGCGCATCGTTTCCCGGGCCGAGAGCCGCAACTTGCGGTTGGCCTCCTGCTGCAGGGTGCTGGTGGTGAAGGGGGGGGCCGGCTTACGCAGGCTGGGTTTCTCCTCCACCTCGGCCACGGTCCAGGCCTTGCCGTCAATCGCCTTCAGCAGCCCCTGGGCATCGGCCTCAGTGAGCAGCCGCACCTTGCTGCCCGCCTTGATCGCACCGGTGGCTTCATCGAAATCAGCACCGCTGGCGATGCGTTCGCCGGCCAGGTGGCTGAGTTTGGCTTCAAAACGGATCTTGTCCTGTTCCAGCTGGGCCTTGAGGTCCCAGTAGCTACCGCTGTGGAAGGCCCGCCGGGCCCGCTCCCGCTGGACCAGCAGCCGCACCGCCACCGACTGGACCCGCCCGGCGGAAAGGCCCCAGGCCACCTTTTTCCAGAGCAACGGCGAGAGGGTGTAGCCCACGAGCCGATCGAGGATCCGCCGGGTTTCCTGGGCATGCACCAGCTCCATGTTGAGCTCGCGGGTGTCGTTGAGGGCCCGCTGGATCGCCTCCTCGGTGATCTCGTGGAAGACCATCCGCTTCACCGGCACCTTGGGTTGGAGCAGCTGCAGCAGGTGCCAACTGATCGATTCCCCCTCCCGGTCTTCGTCAGTGGCCAGCAGCAACTGATCGGCCCCCTTGAGGGCATCCTTCAGCTCCTTAACGATTTTTTTCTTGTCCTTCGGCACCACATAGAGCGGTTCGAAGCCCTCGGCGGTGTTCACGCCGAGGTTGGCCCACTTCTCCCCCTTGTGGCTGGCCGGGATTTCGCTGGCGTTATTGGGTAAATCGCGCACATGCCCCATGGAGGCCTCCACCCGGAAGGTCCGCGGCAGGAAGCCACGGATCGTGCGGGCCTTAGTAGGGCTCTCAACGATGACAAGGGTGTGGGACACAGGCTGCCGGGGCAGGGGGGTAATTGGGCCTGGAAATGGACCTGGAGTTGGAAGGGTAGATCCGAGGGGCCCTATGGACAGGGCTACCATCCCGCTTACTACGGCCCAGTGGCCTGCCGCCCCTAGCGCTGCCCATGGACACCCTCGCCCAGTCACTCCATGCGGGGGCCATCGCACCGGAGGCGGCCATCCTGATCGCCCTGGTGGCTTGTTTACTCGCCGATCTGGCGGGGGAAAAGGCCGCCGCCCGCTTCGTCCCTCCCTTCAGCTATGCGGGGCTGGGGATCAGTTTGGTGCTGCTGGCCCTGCAGTGGGACCTGCCAGCGGCGCCGGCTTTCTTCGGCTCATTCGTTACGGACAACCTTTCCGTCGCCTTCCGGGCGGTGGTGGCCACCTCCACGTTGCTGTCGCTGCTGATCAGCTGGCGCTACGTGGAACGCAGCGGCACCCCGGTGGGGGAATACGCCGCGATCCTGCTGGCGGCCACGGTGGGGGCGATGTTGCTCTGCGGTGCCACCGATCTGGTGAGCATCTTTGTGGCCCTAGAAACCCTTTCGGTTTCCAGCTATCTGCTGGCGGGCTACATGAAACGCGATGCCCGCTCCTCGGAGGCGGCGCTCAAATATCTGCTGATTGGCTCAGCGGCGGCGGCGGTATTTCTCTATGGCACCTCCCTGCTCTATGGGGTGAGTGGTTCCACCAGCCTGGCGGCAATTGCCACGGCCCTGCAGAGCAGTAATGCCACCCCGCTCGCGGCCCTAGCCCTGGTGTTTGTGTTGGCCACGGTGGCCTTCAAGATTTCAGCGGTGCCCTTCCACCAATGGACCCCCGATGTTTACGAGGGCTCGCCCACCCCAGTGGTGGCCTTCCTTTCCGTGGGTTCAAAGGCGGCCGGTTTCGCCCTGGCCCTACGGCTGCTGGTGGGTTGTTTCGGCAGCTTTGAAGCCCAGTGGCAATTGCTATTCACTGTGCTGGCGGTGTTGAGCATGACCCTGGGCAATGTGGTGGCCCTGGCGCAAACTTCAATGAAGCGGATGCTGGCCTACAGCTCCATCGGCCAGGCCGGCTTCGTGATGATTGGCCTGGTATGTGGCACCGAGGAAGGCTTCTCGGCGATGGTGCTTTACATGGCGGCCTACCTGTTTATGAACCTGGGGGCCTTCGCCTGCATCATTCTCTTCTCGCTGCGCACCGGCAGTGATCGCATCTCCGACTATTCCGGCCTATATCAAAAGGATCCGCTGATCACCCTGGGGCTGAGTCTCTGCCTGCTATCGCTGGGCGGCATACCGCCGATGCTGGGCTTCTTTGGCAAGATCTATCTGTTTTTTGCCGGCTGGGCCGATGGCCAGTATCTGCTGGTGGTTGTGGGCCTGGTGACCTCAGTTATTTCGATTTACTACTACATCTCGGTGATCAAGATGATGGTGGTGAAGGAACCCCAAGAGGCCTCGGATGTGGTGAAGGCCTATCCAGAAATCACCTGGTCTTTGCCTGGCTTGCAACCCCTGCGGGCGGCCCTGTTGGTGTGCCTATTGGTTACCGCCGTGGGGGGCGTGCTCTCCAACCCACTGTTTACCTGGGCCAACCAAACGGTGGAAGGCACACCGCTGCTTAAGGAGGTGATCGCCGCCAGCGGCCACCTGCCCAGCGGCTGAGATGGCTGCCCCCCCAGCGGTGGCTGAGCTGCGCCATGTCTCCAAGGTCTATGGCTCTGGGGAAACGGAGGTGCGGGCTGTGAATGACCTCAGCCTGATCGTGCAGCCGGGGGATTACCTGGCGGTGATGGGGGCCTCGGGGTCTGGTAAAAGCACGGCCATGAATATTTTGGGCTGTCTGGATCGCCCCAGCAGTGGCGACTACTGGCTCCAGGGCCAATCGGTGGCAGACCTAAGCGACGACGACCTGGCCAGCCTGCGCAACCGCGAGCTCGGTTTTGTGTTTCAGCAATTCCATCTGCTGGCCCACCTCAGCGCCCTGGAAAATGTGGAACTACCGATGATCTACGCCAATGTGCCGGCGGCCGAAAGGCGCCAGCGGGCGATCGCCGCCCTGGAGCGGGTGGGGCTAGGCCAACGGCTGCAAAACAAACCAAACCAACTGAGCGGCGGTCAACAACAACGGGTGGCCATCGCCCGGGCCATCATCAATCGCCCCGCCCTGCTGCTGGCCGATGAACCCACCGGCGCCCTTGATTCCGAAACCACCGCAGAAGTGCTGAATATCTTTGATGAACTACATCGGGAGGGGATCACGCTGATGCTGGTGACCCATGAGGCCGATGTGGCCAAAAGGGCCCAACGGATCCTGCACTTTTGCGATGGCCGCATCGAGCCAGGCAGCTAATCCGGCAAAGCCAGCTCAACTTTTGCGGGCCAATCCCTTCAGCAACTGATCCATAAGCACGGCAATCACATCCCCCTGGCCCTGTTCCCCAGGGCTGGGACTGAGGCTGCCCGGATCTATGGCCACCCAGCCATCCCCTTCAGGGCGCCGCACCTCAAAGTGCAGGTGGGGCCCTGTACTTAGGCCAGTGCTGCCCACCCGACCAATCACATCCCCCTGGTGCACCTTCTCGCCGGGCTGCACAAACAACTCCGACAGGTGCCCATAAAGGCTGCGCCGCAGCGGTCGGCGGTGTTCCAATTCCACCGCCAGCCCATAGCCACCGGCAAACCCAGCACTCATCACCGTGCCATCGAGGGCCGCCACCACCGGCGTACCTTCAGGCGCCGCCAAATCCCTACCGGCATGCAAGATCATGCTGCCCAGAATTGGATGCAGTCGCCAACCAAAACCACTGGTGGTGATCGCACTGCCGATCAAAGGAAACAACAGGCCGCGGTTGCCATTGCCCAGCAACGGCGCCGGCCGGGGGGTAACCCGCAGCACATTCGCCAAGGAAAAACTGCCTTCGCCCCCCACCAACAGGGCACTCACCGGCACCGTGAGCGGCGGCAGGGGCAAGCCCTCAGCACTAACTCGGAAGGGGCGTCCTTCACTGTCGCGACCCAGAAAAGCCACCCCCTGGGCCCGGGCACATTCCCTCTGGCTCATTACCCCCGTGCGGCAGAGCTCCTGCAGCGGTGGTCCGCCCACCCCGGCACCCCCGATGCGCAGGGGGCTACCGCCTTGCTCCAGCTGCTGGCGTTCCCGGATCGTGATCGCCCCCTGACGTTCCAGCTCCTGGAGTGAACGGTCGAATTGCAACGGTGGGGCGGCGGCCCGCGGCGGGGGCAAGGAGGGGGCGGCGGGGACTGCCGGGGGCGGCAGCAGCGGGGTGGCCGGCACGGCGCCAGGATCTTCCAGCTGCGCCAAGAGAGGTGGCAACAGTGGTGGTGCCAATAGCACCAGGGGGATCAGGGGCAGCAACCTAAGCATCGCGACAGTTTTACAGCAGCTTGGAGTGGCTGCCATCACAGAAGGGGGCGTTAGCACTGCTGGCGCAGCCACAGAGCTGAACCGTTGCGGGCTCGCTCACCTCAATGACGCGGGGGCTCCAGTCGCTGCCCATATGAGCACCATTGCAGAAAGGGGCGTTACTGGTTTGCCCGCAGCTACAGATGAGATGGGTGCCGGCCGGCAGCTCGTAGGGAATCGGACCTGAATTACTCATCGCTCTGGCTGGGGGGAAGGGGGTTCAACTTATGGCCATGGGTGTTCTACAAACTCTCCCAGCCCTGGTTGATCGAAAGGTTCATAAATACTACAAGGCTCACAAATACCATCGAAACAGGCCATGGCCCCAGGGGCCATGGTGGCGCAGTAGGCAATCCCATGGAAATCGGTATAGTGAGCGAATCAAGAATTAATTTCAATCGGGAGCCAAATTTCGATGATCCTTTACAACGCATCGTCTTCTTATTATTCGATGATTGCGCGCTTAGCATTACTGGAGGCGGAGATCCCATTCAAGAATAAACGGCTAGACATTCATATTGCCAAGGAGCAGTTCTCAGCCTGGTACCGGGCCTTAAACCCGAATATGACCGTACCAACCCTGGCCGACGGGAAAAACATCTTAACCGACAGTCGAGATATTTTACATCTGGCAGCTAAACTTGCTGGCAACAAATGGCTTGATGAAAACATTAATGCACAGCCAGCCATCACCGCCATCGAACAGGCATTTTATGCGATCCCAATTGAGGATCTAACCTTTGCAAAGGCAATGACCAAAATGCCACCATTGCATTTTATTCTGCCAAAGGTATTGGGGAAAGTTGTCAAGGATCTCAAGGCTGAATTAGCCACCTGCCCAGACCCCAGCGCAGTGCAAGCAAAGATCAAGGTAAACGAGGGGCGGATTGCCTACTTCACGGAAGGCGATCTCAACAAAAAGCTCGAAATTGAACGCCATAGGGTGAGCTCTTTCCTGGGAAACCTACCTTTACCCCAATACACACTATTCGGCGACAAGATTAGCTCAGCCGATATCGTTACCACAGTTTTACTTGGTCGCCTTGAAATGACGGGCGAATATGACCTGGTAAAGCCATTTCCTGAATTAGACCAATGGTTCAAAAGAATGCAACTTAGATCGGCCTATAAAGATGCAGACATCTGGACAACCTTTCAATTCTGGAGGATACCACTTAAGCGCTAAAACATAATTTAGCTACCTCTTATTGCCCACCAAGGAAAGGGAAAAGCCTCAAAGAACGCAGGCTGAATATGTCACTTAAGCCTATTTAGGCGCTTGCATTCAAGCATCATACGCCGTCAAGCGATCTTACTGCAGTGGGCAAGAATGCCATTGAGATCGGGGCGCGGAGGAAGAATCGCTGGGCGTTAACATGCCGACGAGGCTGACCGCCGGGAAGAACAGCACCTACTTAAATCGCACCTCCAACGGGGCTGTGACGAAGATCACAGCTGCCCATGGCAGGGCTCACAGACGCAGAAAACCAAAATCCATAAGGTAACTCTGTAATCGATTTGATCACCTCCAAATCATGCCAAGCAACTCCTCAGATGCCAGCAATGCTCCCCAGCAGTCCAACACTGCTGCCAATACAGCCCTAAACAATGCAGCCAATCCCAGGCCAGCTCCCCTTGTGGCAAATCTGATCGGAAGCGATAATGCAGACACCCTCAGCGGTGACAGAAACGACAACAGCTACAGCGCTGGAGCTGGTAATGATTTGCTCCTAGCCTCCAGCGGAAACGATAATTTCAGCGGAGGCACCGGCATCGATACTCTCGATTACTCCGGAGTAAATGCAAACCTTACCCTCTCGCGCGGTGGGGTACTAAGCAAATCAAATAACAGGGGCACCGACACAATCACTGGGTTTGACATTGAAGTAATCCGAGCAAACCCTAATCAGATCAACACCATCGATGGCGCCACCGGCACAACAGCATCGTTGAATGTTAATCTGTCCACCAAAACCCTCACCATCAACAACCTGCCAGGCATTGGCAGTGCCAGCCTCACAGTTGAGAACTTTCAAAATGTCAACGGCTCAGAGAATGCTGATGCGATCACCGGCAGCAATGGCCGCAATGCCCTTAATGGCGGCGGTGGCAATGATGTACTTACCGGATTACGCGGCGCTGATTTACTCACCGGCGGCGGCGGTATCGATACCTTTGTGTTCAACAGAGCTGATTCGCTGCTGAATGGCTTTGATCGAATCACTGATTTAGAAATCGGTAGTGATCTGATCGACGGTTTGGTAACGGCGAGCAGCGTAAGTCAATTTGGTGTGGTAGCTGCACTTACGGGCTCCGACATCAGCCAAGTGCTAACGGCGCAGGGCTTCGGGGCTGGCTTGGCAGCCAGCTTCACGCTGGGCAGTGGCAGCAGCAGCCGCACCTTCTTGGCCATTAACGACAACAGGAATGGTTTTCAGGCGGGCTCCGACAATATCGTGGAAATTACTGGCTACAGCGGTCAACTCAGCCAGCTGCAAGTGGTTTAATAAACTAGCTTTTATTCTGGCAGGTCGCGGCACTAATGCCGTGACCTGCCCACCATTGCAACTAGTACAAGCTCAAATCAAATTTGCAGGCAGGGGTGATTTCTGCGCAGCCTAGATGCCTGATTACGCAACAGATCCACCAACTGCTGGATGGCCCCCTGTTCTGCCACTTCCCTGTGGACCACCAACACCACTCCAGCTTCTAAATTCAGGGGGAAATCGATCGCATTTAGTTCGGGCTTAAGCAGCTCCGTAAAGGTGAAGCCATAGATAAGGCTAGCCCGGTCGGCAGTGCGGCCATCCCAATCCTCCGAGCGGTAGCGACTTATGCTCACCGGATCATCCCAAAGAAATCTCTGCTTCAGGGCAATTTCTGTGCCAGGCAGGATGCCCTCAGGCAGGGTGAGCTTGGGGAAACGAGCAACATCATGAAGCTTTAAACCCTTTTCCTGGGCAAGGGGATGCTGCCGATCAGCCATCAATGACCAGGGCATCCTACAGATATCAAATAGGATCCAGTCTGAATCATTGGGTAGTGGAAACTCAATTTTCAAACTGGTGAGGTAGGCATCGATCACCCGGCTACGCATCAGCTCAACGGGCCGGTGATGGGTAATGCTGTCATAGAGGCCTGTAATCCATCCTTTTGGGGCTGGAGTTACAAAAAATGGGGCCAACCAGTTGTCGGCTTCAAGGCGGAGATCATGGCCTTTAAGTAAACGGTAGAGCTGGTGTATTCTCCGCTCTAATTCCAGTAGTTACGTATGACCACCAACCTGATATTCTCCGTTTATTCGATTAATTTCAGTTCCAAATAGCTGCATGCAGTAATTCACCCTTCGGGAAATACTGCTTTGACTGCAATTAAGACGCTGGGCTGCCAGCTCACCCCTATGCAGCCAGATCAGGAGATCAAGGGAAGCAAGATCTTCAAGCTCAACCATTACAAAACTGGATCCAGGGGGTGTGCCGCCCCATGGCGTCGGAGCTGAGTAGTTGGTGATACTAGTCGTTGCAGGTGTGGCGAAGGGAGGAGTGTTATGCGATGCGACAGAGTTAGGGGTTTGGGCCACGTCCCTTTTGGGGTACCTTCATACAGTCCTTTTAGTTACCTGCAGGCGCATCTTCAGAGCTGAGGTGCTGCAGCATTTCCCATACTGGCTTGAGATGTGTGCAAACCACCGATGGGGGGATTGCCCCTGCCGTGCGGCGATATCGGGTTCCTCGCCTTAATGGCCATGGCTTCTCCCTCCGGTCCAGTTGCTGAATTTCAGCACTTTGGTAAGCGCGCCAAGCCCGTAAAGAAAATGCGCTTTATCCCTAAAGCACGGGCCTTTGAAATTGCCCGCAGGCTGCAGGGCACAAGGGGCTGCAGCGTTTCGGTGCTCTAGCCCCAATGGGCTCTTAGCCGATGGCCCAGCCCAGCGCTATGGCATCGATGGCCAGCAGCGCAGCCCCCCCCTATTGGCTAGCAACCATAATGGATCCATAATGGTTTAACCGTTGCCAGATCTGCCTCTGCCATGGCCAAGAGCATCACCCTCAAGAACCTGCCAGATGCGCTCCACGCCCGGCTAGCTGCTGCCGCAAAGCGCCACAGGCGCAGCCTCAATAACGAGGCGATTGTTTGTTTAGAGGCCGGTCTCGGCACTGCAAATCCATCTGTGGAGGGGCAATTAGCCAGGATTAGAGCCTTGAGGGAAAGCCTCGGACCCCAAAGCTTTGATCCAGATGAGATCGATGCGTTCAAGCGCGAGGGCCGGCCTTGATCGTTGTAGACACCAACGTGCTGGCCTATCTGCTGCTCCCCGGAGCCAAGACAGACTTGGCGGAGGCACTTCTGGATCAGCAACCCCAGTGGGCGGCCCCGCCGCTCTGGCGCAGCGAGTTTCGCAATGTGCTCACCGGCTACCTGCGGCGTGATCGCCTTCTCCTTTCTCAAGCCGTTGCGCTGATGCAGGAAGCCGAGGAGATCCTTGCTGCTCACAACGAACCGGTGAGCACAGACCAGGTGCTGCATCTGGTGACCACCAGCAGCTGCAGTGCCTACGACTGTGAGTTCGTCGCCGCTGCCCAACAGTTGGGCGTACCGCTTATCACCGAGGACCGCGCCATCCTGGTGGCCTTTCCGGAGCTGACTCAGTCTCTGCATCAAGCCACCTCCGGAGACCAGAGGTAGATGGCACCGGCCGGCTCCAGCCGATGGCTCCAAAGGCCCGTTCGATGATGCGTCGTTGCACATCTTCCCCGCAGCGACGGCCGGCGGTGCCCACCCAGTCCTGCTTCACAGTGTCCCCATCCATGCCCTCGAGCAGGGTTGGCAAGCAGGCGATATGGAGCTTGAGCGGATAGCCACTAGACACCGCATCTCGGTTGGGGTTCATCGGCACCCTCTGCTGGATATCACAGTGGTAGGGCACGCTCCAATCCAGGGCGGCCACCGGAATCCCCATCTCATAGATGCTGCATGTTTCATCTGGGCCGGTGGGCACCAGATGAATTGTGGTCTTGCGGTTGGGTTTTTTCCAGCTTTGGCTATTGGTGTCGTACACCTCAGTGCTGAGGCTGGCGCTAATGCAATGGGTGGTGCAGCGGTGGGAGATCAGCACGCCGTTCACCTCTAGCTCGATCCCGTCTGGCACTAGAAAACGGGCAAAGTAACGATCGAGCTGCTCGCTGATTTCAGCCGGCCAGGGCATCTGCATGCTCACGCGGGTGCCGGCCAGGGGGTCTGACAGGCTGGCTTGCCGGGTGATGCGCTCATTGTTCTCCCGTAAAAACTCCAGCTGCTGATAGCCGCTCACCACCCGGGCCTGTTCAGCGATGCACAGCGCCTCCTTGAACCCCCTACCAAAGCGGCCCCGCTTGAGGTGGCTGTCGGTTTTATGGGTGAGATACACCACCCGCAGATCGGCGAGGTTGTCGATCCCGGAGCCGTTGTCTTGACAGTCCACCAGAAAATGCTCACCCCAGTGGCCGTAGCTGAGCTGGATCCGCCCCGGCTGCCCTTCTCTGAAGGAGTCAAGGGAGTTCTGCACCAGTTCCTTGATCAGGTGCTCCGGCGGCCGTGCCGCATTCATCGAAGCAAAGCCTTCTGTGCTGATGGCCAGCCAGCCCTGGGTCTTGAGGGTCATGTATCAGTCGGCTGTTCTGATGTGGTTCAGTCTTTCTCCTGTGGGGATTTCATTGCAAGCCCGTAGCGCGAAGGACGACAGCCAGCGGCTCGGCGTTCGTTCGCAGCAGCAATATGGCACTGCTTCAAGCTGGCTTGTAGTTTGTTTGATGGCTGTAGCGCACGACATCAGCCGAATGCTCGACTTGGTTGGCGTCAGCGCCGTAGAAACGGGGTGATTTGACTTTCAGTCAGCCCTGGGTTCACAAAGACCTGATCAGTTGAAGTTGTTGCCGGTGTTGCCAGGTACCAGTCGGAGGGTGGTTCGGATTACCTCTGCTCGGCCATGCCTTGCCACAGGATGACGGCACGACCGACCTGTGCTGCTCCTATGGCTTTGATCGAGGGCGTTTTTTGTCCCTGCTGTACACCTGCCGTGCTTCAAGCAGTGGCCCACGGAGCGCCTGCGGCCATTTCCCGGCCCATGCTCTGGATCGGTGGTATCACCCTTGCTGTGGCGATGGGTCTAGGCACTGACCTGGTTACGACTCAAGCATCAGCCACCACCTCTGATCCTGCCAGGGCAGGTGAAGCAGCATGAGAACCTCTTCTTTTCTCTATCAGCGTTGGCGCCGATTTCTTCTTGGGGCCTTAGCTCTGGTACTGGGGCTTGGCCTAGCCATCCTGGGATCGCCGCTCTCTGCTGCGGTGCGCTGGCATTCGCCCAGCCCTTCAGTCCAATCTGCTTACCTGCCGGAACCCAATGGCTCGTCCCTGGCGAATTCCGTAGTTAGCACATCGCCCCGAATCACCGTTCTCTACGACGCATTCGGCAAGTCCTCCACCTTTCAGAAGGACTGGGGCTATTCAGCACTGGTGGAATTCGGTGGCAAACGCATTCTGTTTGACACAGGCAATAACGGTCCGCTCTTCGCGGCTAATGCAAAGTCCAGTCGCGTCGATCTCTCCAAGGTCGATCTCGTGGTTCTTTCCCACCGTCATGGCGATCACATGGGAGGCTTGGCCAAGCTACTCAGCGTGAATCCCAAGGTGCCTATCTATGCACCAAAGGAAGGATTCGGTGTCTACGGGGCTGACCTGCCCAGTACCTTCTACCGCAAGGATGAATCTCTTCCTGCAGAACAGCGTTACTACGCAGGTCGACCGCCCAAGGTGATGCGCTTCGGCAGTGCCTGGCCCAATGCCGATTTCCGGCTTATCGATCGAAATACGGAAATCGCGCCTGGCGTTCATCTGATCGCCAAGGTGTCTGACAAGCCGGGTACACTTGAGTTGCGCGAGCTCTCCCTTGTGCTCGACACTCCTGATGGCGCTGTGCTGGTGGTGGGCTGCTCCCATGCCGGTATTGAAAACATCGTGGCGGAAGCAGCGAAGATCAATCCCCGCATCCAACTTGTTGCAGGTGGCTTCCATCTGGTAGTCGCCAATGACAAAGAGATCGCCCGGGTAGCCAGCGAGCTACATGACACCTACAAGGTGAACTACATCGCTCCTGGCCACTGCACCGGTGAGCCTACGTTCAAGGTGCTGCAGGCCGCCTTCGGCAACCGTGACCTCTACGCTGGTGTTGGTACACGTCTGGATCTCGGTGCACTGGGTCAAACAGCCACCGCATGGTCCCTGGACAAAGGTGAGCTCGCCAGGTATCGGCAGCTTCTCAGGCAGAGCGTAGATAGTCACGATTTGGCCTGAGCCAAGTGCACCCGGGATGGCGTAGCTGGTGATAGCGTAGGAAGCGCCACAGCCAACGCTCGTAGGTGTCGATGGTTCGGTGGGCATAATGACGTGCTATCAGGGCTTCGCGGTAGACGCTAACTAGAGGACGACCAGCTGAATTCATGGCGACACACGTTCTGCCCTGAGCATTCCCCTAACCGGCAGGTTGGCGTGCTTCGCAGGAGCAACATCTCTGTAGCCAAACCTTGCGTCCAGGCTGTAGTGGCTGGTCTGAACCGTGTCTACTGTGTGAAACGCGTCTTTATCTGAGCTTTGAGGGCGGCGTGCTGGTCAGCAAGCGCTCAGAAGGGCTCTGAATCCCATGATGCAGGCCTAAACGCTTCGTTGTTCGCACGGCAGCTGTTGGTCTCTGCTCCCTCGGCACCTATGTTTATTTCAGGAGTTCGCTCCGTTCATCCCGAGTACCGGCGCTAATCCTCCAGGGGATTGCCGGTCACCAACCTGCCGTCCGTTCCTGCTGGGCAAGGTGGTCAATCCTGGAACCCTGAAGGGTTGATGAGTGGGAACGCCATTGGTATGAATCATGTCTATTTACGTTCGGCGCACCACCCATCTGTCGCGTTATTTGGCCGCTCTGCGTCAAGAGCGTGACCTACGTCCGGGTCAACTAGCGGCGCGTCTCGGCGCCAGCAATATCTCCAAGGTGGGTGGCCTGATCCGTGTCTTTGAGCTTGGGGAGCCGCTCAGTGATCACTGGCTCCAGAAGCTGATCACTGAGCTAAGGCCAGATCCAGCTGAACTGCAGCGTTGCTTACAGCTTGATCAAGCCGCAGCAGAAGCTCAATTAGAGCTGGAGCGTTTAGCCTGGGAGCAGTGGGCCGATCAGCCGATTGATCCTTTTCTTACCATTCGCTACATGCCTGCGGTGTACGGCGTCCGTGAAGTTAACAAGGGTTTCTGCAACAACCGTGAGGAAGCAGAACTATGGTCAGCCCGTGAGCTTAAGCGTTTCAGCGCTAAGGGATTTTTGAATTGGAGCCGGCGGGAGCGTACCTGGTACGACCAGTACGGTGTTAATCCACAGCGTTGTACTGTCAGCTTCGAGGGGCGTTTGACAGGGGCCTGGATGCAGGTAAGCGGTTCCCAGCAAAAGTTCCTGCTGGGTCCCAACGGCGGTGTGGTCAGTCGTAGCTATGGCTTAGATCAGCCTTGTTGATTTGAACGCAGGTACGAAAGCCCATTCCAGAAAGCCCTAGTGATTGGCGTAAGCCAATGCTCAGGGTTTTTCCACTTGAATACAAACAGGCGATTTCCGATCCGCCTAAACTGCTCACGGTTGCAGTTTAGGCGACGGTCATCGATCTTAGAACCGTCGTGATAAACAGCAACTGCAGTATTGCGCTGGCCAGCAATACCCAACTCATACGCCACGTTGGAGGTGTTAAGGCAATCCTTTCGATAAACCTGAATATCGACATGGTCACAGTGGCGAGCCGCATGCCAGGAATACTGGCCTGGCTGAAAGGAGCACCACAGCTGTCTTGGAGCCAGATCAGCCCTTAGCCGTGCGATCTCCACGGGTGGAGAGGAAAAAAAGTGATCATCCACCTGCAAAGCTTCAAATGCAACGAGCTGACCGACCCGTTTCAGATTTGCCTGGGAGGGGCGTTGAATCCAAGCGACGGGTTTTAGGCCAGCGCGCTTAGCTCGCCAGGCAATCCAGCGCAACATTGGATCAGGCAGGCTGTCGGCCTGCAGCATCACCACCTCGGCACCTTTCTGGCGCATCTCGCCCAGCTCGGCATCCAACCTCAGTAAGCCCATGAACAGCAGGGCGTTGTACTGATCCAACCAATAGCCATCAGCGGCCATTGCCGCAGGTGGCAGCACGAGTGCCAAGGCCGCCAGGCTGCTTGCCACAGCGGCCAAGCGGCCCCTAGTTCCTTGCAGCAGCACTTGACCTGTCATCAGAGCTGCAAGCAGCTTGACCCAGGAAGCATGCAGACAAATGGTTGCTACCATTGGTGGATACCATCAAGGTGGCAGCCATGGACACCGCTCGCCTTTTTCAGTCGGGTCGCAGCCAGGCTGTGCGCCTGCCCAAGGCCTATCGGTTTAGCG
>CAJAQB010000001.1 GCA_903943975.1 Synechococcus lacustris | reverse complement strand
CATCGCCTGCTTGCCCTTGAAGGTGCCGTTGGGGTAGCCAGCCACGCAGCCGTACTTGCTCACCAGGTTCGACAGGGCTTGATAGGCCCAGTCGGTGGGCTGCACGTCGGAAAACTGGCCAACGCTGGTCACCTGACCCATTTGGGCCTCCAGGGCCCGCATGCGGTCGATGTCTTGCTGGTCGACATAACGGTTTACTGGCCCCATGTTCAGCTCTTGGGCTTGGGCTGCCAAAGGCGCCACTACGCCAAGGCCGGAGCAGAGCAGCAGAGCTAAACGGAAACCAGCCATGAGAATTCGGTCTTGATGGGAATGATTCTCGTTCTTAGTGCTTTGCGGTGTGGCGGTTGTGGGTCAGTTCAGGGGCTGTTTTCTGGGGCTGTTTTCGGTGGCTGTTTAGCTCTCGCTCTTTTTCCCCTGGCACTGGGCGCAGAGGCCAAAGACCTCAAGGGTGTGGAATAAAGGCCTGAAGCCCTCGGGGTGGTGGAGTTGCAGCGCTTGCTGCTCCAGCGGGCAGCAATGCAACACCGAACTGTTACCACAATCCAGGCAGGTGAGGTGGTGCACATCCCGTTCCCGCGGGGCGTAAAGGGCCTCGCCGCTGGGCAGGTGACGGCAGCGCACCTCCCCCTGTTGCTGCAGGGCCCGCAGGTGCCTGTAAACCGTGGCCAGCCCCATGGTTCCCCCCCCAGCACGAATCAGGCCATGGAGCGCCTGGCCGCTGAGTTCCTCGGGGCTGTGGCGCAGCGCTTCCAGGAGCTGGCTCTGGCGGGCCGAAAGGGGCGGCATCAAGGCAAGAAATGAGCCAACGGCGGATCCTAGGGGTGGGGCCCCAGCTGACGTTCCAGTTGTTTAGAAACTAACCAGCCCACCTGGCGCACCCCGCCCACCAGGGGCCTTGCCCTCAGGCTGCTGGCATCGAGCAGGGTGGCCTGGGCCAGGCTCGCTGCCCCTTGGGGGCGATTCAAGGGGCGCAGCAACAGCAGTAGTTGCTGGCTGGCCGGGTCGTAGTGCAAGGCGCTGCCTGGATCCAGTTCCAGCCCCTGGAGCCTTTGGCGCCGCAGTTGCTTGCCCTGGCGGTTCAGTTCGAGGATCTCCAGTTCCGGTACCCGCAGGCCACTGATCAACAGCACCCAGAGCCGCTCACCGCCGCCGGCGCAGGCACTGGCCACCAGGGCTTCATTGCCCACCCAAATCTGGCGCGGCGGCCGTCCCGGTTCCAAAAACTCCAATGACCGCCGGTAGTCGGGCCAGTGGCGCACCAGCAGGGCCCTACCCGCCTCTGGACAGAAACTGCTGAGGTCGCGGCTGCCCGGTAGGAATTGCCGTTGGGGGGCTAAGGGGGGCAGGGAGCGCAGGGCCAGGCCATCGGTTTCCGGCAACACCAGCCAGCCCCCCTGGGGCACCAGTTGGATCGCTCCGCTGGCTGCAAGTTTCAGGGTTTCGGCGTTGCCTTCGGGGGGCCAGAGCTGTAGGTGCGACTCGGCGCTCAATTGCTCCGAGGATTGCACCAGCAGGGCCCCCGTTTGGTTGCTGCTCAGGTGGGCATAAATCAGCGGCTGCCTGTTCAACTGTTGCTCCCCTTGGGGTCGCAGCCGCTGATCAAGCTTCAGGCGCCAGATCTGTTGGGCCATTGGTTGCTGCGCCGTAACCGTGACTACCCCGGCGCCGTTGCCCAGGGGCAGCAGGCTTTGCACCGGCCCATGCACCGGCCCCAGGGGCTGCCACTGGCGGCCATCCCAGCGCTGTAGTTGGTCCCCCCCCGCCACCGGCCGGGCCGCCACCAGGGTGGGGCGGGGATCCCAGCGCCATTGGCTGGCCCCCAGGGGCTGGCCCTGGAGATCCCGGCCGGCAACGCGTAGCAGCAGCGGGCCATTGATTCTTTGCGAGGCCGGGATCTGTAGCCGCCAGCGACTGCCCTGGCCCAGCAGTTCAAAGGGCAGGGGAGGCTTCAGCGCCACTCCCTGGCGCAGGCTTTTGCTGTTGATCGGTCGGCTGAAGCGCAGCTCGAGGGCGGCGGCTCCGGAACCTGGGGGCTGGGTGGTTGCCTGCAGCAGTCGCGGCGGCCGCTGGCGCAATAGTTGTTGTTGCCCTAGGGCCAGCAGTAGGGCTGCCCCCAGCCAGGCAAGGATTTGTTTCATGGTTCCAGGGGCCTGGCTGGTTCAGGGATCTGGATCAGCTGCTGGGCCAGTAATACCGAGCGGGCTGCCCCCTGGTGCTGCTCCACCCCCATGACGCCGCTGACCTTTAACCATTGGTCGGGCTGGGGCCAGGGCCGGCCAGGGGGCCAGCGCACCGCTAGTCCCACGGGGGTGGCATCGGCCAGGCAACAGCGCACCAACAGCCGGGCCAGCTCCGGTGCTTGGCCCGGCACCGCCAGCACAAAGCCACTCACCCGCACCGGTTCACCCCCATAGAGGGCCGGGTCCGGTTGGTTGCGCAGCAGCCGCACCCAGTCGGTGAGGCTGCGTTGTTCTGGCGGGGAGAGAAAGGAGAGCGGGCTGGCGCCGAGATCACTGGCTGAACGGTTGGCCGCCAGGGTGGAAAGAGACGGCCGTGGCGGGGTGGCCAGCACCACAAGCGCGGCCCACAACATCAATAGGGCGGTCCATGGAATCAAGCGGGACCGGCGCTGGGGCCGCCAACGCAGGCTGGCCAGGGCCAGCAGCAGCAGGGCCAGGCCAGCGCCGAGCACCAGGCCATGGAAATCAGCCCTCAAAAGCAGATTGAGGCGGCCGCTGGCCCAGGCCTGGAGCAGCACCACCCCCCAGAACCCCAGGGCCAGGGGAGGAAGCCAGCTCATAGCAGCACCAGGTTGAGCCATTGGCCGATTAACAGCACGGTGAGCGATACCGCCGCCACCACCAGCAGAATCGCCCGGGGTTGAAATAGGCGGCCGAACAGGCTCAGGCTTTTTAGGTCAATCACCGGGCCCAGCAGCAGGAAGGCCAGCAGGGCGCCGGGGGTTACCTGGTCGGCAAAGCCCAGGGCCAGGAAGGCATCCACGCTGGAACAAACGCTTACCACCAGGGCCAGCAGCATCAGGCTCAGCACCGAAAGGGTGGGGGCCTGGCCGAGGCTGAGGAACACATCCCTGGGGATCAGGGTCTGGAGCAGGGCGGCAATCGCACTGCCCATCAGCAGCAGGGCGCCCAGTTCCAGAAATTCGCGCAGCCCATGGTCGAGCAGCTCTGCCCAGGGGGGCGGCGGCGCCAGCGCCATGGGGGGGGGCGCCGCCGCACCGAGCTGGCCGCCCCGCCGCTCCAAGAGGCTGGCGCTGGCTAGCGGTTGATTGAGGCGCCGTTCGGCCAGGAGGTCTTGGCTGAGCAGGGCCGCTTCTGGCAACAGTTGCAACAGGGCCGCCAGCACCAGGGCGATCAGCAGGCTGCCAAAGGGGCGCAACAGCAGCAGCCAGGGGCGGTCGGGGAAGGCGGCCCAGGTGGCCAGCAGCACGATCGGGTTGAGCACCGGCGCTGCAAATAAAAAGCCCAGGGCGCTGCCCAAGGGGGCCCCCACCGCCAGCAGCCTGCGGGCCACGGGCACGTTGCCGCACTCACAGGCGGGCAGGGCAAAGCCGAGGGCGGCGCCACTGAGCGGACCAAGCAGGGGGTGATTCGGTAAGCGCTGCAGCCAGCGGCCCCGGGGATCCCAGGCGCGGCCAAGGGTGGCAATGCTTACGCCGATCAGCAGGAAGGGCAGGGCCTCCAGCAGCAGCCCCTGGAACACGGCCCAAACCGTGGCCCCCTGGGCGGAGTTGAAGGCAATTCCAGCCATCAGGCCGAGGCAGCCCAGCTGGGCCGGGCCTGCCAGCAGGCGGCATTTTTACGATTTTCCCTGGCCTCCACCTGCCAACACCAGCTGCGGCCGCCGTCCCTTTGGTAGAGCAGCTCATTGGCCCGTTCCCACACCCAATAGGCGCTGGCTTCCATGCCCACGTTGGGCATCACCCGCAGGTTTAGGGCGCCTAGGTCATGGAGCCGCTGCCATTCCGCCAGCAGCGGGTCATTGGCATTGGCCAGAAAGGTGTGGTCAAACTGCTCTGCCAGTTGTTGGCGCAACTGTTTGAGGCTGGAAAAATCCACCACAAAGCCGTAGCCATCGAGGGCGCTGGCGCCAAACCAACAGGTGAAACTGCGGCTGTAGCCATGCACAAAGTGGCAATGGCCCGGATGGCTCGGCTGCCGGTGACAGCAGGGGAAGCCCTCGAACTGCTTGGAGCAGGTATACATGCGGGCGCAGGTTGCACTGCGAAGCTGTTTGTTCAGTCTCTCCTGTGGCGATGCCCGTGCCCAGTCCCCTGTTGGACCTGCCCCTGGAGCAGCTGCGCTTTAACGAAGCTGGCTTGATTCCAGCGATCGCCCAGGACTGGCTCGATGGGGCGGTTTTGATGCAGGCCTGGATGAACCGGGAGGCGATCGAACGCAGCTTGGCCACGGGGGAGGTGCACTACTGGAGCCGCTCGCGCCAGGAGCTGTGGCACAAGGGGGCCAGCAGTGGCCACTTCCAGCGGCTGCGGGGAATTCGTTACGACTGCGACGCCGATGTGTTGCTGCTCACGATTGAGCAGCGGGGCGAGGTGGCTTGCCATACGGGGGCCCGCAGCTGCTTCTACGACGAGGGTCCCCTGCCCACGGCTGGCGGTGCCACGGCCCTGCCGCCCCCAGCCGATGTCTGCACCGAGCTGGCCCGGGTGATCGTGGCGCGCCGCCAGAGCCCTGAAGCGGGCAGTTACACCAACAAACTTTTGGAGGGGGGCGACAACCGGATCCTCAAGAAGATCGGCGAGGAAAGTGCTGAATTCGTGATGGCCTGCAAAGACAACAGTCCGGAGGAGATTGCCGGCGAAGCGGCAGATCTGATTTTTCATATTCAAGTGGCCCTGGCCCACCACGGGGTGGATTGGCGGCGGGTGCAGGAGGTGCTGGCGGCCCGGCGGGGGGCGCCGCGGCGCCCCTGAGCTCGACGGCGGCTTACCATGAAAATGGTTCTCGTTTTCGCGATGCTTGGTGGGTCTGGCCCTGGCTTGCGGCCTTCCGCGGCCTTGATCTTTGCCTCAGTCTGCGCCTCAGTTTTGGCCCCCCTGCTGGCGGCCTGTGCTGTCACGGCCCCTGGTCCAGGTTCTAATGCTGGTGCTGGCAAAGGGGTTCGCCCCAGGGTGGTAACCACCTTTTTGCCGATAACGCTCTTCAGCAAAGCTGTGGCCGGAGATTGCGCCCTGGTGGAGCCGCTGCTGCCGGCCAGCGTTGGCCCCCACGATTTTCAAGCCAGGCCCGCCGACCTGGCTCGCCTCCAGCAAGCAAGGGTGCTGGTTAAGAACGGCCTTGGCCTCGAAACTTTCCTGGATAAGTTGATCGCCACTGTCGACAACCCCCAGCTCCTGGTGATCGACACCAGCAAGGCGGTAACCACCCTGATGAATCCAGATAACAAGAATCCAGATAACAAGAATCCAGATAACAAGAATCCAGATCACAAAAATCTCGCTAACAAAAACCAGAACCCCCACATTTGGCTCGACCCCCTGCGGGCCGCCCAGCAGGTGGAGGCGATCAGGGATGGCTTGATCGCCGTGGATCCCGGCTGCAAGGCGGGCTATAGCCGCAATGCTGCTGCCCTGGTGAGCCAGCTGCAGAGCCTCAACAGGGAACTGGCCAGCCAGTTGGCCCCCTATGCCGGCAAGAGCTTTGTGGCCTTCCACGATTTCGCCCCCTACTTCGCCGAGCGCTACAGGCTCAAAGCAAACTTCCTGGTGGATCTGCCTGAAGCCAATCCTTCCCCCGCCGATCTGCAGCGGGTAACAAAACTTGTGAAGGCCAGTGAGCTGAAGGCCTTGCTTTCTGAACCCCAGGAGGGCAGTGGTTCCTTCAATGCCCTTGTCAAAGACCTGGGGATTTCAGTGGGCATCTTTGATCCGATCGAAACTGGCCCCGCAGCTGCTTTAAAGCCAACCACTGCTGCTAACTCCGCTAATTACTACCTCGAAACGATGCGCAGCAATGGCAAGAACTTGATTTCTGCCTTTGGTGGCTGAAGTTTTGATGTTGAACCCGGCAGGGGGCTTTAACTTGGCCCCATGGCTGAAATGATTCTCACTGTTGAAGATCTAACGGTGCGCCGCGAGGGCGTTAACGCCGTGGAAGAGGTGAGTTTCAGCCTTGCCCCCCAAACCGACACCGCCCTGGTGGGCCCGAATGGGGCTGGCAAAAGCAGCCTGGTGAAGGCCCTGCTGGGCCTGATTCCCCACCAGGGGGGCTCGGTTCAGCTGCTGGGCCAACGGCTCGGCCCCCAGGGCCAATTGCCGCCGGCCGTGCGGGCCCAGGTGGCCTACATGCCCCAGAGCTTTGCGGTGCCGCCCCGCTTTCCGCTCAGCGTGGCGGAATTCGTGGCCCTGGGCTGGGATGGCCCCCGCCGGCCCCGGGGGGCCGTGGCCGAAGCCCTGGCCAAGGTGACCGCCTCGGCCCTGGCGGAGCGCCTGCTGAGCGAACTTTCCGGCGGCGAAATCCAGAGGGTGTTGCTGGCCTTTTGCCTGGTGCGGCCGCGGCGCTTGCTGGTGCTGGATGAGGCCCAGGCGGGGCTGGATGCCCAGGGGGCTGAACGCTTTTATCTGCTGCTCCAGGAGCTGCGCCGCCGGGAGGGGCTCACAATCCTGCAGGTGTCCCACGACCTGGAGATGGTGCGCCGCAGCTGTGATCGGGTGCTTTGCCTCAACCGGCGGCTGCGCTGTTCTGGCCCCCCCGCCCATGCCCTCAGCCCCGCCCAGTTGGAGCTGGTGTACGGCAAGGGCTATGTGCCCTATCACCACCATCACCATTAACGGCAAGCCATGGTTGAGCCCGTCTCGATAGCCAGCCTCTGGGCCCTGCCCTTCATGCAACGGGCCCTGCTGGGGGGCTTGCTCACTGGCGCCCTGGGGGGGCTGCTCGGCAGTGTTGCGGTGCTGCGTCAGTTGTCTTTCTTCAGTGATGCCTTGGGCCATGCGGCCCTGCTGGGCATTGTGCTGGCGATCCTGCTGGGCCTTAACCCCACCCTGGTGTTGATCCCCTTTGCGGTGCTGTTTGCCCTGGTGGTGAGTGCCCTGGTGCGGCGCAGTCAGCTCCCCGCCGATGCCCTGCTCAACATCGTTTATTCCTCCTCCCTGGCGGTGGCGGTGCTGGCGCTCAGCTTTGTGCAAGAGGCGAAGGGCAGCCTGCAGCAGCTGTTGTTTGGCGACATCCTTGGCGTTTCCTGGCTTGAGCTGGGCTTGCTGGCCCTGTTGTTGTTGATAACGCTGGCCTATGGGGCCCATAGCCGCCGGGCCCAGATCCTGCTCACCCTCGATGAATCCCTGGCCTTATCCCGGGGGGTGGCGGTGCCGTTGCATCGACTGTTGTTTGTGGTGCTGCTGGCGGTGGTGGTGGCGATTGCGATCAAGGCGGTGGGGGTGTTGTTAATCAGTGGCTTTGTGGTGATTCCCGCCTGCGCCTCCCGGCTGGTGAGCCGCAATTTCAACGGTTATGTGGGGCTGAGCGCCGCCCTGGGGGGCTGCGGTGGGGTACTTGGTTTATTCGGATCCGCCGCCTTCAATCTCCCCTCCGGACCGTCGGTGGTGGTGGTGCAGTTGCTGATTTTCCTGCTGGCGTTACTGCTGGCCATGGGGAGCCGAAAAGGGAAGCCTGCCCCTGGAGCCAGCCCAGGCTGAGCAGATCGCGGCGGCTCAGCTCCAGCAAGGGTATGGCCCCTGGCACGGCGCCCATCACATCGCTGGCCTGATCGCTATGGCCCCAAAGGCCAAAACCATGGCCCAGTTCATGGAGGCTGGTGGCCTGGATCGCCTGGGGCCGTTGGCCTGGGCTGATCAGGATTTCCACCAGCGGTTCCAGCTGGGCCTGGGGCTGCTGGCTGCGGCGCACCTGCTGGAAGCTGAGCAGGGCGCGGCCGTGGCTGGCCCTACCCCCCTGCAACGGCGGCCGCCGCCGCCAGAGGCGCAGCTGGGCATCTTCGGCCCGTTCCACCCGCTCCAGGCTGATTTGTTTCCCCCAGCTGGCCAGGGCCGCCTCCACCGCCTGGCTCCAGCGCTGGCTCCAAAGATCAGGGGCGCTGGGCTCCACCCAGATGCACCAGTGGGGCAGGGTCACCCAGCCCAGCCGTGAGGGCTGCAACTGGTCGCCGTAGCCGGGCCGCGGCCCACTGCTGTTGCCACTGCTGTTGCCATTGCTGGCACTAACAGTGATGGGATTTGGTTCGACCAGGGTTTGGCGTTCCAGCACCGGGGCACAGCTGCTCCCCTGCAGGCTGGCGAGCAGCAGCAGGCCAGCAAAACTCATGCCGGCAGAGCCGGCAGACCCACCCCCCGGGCCATCAGGCTGGCCAGGAAGGGCAGGCTGGCAAAGGCCAGCAATTCAATGTTGATCACCCAACCAAGCCGCTGGGCGGCGGCGGCAGAGAAGCTCGGGGTTTCCCCCTTGCGCAGGGGAATTGCCCAGAGGATGTAGGTGATCGTTGGATAAAGGGAGAGACTGCCGGCCGCCAGAAAAATGCCCACCTTCCACCAAAAGAGCGGGTTCTCCATGTAAAACTCCGCCCCTTGGCCGAAGTACAGCACCCGCAATACGCCGCTGCCCAGCAGGCTCAGGGCGGCGATGCCATACACCACATCGGTGACGATCAGCTGGGTGGCGGTGCTCCGGTCTGGGTTGGCGCGCAGCAACTTGCGCTCCAGCACCAGGGCCGCAAAACAAACCATAAAGCTGATTTCGTGCAGATAGGCAGAGCCAGCTCGGCCCAGTAGTTCAGTGGTCATCGGTGCAAGCGGCCATCGCCGGGAGAGTAGCTCCTTGGGCTGGGTTGCTGTGGGCGGATGCTGGTGGCTGGCCCGATGGCAAACAACAAGCTCTGGCAAACAACAGGTTGAAATCCACGTTGAGATTCAAGCGGCAACTCCGAAACCTTTGTGAGGGTTCCTCAAAACAGAACATTTCCCCTTACGTTCAATTAAGGCCTTAACCAGAGTTTCGCGCCATGTCCAGCTCCCTTAGCGCTTTCCTTGGCGAAATTGGCCGTCACAAGCTGCTCACCCCTGAGGAGGAGCTCACCCTGGGGCGAAAGGTGCAGGCCATGGTGCCGCTGTTGGCAAAACCAACGGCACAACTCAGTGATGAAGAAAGAAAGTTGCTGCGCTTGGGGGAAAGGGCTAAGAACCAAATGATCACGGCCAACCTGCGGCTGGTGGTGAATCTGGCCAAGCGTTACCAGGGCAAAGGTCTCGACCTGCTGGATCTGATCCAGGAGGGCACGATCGGGCTCACCCGGGCGGTGGAGAAGTTTGACCCCACCAGGGGCCATCGCTTCAGCACCTATGCCTACTGGTGGATTCGCCAGGGCTTGAACCGTGCCCTTTCAACCCAGAGCCGCACGATTCGCATTCCGGTGAATATCAACGAGAAGCTAACCAAATTGCGGGCGGCAAAGGCCCACTTACTGCAAAGCTCCAGCCAGCTGCCTTCCGCCTTTCAATTGGCCCAGTTCCTTGATCTGCCCCAGGCGGAGGTGGAGGAGCTGCTGGGTTGTGAGTTGCGCAGTGTCACGGTCAGTCTCCAGGGGGTGGTGAAGTCCAAAACCGATCCCTCAGAGCTGATTGATGTGCTCCCCAGCGAGGAGTTGCCCCCCATGGAGCGGGCCGAGCTGGATGAGCGCAGTGCCGCCGTTTGGAAACTGCTTGACCAGGCCAGCCTCACCCCCAAGGAGCGCACGGTGGTGATGTTGCGCTTTGGCCTAGATGGCAGCAATGAATGGCGCACCCTGGCGGAGGTGGCCCGCCAGCTGAGCTGCAGCCGCGAATACTGCCGCCAGCTGGTGCAACGTTCCCTGCGCAAGCTGCGGCGGGCCGGCATTCAGTCGGGGCTGGTGGAAGCCTGTTAATTCCCAGTGTTTACAACCTTGGGACTACCGGCGCTGGCCGTTCGGTTCTCCCCCCCTGCCCTTGGGCCGCTGTTTGTTCCAGGCTGGGGGCTGTGGTTCACCCCTTGGCCGTGACTGATCCCCTGCCCGTGGATGCAACGGTTGTTGACAGCACGGTTGTTGACAGCAGCGTGGTGGATGAAAGCGCCATCCAGCAGCTGTTGCGGCGGGCGGGCCGGGTGGTGGCTCGGCCGGCGCTGGAATGTCTGGAGCTGTTGCTGGATGGCTCCACCCCCCATGCGGTGCGGCTGACGATGCTGGCGGCGATGACCTACCTGCTGGTGCCCACCGATCTGATCCCTGATTTCCTACCAATCGTGGGCTTCAGTGATGACGTGGTGGCGCTCACGGCCCTGCTGGGGATCTTCCGCAGCCATGTGACCGAGGAAATTCGCCAGCGGGCCCAGCGGCGGCTGGATCGTTGGTTGCCATAGCCCTGGCCGGGGGTGGAATGCCAATCTGGAGCTGACCTGGCCGTGCCATGGCTTCCTCTGCCCCCAGCCTGAACCCCGACCAGCTCGAGCAGCTGGAGGCTTTCCTCAAGGATTGGCTGCGCCATACGGGGCGCACCCAGGCGGACCTGAGGCGGGCCCTGCGGGCCGGTTCGATTCGCATGCCGGTGTTACTGCATGAACTGCAACGCACCGTGAGCCAGGCGGGGATCCCTGGCCTAGCCGATCGGCTCTGCAGCATCGAGGCCCAGTGGCTGGGCGCTGAGCCAGGGCTTGCCGATGATGCTTTTTCAGCGGCGGATGAGCTGGCCCAGCTGGATTTGCTGCTCCAAGAAATCCGCAACGACAGCGTTTAGACCAAAAAAAACTGTCTAGGGCAGATCAACACCACCTAGGGCAAAGCAAGGGCAGCTAAGGCAAAGTGACTGCAAGCTGCCCTGCTCCGATGCTTCGCGCCCTGTTTCTGGTGGTACCGGTTTTGCTATCGCTGGCCCTGCCCGCCTTGAGCCAGTCGGGCAGCTACCTGCTGGGTCCGGGCTCGAATGTGGGCCCGGCGACAAAGGTGAAGACCGAGAATTGTGTGACCAAAGCCGATGGCTCCGTCACCTGTGACACCCGCCTGGAAAACCCGCCTGGGGACACCGATGCCCGGCCGCAATACGACTATTTCAGTTACTGAGGCTTAGGCCATGCGTCGGCTCTTCTCTTTCCTGCTGGAAGACCAGTTCTTCCTGGAGGCCCTGAGCCGTTTCCAGCGGGCCCTGGCCAAGTTGCTCTCCGTGGGCATGGTGCTGGTGATCGTGGCGGCCACCGGGCAGTTGCTGCTGGGGATAGCCCGAGAGCTGGCCCCGGGGCAAATGCCCCTGGTGGGTAATGAATTGATCGCGGTGCTTGGTGAGGTGCTCACCCTGTTGATCGCCATCGAGGTGCTGGAAAACGTGCTGGCTTACCTGCGGGACCACGCCATTCAGCTGGAGCTGGTGCTGGCTACGGCGATCACCGCCATGGCCCGCAAAATCATCGTGCTGCCCTCCAGTGCCAGTGATAATCCGATGTTGTTGCTGGGGCTTGGCTTTGGCACCCTCAGCCTCAGCGCCGCCTACTGGCTCCTGCAGAGACGCAAAGGCGACCGCATCAGCTCTTAGTTCTGGGTATTGGCCCTGGGTTCAGCGGCCCCCTGGGCGCAGCAGATCCCCCAGGCCATTGCGTTGCAGCACCAGCAGCGCCCCCTGGTGAAAGGCGCTCCAATTGAGCGGCAGGCAGCGGTCAAGCACCCCCTGGCTGCAGCCCATGGCAATCAACTGGCCCTCCTTCTGCATCGTTTGGCCATAGGCCTCCACCATGGCCCGCAGCAGGCTGGTGGGATCGAGGCGCTCCCCGGCGGCCCCTGGCGCCGAGGCGAGCCAGGCCTGGGCGGCCTGTTCGCCGATCTGTTGGTCGCGGTCTGGCTTGGCGATCCGTCTACACACATCCAGGGCTTCGGCGGCCTGGGCCATGGTTTGTTTGGGGGCGGCCTGCACGGCGGCGCTGCCTAATACCAAGGCGCAGAGGGGGGCCAGGGCCAGGGCTGTGGCCCAAGTTGCTGGGCCCCGGGGACGAATCTTTCCTGCCATTGATGCCTTGTGCAGCGCCCTCAGGCTACGGGCAGTTTGGGCTCCAGCTCCGGTGCCACAAACAGGGTGAGCCAGAGGCAACCGCGGCCGCCATCGCTGCTCTCCAGGCGGTGGAGTCGATGGGGCGGAATCCAGAGCAAATCGCCGGGCTGCAGCCGTTGGGCGCTATCGGCATCGGCAAAACGCAGCTGGGCCGAGCCCTGCAGCAGCAGCACCCATTCCCCCAGGGGTTGGTTGTACCACTGGCCCGCTGGCGTGCTGGCGGCGCAGGAATGGATCAGCTCCAACTTGAGGCCACGGCCCTCCAGCAGCATTTCCACCCGTTCGCTGCCTGGGGCCGGCGGCAGGCTGTGGAAAAGATTGGCTAGGGCTGCTTTCTTGTGGGGTTCAGGGGCCAGCGGGGGGTCGCTTTCCCCCGGCTCGCTTTCCCCCCAGCGGCGACCGATCTCCAGGCCCTGGTCCGCGGCCAGCTCCACCACCTGCTGATGGCTCTCGCAGGCACTCAATTGGGCCCGTAGGGCGGGATCAGCCTTGATCCGCGCCACCAGTTCATTGAGCTGGTCCACCTTGTGGAGAAAGCGCTGCAGCTGTTGTTCGGACACGGCCCAGGCCAGTTCAGTCCCCTACGTAATCACTGCGCTGGCATCCAGGGCCCGGCCCTGGGTGCCAGCGCAGGGGATGATGGGTCGCGGCGAGCGGGCCCGTGTAATCCAACGGTAGAGATAAGCGACTTAAAATCGCTCCAGTGCGGGTTCGAATCCCGCCACGGGCACCACCACCCCTCCCCCAGCCTCCCCGGAGCCACCCTTGTTCCTCCAGCACCTGCTCTCCCTGCTGTCCGTAGACAACCTGCTGGTGCTGCTGGCCTATGCAGTACTGGGCTTTGCCTACCTGGTGCTAGTGCCGCTGGGTCTGTATTTCTGGATGAATAAGCGCTGGTATGTGATGGGCAAACTGGAACGCACTGGCGTGTATGGCCTGGTGTTTCTGTTTTTCCCTGGTCTGATCCTGTTCGCCCCTTTCCTCAACCTGCGGATGGCAGGCCATGGGGAGGGCTGAGCGATGACCCGAGCTAGGGCCTTGCTGCTAACCCTCGCGGTATTTCTGTTGGGCGCTGCCGGTTATTGGGGTTTCCAGGCGGCCGGTTTTGAAGGTTTTTCGGCTGGGATTGCCTCGGAGGCGGTGCTGGTGTTGTTGGTGTTTGGTTGGACCGGCAGCTACCTCTGGCGGGTGGTGAGCGGCAAGATGACCTTCATGGAGCAGCGGCGTCGTTATCGCTCCGCCTACGACGCCCTCAGCACCGAAGAGTTGCGCCAGCGCTTTGAGAGTCTTTCCCCTGGGGAGCAGGAGGCCCTGCTCAAGGAGGTGGGGCTGCTGGAGCCATAGGCTCCCCCTAGCTCAGTGCCCCCTGCAATGACCGTGGCCCCTGGCCCCAGCCCCCTGGCCCGTTGTTTTGAGGGGCTGCGTGCCCAGGGTCGTTGTGCCCTGATGCCCTTTCTTACCGCCGGTGATCCAGACCTGGCCACCACTGGCCGGGTGCTCTTGGCCCTGCAGGCGGCCGGCGCTGATCTGGTGGAACTGGGGATTCCCTACAGCGATCCCCTGGCCGATGGCCCTGTGATTCAGGAGGCCGCCAGCCGCGCCCTGGCGGCAGGTACCACCCCTGGGGCAGTGCTTGATTTACTCCGCAGCCTGCGGGGCCAGCTCAGCCTGCCGGTGGTGCTTTTCACCTACAGCAATCCCCTGCTCAACCGGGGCATGGAACGCTTCTGCGCGGAGGCGGCCGCGGCTGGGGCCGCCGGCTTGCTGGTGCCGGATCTGCCCCTGGAGGAGGCGGAACGCCTGTCGCCGATTGCAGCGGCCGAGGGCCTTGACCTGGTGTTGCTGGTGGCCCCCACCACCCCTAAAGAACGAATGGCCCGGATTGCGGCGGCCAGCCGTGGTTTCACCTATCTGGTGAGCGTTACTGGGGTTACCGGGGAACGCACCCAGCTGGAAGATCGGGTGGCTGGGCTGGTGGCGCAGCTCAAGGGCCTGGGGCCCACGCCGGTGGCGGTGGGTTTTGGCATCTCCGGCCCAGAGCAGGCGCGCCAGGTGCGCGACTGGGGGGCCGATGGGGCGATCGTGGGCAGTGCCCTGGTGAAGCGGCTGGCGGCGGCCCAGGCGGCGGGAGAAGATCCGGTGGCGGTGGCCGCCAGTTTCTGCCGGGAGCTGCGCAGTGCCCTGGATTCCTGAGCCTGGGCGCCCTTAGCACTGGCCCCATAACCTAGGGCCAGTGCGTTGCTGGCCATGCGTTTCGTTCTCTGGGGTACCTACTGCGCCAATGCCTTGGAGGCCCGCAGCCCCTACCGGGAGGAGCACCTGGCGGGGCTGCGCCAGCAAAAGGAAGCTGGGGTATTGGTGACCCTGGGGCCCACCGAGGGCAGCACCCATGTGTTTGCCATCTATGAGGCGGCCAGCCGGGACCAGGTGGACGCCCTGGTCAAGGCAGACGTTTACTGGCGCCATGGCATCTGGACCGCCGTGGAGATCTACGCCTGGACCCAGGCCTTTTAGGGGGGTGGCTAAGACTATGTTTTCGGCATAGGGTTAAGGACCCATATGGGTCTGAGCTTGAACCAGATCTCCCCTCGAGCTAACAGCGGGGCCCCTGCCGCCACTGCCGCAGTGGTGATTCAGCTGGGGAAATTGATCCCGCTTACGGTGGATTCCTGTCTGCTGAGGCCTGGGGTGGTGCGCAGCCCCACGCCCCACTTGGCCTCCTTGCTCACTTGGGATGAGCAGGGCAATCTGTCGATCGATTGAGGCGGTTTCAGCCGAGCCGTTTCCCAGCTTCAGGGGGTGAATCCTTATTGTTGCGATTAATCAGGGAATCTTCCAATAGGAAGGAAGCAAGGTTGCTGATTGAGCGGCCTTCTCCTTCACTTCTCTCCACAAGCATTTGATAGGTCCTGAGGGAAACCGTGATGCTGATCCGCCTAGGGGTGCGGAATTCAAAGGTGCGCTGTTCAGAGTTGGACCCTGAAGCGCCAAGTTCTGCCATGACGCCTCATACAGCGAGTGAATACACGTACACAATTGGATACCTCTGCTGGTTTGCCAGCTTTATTTGACAAAGCTTATGCAGCAGATCTGCCGCATAAGCCCATCGGGTCTGCGGTTAGCTGAGATGTTGGCGGATTAGTTCATGGGCGATCGTGGCCAGGGGTCTGCCCTGGTTTTCGCTCAGCTGCAGCAGCTCTTCCCAGGCGGCATCGCTGAGCTCAAGGTTGAGGTGCTGCTGCTCCTCACAATTGTTGTTGTCGTTTGTGCTGTAGTTGTTTAAGGGCATCATGAAGGGAGGGCCTCAAAGGAGAATGGTAAAGCGATCTAATCGCAGTGCTTTGCACAGGGCAGGAAAGAGTGCAGGAAAGAGTGCAGCAAAGAGTGCAGCAAAGAGTGCAGTACAGTGCTTTGCAGAAGCCATGCTGCGTAAGCTATCAAAACACTACCAGGCTTAAGTTATGGGGTAATTGTTTTTAGTTCTTAAAAGTATAAAAAACTTAGCAGCAATTACTTTTGTAAATACCCTGAAAGCTTTTTGTGTGAGTCTGAGTGGGCTGTAACTCAATCTAGTCTTTCAGGTATCCATTGTTTGTAGCACCTGTTCCAGTTGGGGCAGGCGTTCCTCGTTCCAGTGGGTGCTCAGATCTTCATAGGCTGCTTGGGGGTTGGCGCCTTTGAGTTCAAATCCCTCCTGGAACAGCACTAAGCAGCAGCCTGAGCTAGTTGCTTCCAGCACCCACGACAGGGTCCAGTTTCGATTGAACTGAATCACAAAAAGGCTGTGGGGATCGGCTTCCAGCACCTCACAGGGGGCCTCCCCTTGCTCCCCCAGGTCCAACAGAAATTGGTGGCCCACCGTGGCCTCGATGCTGCTGCTGCCCCACCACTGCCCCACGAACTCCGCTTCGGTAAGCGCCCTCCACACCTTCTCAGGGGCATGGCTGAGATCCCGCTCAACTCTGATCGTGGCGTTGCTGGTCATGGAATTCGGGCGGCAACGGGCGCAGTCTCCTCTATTTACTCAGGGCCTGCAGCTTCCTGCCCTTGACAGCGGCGACTGGCGGCCAAGAATTTGGCTAGATACCACTCCCCCCCCTATGCGCCACATCGGCCTGTTTGGCAGCTTCCTCGCCCTGGGGCTAGGCCTGGGCCTAGGGGTCGCCTCGGCTGGCCAGGCCCAGCCCCCCAGCGATACCTTCCCCTCCAAGGCTGCCGCTGAGCGCCGTGCCCTGAGCCTGAAGTGTTCCGGTGCCTTCCCCATGGGCCAAGGCTGGGCCCCCTGCCAGAGCCTGGAGGCCTATGCCAAGGCCATCGGCGGCAGCTTGGTGACCTCGGAGCACATCTAGACAAGCGATTTGGCCGCTCCCTTGGGGTAGATCTGCGGCCCCAAGGTTCAAGCCTGTTCCCAGCCCCATAGCTTTTGGCCAAAGCCAGCGGCAATTGAAAAGGGAGCTGGGCGATGGAAATGCCCATTACAGAACTGGAGTTGCTGTTGATCGTTGACGCCCTCAAAGGCGTTAAGGAATGGGAATTGAGTGAGCGCCTGGAGCTTGTTTTGCAGGGGCGGATGGCCAGCCTCAGCATCAACACCATGCCGAGTGAACTGTGGCTGCTCTGGCAACAGCGCTCTGGCTAGGCCCTATGCCAGTAGGGCTTCAGTGATCGGCCCCAGGGCCAGGGGCGAGCTGATCAGCTGGCGGTGCTGCTGCACAGGTAGTCGCTCAACGCTGCCCACCGGCAGCACCCCGCGCCAGGAGGGCACCACCATGTGGTCGAGCAGGCAGTAGTAGCTGTGGCACTGCAGTTTTGCCAGGGGGGCCAGGTTGCCGTTCAGCCTTTGCAGTAGGGCACTGCCGATTTTCATGTCTGCCACCCCGGCCAGGGGCCAGCGGGGCCAGGGTTGGGCCACAAGGGTGCCCTGCTGGGGGCTGCCCAGGCTGATGAAGCGGCGGCAGCGCTGATGCCCGCCAAGCAGCTGGATCCAGCTGCGGCCCACCACGCCCCCCATCGAGTAGCCGAGCAGATCAAGCGGTTGTTCTGTGCCGTAACGGGCCTGGATCTCCCTGTCCAGTTGATTGGCCAGCTCCAGCAGCCCCGTGGCGCCAAAGCGGTGGGGCAGATGGGGGCTGAATATTTCTGGGCGGCGGCCGGCCAGCTGCTGGCGCAACCGCTCAAACACCCTGGGGGTGTCCCAGAGGCCATGGACCAACACCAGCGGCAGCGAGCTGCTCATCGGCGGTTCAAGGGGTTTTCGCTTCAGACTCTTCCACCGGGGTGGTGTATGGCACCACCACCAGAAACAGCAGCCACCAGGCCAGCACCAGCAGGGCCACCCCAGCCGTAATCCACCAGATCTGGAGCAGCAGCCAGCTGCCGGCGATGGCGATGCTGCCCGTGAGCAGAATCGACCAGGGTTGGCACCACCAGGGCTTATGGCTCCAGAAGTGTTGGGTCATTGTGGGGGCTGCAGTTGCTGCAGCCTGCCATGGGTGGCAATCCTGGTTTGAACTCCGATGCCCGTTTGTACTTTCCGGCTACGGAACGCAACCGCGAGCCGATCGCCGCTGGGCTGGAGCCCTTGCTGCCGGCCCAGGGCCTAGTGCTTGAAATCGCCAGTGGCAGTGGCGAACATCTCTGTTTTTTCCAGCAACGCTTTGCCCGCAGCCACCCAGGCCTTCGCTGGCAGGGCAGTGATCCCGATGCCAGTCACAGGGCCAGCCTGGCCAGCTGGCGGCAGCAGCTGGGGCTCACGGCCATGGCCCCACCCCTAAATCTGGATGCCAGCCATAGCGCCTGGCCTGAGCTAACCGAAGCGCCGGCCCTGGTGCTTTGCATCAACATGATTCACATTGCCCCCTGGGCCGCCTGCCAGGGACTGCTGGCCCAGACGGCTCGTTTGCTGGCTCCGGGGGCGGCCCTGGTGCTCTATGGCCCCTTCCTTGAGGGGGCCGTGGCCACCAGTGACAGCAACAGGGCCTTTGATGCCAGCCTGCGGCAAAGGGACCAGCGCTGGGGCATCCGTTCGCTCGGGGCGGTGGAGCAGGAGGCCCGGGCCCAGGGGTTGCTGCTGGACGGGCGCTGGCCGATGCCGGCCCACAACCTGCTGGTTTGTTTTCGGCGCAGCTAGCCCTGGAGCAGCCCTGAAATTTGCTTAGCCCTGGGCCACGATGGCGCTCCATTGCACGGCCTTCACCTGGTCGCGGCGCCAGGAATGAAACAGTTCAGGTTCCGCCACGGTGCAGAGCGGGCAGCTGCTCAGTTGTTCGCTCCCCAGGCCCAGCCCCTGCAGTTGCAACAGGCTGGCGGCCCGGATGTCTAGCCGGTCGCGGCCGGGGTGGGGATCAGGCAGCAGCGCCCCCGCCGCCTGCAGCTGATCCAGGTCGCCCAGTTGGACACTCACCTGCCGTTCCACCTGGTAATTGGCACCGCTCACCGCCGGGCCCAGGGCCACCAACAGGTCGCTGCGGCGGCTGCCGGCGGCTTCCAGCAGCTCGATCGCCCGCCCCAGGATGCCGCCGGCCACCCCCCGCCAGCCGGCATGGCAGGCGGCCACCCGACCACTGGCGGGGTCAGCCAGTAACACCGGTGTGCAATCGGCCCCACACACCCAAAGGCTTTGGCCAGGGGCATCACTAACCAGGCCATCGGCCTCGGGCCAGAGGTCGGCACTGGCCTGGGAGGCGGGTAGCACTGCGGCGCTATGGATCTGCAGGGGCCGGTGCACACTCACCCCAGCGCTCACATAACCCACCAGTTCCTCAGGGCCCCGGCCCTGCCATTGGCGGCTGAAGAAAGCGTGCTCAAATTCCTGCAGCAGATCGCACTGCAGGTAAAGGCCGCCGTAGCTGCTTATCCAGCTCCAACCTTCCAGGTTGTTGAAACCCCTGTCGGGGCGCTCGAAGGGGGCGGGCAGGGCTTCGGCCATGGGTTTAGGGATGGGCTGGTCTTCAGCAATCGGGCAGATCCCGCAGCAGCCAGAAACCGGCGAAGTCTGTGGCTGATTCGGCAGTTTGTACCGCTAGAAATTGCAAACCTCCGGCCTGCTCCCGGGCCAGCTGAAAGGCGGCCCGGGCGGCGTCGGCCTCCTCTGGTTTGAGCTCAGACACCAACCAGCGATCCTCCAGCCCCGCCTCCAACACCAGCTGCTGGTCGCGCACCTCCAGCCGCACCGGCTCCAACCCAGCCAGCCAGCCGGCCAGGGCCAGGGCGCGGCTGGGGCTAAACAGACGCAGGCCGGCCACCGGCGCAGCGGCGGCGCAGGCAGGCAAGGGCACCAGGCCGGCAAAGCTGATCTGCCAGTCGGCCGCCTCGCTAAAACTTTCAGCCGGCAGCTGGGCCCAGCTCCAGCTATCACCCCGCACCGCCTCCGGCAGGGGGATCGCCAGGGGTTGCACCGAACTGAGGGGCGGCGCCAGGGGGCCACTCAAGTGACCCTCCATGGCGCTGTACACCGTGCGTTCCCGTTCCTGCAGCCACTCCACCAGGCCGTAGCAGCGGCGGCTGGGCAGCACTTCGAGGCCCAGGGGGGCGGCGGCCCGCTGCACCATGGTGCGCATCGAACTGCGCCAGCAGCGCAGCCGGCGGGGGGCCGTGGCCCCTTGCTCCTGGAGCGCCGCCAGGGCCTCCTCCAGCGCTTCTTTGAGCCAGATCGAATTAACGCTGTTGGCCGGACAGAAGCGGCTCCAGCGGAAGCTCTGGTCTGCGGAACAGATCAGTAGTTCCCAGCGTTTTTTGCCGTTCTCGTCCAGCACTGGACGGGAGTAAAAGTCGAGCTCCCACTCCGCAGAGGGGATGCTCATCCGGCGTTCTGTTCCTTTTGGCGCAGGGTGTTGCGGGCCCGGTTGGCCCGGTCTTGGGCTTCCGCCCAGATCTTTGCCTTATCCACCAACAGTTCCCCCGGCTGGTTTTCCAGCAGGGCGGTGTTGAGGGCAATGCGGCCCCGGCCCGGGTCGATTTCGGTGATCACCGCCTGGATCGCTTCGCCGGGTTCAAAGGCCTCCCGCAGGTCCCGCAGGTGGCCGCCGGTGACGCAGCTTTGGTGTAACAGGCCGCTCACCCCGCCCAGGTCGATGAAGAAGCCGTAGGGCTTGATGCTGGCCACCTGGCCGCCCACCAGTTGACCCACCTCCAGTTCTGAGAACTTGGCGGCGGTGGCGGCCCGCTTCTCGGAAAGCACCAGCTTGCGGGTTTCTGGGTTCACCTCCAGGAAGGCCACCCCGAGGGTTTTGCCCACCAGGGCCTCGTGGTTTTCGCCGTCCTGCAGCTGGGAGCGGGGAATGAAGCCCCGCAGCCCCTCCAGGTCACAGGTAACGCCCCCGCGGTTGAAACCGCTCACTTTCACCTGCACCACCTTGCCGTCTTTCTCCTGCTGGCGCACCTTCTCCCAGGCCTGGCGCAGGGCCAGGGCCCGGCAGCTCACGGTCACCATGCCATCGGCGTTCTGTTCCCGGGTGACCAGCACCTGCACCTCGGTGCCCTTGGGGAAACGGGTTTTGAGCTCTGTGATCACCCCGAGGCCGCATTCAGCCTTGGGCATGAAGCCCGGTGCCTTGCCGCCGATATCTACATAGATGCCGTCGCTTTCGTGTTCGATCACCTTGCCGGTGACCACCTCACCGGTGGTACCCACCGGTTCGTTTTCATCGAGGGCGGCCAGGAAGGCCTCCTCGTCAAAATCAAAATCGTCAACGCTGCGGGCCGGGGTGCGGGCAACGCCACCCCCCTGGGGCTGTTGTTGCTGTTTGCGTTTCTGGTCGGCCGGGCCGAGCAGGTCGGCCATGGTCATGCCTTCCATGCCGTCCAGGTCGTCGTCTACGAAGCGGCGCACGGGGGCCGCCACCGGCTTGGGGGCAGCGGCGGCAGCGGCAGCCACAGCTGCCACCCGCTCCTGCTCCTCCTTGGCGCGCCTGTCTTCCTCTTCCTTCTTACTTATGTGAAGGATCGCCAGGGGCTTCCGCAGGGGGGTAGCGGCGGCGGGGGGGGTGCGGGGCTTGTCGCTGCCGGAACCTGCCATGACCTGGTGCAAAGCGATCCCACACTGTAGGCAGCACCTCTCGAATTAATGGCTTCCCAGCGCCGCCTTGAATACCTGCCCTGGCCCGCGGTGGAGGCGGCCGCCCGCCAGCCAGGCAGCACCGTGGTGTTGCCGATCGGGGCGCTGGAGCAGCACGGGCCCCATCTGCCTGTGGGCACCGATAGCTGCTTTGCAGACAGCCTGCTGGATCTGGTGCTGAAGCAATTGCCCGAGGAATTACCCCTCTGGCGCCTGCCGCTGCAGAGCTATGGCTTTTCCCCGGAGCACACGGGTTTTCCCGGCACCGTGAGCCTGTCGGCGGAGCTGCTGCTGGGCTTGCTGGAGGCCGTGGGCGAGGCGGTGGCGGCGGCTGGATTTGAACGGCTGGTGTTGTTTAACGGCCATGGGGGCCAGATCGCCCTGGTGCAGGTGGCTGCCCGCCAGATCCGCCATCGTTGGCCGCGGCTGGCGGTGTTGCCCTGGTTCCTCTGGTCGGGGCCGCCGCAGCTCTTGGAGTTGATTCCAGAACCGGAACGCAGCCAAGGACTGCATGGGGGCCGCGCTGAAACCAGCCTGATGCTGGCGCTGCAGCCAGGGCTGGTGGGGCCGTTGCCAAGCGCTGCCATGCCCCTGGAGCCGCCGGCGGGCCTATCGCTGGAAGGGGCAGTGCCCTGCGCTTGGATCAGCCGCGAGCTCAGTGCCAACGGGGTGGTGGGCGATCCCAGCGGCGCCAACCCCGGGGAGGGGGATCAGCTGCTGGAGCGCCTGGTGGCCGGCTGGCTGCAGCTGTTTACCAGTTTGCTAACCAGTGACTGGCCCCAACGCCGGCCTGCACTAGATAGAGTGCAACCTCTACCAACGGCTCCCCAGCAGTGATGGCTTCTTCCGTACTGGCCCCCACCGCTGAGGAGATACCTGATTTCAGCACCGAGGCCTACAAATCGGCCTACAGCCGCATCAACGCCATCGTGATCGAAGGCGAGCAGGAGGCCTACGACAATTACCTGTCCCTGGTAACGCTGTTGCCGGATCAGCAGGAAAGCTTGGGCCAGCTGGCGCGCATGGAGCTGAAGCACATGAAGGGCTTCCAGGCCTGCGGTAAGAACCTTGGTGTGGAGCCCGACATGGCTTTTGCCAAGACCTTTTTCGCTCCGTTGCACAACAATTTCGAAACGGCCCTGGCCGAGGGCAAGGTGGTGAGCTGCCTGGTGATCCAGGCCCTGATGATCGAGGCTTTCGCCATCGCCGCCTATCACATCTATATCCCGGTGGCCGACCCCTTTGCCCGCAAGATCACCGAGGGGGTGGTGAAGGATGAGTACACCCACCTCAACTACGGCCAGGAGTGGCTTAAGGCCCGTTTCGAGGATGTCCGTGGCGAGATCGAACAGGCCAACAAGATCAACCTGCCGATCATCCGCCGCATGCTTGACCAGGTGGCAGACGATGCCGCCGTGCTGCATATGGAGAAGGAGAGCCTGATCGAAGACTTTCTGATCGCCTATCAGGAGGCGCTGATGGAGATCGGTTTCGCTTCCCGTGACTTGGCCCGCATGAGTGCGGCGGCCTTGGTGGCCTAAGCCTGATCCCACCAGCTTTGGTGTCGTGGGAGACTAGTTCTTAATCTTTCGCGCCCTGCAATACCCGGGGCGCAGTAGGTCTGCAGCATGTTTGGTCTGATCGGTCACTCCAGCAGTTTTCGGGATGCGCGCCTCAAGGCCCGGGACCTGGGCTTAGAAGAGCTGGCTGAGGGGGAACTTGATCTCTGGTGCAGCGCTCCGCCCCAGCTGGTGGAAACCTTTGAGCTCACCAGTGCCACCGGCCAGACGATCCAGGGCACCTACATCGACTCCTGTTTTGTGCCGGAGATGCTCAGCCGCTTCAAAACGGCCACCCGCAAGGTGCAAAACGCCATGGAGCTGGCCCAGAAAAAGGGCATCAACATCACCGCCCTAGGCGGCTTCACCTCGATCATTTTCGAGAATTTCAACCTGGCCAAGTTCCAGCAGATCCGCGCCACCCTCTTGCAGTGGGAGCGTTTCACCACCGGCAACACCCACACCGCCTGGGTGATCTGCCGGCAGGTGGAACAAAATGCACCGCGGCTCGGCATCGACCTCACCAAGGCGAAGGTGGCGGTGGTGGGCGCCACCGGCGACATTGGCAGTGCCGTTTGCCGTTGGCTGAGCCGTCGCACCGGCGTTGCCGAATTACTGCTGGTGGCCCGCCAGCAGCAGCGCCTTGAGGATCTGCGCCAGGAGTTGGGCGGTGGTCGGGTGTTGAGCCTTGAGGAGGCTTTGCCGGAGGCGGATGTGGTCGTATGGGTGGCCTCCCTGCCCCAGACCCTGAGCATCGAGGCCGAGAGCCTGCGCAAACCTTGTTTGATGATTGATGGCGGCTATCCCAAGAACCTCGATACCCGGGTTGCCTCTGAACACGTCACCGTGCTCAAGGGCGGCATCGTTGAATTTGTAAGGGATATCGGCTGGCAGATGATGGAAATGGCGGAGATGAGCAACCCCCGCCGCCAGCTGTTTGCCTGTTTCGCCGAGGCGATGCTGCTCGAATTTGAGGGTTGGCACACCAACTTCAGCTGGGGTCGCAACAACATCACCCTGGAGGCCATGGAACAGATTGGCGCCGCCTCCATCCGCCATGGCTTCTCCGCCCTTGGGCTGGAGCCGGTGGAAGCTCCCGCCATCGCCCTTGTTGCCTGAGCCCGATGGCCCGTCGTTTTTTGCTTGATTTTGAAAAGCCCCTGGTGGATCTGGAGGAGCAGATTGACCAGATCCGTCAGTTGGCAAGGGATTCCGAAGTTGATGTGAGCCAGCAGTTGCTGCAGCTGGAAACCCTGGCGGCCCGCCGCCGGGAAGACATCTTTGGTTCGCTTTCCCCCTCCCAAAAGATCCAGGTGGCCCGCCATCCCCAGCGGCCCAGCTGTCTTGATTACATCCAGGTAATCAGCGATGAATGGATCGAACTGCACGGCGACCGGGGCGGCTCCGATGACATGGCCCTGGTGGGCGGTCTTGGTCGGCTCGGCCCGCAGCCGGTGATGTTTCTGGGGCACCAGAAGGGCCGCGACACCAAGGAAAATGTGGCCCGTAATTTCGGCATGGCTTCCCCAGGGGGCTATCGCAAGGCGTTGCGGCTGATGAAACATGCCGATCGCTTTGGGTTGCCGGTGATTTGTTTCATCGATACCCCTGGGGCCTATGCGGGCCTCAAGGCTGAGGAGCTGGGCCAAGGGGAGGCGATTGCCGTGAACCTGCGGGAAATGTTTGGGCTGCGGGTGCCTGTGATCGCCACGGTGATCGGTGAGGGGGGCTCGGGGGGGGCCCTGGGCATCGGCGTGGCCGATCGCCTGATGATGTTTGAGCACAGTGTTTACACCGTGGCCAGCCCCGAAGCCTGTGCCTCAATCCTTTGGCGCGATGCGGCCAAGGCCTCGGTGGCGGCCGAAGCCCTGAAGATCACCGCCCGCGACCTCAGCCAGCTGGGCATTGTGGATCGGGTTCTAGCGGAACCCTCCGGCGGTAACCATTGGGCGCCGCTGCAGGCGGCGGAAACCCTGCGGACGGCCCTAGTGGAGGAACTGGAACAGTTGCTGGCTTTGGATACGAAAACCTTAAAAGAGCAGCGCTACGCTAAATACCGACGCATCGGCAGGTACCTAGAGGCCTCTGAAGCTGATTTCCGCCCCGGCCCCACAGAGCAGCTGAGAAACGCTTAGCATTTTTTCAGGTTTCGCCGCCTAGGCGGTGTTTGCCCTACACCTCTGCTTTTGCTTGCCTTGTCCACAGTTGCTCTGATCACCGGGGCCTCCCGGGGCATCGGTGCTGCCACGGCCAAATGCTTTGCCGAGGCCGGTTGGGATTTGCAACTGCTGGCCAGATCCAGCCCAGAGCTGGAGGCTGTGGCAGATCACTGTCGCTCCCTTGGGGTAACAGTGACCACTGCCCCTGTGGATTTCGCTGATCCAGGGGCCGTGGCCCCTACCTTGCAGGAATTGCTGGCTGAGGCCGGCACCCCTGGCCTGGTAATCAACAATGCCGGCGTTGCGCTTACGGCGCCGCTAGCATCCACAAGTCTGGAACAGTGGCAATGGTTATTGCAGCTGAATCTCACCAGTGTTTTTCAGGTATGCCTTGCCCTAGTGCCTGCCCTGCGGGCCCAAGGGGGTGGGCTGATCATTAATTTGAACAGCCATGCAGCCCGCCGTGCATTCCCTGATTGGGGTGCCTATTGCACCAGTAAAGCGGCCCTAGAAGCCTTCAGCCGTTGCCTGGCTGAGGAGGAGCGAGTGCATGGTATTCGCGTTTCTACCCTCACCCTGGGGGCAGTAAATACGCCCCTTTGGGATTCTCCCACGGTGCAAGCTTCCTTTGATCGCGCTGCCATGCTTCCGGTGGAGCATGTGGCGGCAACCCTGCTGCATATGGCGCAGCAACCCCCCCAGCTGCTGCTGGAAGATCTCACCCTTATGCCCGCCGTCGGCGCGCTTTAAGTCCCATGACTGCCCTCGACGACCTAAGTCCTATGGCCACAAGTTCCCCAATGGCTTCCTCCCATGGGATCGGCAGCCAGCGCTTAGCCCGCGCTAATACGCCGCGCACCATTAGTGAAATCATCCGGGCCCGCCTGGAGGCGGCCCAGGTGCCCTACCTGGCCAATGACAACCTGGCCGAACACATCCTCGACGGTGAGCTTGATCTGCTCCAGAAGGAAGTGGCCGACAAGGTGCGTGATTTGTTGCGTAGCCTGCTGATTGATATCGATCGCGATCACAACACTGAGGAAACGGCCGAGCGGGTCGCCAAGATGTATATCCATGAGGTGTTTAAGGGTAGATATCATCATCAGCCCAAGATCGCCAGCTTCCCCAATGTGAAGCAGTTGGATGAGATCTATACGGTGGGTCCAATCACTGTTCGCTCTGCCTGTTCCCACCATTTGGTGCCAATCCTTGGCCATTGCTGGATTGGCATCAAGCCCGGCGAACGGGTGATTGGCCTCAGTAAGTTTGCGCGGGTGGCCGATTGGGTGTTCTCCCGGCCCCACATCCAGGAGGAGGCCGTGATCATCCTCGCCGATGAAATCGAGCGGCTTTGTCAGCCCTTGGGCCTGGGCATCATTGTTAAAGCCCAGCACTACTGCATGAAGTGGCGGGGCGTGAAAGAACCGCAAACCAGCATGGTTAATTCCGTGGTGCGTGGTGATTTCCGCCATGACCCCAGCCTCAAGCAGGAGTTCTTTGAACTCGTCCGTCAGCAGGAAGTCCTGGGCGGTTAGGGCCCGGTCAGTACCACTGGCCCCAGGGCTTCTGAGGCAACGCGGTTGTTGCCACTGGGGGTGCTTACCGTGGCAACGGCCATCAGCTTGAGGCCCTTGTCTTGGGCGGTGGGTTGATATTTAGGGCCTTGCACCCCGGGGATCAGCACCCAGCCGTCGGCCCCCTGGCGGTACCAGTGCACGGCCAAGGGGGTTTGGCCACTGCCTTGTTTGGCGCTCCAGGCGGCGCTGAGCAGTTGCCCTGTGGCGGCATCACCGCTCACCAGCAGTTGGCCCAGGCTGTTGATCGACTGCTGGATTTTGTTTTCCAATTGCAGGTTGCTGTCGATCTGCTGCTCCAGCACCTTGATTTGCTGCTGGGGGCTGAGCTGCTGGCCGGGCACGCACTGGAGATCGCCGTTGATCAATTGGCAACCCGGCAGCATCCCCTGGGCGAGGACCGGCAGGCTCAGGAGTGGCAGGCTGAGAAGCGGCAGGCTCAGGAGCTGGAAGGCCATGGGGGTAGCGCCGGGGGGGATCAATCGCTTGATTGTGCCCTGACCAGCTGCAGCAATGCCGCCACCAGCTTCAGATCTTTTTGCCCTGGACTGATTTCGACGCCGCTGGAGGCATCGATGCCGCAGGGCTGCAGCTTGAGCTGCCCCAGGGCCGCCAGCGCTGCCCCCACGTTTTGGGGACCGATCCCCCCGGCCAGCCACCAGGGACAGCCCGGCTCAAACCGCTCCAGCCAGTCCAGCGGCAGCCGTTGGCCACTGCCGCCGTACTGGTCTGCCACCCAGGCATCAAGCAATACCGCCTCCACCTGGGGGGCATAGGCCCTGGCCTTGGCTAAATCGGCCGCTTCACGGATTCGTAGGGCCTTCCACACAGGTATTTGCCAGTGCTGGGCCAGCTCTGCGCAGCGCTCGGGGCTTTCCTCGCCATGTAGTTGCAGCACCTGGTGGCCCTGGGCTGGGTTGAGTTCGGCCAGCTCTGCGTCGCTGGGGTTCACCAGCACCAGCACCCGGCGGCAGCGGGGATTGGCCTCGGCCACCGCTTGCCAGAGGGCGGGCCGCCCGCTGGCCGGCAGAAACCTGGGCGAACCAGCCACGCCAATCACCCCCAGGGCATCGCAGCCAAGGGCCGCCACCGCCGCCGCCTGGGGGGGCTGGGTGAGTCCACAGATTTTTAAAAGCGGCGCTGCCATGGGGCCGTTTCTAGGATGAAGCTTCTTCTACCTGCCAGGGCGTTGTGATCGAAGCCCCAGGGGCGCAGGGTTGGCGTTTGTTTCGGCTGGCCGGGATTCCCCTCTACATCCACCCCAGTTGGTTGGTGGTGCTGGCCTTCGCCTCCGTGGTGTTCCAGCAACAGTTCCACGGCAATTGGCTGGCCGGCTTCGGCACAGCCCTGCTTTTGTTTGTTTCGGTGCTGCTCCATGAGCTGGGCCATTCCCTGGTGGCCCTGCGCCTCGGGGTGAAGGTGTGCAGCATCACCCTGTTCATGCTGGGGGGGGTGGCCACCGTTGAACGGGATCCCCCCACGGCGATTGGGGCGCTGCTGGTGGCGGTGGCCGGTCCGGCGGTGAGCCTGGTGCTGGCGGTGCTATTGGCCCTGGCGGTGCATCCGCTCAGCCATCTGCTGCCGGTGCTCGGGCTGGTGGCTGAGGAACTGGCCCAGTTGAACCTGGTGCTGGCCCTCTTCAACCTGCTGCCGGGCTTGCCCCTCGATGGCGGCCAGATCCTTAAGGCCCTGGTGTGGCAGTTCAGTGGCAGCCGCGTGCGGGGGGTGCGGGTGGCCACCTACAGCGGCCAAGTGCTGGCCTGGATCGCGATTCTTTTTGGGGTATTCCTGCTGCTGCGGGGGGGCTCCTTCGGCAGCATCTGGCTGGTGCTGCTTGGTTGGTTTGGCCTGGGGGCCTCCCGCAATCAGTTGCAACTGCTGGCCCTACAGCGGGCCTTGCAACAGCTGCAGGTGAAGGATGCCGCCAGCCGCCGGCTGCGGGTGCTGGAGCCCAGGGCTTCCCTGCGGGAGCTCAGCCAGCTGCGCCTAGCCAGTGACAGCCCTCGCCCCGATTGGGTTCTGCTCTGTGAGGCGGGCCGCTGGCGCGGTTTTGTAGACGATGGCCCCCTGCGGGAGGTGCCGGTGCAGCGCTGGGATCTGGAACGCCTGGAGGCCCACCAGCGCCCCCTGGCGGATCTGCCCGCCATTGCCGAATCCGCCCCCCTTTGGCAGGCGGTGCTGGCCCTGGAGCAGGCCCCCCAGGCCCGGCTGCTGGTGCTCAGTGCGGCGGGGCTGCCGGTGGGCACCCTTGAACGGCCAGAGCTGTCGGAAGCGGTGCTGGGGCGCCTGGCCCTGCGGCTGCCCCAGCCGCTGCTGGAACAGGCCCGCCGCCAGGGCACCTACCCGCTGGGGATGTCGTTGGCGCCGATCGCCCAGAGCGTGGCGGCCCTGCCGGAGGTAATCGCCGGCAAGGGGAGCTCCTCCGGTTGAGTGCCAAACAGCCAGGTCTGGGCTTCTGCCTGCAACTGAGCTTCGAGGCCCTCCCCCAGGGCCAGGGCTGGGGGGGCCTCCTGCTGGAACAGCAAGCGCCAGAGCTCAGGGTTGGGGTTGAGCTGGATCGAGCCGTGCTGTAGCAGCACACCGCGGCGCCAGAGCTGGGCACTGCCAATTCTTTTTTCCCCCTGGGAACCCAGCAGATCGGCGCCGGTGCCGCTGGCAAAGCAGTGGCGCAAATGGCGATCCTGGGCCGCTGTCCCTGGCTGCAGGGGGCTGCCTAGCCGCCCAAAACTGCGCTGTAACCATTGGCGGATCAAGCCGTAGGCGGCCCGCGGCCCGCGGGGGGGCTGGGCCAGGGCGATGGCGTAGCAGAGGTCGCCCCCATGGAGCACGGCAGCTCCCCCCGTGGGTCGCCGCACCACCGGCAAGTTGCTGTTCAGGGCCAGGGGGGCCTGGTGGTGGCCGAGGGAGAGGCTGGGTTCGTCCCAGCGGTAAAAGCGCAGCAGGGCCCCCGGACCAGCGCCGCTGCCCACCTGATCCAGCAGCCAGCGATCAATGGCCATTTGCACTGCGCCGCTGGCCCTGAGGCTGGGCAAAACGGCCCAGCTCCGGGGCGCCATGGGGGAGGCTGGGGATGCCATGGGTGAAAGGGGATGCTGCAGGTATTGGTGCTGCTGCTGCCCCTGGGCATCCTCGCTGGACTGCTGTCTGGGTTGTTGGGGATCGGCGGTGGCCTTGTGTTTTCGCCGCTGCTGCTTTTGCTGGGCCTAAGCCCCCACCAGGCCCTAGCCACCAGCACCCTGGCGATCGTGCCCACCACGGCTGGGGGCAGTTGGGAACACCTGCGCAATGGCCGTTTGCCCTGGCGTTCGGCCCTGGCGATCGGCACTGGGGCGCTGCTGTTTGGCCTGTTGTTTGGCCACCTGGGCTCCTTGCTCACGGGCTGGCAATTGCTGGGCCTGCAGGCCGGCATGTATGGGCTGCTTTCCCTCACGATTAGCCCCCGGGGCCAGCAGCAGGATCTGCCGATTGCTCAGCTGCCCCAACCGCTGCTGGGCCTGCTGGCGGTGGGGGCCGTGGCGGGGCTGGCGGGGGGGATGTTGGGGGTGGGCGGCGGCCTGGTGATGGTGCCGTTGCTGGTGTCGTTGTTGCGTCTGCCGATCCATCACGCCATTCGGCTCAGCACTTTTGCCGTGTGCTGCGCCTCCAGCGGCGCTGGGCTGCTGTTTTTGCACAGCGGACGGGGCCAGTTGCTAACGGCCCTAGTGCTGGGGCTTACGGCAGCGGTGGCGGCCCGCTGGTCGGCCTCACGGCTGCAGGGGGTGGCACCGCAGCGTCTGGCCTGGATGCTGCGCCTGCTCACGATCCTGCTGGCCCTAGACAGTGGCCGCCGGGCGCTAATGCTGCTTTTCCAGGCTGGCGGCACCGGTTGATGCCAACTGGGCTGTTGGGGAATAGCTGGCTACACTGGGATTTGTGTCACAGACGCCAAAGTGCTCAAGGACGAAGTCAACCGCGAGGACGAACTCAAAGAACTTGGTTGGTCGCCAGAGGATCTCAGGCGCTATGCCGAACTCTGGGAGTACCGCAAGCGCTGGGGGGCGGCAAACCTTGAGCGTGAGGAAAGAATCTTTCTGAAGAAGGCTGATAATGCTCTGCCAGCCCTGTCTAAGAAGAGAGGCGGTTCGGCGGCAGATGTTAAACAGGTTGAGGATAAGTTGCATTATAAGTGGATAGAATTATATAAACTTGCAATTCAACGGGCCGAGCAAGCTGCGCCGCTTGCCGATGCTCAGGAAGGGGCTTGGACTATTATCCTTGATGAGGAACTTAAGGCCCTTAAGGAATATCAACCCCGGCTTGATATGCGCGATACTTTGAATCGCAAAAGCTTTGAACCCTGCCGTGCCGCCTGGCTGGAGGAGGCCGCCCAGTTGGGTCAGTTGCAGCCCCTTGATGTGGAGCTGCAACTGGAGACCCTCAAGCAGGAGCTCAGTAAGGAATGGCGCGCCAGCTGGGATAAGCCCGGCCGCAGGGAGGCAAAGCAGTTTCCTGTGCTGTCTGCCGAGCAGGCCGCCCAGTTCCGGCTAAAAGTGCGGGAAGAAACGCGCCGCTTGACCCGGGAGCTCTATCCCTCAGTGGCAAGTCGTGAAGTGGTTAATCCCGTGGTGGCAAATCCTGAATTGGCAACTCCAGCCTGAACACAGCCCGGTGGGCTCAGGCTGGCGGCCAGAAGGCTGGGTCCAGTTCAAAGCCCAATACGGCGGCCATCTGCCCCAGTCGGCCCCGCAGGGGGATCTGATGCTGTTGTCCCCAGTGGTCCAGCAGGAAAAGCCGGTGGCTGATCCAGAGACTGAGGGCATCGGCATCAAAGCGAATCCCTTCCGTGCGGCTGAAGCTATGGGGCACCAGCATCGCCACATGGCGGCTTAGCTGGCCGCTGGAGCGTTCCAACAGCAGTGGCAGCCAGGGGTGCTGGGCATCGGCCCGCAGGCTCCAGAGCCGGCATTCGGGGATTTCCGAGAGCTCGCGGGGGTCGGCTTCATCCCGGGGCCAATCCAGGGACAACTGGATCTTGTCTTCCTGGGCCAGCAGCTGCCCAATGGGCAGGGCCGCCAAAGGGGCTAGGGGGGTGAGGTCCAGCTGGCGCAGCTGGGCGGCGCCCACCGCAATGCAGGTATTAAGCATCGGCCAACCGTGCCACCCGACGGCTCACATTCACCGCATGGTCGGCCATCCGTTCAATGCAACGCAGCACCAGCACCAGCAGCAGCAGCGATTCGAGGCTCTCCCCAGAGAATTGCATCGGATCCATTAGTTGGGCCAGCAAATTTTCATAGTCCTTATCCACCAGGTCGTCGAGGGTGTTGAGTCGTGCCCCGGCGCTGGCATCCTCTTCGCTCACACAATCGAGGGCCAGGGCCAGCAGGGAGCGGCAGCGGTCGAGCATCGTCAGGATCGGTTCCCTCAGGGCCACCGGCTGGGCTGGCAACAGTTGTTCCCCCAGTTCGGCCAGCTCCTTGCAGTAGTCGCCGATCCGCTCGAGGTCGCGCACGCAGTGGCCGTAGCCGAGCACCGCCCGCACCTGGTGCCGGGGCAGGGCCCTTTCCATTAGCAGCTGGGCGCAGTCTTCCTCCAGCTCCCGATAGAGCCCATCAATTTTGTCGTCACCACTGCGGATTTGGGGGGCGGCCTCCAGGTCTGGCACCGCCAGCACCGCCCGGGCCAGCACCGCCGATTCCTCCACCATCGACCCCAGCCGCAGCAGCTTCTGCTTGAGGGCGCTGAGCCGGTGGCGCTCGGCATTGGGGGGGCGGCGACCGGCCCCGGCCAGCTGGCGCCAGGCAGCGAGGGACATGGGTAAGGCCGAGGCCAACAGGGCTAGCCCCCATAAATTAGTCGCCTGGGGCCATCAAGACCTGTGACAGGGCTGAGCCAGGGGGCAATGGCAAAGGAGAATGGCACGGTTCGTTTTCAACCAATGGCCTCCGCTCTTACCCAGGCTGAGATCCTTATCGCTCTGGTGGTGGCTGCCCACGCTGCTGTCCTGGCGCTGCGGCTTTCCGTGAGCCTTTACCGCAACTGAGCTGGGCTCGGGTTGGCAGCGGCGGTTCGGCACGCTACAAGCGGGTGACATTCCTGCCTGCTGGTGCGTTCCGTTCCCCGATTCTCCGAACGATCTTCCCAGGTGCAGAGCCGCCGTGAGGGTTCCCACCTGCGGCCTGTGGCGCCGGTGAGCAATGAAGTGGTCCTTCCCTCCTCTGCGGCCATTGCCCGCGAGGAGTTGTTATTTGCTTCCCTCGGGCTGCTGCTGAAGGCGGCCGGGCTGGTGTTGGCCGTTGTTACCCTGGCCAAGCTGGCCGTAGCCCACCAGGAACGCCTTGATCGTCATAGTGAGATCCAGGCGGTCTTGCAGCTCCAGAGCGATCGCCTCCAGAAACGCGAGCACCAGCTGGATCGCCTGTTTTCGGCCGATGGTCAACAGGTGGTATTCCAGCAGGAGCAGCAGTGGATTGCCCCCAACCGGCGACGCATTGTTTGGGCCCCAGCCCCTAGTTCCCCCTCCCCCTGAACCCCTTAGCCGATGACCAGCACCCCCTCCTTGCCTGCGGATCGGCTGGCGATAGTTACTGGCGCCTCCTCCGGGGTGGGGCTCTGGGCCACTAAGGCCCTGCTGGATCGCGGCTGGACCGTGGTGATGGCCTGCCGTGACACCGCCAAGGCCCAGGCCGCCGCCGCCCAGCTGGGGTTGCCCGCCAGCAGAATCATTCACCTGCCCCTGGAGCTCTCAGACCTGGAGCGGGTGCGGCAGTTTGTGGCCTCTTTCCGGGCCCTGGGGCGGCCGCTGGCGGCGCTAGTGATCAATGCGGCGGTCTATAAGCCCTTGCTTAAGCAGCCCGAGTGGAGTGCCCAGGGCTTTGAGCTTTCGATGGCCACCAATCACCTGGGCCATTTCCTGCTGAGCCGCCTGTTGCTGGAGGATCTGCTGGCCTCACCCCTGGCCGATAAACGCCTGATCACCCTCGGTACTGTTACCGCTAATTCCAAGGAACTGGGCGGCAAGATACCGATTCCAGCCCCCGCCAATCTGGGCGATCTGTCTGGTTTCGCCCAGGGCTTCAAGGCGCCGATCAGCATGGCCAGTGGCAAGAAATTCAAGCCAGGTAAGGCCTATAAAGACAGCAAGCTTTGCAACATGATCACCAGCCTGGAGCTGCACCGTCGTTACCACGCCAGCAGTGGTATTAGCTTCAGCTCCCTTTATCCCGGTTGTGTGGCCGACACCCCCTTATTCCGTAACCACTTCCCGGCTTTCCAAAGCATTTTCCCCTGGTTCCAGAAAAATATCACCGGTGGCTATGTGAGCCAGGCCCTGGCTGGTGAGCGGGTGGCCCAGGTGGTGGCAGACCCTGCCTTTGTTGATTCTGGGGTGCACTGGAGCTGGGGTAATCGCCAGAAGAAGGATGGCAAGCAGTTTGCCCAGGAGCTGTCGGCCCAGGCCAGTGACCCGGGCACAGCGGTAAAGGTGTGGGATTACTCCAGCAAGTTGGTGGGTTTAGCGGCCTGAAACCTGGCTGGGATTCAGGCCGCGCGAGCGGCGATTAGTCGTAACCCAGCAGGTCAAAAATCTCGCGATCCTTGAGGGATTCGGCCTCCAGGGGTTCCACATTGCTGAGCATCCGCTGGGCTAGGGCGAGATATTCGTTTTGGACTGCTTCCACTTCGGGGCTTGCTTCCATTTCAAAGATCGTGCATTTCTTGAGGCGGGAGCGGCGGATCGCATCTATATCTTGGAAGTGGGCCATGGTGCGCATGCCAACTCGTTCATTGAACCTGTCGATCTGGTCGGTGTCCTTGCTGCGGTTGGCCACCACTCCACCAAGCCGAACCTTGTAGTTTTTGGCCTTGGCCTGGATGGCGGCAATAATCCGATTCATCGCAAAGATTGAATCAAAATCATTGGCCGTTACAATCAGGCAGTAGTCGGCATGTTGCAAGGGCGCCGCAAAGCCCCCGCAAACAACATCACCGAGCACATCAAAGATCACAACATCGGTGTCTTCCAGCAGGTGATGTTCCTTAAGCAGTTTCACTGTTTGACCGGTCACATAGCCGCCACAGCCGGTGCCTGCCGGCGGGCCACCGGATTCCACGCACATCACCCCATTGTATCCAGGGAATACAAAGTCCTCAGCCCGTAATTCCTCGGTGTGGAAATTTACGGTTTCGAGAATATCAATCACCGTGGGCACCATTTGCTTGGTGAGGGTGAAGGTGCTGTCGTGCTTTGGATCGCAGCCGATCTGCAACACCCGTTTGCCCAGCTTTGAGAAGGCCGCTGAGAGATTTGAGGAGGTGGTGGATTTACCGATGCCGCCTTTGCCGTAAACAGCAATTACTAGGGCCCCTTCGCCGATGGCCATGGAGTCGTCTTGATGAACCTGGAGGCTGCCTTCTCCATCTTCCCGGGGGTTAGTGGTGGCTTGGAGGCTGGTGGTCATGGTTGATGTTGGGTTGGAATGGGTGAAAAGCTGAATTTGAACTGCTGACGCTTGCCTGGGGCTGGTGGCCGGATTACCGGGTTACCGGGAGAAGTGGGCCTTGGCCTCGTAGAGGATTTCGTCGGTGATTTCGCTGAGCCCTTTTTCTTGGGCAAAGGCTTCTGTGTTGCGTTTCACCTTGCCCCGCACAAAGAAGGGAATCCGGGCCAGTTCTGCTTCGCCGGAGGTGGTCCAGCGGCAGCCTTCGCTGTTTGGAGCAGCAGCAGGACTTTTGTTGACTGCTGTGCTGGCAATTGTGTTGCTGGCTGTGTTGCTAGGGATGTTGCCTGAGATGTTGCTTGTGCTGCCGGCCCCCTTGTGGCTCATGTGGCCTTCTACAAATTCAAAGTCGTGGCGGAACATGTCGAGCAGGTGTTCCTCCAAACCCATCATCAAGGGATGTACCCAGCTGTCGAAGATGGCGTTTGCCCCCTCCCAGCCCATCTGGGGGGCATGGCGCGCTGGCACGTCTTGCACATGCAGGGGGGCGGAGATCACGGCGCAGGGAATACCCAAGCGTTTGGCACTGTGGCGTTCCATTTGGGTGCCAAGCACCAGCTCCGGGGCGGCGGCCGCCATCGCCTGCTCCACCTCCAGGTAGTTGTCTGTAATTAACGCTTCCAGGCCCAGCTGCTGGGCGGCGGCCCGCACGGCCCGGGCCTGTTCACGGCTATAGCTGCCCAGGCCCACCACCTCAAAGCCCAGTTCCTGGCTGGCGATCCGGGCGGCGGCGATGGCATGGGTGCCATCGGCAAAGATGAAAACCCGTTTACCGGTGAGATAGGTGGAATCCACCGACTGGGAATACCAGGGCATCCGCAGCCGTTCCGGTGGCGCTGGCGGCGGCTCCAGCCCCAACAAGTCGCAGAGTTCCTGGCGGAATTCCTGAATGGCGCCAATGCCGATCGGCACCGTGCGCACCGTGGCCATGCCGAATTGGCGTTCCAGCCAGGCGCAAGTGGATTCAGCCAGTTCGGGGTAGAGGCAGAGGTTGGCGTCTGCCTCCGGGATTCTTTGCAGATCAGCGGGGCTGGCGCCGAGGGGGGCCACCACATGGCTGTCGATGTTTAGCTCCTCCAGCAGGCGCTTTACCTCCAGCACGTCATCGCGGCAGCGGAAGCCCAACAGGCTGGGGCCAAGCAAATTCAGCCGCGGCCGGCGGCCCTCTGCCCGCCAACGCTGGGGGCTGGGTTTGGCGCTGCCGGGGGCTGGTATCTGGCCCTTAAGCAGGGTGCGACAGAGTTGATAAAAGGTTTCGGCGGCGCCCCAGTTTTCCTTTTTGGAATAGGCCGGTAGTTCCAGGTTCACGATCGGCAGCTTGAAGCCCATGCCCTGGGCCAGGGTGCCGGGTTGGTCTTGGATCAGTTCAGCGGTGCAGCTTTCACCCACCAGCAGGGCCTGGGGCTGGAAGCGTTCCACCGCATCAGTTATGGAACGCTTCACCAAATCAGCGGTGTCGCCGCCGAGATCCCTGGCCTGGAAGCTGGTGTAGGTGACCGGTGGACGCTTGTTGCGCCGCTCAATCATCGTGAACAGCAGGTCGGCGTAGGTGTCCCCCTGGGGGGCATGGAGCACGTAGTGCACGCCTTCCATTGAGGCGGCGATTCGCATGGCGCCCACATGGGGGGGGCCTTCGTAGGTCCAGAGGGTTAGTTCCAAAGGGCTAGTTCCATGGGAAGGGGCGGTGGGGAAGGGGGGGCTAGGGGTATCTACAAATTCCCAGGCTGGCTGGAGGCAAAGTTGAGGGCCTGCCGCCGGCGCAGGGGTCGCGCAAATAATTCAGCCAGGTCGCCGGCCTGGTCACAGCCATGGATCGGGCTAAACACCAGCTCGATCGACCATTTGGTGGCAATCCCCTCCGCCTCCAGGGGGTTGGCCAGGCCCATGCCGCACACCACCAGATCTGGCTTGGCGGCGCGCACCCGCTCCAGTTGTTTTTCCAGGTGTTGACCTTCGCTCAGTTGGGTGCCAGCGGGCAGTAGCGCCAGCTCCTCCGCCTGCAGCTGGCGGTCGAGGTAAGGGGTACCTATTTCCACTAATTCCATGCCGCATTCGCGCTGCAGGAAACGGCCCAGGGCCAATTCCATCTGGGAATCAGGCAGTAAAAACAATTTTTTGCCCTCCAGCACCCGCCGATGGGGGGCCACCGCAGCTCGGCCCCGTTCCGCCAGGGGGTCCAGCACGGAGCGGGTATGGGCGGGATCGATGCCAAAGGCCTCGGCGGCCCGCTCAAACCAGCGGCAACTGCCCTCCACCCCGAGCGGGTAGGGGCTTGATAGCAGCTGGGCGCCCCGGGCCTTCAGGGCGCGGGCGGTGGTGCCCAGAAACGGTTGACAGAGCAGCACCTGGGTGGCGGGACCAACGCTGGGCAGTTCCGTGGAACGCCGGGGGGGCAGGCTGCTAACCGGGTCAATGCCCAGCCGTTCGAAAAGGGTGAGGAAGCGATCTTCCACCCCATCGGCGAGGGTGCCCACTAATAACAGTTGCTTTTCAGCGCTGCTGGGCAGCAGCGGCACCAGGGCCGTTAGGGCGTTGTCTTCCCCTTGGGTAAAGGCGGTTTCAATGCCGCTGCCTGAGTAACTCACCACCTGCACGTGGCCCCGGTGCTGGCGATTTAGTCGTTCCGCCGCCTTGGCCAGGTCGAGCTTGATCACCTCACTGGGGCAGGAACCCACCAGAAAGAGAGTGCGGATTTCGGGGCGGCGAGCTAGCAGTTCCTGCACCACCCGGTCGAGTTCTTCATTGGCATCGGCGAGGCCGGCCAGGTCCCGTTCCCCGAGGATTGCTGTGCCGAAGCGTGGTTCGGCGAAGATCATCACGCCGGCGGCACTCTGGATTAGGTGGGCGCAGGTGCGGGAGCCCACCACCAGAAAGAAGGCATCGGGCATGCGGCGATGCAGCCACACAATCGAGGTGAGCCCGCAGAACACCTCCCTTTGACCGTTCTCTTGAATGGGTTTCGGGTCAATGGCAGTGCCGGCGGAGCTGCCAGCAGCAGAGGTAAGCGACACGCTCATGGGCGTGACCATCCAAGGGCTAAACAGGCACCAGAGCTAGTAGGGCTGGGCGGCGGTGGCCCAGCGCTTCCCCTTGTCTTTGGAATCGCTGGACGACTGCTGAAAAAACCGGAGGTTGCCTGCACTACGGAGCCGCTTCGACTTAGAACAGTAAAGCTGATCACTGCCATAAGCGGAGCTGATCTCCCGCCCGTTTTTGCAAATGCCTTGCTGTCACAGGGGCGGGTGGTGGCTGGGGTCGTGGATGTCAGGATTTGATAACCTTGGCTTATCTGTAACTTCAGATACCACGATCCAACAGGGGCCTTTGGCTCTTGACGGAAGCGGTCCCGACCGATCAAGGTTGCAGCGGATCCCAATCCTTATCAGGAAACTGAAATGGCTGCAAAAAAGTACGACGCTGGTGTCAAAGAATACCGGCACATGTACTGGACCCCGGATTACACCCCCCGGGATACAGATCTTCTCGCCGTCTTCAAAGTAGTCGGCCAGGCAGGTGTTGCAAATGAAGAGGTGGCAGCTGCTGTAGCAGCTGAATCCTCCACCGGCACCTGGTCCACCTGCTGGTCTGAGCTTCTCACCGACCTTGACTACTACAAGGGTCGCGCCTACAAAATCGAAGAAGTACCCGGAGATTCCGAGGCCTTCTACGCTTTCGTTGCCTATCCGATCGAGCTCTTTGAAGAAGGCTCCGTCGTCAACGTGCTCACCTCGCTGGTGGGCAACGTGTTCGGCTTCAAGGCCCTGCGTAGCCTGCGTCTTGAAGACGTGCGCTTCCCGATCGCCTACGTGATGACCTGCCAAGGTCCTCCGAACGGCATCCGGGTCGAACGCGACAAGATGAACAAGTACGGTCGCCCCCTGCTGGGTTGCACCATCAAGCCGAAGCTTGGCCTCTCTGGCCGCAACTACGGTCGGGTTGTGTACGAATGCCTCCGCGGTGGTCTTGACTTCACCAAGGATGACGAAAACATCAACTCCCAGCCCTTCATGCGCTGGCAGAATCGTTTTGAGTTTGTGGCTGAAGCCATCCGTTCTGCCGAAGCAGAAACCGGTGAGCGCAAGGGCCACTACCTGAACGTCACGGCTCCCACCGTTGAAGAGATGTTCAAGCGCGCCGAGTTCGCTAAGGAACTGGGCCAGCCGATCATCATGCACGACTACCTGACCGGTGGCTTCACCGCCAACACCAGTCTGGCCAAGTGGTGCCGTGATAACGGCATGCTGCTGCACATCCACCGTGCCATGCACGCTGTGATCGACCGCAACCCCCGCCACGGCATCCACTTCCGGGTGCTCGCCAAGTGCCTGCGTCTCTCCGGTGGTGACCACCTCCACACCGGCACCGTGGTCGGCAAGCTGGAAGGCGACCGTCAAACCACCCTCGGTTTCGTGGATCAACTGCGCGAATCGTTTGTGGCCGAAGACCGCAGCCGCGGTAACTTCTTCGACCAAGATTGGGGCGCGATGCCCGGCGTGTTTGCCGTCGCCTCCGGTGGTATCCACGTGTGGCACATGCCCGCCCTGGTGGCCATCTTTGGCGACGACTCCGTGCTGCAATTCGGTGGTGGTACCCACGGCCACCCCTGGGGTTCAGCCGCCGGCGCCGCCGCCAACCGTGTGGCCCTGGAGGCCGTTGTCGAAGCCCGCAACGCCGGTCGTCAGATCGAGCGCGAAGGCCGCGACATCCTCACCGCTGCTGCCAAGTCCAGCCCTGAGCTCGCGATCGCCCTGGAAACCTGGAAGGAAATCAAGTTTGAGTTCGACACCGTCGACAAGCTCGATGTAGTCGCTGGCTGAAGGTAGCTGAGGGCGCAGATTTTTTCTGCGCCCCAACTCCTGCCCTTCGGATTCGTTTCTAAAACCTCAGCACTTCACCCCATGTCTGCCATCAACACTGGTGACTACAAAACCGTAGCCACCCTTGAAACCTTCAGCTTCCTGCCTGCTTTCACGACTGAGCAACTGCACCAGCAGATCGCTTATATCATCAAGAGCGGTTGGAGCCCTTCCATCGAGCATGTTCATCCCAGCAAGTCGATGAATATCTACTGGGATCAGTGGAAGATTCCTTTCTTCGGTGAAAAGGATCTCAACGTAGTTCTTTCCGAACTCGAAGCTGCCCACAAGGCCTACCCCGATCATCACATCAAGTTGATTGGCTACGATAGCAAGCTGCAGAATCAAGGTTCCAGCTTCGTTGTATTCAAGGCTGCCGCCTGATCTGACCCTGAATTTGATTCAGATTCCTTGGTGAATGGATGACAGTTCTCTGTCTCCATTCACCATTTTTTTGTAATTGACTTCTCTTCCCATGGATTCCCTAACGCCAGAGCAAGTCTTTGAAACCTTGATGCAGGGCAATCAACGTTTCTCTGAAGGTTCTTGCCTGCATCCGAATACTTCTAAGGAGCGCCTAGCTGAGGTTTCAAAAATTCAACGGCCGATGGCGGCGGTGTTGGGCTGCGCCGATTCCAGGGTGCCAGTTGAGTTTTTATTTGATACTGGTCTCGGTGATTTATTTGTTGTTAGGAGTGCTGGTAATACGCCAACTGTTTCATCGGTGGCCTCTTTGGAGTATGCCGTTCAGTTTCTTGATGTGGGCTTGATTATTGTGCTTGGCCATGATCAATGTGGGGCTGTTAGTGCCGCCCTAGATTTTGATCTGGTGCTTACCCCTTCGCTGGAGGAGCTGATAGGCGGCATCAGGTTGAATCTCAGTCGCCACAACCCCTTTCCGCCTTTGCACTCTGCCTGTCGTCATAATGTTGTGATCTCTTCCCAGCGCATTGTGCAGAGGAGTGTGTTGCTTACCGATAAGGTTCGCGCCGGAAAGCTTGTGGTGAAGCCGTTGTTTTATGATATCTCAACGGGAATTATTGAAACGCTAACCGATAAGGATTAGCGCAGGATTTATGCCCAGATGTCTAGACCAGTTATTTGCGTTTGCGACGGGAATCCATTTGCAGCAGATCCTTCACCTGTTGCACCTGGTTGGCGAGATTAGGGTCAGTGGCCAGTTTTTTATCCACCTGTTGCACGGCATACATCACGGTGGTGTGATCTTTGCCGCCGAAATGGTCGCCGATTTTGGGCAGGCTTAAGTCGGTGCACTGGCGCATCAGATGCATGCCCACCTGGCGGGCCTGGCTCACGGCCCGCTTGCGGCTGCTGCTGCACATTTCCTCGGCGCTCACGCCAAAGACTTCGGCCACCTTGTCCAGCACTAGTTTTGGATTTATATCGCCATCGGGCATGCCTGTGCCCAGCAGTGGCGCCACCGATTCCACGGTCATCGGTAGGCCTGTGATCGAGGCAAAGGCCACCGCCCGGGTGAGGGCCCCCTCCAGCTCCCGGATGTTGGAGGTGAAACGACCGGCCAGGTATTGGATCAGGTCCCGCGGTAAACGCATCTCCTCCTGCTCAGCTTTCTTGTGCAGGATCGCCATGCGGGTTTCCAGATCCGGTGCCTGGATGTCTGCAATCAGGCCCATGGAAAAACGCGAGATCAGCCGTTCCTGCAGCCGTTGGATCTGGCTGGGGGGGCGGTCACTGGCGATCACGATCTGGCGGCCCGCCTCATGGAGCGCATTAAAGGTATGGAAAAATTCCTCCTGGGTGTATTCCTTGCCTTCGATGAACTGAATGTCATCCACCAGGATCAGATCTGCGGCTCGATAGCGGTCGCGGAAGGCCTGCATGCCGTCCTTGCGAATCGCCAGGATCAGGTCGTTGGTGAAGGTTTCCGTAGACACATAGAAGACCCTGGCGGTGGGATCTATCTCCAGTCGGTAGTGGCCGATTGCCTGCATCAGGTGGGTTTTGCCCAGGCCCACCCCGCCACAGAGAAATAGTGGGTTGAATTCCCGGCCGGGGGATTCGGCCACGGCCAAGGCCGCCGCATGGGCCATGCGGCTATTGGGGCCCACCACAAACCGCTGGAACACATAGCGGGGGTTGAGGTTGGCCTTTAGGCGCGGCAGTGGCCCCGGATTGGAGCTGGTCTCCGGCCCTGGTTTTGGCGCTGCCTCCGCCATTGGTGGCAGCGGCTGCTGTTCGCTGCCTTCGGCGGCGCTGATCACCACCTCCACCGGGGCGGCGGTGATGGCGCTGGCCACCTCGGCGATCAAGCCCTGGTAATTGCGCCGCAACCAGCCGGCGGCAAAGGTATTTGGCGCCTCTAGCTCCAGCCTTCCCGGCCGGCTTGCCAGGCAGCGGGCAGGGCGGATCCAGGTTTCAAAGGTGGGTTTGCTCAGGTTCGACTGCAGTTCCTCCTGCACCCGTTCCCAGAGAGTCGTATCAGGGGGGGGGGAGCCAGTCACGTGAGGAGAACCGATCCACCCTGGGCCGAGGACCGAATATAGGGGGAGCCACCGGCCCCCACTGACTGGCGCGATACTGCATTCATCCATTTTTTCCTGCCTAGGTCCCGGTGTCCCGAAACCCCCTGATTGGCCTGCCAGTGGCTGCCCTGCTGCTGCTGGCAGGCTGCCAGTGGCCCTTCCAGCGCCCTGCCCCCACCAAGGCCCCCCTCGTGAGTGATGGGCCTACGGCTGCGCCTCTGCAGCAGGGCAACAGCTTTGTGGCCGATGCGGTGGCCAAGGTGGGTCCAGCGGTTGTGCGAATCGACACCAAGAAGGAAGTGGTGAACCCGATGGGGGGCATTTTCGGCTCAGGGCCGCCGGTGCAGGAGCAGCAGGGCTTGGGCTCTGGCTTCATTACCCGCTCCGATGGGGTGTTGCTCACTAATGCCCATGTGGTGGAAGGGGCAGACAACGTTTCGGTGACCCTGCCCGATGGCCGCAGTTATCCCGGCAAGGTGCTGGGGGCCGATCCGCTCACCGACGTGGCGGTGGTGAAGGTGGCGGCCCAAGGCTTGCCGGTGGCACCGCTTGGTAATTCCTCCGTGGTGCGCCCTGGCGAATGGGCGATTGCGATTGGCAACCCCCTGGGGTTAGACAACACAGTGACCCTCGGGATTGTGAGCGCCACGGCCCGCACCGATGCCCTCGGCGGCGGCCAACGGGTGGCCTTCATCCAAACCGATGCGGCGGTGAACCCTGGCAATAGCGGTGGACCCTTGATCAACGACCGCGGCCAGGTGATCGGCATCAATACGGCGATCCGCCAGGCCCCTGGCGCCGGCCTCAGTTTTGCGATCCCGATCAATAAGGCGCGGCTGGTGGCCCAGCAGATCCTGGAGCGGGGCCGCGCCAGTCACCCTTACCTGGGGGTGCGACTCCAGGCCCTCACCCCTCAGTTGGCCCGGGAGGTGAATGCCACCGGCAACAGTTGTCGCCTGCCAGAACGTAATGGCGTTGTGGTGGTGGATGTGGTGCAGGCCAGCCCGGCCGCCGAGGGGGGCCTGAAAACCTGCGATTTGATTGTTGAGGTGGCTGGCCAGGTGGTGAAGAGCCCCTCGGATGTGCAGGTGGCTGTGGACCGGGGCCTGGTGGGGGCAGAACTATCTGTGACCGTCGATAGGGGGGGGCAGCCCAAGTCGCTCAAGCTGCGGCCCGGTGAACTGCCCCGCCCCCAGGGCTAGGCGGATATTTCGCCAACGGCTTGGAAAGCAATTTAATAAATTCAAGCTTAATAAATTCAAACTAAATACATTAAACATTAATACATTATATGTAATGTATTAATATTTAATACGTTAATCCGCTGCCACTGGTTTGCCGTGCCTAGATTTTATATAGACACTTTTGCAGGGTTTAGATGCATACCCACGACGAGGAAAATCACGACAACCTCTATGCCGATGAGGGGGCGATGAGCTTTGGCGAGACCAATGCCGATGCCCAGCGCCATGTCCGTTGGGCCATTGGCACGATTGCTTTGATGCTGCTGGTGCTGGGGGTGGTGCTTAACGTGAGCTGATGCTTGGTTCCGACGATTAGTGCTGATGACTAGTTCCGAATCAGCCTTGGCCTTGGCCCATGCCATCCAGCTGTCTGCCGCACCGGCCTTTTTGTTTTCTGGGGTGGCGGGTTTTTTAAATGTGTTGGCCAGTCGTCTCGCCCGGGTGGTGGATCGGGCCCATGGGTTGCTGGCAGAGGGGAGCCCACAAAGGAAAAATATTGCCACCAGGGAACGTCGTGAATTCAAGCTGCAAAAACTGCGGATTCAGTTGCTGAGCCTGGCCATTGGCTGCTGCACCTTTGCGGCCCTCTTGGTGGCGGCAGTGGTAATCAATCTGTTTGCCGATGCCAGCAAGCAGTTGCCCCTGGGGGCAGCGGTTAGTCCCCTGTTCATGGTGGCGATGGGGGCATTGATGCTGGGGCTGGTGCTGTTTCTGGTGGATATCGGCTTGAGTACTAGTTCGCTTAGGCAGCGTTTCTAGGGGCTCTGGCGAGCCCGCAGGGCTGCGGCCGAGCTAAACACCAAGGCCATCACCCCATAGCCCATCGCCCAGGGGGCACCCACCCCCCAGCCCAGTTGCAGCACCGTGTCTGAGGCGGTGAACTGCCAGGCATGGATCAAGCCCAGCCAGGCGGCGCCGGCGGCGATGGCCGCCAGCAGGGCGGCTCTCAAGAACTGGCGTTCGATCACGAATACCAGCATTGCCGCCAGCAGCATCGCCGAAATGATCTGGCCCTGTTCCAGGGCAAATAGTCCTGCCGCCCAGATATCTGATTGCTCCAGGGAGCTGAGGATCCAGGGGCCGAAGTTTTGCTCGCTGCCTCCAGCCCCGGCCCCTGCCGTGCGCAGGCCAGCCTTTAAAAGTGTTGCCCCCCAGCCGGCCAGCCCTGGCATCAAGCCGAGCACCACCGCTGGCCCATGGCGTTCGGGGGTGGCCTGGAAGCTCTGGGCGGTGATCACCACCCCGATGTAGAGCACGATGGCCATGCCGGCTTCTATCGGCACCAACTGACCCACCACCCCAAACAGGCCAAATAGGCAGCCCAGGGCCATCACCAGGCCATTCAGCCAGGAGTAGCCAATGCGGGCCCCCATCGCCTTCCAGCCGGGATGGCCGATGTAGATCGTGGTGGGGAAACAGGAGCCGAGGGCGGCGGCGGTGATGGTGCCGAGGCCATTGATTAATAGGGAACTGCGCGCCGGATAGCGATCACCGGCGGCCTCAGCACTTTCAAGGTTTTGGAGTGAGCCGAGGATGTTGAACAGACCCATGGGCACGATCACCCCCAGCCAGGGTAGTAATTGGGACCGGCCATGCCAAAGGGCTGCGAGCTCTAGCTGTGGCAGATGCCAACCGATCTGTTGCACACTTGCCCGCCAGCTGGCGGCATCGCTGGGGATCAGCCCCGTGGCCCAAGCCAGGGCCACCCCCAGCAGCACGGCCACCAAACCGCCGGGCAGGGGCAGGCGCACCCCTCCGTAGTAGGTGACCAGGATCACGGCCAGCACCGACAGCCCCACCACCGGTTGGGCATAGGTCTGCAGCAGAAAGCCCAGGGAGATGTAGCCCAGGGCAATGCCGGCCAGGGTGGAGAGCAGGGCGGCCCGGGGCAGCCAGCGCCGCAGGGCATCGGCCACGAAGGCACCACCGGCCTCCAGCAGGCCAGAGCCCAGGCAGGCCATCAGGCCGGCCTCCCAGGAGAGTTGCACGGCGCTGGCCTCATCAAGGCCGCTCGACCTGGCCGCCAGTTTCACTGGCAACATCACCAGAAAAATGAAAGCAAACAGGGAAACTGTGTTGATGCCGTAGGGCAGGGCGGTGCGGTCTGAGCGGCCCTCCCGCTGGCCCAGTTGATAGGCCTGCACGGCATAGGCCAGGTTGCCCACCAGCAGGCTGATGCCCACCCCAGGCAGAATCTTGCCAAATAACAACTCCTCCGGATATCCCAAAACCCCGCCGCAGAGGGAAAGGATCAGCAGCAGCTGGATCAGGTTGTCTAGCCCGAGGCCCAGCCAGCCATCCAGATCTCCCTTTACAAACCAGCGGGGGGTGCTCTGGGTCATCTGGCGGCAATAGCGGTCGCTAGCCAGATTCGCCCATGGGGGGTTGGCGGGCTAGAGCTGATCCAGCCATCAAGCACCCGGCCAAGCTCTTTAATGTTCCCTGTGATCGAATATATATCAATATTTAGGCCGGGATTGGCATTGATTTGTGTTAATTTTTGCCTGTCAATTGCTGTTTTTGAATTGCGTAAGTCTTGTTATTTTCTTTCAGATAGCTGGCCGGGGTTCTTTGCTTAAACCCTGCCGCCAGCCCGCAAGGTTAAAGAATCATGTATTACGTCTTCGCAATAACGGCTTGCCTTAAACGGTAGCCATTTATACGCTTTGAGCACCTGCTGGTTTTGGGATGGGTTCGATCGAGCGTGCGCTTACCGCTGCGGCCTTTCGTTTGGTAGACGGCGTTGTGCCCGGCGATGCTCCGGTGGAGCCGGCGTTGGACTGCATGACCCAGGCCCTGTACGACACCTGTCGGCTCTACGGCATAGCCGAAAAGGATATGTTTAAGTTTTTCATGAGTTTTGCCGTAAAGGTGCGGCGGTTAGACCGGGATGTACCGGATCGCCAGCAACTGCGTCAGGTGGAAGCGCAGATGATGGCTGTCTGTGGTTTGGGGCGCCCGGCCCGGGGTGAGCGGGACTGAGTTGGCCCCCCTTTAGCCATCAGCCCCCCGAGATCGGCAGCAGCACATCAACGCAATCACCGGAGCTCAGCTCCTGGGCTTCGGCCCCTTCCTTGGCCAGCTGTTCGCCATTGATGAATAGCTTCAGATGGCTGACCAGGGATGTATTTTTGCCCCGCCACTCCTTGGCCAGCAGCGGCCAGCGTTGTTCGAGCAGCTCGATTAATTCACCGATACTTCTCGCTTCGCTGCTGATGTGGCTCTGTTCAATGCCCAGGCGCTGCCAGCCGTGGGGTAGGTATACGTCAATGGCCATGACAGCTGCTCTCCGTGCTGCAGTTTTCCGCGGTGGAAAAAGACTTGCCGCAGCCACAGCTGCCACTGGCCTGGGGATTTGAGAAACGGAAACCGCTTTCCATCACCCCCTCCACAAAATCCACCTCCACGCCACGCAGGTCCGGCAGGCTGCTGTTGTCCACATAAACGGCAACGGCGCCCACCTTGAAGGGGTGATCATCGGCCTGGGGTTCGGCTACCACCTTGAGGTCGTAGCTGCGGCCAGCACAGCCACCATCGCTAACGCTGACGCGAATGCCGGCTTCGGGGCCGAGGTTGCGGGAGCGGATCAGGCTGCGCAGCCGCAGCTCAGCGGGTTCAGTAAAACGGACGCACATGGCAGTAGGGGGGCGAAGGGTTGGTGCTGGTCAGGGCTGAAGCGAGCCGCAGCTGGGGCAGTGGCGATCCCGCTGCAGCCGCAATCGCCGCATCGAGAGCTGGTTGAAATCAAGGCGGGCCAGCTCGCCTTGGAGGGTGGGGCCACAACCGGTGAGTTGTTTGATCACCTCCAGGGCGGCGAGGCAGGCAAGGGCACCGGAAACGGCGCCGAGCACGCCGAAACCGCGGCGGTCCCAGGGGGGCGGCTCTGGATTGAGGCAGCGCAGGCAGGGGGTGAGGCCCGGCACGATCGTGGTCAAGTGGGCCTCCATGTCGTCCATGGCGGCCTCCACCATCGGGATACCTGCCTGGAGACAGGCGTCATTCAGCAGATAGCGCTCCTCAAAGTTGTGGGTGGCATCCACGGCGATCTCGGCCTGGGCCACCAGGCCGCCGACGTTTTCGGCGGTGACGTAATCGGCCACCGCCACCACCAGCGTTTCCGGATTGAAACGGCGCAGGCTTTCGGCGGCCTGATCTACCCGCAATTTGCCCACACCGTCGTTGCGCATCAGCACCTGACGGTTGAGATCGTCTAGGCGCAGGTTGCCGCCCCGGGCCAGCACCAGCTGGCCAATGCCCGCCGCCGCCAGGTAAAGGGCAACGGTGCCGCCCAGGCCGCCCACGCCGGTAACCAACACGCTGCTTTCCAGCAGCCGCTGTTGGGCGGCTTCGCCGAAGTTGGGGAGCTGCAGTTGGCGGCGGTAGCGCTCCCGCTGCTGCTCAGTGAGCCCAGGGGAGAGCGGGGCCAGGGGCGGCGCCAAGGTCATAGGTCCTCCAGGCGCACGATGTGCCCAGGGGTTTGGCGGAAAACAGCAAATAGCTTTTGTTCTACGCCGCTGGAGTGCTCAAACAGGGCATAGGCCTCCTCTAGGGCCCGGCGGTGGCGCTCGAAGCACTGGGCTTCTGTTTCGGCAACTTCTGAGGTTGGAGCCTGGCTGGAGAGCTGATTGGAGAAGTGGCGCAGGATATGCAGCCGATTCACATTCAGCACCTGGGGATCAAAGTCAAGGGAGAAGAAGCGGAAATAATCTTCCGCATCCACCAGCTGCTTGAAACCAGCCATCGTCGCCAAGGCTGCGGATTTGTTAGGGGTCATGGCTGTCATGGCGAAGTTCAGGTAGGGGTACTGGTGGCTTCCTGCTCGCGCAGGTGGCGCCGCATGGCATCAAGTTGGGCAAAGATCGCGTGGGTTTGGGCGGCAAGGCCAGGCAACTGCTCGAAATCAGCGGGCAAACCTTCAGCTAGATCATGGAGATCCATCTTCATCTGTCCGGCCTTGCTGTTTAGCGAACGGATCCGTTGGCGCAGCACCTCGCTGTCGAGTTGCCGGAAGTCGTCGCCATTGCTGGTCATGGGTTACCGACCTCCGGATAGCGTTCGGCTAGCGCCACCGCTTGCTCGGTGAGCTTGTCGGATTCAGCCACCAGTTCCACCAGGTTGAGGAAGCCGAAGCGATGGGCATCCCGCAGGGTGCGGTTCACCAGCACCAGGTGCCCGGCAAATACCAGGGCCCAGCCAAAACCCTCTTCATTGATATCCAGCACCATCTGGGTCATCAAGCCCGTGCGGGATTCGATCCGATGGGCCAGGGAACGAAAGAAGGCCTGGATTCGGCCGCGGGTTGCCGATTCCACTGGACCTTCGATGCTGATGCTGCGCTTCTTCTCGCGGGTCACCAGGAAGGGCTTGATCAGCAGCTCATCGCCCCAGTTCCGCAGGGTGCCGTAGGGGTCGTTAACGCGGATCTGTTGGGTGAGGGCTTTGCTGGCTTCGCTCTGGAGCAGGGCCCCAGGTTCGGCCAGTTCAGGAATGGAGGGTTGGGGGGTGGTCATTGGAGGAATGCTGATGGGGGTGGAAGACTTTCGGGCTTCAAGTCACCTGCTGGGCTTGCAGCACCTTGCGCAGCCAGGGGGGGGGAGTGCCCTGGAGCATCACCACCAAGCGATCGAGCAGTGATTCGATCGGCTCGCTGGGGTTGGGGTTGCGGATCGGTGTGATCCGTTCGCGGATCAAGCGGGCCGCCGCACTGCCGCCGATGGCGGTTACATAAACGAGGGTGCAGGCCCGCACGGCATTGATTCTTGGGGTCAGTTTGTTTTCATCTCCGTCCTGCTCGGCCCCGGGGGGGAAAGCAATCGATTGATGCAGCTCATGGCCCTCGGTGGAAACCTTGTAGATCTCCAGAAAGGGGCACCAGCCGAAATGGGCATCGATGTGAATTTGGTCTTGGCTAGCGAAGGCGACGTACATGGCAGTGGCGAATGGTGATGGGGATTGTTTCTGGAGTCGAAGTCAGAAGCTCATCCGCCGGGATGAACGGGGTGGGCTAACTCCTGTTCGAGCAAGATGTTGCCCAGCTCGATCAGTTGACGCAGCAGCCCGGCGTAGCCGATCGACACCCGTAGGCCCTGGCCCAAGCGGTCGGTGATCGGGAAGCCGAGCCGATAGAGGGGTATGCCTTTGCTTTGGGCCAGGGCAGCTGCCTGGGAGCTGGCCACCAGCAGGTGGGCGCCATCGCAACTTTCCCCCAACAGCGCCAGGTCACCGATCTGGGGGGTGAGGGCCGTTTGGACCTTGGCGCCGCAGGCCTGCAGGAAGGCCACCATGCCCTGGAGGAGATCGCCCTCCAGGGCCAGGGGCACCCGCTTGTTACCGAAGTAGAAGTGGGTGTCTAGCAGGGCATCCAGCACCTGGCGCCGTTGGCGGCGGTAGCGCTCCGGCACCGGGCGTCCACTCCAGCGGCTGAGTTGGTGAATGAAGCCATCCACCGCCTCGAGGCTCATCAGCTGGGGAATGCTGGTGAGTGAGCAGTGGCAGCGTTCCGCCAGCCGGGCCCCTACGGCGGCCAAGCTTTCGCCAATCACAATCACCTGTTCGGAGCGCCCCACCAGCCGCAACTGCTCCACGCTGATGCCCCCCTGGGCCAAGGGGGAAGGCGCTTCACTGAGGCGGCCATCAAGGGAATCAGAGAGATCTGGCACGAGCAGGGGCTGGTAGCCAAAGGCCTCCAGTAGATCCTTGAGCTCCTGACCATCGCCGGGGGCGAGGCAGGCATTGGCCAGCACTGTTATCTGGCCGGGGATGGTGGGCCCGGGGCTGGCGAAGGTCTCCAGCAGGGAGCCCACTGCCGCAGCAAAGCCCTCCTGCAAACCGCCCATGAAATCAGGGGAGTGGATCACGGCGATGGGCAACTCCGCCAGATCTGGGTGCTGTTGTCGCAGGCGACAAACCGCCCCCTCGAGATCGTCGCCCCGGGTTTCGGTGAGGGCCGTGGAGCAGAGGCCAATCAGCTTTGGCTTTGACTTGCCATAGAGGGTGGCAATCGCCTCGATGATGTTGGCGTCGCCGCCAAGCACGGTGCTCACCTCATCCATGGCCGTGGTGGCCAGGGGGATTGCTTCTCTGAAGTGCTTCACCAACACCACCTTGGCGGCGGCGGTGCAGCCCTGGGCCCCATGCAGTAGGGGCACCGAGCCCTTTACCCCCAGTAGCGCCAGGGCCGCCCCAAGGGCCGGGCTGTGTTTGAAGGTGTCTACGGCCAGGGCCTGCCGCGGCGGGGCGGCGGTGCTAGCTGGTTTAGTGCTGGTCATGGTTCCTGCTCCCAGGGGGCCGGCCTACGCACCTGCTCCCAAACGGGGCTGTGCATCGCCTCATCGATTTCCCTGGCCAAGGCAACGATGCCCTCGTAGCCGGCGTAGGCGTGGTGGCGTTCCTGGTTGATGTCTAGGAAGGGGATGCGGGCCTTGAGGGCCGTGTACTGATTGCGACCACCGGCGATCAACATGTCTGCACCGGTGCGGGCGATCACGTCGAGAATTTCGGCGGCGCCACCTTTTTCGATCAACACCCCGTCGGGACCCAGCAATTCCTCGATGCGGGCCTTGTCATCGGCGGTGCTTTTCTTGATGCTGGTGGCCACCACCTTCATGCCGAGGTCGGCGGCGGCGGCGATGATCGACCAGCTTTTAACGCCACCGGTGTAGAGCACGATGCGTTTGCCGGCCAGCCGTTGCCGATAGGGCTCCAGTTGGCTACCCATCAGTGCGGTATGGGTGGCAATCAACGCCTCCGAGCGGTCGATCAGCGAAAGATCGGCCAGCTTTGAATCCACCAAATGATCAACGATCTGGCGCAGGCATTGGCTCACATTGGCGGAGCCATAGAAGGAGGCTTCAATAAAGGGAATGCCGTAGCGCTCCTCCATCGTGCGGGCCACATTCAGCAGCGCCTTGGAGCAGATCACCACATTGAGATCGGCCTGGTGGGCGGCGGCGATCGCTTCATAGCGGCCATCGCCGGTGATCCTGGCCTGAACGCGGATGCCTAGGGCCTCCAGCAGCGGCTCCACCGCCCAGACCTCACCGGCGATGTTGTACTCACCGATGATGTTGATTGAGGGGCCGGCTTGGCGGGGCGCTTGGCTGGTGCCGATCACATGGTCGAGCAGGGCCTGGCCCCCCAGGCGGTTGCCGAAGTTTTTGCTGCCGCGAAAGCCAGCGCTGTGCACTGGGATCACTGGCAGCGCCAGGGCCTGGGCCGCCTGCTTGCAAACCGAATCCAGGTCTTCACCGATCAGGGCGGTGACGCAGGTGGCATAAACAAAGATCGCCTTGGGGCGATGGTCCCGGGCGATCGCCTCAATCGCTTGGCGCAGCTTGGTTTCTGCACCAAAGATGATGTCGTGCTCGTTTAGATCTGTGGTAAAACCGTGGCGATAATGCTGCGGACCGGAGGAAAGGCTGCCGCGGGTGCCCCAGGAGTGGCCCCCACAGGCGATCGGCCCGTGGACCAGGTGGGCGACATCGGTGATGGGCACCAGGGTGATCAGGGCGCCATCAAAGGCGCAGCCCCCCTGGGCATCCCCAGGTTTAGCCTTCTGGGCACAGCCTTTTTTGGCTGAACCGCCCTTGGCGGCTGGATTGTGGCTGCAGGCCGGTTCGGTCAGCAGTTCACGGTTGGTGGGTGCATGAACCATCAGCAGATCTCCTGCTCTGGCAGATGCCAAGACCATAAACATCACGTTTGGCCGGCAAGATCGCCAGGGCGGCTCCTCAATGCCCTCAAAGTTTTGGCTTCAATCACCAAAACCCCCACGGGAACAGCAGCTGCAAATCCAGCAAGTCTGCCGCTTAGCAATTCACTGGGGTGAGGTGGCTGTATTCCTTTCCACTCAACGCCATCGCCCGGTTCGTTGTACCTATTAAAACAGTATTAAACGCTACAGCATGGTCGCCGCTGTGATCTGTGCACTCAGGCCAGCTTTGCTTGAGTGCTGTAGCAACGGTAACTGCAATCGATGACATCCCTTGGCCTGCCGTTGGGCGGATTCAATTGATTTGAATCGATGGTTACTGATTTCCTTCGCCTAATCAAATTCAGCGCCAATTTGCCGTTTCTGAATACCTTCACACCTTCCCAGAAAGACCCGTACCCCAACCCGAAGGAAAAATAAAAGCCTTTTGTGCCAGTCGATTTGAGCAACGAGTGCAGCCCTAATCAACCTAAGGCGCCGGGCTTCGTGTTTAAAGCACCGGTTAAGACAGGTGCATCGCAGTTCTTTCGCGACGCCATGACGAAAGCTCCCTCCTCCGCTTCCAAGGCCAGCTGCAATTGTCCGTCCACTGCAAAAGCCAAACCGGCTGCACCTCAAATGGACGAACGCACCCGCGCCAGGATTGAAAAGCACCCTTGCTATAGCGAAGAGGCCCATCATCACTATGCACGGATGCATGTGGCCGTGGCTCCGGCATGCAATATCCAGTGCAATTTCTGTAACCGTAAATACGATTGCGCCAACGAAAGCCGTCCTGGGGTGGTGAGCGAATTGCTCAACCCCAGGGAGGCCGCCCACAAGGTGCTGGTGGTGGCGGAGAAAATTCCCCAGCTCACCGTGGTGGGTATCGCCGGTCCGGGAGACCCCCTGGCCAACCCGGAGCACACCTTTGAAACCTTTGATCGTATTGCCAGCGAGGCCCCAGACCTAAAGCTCTGTCTCTCCAGCAATGGCCTAGCCCTGCCGGACCACATCGAGCGGCTCAAGGGCCTCAACATCGATCACGTGACCCTCACGATCAACATGATCGATCCGGACATCGGTGCCGAGATCTATCCCTGGGTCCATTTCGAGCGCCGTCGCTACCGCGGTCGCGAGGCCTCGCAACTGCTCCATGAACGCCAGATGGAGAGCCTGGATCTGCTGCGGGAGGCAGACATCCTGGTCAAGGTGAATTCGGTGATGATCCCTGGGATCAATGACGAACACCTGATCGAGGTGAATCGGGCGATCCGCGAACGCGGTGCCTTCCTCCACAACATCATGCCGCTGATCTCGGCGCCGGAGCACGGCACGGTGTTTGGCCTGCGCGGCCAGCGGGGACCCACCCCGGCGGAGCTCACCAGCCTGCAGGACGCCTGCGGTGAAGGGGCGGTGCGGATGATGCGCCATTGCCGCCAATGCCGTGCCGATGCGGTGGGTTTGCTGGGGGAAGACCGCTCCCAGGAATTCAGCAAAGAGAAGGTAATGGCTACCACCCCTGTGCTGGATCACGGCGCCCGCGAACAGGCCCGCGAGTCGATCGAAATGTTCCGTAAGCAGATGCACCAGGCGGAAAAAGTGCTTGCAGCTGCCGCCGCTGAGGCCGCTGCAGCTGCTGGCACCCCTGCTGGACCGACGCTGCTTCTGGCCGTCGCCAGCAAGGGCGGTGGTCTTGTTAATCAGCACTTCGGCCACGCCAAGGAATTTCAGGTGTACGAAGTGGATAGCCAAGGCAGCCGCTTCGTTGGCCACCGCAAGGTTGATCACTACTGCCAGGGGGGCTACGGCGAAGAGGCAGCGATGAAGGGTATTGCTTCAGTGCTGGAAGACTGCGCCGCGGTGCTGGTTAGTCGGATTGGTGCATCACCCCGCCAGCAGTTGGCCCATCTCGGCGTGAGGGTGATTGAAACCCATGAGCTGATTTCAGTGGCGGTGCGCCAGGTATACGGCGACATCACTACAGGTCAGCTCCCGGAACTTGAGCCAGCACCCCTTGATGGCTCCGCTGCCCTCTTGGCGGGCTGCTAAATCGCCAGCCAGTTTCCCTCTTTTGCCATCACAGCTAACCAATTCACTGCCGTTCACCCCATGAGCACCATTCCTCCCCTCACCTATCTCGATAACAACGCCACCACCCAGGTAAGCGAAGGGGTGTTGGACGCCATGCTCCCCTTTTACCGCCAAACCTACGGCAACCCTTCCTCCATGCATCGCTTCGGTGGTGAGGTGGGTTTGGCGATCAAGCAGGCCCGCTATGAGGTGGCAGCCTTGATCGGTGCTGAACCCACGGAGGTGGTGTTCACCAGCTGCGGCAGTGAAGGCAACAACAGTGCGATCCGCTCGGCGGTCGCCACCATGGCCGGTAGGCGCCGGATCATCACCACGGCAGTTGAGCACCCCTGTGTGCTCAATGTGTGCCGCCAGCTGGAAAAGGAGGGCTACGACCTCGTTGTTATCGGCGTAGACGGCCATGGTCAGTTGGATTTAGTTCAGCTGGCCGAGGCGTTGCGCACCCCCACCGCCCTGGTTTCCACCATGGCGGCCAACAATGAAACGGGGGTCACTTTTCCCCTGGAGCAGATCGGCGAGCTGGTGAAAGAGGCCGGAGCCCTCTGGCATGTGGATGCGGTGCAGATGGTGGGTAAGGCGCCGATCGATCTGCGCAGCCTGCCGGTGGATCTGCTCACCCTTTCGGCCCACAAAATCCATGGGCCCAAGGGGGTGGGTGCCCTCTACCTGCGCCGTGGTGTGCGCTTCCAGCCCTTTCTGCTGGGGGGCCATCAGGAACGCGGTCGCCGGGCAGGCACAGAAAATGTGGCTGGTGTTGTCGGCCTGGGCCAGGCGGCAAGTGAGGCCCGTGAAGCTCTGCAAACGGGCGCCATTGCGGCGGTGGGCGTGCTGCGTGATCGCCTCGAGGTGGGTTTACAGGCCCTGATCAGCGATTGTGTGGTGAATGGTGTTGGCACCAGCCGCCTGGCTAACACCAGCAACATCGGTTTCAAGTACATCGAGGGGGAATCGATCCTCTTCTCCCTCGATAGCTTCGGCATCTGCGCCTCCTCCGGTTCTGCCTGCACCTCCGGCTCCCTGGAGGCCTCCCATGTGCTGCGGGCCATGGCGGTGCCCTACACCACCCTGCACGGTTCGATTCGCTTTTCACTCTCCCGTTTCACCACGGCAGAGGAAGTTGATCGGGTACTTGAACTGATGCCTGGGGTGGTGCAAAGGCTGCGGGATCTGTCGCCTTTTAGCGACGACGACGTGGCTTGGCTCAAGCAGATGGAATTAGCACCCACTAATCCAAAGGAGTAATTCCTACTCAGCATTTCCCCTCAATTTTTCTTCCCTTCACCCCTTCGCCATCAGCACCATGTGGAACTATTCCGAGAAGGTCCTAGAGCTTTTCCATAACCCGCTCAACCAGGGCAGTTTTGAGTCCAGCTCCGATCCCACCACGGCCCTGGCGGTGGGGGAAGTGGGCAGCATCGCCTGTGGTGATGCCTTGCGCTTGCACCTGAAAATCGATGTGGAGGCCGATCGCATTCTGGATGCCCGTTTCCAAACCTTCGGTTGCACCAGTGCGATTGCTTCTTCTTCAGCGCTAACTGAGCTGGTTAAGGGCCTAAAGCTAGACGAAGCCCTACTGGTTACCAATGCCGAGATCGCTGATTTTCTGGGCGGTTTGCCCGAGGCAAAGATTCACTGCTCAGTGATGGGGCAAGAGGCGCTTGAGGCCGCCATTTACAACTACCGAGGGATTACCAGGGAGGATCATCACGATGATGAGGGTGTGCTGATATGCCAGTGTTTTGGTATCAGTGACTCCCGCATTCGCCGGGTAATTGCCGAGAATGGACTGCGTACCACCGAGCAAGTTACCCAGTACATCAAGGCCGGTGGCGGTTGTGGCAGTTGCCTGCACACAATCGATGCGATTGTCTCTGAATCAAACCCAGCTGCCGATGCACCACCCCAGGCCCCCCTGGTGGTGCGCCTCCAGCAGATTGATGCAGTTATCGAGCAAGACATTCGCCCCTACCTGAAGGCGGATGGCGGTGACATTCAGGTTTGCGGTTTAGTTGGTGACGAACTACATGTGCAATTACGTGGAAATTGCAGCACATGCAGTTCCAGTGCAGACACCCTTCGCTATGCCGTTGAGGCCAGGCTGAGGGAGCGGCTCGAATCCAGTATCCGTGTTGTACAGGTGCCTTAAGAACCATGACTAATTATTTCCACCAATTATCGGCAGCCCGTTCTCCTCCGGACGGGCAGCTGCAGGTTCATCCCAGCTTCTTTCCCTTCCTCAGTTGCTACTGAGGGCCTGAACACTCAACTTTTTCCCTTCATCTTCCGGAGACACCATGACTGAAAAGAAGACCCGCCAAATCGCTTTCTACGGCAAGGGCGGTATCGGCAAATCCACCACCTCCCAGAACACCATCGCCGGTCTGGCTGAACATGGCGACCGCATCATGATTGTGGGTTGCGACCCCAAGGCCGACTCCACCCGGCTGATGCTGCACAGCAAGGCGCAAACCACCGTGCTCTCCTTGGCTGCCGAACGTGGCGCCGTGGAAGATGTGGAACTGGAGGAGGTGCTCCTCGAGGGCTACAGGGGCGTTAAGTGCGTTGAATCTGGTGGTCCTGAGCCCGGCGTTGGCTGTGCTGGTCGCGGCATCATCACCGCCATCAACTTCCTCGAAGAAAATGGCGCCTATGAGGATCTCGACTTCGTTTCCTACGACGTGCTGGGTGACGTGGTTTGCGGCGGTTTCGCCATGCCCATCCGGGAAGGCAAGGCCCAGGAGATCTACATCGTCACCTCCGGTGAAATGATGGCCATGTATGCGGCCAACAACATTGCCCGCGGCATTCTGAAGTATGCCCACTCCGGTGGTGTGCGCCTGGGTGGCTTGATCTGCAACAGCCGCCAGTGTGACCGGGAACTCGAACTGATCGAGACCCTGGCCGATCGTTTGAACACTCAGATGATCCACTTCGTGCCCCGCGACAACATCGTTCAACACGCTGAACTGCGCCGGATGACGGTGATTGAGTATGCCCCTGATAGCGCCCAAGCACAGGAGTACCGCACCCTGGCCACCAAGATCCGGGAAAACACCAAGCTCACAGTTCCCACCCCCATCACGATGGATGAACTGGAAGATCTGCTGATTGAATTCGGCATCCTTGGTGATGACTCAGAAGTTCAGCACCTCATCGGCAAGACCGCTGCTGAAGTGGCCGTTGTTTGAGTTTAGTGGCGATTAACGCCATTTTCCTTGGGCTTACCAGGCTGCCGGGTAAGCCCTTCTCTCCAATCATTCCTCACCATGACTTTTACCGAACCCCGTCCAACCGTGCCGGTTGATGTTAATGCCCTAATCGAGGAAGTGCTCGAGCCCTATCCCGAGAAGGCTAAGAAAAAGCGTGCCAAGCACCTCAATGTCTATGACCATGCCAAGGCTGACTGTGGGGTGAAATCCAACGTCAAGTCTGTGCCTGGTTCCATGACCACCCGCGGCTGCGCCTACGCCGGCTCCAAGGGTGTGGTTTGGGGTCCCATCAAGGATATGGTGCATATTAGCCATGGTCCGGTAGGTTGTGGCTATTATTCATGGTCTGGTCGTCGTAACTACTACATCGGTACCACCGGTGTGGATAGCTTCGGCACAATGCAATTCACCTCCGACTTCCAGGAGCGTGATGTTGTGTTCGGTGGTGACAAGAAGCTTGCCAAGTTGATCGACGAAGTTGAAGAACTCTTCCCCCTTAACCGGGGTCAGTCGATCCAATCTGAGTGTCCGATTGGACTGATTGGTGACGACATTGAGGCCGTCGCCCGTAAGGCTGCCAAAGAGACCGGCAAAACGATCGTTCCGGTCCGTTGTGAGGGCTTCCGTGGTGTTTCCCAATCCCTGGGTCACCACATCGCCAACGACACCATCCGCGACTGGGTTTTCCCGAATGCAGAAAAGGTGGCCAAGGAGCAGGGCCATGAGGTCGGCCCCTATGACGTGGCAATCATTGGTGACTACAACATCGGTGGTGATGCCTGGTCTAGCCGGATTCTGCTGGAAGAAATCGGCCTGCGGGTGGTTTCCCAGTGGTCAGGTGATGGCACCCTGAACGAAATGTTTCTCACCCCTAAGGTGAAACTCAACCTCGTTCACTGCTACCGGTCGATGAACTACATTGCCCGCCACATGGAAGAGACCTACGAGATTCCCTGGCTGGAATACAACTTCTTTGGTCCCACCCAGATTGCTGAATCCCTGCGTACCATCGCCGCACGCTTTGATTCCACAATTCAAGAAAAGGCTGAAGAAGTTATTGCCAAGTACGAGGCCCAGATTAAGGGTATCCTTGACAAGTTCCGTCCTCGCCTCCAGGGTAAGACTGTGGCGCTGATGGTGGGTGGCCTGCGGCCCAGGCACGTGGTGCCTGCTTTCCAAGACCTCGGCATGGAACTGGTGGCCACTGGCTATGAGTTTGGCCACAACGATGATTACAAGCGCACCACCCACTACATCGAAAACGGCACCCTCATCTATGACGATGTGAGCGCCAGTGAGTTTGAACACTTTGTTAAAGAGCTGAATCCTGACTTGGTGGCCTCTGGCATCAAAGAGAAGTATGTGTTCCAGAAGATGGCACTTCCATTCCGTCAGATGCACTCCTGGGATTATTCCGGCCCCTACCACGGTTACGACGGCTTTGCCATCTTTGCCCGTGACATGGACCTTGCCCTCAATAGCCCCACCTGGAATCTAATCCCCACCCCCTGGTGATTTATTTGCCTTCTTTAAACACCACTCCTCTCCCCTAGTACCATGGCCCAGAATGACATTGAGAACATCAAAGACCACGTTGAGCTGTTCCACCAACCGGAATACCAACAGCTCTTTGAAGAAAAGAAGCAGTTTGAAGGCTGCCATCCCCCCGAGGAAATTGAGCGCGTAGCCGATTGGACAAAGGGATGGGAGTACCGCGAGAAGAACTTTGCCCGTGAAGCCCTCACGGTCAATCCCGCCAAGGCTTGCCAACCGCTGGGCGCCATCCTGGCCGCCTCCGGCTTTGAGGGAACCCTTCCCTTCGTGCATGGCTCCCAGGGTTGTGTTGCCTACTTCCGTTCCCACTTCACCCGTCACTTTAAGGAGCCCTTCTCGGCGGTCTCCTCATCGATGACTGAAGACGCGGCTGTTTTTGGAGGTCAATCCAACATGATCGAGGGTTTAGCTAACTGCTACAACCTTTACAAGCCAAAAATGATTGCCGTCTCCACCACCTGCATGGCAGAGGTGATCGGTGATGACCTTCACGCTTTCATTACCAACGCAAAGCACGAGAACTCTGTTCCCGCTGATTTCCCCGTTCCCTACGCCCATACCCCCAGTTTCGTTGGCTCCCACATCACGGGCTACGACGAAATGCTCAAGAATATCCTTACCACCCTTAATCCTGAGAAGCCCACGGGCTCTTGGCGTAACGGCCGCATCAATATCATCCCCGGCTTTGAAACCTATGTGGGTAACATCCGCGAGGTGAAGCGCATCGCTAAGTTGATGGATGTAAACATCAACCTGCTGGCTGATAACTCCGATGTGTTGGATTCGCCCAACACCGGCACCTATCAGATGTATCCCGGTGGTACTCCCCTTGAGGATGCTGCTGACGCGATCAATGCCGAGGCCACCATTTGCATGCAGGCCTATAGCACCGTGCGTACCCGCAAGCTGCTAGACAGCTGGGAGCAGCCCAACCAGGTGGTGCGTCCCGTGGGCATCCGCGGCACCGATGAATTCCTGATGAAGCTTTCCGCCCTTAGCGGTAAGCCGATTCCCAAGGAATTGGAAATCGAACGCGGCCGTGCCGTTGATGCCCTCACCGACTCCCAGGCGTGGCTCCACGGCAAACGGGTGGCCCTCTATGGCGACCCCGACCTGGTGATCGGTCTGGTGCAGTTCCTGCTGGAGGTGGGTGCTGAACCGGTACACATCGTTGTTTCCAACAGCAACGCTGACTTTGAAACGGAACTGCGCGCCCTGCTCGACACCAGCCCCTCTGGTGCTTCGGCAACAATCTGGGGTGGTAAGGACCTCTGGCACATGCGTTCACTGCTCTTCACTGAGCCGGTGGATCTGCTGATCGGTAACTCCTACGGCAAGTATCTGTGGCGCGACACGAAGGTTCCCTTCGTGCGGATTGGCTACCCGATTTTCGATCGCCATCACCTGCACCGCTACTCGATCTTCGGCTACGAGGGCACGATCAATCTTCTCAACTGGATTGTTAACACGATCCTGGATGAGCTAGATCGCAACACGATCATTCCTGCCAAGACCGATATCTCCTACGACCTGATCCGCTAGTGGTTGCCATGGCCTCCGTCTTGATCAACGACACAACGCTGCGCGATGGCGAGCAAGCGGCCGGCGTGGCCTTTCGCGCCGATCGAAAGCTTGCCATTGCCCGGCAGCTGGCTGCCCTCGGTGTGCCAGAGCTGGAAGTTGGTATCCCCGCCATGGGGGGGGACGAATGCAAGGCGATTAAGGCCATGGTTGCCGCCGATCTGGGGCCCACCCTGATCGGCTGGAACCGGGCCCGCATTGACGACGTGGCCGCCAGCATCCGCTGCGGCCTGCGTCGAGTGCACATCTCCTTTCCTGTGTCTTCTGTACAGGTGGAGGCCAAGTTTGGCGGGGATCGCCGCCGCTTACATCAACAATTGGCCGATGCCGTTAAGTTCTCGCTTGACAGTGGGCTGAGTGTCAGTGTGGGCGGTGAGGATGCTTCGCGAGCGGATCGGCAGGAACTGCAGGACTTGCTCGCTTGGGTGAAGGGATTGGGGGCTGATCGTTTTCGCTTTTGCGATACGGTGGGCATCCTGGATCCCTTCAGCACCTATAGCTGGGTAACTGACCTGCTCAAGATCGGCTTGCCGATCGAGATGCATACCCACAACGACCTGGGCATGGCTACCGCCAATGCCTTGGCAGGCCTTAGGGCTGGGGCCTTAGCCGTGAATACCACGGTGAATGGCCTTGGCGAACGGGCCGGTAATGCGGCCCTGGAGGAGGTGGCCTTAGCCAGCCAGCAGATTCTGGCCGTAGCCACCGGCATCCGTACCGAAGGGCTGGCTGAGGTGTCTGCCCTGGTGGCCCAATGGTCTGGGGCACCACTGCCCCCCTGGAAACCGGTGGTGGGCCGAAATGCCTTTGTGCATGAATCGGGCATCCATGGCGCCGGTGTTCTGCGCGATGTGCGCACCTATCAATCCTTTGATCCCGCCTTAGTTGGTCGCCGCCATGAATTGGCGGTGGGCAAACATTCCGGTCGCCAATCTTTGGCGGCGGTGTTGCAGAGCCAGGGTATTGAGGTGGCCACTGAAAGGTTGGCGGGCCTATTGCAACGGGTACGTGCCCAGGCGGTGGCGCTTGGTCGGGGCCTGTTGCCTGAGGAAGTAGTGGCTTTGATTCCCTTGGAGGTTCACTGATGATTTCCGATGAACAGGAGCTAGACGGCCCACCGATTTTTGAAATTGGTGAAAAGGTGCAGTTACGCAAGATGATTCGCAATGATGGCACCTTCCCCGGGGTGGATATCGGCGCCAATCTGGCTAAGAAGGGGGAAACTGGCTATGTGATCAGCATTGGCACTTTCCTGCAAACTTCTTATATCTATGCCGTCCACTTTATGGCCACCGGTCGCATCGTTGGCTGCCGCCGCCTGGAGTTGATCAGCTGTGACGATCCAGCCTATGTTCCTGCCCAAACCCCTGAGATTGCTAAATGAAAGTGATGCTTCGCAACAGCCAGACTGATCAGCTTTTGGCTTATATTGCCAAAAAGGATCTCGAGGAAGAAATCACTGAGCAGCGTCTTGATGATACTGGAAACAGTATTATTACCCTTGCTAATGGTTGGGAACTCCAGCTTGATACCAGTTTTGATTCCTTGAAAATTCCCTGCACCGTTGAAGCCCGTCGCCTCTGAGTTTGCCCCTATGGCCTACATCACCTTCTACACCAAGCTTGGCTGCCTCGCGGCTGGTAAGCAGTTGAGATTGCTGCGGGAGTCTGGCCATCGCATTGATGTGCAGGATTTACTTACCCAGCCCTGGCGGGCCAGTGAGTTGGCAAAGTATTTCTCTGGTTTGCCCGTTGCTGAGCGCTTCAACATGAATGCGCCAAGAGTTAAGTCTGGTGAGATTAATCCCGCTGCCCTTGATGCAGATGCGGCGCTCGAGTTGATGTTGGAAGACCCGCTACTGATCCGTCGCCCCTTGATGGTAGTGGGTAATCGCCGCGTTTGTGGTTTTGATCCAGGGCTTTTGCAGGACTGGATTGGTTTAAGCCCTGCAGGCAATTTAGCTACGGCCAATAATTGGAACCTGGAATCCTGCCAGCACGCATAGCCGGACTTCAGGCTAACGGGTAAATACCCGTACCCCTGCCCTAAATTTTTCCTACAGTTTATATTTTTAGCTTGTCGCCCCCTCATTGTTTGTTTTTTCTGTTCACTCTGAACTTGTAGCTGTCAGGAACCTGGTTTTTCGCGAAATTGCTTCGATTTATCATTGCAGCTTGTGTTTTGCGCGACATCATTGCTTGGCTGAAGCAAGCAAGGTTGAGTGGTCTTGTTCTTGCTGCTTTTGGTTGGCCTATAGTCTTATTTGTTCATCTTTGATGCGATGTTTAGTATGCTTCGTCGTCGTTCCCTGCTGGTTGCCGGTTTTACCGTTCTTGGCTTGCTTGCAGTTTCTGGTTTTGGCCTTGCCGCTAGTCAGGCGGCCCCTGGTGCCCCTTTGCTGGTGGGGGCTGCAGTGAGTTTAACTGAACCGCTGCAGGCCCTGGCCCCTGGCTTTGCCAAGGCTCAAAAGTTGCCGACGCCCACTTTCAATTTTGCTTCCTCTGGTGTGTTGCAAAAGCAGATTCAGGAAGGGGCGCCCATTGATGTATTTGTTAGCGCCGCTGAAAAGCAGATGGAAGCCCTAGATAAGGCAGGGCTGCTGCTACCCGGTAGCCGTCGCGATATCCTTGGCAATGAACTTGTGCTGGTTGTTCCCACATCAAGCAACCTAAGTTCCCTGTCTATCCAGGGGCTCACCGCTGATTCAATTCGCCGGATTGCAATCGGTGATGGCAGTGTGCCCGCCGGTGATTATGCCCGTCAGACCCTGGCTTTTTACAAGCTTACCGATGCGGTTCAAGCTAAGTTGGTGCCCTTGGGTTCAGTGAGAGCTGTGGCTAATGCCATAGCTGCTGGCGATGTGGATGCTGGCTTTGTTTATCGTAGTGATGTGCAGAACGTGGCTAACCTGCGTATTGTTGCGGCTGCACTGCCCAAAAGCCACCTGCCGATTCGTTATAGCGCTGCTGTGATTAAAAGCAGTGGCCAACCGCAGCAAGCTAAGGCCTACCTGTCGTCGCTCACCACCCCCCAAGCGAGCCAGGTGTTCAAGCGTTATGGCTTGATTCCCCTCTCTAGTGGTGCTGTTACTCCTGGCGCCAAGTGATTCCCTTGGGGGCCCCTAGCTTCATCAGTTACTTGTCAACCGTTGACCTCTCCCCCCTCTGGCTGTCGCTGCGCAGTGCCAGCCTGGCTGTTCTGCTGGTGGCTCCCCTTGGTATCTACAGCGCCCAGCAGGTACGGCTCTGGCATGGGGCGAAACGCACTGCAGCTGATCTGCTGCTGCTTTCGCCCCTGGTGCTGCCACCCACGGTGCTGGGATTTATCTTGCTGCAATTGCTTGGTCGCCATGGCCCGATAGGTGGCCCCTTGCATGAAATTGGCATCGAGATTGTTTTTACTTGGCAGGCCACGGTGCTTAGTTCTAGCGTGTGTGCTTTCCCCTTGATGTATCGCTCTGCCTTGGCAGCTCTGGATCAGATTGATGATTCATTGCCCCAGGTGGCCCGCAGCCTTGGTGCCTCTGAATGGCGGGTGATGCGTGAAATCAGCTTGCCATTGGCCTTGCCGGGGCTGGTGGCCGGCATCAGCCTTAGCTTTGCCCGGGCCCTGGGGGAATTTGGCACCACCTTGATGTTGGCTGGCAATATTCCCGGTAGAACCCAAACCCTTCCCCTGGCAATTTTTGCCGCTGTTGACGCTGGTGATACCAGTAGGGCCTGGTTCTGGACGATGTTTGTGTTGGCCCTCAATGGCATAAGCCTGCTGCTGATGCAACGGCTGGAACGCAGGGCCAATGGTCAAAGATTTGCCCGCCAGCATGGCTCGAGAGCCCCGCAACTTGAGGCCCAGCTGGTCCAGCCACCACTGATCCCTGAGCCGCCTAAGCCAGCAGTTTTAAAAGCGCAGTCATTTCATTTGAGTGTGGCGCTTGAACGTCAGTTGGCAGATTTTCCCTTGCAGCTTGATTTTGAAACTAGCTCTGGGCGCCTAGGCATTCTTGGCGCTTCCGGGGCAGGTAAGAGTCAATTGCTGCGCTGCCTTGCTGGATTGGATGCACCCTCCAGGGGACGCATCGAACTGAATGGGCGCCTTTTGTTTGATAGTAGGAGCGCGGTGAACGTGCCACTGCAAAAGCGGCGAATGGGTTTGGTATTTCAACATTATGCCCTGTTTCCGCACCTTAGTGTGCTGGATAATGTGGGCTTTGGTCTCGCTCATTTGCCTGCCAGTGAGCGGCGGCAGCGGGTGGCCGATCAACTCAGCCGCGTCGGGCTTTTGGCCATGGCCCAACGCTTTCCAGGCCAGCTTTCAGGCGGTCAGCAGCAACGGGTGGCCTTGGCCAGGGCCCTGGCGATTGAGCCTGAAATGTTGCTGCTGGATGAGCCTTTTTCTGCCCAAGATACCTACCTACGGCGCCAACTCCAGCAGCAAATGGCTGATCTGTTGAAGGACTGTGGTGTGCCTGCCATGCTGGTGACCCATGACCTGGAGGAGGCTTACCGGCTTTGTGATGACTTGATCGTGCTTGACCGCGGCCAGGTGCTCGCCCATGGGCCTAAGCATGGGGTGTTTGATCACCCCCAGCAATTGATCGTGGCTCGCCTCAGTGGCTGTAAGAATTTTTCAAGGCTGCGGCGCTTGCCGGATCCCACCCAGCTATGGGCGCTGGATTGGCAGTTGCAAATCAGTGTTGAACTTCCCCCAAAGTCGCAGTTCAGTCAAGTGGGTATCCGGGCTAACCACCTCAAGCTCAACCCTGCCCCAGCCGCCGGCAGCCAGCTGGGGCCCAACCAATGGCTCTGTGAGCTGCAGAAGTTCAGTGAGGGCCCCCATCGAGTAAGTGTGTATGTAATAGCGGCTAAACCGAGTAAAAATCCGAAAGCCAACCTTGATCAAAATCAGCATCCCTCGCCAATTCAAGTGGAGATCCGCCGTGAGGACTGGCTTGAGCTGCGGGAGCATCCCCAGCCTTGGTTGTTATCGGTGGCGGAGGCGCGGCTGTTGCTGTTGTGTGAAACAGCTGTATAATAAATTGATCAATTCAGCTTCAGATCAGCATGAAAGTGAGTGCTCGCAACGTCCTGATTGGCACGGTGACAGGGATTACAGCAGGGGCTGTGAACAGCGAGGTGGATCTGAGCCTGGCGGGGGGCGAAAGCCTCGTGGCAATCATTACCAACAAAAGCGCTGAAAGCCTCGGTATCCTGGTGGGCAAACCGGTGGTGGCCCTAGTTAAGGCTTCTTCTATTTTGTTGCTAACTGATAGCTCGGGCTACAAACTCTCGGCCCGCAATATTATCAAGGCATCGATTCAATCTGTTACGCCTGGGGCTGTAAATGCTGAGGTGAGCCTGGCCCTGGCCAATGGCACTGCAATCCATGCGATCGTTACTCTTGGGGCTGTCCAGGAGCTGGGCCTTGCCGCTGGCGGCACTGCCGAGGTGGTGATCAAGGCCTCCTCGATCATCCTCGGCGTGCCTAACTGAGACCTGGCCTCAAACCGCCAAGGGGGCATGGCTGAGGCAACCCTTCGGACAGGCCCTTGAACAGCTTTCACAGCCGATGCAATTGTCTTGGCTGGCAATGGTCATCACCTTGCGTTCGTATTCTTCATCTTCTTCATCATCGCTACTTATCAGGTTTCCATTTTCATCAAGGCAGCGCAGCATCAGCACTGAGCGGCCGCAGGATTTAAAGCAACGACCACAGCCGATGCAGAGACTCTGGTCGATCGTTTGAACGAAATTTGGCGTCCAGCTTTTGCCGCCGAAGTTTAGGCCGCTTAGTAGGTTAGTGGCGCTGGTGGTTGTCATGGTAGGGATGCTTTGGCCGCAAAGCCAGGTTATCTCCCTGTTTCCTTTACTTGCAGGGTTTTGTCTTCCTTACATGCTAGCGATTTGTGGTTGCTTGCTGCACTCAACCCGTTCAGAATGAACAATAACCGCTGGGATTGATTTGTGGGCCTGGCAGGGTCGCTGCCAGTTAAATTGTGCATCTGCATTTAGCCGCTCGACGCTGCTGAAACCAGCGATTTATTCGGGGTGGGGTCCGGGGCTTTCAGCTCCAGCACCCGTTCGAGCAGTTGGCGATCTGTGGCAGAAGCCTTGCAGCGACCACTTTCAAGATCCCGTACCCAGCTCTGGCTGCGTTGCATTAAGCCGGCCAGGGACCGTTGGCTTAGGCCCAGCCGTAGCCGCGCCTCCTGGATCGCCTGGGGCTGTAGTAACGGATCGGCTTCCGCCATATTTTGCGGACCCTTGGCGGGTAAAGCGCGGCGGTTGGAACGTTCACCTCGCCCCTGGCGCCAACCACCATCCAGATCAAAGCCCTGGATGCGGGCCTGCATCAGGCGTCGGTACTTATTACGGGGGGCCTGGTCGGTGAGGCTTTGGTCGCTGGCCCCATCGCGGGTCCAGTAGGCAATGGCCTCCTCCGGGTCGTCTGGCACTTCCTCCAGGGTGTGCCATAGGGGTCTGATCTCATCGGGATAGAGCTGGGGATGGAAGCGGGCCCTCAGCCCCTCCTCTAGCAGTACCAACAGATCGGCCTCATAGGAACGCACCAAGCGTTTGCGTAGTTCCCGGTCTTGGCCGGCAGCCTGCAGGCGCTCCTGGCCGTAGGCGATCCGCATCAAGGTGGAAACCAGCAGGGTGTGTTGTTGCCCCAGCCGCAGTTTGAATAGCAGCCACACCAGTAAACGCACGGCGCCGGGGTGCTGTTGCCAATGGCGCATCACAGCCCGGGGTAATTCCATCGGCAGTTGGCCGTATTGCAGTAGGGCCGTTTGCTCACGTTGACCGGCGGCATTAAGGAAATACCGGCTCCAGCCGCCAGCCCGCAGGTGGAATGTCAGTCCAGCCAGGTGGGTTTGGCCTAATTCATCGGTTTGAAAATGGTGTTCGAGCTCCAGCAGCCGCCAGAGGGGATCTTTGCTAATTGTTAGCTCCGGCAGGCTGCCCATTGCTTCACAGCGCAGCTCCAGCACCAGCCGCAGCACCTGCAGCATCATCGTTTTGATCAGGCTGAGCCGTTCCGGTCGGTTCAGGTCGCGGCGACGGTCTAGGCCGAGCATCCGCTCTAGGTAGCGATCGTCGAGCACGATCGTTTCTGCCCAGGCCTCGTTGAGGCCTGTGGCCCTGGCCGCCAAGAGTAAATGCAGGGCCACATTGCGGGGATCAAAGCCGTTGAGGGCCTTTAGGGCCTGGTTGCGCGGCAGCGGCGCCATCGCCTCTGGCGAGCGCCAGCGCCCCTTGGCATCGGCCCGCAGCTCCGCCGCCAGCCCCAGCCCCATCCAGACCTGGGAGGCCTGGCGTTCGATCAGCAGCCTGGGCTGTTCCCCTTGGCAGGCGTCGAGCCCCTGGGACAACAAGTTGGCGGCCTCCCACACCGGTAGGCAGGAGGCGAAATGCATTTGGCGATCTTCGGCTGGGGCCTCCAGCTCGGCCGCCCCCCTACTAAGCAGTCGTCCACGGCCCCGTCGGGCCTTGGCCGCTTGGGGAAGGCTGCCTGGGCAGGTGATCACGCAAACCGGTTTCCCCCCCTCGTCTTTGCAGTTTTTGCAGAGGTTTGGGTCGATTTTGTAACGGCCCTGCACCAAGGAAATCGCCCCGTAGGGACAGGTGCTCGCACAGGTGCCGCAGAGATCACAGGCACTGACCGGAATCGTTCGACTCATCTCCACAGGGCTGACCAGTTTTGGGGGACTGGTTCAGGGGAAACATGCCCACAGCATTGATCGCTTCAGGGATACTGTGCTGCCATTGATGCTACGGAAATCCCCTGCTCAGCCCCCTTGGGCCCCCAGTTCAAACCAGATAGGCCTCCTGGTGGGTGCGGATGCGGCAATCGCTCAGCGGCTTAGCGGTGCAGAGCAGCACATAGCCACTGGCGATCTGCTCATCGCTGAGGAACTTCTGATTTTCATGTTCAACGGAACCCTCTTCCACCTTGCCTGTGCAGCTGGAACAATTGCCTGTGCCACAGCTGTAGGGAAGATCTAGGCCCGCATCCAGAGAGGCATCATAGATAGTCTGCCCTTCTCCCACTGGAATCACCACATCCAGGTTTTTGCGCTTGTTCACTAATTGAACGTTGAAGGTTGCCATTGACCCATTTGCTAACCCGCCCACTGTTGGGGATCTGGATCGGGTTTGATGCTGTTTTTGGCTTGTTTCCCCAGGTCTTAGACTGCACTCAATCGAGTTCACTCTGAACATGATTGGCGCAAATACCCTGTGGCAATCATGTTTAAAGTGCCCCTTAATCGCCAGGTATAGGCAAATAATAGTTGATTTGTTGCTTTTTCGTGGGTCTGGGTGTTGGTATTAAATCCGCACTCAACAAGGGGCGCCACTGGTTCGTCGCGAGGGGAGCGCCTAGCCAGGCCATTCGAATCTTTTGCTGACTGCTGCGGCTTTCCGTAGCAAGCGTTACAGCGGCCCAGTCCCACTAGCCTGACCATTGAAAGGCGGAAGTAGTTCCTAGGGTTCCGACCCAGCCTCTGATCGTCCCGGCGATTGGCTTCTGGGTGTCTGGTCCGAGAGGAACTCACCGGGGTAAACCCGGTTGCACGGAGGGATAAAAGCCCGGGAGACCGCCCCACCCCCCGCCGCCCGCCAATGACAGAAGTTTCAGGCGCCTTTGAGCGTCGCCATCCCACTGAAGGGATGGAGGCCCTTGAGAAAGAACGTTCCCTGCCTCTTACGGGCTGGCAACAGGAGGTGGACCAGGGCCATCGCTATGGGCTGGAGGCGGCCGAAAGCATTATTGACCGCCGAATTTCCACCTTTTCGAGGGGCGAATTGCCCCATTATGCGGGCATCAACACTTTCATGAAGGCCCCTTACATCGAAGATGTAAATCGGGTCGGAGAATTTGATGTGGCCGTGGTGGGCGTACCCCATGACAGCGGTACCACCTACAGGCCAGGCACCCGCTTTGGTCCCCAGGGTATCCGTCGCATTTCGGCCCTCTATACCCCCTACAACTATGAGATGGGGGTAGACCTGCGCGAACAGATTACGCTCTGTGATGTGGGTGATATCTTCACGATTCCAGCTAATAACGAGAAATCTTTCGATCAGATTTCAAAGGGCATTGCCCATGTGTTTTCCAGTGGCGCCTTCCCTAGAGCAGTCTCCCCGGTTGGTGTTGCAGCGGCAACTGGCCCGGGCCGCAGCCCTGGGCTTTGATTTTCGTACGGGGGTTGAACCGGAGTTTTTCCTGGTTAACCGCCAGGGTACGGCGATTGCCGATGAACTTGATCAGCAAACCAAGCCCTGCTACGACCAACTGGCGCTGATGCGCCATTACCCATTGATTGCTGAACTGCTGGAGGGCATGGAGCAATTGGGTTGGCGCCCATATCAGGCCGACCATGAGGATGCCAATGGTCAATTTGAGCTGAATTGGACCTTCGCTAGCTCGTTGCTAACCGCTGATCGCCATGCCTTCTTCCGGGTGATGGTGCAGGCTGTGGCTGAACGCCATGGGCTTGGGGTGAGTTTCCAGCCCAAACCATTTGCCCAGCTCACCGGCAATGGCGCCCACCTGCATCTTTCCCTCTGGAACAGCGAGGGCCGCAATCTCTTCCATGACCCCGCCGGGGTGCTGGGACTGTCTCAACTTGCCTATCACTTCCTCGGCGGCATCTTGGCCCATGCCCCAGCCCTTTGCGCCATTACCAATCCCACGGCCAACAGTTATCTGCGGCTGGCTGGTGCCCAGACCAGTTCCGGTTCCACCTGGTCTCCGGCCTGGATCAGCTATGGCGGTAATAACCGCACCCATATGGTGCGCATCCCGGATGACCAACGGCTGGAGTTGCGCCTAGCCGATGGGGCGGCTAACCCCTACCTGCTGCAGGCGGCGGTGCTGGCGGCGGGTCTCGATGGCATCGAACGGCAGTTGGACCCTGGCCCCAGGTGTGACGCCAACAGCTATACCGATCCCCCCCAAGCCGCTTCTCTACCCAGGGATCTGCCCATGGCGCTGGAAGCTTTTGCCGCTGATGGCGGCCTGCGCGGGGCGCTTGGCGAAGGCTTCTCTAGGGCCTACGAGGATTTGATCCAGCGCCAGAACCCCTGAGTGTTCAATTGCCCCGGCAGACCCGTTGAATGTCTTGGTAGCGGTAAAGGCTCTGGGGATGGTCTGGATCTAACCCCTCGAGCCGATGGTTTTTGGTGAGCAGCAGCTCTGTGCCGATGCGGTTGGCAAGCTCGTGCTGCTGGGGGCCGCTGCTGCGGGCCCAGGCCAAACAGTCTTGACGGAGTTCCCCATGGGCGCTGGCCGTGTTGAGTAGCGCCAGGGCCAGCAAACTGTAGCGAAAGTAACGCAAAAGCTTCAGGCCGGAAATATGCTGGCCTGGTAGCTGTTTGGTAGCAACAGAGACCACATTGATACCTTTTTGCGCCCTCTTTTCCAGGGACGTCTGATCGCCAGGCGCGCTTCCCGGGATTGAAGCCTTGGCGGCATTCGCCGGTGATCCAGCATCACTCCGTCGTGGCAGGCCAGGCGCATCAGGATCAGCAGTTCAAGCAGGATGAGCTTCATTGTTGCTCCCCGCTGGGGCGGCGGGCTGATCTGTGCTGATCTTACAAATGCCTCGGCCCAAAACCAGGCTTTGGCTGGGCAGCCTGGCCAGTGGCTGCAGCGGCTGCTTTCTGATTTGCCAGGGGTTTTGGGCTTGTGCTTAGCTGGATAAACATCTATTGCTGATAGCCTCCGTCGCTCGATCAGGCAGCAAGAATATGTTCACAGATTCGGAGGCTTCAGTGATGGATGACACTCCACCTAACCAGAAATAAGGAGTGTGCTGACGTTCAGGAACCTGCTCCAACAGTCTCTACGAGATTTGTGGCTTCCAGGTCCTACCAAGGGATAACCCGTTGCATCGTCTTAGGTGCCCCCGGGTAACGGAAGCCAGCCTTTGAACGTTTTCGCCCCAGGCGCCGCCGCCGGCCGCTCCGCCCCTATATGTAAAAGCCCGGGAGTCATATCCCGGGCTTTGTTATGGGATCAGGCCAGGCCCCGTTCCAGCAGGTAGCTGGCCAGGTTTGAGGTGCTGCGCCCCTCTTCGTCGCTGCGCTCGGTGAGGCGGCGGTGGGTCTCCCAAGGGATCGTGATCGAAATTCTCTGGGGGGAGCGGGTTAGCAGCTCCCGGCGGCGGGCGGCGGGGTTTAGGGGTGTCTGCATCTGTCTTTGGGGTGGAACCTTGGACCGTACCCCGCCAATGTAGCGGAAATGCAGGCTTTATGCAGATAGCCTGGCTGGGCCGTGGGGCTTGTGGGCTTGGGGTGGTTATGGGATTACGGCCTGTTACAGGTTCCTCTGCTCTGGGAAAATCCCTTTAATTGCCTAATTGCAGAAGCTTTGCTGTTGTTAAACTCAACTTTTCTCAGGCCTTGCTAATCACCAGCCATCGCGGACAATGGCGCCAGTGAGATAACTGGCGGGCCGCCCATGGCTGATTTTTCGCTGCTGAAGTTTCTGGGTTATCTGCTGGGTCTCCAGCCTGCCAATCAGCGCAGCCTGGCATTCCGCAGAGTTCAGGAAGATGAATTAACTCGCCTAGGCCGCCAATACAACGACGTTGGTACGCGCATCCTGGAGGGCCGTCAATCGCTGTCGCGCCAAGCCCGTTCCCGGCGTTCCCCTAGGGAAGACCAGCGCTGGGCTGCCTGAGTTGCTGGCTCAGCGGGCATACCAAAACACACAGCGTTCGCCCCGCGGTTCCAGGGTCCAGCCCTGTTGTTGGTAGAACTCCACCACGCCTGGATCAGCAAACAGCGTTACTTTTTCCACCTCCATGGCGCGCAGGCGTTCCAGTAACACCGCCATCAGGCCCTTGCCGAGGCCGGACCGTTGGTAAAGGGGGTGGATCGCCAGGTCCCAGATCGTGGCGTCTAGTACCCCATCGCCGGTGCAGCGGGCAAACCCCACCAGCCGCGGTAGGCGGGGGTCGTGGCGCCAGAGGCCCATCACCAGCAGGCTGTGGTCCAGGGCCTTGCGCACCCGCCTCAGGGGGCGGCGGCTCCAGCCCACCGCATCACAAAGTTGTTCCAGTTCCACCAGGTCGATGGGCCGTTCCAGGCTCGCCACCAGCCGTAGTTTTTGATTACTTGTGGCCAGTTCCCGCCAGTGGGCTCCATAGAGCTGATCCAGCAGCGGTTCAGCCGTAGACAATGCCATGGGGCGGGTGGTGTTAGTGGAACTCTAGGAAGTGGTGTGGCGGTTACTAAGAGACGGGTGTTTTCAGAGACTGGCCAGTCCCCGTTCCTGTAGATCTGCCAATTGGGCATAGAGGCCCCCCTGGCGCCTCAGTTCCAGATGGCTGCCCTGCTCCACCAGCATCCCGCGTTTCAGCACCAGGATCCGATCACTGGCCTCCACCGTGGCGAGGCGGTGGGCGATCACGATGGCGGTGCGGTGATCCAGCAGCCGACCGAGGTCCCGCTGCAGGGTGGCCTCGGTGGCCGGGTCCATGAAGGCGGTGGCCTCATCCATCACCAGCACCGAGGGGTTGCGCAGGGCCACCCGCGCCACCGCCAGCAGTTGACGTTCGCCGGAACTGAGGTTGCCGCCCCGCTCCCGCAGGGGCGTATCTAGCCCCTGGGGCAGGCGTTCCAGCAGCGGTTCCAGCCCCAGTTCGCCACAAAGCCGTTCCAGATCAGGGCGGGGGATGTTGGAATCAAGCCGCAGGTTGTCGGCCACGCTGCCGCTGAATAGGAAGGTGTCCTGCAGCACCACCCCCAGCCGCCGCCGCAGTTCGGGGATTGGCAGATCTTGAATGTTTACGCCATCCAGCAGGATGCGGCCCTGCTGGGGTTGGTAAAGGCGACAGAGCAGCCGAATCACCGTGGTTTTGCCTGAACCGGTGGGCCCCACCAGGGCCACATGTTCACCCGGGGCAATGCGCAGGTTCAGTTCCTTGAGGATTGGATCGTTGTCGCGGTAGCCGAAACTGACGTTCTCAAATATCACCTCCCCCTGTTGTTCAGCGACGGTTTGTTGTGCGGCCGGCCGGCTGCTTTCGATGATTTCCAGGGGTTGGTCGAGTAGTTCAGCAATCCGTTCCACGGCCGTGAGGCCCCCCTGGATCTGGGTGAAGCGCTCGGCCATCTGGCGCAGGGGATCAAACAAGCGCTGGGAATAGAGGATAAAAGTGGTGAGGGTGCCAAGGCCGATCAGTTCAGCGCCCACCAGGCCACCGCCGATGGCCAGCACCAGGGCCACAGCAATCAGCGCCACCCATTCCAGTAGGGCGGAGATGGCACTGTCGTAGAAGATCGTGCCATCTACGGCCCGGCGGTATTTGTCGTTGGTACGGGCAAAACGTTCACTGTTGAGCTGTTCGCGCCGGAACATCTGCACCACCTCCAGCCCCTGGAGATTTTCCTGGAGGTCGGCATTGAGCTGGCCCAGTTCCTCCCGCACCCGGTAGTTGGCCTTGCGGTAGCGCTGCTGCAGGTTGATCACTAAGTAAGCCACCGGCAGCTGGAGGGCCAGCAGCAGCAGGCCCAGGCGCATGTCGATCGAAAGCATCAGGGTGGCGATCACCGCCAGGGTCACCAGGTCGGCCAGCACGCCGATGGCGCCACTGCCAAATACCTCCGCCAGGGCATCCACATCACTGGTGAGCCGGGTGAGCAATTTGCCCACGGGGGTGCGGTCGTGGAAGCTCAACGAGAGGTTGAGGGCATGGCGAAATAAATCCACCCGCAGCCGGGCGGTGAGCCGTTGACCGATGGTTTGCACCAGAAAACTCTGGCTGCCCTGGAGGGCCAAGCGCAGCAACACCGCCCCCAGCAGCAGCGCCACCAGGCTACGAATCGCCTGGGCCATCGGCATCGCCGCCAGCCAGGGCCAGGCCGGTTCATGGCGCAGCACGGAGATGGCCTGACCCACCAGCAGCGGCTGCACCGCACTGGCCGCCGCCACCGGCAGCAGCAACACAAGGGCGGTGACTAGGCGGCGCCGGTCGCGAAACAGGTAGGGCAGCAACCGTTTGAGGCGTTTGAGGTCTTGGCCGCCCCCTTGGCCGTTGCCTCCCTTGTTGCCCCCTTTAGGCATGCTCCACCCCTTGCTCTTCCATCGCCGCCACCAGGTTTTGGAGTAGGCCGGTGTCTAGCCGCAGGGCCAGGGGGTTGCCGATCAGCCGGGCGGTGCTGAAGAACAGATCTTCAATGGCGATCAGGCCGTTGTCCTTGAGGGTGCGGCCGGTGGCCACCAGGTCAACGATTGCTTCTGAGATGCCGGTGAGCGGCCCCAGCTCCACGGAGCCGGTGAGGTGGATCAGGTCTACGGGCAGGTCGAGCGCCCCGAAGAAATCACTGGCACAACGGGTGAATTTGCTGGCCACCCGGCAATGGGCCGGCAGATCGGCGGCGCGGCGATAGGGGCTGGAGGCCTTCACGGCCACGGCCATGCGGCAGCCGCCAAAGCCGAGGTCCAGTAACTGGGCAACGGTGCGTTGTTGTTCCCGCAGCACGTCGTAACCCACCACCCCCAGCTGGGCCTGGCCATAGGCCACATAAACCGGCACGTCCCCGTTGCGCACCAGCAGGGCCCGGGCCCTGCCACAGGCACTGGGCACCATCAATAGACGGTTGTTTGGGTCGGTAATTGCCTTGAAATCAAGGCCAGCCGCCGCAAAACGGGCCACCGAATCCTTGAGCAGGGCCCCCTTGGGTAGGGCAACGGTGATCATGGCCAGCCACACCAGATGCGGACTTTAACGAGGACCCTGCCCCCAGCTGGCGGTTTTCAGCGCCACACTGGCCCCAGTGGTGGAGAGCCGGTGCTGGAGATCCTGCGTTTGCCGGTGCTGAACGACAACTATGTGTTCGTGCTGGCGGATCCCGACCGGGGCCAGGCGGCGGTGGTGGACCCAGCCGTGGCGGCCCCGGTGCAGGCGCTGCTAGAGCAGCGGGGCTTGGAATTAGCGCTGGTTTTACACACCCATCACCACAGCGACCACATCGGCGGTACGCCGGATTTGCTGTGCCGCTGGCCCCAGGCCCAGGTGTGGGCCGCCGCCGCCGATAAACAGCGGATTCCTTTCCAAACCCGTGGTTTGGCCGCTGGCGATCAGTTGGATTTGTTTGGTCGGCCGCTGCAGGTTTTAGCGGTGCCGGGCCACACCCGGGCCCACATCGCCTTTTACCTGCCGGCGGCCCAGGGGCAGGGGCCAGAGCTGTTCTGTGGCGACACCCTGTTTGCCGGCGGCTGTGGCCGCCTGTTTGAGGGCACTGCGGCGCAGATGCTGGCTTCCCTGCAGCAATTGGCGGCCCTGCCTGGCGACACAAGGGTGTGGTGCGCCCATGAATACACCGAGGCAAATCTGCGTTTTGCCCTCACCCAAGACGCAGCTAATCCGGCGTTGCAACAGCGCTGGCAGCAGGTGCAAGCCCTACGGGCGGCCGGGGAGCCAACGGTGCCCTCCCGCATTGATTTAGAGCTGGCCACCAACCCCTTTTTGCGCTGGGGGGAGCCCGCCCTACAGGCGGTTACGGGCGAACGCGAACCGGCGGCGGTGCTGGCGGAAATTCGCCGCCGTAAGGATCACTTTTAGAGATTGTTGGGGGTGCCTACGATTGAGGTAAGCACCTTGACCGGCACTAGAAAAGTTAACAAATTAGCTGTTATTCACCTAGGGCAGTGGATACGGCCCGTTGAAATACTGCTTCGTCTGGAGTGATTCCTGTCCAGGTGGAAAAGATTTGCATTGCTAGCTGCACCAGCATTTCCACGCCATCCACCACGGCACAACCGTGCTCGCGGGCCTTGAGCAGAAATGGTGTATATCGCGGATTGGTGATTACATCCACCGCCAAACAGCCTGGTTCAATGCTGCTCCAGTCCACTGGCACAGGCTCCAACTCTGGGGCGCAGCCCAGGTGGGTGGCATTCATTAGGAGGGTGGTGCCCGCAGGCACCAACACCGGTGAATTCCAGGCCTGCCATGTTGCAGGTACGCCGGAAGCTGCGGTTACCCGTTCTGCCACCTCCCGGCCTTGTTCCTCCCGGCGGGTGACGAGCGTGAGCTGGGCGGCACCGGCCCAGGCGAGCTCCACGGCCATGGCCCGGCCAGCGCCTCCGGCCCCCAGCATTACCACCTTTTGGCCCTTGAGACTGCGTTGCTTCTCGATCGCTTTCACCACCCCCTTGCCGTCGTTGTTATGGCCGATCATGCGGCCGTTTTCGATCGTGAGGTAGTTGGCTGCACCAATAGCTTTCACATCAGCATCCACCGCATCCAGCAGCGGCAGCACATCCACCTTGTAGGGAACGGTGATGCACATGCCGCTATACCCCAAGGGCACCAGGCCCGCTACAGCTGGTCGCAACAGCTCGCTGGAAAGCACATCGTTTTTCCAGAACTGCCAGTTGAGGCCGTAATGGGCATAGACCGCATCAAACATCTGGTCGATCGGGTTCTCTGCCACCGGATGGCCCAGCATCCCGGTCATCTGTTTCTGGGAGGGAATCATGGCCTAGGGGCGGTAGCTGGGATCAACTTACAACTGCCCAGGATCCCCCGTTAAGTTGGCACGCTAGTCATTTCTCTTCAAGAAATGGCAAGGGGTAGAGATTTATCGGATTTGTGATGGGGTGTTATCAATTATTTACTAGCGCATCTTGATAAGATACAAATTACTGGATTTCAGCTGACAACAAGTTCTTGGGCTGCAGACGGGCCCGGCTCCGGTAGGGGTTCAGGCGATCCCGCAGTCGTGCACCACCGACTCCACCAGACCGATGAGCAGGCTCCTGTTCTGCAGTTTGCGGTTGACGGTGGAAACCTTGGGGGGCGATTTAAGGCGACTGGTGTTATTGAAATCCATTCATGCCGGCCTCCCATTCCAATCTGGCCGCTGTAGTTGTCATGCCATTCGAGTCTCTGCTGGAGCGGCGCCTCACCCCGTTGCTTAGGGAAGCCCTAGTCGATGGCGGGCCAACTCACTAATGTGAACCAATTAGCCGGCCAGGTGGGGCTGGATAACAAAACTGCAGCGAAATATCTGGGGGTGTTTGAACAGTTGTTTCTGCTGCGTCGCATCCAGCCCTGGTGGAGTAACCGTCTCTCCAGAATTGTGAAAACCCCCAAGTTGCAGTTCCTTGATTCCGGTTTGCTCGCCAATCTGCTTGGCTGCACCACGGTCAACCTGCAGCGCGATCGCTCCCGCTTTGGGCCACTGCTGGAGAGCTATGTGGTGAGTGAACTGATCAAGCTGGCCAGTTGGAGTAGTGGTGATCTACAGGTGTTGGGCTACCGAGACAGGGACCAAACCTAGTTTATAAGCTGTTAGCACTCAGGATCAGCTTGCCCCCAGGACATTGGTATCGAGCTCGATCCCGGCCTGAGCAAGCTCCCGCAGGAACTGATCACCCAAAGCCACTGCCGTGGCCCAGTTCTCCGCCTCGCTCAGGCCGGAGCTGCGGGTGGGCTTGAAGCTGTGGTCCCCGCTGGGGATCCAGCGCAGCTGCAGCTGCGGCGAGAGGCTGTAGGTATCCACCTCCTCGCGGCGGCCAAAGCTGTCCCGCTCCCCCTGCAGGATCAGGGTTGGAGTCTGCAGTCCGGCCAGGTGCTCGGTGCGCAGCTGAAGCGGCTTGCCAGGCGGGTGGAACGGATAGCCCAGGCACAGACAACCGCGCACCCCATCGCTGGCGGCCAGTTCATCAACCAAAAGGCTGGCCACGCGGCCGCCCATCGACTTGCCACCGATGAACACCGGCCGGCCCGGTTGCTGCGTCTTCTCGAGCCGCACCTGCTGACGGAACACCTCCTGCAGAACGGGCATCCGATCGGGCCCCTGGCGGCGACCCGTTTCGCGCATCCGGGCCATATACGCAAACTCAAAGCGCACCACCCGCCAGCCCATCTCGGCCAGTCCGCTGGCGATGGCCGCCATGAACGGGCTGTCCATCGGTGCCCCGGCCCCATGGGCCAGCAGCACGGTGGCTGGCGCAGCATCAGGTCCATCGATCAACCGTGGCGCGGAAGGAGCGGCAGGATTCATGGATCGATCCTCGCGGAACCAGCCGGCGTCATTCCGATCATCTCAACGCCGTCGCCGCAAGCTCTCGCAAGCCACCCCATCACCGTTGCCTGCTGGCTGAGGGCATGGGGTCAGGCAGGGCGTTCCAGCCGCTGTAGGCGCAGCTCACTCACCGAGGCGATGGCCTCGAAGTCGGCATCGAAGCGCACCGGTTCGGCCAGGTGGGCCTTGGGATCCAGCACGAAGGGTGCGATGAACTGCTTTAAGTGCGCAGGGCTGCGGGCGCGGGTGAAGTCGATCCAGAGGCTGGTATCGAGCAGCAGGGTCATGGGGCGAGCTCCTGGTCCCGCTGGCGCCCGCGCTCCTGGTCGGCCTCGTAGGTCTCCAGCGCTACGCCCCACTCACTGCTCAAGAACCGCTGGGCCCATCAGGCGGCGGATGGCGGGCCCCTTTTTGCGTTCGCCCGTGAGGTCCAGGATTTCGGCCATCGACTTGGCTGTGGCCCTAGGCATAGCGATAGTCTGCGCCGCGCCTTTTGCCTATGCCAGGCCGATACTTCGGTGCTGTTTGACCTGGTGGACCACAGCACCAGCGTTCAAATAAGTGGCGAGAGCTATGGCCGCAAGCGGGCACTGCGCTCAGCGTCCTGACCAGGCGTCAATTACCCGCCAACTGTCCACAAATCAAGCGCGGCCCCCTAAGTAGTTGACACCGGTCTCTTCCTGCCACCAGCTGATCGCCCTGATCTGCCGGCGCTGATCCTGGAGGCCCTTGCTAGGGGAAGTAAACGATGTGATCACCGCTATTCTGGTTTCAAGGTTTAGTGGCCGTACGGTCCCGGAGATCAGCACCTTGCTGGCAAACTCATTGCCTTCCACTCGTAGTTTCTGCAAATCCTTGCCGGCATAGCTATCGAAAACATCAGCCCATTCACCTGCGGCGTCGTAACAAAACACCAGGCGTTTGCTGGCAAAGGCCAAATCAAGGCTTTCGTGGATGCGAATGGCAACGGGGGTGGTGGTCATGGTGTTACCCAGGGATTAATCAGAGAGAGGCCCACATCTGCAAAGTCGGCTGTATTGCGGGTGGCCAGGCTGGCGCCAATTGCTCCCAGCGCTCCTCAAGGCTTTGGCGACGCCGACCTGCCGGTAGGCGGGCCAGGCCATGGATCGAGCTGATCGCTCCACAGGAGCACTGCGGGGTGGGGATCAGGGCGCATCAGCTCGGAGAGCACGTTGGTGTCAAGCAGGACCATGGCCGCTGCTCAACTGAAAGCCGCCGGTTCGGGGCTAGAGGTCCGCTGCATCAGATCAAGCTCCACACCGCCTAGGTCAGCGAAGTGGGCGCGAATGCGGCTGCCTAAACCAATGGCGCCGGCCACGCTCGAAGCCTGAGGCTCAATGGCCTCCCTCAGGATCACCCGTACCTCTTCCTCCATCGAGCGGCCATGGCGAGCGGCCTGGAGCCGGAGCCGGGATTTGAGGTTGTCATCGAGGTTGCGGACGGTCAGGGAAGCCATCGGACCAAGACTCCTGGCGCGCTTGCATTGTTATCAATGCTAGCGGCATGGTTACGGGTTGCCCGGAAACTGTTTGGCTCTTCTCGATGGCCCTCAAGGCCGGCAAAAAGATGTTCCCTTGCGATATGAACAACTACTTCGCTAGCCGGGTGATGGGTTTCCAGATGCGTACTTCGTGCAGAGTGGTTGGTAGACGTATTGGACCCTGCTTTGATCCCTCCCCAGAAGCAAATGACCGGGATGCTTGGTCATCCCGTGGCCGAGAACCCGATTGACCGCATGTTCGATGCCGTGTATGCCCACTACGGACTGCCCTGGCAGTTTTGGAAGAACGACATCGCCAGCGAGGCGGATTTGGCCCTGGCAGTAAAGGCCCTAGCGCCCCTGGGTTATCGCGGCATGGCGATCACAGTGCCCTACAAGGTCGCGGCGATGTCACTGCTTGATGAGATAGACGATGACGTGCGTGCCATCGGTGCCGCTAACTACCTCACCATCGACCAGGGCCGCCTGATCGGCCATAACAACGACGGTAAGGGCGTAGTGAAGGCGATCGAAAAGGTGGCGCCGCTGGCTGGTCAGCGGGTCGTGATGTTGGGGGCCGGCGGAGCCGGCAGGGCGATGGCGGTTGAGATGGCCTGGGCCGGCGCTGCCCATCTCACCCTTGTTACGCGCCGCCAGGAACAGGGCGAGGAGGTGGCGGCCACAGTGACGCGTGCTTCCGGTGTGCCGGCGTTGTGGCAACCATGGCAGGGGGAGGTGCTGGTACCTGAGGGCACCACGCTGCTAATGAATGCCACCCACCTGGGTTGCGCACCGGAGCTAGAACCAGTGCCCGTTCGCTGGGAGACGGTAGATCCGGCCTGTGTGGTGGTGGATGTGATCACCAACCCGCGGATTACACCCTTCCTGTCTACGGCGTTGGAGCGGGGCTGCCCGATCGTGGATGGGGTTGAAATGCTGGTGCAGCTTGCCATGCAGATCTTCCAGCGCTGGACAGGCCTCAGCCCTGAGGAGGAGGTCTTCCAGCGGGCAGTGGCGGAAGCCCTGGGCGAGTGAGCTAGGCCCTCGACAACAGTGACGCAGCGGTGAGTGCTTGCGTCGCATCAGCGAGTCCGTACCGGATCACTTTCCAGTGGTCTACCCCCTAGCACTGCGATGCCAGTGTCGATTCGTTTGATCGGTGGGGCACTCAAGCCCTGCTGGCAGAGGGTCAATACCGACTTTTAGCCCTGGGCTCTGGGCTTACTGGATGCTGTGGAATCCATAACACGATTCTTGATCGACTCCAGTAGCTCTGGCAGGTCATCGAGGCCCAAAACCTGCACTGTGCCCTGCTTGCCATTGCCTGGATTGCGCGGCCAACACCGATGGCTCCGCCCATCGGTTCGTTTTGCCATGTAGCGCTCCTTGATCCGCAACAACAGAGGGGCGGGCATCACAGGCTCCAGACCGTGATCGGAGCCCTGTTGTCGCGTCCTGAGACCCGCCTATCTAGTTGGCGCTACCCGCCTACCTAATTGTCGTCAAACATATTCGTGCCACTGCGTCCCACCTGCCAGCCCCCGCTCAGCGGTGATGTTGGCTTCTGTCGGCCACCGGGATGAACGGATCAAGCTTGCCCTGGCGGCCATGCTTGAGACGATCCACCACCCCTAGCGGCACGACTGTCTGCCAAATCGGGGTAACTCCACCATGCCCCCTGGGTGCCACCAGGGGTTGCATCGATCCGCAGCTGGTGGCGTTGTTCCCCAACGAGAGGCCTAATTTGTAGCGGGCCCAGCGGTGGAGCGCTGATGGCAAAAATTGACATTGCTTGCCAGGATCCGTAGGCTCGAAATCTTGGCAGTGGTCCGTGGAGGTCGTTATGACCATGAATGTCAGCCTCTCGCCTCAGCTCGAAGCCATGGTGAAGGCCAAGGTCGCCTCTGGCCTTTACACCTCCGCCAGCGAGGTGGTCCGCGAAGCCCTCAGGCTCATGGATCAGCAAGACCAGATGGTCTCTCTCAAGCTCCAGCAACTGCGCCTCGACATCCACGAAGGCCTCAACAGCGGGGAGCCGACCCCTTGGAATGCGGACGAGATCAAACAGGACGGACGCAAGCGCAAGGCGTCTCGCCGCTCTGCTCCCCAGGGCGCTTGAACCAACCAGGTGATTGTTCTCCAACCTCGCGCCAAGGCTGATCTAGCTGAAATCTGGGAGTTCATCGCCGATGACAGCGACGCCCACGCCGATGCATTCATTGATTTGATCGACCAGAAGTTCCAGGTGCTGGCGCACCAGCCCGGCATCGGGCGACGACGGGACGAACTGGCCGATGGTCTGCGCAGTTTTCCTGTGGGGCGTTACGTCATCTTCTATGTCACTGTTTCCGGTGGAATTCAGATCGTGCGGGTTCTGCATGGGGCCCGCGACCTTGAGAGCACCTTCTGTGAGCCAGCACAGGAATGAATGACCGAAAGCCGCTCTGCCTGGAAAGATGAGAGCTCTCCATTTGAGCCACCTGGGGGATTGATGGACCAGATCAGTATTTAGGTACTGATTAGTCAGCTCACAGCAGAACTATTTGCCTCAGAGGTCACCATTGCCTGAGCACTCAGTGTCAGATCAGAGTGGTTATAAACCTCATACCCACTCATACCCACTCATACCAATTGCTTCTTGCGTAGCAAAGGCAGTGGAGGAGCCAGAGACCGTTGCTGAATGGGCAAAGCCTTGATCTGATGCAATGGCAGTGATTGAGCCGGAATCAGTAATGGAATGGGTACCAGTCAGGTCAGCAATGCCAGTAGAAGAGGACTGGAGTTTGCTCCAAGCATCACCACCGGTGCTGGTGGCACTGATTTGGGCAGTGTTGAAGTCCTTAGCCGTGATCGTTGAATCGGTAATCCCGAAGGAGAAGGTCGAATCCAGGATGCCCGCTGCGCTGATCTTGTGGTTGCAAAAAATCAATTTTTATGACAATATCTGGCATTCTAGGTCGAGGATCGAGACAGCAAAGATCAGACAACTAAACTTGCAGCACCAAATCAACGAAGCATGAAAATTAAGGCCACAATTATACTTGCTTTGACCTTGGGCATTATATTCTTGATTTCCCACATTGAATTATCCCCAGTAAGTGCTCGGGAGCTACAGCCGAACGGCGCCTCGATTGGCTCTGCCAGCGGCAAAAAAATTGGGAATATTGCCGAGACTCCTGCCCAGAATATTCCACCACTTAAATACTCTGGATCGTCTTCAAAGCCAACTGCAGCGCTTAGGTTTGCATGCGATCCCAGAAGTATTGGCATCAGTCAATATGAAGGAGGCACGGTTGCATACTGCAAAAAAAAGGATCTGGAAGTTTCTGACACCGACTCAGCACTAGTAGAGATCAAGCCTGGGGCAGCCCGTGCACCACACTGGCATGACACCTGGGAACAGCAAATCCTTGTCTCAGGGAAGGCAAAGACATACTTAATTGACGACAAAGGTCAAGTTCATGGAGAAGTTCTAACGCAAGGGATGGTTGCTTTTCTCCCTGCCGGGATGACCCATTGGACCGAAACAATCGGCGATCAAACAGCCGTCCTCTCGCTATCATTCCCAGCAGGATTCAAGACTTTTGAACTCGGCGACTCTCTGATACAAGTTAGGAGAAACGACAAAGAATGTGCTGCAAGCAGTAATGCCTCCTGCAACGAAAAGCGGAAAAGCCTTATTCTAATTGTAAAAGATGGACTCATATAAATGACTAATCCCTGCACAACTCAGATATTAGATCAACCTTCCAAACTGGAGTTGCTATGCATCGAATCTTTTACACCCTTATGGCGTTCACTGCCATCCTGGTGCCTGCTGCGTCTATGGTTCAAAGCCAGCCATCTCCCACAGAAGTAAACCGCCACCAATCCCTAGATGGTGTGATCAGACTTTATGGTGCCTGCGGCCCGCAAAATGCCTTGCGCAAAGTAGCAGATGCATGGGAAAAGGGCAAGGGTGCCAAGGTCAAGATCGTCTGCGGACCAGAACCATCCTGGTCCAAACAAGCACAGGTCGATGCGGACATCATCTGGGGAACATCAGAACAATCAATGACCGCATTTCTACAATCGTTTCCCAGCTTCCCATCAAAAGACGTTGTTCCAATCTATCTTCGGCCAGCGATCATTGCCGTTAAAAATGGAAATCCACGCCGTATTCAAAAGTTTGCGGATTTGCTCCAGCCAGGCATCCGCATCGTTGTTACCGAAGGATCTGGTATTGCCAACACATCGGGCACGGGCACTTGGGAAGACATAGCCGGGCGACTTGGAAATCTGGAGGATGTAAAGCGCTTTCGCCGCAATATCGTGGATTTTTCAACGGGTTCTGGTGCCAGCTTCAAGGCATTCAAGGAGCTTGATGCCGACGCCTGGATCACATGGCCTGAATGGGTTGTTGACAATCCCAAGGTGCTCCAGGCAATTCCCATCTCGAGTGATCGAAGCATCTGGAGAGATTTGAATATTGCTCTGTCGAACTCTGCGGATCCACAAGCCGCATCCTTCGTTCGATTCCTGGTTTCCGATGAGGCTCAAAAGCTGATGCGTAGGGCCGGCTATGTACGCTAGGCAACTTCAGGATTGCTCACTGGCTTCGCGCCTGCCATCAGCAATGCCGCCAAGATCAAGAAAGCCCCCATCAGGGTGCGCACGCTGAGCGCTTCGCCAAGCAGCAGGTAGGCACTCACCAACGATACAAATATCCCGCCATTACCCCACAGGGCGACCGTGATCGCCCCCAGTCCGCGGTAACTCATCAAAAGCAACAGTTCACCGCCAAGATTAATACAAGCGGTGTACACTAAAATCAGACCAAACAACCACCACCAGCGCATATAAAGAAATTGCTCTGGACCATAAAAAACAAGTGTGATCGTCCCAAAGACCAACGCTGCCAACAGATTTGTCAGGCCAATCGTCAGGCCTGCACCCCACCCCTTGTCCACCACGACCCGATTCAGAACTCCGGAAGCAGAAAAGGCTAATACGCTGAGCAAGCCCAAGGCAAGACCGACAGGATCCAGGCCACTCCAGGGCGAAGCTGAGGGTAACGACAGATCAACATTACGGCTGATTAGCAATCCCAATGGCAGCAACGCAAAGCTGAACCAGAATCTCTTGGGCAGAGGTTCTCGCAGGAGCAGCTGTGCTAGTAGCGCGGTGACGGGGAGAATTAACGTGAACAGCAACGTCTGGCTTATCACGGTCAATCTCTGAAGCGCCAGGAAATAACAGATCGGTCCAATCAAGCTACCCAGGGCCGAACGCAAACACAAAAGGCTTCGATCGAGGAGCACAAGTTGTGGCAATTGACGCTTCAGGCAAACCCGATCCAAGAGCAACACAACCATTCCTGTGGCCAGATTGGCAAAGAAAAAGACATTGCCAAAGCTGATTGGATCCTCACCTCCTGCCGTTCGAAGCAGAGTGGCGGCACCTCTTTCCTGCAGCCACTTCAGGACACTGGCATCACAACCGCGCAACATCACATACCCCAAGAGAGCCAGAGGTGCCAATCTAGATGGAATCATTCACTGGATTCCAATGCGAGCAACACTTTAATGCTACCTCCCTCAGGTTCGCCACGGATCCACTCAGCGGATCAGGGAGGGGTGATCGGTTCGCAGCAACTCGCCAGTGAGCAGGAATCTGCACTTGCAAAGCAAAGATCCAGTAACAGCAAGGGGAGCCCCTGCGTTTTGCAACGTCCTGGCTCTGGTTGATCGGTTTCAACTACGCAGACGCTATTGGCCGGGAGCTAACTGAGGGCTTTCTCCCTGAGCCCTTCCCAGAGATTGAAGTTCCCCAGCAGCATCTCCAGCATTCGCCTCTGAAGGTATGGGCTATTCAATGCTTGGCTGTTCATGGCCTGGTGGGCGTCAAGGGCGTCGATGATTGCGTCCTGTTGAGCCCGAGCGAGGTCCGGTGAGCTGGCGAACTGTTCTCTGCTGTTGCTGGCTGCTTGAAGCTGCAGGGTTTTGGACTCCAGCAGCTTGTTCCGAATTACCGTGCCTACGTAGCCCACCTTGTCGTCGTTACTGGCGGTGCCGACTTCGTCGGCGATGCCGGTCTTCGCTGCCGATAAAGACCAGGTGTGTATTTGATCTGTGAAGGCCGGCTCAGCGGATGGCTGAAACCTCAGGGCAGAGGTGGATGAACGCTGTCCTCATCCCCTCCCACTGGCATGAGATCCCCGTGTCGATTGCGGGCACGAAGTTCTTCCATGCGCATTTTGACCGATTCGACGTCTTCGCGGGAAAAACGCCAGTGACCGCCTGGGGTTTGAAACGCTCCTGGGAAATAGCCGCCATCCAGCCAGTTCTTCACGGTGTTGGCGGAAGCCACGCCAAGCAGTGCGGCAGCTTGCGTGCTGGTGAGCGTGTCTGCCTTAGCGCTTGCCATTAGGCGCTCAACCAGGTCGCTGCGGCCTGCATCCCGCAGGGCAGCAGTCACGTCGTTGAGGAGGGCTGGGCTGATCGCGCTCATGGGCTGATCCTATGTCAAACCGTCAAAACCGTCAGCCGCTGATCTGCCGCCCCAACCGCTGCGCCACCACGACGTTGGCCATGGCCTGACCGCGGGGGTCTTCTGCCGCGAGACGTCCGAGCAGTTCGTCGTGAAAGCTGCTGGCGGCGGATTTGACACCGGAGAAATCCAGGATCAAGGGTTCCCCGTCCATGGCGGGCAGGAGGCCCTGGATTTTGCGGCGCAGAAGTTTGGCGGGCGCTCGACCGCCGGTGTGGATGCATTCACTGGCCAGATCGAGGCCGCTGTCGCTGGCGAATTCCGTTAGCTGATTGAGGAACAGGCACTCCACCCCCGTGCCGAGTAGCGGCGGCATGCCCTGGAAACCGGGCCGCCGCTTGCCCTTGTTGAGTTCATAGACCACATCCCCCGTCCAGATCTGATAGGTGCCGCCATTCAGGCGCACGATTTCGTAGGAGCCGAGCAGACAGCGGCCCATGTCGCAGATGCCGATGTCGAAGCGTTGCTGCTTGGGGCGGTACTGGGCGCAGACCACACCGGGGGTTTCTGCTGCGGCGTGGGTAAGGATGTTGCCGAGGATCTCGTTAGCCAGCCACTCCAGTGCCGGGATGAAGGCGGCGGCGTTATCGACGGCGGCCAGAAAGATCAATACCGAAAGATCAACGCCGGATGATCAATGCTGATCGATGCAACTCGATCAGGTCGTGGCTTAGGAACAGATCTTTCAGTGATGGGAGCCAACGGATCAACAACGTAGACAGCTCCTTGTTGCTGATATTGCCTGTTGCGACGACGAGCAGCTTCCTGGGAGATCCCTGTAACAGCAGGCTCTGAATAAAGTCGGCATCCTTACTGAAAACCACGCGACCTTGATCATCAGCCCTTGCACTGATCGATGAATCCGTACTGCGGTTGCCTTCAGGAAGATCAATGGTGTGCACGGCATCGCAACCCTCGGCCTGGAGAATCCGAACCAGTGAGCGAGGCAACTGGGCGTCCAGCAGGATCTTCATGCAGACAGCAGCTCAACGCTCTGAACCCGTGACAACTGGGCGGCGTAGGACAAGACGGCGGAGATGTCAGCGGCTTCGAGATCGGGGTAATCGGCAAGGATCTCCGCCACGCTCATGCCCGCAGCGAGCAGATCAAGCACCACATCCACGGGGTAGCGCAGACCGCGGATGGTGGGTTTGCCGTGGCAAACGGCAGGATTCATGGTGATGCGATCCAGCTGGCTGTTCATTCGATGCTTCGCCTCTGCGGTAACTCTAGAGAGGGCTGCAACCCATCACCCACCCCCAAACAACCGATCCCACGCCTCCAGCACCAACCTCTGTGTGCGGTACTCGCCGAACTGGCGGATCTCGTTATTCTTGAGTACGCGGAAGGTTTCGCTGGGGTAATCGGGGCCCATCACATCAGCGGGATCGAGGATGTAGCGCAGCTCGTCGAGAGTGAGGCCGTAGGGGTGGGCGTAGTAGGTATCGAGTTCGGCCCGCAGCAGGGCGCGGCGTTCGGGATCGAAGAAGAAGGGTGGGCCGTCGTAGCCGATGTCTTGGGCCCAGGGCTTCAACGAAAGACTGGTGTAAGAAAGCTCAAGTACTCTTGGTACTACAAAATAGAAATCTACAGAGGAAGAATCAGGAACGGCGACTTGCTCGACAACTCCTTGGGGAATGCTTGGCTGGCTAAGACTATTACGCAGCAGATAGTCAAACGTTAAAGTATTCTATACCCCGCAAAGGGCTGCCATGTATTCTGCAGACATGCCAAGACTTAATATCCAGCCATAGGTCGAGGGCTGAGGCGGCAGGATGCACGCGACCATTGTCCGCTCATCCGTTGACCTGCTAACTCTTCTGAATCCTAGAAATGCGTTCAGCGACCCCCAAAAAGTTGATTTGTATCCTTTGAGGATCTCATTGAACTGATCATCCAAGAGGTGGTACTCCGTTTCTATCTCAAATACGGAATCCTTGAGGCTGTCCGGAAGGGGCATGTAGTCACCATTCTCAAAGGATGAATAGCGGTGATCAAACTGCCAGCCACACTTGCCCTCGTAGACCCGAAGCGAGGATGACGATTGCTCCGACTACGTAGGCGGGCGCATACCTAATCGTCGCCGAACACGCCTATCTCGGCCACTGGATTGAGCTACTCAAGCAATCGCCCAAGCTGCTATTTCAAGTGCTCAGGGAAGCCAGGCAGGCGGCAGATTTGATCTATCCGGAAATCCCAGAAGGTTCAGCCCCAGAGGGGCAGGAAGCCCCTGTTCCAGAGCCAGCCCCAGTGGGGCCAGCCGTGGCTATCGCTGCTTAAGGCGGCAGTTCTGCCGGGGGCCTGCTCCTAGGCCTTCTGCCTGCACCTTGGAGCCAACACCTAAAAGCCGGGGAAAGTCCAAAGGCCATAGCAGATTGAAAGGCCTGCATACAAGATGGGGGCACTGCCTGGGCGCTGCTTGGCCGCAACCAACCTCTCTGCCTTTATTTGGTCAGTAGCCGACCTACTCCGGGGCGACTACAAGCAAAGCGACTACGGCAAGGTCATCCTGCCTTTCACCGTCTTGAGGCGCCTGGACTGTGTGTTGGAGCCGACCAAGGCGGCGGTACTGGAGGAGAAGGCCCTACGGGAGGGACAGGGACTTGACCCGGAGCCTTTCCTGCTCCGCAAGGCTGGCCATAACTTCTGCAGCACCACGCCGCTGGACATGAAGCGGCTGATGGGTGACGGCGACAACATCGCCGAGAACCTACGGAGCTACATCCAAGGGTTCAGCCCAGCAGTTCGGGACATCTTTGAGAGCTTTGAGTTCAGCCTTCAGGTGGAAAAGCTGGACAAGGCCAACCTGCTGTACCTGGTCACGGAGAAGTTCGGTCAGATTGACCTGCACCCCGAAACGGTCAGCAACGCCCAGATGGGGTTGGTGTTTGAGGAGCTGATTCGGAAGTTCGCGGAACTATCGAATGAGACCGCTGGTGAGCACTTCACACCCCGCGAGGTCATCCGGTTGATGGTGAACCTCATCTTTATCGAAGACGACGACGCCCTGACCCAACCAGGCATCGTTCGCAGCCTGTACGACCCCACAGCAGGCACTGGGGGGATGCTGAGCATTGCTGAGGAGCACTTGGTCAGCCATAACCCAAAGGATGGCAAGCCAATCAGCAAGATTTTCCGCAATGAAGCCTTTAGCTACCGCACGATCACGGTTGAGAGGCCAGTGAGAGACGAGGCAGGGAACGTTCTTTTGGGGCAAAAGGGCAAAGCGAAAGGGAAGCCCCAGGTCGACAGCAGCCTGAGAGACACAGAGAGCGTGCCGCTGTCAGAAGACGTGGAGACCTACTTCGAGCGAGAGGTACTGCCCCACGTACCCGACGACTGGATAGACCACAGCAAGACCAAGAAGGGCTACGAGATTCCATTCAATAGACACTTCTACGTGTTCACACCGCCAAGGCCCCTGGAAGAGATTGATGCCGAGCTGAAACAGGTGACAGATCGGATCCTGGAGATGATCGGGGGGTTGAGTGGCTGAGAAAAGAATCATCATCATCGCCGGACCCAATGGCGCCGGCAAAACCACGTTTGCCCGTGAATATCTGCCGTTGGAGGTTGGCATTACCACCTTCATCAATGCTGATCTGATCGCCGCCGGTCTGTCGCCATTTGCGCCGGAACTTGCAGCCCGGCGGGCGGGGCGGCTGATGCTGGAGGAGATCGATCGCTGCGGGGCAGCTGGGATCAGCTTTGCGTTTGAAACCACGCTTTCAGGCAAGGCTTATGTCCATCGGATCAGCTCCTGGCAAAGCCTGGGATACTCAGTGAAGCTGGTCTTTCTCCAGCTGCGATCGGTGGAGCAAGCGACGGCCCGAGTTCAACTTCGCGTACGACAGGGTGGACATGCGATCCCTCCGGATGTCATCGCCAGGCGCTTGAAGGCTGGGCTCAGAAACTACGAGGGCTTGTACCGGCAGTTGGTCAACGAGTGGCAGACGATCGATAATGGTGGACCAGCCCCGAGGCTGCTCAGCGAAGGAGGCCGACCATGACAGCAGGATTCACCACCGAGCGCCAGGACCCCGACCTGCAACACGTCTCCGTTGCCTTGCTCCGTGCCGGACAGCGGGCCCGGGAGCTGGCCCGCCAGACCGGCACCGGCATCGCCGTGGAGATGGATGGCGAGCTGCGCATCCTGCAGGGCACTGAGCTGGAAAGGGCGCTGGAGCCGAGCGATGAGGGCTGAGGGCCTGGAGCCAGATACAGCTCATGTTCCCGATTCCTGGATCGACCACGTGAAAACGAAAGTGCCCGGTGTCAACTACGTAGGCGGGCGCATACCTAATCGTCGCCGAACACGCCTACCTCGGCCACTAGATTGACCTACTCAAGCAATCGCCCAAGCTGCTATTTCAAGTGCTCAGAGATGCCAGGCAGGCGGCGGATTTGATCTATCCGGAAATCCCAGAAGGTTCAGCCCTAGAGGAGCAGGCGCCAGTGGCACGGGCCCCAGAGGAGCGAGAGCCTGTGGCCATTGCTGCTTAAGGCGGCAGTTCTGCCGGGGGCCTGCCGGTAGGTCCGCCTCTAGGTCCGCCGGTAGGTCTTCTGCCGGCATCAACGGCTTTTAACGCAGTAACTGCTGGAGCTAAACCAGCCGATTGGGCAGGAATTGCCGGTTTTCTGGATTGCCTCCCGTTCGTTTTGTGGACTGCTGAGGCAGTAGTTACCAGCGCTATAAAAACCAATCGGACAGCTGTTGCCTGTTTTTTCAATGGCGCCACGGCTGTTGCCAGCGCTGGAGGGCACGCAATAGCTACCGGAGCTGTAGTACCCAATCGGGCAGCTACCCAGCCGTGGCAGCGGCCGTACGGGCTGCTGGGCTAGGGCCGTAGAGCCCAGAGAGGCCGTAACGGCTAGGGCTAGCAGCAGTAAGGTCCGGGCCATCAGCACAGCGCCACTACCACCAGCCTGCCGCTGTTCAGCAGTGTTGGCTGTTTATTCGGTTTTTGCATAAAATCTGTTGGCCAGGCTCTTGTGGTCAGAGGAAGGGGCTGTGGCCGTTGCGTTGGTACTCCTGCTGGTGCTGGTGGCCGTTGCGGCTGCACTGAATCCCAGCCGTGAGGATTTCGCCTGGTTCCTGCGCCTGCGGCGTCCCGATTGGCTCAGCTTTGAAGGTTTGATCCCATTGATCTGGATCAGCATCTATGCCTGTTTTTACTTCTCAGCTTTGCTCAGCTGGTCGGCAAGCCCAAGCTGGGGGCTGATGGGTGGCTATCTGGGATTACTGGTGCTGGTGCAGAGCTACACCTGGCTGATCTGTCGTACCCGCTGCCTAGGCAATGGCACGGTGCTTGGTTTTGCGGGCTGGGTTTGGGGTGTAGCCCTAGCGCTGCTGGTGGCACCGCTGTCCCAGCCCGCCTGGTTGCTGTTGATTCCCTATCTGCTCTGGAGTCCGGTGGGCACCTATGTGACCTGGCAGATGCAGCGGCTTAATCGCTAGAGCAAGCCACCCCATCCCCGTTGCCATCGAGATAGCTGTGTCCCTGCCGCAATAGCTCCTTGGCACGGGCATAGTAACCAATTTCTTTGCAGCGGTAATGGTGAGCAGAGGGACTGCTGCTGGGGGGACTGGTGCTGCCATTGGGCGTTGACCCACCCCGGCGGCCACGCCGAAAATCCCAGGGTCTAGTGATGCAGTCTTACTGCTGCCAAACGCCGTAGTGATGGCGGGAGGCTTGGCTAGGTATTTGCGATAGGCGAAGGGGTTGGGCAATCTTTTGAGCGCAATTCGGCGATGATTCCAGCGGCTTCCGCTTGGGGGTCATCCAAGTGCGTACGCAGCGAGAGGGCGCGGGCCCCGTTTTCCTTCCAATTTCCGGCGGTGGCTTTGGCGGCCATTTCATCCCATTCCTGGCACCACTGTCCGAGGTCGTAACCATGCCACGGCGTTTCGGGATGAAGCGGGGGCAGACCTAACTGTTCCCAGATCAGCTTGGCTTCCTCCATAAATTCCTTTTTGGGCAAGGCGACAGGCGGGAAATCGGATTTCAGCGTGGCATCAATAAACAGCGTCGATTCCGTGCCGGTTGAGGCGGTTCTAGGTACGTGCCCCGGCGAGCGATAGTTCAGGATCTGAATGTCTGATACTGGGTTTGCGCGGTAGGCAATCGCCCATAGCAATTGGTCGGAGTTGTCTGGGTCGATGTCCTCATTCACGGCTACACAAATCTTCCCGACCGCTGGCTGTAGGGATGACAGCCCTTGAAGAGCGCGCCAAACCTCTGTTTGTGTCACGTTGCGATCAAGTACGACCGAGATAACCTTGCGCAGGTTCGTGAGCGGTTCGTGCATCGAAATGCGCTGGACTGATTTGATGTTGAGATGGTTGCGCAGATGGTCGAGAAAGATCGGTTCGTAGGCAAGTTTTTTGATAACGCTAGACTCGCTTGGTGTCACCTGGGAGATCATTGAGGTGATGATGGGATTGCGTCTGAAGGTGATCGTTTCGACATGCATGACGAAGTTATATTCCTCGATTTGCATATAACCGTGGCTCTCGCCAAACGGCCCCTCGGGCTCGAGGATATCGGTATCAATCCAGCCCTCAATGATGGCTTGAGCCTCCGCCGGAACAACCAGATCAACGCTTTTACAACGAACAACATTGATTGCTCCACCCGCCAATGCGCCAGCGACTCCGAGTTCATCCTGCCCCAACGGAAGTTTCTGCGGGCCGGTAAACTCCACGATCGGAGGCGCTCCTAGGACCAGAGCCACGGGCATCCTCTGTCCCGCTGCCTGATACTTTTTCCAATGCACATAGCCCCCGGCTAGGGTGGACATCTCCATCATCACTCCTATGCGGTCGCAGGACTTGATGTGCCCGCGATAAACTCCCATATTTTGGATATTCGTATCCGGGTCTTTTGTAATCCAGCACCCGGCGGTGAAGTAGGGGGCCACATCGAACCCCGGGGTTGAAATCGGGACAGGTAGGAGATCAAGGCCATTGCTGTCGCAGATCTCTGAACGCGCAATCACCACCTCCTGGCACTCTGCGTTTGTGACGAGTCGTGGCGGGATTGGATTGGCCATGGCCGCGAGCCATTTGGGCCCGATCTCCATTGCCGTGGCCGCCATTCCGACTTCGTAAATGCGCTGGTTGGAGGCCAGCACTCCGACCGCGCATGATCCTCCATACTTAGTGCCGGCCCCATCGGTCACATTCGTGAAGTGGAACCCTTTGCGTTCAGCTGATGTGATCCCTCCACGGAACTGCCAGCGGACCAGCGGGTGAAGGTGTTTGTCTTTATTGATCGGAATATCTATAATATGGAGCAAGCCCTCCTTCTTCAGTGCTGTCAGGTGTTCGTTGAGATCGGTGTAAGTGCGCGGGTTTGGCATGATTCTCAATTGTTGAGGCTGGCTAAAATCATCGCAACTCAGCGATTCTCTCCGCCCAAGGCTTCAAGTGGATAGTGCCTTCCATGATTCTGCGAGAGGTGCGACCGTAGGCTGCCCGAAGAATTTTGTAATCATCACCCTGTTTCTCAACTCTAATTTCGACTTCGATGATGCCCGAAGGATGCCCGATGCTGATGATTGGCTCGTTCATGCGTTCTTTGGGAACAGCATCATGAACCGTTGTCCCTTCGATGCGGGCCGCCACCGCCGTGCAGACGGCACCGGTTCCTGAATAGGCATGATGGAAAGCTCCTGCAAATCGAATCAGCCCCCTGAGATCTTGTGAAGAGGCAAGAACGGGGTCTCCGTTCTCGTAGTTGACATAATCGACAGGCGGGTGAACAAAGATACAGAACGGCATGGTTGGGTTGATGCTTAAAAAGCTTTTAAGATCCGGATATAGCCCCAGTTTTACACCCACGGTTCCACGAATATTGTCTGCGATTTCCCCGAGTTTTTTGTGATCCAGGATTTCTTCAAAGCGTTCCTTGCCGCTCAGGCCTACAGCCTCGGCAGGGACAAACACGGCAAGATTAGCTGCGTCCACGATGGAAACATCGAATGTGCCTACTTCCTTCACCGTCAACTTTTCGCTCACCTTGCCGGTCGGCAGAAGCCCCATGCCCTGGCTGCCTACTGTTTGGGAAAAATCAAGCGTTATTTTTGCCCCGGTTCCCGGAACTCCGCTGATGCTGTAATCCCCCTCAACGACCGCTTTGCCGTTTTTCACCGGTACCTCGGCGATGAGAATCTTCTGGGTATTGGTATTATAAATTCTCACCCTCGTAATCGGCTCCACCGCATCATCAACTAATCCCTCGTCCACGGCAAACGGTCCCACCCCTGCTGAAATGTTGCCGCAATTGATGCGATAATCGACCAGCGCCTCCGTAAACATTACCTGACCGAAAGTGTAATCCACGTCGGCATCTTTCCTTGCGCTTCGCTCGATGATGGCGGTCTTACTTGTCAAAACATCTGCCCCACCAAGACCATCAATCTCAGTAATGTCGGGGCTGCCATAGACATCTAGAATCACTTTGTCTCGCAATTTCGGATCACTGGGAAGATCCTTGGCGTGGAAATAGACACCCTTACTGGTTCCTCCCCGCATGAAGATACCGCGAACTGTTTTCATGGGATCCTATTTCTCATTATAGACAAAACAACTCTCGGAAAAGGCATAGGGATAGGCCGGTCTCTCGTCAGCCATGCGCCCGAGCTTGTGGCGCAGCTCGCCGAAAGCGCGGTAGATGTTGGGATACGGCTGGCCGTGGAAGTGCTTGAGGATTTCGTGCCAGGTGCGGGGAGCCTCCTCGATATGCTTCGTCATGGCAGCGACGAGTTCGGCCTCAGTCATGATTTTCAGATCCTTCGGAACATCGCCGAGCGGTTCCGTCACGGTGCAAGCGGCAAAGGAGAGGCGATCGACATCGCCCACCACAGGGATCGTGCAGTCGAAACCGACTTTTGCGAGGTGAACCGGTGGCTTGTTGGTCATGCACATCGGCTCAAGCGGCAAAACATTCTGCTCGGGCATAACCATAATATCCTTGGCCGGATCCAACCGCCATGCAAGAGCCCACATCACCCGGTCGGGGTCAAAGATATCAACGTCATCGTCGAAAACGTAGGCTATCTTTGGCAGCCACTGCCGCGAACAGGTGAGCATGATTCCAAGGGCCTGCTTGGCGTCGCCACCTCCAACAGTCTTAATTCTTGCATACGCGATGTTTGTGGAGCCGTTGTTAGGAAGGTAAACATTCAATACTTGGATGCCGGCATTTTCAAGCGCCTTATAAATATCGGCTTCTATCGTGGCATTCCAAACCGCCATATCCGTTCTCCCGGGATGAAGCCCGCCGATCGTGGCGTGCTGGTAGATGCCATTTTTACGATAGGTGACACAATCCACGACCATGCGGCAGTTTTCGGGCAAGCCACCTCCGTAAGTTCCCGTGAATTCGCCATAGGGGCCTTCGTCGTAGATCCATCCCTCGGTTGTCAGGATTCTTCCTTCCAGGACGATTTCGGCGTTTGCAGGAACAGTTAAGTCATTGGTTTCACATTTCACCAACTTGGCAGGCTCGCCATAAAACCCGCCAAGCACGTCCCAGTCGTCGACGCCTGGTATGGTATACATGGAAGCGATTTTATCGAGCGTCGGCCCCCCGATGACAATGGCGACCGGCATATCCACGCCTTTCGCCTGGTATTTTTTTGCGTGGACCCGCGCCTTGTGGCTGTCGTTGCGCATGTCCACATTTGTTTCATTTTTTGACCGGAACATCAGACGATAGATGCCCCAGTTCATGAGTCCCGTGTCCGGGTCTCGCGAGATGACACTGGTATCTTGCAGATACGCATTGCCGTCGTGGTCGTGGTGCAGAAACAGCGGGAGCTTTGTCAAATCGACATCGTTCCCTTTTATAATAACGTGCTTGCAAGGAGCCGTTGGCACCAAAACCGGTTGGAATGTCCTCGTTCCAAACTTCGCCACTTCCTGCGCCAGTTCATCGCCCTGGCATGCCAGCGCATGGGCATACTGGATTCTGTTGGAGTAGGCATTTGCCAGGAACTGGAATTCCGAATCCTTGACCTTTTCGACAAGAACGGCCTTGTCGGGATTCTGCTCCATGATCTGCGGAAGTTCGTCAACCCGCTTTTCCTCACGGATGCGGACTAGCTGGCCGATCTTTTCGAGGTCGTTTACGAAATCGCTGAGGGACTGTTGTTTCATTGTTAATTCTTTTTGGTTGGTTTTTTGCCGAAAGAATTGATTTTATTTTTCCGCTGCGCTTTTTTTCAGGGATCGCTTTTGGAGAGGGTTTCTTTCCAGCGTTTGATGCCTGGAACGTCAAGATCAAAAAGATCGAGGACGCGACGGACCGACTGATCGACAATGTCGCCGACCGTTTGTGGCTGATGGTAGAACGATGGGATCGGGGGGGCGATGATGGCTCCCATTTCTGTAAGGGCGGTCAGGTTGCGCAGGTGCCCGAGGTGGAAGGGCGTTTCGCGAAATATCAGGACAAGGCGACGGCGTTCCTTTAGCACGACATCGGCAGCTCGCGTCATCAGCGACCCAGTGATGCAATTTGCGATGCTCGACATCGTCTTCACCGAACAGGGCGCGACGATCATCCCCATCGTGCGGAAGGAACCGCTTGCGATCGAGGCACCGATATCCTGTTCGTCGTGGACGACGTCTGCCAGCGCTTTGATCTCTTTTATCGGTCGCCCCCCTTCCTCGCTGGTGGTTCGTTCAACGGCCTTAGATGTAATGAGGTGGGTTTCGATCCCGCCGATTTCCCGAAGGATCTCAAGAAGACGAACACCGTATATCGTCCCTGAGGCCCCAGTGATTCCGACAATTAAGCGCTTTTTCATGAGGCTCCTTGCAGAGAGGGGGTCAGAACTCAGAGAGATCCTTGGCAGAGAAGTCTGGAATCGCGTCATCTGTCACCGGAAATCCTTTTGGATACCGGATTTCACCGGTTTTTTCGTCGTAGATAGCGGTGGCGTGTCGGGGGATCCCAGTGGTTGGCCCGCCAATGTCGTCGGTGCTCACGCTTTTTTGTGTCCGAATGCCATTGAGGAGCCATTTGCCATCGACGGCCCGCTGGGCGCACGCATCCCACTCATCGCACCAGTCGCCCAGGCTGTAGCCAAACCATTTCCGGGCAGGTCGGACAGGAGGTAATCCCGCTTTTTCCCAGAGGTCCTTTGCCTCGAGCATAAATTCTTTTTTTGGCAGGGCGATCGGAGCCATATCGTATTTGAGCGTGGCATCAATCATGACCAGCGACTCCCAGAACATATGCCGTAGCTTCGGCGCATGGCCGTTTGCCTGATAGTCAAGGATTTCGTAATCTTGCTTCGGGTGGGCGCGGTAGGCAATCGACCAGAGGACTTCTTCAAGGTTTGTGGGATCAATATCCTCGTCCACTGCCACTGTGATCTTGCCCACCGAGCGCATGGCTACGGTTGCTCCGCGAAGGCCCCGCCAAATTTCTGTTTTTGGCGTGTTGCGCTCAAAAACTATTACCGTAAATCGTGACACGCCGACCATAGCCTCGTGCAAATCTACCTTAAGTACTTGATTTATTCCGAGCGTATTTTTGAGGAAATTTAAGGTTATGGCGCCGTAGTTGAGTCGCTTGATGACGCCTGATTCAGAGGGTGCCATCTGAGAGATCATCGAGGTGATGATGGCATGTTTCCGGCGGGTGATTGCGGTCACCTCGATCCGGTGGTTGTATTCCTCGATGCTCATGTAGCCGTGGGATTCGCCGAAGGGCGCCTCCATTTCGAGGACTTCTGGGTCGACCCAGCCTTCGATAACGATATTTGCATCAGCCGGGACAAAGAGAGGGACAGTCTTGCAACGCACTTTCCGGATCGGTGCTCCGACAAGACCTCCGGCCACATCCAAATCATCGATGTTGCCCGGTGTTTTTTGCGGGCCGATAAGCTGGAGGGAGGGAGGAGCCCCGACAACCAGCGCAACTGGCATTTTCTTGCCGGCCTTCTTATAGGTTTCCCAATTTTTATGGGCATCGCCGCCGGTCTGGATCAGCCACATCCCGCACATACGATTTGAAGCTTTGATATTAGTACGGTTTTGAGAGATGTTTTCCCGTTCGCCATCTAGCGGTTTTGTGACCCAGAGTCCCGCAGAAAAATACGGTGCAGTATCAAAACCAGGGGTGTTATTCGGGATCGGCAATGATGCAAGCCCCTTGTCGTTGCCGATGAGATCTTCGCCGGTGATGATGATTTCCTGAACAGGTGCTTCTTCAGCGGTTACCTCGACTGCGGCCACCGGATTGCTAAAGGCTTGCGCCCATTTATCTGCTATGGCCTGGCTGAGAGCCGGGACGTCGATCTCGGGATTCTTTACATCAAATTGAGCATCAAGGCCCATCGAAACAGCATAGATCTGCTCATTTCCTGCGGTTGTTGCAACGCAAACATCGCAGTTTCCCTTGTAGTTCACCCCGTTGCTGTCAGTGACATTGGTGAAATAGAATCCCTTTCGTTCGCGGGATTCAAGCTGTGAAACATAACTCCAGCGTACTAGGGGATGAAGGTTGCGGTCTTTGTTGACCGGGATGTCGATCGTATGAAGAAGCCCGTAATGATTTAGCTTTGCAAGATGGGCCTGGAGGTCGTCGTATGCGCGGGGTGGTGTGGAGTTGGTTTTCATTTTGATTTTGTAAATACTGCCTACAGGGATCCTTGCCCTTTAAGTATCCATTGATTTCGAGCCGCTGCCCCAGGGTTCAGAAAAATTGTCACCCCTCTTATCTGCACTTGTTATCCCTCGTATCTGCATATCTGCACTTTTTCCCTCTCAAGCCAAGCCACCATAGAGCTCGAGGAGAGGCTCGTGCTGCTTCAGATGTCGACCTGCTGATCACGGCTCCAGATGCCTGGCTTGCAGGGCAAGACCGCTTTGCCTTGCTTGCGGAACTCTGGGGAGCAGTAGCCCAACCTGACCTGTCGGTCGATCTGGTGCTCCACTCCAGCGGAGAAGCCGCACGTCGCTTGCGTGAGCCTGGATCCCTGGTGCATGAGGCCATCATCCAGGGCGTGCTGCTCAGTGATTACTCATGAAGTCACACGGGGTGTGGGTATAACCGAGCTTCTACCGCTACGAGGATGCACCCAAGCAGAGGCACTGATTGAGCAGGTGGAAGCCCAGTTCGGGTGATTCGTTGCTCTGTTGTTTGATGTCAATTAGCATCGAGACCGGTGTCGCCGCCTGTCGGGAAACGCTCCAGCCGATGTGCCAAATGCAAGGTCAGCAGGTCATTCACCACAGGCCTTGCCGGCAGGTTCGGGGGGCTGGGGCCTTTCATTCCTGGGATGTCCGCAGCAGAATGGCCAGACGGAGTCCACCACCATGCACACGTTTTCAGCGGTGATTGAGCGCTGCCCTGAGACCGGGCT